>OZ245020.1:0-1200000 GCA_965223865.1 Nitrosarchaeum sp.
AAGATTGCTGTAATGGGCATGGGTGTTGCGGGCAGTTATCTTATGGCCAGACTGAAAGATTCGGATCATGAGGTTGTTGGGTATGAGAGAAATACAGAAGAGCGTCATGATTCTATTTGTGCATGGGGAACGATAAAACCAGTTTTAGAAGATTTTTGTAAAAAAGTTGACAGAAATTTTGATGATTTTCTGATCCATGATGGAAAGACGATGCATGTAAAGATGAATAACAATATAAAGTTCGATATTGGATTGCACGGATTGTGTACTTATGATAAATTAGGATTAATCAAAGATTTCATAAAAGATTCAAAAATAATTTATGGTAAATCACCAACATTAGAAGAATTAGAATCAGAATATGACATGATAGTTGATTGTACTGGATTTCACAGAGTCTATCTTCCAAAACTCAAAGAAGATTTCTTTCTGCCAACCTATGAATACAAGGTAGAATATGAAAATGGTCTTCCATATGATGATTTTTACATTGAACCATTTCCTGGAATGTCTGGATATTTTTGGTATTTCCCCTTAGGAGAGAAATGGGCGCATATTGGGGCTGGAGATTACAGAAAAAATCACATCAAGGCAACAGATGATTTTCTAAAAAAACACGGAGGCAAGGTTTTGAAAACAAAGGGGCGTCCAATTAGATTAGCAACTCCAAACAAGTGTAAGCCATTTTACCAAGGTAAGGTTGTGGGAGTAGGAGAATCAATTGGAACAGTATATGCATTGCTCGGAGAGGGAATAATTCCAAGTATGCAATGTGTTGAGATTTTTTTGGAGAATATGTATGATTTTAAAGCATATGAAAAAGCAGTTGATGAACACTACAAAGTATATGGAAAAGTGTTTAATTTTGTTCGAGCAAAGATCCACAAAAATTTCTCCATTCTAAAATCATTACCAGATTTTTTGGCAATATTTAGGTATATGAAAAAACATGAGGACAGATTTGGAATGGATATCAAAATGGCAGACTTGATGAAAGTGGCTAAAGCCTAACCCAAACTTACAGAACCAAAGTTTTCTCGATTAGTTCTGCTTGAGGCCATATTGTATTCATAAATAATTTTAGAATATTCTTTTAGTTCTTCTTTCATTGGTTCAATGTTTTCAGATAGATAAAATCCTGGACAATCACCTGTAAATTGAAAAGTTGCATGGACTCTGGCTTTTCCCTTTTCATTTTCAAGCCATGTAGAAAAGGGATACAAATAACATACTCCAGGCCTATCAGGATGCATACTACATCCACCCTCTTTATCTAGAAATCTACATGAGATATGAGTGCCATCATCCTTTTCAGTTTCATCAGTTTTTCTTTTTAGATTGATTGTTGTCATGGTAGTCATTGAACCTGATGGTCCTGGTTCCTGATAAGTAATAGTTAGAGTTTCATTTTTTATAAATTCAGATGTCTTTTGGTACTTCAATCCTTTTCCAATAGTAATCAAATCATCAGAGGTTAAAGGGAGCCTTCCTTGTCTATCACAACAATTATGACAATCAGGCCAAAAGCATTTCCATAAAATGTATTTTTTTTCAGAGGAAAGAAAAGGGAGGTGAAAAATTACATCCTTTACTTTAATTTGATAATCAGAAACAGCTGAAATTTTTCCTAGCATAAAATCTCTCAAAATTGGATCAACATCCCAATCTTTTTGTAATAAATCTAAGGACTCTTGAATTTCTTTTTGAGACAACTGTTAAGTTATAACATCTTTTGGAGATGTTATTAATGTTGAGTGAAAAAGGGAAATATGCATCAGCTACAGAAAATAGAAGATTTGTTTGGGCGCAAATTGTATGGCCTTTGATTTTAGAAATTAATGATGTAGCATTTACATTAAAACAGTATCAAAAGAAACGTAATCAAGTTTGTAAAGAAAAAAATGTAACAATAACTGTTACATCAAGGGGTTTGGTATCTTTAATGCAAAAAGGAATTTTACTCAAAGAAGACAACATCTATTCAATTCATTACAGATTAATTCCCTATATGAGATTAAAAGCAGATTGTGATTATGCAACTGCAATTCATGAAGTCAGGATCAAGTAATACCAGCAAATGATTATATTCTAAAACACCAAAATTTGTTTTGGTAGCCCGATAGTCTAGCGGTCAAATATTAATTTTAGATCAAGGATTCTGCCCTCTGGATCTCAAGAGAGGATAGGCGGAGACGGCAGTTCGAATCTGCCTCGGGCTACTGGAAAATTTCTATCTAGATGCTTGTGCTATTCTTTCTAGCTCATTCTTTTTCTTAACAGAAGGAGCATTAGGATCATTGGAGGCAGCAAGGATTAGTTGTTCTGCCATATGTTCTTCAATTGGTTTAGGATTAGAAAATGTTGCTTCCTTTATTGCATCTGCTATGAATTTCAAAGCCAAATCTACTCTTCGTATAGGTGCAACATCAACTGATACATGATAAACAGTACCGCCATAAACAATTCTTGTAGTATCTTCATTAGGAGCTGAGAATTCAACTGCCCTTACTAAAACTTCGACAGGATTTTTTCCAGTCTTTAATGAAATAATATCAAATGCAAGTTTTACAGTATTAAGAACTTTGGTTTTCTTTCCAGTCATTCTCCCAGTGTTTTTTGCATATTTTTTTCCAAAATGCATGGTTTTATTGCATAATCTTTCAACAATGTTTACATCTGCTTTGTTAAATCGCTTCAAGGCAGAACGGCCAAAAGTGTATGGCAGTATCTGTTTTCTCAACGAGATGGCTGTTTTAAGTCCAGGATCATTAATTTCAATATTGGACATATCCCATTTCCTAAATAATAACAAGTTCTTAGTTTGTGTCAATTCTATCTCCTTGGTTTCTCTTTCTTTCCAATAACTAATTCATGAAGTGCTGTACCATTTACTTTGAATACTTTAAATCTCACACCTGGAATATCTCCCATTGCACCACCTTGTGTTGCACCCATTCCTTGGATGTGAACTTCATCGTGTTCATCAATAAAGTTCATTGCGCCATCTCTGGGTAAGAATGCTGTAACTGTTTTACCATTTTTAATTAACTGAACTCTTACACATTTTCTAACTGCTGAGTTTGGCTGTTTTGCAGCTATTCCAACTTTTTCTAAGACAATCCCTCTTCCTTGAGGTGCTCCACCTAAAGGATCAGCTTTTTTATCAATTCCAAGTTTTCTTCGCTTGAAAGTAGAAATTGCCCATCTCTGTCTTTTTCTTTTTGCAATTAAAACTCGACCTGCAAATAATCCGAGTGGTGATTTTGTCACATCTTACATCTCCAAGGTTGCCTTTTCAGGACTGTTAATTAGAACACTTGTAATATCAAAATATCGTTTGGCAAGAAGTCTTGCCTTTTCAGCATTTCTTCCTTCTCGTCCGACTACGATTCCTTTCTTTCTTGGATCTACCATAACTATTGCCTGGTTTGAACCATCTGCTCGTTTATTTATTTTTACTTCAGAAACTAGTTTAGGATTTAGTAAATTTGTCAGAAATTTTGCCGGATCTTCATCAAACTCAACTAGTTCGATATTTTTTTTCACAATATTTTGTAATGATTTGATATGAGTGCCACCTTTACCAATAGCTAAACCCATTTTTCCGGTATTGACAACAAAAATTACGCGACCTTGTTTTTCATCGTCAACACAATCACGAGCTGTTGCACCGGTAACGTTTTGGAAAAGAGACATCATACGCATTTGATCAGTTGTTAGCTTAATTGATTGTGTCATTAGAATTCCTTTTTATCTCCGAAAAAATTTGTCTCATTTAAACTTTCATTTGATGTTGTACTTTTGATCATTCTTTATCCTCAGTTTCTGTATCTTTAAGAATTGATTTGATATTTGCATCGCTAAGAGAGGTAAAAGCAATACTTGAAATTCTAAACTGCAAGCCACATAGTTTACCTAATGCGACAGAAGTTCCCTGAAAGTGGACTAATGGTATTTTTTCTTTTTTTGCATCTGATTCAATTTTATCAAACATTTCTTTTTTTACAGATTGAGACAATACGATTAGTTTTGAGTTTTTTACAGAGTTCAATACTTGCTTTGCACCAATTGTGACATTGCCTTCTTTTTGGGCATCTCTTAATGATTTTTCTAGTATCTTACTCATTGCTAACCTATTGACGATCGTCTCTTTAGGCCTTTATAGGTTTATTGAAAATTTGTGTATTAACTCAATTAAAAAATCCAAACAAAGACCCTAATGAGGAAAATGCCATACTGACCTCATCAAAGAAGTTAGATGAGTTTTCCATTTTTGGTTTAAGGATTTGTGAATTTTCGATTATCTTGATTTTATTATTACTAGAATAATCGTTTGGTTTTTGATTGTAGAATTGTTTTTCAGTGAGGTGAATTTTTTGCTGATTTAATTCATTGTTAAGAATAGACAGATTTTTTGTTGCAGTAAAGTAACTAGGATTCTTTTCAATTGCATATAGATATAGGAATTTTGCCTCGTCATGTTGTCCTAAATTTGCGAGAGCATTTGCTTTGTTGTTTATTGCAGGAAGGAAATCTGAATTAATTTTTAGTACATTATCATAATAAATAATTGCTTCATTATAGAATCCTAATTTAGCAAGGGTCGAACCTTTGTTGGTCAAAATCTCAATATTACTAGGATCCTTTACAAGTTCCTCATCAAAGAAATTCAGAGAGTTATCAAATTTACAAAGTCGATACAACGCAGGTCCCATGCCATCATAGTAAGTTATTGTGTCAGTATATTTACTAGAATCACATTCTAAATTAATTTGATTTAATATCAATCCCAATTCAATATCTTCAATAGTTAGGTTGTTTTCTTTTTTAATTTCTTTATCTAATTCTTTTTCAGGTTTTATCTTTTTATCTGATGAATTTGATTTTTTGATTATTGTAGAATCAGCAGCCTGTTTTTTTTGAATATCTGTTTTCTCTTGTGGGATGTTTTTAACAATCGATTTATTATTGGAAGCATTTTTGTTTGAAGTACTACTTGTAGTAGTTGAATCATTTTTATCTAAAATGTTATTTTTTTGGGTTATTTCAGTTTCATTTTGATTAGAATCTACATTTTGTTGCGATTCATTTGTGTCTTCAATGTTTTGTGAATTTTCTTTATCATCTAAAGTAGAAATGGACTCATCAACTTGTGTATCATTAGCACTATCAGATTTATCAATAACTATTTCTTCATCAGAAGTTGGTTCTTCAATTTCTTTGAAAAATTCAAAGGAAGTAATTTTTGATGAGTCGGTATACTGGGCTTTAATCGAATATGTCCCATCTACTTTAAAGTTTACATCAGCCTTTGCTAGAAAGCTTGTAGAAAATTCAAGATCAGAGTTAATGTTTCCAAAATAAAATCCTGCAGGAGCGTCAAAGGTATCATAGATTCCAATTAAAACAGTGGGTGAATCTTTCGTAGAAACAGAACCAGTTATTGTTATTGTATCATTATCTGTATATTGAGATTTATCTGTAGTTAACCAAACTATTTCAGGAGTATATTTTTCGGTAGTTTGTTCAATATCTTCATTTTCTTTTTCAACGCTTTCCTGGTTTGAAATTATGAAAAATCCATTCTTAGATATTTTTCCGTAGTCAAATTTTACTTTGTATTGCCCGGATTTTTCATAAAAAGGAGAATCTAAAATAATAGTTTTACTAAATGAGCCATCAAAATCGATTTCAACATTATTTGCAGCCAAAATTTTTCCATCTGTATCATAAATACTCATTGCAATTACAGGCATTTTTAATTCAGATATTTGACCAACCATAGAAAGAGACTCACCAGTTGTGTATTCGGATTTGTCAAATGTTACAGAAATAGAATCGGCATAAACTTGAGAGGTAAATGTAAAGGAAATTACGGTTAACACTAACAATACTCCAAGTTTCAATCCAAGCACATGACTAAAATTGTATTTTTGTATTTAATAATCACGTAGAAATTATACTTGTTTTATTCAATAAAAATTTCAATTGATTGAGATGGAGATAATGGATTTGGATCTGTTAATGATTTCCAAACGAAAGTTTCAATAAAATGACTTCCTGATTTTGATGGCATCCAAGATTGAGAAACATCAAGACTTTGATTGGGAGAGATCTCTCCTTTTATCCATGCTATTGAAACAACTACATCATTTGAATTCCTTACCTGGAATAAATAGATAAATTGTTGTTTGAAATTTTGTTCATTAGTAATTGTTCCAACAATTTGTAGTTGATTATGCGTTGAAAATGATTTTAGTTCGTTTCCAAAGGAATCAGATAAAATAACTTGGGAGTTTTTTATTCTCTCAGTTGGAGGGATTGATGAGTCTAGTTTTCCAGTAGTTGTGATTTCAATGTTATCAGAAATAGTATAAGGACTAGGTAAAGTGTGATCATCGTATTTTGCATAGATAGAATCTCCAGGAACTGCAAACAGTCTGCTTCCACTAGAAGGCAAGGTTTGCGAAAAAGAAACCTTTGCAATGAATACTCCCGATCTTTCTGATGTTTCTATAGCATCAACTTCAATTCCTGCAATATCGGAATCTGATGAAACACGAATAGGTATATGATCTAATCCTTCTGGATTTAGATTCATGTCCAAATCAGTTACCATGATTTGGGCAGTTTTACTCGAAATAAAATTTGCCTCTGAAAATTGGATTTCGCCTAAGTTCCAGCTAATTGATGCCGACTCTGTCAATACTATGCCATCTGCAAATTCAAAAGATATAGTAATTGCCGAATCTCTATCTACTTCCAAAAACCCGCTGGTTGGACCGTTACCAAATGTTCTAGGGGTTGTGTCAATTTTGCCATCTCCTGTAGCATCATGTGAAAATCCTGTGAGAATAATTTCTGCTGTAAAAATGCCAGTATTTGTACCAGTTTCTGTAAACCTATAAGGATCCAAAGAATGTTCCCTAGTTGAAATTTTAATTGGATTTTCTACATAATCACCAATAGAGTCTATCAAGTATCTATCAGCATTCCAGCTTGGTGCAATTATTGTCATTTTTACCTTATCGGTCCAAGAATACACAGGTTTGTCTGTAAAAATTGGAGAGTATGGATTGCTATAATCAGGAATTTCCTCAGCAAATACAGGAAAAAGAAACAGTAAGAAAAAAAAGTATTCAAACATAACTAAATTAAATTCTTTAAAGATTTAATGTTTGAGAATATTTTCTAAGATTTTGATTCGTCTTCAGGTAAAGAAATTGCCAAAATATTATCACCACGTAAAAGAACAGTACCAAGATTTATGGATTTATCATCAGAAATGTCTTCGGCATCCTTTAATGTAAGGTTCATGTGAACGTCAAAGTCTTGTAGATTTCCTTTAATGGTTTTCTTATTTCTTAGTCTAAGTAAGATGGGTTTGTTTTTACTTTTATTCATCAAGGTAGAAATTTCATCAGCCAATTTTATCACAGTTTAAATTTTTTCCTCATTTAGTTTTTGATACTTGCATGTAAAGGTCCACTGTTCCACTGCCAATTGGAATATTACTTCCAACAATAACATTTTCTGTAATACCTTTAAGCTGTTCAACTTCTCCACCCAATGCAGCATGTGCAATGGTTGGAACAGTGATTTCAAATGCTGCTCTTGCAAGAACGCTGTCTTTAGTTCCGGCAATACCATGTCTTCCGATTTGCTGCATGTATCCTCTTGAACACATAAGATCAGCTACCAACATGATGTATCTATTATCAACCTCAAGTCCCTGATCTTCAAGAGTCCCATTTAGTTCATTAATCAATGCATTTCTTGCAGCTTCAATTCCCAAAGTACCTGCAATTTCAAAAACGTTATTTGTTCTAACATTTTTCTTATCAATACCTTTAACTTCTAAGACTTTGGCAATGTTTGAACCTGTTGTCTGAATTACCCATTCATCATCTTTCTGTACCAAAGTAACTCTCTCAATTTCAGGAACTCCTTTAACAGTAGTATTAAGAACTTTATTTCTAATTGCAATTACAGTTGGTGCATCAGACTCTTCAACTAATTTCAGAGTTATTAGCTCGCCAGTTGTTTCCATCTTAAATTTCTTGTTTGATTGTAAAGCGTCTTCAACTTCGCTAATAGTACATCCTCGTTCTTTGAGTCTATTAGCATTCAAAATTAATTTAATTTCAGAATTGTAATCAGTTTCACTGTTAGTGATTAATGCACTAACTTTTGTTTGTAAGACATTTCTTGCTACTTCAATTGCCTTTTCTCTTGAATTCTTTGATTTCTCATCAAGATAGATATCCATTGTTGGAGTAATTGGTTTCTTTCTTGCATCAACAAGTTCAATTAACCTAGGAAGACCTAATGTAACGTTTCTTTCTTTAATTCCTGCAAAATGGAACGTTCTTAAAGTCATTTGAGTTCCAGGTTCACCGATTGATTGTGCAGTGATAATTCCCACTGCTTGTCCGGGTTCAACCTTAGCCTTGTTGTAAAGTGTCAGTCCCTTTTTACAAACAGATTCTATACCTTCTTTACTAAGTTTTGAATCAAGTAAAGCATTAGTTACAAGATCTCTTAATCTAGGATTGAAAGTCTTTGTGAATTTTTTTGCCAAAGTAGAAATTTCTTCTTTGGTTGCTTTCTTTCCAGAATCAACAATAGTCTGTGATTCAATTAATCTATTTACGTTAAATGCTTCACCATGATCACTTTTTGCAACATCAATTCCATCCTCTCCATATAGGAATTGAATAATGTGACCATGTGGGTCTCTAACTGTTCCATCGTATTCTAATCTAATATGCTCAAGTGCGTTAATCAGTCTACGTTGCATGTAACCACTTTGTTGTGTTCTAACAGCAGTATCAACTAGTCCTTCTCTACCACCCATCGCATGGAAGAAAAATTCTAATGCAGATAATCCCTCTCGATAATTTGATTTAACAAATCCATGTGCATCTGGATTATTATCGTGTTCTTGATAGTGTGGTAATGCTCGATTATTGTAGCCTTCGTGTAACCTATTTCCACGTCTTGATTGTTGTCCTAACGCACCTGCCATCTGACCTATGTTAAGTGCTGAACCTCTTGCACCAGTTGTGGCCATTATTCTACCAGCATTTGCTTGATCAAGAGATTGATCTGCAGTGGAACCAGCTTTATCTCTAGCTTTTCCTAATTCATTTACAATGTATGCTTCAAGAGCTTCCTCTGGTCTCATTCCTCTTGTTAGTTTTAGAGTACCTTTTTCATATTGAGAGGTAAGATCTGCAATTACATCATAGGTTTCTTGAATATCATCTAAAATTTGTTGTTTTTCTTTTTCAGGAACCTCAAGATCAGCATAACCGTAACTGAATCCATAATGAGTGATGAATTGTTTAACCATGATAAGAATTGAATTTAGGAAATTTTTTCCAACTGCATTGCCATAGTCTTTTGCAATTCTATGGAGCACACTTTCTGGCTCTTCAGCACCAATTGACGATTTGTCAATTACTCCGCTGATTAATTCACCATTTTTAATTACAACATCCTTAGGAGATCCTTTAGTGCCTTTTGACCATTTTGATGTAATAACATAATTGAAATCTTTTGGTAGGAATAATGAAAATAGTTGTTTTCCTGTATAGGCAGGGCCATCTTTGGTTTTGATTCCAGGCTTTGGGAGTTTATCTTTGTAACCGCCAAGCATAGCAAGATTTGAGAAATCTTGTATTGTTAGAACAGTATCATCTTTTGTTAGAAGATATGCACCAGTAACAAAGTCTCTTAAGGCTCCAATAATCGGACCACCATATCGAGGAGAGATTAATTGATCTTGAACTCTCATCAAGAGAATTGCTTCTGCTCTTGCTTCCTCACTTTGTGGCACATGGAGATTCATTTCATCACCATCAAAGTCTGCGTTGTATGGAGGACACACTGAAGGATGTAATCTGAATGTTTTTCCTGGTAGAACTCTTACATAATGAGCCATGATAGACATTTGGTGTAATGAGGGTTGCCTGTTGAACATTACAATATCACCGTCAGCAAGATGACGCTCTACCAGATATCCTATCTCTAATGTTTCAGCAATAATTGAACGATCTTCTACAAAATCTAATCTAATTTTTACGCCATCAGGTCTTACGATATAGTTAACACCTGGAAATTTGTTTGGACCATTAATTACAAGTTTTCTCATTCTATCAATATTCCACTCAGTAACAATTTCAGGAATTGTAAGTTTTGTTGCCACTGCTTCAGGAACACCAACCTCTGATAAATCCAAGTTAGGATCTGGAGAAATAACAGTTCTACTTGAAAAGTCGACCCTCTTTCCAGATAATGAACCTCTAAATCTTCCTTCTTTTCCTTTTAGTCGTTGAGTCAACGTTTTTAGTGGACGACCTGAACGATGATGAGCTTGTGGAATTCCTGAAACTTCATTATCAAAGTATGTCGTGGTGTGGTATTGTAACAAATCAACCAAGTCTTGTACAATTAAAGGAGGGGTTCCTGCTTCTTTACTTTCTTTTAGTCTTTGATTGACTCTAATTATGTCAACCATTTTGTGGGTTAGATCATCTTCGGATCTAATTCCAGTTTCAAGAATAATTGATGGTCTAACGGTCACGGGAGGTACAGGTAATGCTTGAAGAATAAACCATTCAGGTCTTGCAGTAACTGGATCATAGGCCAAAAGATTTAGATCATCATCAATAATTTGCGAGAATCTTTCTCTGATTGTAATTGGAAGTAATCTATGCTCTCCAATTTCTGTCTTTTCAACAAAGATAGTTGGTTTTGTGAAAATTAATTCGTATTGTGTTTTTCCACAATGAGGACATTCTTTTGCTTTCTTTGCTTTTTCAATAATTTGTTCTGGTATACGTTTTTGTGAGATGATAGTATACGCTGCATGTTTTTCTTTAATTTTTTTAAACTCGTCAAGATCTTCTTGTGGTACTTTTAATCTGGCACATGAACGACATGACGATTGCAAGAGTTTGTAAATATTATCGATAAATGCGATGTGTAAAACTGGTTCGGCAAGTTCAATATGACCAAAGTGTCCTGGACATCGAGCAGCAGTATTTCCACAAGTTAGACATTTTTGTCCAGGTTCAAGTGTTCCCAATCTTCCATCCATAAGACCTCCTTGAACAGGCATTCCATCTTCATCATATGTTTCAGGAGCAGTAACCTCTGCTACTGAGTATTTTCTAATTTCAATTGGAGACCAAACAGAAAATCTAATTCCGTCGATTGATTTGATTGCTTGAATAGACATGTTACACTTTCTCCTTTATGAGCAATCTAGGTGCCACATTCAAACTTTGCATTTCTTGTAACAATAGTTTAAAAGCATATGCGACAGAAACAGATGAAACTTTGGCTTTATCACCGCATACTCTACAGACATATTTTCTTTGTTTAACGTCATGATAAGCTACTAATCCACATCTTTCACAAACAAAAATATCAGATTTATCAGATTCATCAAGCAGTCTATCTTTTAGAATCATTGATGCACCATAAGCAATTAAACAGTCTCTTTCCATTTCACCAAATCTCAAACCCCCACCTCTTGCTCTTCCTTCGGTTGGTTGTTTTGTTAACATTTGTACTTGGCCACGAGCTCTAGCATGTATCTTATCTGCAACCATGTGGTGCAGTTTTTGATAATAGACTACTCCAATAAAGACTTCTACTGGAAATGATTTTCCAGTTCTTCCATCATACATTTTTTCTTTACCTGAATACTTGAATCCTGTAGCATCCATTACAGCTTTAACTTCTTCCATTTTCTCACCAACAAAGGCAGAGCCATCAAATTGACTTCCACGTAATGATGCTGCTTTTCCACAAATTGATTCCATCATCATTCCTACCGTCATTCTTGATGGGAATGCATGTGGATTAATCAAAACATCTGGAGAAATTCCATCTGCAGTATATGGTAAATCTTCGTTCTTTGCTAAAATTCCAAGAACGCCCTTCTGTCCATGTCTTGAAGCAAATTTATCACCAATTTCTGGAATTCTCATATCTCTAACTCTAATCTTGTACATCTTTCCACCTTCGTTTGATTGTGTCATTACAACAGTATCAACAACTCCTGTTTCGGATGGCCTCACACCAATTGATGTATCTCTTCTATAAGGACCAGATGATTCAAACTCTCTGTATTCTTCCATAAATCTTGGAGGGCTGGTTTTTCCAATTAAAATATCACCCCCATGAACTTGTGCTTCTGCTATAACGACACCATCTTCCTCTAATAATCTATAGGCTTTTTCTCCTTTGTAGCCTCTAATGTTGTCTTCAGCATTTGGAATTTCAAAGCTATCTCTCATTCCACCTGGGTATTGTTTAGCTTCTGCATCATAGATTCTAAAGAAGAAAGTTCGTCCAAGGCCTCTGTCAACAGAGGCCTTGCTAAGAACAATGGCATCTTCAATGTTATATCCATCAAAAGGCAAAACTGCTACAACACAATTTTGGCCTGCAGGTCTGTCTTCTAATCCCAGCAGTTTCATTGCTTTAGTGTTAACAATTGGGGTTTGTGGATACAACATGAAATGTTGTCGGACATATGTGCTAGTATTCATCATTGGTGTTGAAAATCCAAGACTTTGTTTGGCCATAGCAGACTCGTAGGTATTTCTTGGAGACTGGTTATGCTCAGGATATGGAATTATTGATGCACCTGCACCTAATATTGCCGGTGGGAAAACTTCAAGATGGGTATGTTTCTTAGCATCTTTTTCATCTAGAGTTATGTAGCAGTTTTCTTCTTCGTTTGCATCAATCATTTCTAGTATGCCCATTCGTAACAAATCACTCCATGAGAGAAGTTTCTTAGAAATTTTATCTAACAGATCTTGTGTCAATAATGGTTTATTGTCTTTAATGATGATCAAGGGTCTTAAAACACGGCCTGCATTACTGTTAACATAAAGTCTTTTTGTTGCACCTTCAATTTCTGATTTATGGAATGAAATTCCAACATGAGGATGAATCTTGGAATTTCTTCTCAATTCTCTAAGGGATTCAGCTAATTGTTCTCCATCTTTGTAATATCCAATTAGTTTTCCATCAACGAAGATCCTAGTTCCATCTTTTTTAAGATCTTCATTTGCATCAAAGAAATGAATGGTTCCTAGATCATACAATTTTTCGACAATTTCTTCAGATGGAACATTTACTGAGATAATTCCAGAAAGTGCCAAATTTTTTACAAGACCACAGTTTGAACCCTCAGGGGTTTCGCTTGGACAAATTCTTCCAAAATGAGTTGCATGAAGATCTCTAGCCTCAAAGTTTGGTTGAGTTCTACTGAGAGGGGATTGAATTCTTCTAAGATGGCTAATGGTTGATAGATAATTTGTCCTATCAAGAAGTTGAGTTACACCAACACGTCCTCTACCCCAGTTACCTGTAGCAATTGCATTGTTTAGTTTATCAGTAATAATTCCAGGTCTTATTGCAGCAGCGACAGCATTTATTCCTCTCTTTTGGCCTGATCTTTCTAATTGGTATTTCATATCTCTTACAAGATTTCTAAAAGCGGTTCTGAAAAGATCTGCAAGCATTTGTCCACCAAATTTGATAACTTTGTTTCCATAATGATCTTTGTCATCTGGAGAAATCCATCCAAGTTTTAACTCTAATAATTTACATGCTGCTTCACCGAGAAATTGAGCTTTTTCTTTTCTATTTTCAGGATGTTTACCAAGATGTGGTAATAGACCCCAATCCAGCAAGGTCTCAGCTCTTTTAATCTGGAATTCCTCTAACATTCCTGGTGCAATTCTCTTACTAATGTAAACAATTGCATCTTTTGATGTTGGAACATCACCTGCTTTTTCAAAAGATCCTTCTAGTTCATCTTGGATATCATCAACGAGTGAAACAACACCTGCAATTTCTCTGTCAGATTCTAACCCAAGAGCTCGCATTAAAGTGACAACTGGAATATCTACAGGAGAACCAGGAATTCTGGCTACAATCAAGCCATCACTTTTCATTACAAGTTCCAGTTTTGCTCTATAGCCAACAATGGATGAATAGACTTTAGCTTTGAAAACAATGTTTCCTCCAACAGTTTCTCTATCTACAATAATTTTGTTGTATGAGAGATCTTCTAAACCAACAATAACTCTTTCAGAACCATTAATTATAAAATAACCACCTGGATCATTTGGATCTTCACCATGTTCGACTAATTTCTGAGTAGAAAAATTATGTAAAATACAAGCATTTGATTTTGCCATAACTGGGATATCACCAATATGAACAAATCTAGATTCTAGAATTTTTCCATCTTCAACTACACTTGCTTCCATCATTACAGGAGCAGAGTAAGAAACATTTCTCAGTCTGGCCTCAGCAGGAGTAATATGAGTTATGGAGCCGTCAAGTTCCATCATTCTTGGTTGTTGAAGTTTTACTTTTCCTAATTGAATTTTATACGGATATTCTGCATTTTCAATTTCGATTTGACCTACTTCATTGATAATACTTTGTAGACCTCTTTCTAAAAATTCATCAAAAGAATTCAAATGTTGCCTTGCAATTCCTTCACGCTTTAAGATATCTTGAATCACGGGCCATCGTTTTACGGAAGGATCTGCCATCTATACTTCCACCACATATCTATAGTATAAGCTCTGACCTGCAGTGGGACTCTTTCTTGTGATCTTTATCATATCACCTGGTTTTACACCAAGTCCCAAAATTGCTGGATCGTTTACAAAAATTAATGGTAATTCTGTTGGTTTACAATTATATTTTTTTAGAACTTCCTCTGCTTCTTGTTTTGATATTATTTCATGTTTTGGAACATAAACATGATCGGGAACTAAAACTTGATTTTTCTTAGTTGCCATTTACAAAGCCTCCACACATAACATTAAATGTAGATGTAAAGAATACACACAAACTGTCAAAAACTCACTACGAGGTTAATATATATCTAATCTGAAATTCGTCAAAATCCAGTGTTTTTTCTTTTTAGTCAAATAATTTTATCACAACCTTAAATAGTATAAATTTAGGCGTAAAAATGATGAAAGCTCATCTATCGGTGTTTGCCTTATCTGCAATAATTATTGCAAGTATTGGAATGGCACCAGCATTTGGACAAATACAAAACTCGGTCGTTGTTGCTACTGATAAGTCATCCTACTCAGAGGGTGAAACAATCATAGTAACAGGAGAAGTCAATGCACTTCTCGGTGGCGAGGCACTTAGTCTCATGGTAACAGCACCAAATGGAAACGTTGTTTCTATTGCACAGTTAACAGTAGGTTCTGATAAAACATTCGGTACTGAATTAGCTGCTGGTGGTTCACTAATGAAACAAGCAGGAACGTACTCGATCATAGTTCAGTATGGAACCCAATCTCGAACAGCAGAAACCACATTTACCTTTGCGGGATCCTCAGCATCATCTGGAATTGATACTGGAAATGCAGTATCAATTGAAGGTTCTGATGAAATGATAGGTTATTCAATCATAGGTGGAAAATTAATTAGCATCATGCCTGATGTAGATGCAAATTCACTTATCGTCGCAATAGACGCAATGGATGATGGTTCACTCACCCTCACTATCCCAAGATCAGTAATGGATGCAACAATTAATGGTGAAGATGACGACTTCTTTGTCTTAGTTGACGGAGAAGAAGTAGACTTTGAAGAAACATCTACTTCTACTGACAGAACACTTACCATACAATTCCCAGCTGGTGCAGAGGAAATCGAGATTATTGGTACCTTTGTTGTTCCAGAATTTGGTACAATAGCAGTAATGATCTTAGCAGTTGCAATAATATCAATAATTGCAGTATCTGCAAAATCAAGACTCAGTATTATGCCAAGATACTAAATTTCATCTTTTTTCTCTTTTTAAATATACATAAATACTAATGTGGATGGTGTTGAAATAGGATGAATTTTAAACACTCCATAACTTCAATGGCATTGGTCCTTGTGGCACTGTCATTAATATCAGTAACTTCAATTCAGCAAGATGTTTCTGCTCAAACCATGGGAATGTCACTTTCTGCTACTGCAGTAAAAGGAGCAGATACAATTTCAGTTACTGGACATACTGCATCAATGATCACAGATGTAACATTTAGAGTAACATCTCCAAGTGGAAATAATGTAGTAAACATTGCTCAAGCTGCACCAGATGAAAATGGAAACTTTGTCAAAGAATTCAAAATTGGTCCAACATGGATAGAAAATGGATTCTATAAAATAACAGCTATGCAAAGTGTTCATCAAAATTCTTTGTATACTATGACAGTACATGTAGAGGTAAATGACGGAATGGCTGCAGAAACTTCAGTATCTGAATCAAATTTAGAAACAGGAATTTTCAAACCAACAAGTATTACTGCTGAGGACAAAGGACTAGAAATTGAAGCAGAAGCATTAATTGGTTCTACAGAGATTGTAATTACTGGAAAAACAGATAGAGTAAGTGAAGATATCACATTAACAGTAACGGCACCAAATGGAAACGTTGTTTCTGTTGCTCAGGTATCACCTTCAATTGATGGGGTCTTTACAAGGATCATTACAACAGGAGGGCCGCTTTGGGTACAGGACGGATTCTATACAGTAACTGCACAGCAAAATCAATCATCAGAATACACAAGTTCGGTGCAAGTAGATATCAAAGAAGGTGTAGTAGTTCCAGAATTTGGTACAATAGCAGTAATGATCTTAGCAGTTGCAATAATATCAATAATTGCAGTATCTGCAAAATCAAGACTCAGTATTATGCCAAGATACTAAATTCACAACTTTTTTCATTTTTTAAATATACATAAATAGAGACAGGTTCAAAACGCAAACAAGATGAACAGCCGTACGTCGTTTGTGCTACTAGCCATTTTGACTGCAGTCGGTACTTTAACCGTGTCTTCAGCATATGCATCTTCACAAGCATGTCCTGATTGTGAGGGGGAATCTAAAATGACAGCATCTCAAATTTTGAGCCAGGAACTCCCGGTATCTGTTTGGACAGATAGAAATTCATATGATCATAACGACACCATTACAGTACAAGGCCAAGTAGCAAATATCGCATCTGGTTTTCCAGTTACGCTTACTGTTGTGAATCCATTGAACTCTGTTGTCACAGTTGACCAACTAATAGTCGATGACGACAGAACATTTGGAACAACTCTCAACACATCAGGTGTACTGTGGAAATACGACGGTACCTATACCATCAAAGTTCAATATGGTGAAAATAAAAGTGACAAAGCACTTATTGAGCTAACTGGTGGAATTGCAACCAAACCAATCACCCCAACACCATCCATAAAATGTGGCGCAAATAGTGTTTCTGCAGATGGAAATTGCATAAACTATAGCATTGCTGGCGGAGTGGTTACTGGTGCAAGCATCAATACTAATGATAATTCAGTTATTATTAGAATCAGTGCAAATGATGATGGAACAATTACATTGAGCCCATCAAGTGAAGTTCTCGACGGTGTCTTTATGGTACTAGTTGATAACGAAGAATGGGATGATGTAGAATTTGATGGCAATAAAGTCACAGTAATGTTCCCAGCAGGTACTGAAACAATTGAGGTAATTGGTACATTTGTTATTCCAGAATTTGGTACAATAGCAGTAATGATCTTAGCAGTTGCAATAATATCAATAATTGCAGTATCTGCAAAATCAAGACTCAGTATTATGCCAAGATACTAAATTCACAACTTTTTTCATTTTTTCATTTTTAGATAGTAAAGGAAATATACAAACCATCATTGAGAGGTTTCATGAAAAAGATTTTTTATGGATTAATAATTTTAACTGTAATTTCATTTATGCCAGCTTTTGCTCAGACAAATCCAATTACGGTTCAAACAGATGACAGTAATTATGATGAAGGAGATACCATTGTGATTTATGGCGAAGTTGCTACCGTTGTTCCAAGTACACCAGTAGTGTTGCAGATTTTCTTTGAAGGAAATTTGATAGATATTGCCCAGATTACAGTTGCACAGGATGGAAGCTATACACATACCGTAATTGCCGAAGGACCATTATGGAACAAGACAGGAGATTATTTAGTTAGGACTTCATTCGGAGAAGGAAATATTGCAGAGGTTGAATTCAATTTTTCTCCAAAAACAGATATTCTTGACACCAATATTTTCGAAGTAGATGCAGGTAGTTCAGGTACATTTGATGTAGAATATACTATTAGAGGAGGAACTATAGAAGATATGATAGTTGATTCAGAATTTTTTGCATTAAAGGTACAGGTTGATGCTATAGATGAAGGAACTATCACTCTAGATTTGCCAAGAGAATTCATTGGTGCAGAGAAACAAGATGGAAAAGACGATGTTTTTATAATCCTAATTGACAACGTTGAAGTTCCATATCAAGAGTTAGATAATAATTCAAAATCTAGAATGATCTCAATTAATTTTGAACAAGGAGATTCTGAGATTGAAGTTATTGGAACTTATGTTATCCCAGAATTTGGTACAATTGTAATGGCAATATTACTGGTTGGGATGGCTTCTGTAATTTTAACAACTAAAAATAGATTCCAGATTAAAATTTAGTCAAAAGAATATTTTTCTTTAAATGGAGAAACTGAACGTAATTCCTGAACAATTTTTTTTAAAATATTTACAGTTTCATCGATTTCTTCTTTGGTATTAAATATACCAACACTTAATCTCAATGAACCAGTAATTTGTTCATGTGAAAAACCCATTGCTTGTAAAACATGAGAAGCCTTTTGAGTATTAACTGAACATGCTGAACCAGTTGAAGCAGCAATTCCATTTTCATCTAACTTGATTATCAAATCTTCACCATTAACTCCAAGAAATGTAAAATGAGCATTGTTTGGTAAACGAATATCAGTATGGCCATTTAGAGTCACATGAGAAATTTCACTCAAAATTTTTTTTATTAAATAATCGTTGAGTTTTTTTATTGAAGAGGTGTTTTCAACTAGATTCAAATGTGAAATTTCACATGCCTTTCCAAATCCTACAATATTAGCAACATTTTCAGTTCCAGATCTTAAACCTTTTTCTTGTCCCCCACCAAGAATCACAGGATCAATAGTTAATCCATTTTTAATGTAAAGAGCACCAATTCCTTTAGGGCCATTAATTTTATGGGATGATATGGATAACAAATCAACACCTAATTTTTTTACATCAATTGGGATTTTTCCAATAGCCTGTACTGCATCAGTATGAAATGGGATATTTTTTTCATTACAAATACTTCCAATTTCTGCAATTGGTTCAATTGTTCCAACTTCATTGTTTCCAAACATTATCGATACAAGAGAGGTTTTCTCTGAAATTTTGTTTTTTAATGATCCAGAATCAATCATACCAAATTTATCAACAGGAAGATAAAGTACGTTAAATCCCAAATTTGCTAGTTTTTTACATGGTTCTAAAATAGAATCATGTTCAACAGAGGAGGTAATAATTTGAGATCCGGGGGTCTTTAAGGCAATACCATTTAATGCAGTGTTGTTGGATTCAGTACCGCCAGAAGTAAATAGAATTTCAGAAGGATTTGCATTAATAAGATTGGCAATTTGTTTTCTAGCTTTTTCTATAGCTTTAGAAGTTAATCTTCCATACCTATGAATTGATGAAGGATTTCCATATTGCTCTTTTAGGTAGGGTAGCATTGAATCTAAAACTGCTTCATGAATTTGAGTTGAAGCGGCATTATCAAGATAAATCAATCCACAATCACATTAATTTTTCCTGGCCTATATCCTTCTTCATCGATTTCAACAGTAGAAAATCCAATAAGATGTAATTTGTTTGAAATTTCTTCAATGATTTCTTTATTAAAAATAGGAATATTGGTTTTCTCTACTTCAATTTTGGCAGAACCATTAAGATCTCGTACACGAACTTGTTTAATTTTTGTAATTTGCTTTACAATGGTTTCACCATATTCTATACGAGCCAATTTCTCAGCAGTAACTTGTTGACCCCAAGGAATGCGAGATGCCAAACAAGAATTTGAAGGTTTATCAAATACAGACAAACCTACTGTTTTGGCAGTTTCTCGAATTTCTTTTTTTGTAAAACCAGTTTCAATCAAAGGATTTCTTATTCCAATTTTTTTCAAAGCCTTAATTCCTGGCCTATATTCACCCAAATCATCAAGATTTGTACCATCAACAATAATTTTCACTTGATTTTCATGGGCCAAATTTAGTAAATGTGAGCCTAATTCCATTCTACAGTAAAAACAACGATTAGAATCATTTCTTGTAAATTGACTGTTTTCTAATTCATTATAATCCAATAGAATTTGCTTTATTCCAATTTCTGAACAAATTTGTTTTGCAGAATCAAGTTCTTCTTTTGATAATGTTTTATAATCAGCCGTTACAGCTAAAGCAGAATCTCCCAATTTTTGAAATGCAGCATATGCCACCAATGCGCTATCTACACCTCCAGATAGGGCAACGATAACCTTTTTCTTATTATCAAACCAATTAATTAGATCTTCAAGTTTTGACATTTTTATTCATCGATTTTTTCAATTTCTTTTCTGATTAATGATTCTATTTTTTTAATGGGTTTGTTTAAAATTTCAGATATGCGTTTTAAATCGTCAAATTCTATCTTAAAATCAGATCTTCCCATATATGAAGAAACTTTGTAATTTATTGAAAACATTTTTCCATCAACCATAATTTTAATTGTTTTAATTTTTCTTGGAACAATAAAGCGTTCAGAGGTTGAAACACGAATTCCAAGTGTCCCAATTTCAGAAATTAAAAGTTCCATAATTTCATACATTATTTTATTATCACAAATTACAGAAACAAGATTCGTGGGTCTACCCTTTTTTGTTATTCCATGATAAATTGAAACATCTTTTGCCCCTTTCTTCATAATTTTTTCAATTAAATTTCCAAGAAGTTCTCCAGAAACATCATCTACATTTGTCTCTAAAACTTTAACAATATCCATCTCAAGATTATTTTTTAGAGTTCCACGAACAATTTTCAAAACATTTGAAAAAGACTCAAAATTTTTTTTCCCAGCACCATATCCAATAGAATTTATTTCCATCAAAGGATAAAATTCTGAAGAAGAATTTGAAAGATTCATCAAAATACTGGCTCCAGTAGGAGTTGTTAACTCATCTTTTTCTTGATTGCCTTGAATTATCAATCCAGAACCTTTAAGAATTTCAAGTATTGCACTTGCAGGATTTGACATGGTGCCATGAGAAAAAGTTACTGAACCGCTACCTACTCCAATTGGCATACATATTATTTGTTCTTTAAATAATCCTAAATCTTCTATTGCAATGGTAGTTCCAATTATATCGATTAAGGTGTCAATGCTTGAAGCTTCATGAAAGTGAACAGAGTCAATAGAAACACCATGAATTTTTGATTCAGAGTTTATCAAAGTATCAATACATGATTTAGCAAAATTTTTTCCTTTCTCAGATAATTCAAGTTCGTTTGTAGACTTGATAATAGCATTTTTTATTTGACTGCCTTTTCTTTCCTGAATACTTTCATGAATATCAAGAATTAGTTCTGTAGATTCTATTCCATTTTTTTTAAGTTTTTTAAATTCAATTTTGGAAATAGTTGAATCTGGGAGAAATTTTTCTGCATGCTTTATACCATCGATAATCTTTTTTTTATTTGCACCAAGATCTACCAAAGAACATAAAAGCATATCACCAGAAATTCCAGCTATTTGTGGATCTATTACGATAACCATGATTGGAAAATCATCAAAAATGCATATAAATTCTGTCTAAAAAAATATCTAATATCATTAGATTTAATTATTCAAAATTCGGACCGATTCACATGATTACAATAATAGGTTCAGGAAAAGTAGGTGGAGATGCAGCACTATTTTCTGCATTAAAGAGGTTAGATGATCAAATTTTGTTGCTAGATGTAGCAGAAGGACTTCCACAGGGAGAAGCAATGGATATCAATCACATGCTATCTGAGCAAGGAATTGATGTTGAAGTAAAAGGTTCAAATGATTTTGCAGATATGAAAAATTCCAATATTGTGGTAGTGGTTGCAGGTTCTGGAAGAAAGCCAGGAATGACAAGAATGGATCTTTTGAAAATCAATGCAACAATTGTTAAAAGTGTGGTTGAAAATATTAAAAAATATGCTAATGACTCAATGATAATCCCAGTAACTAATCCTCTTGATCCCATGGCATACATCACCTACAAAGTTTCAGGTTTTGATAAAAGTAGAATTTTTGGAATGGGTGGAATGCTTGACTTGTCGAGATTTAGACAATTTATTCATGAATCAACTGGACATTCACGTGATTCCATAAGAGCTCTTGTAATAGGAGAACATGGAGAAAATATGTTACCTTTGCCAAGATTTTCTTCAGTCTCTGGAATTCCATTGTCTTCATTTCTACCAAAAGAGAAATTAGATGAACTGGTTCAGAACACCAAACAAGTAGCCGCAAAAGTTATTGAACTAAAAGGAGCTACAGTACACGCCCCCGGAAATGCAATTTCAGCAATAATTGAATCAGTCGTAAGAGACAGAAAACAAGTAATTCCAGTTGCAACTTACCTTGATGGGGAATATGGTCATTCTGATGTAACTTTAGGGGTTCCTGCAGTAATTGGAAAAAATGGAGTAGAAAAAATTATAGAACTTGATCTTAATGAGGAAGAACAAAAAAGATTTGACGCAGGAGTACAAAGTGTAAAAAATGCAATCTCGAATATAGAGATCTAAGCATTTTTTTATTCATTCATTATTCACATTTTAATGGACATATACGAAATTCTAAAATCGCTAGAACTTGGGAAGATTTCAGCCAAAAATGCAAAAAAATTATTGTCATTATATTCAATTGAAGAAATAGATAATATTGCAAAAATAGACATCAACAGACAAAAGAGAAGAGGGATTCCAGAAGTAATTTTTGCGGAAAATAAAGAATTAGACGAAATCACAAATATTATCAAAAAAACAATCGAAAAAACAAATGCTGTTGTTATATCAAGAATAAATAAAAAAGATTATCGGAAAATATTATCATTTATTAAAAGATCAAAAATAAAAATCAAGACTGGAAAAAAATCATCAACGATATTAGTGTTTAAAAAACCAATAAAATTTCAGGGTGGTAAAGTAGGAATTCTAACAGCTGGTACATCAGATATAGGCATAGCTGAAGAAGCACGTTTGATGTGCGAGGCAATGAACTGTAAATGCATTGTCAGTTATGATGTAGGAGTTGCAGGAATTCAAAGAATTTTTCCCGTTTTAAAAGAAATGATTGAGCAAGAAGTAGACTGTGTAATTGTTGTTGCAGGAATGGAAGCAGCATTAGCCACATTAGTAGCATCTTTGATAGACATTCCAGTAATAGGGCTTCCTACATCAGTAGGATATGGTTATGGAGAGAAAGGAATTGGGGCACTTGCATCAATGTTGCAAAGTTGTGCTTTAGGATTATCAGTAGTTAACATCGATAATGGAATAGGGGCCGGAGCAATGGCTGGAAATATAGCAAATAGATCCATACAAAAAACCAAATCATAATTAACTAGATTTTTTATTTTGAGAATATTTATCGTAAAACTTTCCGTATTATCTCGTAAATCATATATAGCATACCAGAAGGAAGCTAGATAATATTGTCTGGTAAACGTATTGTTTTAACAGCGGATCGTAGTTTGATGACTAATTACAGAGGAAACTTTCTCTATGGGTTTATTGCATGTGGGCCATATGAAGTCCTTCCAGAGTGGGTTTTTGACAAAGTTTTCTGTCCTGCGGTTGAAACTGATCCAAATACGGGAGAATCCAAAGTCGCACAAGTCGGATTAAGAAGAGTAGAGAGTGCTTTACTTCAAGGATATAACAGGGATGAAGTATTTGTTGCAAATCCAGAGATGTTAGAAAAATCAATTGGTCCAGATACCAAAGTAGTTGGAATTAATGTAATGGATCCTTTAGGTATGGCTCCAGTTACAACAACCATGTCGCCAGAAAAATTATCATACGTTGCTATGAAATTCAAAAAAATGTGTGCCAGTATTATTCAGCTCAAAAAGAAATATGATTTTCATGTAGTAGTTGGAGGCAATGGTGCTTGGGAACTTGCAAAATCAGATAGAATGAAAATTCATGGTATTGACACTGTTGTTGTAGGGGAAGCAGATGAATTAGCATTAGATTTATTCCAAGATTTGGAAAAAGGTGATGCTCCAGATTTAATGCATTGTTTTGTAAAAAATATTCAAAATATTCCAATTATTGAGGGTCCAACTATTAACTCCTTAATTGAAGCTATGAGAGGATGTGGACGAGGTTGTGACTTTTGTGATGTTAATAAAAGATCAAAGAAGGATTTGCCTCTAGAGAGATTGCAACATGAAGCAAAAATTAACTTAGATTATGGATTTGATTCCGTATGGTTACATTCAGATGAAATGCTTCTTTATGGTTGTGATAATAGAGATTTTATTCCAAACAGAGATGCAATTACAGAGCTTTGGAAAGGTTTGAAAGGATTAGGAGCCAATTTTATTGGAACAACACATATGACATTTTCTGCTGTTGCAGCTGATCCTGATTTGATGCAGCAAATTTCAAAAATTAACAGACAAGATGAAACTGGGAGATGGTTAGCAACCAACTTAGGAATTGAAACAGTTGCCCCAAAGATGGTAAAGAAACATCTAGGGGTTAAAACAAGACCATTTGCACCTGAAGAGTGGGGAAGTGTAGTAAGAGAAGGTGCAAAAATTCTAAATGAAAATCATTGGTTCCCAGCTGCAACAATCATTATCGGATGGCCAGATGAAACCCCAGATGATATTCAATATACGATTGATATGATGAGTGACTTTAGACAGATGGACTTTAGAGGATTAGTAGCACCACTACTTTATCAAGACTTTAGTGAAAAGAACTCAATGCATTTTGGAAACTTGAACGAAGCTCAGTTTACATTGTTTTGGAAATGTTGGGAAAATAATCTTCGTGTAATTAATGACATCATTCCAATAATTCTTAGAAACAAAACATATGGTCCACCAATGAAAGTTTTCATGTATGGAATACTTAAGGCTGGAACGTGGGCAATAATGAGATACCTGCGTGGATTGTGCAAAGATCTTTTCAATGGAAGGACCCCAGATGAGATTATTGACAAATATGCAAGAAGCAGATCAGTATCTGCTCCTAAAATTCAAACAAAGAAATTATAGATTCAACAATTTACAAAATAATCGACTAAGATCATCTATCCTTTAAGACAAGATTTCAGATATTGGTAAAATCAAACCACTGCCTAGAGAGTTTAATCTCAATGCAGATAGGAAGAGATTTTGGTTGAGAAGAATTGAGAATATGGATGATGTAAAGATGAATGAATCTATGCCTTTGTCGTTGAAATATTTTGAAAAAAATAATATGTAGAATTATTTTTGTATCTCATTAAGAAATTTATCAGCTATATTCAAAACTACCTTGGTGGTAGCACGAAGTTCTAAAGCATGAATGGGTAATCCATTGATATTAATCATATTTCCAGAATTAAGAAATGAATCGATATCTTCTTCAATTTCCCAGTCTTGATGAGCTGAACCGTTTTGATTAGACCATTTTTTTATTACTTCTTTTTTTGTCATATCTGTTAATTCTCCTGATTGAGTTCGTCCCATGTATGCTCTTAGATCTAAAAATTCTCTTAAAGATAACTTGTCACCTAGATAGTAAAATTCTTTTAATTTTTGTATTTCTTCTTTTAGAATTTGTAGAAGTTCTTCATCTGTTCTTGGGATTCTATTTTGTTCTTTCTTTTTCAATAGTTGAAGTTATAGAAAATTTTTGATAAACATTATGACCTAGTATAGCACTTTTTTACGCATGAAAAGGGGGGATTCTATTTTTATAGATTTTCTATAGCCTTATCGGCAATTGTATTTCGCTTTGGCGTTAATGATATAAAGTAGTTTTTATCTGCTCTCTCAATACCTTCTACTTTTTTGAATGACTTTGATGCTACGTCGAATTCATAAATTCCTGGTTCAAGGGTTCCTTTGGCATAAATCATAAGATATGTATCTCCAGTAGAAGGACTCAAAGGGATAAATGCCATCACATATCCTTTATAGGAATTAATTGGCATAGTATTTTTCATAGGAGGTGCTGCCGAAGCCATATATAGAAAAATATCCTCTATTGTATCAAATTCTTCATATTCAATGTTCATCAAAAATAGTGATTTGTTTCAGTATAATAACTTAGAGTAATTTTTTGATAATATCTTTAGGTTGTTGGTGTCAAAAACAATTCCATCTTGAAATTATTTTATCATCAAGTAGGAAAAAGATTTTAGGATAAATTAGAATTCATTAATTTTTAGTTTTGAAGTGTCTATGAACTTTGAAACCAATTAAGGCTGGAGCTGCAATGTACATTCCCAAATTCAAGGCAATAACTGAAATTCCCAATCCTAATACTTCGGCTTCTGAACCTTCTTCAGCCAATGTCATAATAGAGAGAGAAGATATCATTGGAGTGATAAAGGCTCTAACTGCTTCTTGGAAGATAGGATTTTCTCTTTCCATGTCAGCAATTGTTGGTGAGAATGAATAATACAATTGGTTAAAGCCAGTCATAAATGAGGTTCCTGATGCAGTACTCATTACAGTATTGTCTCTAATTTCTCTGAGGAATTGTACTTGTGGAGCCAATTCTGTACCATAAGCTGCAGTTGCAATAAGACATCCACCACCATTGTCTGTTGGTTCTTCATCTTGAATGACTTGACACATTCCGTCAATTAGTTCTGTTCCAGGACCACAAACAGGTTCTGGTTCGGGCTCAGGTTCTGGTTCGGGCTCAGGTTCTGGTTCGGGCTCAGGTTCTGGTTCGGGCTCAGGTTCTGGTTCGGGCTCAGGTTCTGATTCTGGTTGAGGAGGAGGAGGTGCTTCAAAGGTTCCACCCGTATAAACAATTTCAGCGTCACCACTTTGAGCGCCAAAATGGAATTCAATAATATAATCACCGCCAATTTTCCAAAGAGGTCCACCTGCCACAAATGAATGAGAAAATGATCCGTTAGATGTTGGAGTAAGTTGACCGATAGTAACTAAATTCCCATCAGGAGCTTTAATTACAAAAGTAAGGGCTTTTCCAGAATCTACATCAGAATCATAATCTCTAATACTACCATCAATTACAACTCTATCTCCATTTTCATAGCTAGCAAATTCAGTGGATGCTGAAATTGGAGGGATGTTATGCGAATCAGCAAGTGCTAAACCGCTAAATCCATAAGAAAGAATTGAAATTGATAATAAAGATAACGCAAGGAAACCCGTAAGCCTCATTTTCATTTTGAATCATGCATGAGAGTATTTATGTATTCAATGAAAGAAAAATTGACCTGATTATACTTGAAATTAACTAACATGGATTGTACTAATTGCATGATTGAATTACAAAAAAAGAGCATATAACCACCACGAAGGATTTGTTCATGTAAATCAGACGCTTTTCATAAAAAATATTTTTAAAAATGCCTGTATTGAATTTATTAGATGTCAACAAATTAAATTCCTTTTTGGTCTCAAATTCTATTCAAATCTAGCCTAGAATGATTTGACCTGTATTGAAGAAATAGTTCTTTATTGAATTAGACCACTTTCATGTAAAGAATTTAGATAGTATTTCACAAACTCTATCAGGTTTTTCTGCAAAAGGAGCGTGTCCTGCATCTGGAATTATTTCAACATGCGAATTTGCCATAAATTCTTTGAATCTTGCAGAATGCTCTAGAGGAATTACCTTGTCTTTAATTCCCCAAATTATTAGAGTGGGTATTGTATCAATTTGTTTTAGTCTTTCTGGATTTATTTGAGTATTGGTACTATTTTCAAGAGTTGACTTGAATGAATTTTTTGCATTTGGCAGATTAATTCGTACAATAAAATCATCAATTAATTTTGAGGTAATTCTTGTTGGATTAGCAACCATCTGTTGAAAAACTTTTCTTACTCTATCCTTTGTTGGGCTCATTGCTGCTTGAAGATATTCTTCTAATAAAGGAGTTGGATTTTCCAACAAACCTGATGAATCTATTAGAACCAATTTTTCTATAAGATCTTTCTTTTTCATTGCTACTTCGGCTGCAATAAAACCTCCCAAAGAATGACCTACAATGCTTATTTTATCATCATTGATTCCAATCTTGTTTATGAAATCAATAATAATATCTCTAAAATTTTCAATCGTATAATCCATTGTTCTAGGTTTATCACTTTTACCAAAGCCGGGCAAATCAAGTGTTATTATATGCAAATTTTCTGATAAAGCATCAGGAATGTCAAGCCATCTATCTGCTGAAGATCCAAGTCCATGAATAAATAAAATATGTCGAGTATTTTCCTGTCCATATTCATTGTATCTTATTTTCAATCCATTCAATATTGTCCATTGTTTTTGCAGCATCTATTTTATTTGATTTTAGTTTTTATCTATAATGATCATTTACTATATTATCTAGTTGGATAATTAAATTGTCGGTAACAATCAACTTCTCTCCAAAATTTTTCTTCATCTAATTGTTCTAACCAATTTCTATTTGTATATGTTAAAAAATTGTGTTGACTATACTTTGATTATACCTTTTTTTATCAAGTATTGAATTGAGTCAAAGAATTCCTTATCAGACACTTGGTTATTTGACCACCATTTAGCATTATTTTTTGTCCAATCTGGAATCACTTTTTCAGAAATTTGACCTCTTTCTCCAGAACTGGAAATGATTTTCTCCTCAATGAGATACTCTATTGTATCAATAAATTCCGAACCGGTAATAACAGATGATGACCACATTTTAGCATCATCTTTAATCCAAGAGGGAATATTTTTGCCCAATACATTAAATGAGACAGAACCTAATTGCTCTCCAGCATACTCCAAATTAATTTCATATTTTCCCGGTAATGAACTTGAATTAATAGTGAGTATAGTTTTATAATTTCCGCTATTTGTTACACCTGCACTAAATTCCTGTATTTTTCCATTAGGGTGAATTAAAGTTAAAGATAATGGAATTCCTCTTTTTTGATTATCGATACTGCCAGAAAGTATTACTTCTTTTACAGTACCTGATAAAGGAAGTGGGAATTCAGTAGTGCTAAGTTGTGGATAATGGTAACTGAAATTAGATGGGGTTGAGGATAACTGTCTATTATTTGATGAACTAAAAATGTTTGATTTTCCTGATGCATCTCTAGAATCAAAGTATTTTATTTCAATGCCACCACCTGCAGGAGATATTAATTGTGTTCCACTTTTGTTGCAAATTTTTGAAGGCATGTTAAATGAACCCTCAAAAATTCCTGTACTGGGACCTGTTTCAATCAGATTAAATCCAGTAGAGGCCAACCCTCCATGGTCTACACCATTAATAGTACATCTTTTGTATCTTACATCTTTTATCAAAATCTCTAGCATCTTTACTCCATTTTTACCAACAGTATCCACATTGGGAGAATTAGAATCATTTATGACAGAATAAATATCAATTTTATCACTTCTTAGATTAAGATCTGGATCATTTAGAATTATAACTACAGATTGCCCGAATCTGTAAGTAGAACCGGTGGAGACAACACCGGAATGGGTAACAATATCAGACTTTGTAGAAATAGTAGTACTCAAACCAACTTCATCTAAATCAGAATAAGAGATGAAAACACCTTCCTCATCAACCGATCTATCAGTGATAAGAAATTTTACATCATCATCAATCGTGTTAATTGTTTTGATAAAATTTACATCAAGTATGTTTAATTGATTAGTAATAGCATATTCTAGTGTTCCCTCAAAAGTGGAAGAATCATCACTTGTTTCTTCCAGTTCAAATCGATAGATAGAATTATTGATTCCATTTAAGCTGTCATCCAATCCAAAAGAAAAAAGATCAAAAATAATTGGTTGAAGATTAGATTCATTTGAAACAGTCATAGCATTTGTGCCAAAATTAATGACTAAAAATACAGACCCACTTTCATTGAAAATATTTTCTATAGTATTATCATCAATTTGAATAAATCCTTTGGAAGAAGTTATGTCTCCTGGATTCACTAAGGTTAGAGGTGAGGAAGGAAAAGAGCCAAAATGGAAATCGATTCTTGTATCAGAAAAATCATTTATTCCGAAGTCATTTTCAAGGGATCTAAAGTCATAATTTAGCCAGTTTGTACCAAGATTTCTCGAATTATTATCAATCAAAATTGATCGGATTTCAGATGCAGTAATCCCAAGATTTAGTGAGATTTGTTTAAAGTTGGACCCAGATAATGGATTTGTCTTGGTATCCAAAAATAATCTAGCTGAATTTTTATCTTGAATAGAAGATAGTACATTTTCACCATTCACAAAATTATTTGAATTTGGATAAAATATTACATTAGAAGATTTTTCTAGAGTCACAGGGTTGCCAATCTCTAGTGTAGGTATAAGGGAAGAATCTCTAAAAACATCCAAGTCATCTTGAGAATTACCGTTGAAGTTTTGGTCAGGATCCCGAAGAATTAGAGGATATTCAATTCCAGGAGATAATGAGCCTACATTACTTTCTATTTTTAATTCTGGTTTGTCTAGGGACAGAGAACCGGTTGTAAAACCTGTAAGAATAGAAACTGAATCTTGATTATAGGTTATTATTCCTGTTTCTCCACGAGGCGCATTTGAAGTAATTCCTATTGTAGATTGATCACTATGATCAGAGCTGTCAAAAATTCCAGAATTTGGTCCTTTCTCTACAAAAGTTACTATTTCATTATAAGAGGAAGTTCCTCCATCTGTAATTGAAAGTTGGTTATTTTGATTATCATTTGTTTTTAGTTCAATTACAGAACCTAAAGACATTGAAAACTCTCCATTATCTTCAAAACCAAGATTTGAGAGATGAGGTATCAAGTTTACAAGGCCGGCGGTTCCAGCTGCGGATTCTTGTCCTTTGTTATTGAATGCTTGATAAAATGTAGCAGGGTTAGATTCAACACTAAAAGTCCATGAATCCTCATCTGTAGGATCTTGATTTAATTGAAAATCATTGATACTTACAAAAACTTCTGAGTTACGTGGATATTGTTCTCTATCATGAATTAGTAAAATATTTGGAATCTCATCATACTCAAGATCTACTCTTTGTGCTTCACCAGCTGGATTGTATTGAATGGTGACATCATTACTAAAAGAAAATAATTGAATAAATGGCCATGTATCTTCAACAATACCAATCTGTCCTTCACCAGGATTTGGGAAGTTAGATGGGTTTTTTGCTTTTCTAACAACGTTGTTGCTATCATTAAATGTACCCGTACAGTTATCGTATGGATATGATACTCCATCAGCATCACTAAGATCAACACCTATGACAGTAGTACCGTCTGATACTGAACAGATTGAACCAAAGTCTAATCCTTCACCAACTAAACCCACTGTAGAATCTGCCGCATTTGCTCCATCTATATTTGCAAAATATGCATACCAATTCCCGTCTGTTGCCTGAACCATTCGAAGTAATTTGCCATTTAGGGTAACATCTGGTTCTCCTTTTCCTTCATCAGTATTTCTAATATCATTATCTCTGATTACAACTTCGACCACCATTGAACCCGAAAAATGATTTACAAATTCTGAATTTTCAGCAGATACAAACAAGTTTTGGTTATTAGCAGCTTCTGCCTGAATAATTGGAAAAATAGAGATTGTAGCTAAAAATAAAAAAGCTAAGAGAATTTTGTTCATCGTACAAGAAATCACCATTCATGACAAATAATCTTGTCGCATAATTTCTCTTTAGAATGGTTGTAATACATGATATGATTAAATTAACAAGAGAAATGTTTGTTCAAAGAACTCGAGTATTACAAATTTCACTTCTGGCCATATTTTCTGCATTTCTTGTAGAATTTGTATTTGGTTTAGTTTCAAATAGTTTGGGACTAATTACAGATAGTATTCATGCCTTATTAGATAGTGTAGTTACCGTTGTACTGCTTTTAGCAGCAAGAATGGCAATAAAACCACCAGATGAGGAGCATACCTATGGTCATGGAAAGGTCGAATCATTAGGAGGGTTGATTGGAGGAATCGCGATTTTTCTAATTGCGATATTTTTCATTTATGAGTCAATTCAAAGATTGCAAAATCCACCACCAAATGTACTGCCAGGATTATTTGCTATGATTGGAGGCTTGTATACAATTGGCATTGATATTTTTAGAATAATTCTTTTGAGAAGATCAATTAAAAAAATTGGAGGAAATACTCTCAAAGCTGATTTTTATCACGCGTTTATGGATTTAGGATCTACGCTCGTAGCGATTGTAGGAATTGTATTTGTAACCTATGGATTTTACAGTGGAGACTTTATCGCTGCATTAATTTTGGGTGTTGTGCTAGTAATTCTTAGTATAAAATTAGTGCATAAAACAGCGCAAGATCTTACAGATATAATTTCACCTGACCTCGTTAAAAAAGTCAAAGTCATAGTTGCAAATACTGAAGGAGTAATAAACACTGAAGCAATTCTGATGAGAAGATCTGGAGATACGATCTTTGCAGATATTACAATATCACTGAGAGGAGATACAAGTTTTGAAAATGCACATGAAGTAAGTAATAAAGTTGAAAACAACATCAAAAATGAAATTTCAAATGCTGCAATTACAATTCATTTTGAACCAAATTGGAAGAATGTACCATTAGATGCAAAAATTTTTGATGTTGCAAAAGATATTGATGGAGTTAGAGGAGTACACAATGTCAGCACACATAAAACAAAGGGTAAGACCTTTGCAAATCTACATGTCATGGTAGATAGAGAAATTAATCTATATTCTGCTCACAAAATTTCTGAAACAGTTGAACAGAAAATTCAACAAAACATTCCAAAAATAGAACATGTAACAATTCATTTAGAACCTTTTGTAATGGTACCAGAAAATTTCAGCATTGAGGATAAAGAAACTGAAAATAAAATTCGTGGTATTTTAGAAAATTATCATGAAATAAAAAAAATTGGACGGATTGTTTCATTAAATTTTGAAAATATTCTCAAAATTGATATTGACTGTTCTTTTGACAAGGAATTATCAATAGAAAAAGTTCATGATTTAACTTCAAAGATAGAACATATAATCAGATCAGAAATAAAAAATGCAGTTATTACAATACATCCAGAACCAATTTGATTATATCAAAATGCTGGTAAGATACATGATTAACATCCTAAAGCAAATCCAGATGCAACTGCGGCACTAGATAGATTTTTGTCTTCTCTTATCCACTTTAGAATAATTACAATTACTTGAAAAATAGCTCCTGCTCCAATAGATAGAAAAATTACAGAGGAAAAGGGAGAATACATGAATCCTCCTAGCCATGCACCAAAAATTGCAGGGGCACCTGCTATCATTCCCATAGCAGCAAGTTTTCCAATCATAGGTTTTCTTCTAGTCATTGGAGAAGCAATAGCAATACCCTCAGTAGTGTTATGCAATGCAAATCCTACAATAAGGAAGGTACTCAGTGCTACCTGACCAAGACCTACTGCGGTTCCTATTGCCAATCCTTCTCCAAAATTAGGTTTAAACTAAACATAATTATCAAAAAAATTGTGCAAAAATCTGGCATATTACTAATAGTTGTTGGAGTATTAGTAGCAACAGGAATTGTATTATCATTTTATGGAAATCAGGTGATTTTTGAGGATTTAGCAAAAAAAGAAGGAGATGTAAGATTTGGCGAAAATTTAGAAGTTACAATTGAATTAGACCAATCAGAGAATAAAAAAGGAATTTACGCTATTCAAATTCTCAATTTTAAAGAAGGAGTATTTTCAGCAAGTGTTTATGACCCTTTGGGGATACAAATAGAATCTAGTTCAATTAATGAAGAGGTTTTTGAAGGGTCGTTTGATATTATTTCTTCAGGAACATACCAGTTAATTATTGAAAGTAATGTTCAAGAAGAAACTAGAATTTTGGGTGTTATTGGTCCTGAACCAGATGCGGGGGCAAAATCTCTAGGTTTCATTTCTCTGTATATTCTAATCATAGGAGTGATAGGAATGGCAGGAGTTGGAATTTATGCTATAAAGAGTAGACGCAAATAATTAGTTTAGGTAACTATCCATTTTTTCTAGATTGCTTATTGTTGAGTCAAAATTTTCACTGTTTTCAACAATTTGATTTAATTTTTGAGTATTTGCCGTAAGAACAAGGTTTCCATTTTCAGATGTTTGGTGAATAAAGTCATGATCTAATAAATAAGACAATCTTTCTAAAACCTCATTTTCAGAGATGGATGATTTTTCAGCTAGAAAAGAGCAATCCTTCGGACCATCTTCTAGTTCTGCTAGAATTGATGAAGTTATAGAATCAAACATACAATCAACTACTTTTTCTCTATCGAAATCATTGGCCATTTTAAAAAAATATGTTATACAAATAAAAAACTTTTTCAAAAAAATAACGATTTCACGATCTCATGAAAACTAATAAGATAATTAGTGAAATTCCATATTAAATAATATGCAGAAATTATGTAGTAAGGACGTATCTGGAAAAGGGGAGCATTGTTACTGTATTAACATTGATGCTCAAAGTGGCATCAAAAAATGTTGTAGATGTAATCAATGGAACCTACAGGGCCGAAATTGGACTGAAGATGCAGACTTTAGATAAAATTGATACTCTAAGACGAGGGTTCATTCAAAGAAGAATATTTAGGAACAATGAAGGCTGATCGACGCCTAGCATGGTTTTTATCGGGGTAACTTTGAATTTTTGAATACTTGAGTTCACAAGAATATAGACATATTGTTAGGATAGTAGGAAATGATATTCCGGGAGCAAAGAAAGTTCTCATTGGTTTAACTCAAATTAAAGGCATAGGATATAATTTTGCCACTGCAATTTTAGATACTCTAAAAATTAACACCAATTCAAACATAGGATTTCTAACCGAATCAGATGTTCAAGCAATTGAAAAATTGATTACTGATCCTTCCTCTGGAAATTTCCCTATATGGTTCCTTAATAGAAGAAAAGATATTGAAACAGGTGCCGATATACACATGTTAACTTCGGACATTGATTTTACTCTAAGAAATGATATTGAACGCGAAAGAATTACCGCCAGTTGGAGAGGATATCGTCATCTAAATGGTCTTAAAGTTAGAGGACAAAGAACCAGAACGACAGGAAGAAAAGGCGGAGCAGTCGGAGTAGCTAAAGGAGGAAAAGCAGCACCTGCAAAAGCTGCAGCTCCTGCAGCAGTAGCAGCACCAACAGCAGCATCTCCTGAAGCTGAAGAAAAGAAAGAGACAATAGAGGAGAAAAAAGAATAGGTGATTAGATGGGAGATCCTAAATATTCACGTCGTGTTTGGAGAAAACCAAAGAGACCTCTAAATTACGAATTAAAAATGGAAGAATTAAAAATTCTAGGAACTTTTGGATTAAGAACTAAAAGAGAGTTGTGGAAAGCACATACAGAATTATCACGTGTTAGACACCAAGCAAGATCATTACTAGCTTTAAGACAGGATGAAAGACAAGAAAAAGAACCAATTTTAATGAAATCCTTAGCAAGAATTGGATTAGTAAGTAGTGGTGCAACATTAGATGATGTGCTTAATTTACAAGTCGATGATCTCCTTTCAAGAAGATTACAATCAATTGTATTGAAGAAGCTAGGATTCAAAACACCCTACCAAGCAAGGCAAGCAATTATTCATGGACATATTATGATTAAAGATAGAAAAGTGGACATTCCATCATACGTTGTAACATTAGAGGAAGAGGAAGAAGTTCACTTTGCACCTGAATCGAAAATTCCAGAAATTCTAGAAAAGTCAAAATCATCTGATTCAGAGTCAAAACCAGAAGTGGAAGTTAGTGAAGCATCTGAAAAAGATACAGATGATACTTCTAAAGTTGAAAAATCTTCAACTGAGTAAATAATGGCAATATCCCCATTAGAAAATAACCAAAATTATTAACACTTGTTTGTTTGAATATCATTCTTATGGTCAGATTGAATTAATAAAAATGGCTTATAATTTACAATGAAGTAAAAAGTCGATGATATTCTTGTTCTGATAATTCCATAAAGCGGTCCGAATTATTTCCAGTTTTTAGCATTGATGCAATAATACTACCTCCTGCGCCAACTCCTTCTTTTGCAAATCCTTCTGAAAATGCTTTCAATCCCGAAAACTTTGAATTTTTTAGTCCTGGATCAACTGCTATAGCAGGAATATCTGCAATTTCAGAAACAAGAGATTTGAAATTTGCACTTTTATCATTGATTATGTAAGAAGTAGTTCCAATAGCAGTGTTATTTTCATTGAAACCTATTTGTGAAGCAAATGCTAAAACAGCAGTCATTTGAGTACCGCCAGCTAACATTACTTTAGAAATTTCAGAAGCGGAACTCAGCATACCAGTAACAAAAGCAATCATAGGGTCACCCAGATTTGCTACAACATTGTAGGGTTGGTCTGAAGTTAATCTTTCTAAGGCAGAGTCAACAATTCTATTTTTTAGATCTACTGGATTATTTGGAATGCTAGAGCTTACTTTAGCATTAAAGCCTAATCCCCTAAGGACTGCAAGTGCGGTTGTTGTTCCACCGGGTAAACTTTCACCAATTATCAGGCAATCAGTCATAGATGCCAAACTTCTACCCACAATTCTCCCGTAATCCACAGCTTGTGCAATTTGAGAATCATTCATGGCAGATTCTAAAGAGATGTTTTTTCCAGGGTTTAATCCAGTTTGGATAAAAGGTAATTGTGGAGAAATTTTACTTCCTGCATTTATTACCAGATGAGGAATGCTAGATGACTCTAGTGCTGTTTTTGTAAGGAGGGCAGGAGTGGGTTTTCCGTCAGGAGTCATGGGAATTTTGTTTATTGTTTTACAGTATCCATAGTGGAGATATTCAGCATCTCCAGGAGGGGTGAACTGAATAGAATTATTATCAGCACCTGCAAAGGTTATACCAGGAATCTCACAAGTTTGGGTATAAGATATAACAAATGAAAATAAAAAATTTCCAGATTTTAATGAATCCATAAAATTGTGGGCCTTGTTGGTATTCCCAAACAATTCAAAATCATTCAAGAAAAATCACTGACCCATCATTTCAATAAATTCTTTTTCAGTTCTTTTCTGCATTACAAGGTTTGTAATCTTTTCCTGTCCAATAGTCGAGGTTTCTACATGACCATAATTATGACCCGGATACAAAACAAGATTGTCATCTAATGAATACAATACATCAAAAAGACTATGATAGAGTTCCTTTGCACTGCCTCCTGGAAGGTCAACTCTACCACAATTTCCCACAAAAAGGGTATCACCAGAAAATATTTTTCCATCCCCTATTAGGCACATACTATCTTTTGAATGACCTGGAGTATGGTAAACAGTTAATTTTGACGCTCCAAATTCAATTACATCACCATCTTTAACAGAAATATCATGTTTTAATTCAGAAGCCTCATGTTGAATAATTTTTGCATTTGTAGAATCAACCATTCCTTCATTTCCCAATGTATGATCAAAATGATGATGAGTGTTTACTATGTATTTAATTTTAAGATCATTTCGTTTTATGATTAGTTCTATCTCAATAAGATCCCAAGAGGGGTCAACAATGATTGCCTCTCCGGTTTTCTCATCTTCTACTACATAGGTAAAATTCTGCATGTTTCCTACTTGAATTTGATGGACTTTCATAGAATTCCCTCTTCTGCTTCAGGGGGAATGCCTATCTTTTCTGCAAATAATTCTCCAGTCAAATCTTTTCTTTTAGGAATACCCTGTTTCATTTTGTGAAATGTTACGGTCATATCGGATTTTACAAATATGTTTGCAGTTTCTCCAGTTTGAGGATCTAGACCAGAGGGAACGTCAACTGCAAACTTGAAGCAATTGGTATCATTGATGTAATTTATGGCAGAAGCATAAGGTTCTCTTATTTCTCCAGATATTCCTGTTCCTAGAATCCCATCAACAATAATATCTGGAGTAAAACCAAATTCAAGATTACTGCCTGAAAGCAACTTTACAGATGGCATCTTTTTTAGAATTGTCCAATTCCAATTGCTTTCTTCAGTTTTGATATTATTTGGAGATCCCAAAAGCATTACTGTTACGTTGGAATTGTATCCAGCTAGGTGTCTTGCCATGACTAATCCATCACCACCATTATTACCCATTCCAACAAAAATCAGAATGTTTTTTGATTCAACATTTCCTATTTTTTCAACTAATCTTCGTACAGCTGCTGCTCCTGCATTTTCCATCATGAATTTTTTTAAAAAGCCCATATCATGACCTTTATTTTCAATTTGGTACATTTGATCTACTGTAATTTCCATAATTTACAGAAATATTGTACCAAAATAAGAGCTTTGAGAATAAAGTTTAGGCATAAAACAAGAACAGGTATTAAAAAATAAATTAATCTAAAAATTTAATGCATGAATATTTTTTCCAGATAAAATTGTGATGCTACAATGATGAATCCGAAAGATGAATTTCATAGTAATTACTTTTCAAATAGTTACCAGCATAAATAATTCTATTTTGTAAAACAGTATTTGTTTTGCCTCTGAAATTTTCCAAACGGCTTTATCCTAGTTTTTACATTGCGAATTATGCCGTTAAAAAATATTAGACTTTCATTAAATAGAATCTCAAAATCATTATCAGAAGAACAAGATTCAAGAGAGTTTTTGTTAAAAAATACTAGAGAAGTTATCATCCTTTGTAGTAGATCGATTATTTCAGTACATAAAGAAGATATAAAATCTGCAAAAAATAGTCTAAATCAAGCAAGAATTTTACTAAAAAAATATCAGAAAAAAGCAAAAGGAGATCTTAGAAGATACATTGTTACACCAGAACAAGAATTTGTTGAAGCAGCATGTCTTGTTGCAATAGTAGAAAAAAAAGAAATTCCTACTGATAAAAAATTGAGGGTATTGCCAGAGTCATATATTCTTGGATTACTTGACTTAATAGGAGAATTAAAAAGAATGATTTTTGATAAAATTAGAATTGGAGACATTAATGAGGCCACAAAGATTTTTGAAATTATGGAAAATTTGTATCTGCATTTGTATCCTTTTTCAATGTATGACAAAGTTGTCAAAGAAGTTAGAAAAAAAATCGACGTTGCCCGTATCCTAGTTGATAATGTAAGGGGTGCGATTACAGAAGAAAAAAGACGTACTGATCTAATTAAAGAACTAAATAAATTACAAAAGTAAAGAAATTTTTTGAATTTGTATGCGGGCGATGGGATTTGAACCCACGAACTCCTGAGAGACTAGCCCCTCAAGCTAGCGCCTTTGGCCAGGCTGGGCGACGCCCGCAACAAAATTTCCTTGTATGGTTTTTATAATCCTTGATTACCTTTTCGCTTGTATGTTAATTCCTGTAAGATGTTTTACTTGCGGAAATCTAATTGCAGATAAGTATGATGATTATCAAAATAAAGTAAGATCAGGAGAGGATCCTGCAAAAGTTCTAGATAGTTTAGGAATTAAGAGATATTGTTGTAGGAGAATGTTGTTGACATCACTTGAAACAATCCAACAAATAATTCCGTTTTACGAAGCAATACAGAGAAGACATCAAGAAGTTCAATCTGAGCTAGAGTAACTTGTCTAAAATTACTTCAATCAAGGGACGTGTTCTTTACAATAGTAGAGGAAGTAAAACAATTGAAGTCGACATTATTTCAGACAATCAATTTTTAGGTAGAGTTTGTGCCCCTTCAGGCGCCAGTGTTGGAAAGTATGAAGCAGTGAGCTTTCCTAATGGAAAACCAGAGGAGGGTTTGAGAATATTAAATGAAAATTCTCAGAAATTTATTGGATTAGAATCATCAGATTTAAAGACAATTCATGATACATTGAAAAGTCTTGATAAATCCTCAAACTATTCTGAAATTGGGGGAGCACTTGCATTTGCTGTTACCATTGCATCAATCGAATCAGCCTCAAAAGCTTTGAATCAACCAATGTTTCAAACGTTATCTTCTGAATCATCATTCAGATTCCCATTTCCTCTTGGAAATATTTTAGGAGGAGGTGCACATGCAGGTCCTGGAACTCCAGACATTCAAGAAATTTTAATTTGTGCTACAGGTTCAAAATCAATTAGAGAGGCAATTGAGACAAATTTGTTAGTTCACAAAGAATTACGTAGTGTATTAGAAAAAGAAGATCCCAATTTTACAAATGGTAGAGGAGATGAGGGTGGTTGGGCTCCAAAGTTGGAAAATGAGAAAGCATTAGAACTATCTGCAAAAGCTTGTGAGAATTTAGGATTCACATTAGGAAAAGAAGTTTCATTAGGAGTAGATTTTGCATCGTCAACACAATGGAATGAAGAAAAACAAAAGTATGTTTATGATAGAGCCGGATTTGAAAATTCCCCACAGCAACAAATAGAATTTGCTGCAAATATTATTGAAAAATATAAGCTGATTTACGCCGAAGATGCTGTTCATGAAGAGGCATTTGCAGATATGGCAGAACTCACTGCAAAATTCCCACAAACACTAGTAACAGGAGATGATCTCACAGTAACTAACAAAAATATTCTAGCAAATGCAATAGAATCAAAATCTTGTAATGCTGCAATTCTTAAAGTAAACCAAGCCGGTAGTCTTTACGATGCGTTAGAATTTGCTAATTTGGCAAATCAAAATAATATTAGATTAATCACTTCCCACAGATCAGGAGAATCCTCAGATTCCCATATTTCTCATATTGGCCTAGCTACAAAGTCAAAAATGCTCAAAGTTGGGGTTGTTGGTGGCGAAAGAGTGGCAAAATTAAATGAGCTTATACGCCTATCAGAGCATGATTTAATACGCGGTATGATTGAGATTTAAAATCGCTATGAGCCAACAAGTAGAAACACCAGACATCAAAAAGAAGATTTTATCCACTGGGATCAGAGTTGGAACTCAGGTAAAAACAAAATTCATGAAACCGTTCATAACAAAGGCAAGTCCCGAAGGACTTTACATGCTTGATTTAGACATTACGTTAGAAAAAATTCAAACTGCTGCAAAATTCATCAACAGACTAGGTACAGATAAACTCATTGTATGTTCGGCAAGACAATACGCAAATACCCCAATTGAGAAATTTTGTGAAGTTTTAGACTCAAAGAAATTACTTGGCAGATTCATGCCAGGTACTCTTACAAATCCATCATTACCATATTACATTGAACCAAAACTGGTCTTAATTTCTGACCCCCAGGTAGATGAGCAAGCAGTTATGGAGGCCACAAATGCAGGTATTCCTGTTATTGGAATTGCAAATACTGATAACATCACATCAAAACTTGATTTGATTATTCCGGCAAATAACAGAGGAAGAAAAGCACTTGCCACAGTTTATTGGTTATTAGTTCGTCAAATCCTCATAGAAAAAGGAAAACTCAGAGAAGACGAGCAGATGAAATATGAAATCGATGATTTTGAGACAAAAATAACGGAAGAGGAAATAGAATAATGCAAATTAGAACACCGGCTGTAGCCGGAATGTTCTATCCAGGAGAAAAAAATGAACTAAAACAATCAATCAGAGATTCATTTTTACATAAATTTGGTCCAGGAAAAATCCCCCCATCGGAAATAAAAAAGAGAATTTACGGGGTTATTTGTCCTCATGCTGGTTATATGTATTCAGGACCAATTGCGTGTCAATCATTTTATGCAATTTCTTCAGACTTGCCAGAATTATTCATCATTATTGGTCCCAATCATTGGGGAATAGGAAGTGATGTGGCGACTATGAAGGATAGTAAATGGCAAACACCTCTAGGAGAAGTTGAAGTAGATTCGGAAACTGCAGAAGAGATGTCAAAATTGGCTCATGTTATTGAGATAGATAGTTTTTCACATTCAAGAGAACACAGTCTAGAAGTTCAAGTTCCAATACTTCAAGAGATATCTTCTAATTTCAAAATAATTCCTATTGTACTTATCAATCAAAACAAAGAAGTTGCTTTTCAGGTTGGTGAAGCTATGGCAGAAATTGCTAAAAATAAGAAAATTATGATTGTAGGTTCTTCAGATTTTACACATTATGAGCCTAATGAGTTTGCACATGAACAAGATACTGCCCTAATTGAGCCTATTTTGAAATTAGATGTAGATAGATTTTATGAGGTTTTACAAGAAAGAAATGTAAGTGCTTGTGGATATGGTGCAATTGCATCAACTATGATAGCATGTAAAGAGATGGGTGCAACAAAAGGTGAATTACTAAAGTATGCTACAAGTGGAGACATCACAGGAGATATAAGTTCTGTTGTAGGATATGGGTCGATTATTTTCACTTGAAATCCAAGGCATCTGCACCAGGAAAAGTAATTCTTTTTGGTGAGCATTTTGTGGTTTATGGAATAAAAGCGATTTTATGTGCTATTGATAAGCGAATAACAGTAACAGCTGAAAAAAGTCCAGGAAAAAAAATTTCCATCAAATCAAATATTGACGAAGTAGAATTTCCAATTAATAAGCCAATTACAGAAATAAATTCTCCATTAAAGCCCTTATATTATTTAGCAAATAAGATGATCGAAAAACACGACCAAAAAATAGGGATAAAAATTTTTGTAGAATCAGAAATTCCATCGGGTGTTGGATTAGGATCTTCGTCGGCTTGTTGCGTAGCTGGTGCAGCTGCCATTTCAAAATTATATGAAGCAACTAGCAAAGAACAAATTTTGGAATTGGCTATTGAAGCTGAAAAAACTATTTTTCAAAATACCTCTGGTGCAGATTGTACTGTTTGTACCTATGGCGGATTAATCGAATATGACAAAAAAAATGGTTACTCACAGATTGAATCAAAACCAAGTTTTCATCTAGTTATAGCAAATTCTAACATTGAACATTCAACAAATAGTGTTGTATCAAATGTTAAAAAATTCAAAGAAAATAATGAAGAAAAATTTTTTGAGTTATGTCAGCAGGAATCAGAATTGATCAATAATGTTAGGATTAATTTGAAAAATGAGAATTTGGAAGAATTAGGTAAAAGTATGCATGAAAATCAAAAATTTTTAGAAATCATCGGAATATCTAATGAGAAGCTGCAAGAGATGGTCAAGATAGCAGAAAATACGTCATTTGGGGCAAAAATAACAGGTGCCGGAGGTGGAGGATGTATCATTGCATTAACTGACGAGTCAAATTTGGAGAAAACAATAATGCATCTAAAGAAGAAAAATCAGGATTGTTTTTCAGTAAAAATTGATTTTAGAGGTCTAGATACTTTTTAATGGATTGAATATTTGGGGACAACATGATTCTAATAAAATTGGGCGGATCAATTATTACAAATAAAGAAAAGCCTCTTACTCCGAGAAAAAAAGTTGTTGAGAAAATTGCAAAAACATAAAAAAAATTAATGAGCCTATAATTATTGTTCATGGGGGAGGATCCTTTGGACATTATTGGTCTGTGAAATATGATATGCATACTATGCCAAAAAAATACAACTTGCGTGGAGTTGCAATAGTTAAAAATTCAATGATTGATCTAAACAAAATAATTTTAGAATCCTTTGTTAAAAATAAATTAAATCCATATTCTCTTCCTCCAACTGATTTTATGTTAGGAAATAGACCAGATAGAAAGAAGATAAAACAAATAGAATTAATTGCAAAATCAGGATTAATTCCAGTAACATATGGTGATGCTCTTTGGTATGGAGATAAGAAAACCTACATTTTATCTGGAGATAAAATAATGGCATATTTTGCAAAAATTTTAAAACCAAAATTGATCATTTTTGCTTTAAATGAAGATGGTCTTTATTCTGATCTTAAAACAAAAAAACTAATTTATGAACTAAATGGAGAAAATCCAAAAATTTCTGAAAACAAAATGGATGTTACAGGAGGGATGACTAGAAAAGTTGAAGAAGCAACTAAGATTGCCAAAATGGGGATGAATGTATTTTTTGTAAACGGTAATAAGCCGGAAAGAATCGTGAAAGCGGTTAAAAATAGGAAATATGAAGGCACTTTGTTTAGAGGCAAACGAAATGTCTGAAGAGTTTGTAATTTTAGTTGATGAAAGGGATAATCCTATAGGTTCGGAGGAGAAAGTAAAATGTCATTTGCCTGATGGAAAGCTCCACCGGGCATTTACCGCTATTTTATTTGATAATAATGGCAGATTAGTTCTCACTAGAAGAGCTAAAGAAAAGATGCTTTGGCCAGGAGATTGGGATGGAACAGTTGCTAGTCATCCAAGAGAAGGTGAGACATACATATCATCAGCTGAGAGAAGAATGCCTGAAGAATTAGGAATTCCATGCAAAATGGATTATTTGATGAAGTTTGAGTACCATGTTCCATACAAGAGCATAGGCTCTGAAAATGAGATTTGTGGCACTTTAATTGGAATTGTTGATGATTCTGCTGAATTTAAAATGGTTAAAGATGAAATTGATGAGATCAAATGGATTTCATCCAAAGAGTTACTCTTGGAAATTAAAAACAATCCAACAAATTATTGCCCATGGATGTTAATTGCTCTTGTATTCTTGGATAAATCAGAAAAAACAATTCTTGAAAAATATCAAAAGGTGCTATCACTGTGGATTAATGAAGATATGAAAAAAGAGTTACTACAAGCCATTAATGTTCATCTTACTGAGGATAAATGGAGACTGGTAGAATGAAAAAAACAAAGTCTATGGAAAAAAATGCCAACATAGTTAATCGTTATTTAAATCACAAATTAAAAGGAAATCCTAAAATGCTCTATGACGCGGCAGGTCATCTGATAATCCACGGAGGAAAAAGATTACGACCATACATGGTAATGAAGAGTTGTCAACTTTTAGGTGGGAAAACCACAAAGGCAATGCCTGCTGCAAGTGCGGTTGAGATGATACATAATTTTACATTAGTTCACGATGACATAATGGATAATGATGAAATGAGACACGGTGTTCCCACAGTTCATAAAAAATATGGAATACCAATTGCCATTCTTGCAGGAGATGTACTTTTTTCAAAGGCATACCAGGTGATTTCAGACTCTAAATTATCAGGTGATGCAGTAACACAATTAATTTCTAGATTAGCAAAAGCTTGTGTTGATGTTTGTGAGGGACAACTGCTAGATATTAGAATGGCAGAACAGAAAAAAATTCCATCTCAATCTGAATATATTACAATGATTGGCAAAAAAACTGCTGCGCTCTTTGACGTATCTTGTGCGATGGGAGCAATATGTGCAACAAATAAAAGTAAAGATATAGAAAATCTTTCTGCTTTTGGGAGAAACTTAGGAATTGCGTTTCAGATTACAGATGATCTGATTGGAGTTATGGGAGATCCTAAGTTAACTAAAAAGCCCGTAGGAAATGATCTTAGAGAAGGAAAGAAATCATTGCCAATTCTCATGGCAATTAAATTATCTAAAGGACAGGATAAAAGGATAATTTTGAAATCCTTTGGAAATACAAGGGCAACTAAAAAAGACCTAAAAAAGGCAGTAGATGCCATTCGTAAGGTTGGAATTGAAGAAAATGTCAGAAAACAGGCCCTAAAATATGCCGAAAAAGCAGAAAAAGCCCTTTTGTGTTATTCTGGTCCTTCCAAAAAAGAACTTGAGGCATTGTTAGATTTTGTTGTAAAAAGGAGTTTGTAATTTGGATGAAGAACTAGCAAAAGAGATTAGAAAAATAGCATTACAAAATGCATTTGAACATGAAGGAAAGACTGAAGATAAAATAATTTTAGCCAAGATTCTTGGAACAAGACCAGAATATAGAACAAAAGTAAAGGAAATATTTGGAGATATTTCTCAAATTGTATCTTCCGTAAATCAATTGTCATTTGATGAGCAAAAAAAAGAAATTGATCAGGAGTTTCCAGATATTTTAATCCCAAAAGAAAAGGTTGAGGAAAGAGAAGGGTTACCACCACTAGACAATGCCGAACAAGGAAAAGTTGTTACTAGATTCCCACCTGAACCCAATGGATATCCACACATAGGCCATGCCAAAGCTGCAATCATTAATGCAGAATATGCAAAAATGTATGGTGGTAAATGTATTCTCAGATTAGATGATACAAATCCTGAAGCAGAAAGAATGGAATATCATGCTGCTATCAAGGTAGGATTGGATTGGTTAGGAATTGAATTTGACAGTATAAAAAATACATCAGAAGATATGGAATTGTTTTATGAAAAAGGAATGTTGTTAATCGATTCTGGAAAAGCCTATGTTTGTACTTGTAAAAGAGATGACATTAGTAAAAACAGAAGAGAAAGAAAAGCTTGCAAATGCAGCATGGGTGATATTACCAAGAGCAACAAAGGCTGGAAAAAAATGTTTGAGAAATACAAACCAGGTGAAGCCATTGTAAGATTCCGAGGAGATATGAAGGCAGATAATGCAGTTATGAGAGATCCTGTGTTGTTCAGAATCATAGATGAAAAACACTATACTCAAGGAGAAAAATACAGAGTATGGCCAAGTTATGATTTTGCAGTTGCAATAGAAGATAGTATCGATGGAATTACACACGCTTTTCGTTCTAAAGAATTTGAGTTAAGAAAAGAGCTGATTGAGGCAATTTTAGATAGTCTGAGTATGCGAAAACCCCATCAAGGATTCTTTTCTAGACTTGAATTCAAAGGAATGCCAATATCAAAGAGAATTCTGAAACCCTTGATAGAAGAAGGAAAAGTTTCCTGGTATGACGATCCACGTCTCCCAACCCTGGAAGCATTAAGAAGAAGAGGGATTAAACCAGAGGCGATAAAAAAATTTGTGTTGTCTCTTGGTATGACTAAAGCAAATACTCTTGCACCATTTGATGCTTTAGAGGCATTTAATAGAAAATTAGTTGATGCAGATAGTATCAGATTATTTATGGTTGTCAAACCAGAAAAACTGATTGTAAAGAAATTACCTTTTTCATTTATTGAAATTCCCAATCATCCAATCAAAGATAAAGGTAAAAGAAAAATTGAGATTGATCAAAAATTCTTAATTTCTGGTGACGATGCAAAAAACATACAAGAAAACACTCAGATTAGATTACTAGGATTAGGAAATGTAAAGATTTCAAAATTAGATGGTGAAATTCAAGGAGAATTTATTGGGGATGGAGATGCTTCAAATATTCCAAAGATTCAATGGGTTACTGAAAAAAATTTTCATGAGATCAAATTATTGATTCCAAAACAATTGTTTATAGAAGAAGAATTTAATGAGGATAGTTTAGAGGAGTTAGTGGTTTATACAGAGCCTCATTATTTACAAGTAAAAGAAGGAGAAGAGATTCAATTTGTTAGATTTGGATATTGTAGAAAAGATTCACAAAATCAAGCAATTTTTACACACAAATAAGTGAGCGTTATGAAAATAGCACGATTACAATATGAAAATACTGAAACTTATGGTTTAGTAAAAGGGAGTAAGATTGCAACCAAAGATGAAATTACATATCAAACAGGAGTTCCAATTCCACAAAGTGTTAAAGATTTTCTTTTTGATGGATGGTTTCAAGAAGTAGAAGACAAATTAGATGATTTGCCATACGGTGAAGATATCTCAAAATTTAAACTGCTCAGTCCCATTCCAAACCCAAACAAGATCATATGTCTTGCTTTCAACTATACAGATCATGCTGAAGAACAAGGACTAAAAGCACCTGAAGATCCTGCCATAGTAATTAAGCCAAGAACCGCATTAAATTCCACAGATGCATATATCATCTGCCCAGACTTTGTAACTCAATTGGACTACGAAGTAGAATTAGCTATGATTATTGGTAAGAATTGCAAGAATATTTCTGAAGAAGAGGCAAAAGAAGCAATATTTGGTTACATGGTATTCAATGATGTTTCAGCCAGAGACATACAATTCAAAGACAAACAATTCACAAGAGGAAAGAGTTTTGATACCTTTGCTCCATGTGGGCCATGGATTACAACTGCTGACGAAATAGAAGATCCACAAAATCTTAAGCTTTCAACAAAAATCAATGGGGAAATACGTCAAAACTCCTCTACCAGTAAAATGTTTATAAAAATTCCAGAAATTGTTTCAAAAATAAGTAAAATAATGACACTGGAAAAAGGAGACATTATTTCAACTGGAACTCCAGCTGGAGTAATGTTAAACAAACCAAATGCAGTTTTTCTCAAAGATGGAGACAAGGTAGAAATGGAAATTGAGAATGTGGGAATTTTAAGAAATACAATAAAATTTGTAAAAAGCATCTAATCTAAAGATTTTAGCATGAGATGAAAAGAAATTCGATATTCTAAATTTCTAAGTTCGGGTAAAATTTCTTTTGTTAAAATTTGTATTCTGGTATAATTATGTTTAAAACCAAAATTTTGTAAATAAGAAAGCAAATCAAGAGTATTTTCTTTAGAACCTACATGTAAGGTTACAATCAATGTGTTGTCAAAATGTTCAGAATCTGTTAAAATTGCAAAAGAAGCATCATTAGATTTGTCTGAGTAAATTATTCTCTTTTCATTTGCCAAGTATTCTAAAATTTTATTATTTAATGGTAACCATCTCCAAGATTTCACATAGTAAGAAAAAGGAATATTTTTTAAAATATTGCCAAATTTAACAATCGATTTTTTTGTTAATTTAGAAGTTAGAGAATAAAACTTCCAAGTTTCTACAATTTTATAATTTAGATTTCTTGCCATTGATAAAGACAAAGAATTTTCTGCATCAATCAACATTAATGCAAATCGAACATTATTTATTTTTGCAATAGACTCTGCATGAGTTACTAGTTTCGATGCTAAACCTTGTCTTCTAAAAGAATTTTTAATTCTGATTCCTTCAATCCAAACTTGATTGTTTGAAAAAAAAGCATGATAAAGGCCAACTGGAATTTCTTTTTCAATAACATACAAATTTTTTTCTTTAATCCAATAATCCCAAACATCTTTGATATAATCTCCCCATGAGAAAGTATTTTTGCAAAAATCTAAAACTAAATTCTTATCAGTTGGTTTAGCTTCTCTTATTTTCATTCTGTGATATACGAAAAAATATTAAGAATAAAAGGTTAAAAAAATCATTATGGGAAAAATTATTGTAGGAAAAACTTCTGACATTAAACCTGGAGAAATGATCAAAGTTTCAGTTGATGGAAGGGATGTTTTGGTGGCAAATATTGATGGAGAATATTGTGCAACTGATGATACGTGTACCCATTCTGGTGCAAGCCTTTCTGAGGGTAAATTAGAGGAGAATGTTGTTACTTGTGGATGGCATTCAGCACAATTTGATTGTAAAACAGGAAAATTGGTAAAATTTCCTGCAAAAATACGGAATTTGACATCATACAAGGTTAGCGTAGAGTTGGATAATGTCTTTGTAGAGGTGTAACCTTATAATCCGTATTTGAATTAGAGGTTGTAAGAAATGGCAGATGAAAAACAAAACAAGGAATCAATGAAAGAAGCTATTGAGACATTGAATCAAATTGCATCGAATAACTCGACACCTAAAACCATAAAAAAATCAATCACGGATTTAATAGCAGATTTGAATAATGAGGAATACTCGTTATCAGTTAGAGCTGCAAACACTATAAGTTTGTTAGATGATGTAACCCAAGATCCCAATATGCCGTCATATGTAAGAACTCAGCTATGGCAAGCAGTCTCGAAACTTGAAAGCATAAGAGAATAAATCAGCTATTATTTTAATTCCAATATTGAAATTAGAAGAATATCTAAGATCACTTCCTGAAAATATTGTTAGCGGAGAAGATGTTCAGCTTCCTGACAAGTCATTTAAAGATATTTTTGATTTTGTAGATTTGGGCGAAACGGATGTTTTTTATCATTTAGGATGTGGAGATGGCAAAGGAATCAAAATTGCATTAGAAGAGTACAATGTAAAAAAAGCAGTAGGAATAGACATTGAGGAATCAAAGATCAGATATGCCGAAAATAGTTTAATTGAACGAAATCTTTCAGGAGATTTAATTTGTGAAGATATTCAAAAAGCAAACATTTCAGATGCAACTGTGATTCTTTTCTGGTTTACCAATGAAAAAATAATCAAGAACATGATGGAGAGATTTAAGAAATTAAATCCTAAGACAAAAATTATTACAATTTGGGGACCATTACCCGGATGCTTGCCTGAAAGAGTAAAATTTCCATATATCATAAACAAAGTTCCCTTCAAAAAAGCAAATAGTTTACAAGAACAGATATTAGCAGTTTTTGGAGTAAAATGCATAGATTTTGTAACAGCTTGGGAATTTGCTGAAAGATACACAAAAGCAATAGGATCCGGTGTAGAAAATGACAGATTTTTAACAATAATTCAAACTTTGACAATATGGATCAATGCAAAAAATCTTGGAGTTTCTTGCGGCGATGAGATTCCTGAATCAATTCAGACATATATCAACATAATGAAGACACATTTTGATATTGATTTTGGGTATCTTTTGAAAGAATAATTTTTGTGCAATCCTTTTATTTTGTTAACACTCAGATTATTTATGGAAGGTAGAATTCATATCAATGCATCTGCCATTGATTATGATAAAACAAGTAAGGCAATTTCTAGACAATTATCACTTTTAGAAGAAATGGTCCACAGTCAGGATGATTTTGCAATGACAGATTCAGAATTTGCATTTGGGTGGCATTTTTTTGTGATAAGTGTTAATCGCTCACTTGTAGAAAAACTAGTTGATCAGATGGGTGCTGATTTTGACAGATTAAAAGGTAAAAGTACTGAAAAGAAATTCATTACATGGTTAACCAAAAATATTGAGGGACAAAGTCCCAGATTCAAACTTGCAATTAAAGAAGAAATGGAATCAAGCAAGTATGGTGTTTTCTAATCAATAGTACCTGTGTAACCATTTCTGTATCATATTTTGTAATTATTATGTGATTTTCAGAAGGAAGATTACCTTTGCATGTGTATGTTTTGGAGTTTCTTATCATAGTCAAGTAATTGGAATTCTTGCATCGCTCAGATTACACATATGAGGACATTTACCAATTATGGGTAGGCCCTCGAGGAGAATCGAACCCCTGTCCGGGGATCCACAGTCCCCTATACTAGCCACTGTACTACGAGGGCCACGAGAATAAAAAACTGTTAAACCAGTAATAATCTTTGATTTTATATTAATGAAAATTAGCCTCTAGATTTATTATTAAGCAGTTTAGATTTTAGTTATGAGAGCTTGGTGGATAGCTATGGCAATAGCAATAGGCGTTACGTGGGTAGGCGCAAATTACTTGTTACCATGGATGTAAGCATAAACAAATAGTTTTGAAATTATTCTAGGGTTTGTTGCAAAAATTAGCGATCGCTTTAAATTTGTTGTATAAGCCTAATTGGCATCTTGAAAAGGAGTATCATTCCAACCAGATTACGTTCAGGAAAAAAATCTGTAGAGGATTCGATAGGAAAATCAATAGAAAGAATTCAAGGAAATGGGTTTACATGGATTGATATTCAAAATCCAGATAGATGGACAATTGAGGAATTAGCTCAAGAATTCAATCTAAATGCACTTAACATAGAAGACTGTCTTGCGAAATTTGAGCTTCCAAAGCTAGATGCATATGATGATCATTTCTTTTTGATCCTTCATTTTCAACCATTATTCTCAAAAATTGCTGCACCACAAGTTAGTCAGCTTTCAGTATTTATGGGGAAAAATTTTCTCATCACAATTCACCAAGGAGATTTAAAACCACTGGTTGACATTGTCAAAACTTGCAAAGAAGATAAAGACAATCATCGGAAGGAGCAGCTTTTAGGAGAATCGTCGGGTGCACTATTACACGAAATAATAGATGTTCTTGTAGACGATATGCTACATACCCTCCGTAGAATTATTGCAAATCTAGTCGAAATTGAGGAGGGAGTATTCGATGAGCGAAGATCCGTAGCTAAACAAATTTCACGACTCAGAAAAGAAATTACCATTCTTAGAAGAATTTCAAATCCATTAAAGAGGTTAGTTTTGGAGACAGGAAAACAAGTACAACGTTTTATTCCAACAGATGATGAAGATCTCAAATTGTATTTTGATGATGTAATAGACCACCTTGATAGAATTATTGAGAGTTTAGAAGAGTCTAGAGAGACGATGGAAATTTACAAAGATACAGATTTTGTACTTAGTACGGAAAAAACAAACAAAGTCCTTGCGGTACTTACAATAATATTTACACTTGCAATTCCAGCCACCATAATTGGAACGTTTTATGGAATGAATGTTACAATACCAGGTGGTGTAGGTGAAGAATCGGTTTCAATATTAGGAACATATTCTACATTCATAATCGTCATTTTAGCATCAATAATTCCTGCAGGATTGATGTTTGCATATTTTAAGAAATTAGGTTGGATGGGATAGTGTTAACAGCATCACAGTTTTCTAATTCCTCAACTTAGATAAATATAAGAAAATGAGATAAAAAAATATGGGAAAGATCAGAATTAGAACTGGTAGAGGAACAGGAACAATGGAAGTAGAGGTAGAGGAACAGGTTCTAGGAAGAGCAAAAACAAAGGTTCCTGACAAAAACCATTATTTTCAATTTTATAGATTCAACAAATGAATTTTTTAAGTGTATGAATCAAAATCAGAATTAAGAACTTTAGAAAATTATATTTAATCATAATCAAACTTCTCTATGTCTTGAAAAAGATCAAAAATATTCTAGTACCTCTTGATGGTTCGTCAACATCGCTTAAAGGATTCAATTTAGCAATAGTTTTAGCAAAATCACTAGATGCAAAAATTACTGTCATCAATGTTATTAGATTTTCAAATGGTTTTCAATTTCCTGTCTCATCAGAGATAAAACAAATTCATGTAAAAAGCGCAGAGAACATAATTTCAGAAGCTCAAAAAATAGCTAGAAAAGAAAGCATATCATTTATTGGAAAAATTGTAAAAGGAGATAATATAGGAAAAGAAATTGTGAAAAATGCAAAAACAAAGAATATGGACCTCATAATTATTGGATCTAGAGGACCTTATTCTGGTTCAGAAACATTTCTTGGCAGTGTGGCAAACTATGTCTTACATAAGGCAAATATTCCTATTACAATAGTAAAATAAAATTTTTAGAATATTAAATTTTGATATCAGGATTTACTTGTTTGAGTTTTTCCCAATCAGCCAAAAAGTTTTTGAGTCCAATGTCAGTTAAGGGATGTTTTAACATTTTATCTAACACTGCTGGAGGTAATGTTACAACATCAGCTCCTATTTTTGCAGCTTCTACAACATGCATTGGGTGCCTAATACTAGCAACAAGGATTTCAGTTTCAAAATTATAATTTGAGAAGATCTCCTTAATCTCTTTAATTAGATGCATTCCATCCTGACCAATATCATCAAGTCTTCCAATAAAGGGGCTAACATATTTTGCACCAGATTTTGCTGCAAGAAGAGCTTGATTTGGTGAGAAAACCAAGGTAACATTAACAGGAATCCCTTGTGAAGAAAGATTTTTGCATGCCTTCAGTCCATTAGGAGTCATTGGGACTTTAACTACAACGTTGTTTCCATATTCACGCAGTCGTTTTCCTTCTTCAATCATTCCAGAGTATTCAGTACTAACAACTTCTAGACTAACATCACCTTTGATGATTTTTGTGATTTCTTCCATTCCATCTTTTGGATTGCCACCTTCTTTTGACATCAGAGATGGATTGGTAGTAATTCCATCAAGCAAGCCCATGTCATTAAATTTTCTAATTGATTCTAGGTTAGCAGTATCTAGAAAAATTTTCATAATTTTTTGTTCCTCAATTCCTTGACTTGTTTTGCCATATTAAAAGATGTTATTCCATGTTTTTCTAAAAGTAGTGGTATTTCATTATCTCTTGCAGATTCTCCGAACATATCTTGTGCACCGATTCTTTTGATTGGAACTGGGTACCTTTCAGAAACTGCCTCTGCAACAGCAGAACCCATTCCACCAAAAATATTATGTTCCTCACAGGTAACAATACATCCAGTTTCACGAGATGCTTTTTCTAAAAGTTCGGTGTCTATTGGTTTTATTGAAAAGATATCAAGAACTCTGCATGAAATTCCTTCTTGTTGTAGAGATTCAGCAGCTTCAAGGGCCATCCTAACAGTAATTCCACATGCAGCAATGGTAGCATCACTTCCATCACGAACTGTAATCCCTTTGCCGACTTGAAATTCTTGATAGTCTGAATAAACCACAGGTGTCTTTGACCTCGCCATTCTCATGTAGAAGGGACCATACTCTTGAGACATCAATCTTGTCAATTTTGAAACAGCAAAAGTATCTGCTGGGATAAAGACACGAAAATTGGGGATTGCTCTCATAATTGCAATATCTTCAATTTGTTGATGGGAACCACCATCAGGTCCTACAGTCAAGCCTCCATGAGAAACAACTAATTTAACATTAAGACCTTTTTTTCCAGGAGGAGAAGGATATGCAATTCCATTTCGAATTTGATCTACTGCTCTACCAGGAAGGAAAATTGCATAGGTACTTGCAAAGGAAATTTTACCTGATACAGCAAACCCTGCAGATAGTGAAACAAGATTTCCTTCTGCAATTCCTACATTAAAAAAACGATTTGGAAATTCCTTTCCAAATCCTGAAGTCTTCAAAGAATCAGTTGTATCAGCACCTAAAACAACAACATTAGGATTTTCCCTACCAATTTCAACCAGAGTTTTTGAATACTCTGTTCTCATGTCAGTCATTTTAGGAGGGTTCAAAGATATCCTGCCTCTTCTGCTAGTTTCCTAATTTGATCGTGTTTTCCGCCTATAACATGCAATTCTATCCATTTCTTTACTAGTTCAGAACCACCTAACTCGTTTGCTTTATCAAGAAGCAGTTTTCTTCTGGATTTTCTTACTTCATGTCTAAATTCCCTAATTGTGGTTCTAACATCTTTCTGACCAATTATTGCACTACCTCCAACAAATGCTCGTGCACCATCTGCAAAAACGGCACCAATATTATCAAGGGTAATGCCACCATCGGCCTCAATGTAACCTGTAAAATTATGTTCACTCAAAACAGGTTTGAGATTTTTCATTTTTTCATGAGTTCCTTCAATATATTTTTGCCCAGATTTTCCTGGAACAACAGACATTACGATTAGTTGGTCAATTGTTGGAATAAATTTGAAGGACCAGTTTGGAAGATTAGTATCAGGATTTATTGCTAAACCCACTCCAACTTGATTTTGTTTTAACAAGTCATGTATTTCTCCAAAACTTGACTCATCGCAAACTTCTGCATGAACAGTAACAATATCACTTCCTGCGTCAATATAATTGCGAATATGTTTTACTGGTTCATTAATCATCAAATGAGTGTCAAACGGAATTACAGTTAATGGTCTTAATTCTTTAATTTTTGTATGATCAAAAGTTTTGTTTGGAACAAACTGACCGTCCATTACATCAAGATGTATGAAACTGGCTCTTCCGGCTACACATCGCTTAATTTCGTAACCTAGATCTTCCATGTTACCTGCAATAATAGATGGTGCAATCATAAATTGAGAACTAAGTTCTTGATAGATTATTGGTACAACATCTGAATCAGGTGCTTTTCCATGCCATTGAGGATTGTCCTCCATATGTTCAACAGATTTTCCTTTGATTGTTCTTGAAATAATGATTGTCGGTACACCTTTTGTTACATTGGCTTTGGCAATTGCTGCATTGATTTGTTCAATTCTATGACCGTCAATTTCAATAACATTCCAACCAAATGATCTCCACTTGTCTCCAGTTTTCCATCTTGAAGCGTCTTTCCACATCTCTGAAGGATCATCATCTACTAAGTATTCATCAAGAGGCATAATTTTTTCAGTGTAAGAGTCCTGTTGGATAAAATTTCTATCTAAAAAGGCTATCAGATTATCAACTTTGTATTTAGCAGCAGTCATTGCAGCTTCCCATACTTGTCCCTCATCTGATTCACCATCACCCATAATTGTATAGACATGATAGTTTTTACCATCAATTTTTCCTGCTAATGCAATTCCAACGGAATAGGACAAACCTGTACCAAGAGAACCTCCACAAAATTCAACACCAGGACATTTCAGATCAGGATGGCCTTGTAGTTTACTTTCAAATTTTCTTAAAGTATCTAGTTCTGATTCAGGGAAATATCCTGCAACTGCCATATTAGAAAATAGACCTGGTGCAGCATGTCCTTTTGATAATACAAGTCGATCTCTGTCTTCCCATGTAGGATTTTTTGGATCAAATTTTAAGTATTTATAAAATAAACAGCCCAAAATTTCAGCCATTGAAAAAGAACCTCCAGGATGACCAGAACCTGCTATACTTGTAGATCGAATTACAAGTTTACGGGCACTTAGAATATTCTTCTTTATTTCATAATAATTAAGACCCATAACTGATTCAATTTCTTTAGAATTTTAATAAAAATCTACTTCTGAAAAATTTTAATTTGATCGCAGTTGTTTATTGATATGAATTACAAGGAAAACATTCCATTGGTAGTTTATGATAATCAATGTTATGTGTGTGTGAAATTTGCAAAAATAATTCATTTTTTTGCAAGAGGTAAAATTACAATGATAGGACATTATTCAGATTTAGGACAAAGCATAAGAGAGAAAATTTTAGATGATTCTGCACTTGAGATGTTTTGGTTTATTGATGAAAAAAATGCTTTTGGTGGAAGAGCTGCTCTCTTGCCATTACTAAAAGCAATATTCACTTCCAAGAGAAAAAAAACAAATTCATTAATAGTTGATGATGAATGTGAGCAAGATTGTAAAAGTTCAAAAGCTGTATTTATCAGATCTGCAAGTTTGCTATCAAATAGTAAAACCATCAAAATTGATTAAAATCATAAGAAATTAGAATAAATTTTGCATAATATTAAATGTGATTTTTAATCTTCTAATTTTAAAAAAATAATTTTGAATTATATAATAATTAAGAGAATCAAGGATCATAGAAAATCTAAAATTAGTATTCATCATTTTGATAAAATAGTTAAAGAGTGAATTCCAGATTAATCATAAATCTAAATATTACAATAAAATACAGTATCATATGAAGATAAAAATTGAAAATTGTAATCCAAATCAAAAGAAAACTGCTATGCTTTGTGGATTTGTTTTAGAGGATTCAGATAAAATTCTAGGGTTTACCAAAATAGATTCAAAAGTTGTTTCCTCTGTAAAACAGACTCTAAAAGACATGGGAGGAAAATTAGGAAAGATTTCAGTTATTCCTACAAAATTGCCAGCTCAAAGGATCCTTTTAGCAGGATTAGGAAAAGAAGAAAAATTCACAAATGATACCATCAGGTATGTTTCTGGCAAGATAGCTCAAAAGGCAAGAGAATTAAAAATACCAGAATTTTCCATCATACATCCACCAAGCATCATAGTAGATCCAATATCATCAGCTTCGCAGATAGTTGAGGGATGTAAAATGTCCCTTTACAAATTTGAAAAATTCAAAACAGAAAAAGAAAACAAAACACCGGATCTTTCAATTATATCTTCAAAATTAAATAAAATTACTAAAGCAGTTAAAACAGCAGAGATTGTATCGGAAGGTTCGATTTTTACAAAAAGTATTGCAAATCTTCCTCCAAATGAATGCACACCAACAACTTTAGCAAATTTTGCTAGAGAAATGGCAAAGGAGAATAAAATGAAATGCATTGTAATTTCTAAAAAGGAATTAAAAAAGAAGGGGTTTGGTGGTATTACTGCGGTTGGACAAGGAAGTAAAAATGAACCAAAGATGATAATTTTAGAACATAACAAAGGAAAAGCCACAGAGAAACCAATTGTTCTAGTTGGAAAGGCAGTCACTTTTGATACTGGAGGAATTTCTCTAAAACCTGGAGAAAAAATGGATGAAATGAAGTTTGATAAGTGTGGAGGTTGTACTATTTTGGGAATAATGAAAGCAGTTTCTGAATTAAAACTTCCCGTAAACGTTGTAGGAATAATACCATCAGTAGAAAATATGCCTGGAGGTGAATCCTATAGACCGGGCGATATCATAAAGCTGTACAATGGAAAAACTGCAGAAATTTTAAACACAGATGCTGAAGGGAGGTTAATTTTAGCTGATGCATTATCTTATGGAGAAAAACACTATTCACCAAAGGCCATCATTGATTTTGCAACATTAACTGGAGCATGTATTATTGCATTGGGTACCAATGTAGCAGGAATGGTTTCAAGTAACGACAAACTAAAACAAAAAATTTTGGATGCATCAAGAAGAACTACAGAAGAACTTTGGGAACTTCCTCTTAATGAGGACTACATGGATATGATAAAATCAGATGTGGCAGACATGAAAAACATTGGAATTGGCAGAGCTGCTGGAACAATAACAGCTGCGGCATTTCTTCGAAATGCTATAAATAATACTCCTTGGATTCATATCGATATTGCAGGTGTTGCCTGGACTCAAGTTGCAACAAAGGAAAAACCATACAATCCAAAAGGAGCAACAGGATTTGGAGTAAGATTGATCTTAAATTACATTCAACATATCTAGTTCAGATTCAGAATTAATTCTCAATATTGAAAATTAATTTCTATATTATTATACAAAAAATCAATTATCAATACATGTCTGAAGAGGCTGCTTGTGATTGCAATGATGCACATCATACAGGTCATGATTACATTCACTATAGACATGTGGGTGATCAGTGTATTCATCCAGATGGTCACATACATAAAATTGGAGAGGAAATTTGACCGTAGAGAATGCTGTTATGCGATTAAACGATCTAATTATGGAAAGAGAGCAACTCAAAGAATTGATTGAAAAAGAGATGAAATATGATATTTCAGAGACTGCAAAAACAAGTGTTATTGCAACTGCAGATTTTCTAAAAGACGAGATTGAAACTCTAAAAGAGATTCTAAAAGAGTTAGACTAGTATCCCCTGCTGTTTCTGTCAGGTTTGTTAATGTTTGGATTTCTAAAGCCATGCTTTTCCATCATATGGTTAAGGAATCGTATATCGTCAGAGAACATTTCTCCGCAAACAGTACAGCTTGGCATTAAAATCAAATTGCAGTCATCAGAGTTGTTATTAAAAGATTAGTCAGTTAAATATTGAAAATGCCAGCACTGTTGCTTCCCAAGAGCTCTCGCATCTTAGTAGCACAACAGCGACGTTAGGTTTGACTTCCAAGTTCGGAAAGGGATTGGGTCGCACCCTAACGCTATGGCCGGCTTGAAATGTTTTATTAGATTCTTATCTATTAACCTAACGCCAGAGTTTAGATTAGTTCAAAAGAGGTATAAAGCAAGGAGTAATCGAAATACGACATGACACACAGGGTTGCAGTACTAGACAAAGAGCTTTGTCAACCCAAAAAATGTGGCTTAGAATGCATAAAATACTGTCCAGTAAACAAATCTGGCGCAGATTGCATCGTACTTAATGAGGAGACAAAAAAGGCCCAAATTGATGAAGATATTTGTAATGGTTGTGGAATATGTGTCAAGGTTTGCCCGTTTGAGGCAATTACTATTGTTAATTTAGCTAGTGAAATAGCTACTGATAAGATACATCAGTATGGTCCTAACTCATTTAGACTTTACAAATTACCCACTCCTAAAAAAGGAGAGGTGGTAGGACTCCTCGGTAGAAATGGAATGGGAAAAAGTACAGTTGTAAATATTCTATCAGGAAATCTCAAACCAAATCTTGGAAATTATGAAAACCCACCGGAATGGGATGAAATTCTAAAGTATTACAGTGGAACAGAACTAAAATTACATTTTGAAAAGATTAAGCAAGATCAAATACGTGCTTCAATTAAACCACAACAAGTGTATCAAATTGCACAGGCATTTAATGGAACAGGAAAAGAATTGATTGAAAAATATGATGAAAGAGGAATATCAAGTCAACTAATCAAAGAATTAGGTTTACAAAATTCAGTTGATCAAAGTCTAAAAGAGCTAAGCGGTGGAGAATTACAAAGAATAGCAGTTGCAGTAGCAGCATCAAAAGATACCGAATTTTATTTTTTTGATGAACCCTCTTCATATAATGATGTTTTTCAACGGACAGGAGTTGCCAGAGTAATTCAAGGATTAGCCAAAATTGGAAAAAGTGTAATGGTAGTCGAACATGACCTCACCTTACTAGATTTTCTAAGTGATTATATAGAAGTATTATACGGAGAACCAGCTGCTTATGGGATTGTTTCAAATATTTTATCAACCAAAGTTGGAATCAATGTATTTCTTGATGGGTATCTTCCAAATGAAAATGTGAGATTTAGAGACAAAAAGTTCTCATTTGATGTTTCATCGTCTTCTACAGATCAATTTCAAGAAGGTAGTGAGGTTATTGCATATCCAAGATTGGAGAAAAACTATCCATCATTTTCTGTAACAATCGAACCTGGTTTAGTAAGAAAAGGCGAAATTTTAGGAATTATGGGTGCAAATGCACTTGGTAAAACTACTATGATGAAAATTATTGCAGGAGTAGAAAAACCAGATTCTGGTACAGTGGATAAGAAAATAAAAATTGCATACAAGCCGCAGTATCTTCAAAACGATTTGGATTTAGAAGTTGTGGTATTACTTAACAAAGCAAATGGAGGTCCGGTAGAAGGAAGTCAAGAAGAAGAGCAAATCTTGGATCCATTAAAAATTAAAAAGTTGTACAGCAAATCTGTCAAAAATCTTTCTGGAGGAGAACTTCAAAAAGTTGCAGTAGCATCGTGTCTCTTGCAGAAAGTAGATCTATATGCATTAGATGAACCATCTGCCTTCTTAGATGTAGAAGATAGAATTGCAATAGCAAAATTTCTACAGAAATTTGTTAGATCATTTGGAAAATCAGCAATAATTATTGATCATGATTTGCAATTAATGGATCTGATTTCTGATTCAATAGTAATTTTTGAAGGAGAATCTGGAAAAACGGGTCATGCCACTTCTCCAATGAACAAAGGAGATGCTATGAATAGATTTCTCAAATCACTTGATATGTCATTTAGGAGAGATGAAAAGAGTCTCAGACCACGAGTAAATAAGTTAGAAAGTAGATTAGATAAAGAACAAAAGAGTTCTGGAAATTTCTATTACAAGAATTGACTCGAATGTTAAAAAAGTCATTGGAAAGCATTCTCTCATCAAAGGAAAGTGAGGAATTAATTTCTGCCTTTGATCAGATTGGAGATATAATTATTGTTAGAATCCCTGATTCATTATTACCAAAGAAAAAACTCATTGGAGAAACACTCCTAAAAGAAGTAAAAATAGCAAAGAGTGTGTTTTATCAGGCATCTGCCGTAGAAGGGAATTTTCGTACAAGAAATTTAGAGATTCTAGCAGGAGAAGATAATACAGAAACTGAATACAAAGAATTTGGTTGTAAATTTAGAGTAGATGTGAAAAACGCCTTTTTTTCTCCAAGATTATCTACAGAAAGAGAAAGAATTGCAAACTTGGTGAAGGATGGAGAGATAGTGGTTAATATGTTTGCAGGAGTTGGAATGTTTTCCATAATGGCTGCAAAGAAAAAAAAATGTACAGTTTACAGTATTGATATCAATCCCATTGCATCAAAACTTTGTGAAAAAAACATATCATCTAACAAGTTGCAAGGAAAAGTTATTTCAATAAATGGAGATGCTTCAGATATAATAAAAGAACGATTAGAAAATCAATCAGACAGGACACTGATGTTACTTCCTGAAAGATCCGATGAATTTTTGCAATATGCAATTAATACTACAAAAGATGGTGGAATAATTCATTATTATTCTCATGTTCATGCAGACAAAAAATCTGAATCAGGAAAACTCTCAGAAAAACATTATTTGAAAATGACGCCTGTAAAGTCTGAGGTGTTAGGATCTAAAATCGTAAGACCTGTGGGACCACGATATTATCAAACAGTTGTAGATGTAAAGATAACAAAGTAAATCAGTCATCGGAAGAAATTGAGGCAGGAGATGGTTTTGTTGTTGCCATTACATATCCTATCCACGCAATAACACCTAATATTCCCCCAGTAATCATCAAAATCGATAGCTGTAAAACAATTGGGCTCCATTCTGATAACATTAACAAGTATGCATAAAGGAAGAATCCACCAATACAAAGAACAAAAATGGTAATGCCCATTCCTTTACGCTTGTCCATGGCGGGAAGGTTTTTCGTGAGTTATTTATTAGTTTGAACTAATTCAATTCTATTGCCATCAAATATGCATCCTCGCCATCACGATAGTATGCATTAAGTTGTTGTCTTATTACAAAACCAAGTTTTTCATATAATCTTACAGCATCGATATTTGAGCAGCGAACTTCCAAGTAGAACTCATCACATTTCTTTATTCTGACTCCATTAATTGATTCTTCAACAAGTGCTTTTCCAATTCCTTTTTTTCTATATTCATCAAGAACTGCGACTGAAACTACATGGCCTTTTTTTACAAAACCTAATTTTTTAAAATTTGAAAATCCATATTCGGTTTTGCACATAATATAGCCAACATGCTTTCCTCCAATTTCTGCAACAAGAAATGCTTCTGGGATTTCTGCAAGTAGACTTTCATAGAAATAATCAGAGTAGTGTTCAGGAAGTGTTTTCAAATTTATCTCCATGACTGAAATAAGATCGCTCGGTTCCGCTCTGCGAAGGACACAATCACCAAGCTGTCTCAAAATCACTTGCATGGATAGTATAGACTCATCTCAATATTTAATTTTTAGATCCTAAGAAAATGGAGTATCAGGAAAATATTTGTCCCTCCATTTCATTAATTGATTAAAAATTTCAAGATAGTTTTCAGATTTTGTTGTAACGTGGACATGTGCATCAAATTCTTCACAATGACCTTCAAAAATCATAGTACTCTGTCTCTTAAATTGTGGAATAGTAAGTCCAACTTTTTTTATTGAATCAAATACATAATTATCTATTTTTACGGTTTTGTTTTTAACTGTAATCTCCTTTTTTTCTTTGTTTTTGTTGACATCATCTTCAATCTTTTCTTTTCTAGATAAACTCCATTTTGGAGTTTCAGGAGGCCAATGATGAATGTATACTTTTTCTGCAAAAAAATTTATTTGATCAAAGGGAAGTTCCTCAGACAATAACCATTAGGTATCACCTTAACTTAAGAGTGTTAAAGAAAAACCATAAAATTCAAATTATTTTCAATTGTTGTTTTATTTAGCTGCTTAACTCTATTAGCAAATTTACTTTTTGAGAGATATTGTTTATTCATTTAAGATTGTATGGTTCCTTTTTATCTGGTTTTATTGGACATTAATCCTGAAATATAAAATCAACCACAAAACCATTTAATGGAAACAACAGGGTTAAATTAGAATGAGTGATCCCTATCAAGAAGAAGTTATTTCTCTGGTAAATTCGTTGTTTGAGGTTACTCAATTCAACAAAGGTTTGTATTCTTTAGAATTTCGAATTGAAGATTTGGATTTTAAAGGAAAATTTGAACATCTCGCTCGTGAGTTAGAATCAATGAATTATGTTTGCAAGCTTGAATTATTGAATAATGAAAAATATCTTATTATTCAGAGATTTGCTCCAAAAAAACAAAGAAAATGGCTAAGTACTGCATGGACACCAAGAATTCTCTTTGGAATAGTAATTACATTTGTAATGATTGATGGATATTACAGAACAGCAGGCACCAATTCCATCATCAATATTGGGGATCCATTAGAGATGGCAGGAATCTATACTCTATCTTTATTGGGTATTTTAGGAATTCATGAGCTTGGTCATATTATTGCAGCAAGAATTCACAGATTAAAAACCACATGGCCATATTTTATTCCAGGTTTACCAGTAATTGGGATTCCCACATTTGGGGCATTTATACAATCAAGAGGTTTGACAATTAATCGAGAAATTTTATTTGATGTAGCTATCGCTGGACCAATTGCGGGTCTTGTTATTGCTATTATTGTTTCAATTTATGGGGCATATACTGCTCCAATTTTAGAAGAAGATGTTGCAAGAGGCTTGTTTGCAGAATCAAGGTTGATTGAATGGAATCAAGGAGAACCACTTCTTATGACTGCAAGTTTAGCTATGTTTGGAAAAGGTGAGGAAGGTCATGAGGTGATAATGACTCCTGTTTTATTTGCAGCATGGATTGGATTTTTAATTACATTTCTTAATTTACTTCCAGCATGGCAACTTGATGGTGGTCATATGGCAAGAACACTTCTTGGTCCGAAATTACATAGATATGCAACTTTTGGAAGTATGGCGATTCTAGTTCTGCTAGGTTATTGGTTAATGGCAATGTTGATTCTAGTATTAAGTACAAGAAATCCAAGTGCAAACCCTCTAGATGACGTATCACCATTATCAAAAAATCGGAAAATAGTATATATTGGAATTATAATACTTGCATTTTTATGTGCACCACTACCATCTAACTTTTTACCTCAATAACAATCGTCCACCATCAGTCACAACAGCAACTTTTTGTTTTAGACCTTGTGTTTTTAGAATATAGTCCATAGCATGTTTTATGCCAGAAAGAGAAATGATGTTTAATTTTTTTGCATAAAATTCTGGAAGAATTGAAATTAATCCAATTTGAAATTTCTTTTGAATTTCTGACAAGAACAACAAATCTTCCATGCCACTAACATATTTTGTAGGGTTTCTTAATTGTTCAATACTTAATCTACCTTCAATGTATTGTTGAATTGCCTCTGAACCCAACCCTGCCTTGCATTCTGCAACAAGAACAGCAAGGCCCTCTTTTTTAATTGCTCCAGCACAATTCCAGAGAGAAGAAAGAGACTTTCCCAGATTATCATTGCTTGCATCCTTTCCTGTGCTAATTATCATTGATTTGTGCTCTCCAACATCTTTGATTCCAAATGATTCTAGAGTTTTTGTAACAATAGCTGTTTGTGATGGATGGCCAATTGTAAAATCAACAATACCCTTTGAATTTGCAATAATTTCTATTCCTTGAATTTCAAAATTGTCTACAAATTTTTTTGCTTCATCAAAACTTTTAGTTGGTTGTCCTGGTGAAGGAAGGTTTTCTTTTCTATTGGCATATGCTGATAGCATATAATCCTGACCAAATTTTTTGATAAGACGTGTAGCAATTGTTTCATAGCCGAAAAGACCATCAAATTCAACTTCGCCCAAAAAGACCAAATTAGAATTTGAAAGGTTTGCATTATCAAATTCATTGATAGAACTACCTTCGGGTAAACCGCCCTTTATCAAATTTATGATTTTTTTCTCTGCAAAAATCTTTGGAAATGGTTTTGATTTTTGTTCACATATTGTAAATAAAGATGAAATGATTTTTTGAACAGATTTTGAATTGTGTAAAACAACCAATTCCATTTGTTTGTTAAAATCAATAGAATTAATCTTCTCATTGATCTTATCATCTTCAAGAGTTTTACTATCAGAATCAATTTTCTGGTCCAGATTCTCTGCTTTTATGTCCAAAACAACCTCAGTAATACCATAATTTAACCAAATTTCAGGCATGATTCATAGTCAATACAAACCAAAATAAATCCAGTGTAGTTAATTTTGATATGGAATTTGTGAAAGAGTTTGCAATGTTTTTGCATCAAAATAAAATTATTAAATTTGGAGATTTTACTCTGGCAAGTGGCAAAAAAAGCTCATACTATGTTGATTTAAGGCTAGTTCCTAGCTTTCCCCACGAATTTAGAACAATGATCAAGTTTCTTCAAAATGATATTACAGAAAGAATAGGATTAGACAATTTTGATTCGATAGTATCTGTTCCTACAGGAGGTTTAGTTATAGCTTCAGCACTTGCAATTGAGACAATAAAACCACTAATCTATGTTAGGAGTAAACCAAAAGATTATGGTACATCAAAGTCAGTAGAGGGTAAAATCCAGGAAGGAATGAAAGTGCTTATGATAGATGATGTGGCAACGACTGGGGGTTCGGTTTTAAATGCAATAAAATCCCTTAAAGAAGCAAAAATCAATGTTAAAGATGCATATGTAATTGTAAACAGAATGGAAGGTGCAGATAAAGCTCTTAAAGAACAAGGAGTAAATCTACACTCTATTTCAAATGTAATACAAATCACTCAAGCACTTTATGATCAGAATCTTGTTGATGATAAAGTATTACAAAAAGTGAAAAACCAAATAGGAAATTAATTTAGGCAGCTCAGACAAATGCCTTCACATCATCTTTCAGATATAACTCTGATTCTTCATTGCAGCCAGTGAATTTTGGCTTTGCTCATTTTAAAACTAATGGGAATGATATGGGCCCAAAGGGCTTCGATCCCTTGGCTCACCGGTTATGAGCCGGTTACTCTACCAAGCTGAGTTATGGGCCCTAAGCAGATAAAATTTTTCTGGGCTATAAAATGTTGTGAGCTTAACAGTATGCTTCATAACAACTATCAAGCAACAAGTTTTGTGCAGAAATGGATTTATCTGCAATTTTAATTAAGTTGTTTTTATCAGTAGATGTATTCTCTAGAATGTGTCTCCATGCTGCAGCATGTCTAATGTCTGCTTCTGTATGAAGTTTGAAATATTCTGTAGCATCTTCACTTGAAATGCCATAAAATTTAGCTAGTCCTTCTAGTTTTGTTTGACTAATTTTAGGAATTTCTTTTTCAAATGCATACATTGCGCAGGAACCACCTTCATATGTATTCATTAATTCTGACAAGTTAGATACTGCTTGTTGTGTTTTTGAAAGACCCTCATATTGCAATAACTCATCTTCTGACACTCCAAGTGAACCAGCAAATTTTATCCAGGGTTGAATATGATCAGATTCTTCTTTTTTGTTTGATACTAATTCGTTGATTTCTGAATCTGGTGCTTTTTCAATTATAGGAGTCATAAATTCAGGAACTGCTTTAACAAGCTGAAAATATTCTTTTGAATATCCAATTAAAGATTCAAGAGTTAATTTTCCATCAGACCACATTTCGTAAAAAGGGTGTTTGAGTAAACTTCTTTCTTCTATCATTTGATCAATTTGTTTTATTAGATTCATGTCACAACTCCTTATCAGCCAATAAAAAATCTTTGTGGTTTACAAAAGATTTTATGGACAAAATATAGAATTTGATTGGGTTCCAGTGGTGTAGACCGGTCAAGCATACTGCCCTTTCAAGGCAGTGATCCCGGGTTCAAAATCTAACGATGAAAATCCCGGCTGGAGCACCAAGATTTAATTACTAATAACAAAGTTTTTTGAATAGGCTATCTTGGACAGGAAAAATATAGAGATTAATCCTTTACTTGAAACCTATGGAAATTACATTAGGCAAATTGATCAGGCATTAGATAAGGAATTATCATTATATTCAGAATCAGAGTTTATTGAGCCAGTAAAGTATTCCTTGGATGGAGGAAAAAGGATCAGACCAATAATTTTAGTTCTTGCAGCAGAAAGTGTTGGAAAGATAGATGAAAATACATTAGCAGCATCATGCGCAATAGAATTTTTGCATATGGAGTCAATTATCCATGATGACATTATTGATAATGAGACAATGCGAAGACAAAAAGATCCATTTCACATAAAATATGGGTACAATACTAGCATACTAACAGGAGATTTTGTTTTAGGGCTAATTCTTGCAATTTCATCAAGACTAAATAATGCTAGAATTACAAAAGACTTGGCAACAACTGCCATGTTAATGAGTGAAGGAGAGATGATTGAAGGCAGGCTGGAGTCAAGTGAAGATGTAACTTTTGATGATTATCTCAAAGTAATTGAATATAAAACTGCAACTGCTTTTGAGGTTGCAGCAAGGATTGGTGCAATTATTGCAAATGGCACAGAAGAGCAAATTGAAGCTCTAACAGAATATGGTAGAAATATTGGAATTGCTTATCAAATTAGAGATGATTTGCTTGACTGGAAAAATGAAGACAAGTTGTTTAATTTTCTAATAAAGAAGAGTTCTGATCCGCGAGATGTTTTTAACAAGATGGAAGATCTTTTAAAAGAATACTCAGAGAAAGCAAGAGCAGCATTAAGAAAAATTCCAGACACTGAATCCAAAATAAATCTAGAAAATCTGATTAAATTTACAAACTTTAAGGCATAACGCCTAAACTAATTGTTGGTGAAGCCATTTCAACGAATTTAATAATTGGGTCTGGATATACACCTAGTGCAACCATAAATATTATTGAGAATACCATTACTGCAATTACTGATTTTGGTTCTGAAACTCTTTTTTCAGTTTCTCCTTCAAAATACATTTTTCTCATAATCCAACCATAGTAAGCTAATGATAAAGCACTGTTAAGAACTCCTGCAATTGCAAGCCATGGTGCCCATGATAAAGCAGAGCTAGCATCTAATGCACCACCAAAGAGCATAAGTTTACTCCAGAATCCATTAAGTGGAGGAACACCTGCAAGTGCCAAAAGTGAGATTACTAATCCAAGTGAAGTGATTGGCATTCTTCTTCCTAATCCTTTTAGTTTGTCAAGGTTAGTTACAGCCAAAGTTGTAACAATACCACCTACTGCAATGAATGCAGCGCCTTTCATTACGGCGTGATTGAGAACATGATACATTGATCCCTGTATTCCCATAGTAGAGAAAGGTGCAACAGCAAGGCCAATCAAAATGTATCCGGCATGCCCAATACTAGAGTAGGCAAGCATTCTTGATAGATTCTTTTGCATGATTGCTGCTATATTACCAATTGTCATTGTCATTATGGCAATGATTCCTAACGCTAGAGTCCAGTCTAGATTTAGTGCAACCATTCCTAGGACGATTATTCTAATTGCTGCTGCAAATCCTGCTTTCTTTGTACCGGCTGCAAGGAGGGTAGTGATAGGAGATGGGGCTCCTTCATATGTATCTGGTAGCCACATATGGAATGGAACCAATCCCATCTTGAATCCAAAACCTGCAATAAACATTCCAACTGATAGTAATGCAATTGGAAGCAAAGATGGATCAAGTGTGGAATATCCTTGAATTACCTCACCGATATTAGTAGAGCCAGTTAATCCATATGATAATGAAATGCCATAAACAATTATCGCAGAAGATAATGCTCCAAACAAGAAGTACTTTAATGCTGCTTCATTTGAGCTTGGATTCTTTTTCATAAATCCAGCAAGTACATACGTTGGAATACTCATCAACTCCCAGGCAACAAACAACATTACAAGGTCAGTGGAATATGCAACAAGCACCATTCCGATTGTTGAAAGTAGAATCAGCGAATAGTATACAGCAGGATGATTTTGCTTTCGCATATAATTAAAGGAACCAACCGTTGTGAATATTGCAACAATCAACATTGCTATTGCAAAGAATCCTCCAAAGGTGTCATCGACTAGTACATCTTCAGAGAATAATGCTGAAGGTAAAATATGCTCAGTTGTTAATTGGTATGCGACGTATCCAATAGAAACTATTAAAGCTGCAAATGCAATTACTGCATAAAATGAGTTAGAACCCTTTTCTTTTCTTGCAATACTAATAATTGGTAATATGACTCCAATCACACCAAGGATTGCAACTATGACTAGTGGGGTTGAGCTAATTTCCAACATCTCATCATCCTCCTATATCAGTAATATCAGGACCACGAATAACAGTCCTGCTCCAAATACGAATAGGTATGACTGTGCCACACCAGTTTGTGTTCCTTGTACTACTCTGGCTCCCCAACCAACTGCCTTTTGGAATCCATCGTTCATTCCGTAATCAATTGCAGTCTTCTCAAAGTATCGGAATAAGCCTCTTGCAATCCATAATGGTGCTACTACAAAGCACCAGTAGATTATTGCATTAAGATACCATCTGCTTAGAATAACTTTGTGAATTGCATAAAAGAAAATATTGGAATTAACAAACTTGACAGGATCAACCCATCTGCCAACATAGAAGATATATCCTAATCCAATTCCTATTGAAAATGCTACTAAGGAAGATCCTAGTGCAACTGGATTAAGTGCATCCAGTGGTGGTGGGAGGAATGATTCTCCTGATTCATGATGAACAGTATGAATACCAAAGGAATGATCAAGGTATTCAGTAAACAAATGATGAAGTCCACTCTCTGCGGAAAATCCTATTAATCCTATTCCAATGGTTAGAACTGCAAGAATACCATAGGGAACCCACATTGATAATGATGCTTCATGAATGTGATGTCCCTCTTCTTCCATCTTCTCAATATGTCTGCTCTTCTTACCAAAGAACACCATTCCCATCATTCTTGTAGTATAGAATGTTGTAATTACTGCAGTCAAAACAGCGATTGAATAAAGTGGTAATGCCCATTCACTTCCAGATTCATAAACTGTTGCAAAGATTGCATCCTTGCTCCAGAAACCTGTTGTAATAAATGGTGCTCCCATCAAGCCAAGGCCTGCAGCCCACATGAATGCATATGTCTTTTTCATGTGCTTTCGTAGGCCACCCATGTCTGTCATAAATCTAGAACCAACAATGTGTAACAGTGATCCTGCTGCCATGAAGAGAGATGCTTTGAACATTGCATGAGAAATTAAGTGGAAGAATCCTGCGGTGTATCCATCGACATATTGTTCTGATAAACCTGCAACACCTAATGCCATCATCATGTAACCAATTTGAGAACCCGTAGAATATGCAAGAACTTTCTTGATTTCAGGGTTAACCATACCTTGTGTTGCAAGAAGTAGTGCAGTAATTGCGCCAACCCAAGCCACAATCTCAAAGAACTGATCTGCTAGAATTCCTGCAGCTGCTAATGCAAATACAAGTGGACCGATTCTTGCAACAAGAAATACACCGGCTTTGACCATGGTTGCTGCGTGAATTAATGCAGAAACTGCTGTTGGACCAGTCATTGCCTCAAGTAACCATTCGTTGAGTGGGAACTGGGCAGATTTTCCAATGGCACCACCGAATAACAAAACAAATGCAGGTACCAATAATCCCTGAGCCGACATAGCTGTTGCCCATCCAGTATCACCCATCAATTCTTTAAATCCAAAAGTTCCTGCAAACAAGAAAATCAAAAGCATGCCAGCAATCATCATTACATCACCAACTTTGGTCATGATGAAGGCCTTCATACCAGCATGGGTTGGTGCATAATAGTCTAGTAAACCTAGAACAGTGCGTCCCTCTGTACCAACATGGTCTTTCTTTTTGTCACGGTACCAAAAGCTGATCAATGCATATGAAGCAAGACCTACTCCTTCCCAACCAAAGAATACTTGGAGTAAGTTATCAGATAATACAATTAATTGCATTGAACCAATAAAGAACATCATCCAGAACCAAAACCTTGTAATGTCCTTGTCGCCTTTCATGTAGCCAGTACTGTATATCATAATGAGAAATGAAATCCACCCAACTACATTTGCCATAATAACTGAAAGCGGATCAGCTAACACCCCTCCCTTCAAACCAATTGCTTCGATCCACATAACTTGATCATGAATTTCATGAGCCTCTAATGCCATTGGCAACAGTGATGCTGCAGAAAGTGCACTCATTAGTGCAAATCCAACTGCAACATATCCAGTTGCGTTTTTTGATGCTTTTCCTATTCCTGGAATAATTAGTGCTGCAATGAATGGAAGTATCCAAACTAACCAAGCACTTGCTGCACCAACTTCAAATGGCAATCCAACAGATTCTGTGGCCATATACTATACTCCTAACACTCCATTCATGTATGGAATTATTTGTTCCAAGAAAATATCTGGATAAATTCCCAGTACTATGGTAAAGCCTGCAAGAACCATCATTGGTGCTGTCATGTACCAACTTCCTTCCTTTACATTCTCTAGATGTTCTGGCGTTTTTCCAAAGAAGATACGTTTTAGCATCCATAGCATGTAAGACATGGTAAGTGCGGTTGCAACCAGTCCAAGTCCAAATGTTACGGCTCTGACAGTTGAGCCTTCTTCGATTGCAGTTTCTAATGCTCCAAAAAAGAGAATCCATTCACCCATAAATCCACTTGTTGGTGGGACACCCATTATTGTAAGGGCACCAATTACCGCACAGACTGCAGTAATAGGCATCTTGCCTGCAAGACCTCCAAGTTTTGAAATACTTCTTGTACCTACTTTTACAATTAAAATTCCTGCCATCATGAAGAGAATGCCTTTTCCTAAAGCGTGAGTAACATACATCATTTCTGCACCTGCCAATCCAAGAGCAGACATAGAGCCTATACCAAATAGAAGGTAGCCCATCTGACTTATACTGGAATATGCCAATAATCGTTTGATATCGTCTTGCATTAATGCCATAGCACCACCATAAAGCATGGTAACTAGACCCCAAATGTGGAACCAAATAGATAGATCTGCAAATGTTGCAGGTAAAAATTCTACAATTAATCTGAAAATACCATATGCGCCAATTCCGATCATTGCAGGTGACAAAAGGGCACTGATTGGTGTCGGTGCGGAACCATGAACCCACGGAAGCCAAACATGGAACATAAAGACTGCTAGTTTTACTCCAAGACCTATAGCAATTGCAATAGCAGAAACTAGAACTATATCTTGTGGGATTTCTGATTCTTGAATATCAGCGAAGTCAAAGCTACCTACTGTTAGGCCAATCATCAAGAAACCTAATAGTAAAACCACTGCGCCAGCATGTGTCCAGAATAAGAACATAAGGCCAATTTTTCTTCTAGGACCATCGCCCCATAATGCAACTAAAAAGAAACCTGGAATGAGCATTACTTCAAAGAATATATAAAATTCAATCAGGTTTGTAGCAAGTACGGTTCCAAGCATTCCCATTGCAAAGACAAGATATAGTGCAAAGTAGAGTCCAGATTTTGCATTTACATAATTTGAGAGTGATGATGATTCAATAATGGTTGATTGACCTGTAGTTGCTTTGATTTCGTTTTGTTCTTCCTCATATTGTTCATGGAATTTGTGAATCATGTATGGCTTTGAGTAAAGTGCCAAGATTGTACACAAGACATAAATCATTATTGCAAATGGTGAGGCAAGACCATCCATTAAGAAACCAAACTCTCCAAACTGCTCAGTCCATGGATAGTGCTCCTCTGTAGTACCATTCATTGCTGCTTGAATAATAATTATTGTAGTATAGAGTAAAATTGCAAATGTAAACCACATTGCGGGATTGGGTCCTGCTTTTCTACCAATAATGTAGGCGATTGGAGATAAGAGTAAAGGCAAGAAAACTGCCTGCAATAATGCATATTCCATTATCCTTTCAAGCTCCTATAGTCTGCGATATCGATATTCTGATACATACGATAGGCTACGATTATCAATGACAAGCCTACAGCAACCTCTGCTGCTGCAATTGCAATTGAGAATAAGGCCAATGTTTGACCACCACTATGCGGTAAGAATCGTCCAAAGGCAACCATGTTGAGGTTTGCAGCATTGATTACAATTTCTACTGCAAACAACATTCGAATAGCGTTTCTTTTTACTGAAAGACCATAAATTCCTATTCCTAGAAGGGCAATAGAGACAATTACAAATTCAATCAGTTCGTTGCTCATTTTCTACATCCTCCCTTCTTGCTAAAACTAGTGCACCTGTAACTGAACCTGCCAAGATTAATGCCATCAAAATCAAAGCTGGCCAATAATATGTTAGAAAGTCTGCACCAATGTCTCTAAAGTCTACTGCTGGCTCATTAGTGGTAATGGTTTTGATACCAGAATCCAGAATTACTGCACCAAGTCCAACCATTACTACTAACATCAATGCAATACCTGCAAACTTTCTTCTCTTATCCTCAACTTTCTTGAAGATAAGCTCTCTTTTTACAAGCATAACTGTAAACAAAATCAAAACTGCAATAGAACCCACATAAACTGCTAGTTGGAACATTGCGACAAATGGTGAATCTAGCAGTAAGAAGAATCCTGCAACACCGCCAAGTGTTCCCATTAATGCAATAGAACCATAAATCAAAGAACGTAATTCAAGTGCTGCAATTGCAGAACCTATTGTAAGAACAGATAGGGCAAGAAAAACAGCATCAGCCATGTGTTGCACCTCTATCAGTTATTTTGATTTCAGAGTCTTGAGATACATATGGTTTTACTGCAAGCTGGGCTGGAGTGTAAATTAATCCTTCTTTACTAAATGAAGATAATTCATAGTCATTTGTCATGTATAATGCATAAAATGGACAAGCGTCAACACATAGTCCACAAAAAACACATTTACCGTAATCGATTTGTGGCATAATTGATTTTTTGTTCTGAGTCTGTTGATCAGGTACTTTGACCATTGCAATTGCTTCTGCTACACCTTCGCAGGCAATTGAGCAAAGTTGACATCCTGTACAGTGATCATGAAAAAGCATATGACGGCCTTTAAGACCTGCAATTCCAACACCTGTAGAGGGATCAAATTGGTAACCATCTCCAACAAATTTTAGTTTCTCTTCAGGATATCTTAAGGTAAATCTTCTGAGTGCAATATGTTTGATTCCAGAATTTAGAGCTTTGATTATTCCTGTAGCTGTTCCCATTACAACATTCCTCCAGGTCCCAAGACTCCAGCGTAAAGCAAGCCTAGTGCTATAAAGATGTTAACGAATGTTAAACCAATTAGTTTGTACCAACCAAGACTTAACAACATATCAATTCTAATTCTTGGAAATACACCTCTTGGCAATAGTATGAAGAAGATGACTCCTACCGTTTTGATTACAAACCAAGCAATTCCATTAAGTGTCTCTTGTGAGAATAGCGGTAAGCCTGGAATGGTTACTGTGATTGGTCCTGCCTCAATTCCTTCAGTAATAATCTCCTCTGGGAAAGGTGGCCAGATCATAGGACCGTTCCATCCACCCAAAAATAACACAACAAACAGTGCTGCAAATGCATATAGTTTGAGATAAGTTCCCAACTGGACAAGACCATACATCATTCCAGAGAATTCTGTCAACCAACCTGCCACAATCTCACTTTCTGCCTCTGGCAGATCAAAGGGAATTCTTTCTAGTTCAGCTAGTATAGTAATAAAAAATACAATTGCACCTACTGGTAAAAATATAATCCAAGGGAAATTTGACTGACTTGCAGCAATCTCAGAAAGATTTAGTGTTCCTGTAAGAATTACCACACCAAGAAGTGACAAGATTAGAGGAATTTCAAATGATATCATTTGGTGTAATGCTCTAATTCCTCCAATGAACGGGAATTTGCTATTTGCAGACCATGCAGAAAGAATTGTAATGATTGGGAAAAATCCAATTACTGCAAAAACTGCCAACAATCCTACATCTATATCTGCAACTACCCAACCAGGAGCTACTGGAATTAATGCAATAAATGCAGCAGCAGCTCCGACAAAAACTACGGGGGCTGTCCAGAAAATTAATTTATCAGCTTTAGCAGGAATAATAATTTCCTTGGAGATTAATTTTAGACCATCTCCCATCAATTGTAATATTCCTTCAACCTTACCACAATAGAAGGGACCAACTCGAAGTTGGAGTTTAGCCAACATCTTTCTCTCAACAAAAATGGTACCTGCAGCTATCAATGCAGCAAACCCAAATCCAGGAAATGCTGCAATTTTAAACAAATCAGTTACCATGAATGCCTTTAGAATTGGGAGTAATCTTGAAGGATCAGCAAGCCAAGTTAATGCAAGAAATGGCGTAAGTAATTCGCCATCAATTACTGGCATTTCAATGTAAAATAGAACAATTTGAACCAGTGGTAGTCCAATTAGTGCAAAGATTAGAAGAAACCAAAATAGGTTATCTAAAATAGATTTTATAAATTCACTAAGTTTGAATTTTGGTGCAATAACTGACATTTATCGATCTGCCTCCACTGGCCAATAGTTGAGACTCCAATAAACGGATGGCATGTTACCAAGTTTTTCTCCTTTAAGAAGATAAGGCATTGCAAGTAAGTTTCTAAATGAACCTACACTTAGCTTTAATCTGTAAGGCTCTGGTTTTTTATCAGAAACAATATAGCATCCAAGAGAACCCCTTCCAGACTCTACACGTTTGTAGACTGAATCATCTCCACCCTTTGGATTTGGCTTTAGTTTTACTCTTACAGATCCAGACTTTGGCATTTTTTCAAGAGCATGTCTGATAATTCTGCAGCTTTCCATCATATCAAGCCATGGAACTTTAGATCTTGCATACGAATCACCTTCTTTGAGAACATGAGTTTGGAAATCTAGTTCATCATAAACATCATATGGTTCTTTTTTTCGTAAGTCATAATCAACTCCGCTTGCACGAAGAACAGAACCAGTAGTTCCAAGTCTTATTGCATCTTGTCTTGACAAGATACCAGTTTTTTCAGTTCTAGAAATTAAAATTGGATTATCATAAAATACTGCCCCATATTCTTTGATACGTTTTTCAAAGTAATTTACTTGTCTTAGACAAACATCTTCAAAGTTTGGAGGTAAGTCATTTCTAACACCACCTGGGACAAAGTGTGCATGAGTTACTCTAGCACCGGACATTTTTTCCATCAAGTCAATTAGAAATTCACGATCACCTGCAGGCCACATAAACATTGTAGAGTGTCCCAAAAAGATTCCATAGATTGCAAGCCAGTACATTATGTATATACACCTGTTTAGCTCAGATGCAATAACTCGAATGTACTTTGCCCGTTCTGGAACTTCGATGCCAAGAAGTTCTTCAACTCCCAAGACATAAGGATACAAAACATTACAAGAATCATGAATTACTGGTCTTTCTAAGTGGGGAATGTTTAAGATATAATTTCTATATTCTGCCATCTTTTCTTCTCCACGATGAACATAACCAGGATCAGGATCACATGCAACAATAAAGTCACCATCAATTTGTACAACAATTCTCATATGACCTGAACCAGGATGTTGAGGTCCAACATTGAGAGTCATAATTCTCTCGTCTACTTTTTGAAGTGCTAATCCTGGTGGCAATTCTGCTGTCATTTCTCTATCTTCCCTTTATTGCAAAGTCCTTTCTCAGTGGTGGTAAATCTGCCCAATCTTCTGGTAAAAGTAATCGTCTGTTATCTGGATGACCTTCAAAGTAAACTCCTAACATTTCAAAAACTTCTCTCTCGTGAAATTCTACGCTATAGAATATATCTCTAAGACTTGGAAGTCTTGTTGCATCATTTCCTGGAATTGGATTTTCTTCTCTCGGGGCTCTTGTAGCCAATACCAGAATTTGTCTTGCAAGTGAAGAATCAGAATAAGAGCCCAAGTGATAAACTACCTCGATTTCTTTATCTTTTGGAAAATCTACGCCTGTAACAGATTCAGCATGATCAAAATTTAGGTCGTCACGAATAAACTCTGCTACATCATGTACATCTTCTTTACTAACATTAATTCTGATTCTATCGGGTTTGACAAATGCTACTTGGGTTTTTTCACCAAATTTTCCAACAATTTTGTCTGCGATTTCTTTTTCAAATGCGGGTAGTTCAATTTCTTTTTCTGTAGGAGCAGGTTTTTTGGCTGCAGGTGTGGGTTTTGGAGTAGGTTTTTCCTCAGTTTTAGTTCCAGCTGATTCTTTTTTTTCTTCACTCATTATACAAACTTCCTAGCCTTCATCCTCTTGATTTTTTCTTGTAACAATATACAACCTTGAATTAGAGTTTCAGGTCTAGGCGGACAACCTGGAACATAGACATCTACGGGTATAACACCATCAATTCCTGGAAGAACATTGTATGAATCAAAATACAAACCTCCAGTAATTGCACATGCACCCATTGCGATAACATATTTTGGTTCTGGCATTTGATCGTAAACTAAACGAAGACGTGGTGCCATTTTTCTTGTGATTGTTCCTTGAACTACAACTAGATCACACTGTCGGAGTGAGCCAAAGGCTTCAATGATACCGAATCTTTCGACATCATATCGTGGACTTGATGCTGCTCCAAATTCCACACTGCAACAAGCTGTTTCAATGTGAACAGGCCAGAGTGACCAAATTCTACCCCAATTGATGGCATATCCCAATGGTTTGTCGATTGCTCTTTCTAAAATGTCACCTAATTTTCCAACAAAAACATTTGCATTTTCTGGTGTCACTAGATCCTTTAGCAATCTTTTCTCCTACTCCTGTAATTCTCATTTGTATAAATAATTACCATATGTTACGTCTCCCTGATTGGTATAAGGCAAAGGCCATTGCCGCAAACATTATTCCCAAGAATCCTATTATCGGAAGAGTTGCTGACTTTGGTAATTCCAAAATAGTACTACCCCAAGCATACAAGAAAATTGCCATTACATCAAAAACCACAAACATCAGAATGTAAGCATAATACTGCATCATAAAGTGAGTTCGTCCTTCACCTGACGGGACTTGACCACATTCCATTGGAAGAAATTTTACTGGATTGCTCCTTTTTCTTGGTGAAATCATTCTAGAAATAATCAGAGCAGGTGCCATTGCTGCTACTGCAAAGCCAAACATCAACACCACGGTACCATAATTGCCCGCTAATTCCCCGACCAATTTAGCTTTGAACCCAAGTTTTTGTATAAAAAGGTATGCTCGGTTTTTTTGATCCTATTTTTTGAAAACTCATTTTTGTAAAGTACTTTATATGACAACAACAATCAGCGATCATGACTTTGAATGTTGGAGATACCGCTCCTAGCTTTGAACTTCCAGACACTGAATTAAAACTTAGAACTTTGGATGAATTCAAAGGAAAGAAGATCGTTTTGTCATTCTTTGTTGCTGCAAGCTCTCCAGTTTGTGAAACCGAATTGTGTACTTTTCGAGATTCATGGGGAGAAATTTCAAATCTTGGTGCCCAAGTAATTGCAGTAAGTAATGACGGTCCATTTGCAAACAAAGCATTTGCAGAAAAGCATAACTTCAATTTCCCAGTATTGGCAGATTATACAAGTAAAACAATCAAGGATTATGATATTTTAATGCCAGACTTGCTTCACATCAAAGACTATAATGCTGCAAAACGATCTGTGTTTGTAATAACAGAAGAGGGAAAAATTGGATACAAGTGGGTATCTGAAGATCCTTTAAAAGAACCAAACTATGAAGAAATCAAACAATTCCTAAAATAGGAATAAAATTCTTTTTTTTATTCTATATCTGCGATGTTATCACCTTTGGCAACAGTTGCAGCTTCTTTTATTTTAAGAGACTTTACAACACCATCTTTGTGAGCTTTTACTGCAACCTGCATCTTCATTGATTCTAAAGTACAGATAACATCACCCTTCTTAATAGAATCACCTTCAGCAACTGCAATTGATACTACTTTGCCTGGAATCTGGCTTTTTAGTGCTAGTTGAGCACCTCCCGCACCACCACCACCAGAGTTTTTGTAAACTATATCATCAAAGTGAGTGTGCATGTTTAATATTATTGGAACATTATCAATTACAAGATTCATTTCGTTAGTTGAATGCTCAAGATATTTTGCTTTATGATATTGTTGGTCTAGGATGAATTCAATTCCTTTTACATCCATGTTTAGAATTCTTAATTGGTGTTCTTTGTCATTAATTTTTATAATATAGTCATTATTTCCCAAGTTCTCAACAATGTTTCCTTCAAATGATTTTTCAATGTCAGGTATTTTATAGTCCATTAATCATCAATCCAATTTGTTTTTCCATATAGAATTACTTTCACCACTGTTTTGAGCTCTGCTCTTAAAGTATTCAGAATGAATAATTGCAGCTGCTAATGCTGCTTCACTCTTGACTTCTTTTTCTTTCTTAAGATCTTCAGATAGTTTGTCAATCATGTTATAACGTTTCAAAAAGTCAGTTGATAGTTGTCCATTTTTGTATTCTTCAGAGTTTAGAATTGTTTTGTAAAGTGGAATTGATGTTTCTACTCCTTGAATGTAAAAGTCGTTTAATGCAGTGAGCATTCTTGTTCTTGATTCATCAAATGTTGGTCCCCATGTACATAGTTTAGCCATTAAGGAATCATAAAATGGAGATACAGTACAACCAGGATAGAGGTAAGTATCACATCTTACATTTGGTCCTGAAGGAATAATTACATCAGGCACAGGACCGGTAGAGGGAGCAAAATCCAAGAAAGTATCTTCGGCATTAATTCTGCATTCAATTGCATAGCCGTTCATCTTAAGATCACTTTGTTTGAATGGAAGTGGTTCTCCGTTGGCAATATCAATTTGTAATTTAACAAAGTCTAATCCTGAAACCATTTCACTAATGGGGTGTTCTACTTGGAGTCTTGCGTTAATCTCAATAAAATAAAAGTCTCCAGAGTCTGCTCTTAAGAATTCTGCTGTGCCAAGGTTAGTATAATCAACAGCTTCTGCTGCTTTAACAACTAGTTCACCAATTTCTTCTCTTTTTGCTTCATCTACTACAGGAGATGGAGTTTGTTCAATTAGTTTTTGATTTCGTCTTTGGATGGAACATTCTCTTTCAAAGAGATGTACTGCATTACCATGATGATCTCTACACATTTGATATTCAATGTGTCTTGTTTTTTCAAGGAATTTTTCAACAATGATTGCAGATTTTCCAACAGCAGCTATAGATTCAGATGTTACTGTTGCAAAACCTTCTCGTAGTTCTTTATCATTAGTAACTAATCTAATTCCACGACCTCCACCACCATAGACTGATTTTAAAAGTACAGGATAGCCAATTTCATTTGCAATTTTTTCCGCTTCATCTGCATCATCTACTAGTCCTGGACTTCCAGGTACCGTTGGAACTTTAGCTTTTAACATTGCAGCTTTACATTCCATTTTATCACCACATAGATTCATTGAATCAGCAGATGGACCAATGAAATTAATTTTATTTTTTTCACAAAGTCTTGCAAAGTCATCGTTTTCAGATAGAAAACCATAACCGGGATGCACAGCATCTGTGCCTGAAGACAACATCACTTCAAGAATTTTTTCTTGGTTAAGATAGGATTTTGCAGGAGCTGCTTCTCCAATGTGATAAGATTCATCAGCTTTCTTAACATGTAAAGAATTGTAATCTTCATCAGAATATACTGCAACCGTCTTTATGCCTAATGCATTGCATGTTCTAATTACTCTAAGAGCAATTTCTCCTCTGTTTGCGATAAGTACTTTCTCAATCATTTTAATCACAAATTGATATTTCCATGTTTTCTGGGAAGCTGTTTTTCTCTTTTATTTTGAAGCATTTCAAGGGCTTTAATTAGCATCGGTCTTGTTTCTGCTGGGTCAATTACATTATCAACAGTTCCATGTGAGGCTGCTACGTATGGATTTTCAAACTTTTCTGCAAATTCATCAATTAATTCTTTCTTTTTCGCTTCAGGATCTGAAGATTCTGCAATTTCTTTTCTTGACATAATTTTTACTGCAGCTTCTGCTCCTAATACTGCACATCTTGCAGTTGGCCATGCATAATTAATGTCAGTTCTAAGATTTTTACTTCCCATAGCAATGTAAGCACCACCATATGCCTTGCCAATTACAAGAGTTATTCTTGGTACTGTAGCTTCACAATACGCATAAAGCAGTTTACTTCCATGTCGGATTATACCGTTATGCTCCTGATTAGAACCTGGCATGTAACCAGGAGTATCTACTAGAGTTATTATGGGTATGTTAAATGCATCACAAAATCTAATGAAACGTGCTGCTTTGTTTGATGAATCAATGTCAAGTGCACCAGCAAGATGCATTGGATTGTTTGCGATAATTCCAACTACTGTACCATTCATTCTACCATAACCTACAACGACATTTGGTGCAAACAGTTCATGAACTTCAAAGAATTCATGGTTATCAACAATTGAATTGATGATTTCTTTCATGTCATATGGTTGAAGTGGGTTATCTGGAATAACATTAATCAAATTATGATCCAATCTGTTAGGATCATCATCAGTAGTCGTTCTTGGTGGTTCTTCAGTATTGTTTTGTGGAATAAATGAGATTAATTTTCTAATGTAATCCATGCATTCATATTCATTTTGAGCAACAAAATGTGCAACACCACTTTTTGTTCCATGAGTCATAGCACCACCCAAGTCATCAAATGAAATGTCTTCACCCAATACAGTCTTGACTACATCAGGACCTGTAACAAACATAGTACCTGCTTTTTCTACCATTATTACAAAGTCAGTCATAGCTGGTGAATATACTGAACCACCAGCGGATGGACCAATACTTGCAGTAATTTGTGGAATAACACCAGAAGCTAATTGATTGTGATAAAAGATATCTGCAAAGCCATCAAGACTCATAATTCCTTCTTGAATTCTTGCACCGCCAGAATCCATTATACCTATTATTGGACATCCCGTTCGCAGTGCATGATCCATAAGTTTTGTAATTTTTTTAGCACCCATTTGACTTAGTGTGCCACCAAGCACAGTAAAATCATAGGCAAAAACAAAGATCTGTCTTCCACTAACTGTTCCATATCCGCCAACAACACCGTCAGTATAGAATTTCTTTTTCTGCATATTATATTCGTGATAGTGATGGGTTGTTAATGGATCAACTTCTACAAAAGTACCCTCGTCCAGTAATAGATCAATTCTCTCTCGTGCAGTTAGCTTTCCTTTCTCATGTTGGGCTTTAATTCTATCTTGTCCTCCTCCCTGTAAAGATATTTTTTTTATCTTAGAATATTCCTCAATTTTTTCGGAACTCATATCGACAATTAAATGATATAATATACCTATATTAATTTAGTTTGGTCAGAGATTCAACTAGGATGTTTTTATCATGATTAATTAAAATTGTGAATTTTTCTAAAAAATTATTATGAATCTCTAAGAATTGAGATGAATTAATGGAAATTTTTTATTCGCAGATATTTGATAAGATTTAAAGACATCTTTTTCTTGACTGCATTTTTTACAAATACATAACTGAGAAACTTTTTCAATATTACAATTATCTTGAAATTCACACTGGGAGCACCCTGCTGGACCGCCACATACAATACATTGTAATTCGTTAATTTTTGCACATTTCTCATGTTTAACTCCAAGTCCTTTTGCCCACAATCCCATTTCATTGATCTGAATTTTTTCATTACAGACAATGCAGGTTCCAGGAAACTTCATGGGAATTTTACGCCAACTCAATTTAACAACTCAATCTCCTTTTCAATAATATCTCCAAATGTTTCTTCAAATTCTAAATCTAATTTTTTATTTTTTATACAAAACAAAAAAAATGGAAAGCCAAATGTTGCAAAAGCACTGGATGACAGATGTAATTTCTTTGCCATTACTGAAGATAATGCTTTAATTTTTCTTCCATCCCATCTTATTCGATTAAGTAGAGGCCAAGACAAATTATATTGTGTGTATCTAATACGATCGTCATTTTTGTAAAGTTTTAATAAAATTTCATTCAAATAGCGTAATAATCTCCAATTTTGTGTCTTCATAATTTTCCCATAGAGAATATCGGCTTCTGATAATGTTTTCAAAAATTTTGCAAGTGTTTGGTTGTTTAGATTACTTGTAATAATACTAGAATAAAATGAATCAATCTTTTGCTTTGGATCTATTTGCATGGAATACAAAATACTTCTTGCTTCATCAAGTGAATTTGCTTTAAAGAAAGCGTTAATCCCATCTTCAACATTAATACTTTCAAAAGATTGATCTGTTTGGGGATTAAATCCTGTAACAAGTGATTGTGCAAGATTAATCATAGAACGAATATCACCGTGAGATTTATCAATTACTTTGATGATAGAACCCGGACTTAGCTTTGCACCTTCTTTATTCAAAATGCTTTCAAGATAAATACGTACAAGTCTTGGTGGAATTGGTTTGAAATAAATTGTTTTTACAACTTTCTTGATGCTCTTCATTTTATCAGAGGAATCAGAGTTTGCAGCAAGCACAATAGGAATTGTAGGCTCTTTTAGAATTTGAATTAGGGCCTCAGCACCACCATAGTCTCCTCTTCCATGAATTCCATCTACCTCATCTACAAATATCATTGGCATGCCTAAAACACTAACATTTCCTAAAACTGGGGAAAGAATTTCATTGATTCTTGATTTACTTCTTACATCACTTGCATTTAGTCCAATCATGTCATAGCCAAACTGTTTTGCAGTAAGGTATGCAATTGTTGTCTTTCCAATTCCTGGAGGTCCAACAAGCAGAATTGGTTTAGTTCCTTTTTTCCATTTTGCAAACCATTCCATAATTGTGGCACGTGATTCTTCATTGCCAACCATGTCAGAGACATTTTGAGGCCGGTGTTTCTCAGACCACATCATTTTAATCACTTTGGGAGTTTAGTTTCAAACTTTGACCATTTGTTTGCTTTTTCCAGTTGGTTGTACCAATATTGGTTATAGTGTTCAACCGTTAAAAACAAAAATTCTAAAAATTCTTTATGTGTAAAGTCTTCAGGTAACAATTCAAGTGCCAAACGTGCATCCTGTAGGAACAAATTACTTTTTGCAAGTGTAATTTTAAATCCTTTTTTTACATCATTTGATAATAATGAATAGTAAAGGGGCCATGAAGGGATTTTTACAAAACCATTTTTGATAGAATCCTCGATTTCATTTCCACATCCAACACCTTCTGCTGCTCTTGCCATTCCCAAATAGAAAATTTCACCAAGAGGTCGTTCAGCAAGCGCCATATTTCTTCCAGCAGTTCCCATTACAGCACGATATTTTTTGTATGACAAGTTCATTTCTTCTTCAGTAATTGTTGTTGGTTTTGATTTTAATTTCTCATCAAGGTATTGACCAATTCTTGCATCCTTGAATCCTTCTTCAAATTCTTTGAGAACGTGATCACCACCTTTAGAAATCTTATCTCTAGCAAGTTTCAAAATGTAGGGATTCATCAATTTGTAATCATCAAGATAATCTAAATCTTCATCTTTATCTACAATCCTATCCATTGGTTCACTAAGGTCAATTGCTAAAATATGACCTTCTACCATATCTTGTTTTAATTGAGAATCTTTTCTTCCTGTATACTCTGCGGCGCCATCAAATAATGCATTAAACACAGGAAATGTCATTTTTACAAAATTAGAATTTAAAATACGCAAAACTCTGTCTTTTAATACATCAGGATTTTCTAGTTTTGACTTGATGGAATCAATCTCTGATGCTGGCAAAATAATTTCAGTAGAACCAATTTCTTCACCAAATGCTTGTTGTGTAGAATTTGGAGAAGTATCAGATTTAATTTCTTGTAGTAAACCTGTTACAAATCTTTCAGTGAAATTTGGGAATTCGTTTTCAGTTTCTTCTTTGTATTTGTTAAATAATTTGTAACCTTTTGATTTGAATAAGCCTTGCCTCATTATTTGTTTTCCAGGTTTTGTACTCATCAAAGCTTCTTTACTAACAACAGATTGATCTTTTCCACTCACAAACGATGACTTGTTTCTTGATATTTATGCTTTCAAATTTTTAAAACATATTTCACTTAAATTACGAGAATAGAAATTATGAACCATGGAGGTTATTGAAATTTTACGGGAAGCCTCAAAAAAAATTCATGAAAATGTAAAAGATTTGGCAGGAACTGAAAATGCAGCCGGTGATTTTGGTAGAGGTGCAGGAGGAGATATTTCACGAAATATAGACATTATCGCTGAAAAAACTGTTTTAGATTATCTAAAGGAAATTGAATTTGAATGTGTTGTTTTAGGGGAGGAATGTGGAAGAATAGAATTATCTGAAAATCCAAAAGGATTTGTCATAATGGATGCAATAGATGGTTCTGCAAATGCTGTAAGAGGGGTACCATTTTTCTGCAGCTCCCTTGCATTTGCGACTGAAGACAGACTAAGTTCCATTACAGATGGAGTCATCACCAATCTTTCAAATGGAGAGGTATATTGGGCATCAAAAAACAAAGGTGCATTCTTGAATGATTCTAAAATTCAAGTTCATGACAAGGATCCAATTTACAAGATAGTAGGAATAAACACCTCAGGTGCTACTACCAACCTAATGAAAAAGCTTCATCCCATATTTGAGCAACATAACCACACAAGACATTTTGGAGCAAATGCATTAGAGATGGCTTTGTTTGCAAGAGGATTTATGGATATTTTTATTGATTTGAGAAATAAAATTAGAATACAAGATATAGCAGCAGGGTATTTGATTGTAAAAGAAGCTGGGGGATTGCTTTTAGATTCAGAATTAAGACCTCTTGATGCAGACCTCAGCTACGAAACAAGATTATCTTTTATTGCAGCTGCAAATCAAAAGATCTTAGATGAAATTTTTTCACAAATAAAATAGTATAGTTACAAATTTTGAATTTGAAATTATAGTTTTTGCAAACTAGCCATAAGACTCGTATTTTATTTCGTAGCTTCCATCTGGATGTTTATCATCTTTTGTAACAAACCCCTTTGGTCCTAAATTTGAAATTACACCATCTATCAGACCTTGATAACCACAAATGTAGATTTTTGAATTTTGAGGAGTTACTTCTTCTCCAACTAGTTCATCTATTGGAGAGACACCTTGTTTATTTGGTTTAAACCATGATTCAACTCGTCCAACATGACCGTTCCATGACCTATTAAAGAATTCTTTTGGTCTACTAATTGCAGGTCCATATATGAAGTTCCATTCGTCTTTGCCTCTTTCAATGCTCTCATTTTGAAGATCAGTAAAAAGACGTTTGTAACTTAATTCATCAACATAACTCGCACCATGTAAAACAACAATTTGGCGTTTATCTCCTGTATCATGAAAATGTTTTGCATATGCAACAAAAGGTGCAATTCCTGTTCCACCACCAACGCATATGATTCGTCTCATATCAGGTTCTCCATTAGGCAGCTTATCATCAATTAGCAATTCCTGACCGGTTGGAGCACCTAAAGAAACTTCATCCCCAACATTTGCATAAAACAACTCAGTCGTTACTCTACCAGGTAGTGGTTTTCTAACCCATCTAATCACAAATTCAAAATAATCACGGTTCTCTGCGTGTGATGCAATAGAATATGCTCTCCTAACGACCTTTTGCTCTGAAGGAATTGGTACACCTATTGTAAGAAATTGGCCTGTTTTGTATTCTGGCATACCACTATCAGGAACTATTCGAATCACAACAAGATCTTCTCTTAATAATTCCATGTAGGTAATCTTTGCCTTGGTCTCAGATACCATACAGAATAAATTACCCGACTTTGGATAAATGTATTTCTCTTGAATTTCAGATCAAAATAATCTTAAATTCAATTTGGAAACTCTGTTTTAAATTCAAGAATAACCAAAATTTTCATTAGAATAGTTGATTGAATTGTTCCTTATCACTAGGATGATAGAACCTTTTAATTTTTATATTCAATATATTTATGATAATTGTGGCAAGACTAAGATGTAATGATTATGGTTTTGAATGTGAATTCGTAGCTGAAGGTGAAATTGAACCAGTTATTGAGGAATTTGCTAAACATACTGAAGAAGTGCATGGAATAGATTATTCTAGAGAGGCTTTGATGCAGTTTATCCTTAGACAGGGTTAATTTTGAAAATTTTGTTTTTTTAAAATTTGTTTATATTCTTTTCATCGTAGCTGATAAAACAGGTAATTCTTTTGCAATAATTTTTTCTACAGCAGGTACAATACCAGATCGTGCTTTAACGTTCTCATCATAAATCTCCGCTACTTGATCCCTAAACAACAATTTGATTCCAGGTAGGGCAGTTATTCCTTCTTCAACTGCTCTAGGATCTGAAATGTCTAAAATCAAAGTTCCTTTCTTCTTTTCTTCCATTACCAATTTAATTCTGTCATAAGTAATCAAAAAGTAATCAGCAGTAGTTGCAATAATAATTATATCAAATTTATCAAATCCAGCTAAAACATCTTCAAATGCAATAGGTTTACCTCCAAGAATTTGTGAGAAGTTTGTGGCACGCTCAATTGTTCTACTAGTTACTTCAAATGGGATTTGTTTCGTGTTCAAAGTTTTAGCAACCATTGCAGCAGGCTCACCGGTACCAATGAGCAAAATTTTCTTCTTTGCGTCAAGGCCAGCTTTTTCATCTACTAGTTTTAGGGCCACATCACCTATGGATACAACATCTTTACTTATTTCAGTGGAATCTCTAATAGATGTTGTAAGTCTAATTACACTTTCAAATAATTTGTTGAGGATTTTTCCAGAAAATTCTTTTTGTTTTGCATTTGCAAGAGATTCCTTTATCTCATCAAATATTTCCTGTTTTCCAACTACAACAGAATCAAGTCCGCAAGACAATCGTAGTAAATGAAGATAGACATCGTCTCCTTTGTAAACTTCTAATGTTTGATCAAAGTGATCAATATCATTTGGTTCTAGTGTAGAATGTTGTTCCCACATTTCTTTTATCTTGTTTAAGATTAGAACTTTTCCTTCAGCTCTTCTTACATCTGGACTATCAGTTTCAACATTGCTTACCGTAAAAATTTCGACTCTGCTAGCAGTTTGAATTATTATGCACTCATCAACACCTGGAATAGTTTTGAAAGCTTCACATGCCGCATTTACATCTTTGAATGCAAACCTAGCTAGTGCATGTAATGGAATATTTTTGAAAGTCACTCGTGCATTTAAAACATCAAATTTTACTTCGCTCATGATATCACCATCTATGTTTTTCCTTTACTTCTTCCACCTTTAGCAGTTCGAAAAACATTCATTCCAAGATAAAAGTTTTCATGTAAAGATTCTAAATAGGCAAGATCATTTTCAGCATCTTTAATTTCTTTTTCAGTTGATTCAGGATCCTGTTTAATTCTTGCAAGTTTTTGTCGTGTTTCCTCTAAAAAGTTACCAACTCCGGATTCATAATTTGATACACCTCCAAATTCTGGACTAAGGATGTGTTCTGGATTGTATTCAGGAGTGTTATCAACTGGGATTTCAGCTTTTTTAGTAAGTGCTTCTTGTTGTTCGGCAGATAATATTGGAACTGGGAATCGATCTTTTTTATCCAACCAAAATTCTGGTTCACCCATATCCCTTCTAAAAATAACTTCACTTGATCTCTTGTCAGTGTATTCAGATGGTTTTGCTGCTTCAGCCTTTACCTCTTCGGCTATTGCTTTGTATTCAGCTTCTGCTGCTTTTTCAGCAGCAGCTTTGAGTTCTTCAGCTTTTGCTAATGCTGCTTTTGCTGCAGCCTCTGCCTCTTCAGCTGCTTTTGCAGCTTTTGCTGCTTCTTCAATGGCGTTGTTTGCTACTGCGGTCTGGTCAGCCTGTATGTTTTCATTAGTTTCTGACTTAGTTTCCTTTTCTGATGCTGAATTCACTGCTGGTTTTTCTTTAACTTCAGTTTCTTTTTTTTCTTCAGACATCAAATTTTACTAAAATTGCCTGAATTTTAATATTCTTGTAAGCATAGGTGTAATTTTTAAAATTCTAACCAGAGTATGGCAAAAAAAGCTAATGGGATGATTTAGATCGTGTAATTGTTTGATATAATATACAGTTTTCCTAAATTAATTGATCGCAATCAGCAATGGTTATTTGAATTAAAGATAAAATGGCGCCCTCGGCGGGATTTGAACACGCGTCTCAGCCGTGACAGGGCCGAATTCTAGACCGGGCTATACTACAAGGGCATGAATTTTTTGAAGCAGATTGCCAGATTAAAAGTTTCTGTCAAAAAAAAATATTTTGTAAAAGACTAAATTATACACGGCAAGCATTTTTTGTGAGGGTCTATGGCGCAGCCAGGTAGCGCACCGGACTTTTAATCCGGTTGTCAAGGGTCCGAATCCCTTTAGACCCGCTACTTTTCTTTTAGTTATTGAATTATTTCATCAACTTTTTTTTGTAAGTCTTCTAGAGATAATTGGATTTTATTTTCTCTTTTAGTAAGATCAGTTCTATAGTTATTGATTTTTTGAATTCTATCAGAAATCATTCGTTTTTGTTCACCATAACCTGATGAACCATATGATCCCCTCTCCTTTAGAGAGGAGATAACAGTTGTAGAAGAGATTATGTTTGAAACTATTTTTGAATCTACGTTAGTACCATCTACAGATTTTTTTATTTCTGTTGAAGTTAATTTCGAAATTGGTTTTTTTGATTGATGTGCAAGTTGAACCAAACTACCTGCAATTTTATGCGTTACTCTAAATGGAATTCCTTCGCGGACTAATTTTTCAGCAATGTCTAGTGCAATAAGATTACTTGATTCTGTAACTTTTTTCATTTGTTTTTTATTTACTTTCAGTGTAAGAAACATTGGTTTTAAAATTAACAAAGCACTAATAGATATTTGCGATGTTGACCAAATAGATGATTTTACTTGTTGCAAGTCACGACCATATCCTGAAGCTAATCCTTTGATAGCTGTTAAAATTGTTGTAAGGTTTCCAATAATTTCTGCTGTTTTGCCTCTAGTCAATTCTAAAATGTCTGGATTTTTCTTTTGAGGCATCACACTTGACGGAGAAGTAAATTCATCTGCCAATTCAATAAATGAAAATTCTGATGTAGACCAAATAACAAAGTCTTCTGCAATTTTACTGAGATTTGTCATCAAAATTGCAATTATTGAAACATATTCTGCTACAAAATCACGACTACTTGTAGCATCAAGAGAATTTTCAATAATTCCATCAAACCCCAACATTGATGCAGTACTATGCCTGTCTATAGGAATACTTGTCCCTCCAACAGGTCCTGCCCCAAGAGGACTCTGATTTATATGGTTAAATGTAACATAAAGACGGTCAAGGTCTCTAAATAACACATCTGCGTGTGCAATCAAATAATGTGAGAATAAACCTGCTTGAGCTTGTTGTAGATGAGTGTAAAGTGGCATTATTGTGTTTTGATGATTCTTTGCAAGAGATACAAGTGCTTCGATTGTATCAAGCAAACAATTACACAAAATATTGATATCGTCTCGAATTTTCATTCTAATATCAAGTACAACTTGATCATTTCGTGAACGAGCAGTATGCATTTTTCCTCCACTTGCCATTCCAGCTTTTTTGATTACAAGAGTTTCAATTAGCTCATGAATGTCTTCAGCTTCAGATGACGTATCAAATTTTTCATTTTTGAGATCATTTAATGTTGTAAGAATTTTTTTTGCATCATTTTTTGAAATGATCTGATTTTCATATAGCATTAAAACATGAGCTTGACTTCCAAGAATATCATAAAGCGCAATTTCAAAATCATCTTTAATGGATGAGACATAATCCAAAGTAATATCACTTAAATCATTGCCAAGACGTGAACGATACATCATCTAAGGTTCTAGAATGGTTATATATAGCATCGACGCTTTTGCTCACATGAGTCAAGATATCAAACAGCTAAGAGTCAAAATTTTTGATGAATTATCAAAAATCGTAGATCCTGAAATTAATACATCAATTACAGATTTAGAATTAATTGATGAAGTGGACATTAACAACAATGATGTTAAAGTAGATTTACATCTAACAAGTCCCTTTTGTCCTGCAGTTTTTGGATTTAAAATCTGTCAAGATATTCATGATAATTTGCTGAAGGTTGATGGAATAAATGATGTAAAAGTTAATGTATCAAATCACTTTATGGCCGAACAGATTAACAATCAAGTTAACAACAGTCCAAATCCTAAAAAATAGAATTAACTTCTAAATCCTAGTAAGTATCCTCTAAGCAATTGAATTCCCATAGCAGGATCAACTCCTTTTGGACATACCTGACTACAAGAACCAGCAAAATGACATCTCCAAATTCCGTGAGAATCATCAATTATCTTTAATCTGCTATCTTTTCCTTTGTCCCTGCTATCAGCAACGTATCTGTATGCTTGAGCCAAAGCCTGTGGTCCAACAAATGAGGAATCAGTTGCCATGGTTGGACATGCAGAGTTACACAAACCACATTTGATACAGTTGGAAAATTGGATGAATTGTTCTAATTCTTCTGGTGATTGTAGCAATTCTTTGGTCTCGGTTGTTATTTCGGTATCATCTCTAATCAGATATGGTTTTACTTTATGATGAGTATCAAATAATCTATCAAATCTAACTGCTAAATCTCGAATAATTGGAAAGTTATGCATTGGTTCTACTGTTACAACATCAGAGTTTAGTTCAGACACTTTGGTAAAACATGCTAGTCTAGGTTTTCCATTTATTACCATACCACAGGACCCACATGTTGCTTGTCTGCAAGAATATCTTACAGCAACAGAATGGTCAAAGTGTTTTTTGACATCTAAAATTACTTCTAGCACAGTAGTCCATTTTTCAACAGGAACCTTAAACTCCATGAATTTTGTATCTGAATCATTTTGAGGATTAAATCTTGCAATTCGTAACGTGATTGGTTTTGAAGAAACCGTAGTAGATATTTTTTCCTCTGCAATAGTAGATGTTTGAGCCATTCTATACCATCCCCGTATTTACCATTATGATTGTTCTAGAACCATAAGCAATTAAACCAATCATTCCTGCAACACAACCATAAGAAACTGCTTTTTCGTATGTTCTACCCTGTTTTAATTCTAACAAAATTACTCTCAATCCGTTAAATCCATGAATTGATAATAATATCAAGATAATTTCCAATAGTCCCGCATATGGCAAAAATTGATAGTTTGCAATTACGTTTTCATATTCTAAAGATTCAGCAAATCCCTGGGTAAGACGCATGAGTATATGCACAGCTACTAATCCAATTGCTGCCAAAGCAGTTCCATAGTGAATTTTCATGATGTAGCTTTCTCTCATTTTACTCACCAAACATTACGGCCATCCCGTACATCATTGCAATAGCAGCAAGGACAATTGCAGAGTAAATTCCTATTTTGTGTCTAGCGTTTTGTGAAGCTGGCAAATATGGATAATCAGGTCTTGCTGGTTTTCCAACACCAATTCCACCATGTCCTAACATTACACGAATACCATTAACCGTATGAAATACACACATGCCAATTACCAATGTCAAAAACAAGTGTCCTTCGGTAGTCTGGGTCAAATCTAAAAACTCGTCCCATCCAACTTCTCCTCGTAAAATATTGCTTGTTTCATAAATATGAGCAACAAAATATCCCAACAATCCCAAACCAGTTAATCGCATTAACCAGTAAGCTACTCTTTCAATACCATACCTACCAGGATTTGCCATCCCTCCAATTCCTTCTTTGTGTTCATCGTGTGGGTTCATCTAGTATTTTCTCTCCACTGGCTGATATTTGGTAATTGTTACTGGATGTGTCTTCATTATTGGCTCTTTTGGATCATAATATGCTAGTGTATGATGAAGAAAGTTTGCATCATCACGTTTTGTGTAATCGGTTCTTGCATGTGCACCACGAGATTCTTTTCGGTTTATTGCTCCAATTAGAACAACCTCTGCAGTTCTAATCATAGAATCAAGCTCCATTACATTTGTAAAATTAGTATTGTATTCTTTTGCTTTATCATCAACATGTTTCCATGTCTGCTCCTTTAGTTGACGAATTTTTTTGAGGCCTTCAATTAGAGCATTTTCATTTCTAAAAACATAGGCTTTCTCATTCATAGTATCAGTTAGTTCCTGACGAATTTCGTATGGATTGGCATCGCCATTTCCTCTAAAAATTCCATCATAGATTCTCTTTTCTTCAGCGGCAACTAAATGATGTGGCCATGGATTATCAGGTAATTCTTTTTCAATGTAATCAACTGCCAGTTCTCCTGTAATCTTTCCCCATACGATACATTCAGAAGTAGAATTTGCCCCCAATCTGTTTGAACCATGAGTACTGTTACATGCAGCTTCTCCTGCTGCCCAGACACCTTGTAATTCTGTAGCACCATCAATATCAGTATGAATACCTCCCATCATATAATGACATACGGGTCTGACATCAAGTATTTCATCAGCAGGATCAATGCCAGAAAATTTGATTGAAATTTCTCTTATTCCTCCTAACTTTTCTTTTATTTTTTCATCACCTATATGACGTAAATCAAGTTTCATGCAATCAACTCCGGTTTCATGTTTGAAACCTCTCCCCTCATTGATTTCTGTCATCATTGAACGAGATACAATGTCTCTTGGGGCCAACTCCATTTTTCCAGCAGCATATTTTTTCATGAATCTTTCACCTTTGTTGTTTAGAAGATATCCTCCTTCACCTCTTGCACCTTCAGTAATTAAAATTCCGGATGGTAAGATTCCAGTTGGGTGAAATTGAACGAACTCCATGTCTTTAAGAGCCATCCCAGCTCTAAAGGCCATGTCTAATCCATCTGGAGTTGATGACAACGCATATGTTGAAAAGCTGTAGAGTCTACCGGCTCCACCGGTTGCAATAATAAGCGCCTTTCCTTTTATTGTATAGAATGTTCCTGATGATAATTCAATTGCAGTAATTCCTAGAAATCTTTTTCCATCATGTATAATTGAAGTTGCAAACCATTCATTGAGATATTCAATATTTTCAAATTTCTGACAGGTATCATAAAGTGTCTGCATTTCAAAGAAACCAACTTTGTCAGATGCATATGTTGCCCTAGGGAAGCTGTAACCTCCAAATGCTCTTTGATCAATTCTTCCATCATTTCTTCTAGACCAAGGCATTCCCCAACGGTCTAATTGATAGACTTGTTTTGGCATTTCATTACAAAGTTTTTCAGCAACATCTTGATCTGCAAGAAAGTCGCTGCCTTTCACAGTATCATAAATGTGAGATTCTATTGTGTCTCCCTCATCTTCAAAAAGTACAGCTGCGGTTCCCCCTTCAGCAGAAACAGAATGTGAACGCATTACCTGAAGTTTTGAAACGATACCAATCTTGATTTTCGAATTTTTTCGTGCAGCCTCTATTGCTGCTCTCAAGCCTGCCAAGCCTGAACCACAAATAATCAAATCAAATTCAATAGAATCGACCATTTTTCAAACAAAATTCCTAACATGCGGGTTAAATATGTAGTAATGGAACCTCAGGAATAGAAGAGTTATATTTATCGCTAGTGATATCACTAGTGATGATTTCTGAATGGTTTCAGAGAGTAGGAAGTTCCGTTCCTAGAGGATTTTCAAGATACTTTATCCTTGAGTTATTAAAGAAACAACCACACACAGGAAAAGAGATCATCGACTATGCAGTAGAGCAGAGTAATGGAATTTGGAAACCCTCACCAGGGTTAATCTATCCATTATTGGGGAGATTACTTGATGAGGGATTAATTGAAGAAACAAAAAGTGGAAAATATCGACTTACAGCAAAAGGAATGGAGACTGCAAAAGACGTTGACAAAATTACAGATATTGTAAAAAAACAGATTGATGTTCTGTTCAGATTAGGAAATGTTGGGAGGTTTGTTGCAATGGATTTACTTGAGAAGATTGCGGCAATGGGTTCTATTCTTAGCTCAAATGTAGGAAATATGACTGAAGATGAGACCCAAAAATATAGAAAATTCCTTCAAGACGAACTAAAGAAAATTGATGAAAAAAATGAAAAGAAAGGAAAAGAAATTAAAATCGACTAATTATTTTTGAAAAGTAAAAATTAATCTGTTTTTTGAAGACTTTATTGACATCACTAACTAGACAACAAAGGTCTATAGTCTTTGGTTCATGGCTTGGATGGTCACTTGATGGTTATGATCTGGTATTGATGTTACTTGTAATACCATTAATTAGTACATTATTTTTCCCAGCTGAAGATCCGACATTTTCACTATTAGCAACATTTGCAGCATACATCATTACGTTGATTATGCGACCATTTGGAGGTGCATTTTTTGGAAACTTTGGTGACAAACATGGAAGAAAAAAAGCCATGATAATCACAATCATGGGATTTTCTGCTGCAACATTTGCAACAGGTCTTTTACCAACATGGCAGATGATTGGTTTTGCGGCGCCAATTTTGTTAATAGGATTACGATTTATGCAGGGGTTTTTTGCAGGTGGAGAATGGGGAAGCGGTGCAGTAATTACAATGGAGACAGCACCCAAAGAAAAGAGGGGAATTCTTTCTGGGTTTTTACAAAGTGGTTTTAATTTTGGTTTTGTAATTGCATCTATTGTATTTTTTGGAACCATTTCTTTATTCCCTGATGAACAATTTATAGAGATTGGATGGAGAGTTATGTTCTTTACAGGAATCATACCTGGTCTAGTAGCTCTGTTTGTTAGATTTAGAATGGACGAATCTGAAGTTTGGTTAGCAAAACAAAAACAGAAAAAAACAGAAAAATCGCCACTAAAAAAACTATTATCAAGTAAAGATGGGAGAAAAAAATTCATCTTTTCATTGATTTTGATGACAGGTTTGATGTATGCATACTATACATCAATTGGGTTTTATCCGACCTTTTTACAAAATTATGTAGAGATTGAAAAATCTGAAGTTTCAGTACTAATGATTATTGGAACTACTACCTCTTTGTTTGGACAAATTTTTACTGGTTACCTTAGCCAAAGAATAGGAAGGAAAAAAACAATTACAGTTTTTGCAATGGCAGCGATCATAGTTGCAATTCCAACATTTTATGGATTGTATAATGCAGATTCGGCATATGAAAGAATATCATATACTATTTTGTTGATTGTTGTTGCAACAACGGGCTTTGGGCCAATTCCTGCATTTCTTTCTGAGAGATTTCCAACAGAAGTTAGAAACAGTGCAAGTGGTTTTATCTACAATGGAGGATTGATTTTTGGTTCATGGGCACCGTTGATTGCAGTAACTATGCTATCAAAAGGTGCAGAATTAATTCCAATACTACTTGGAATTAATGTCATTATTGGTTCAATTATAATTTTGATTGGTGCCAAAATCAACCCTGAAACAAGAGACGTTGATATCACTCAGTAATTCTTAAAATCATAAATAATTTAGAGAAAAAGGACATTCATGAAAAATTTAACCAGTTTATTAAAGTCAAAAAAACCACTTGTTATACCAGGAGTCTATGATGCAATTGGTGCAAAGATTGCAGAAAAAGTAGGATTTGAAGCAATGTTTCAAACAGGTTACGGAACATCTGCTACATTATTTGGAATGCCAGATTATGGGTTCATCGGAGCAACTGAAACAGTTGATAATGCAAGAAGAATATGTAGAGCAGTATCAGTACCAATAATTGTTGATTCAGATACAGGATATGGAAATGCATTAAGTGTTTGGAAGTTAGTAAAAGAATTAGAATCTGCAGGAGCTTCTGGAATTTTTTTAGAAGATCAAAGATGGCCTAAAAGATGTGGACATATGCAAGGAAAAGAAGTTGTTCCACAAGAAGAATATACAGAAAAACTTGGAGCTGCAATTGATGCGCGTCAAAGCAAAGATTTCATAATTGTTGCTAGAACCGATGCAAGAGCAACAGAAGGTCTAGATTCTGCAATTGAGAGAGGATTACAAAACAAAAAAACAGGAGCAGATGCAGTGTTTATTGAAGCACCAAGAACAATTGAAGAAATGAAAATAATTGGCAGATCTATCAAGGCTCCTCTTGTGGCAAATATGATAGAAGGAGGAGCAACACCAATTAGCTCTGCTCAAACACTGTACAAGATGGGATTTAAGATAATTCTTTATCCGCTTTCAGTATTATTTGCAAATACATTTGCTTCAATGAACATCTTAAAGGAATTAAAGAATACAGGAACTACTACAAAATTTAAACAAAAGGTAGTAAACTTTGATCAGTTCAATGACTTGGTAGAGTTACCAAAGTTTAGAAAGCTCGAAAAAAAGTACGGTTTTTCAAAAAGAGAATAAAAGAAAAAATTTCAAGTAAAGCGCAGTTATGCTGCGTTTCTCTTTACTTCAATTTCTATTGTTGAAACGTTTCTTGTTCTACCGTCTTGTGACTCTAGTGATTCGGAGGCAATTTTGATATCTCCGATAGAGTACCCTGCATTTTCTGTTTTGCGTGCAATAATTTGAGCTACGTCTACAGCACGACCTATGCTAAGACCTCTAGCTTTGATGTTGACGGATGGTAAGTTAGCCAGTTGAATAAGCGTGGATGTAACATATGCCATCAATGGTTTCTTACCAATGAATATGGTGTCTCTGGCTTCGGTTGACATGTTGTTAATAATATTTGAGGATAATTTAAAGCTAAAAGGAAATTTTTGAATCTAGGAAAAAATTTTTGAAAAAAATTGAACTATTATTAACTAGATCAGGAGAATTATTGGAGTTGGATGAAATCATAAAATTAGACATTGGAACAAGTGAAGAGAAAATCAAAACTCTAGAATCACTTGAATTTACAAAGGATATGGAAATCATAAAAAAAATTATTTCAAAACTTGATGATGAAGATATTCAAGTAAGGGGTGAAGCCTTTAGTTCTTTGATTTTAAATGAAAATAAAATATCCGATTTATTGATAGAAAATCTAAGTTCAGACAGTAAGAATATCAGAGGATTTACTGCTCTTGTTTTGGGAAATCGAAATGATGTGAATGCAATTCCAGAAATTGTGAAGTTGACAAATGATGAAAGCTCCATGGTAAGATCTTGTGCCTTAGGGGCACTTGGTCATCTAAAAGCAAAACAAGCAAAAGATGTCATAGAAAATTGTTTTACTGATTCTAATCTTGAAGTAAAGAAAAGTGCTTTGCAAGCTGCAATTTACATTGATGATGAAATATCTGAAAATAAAATTAATGAAATTTCTAAAGACAACGATCCTGAATTAAAAAGATTACTTGAAAATATTAAAAGAAAAAGTGGACCGGAAGGGATTTGAACCCTTGATCCGATGCATGCCATGCACCTATCCTACCAGGCTAGACGACCGGCCCAAAAATCAGAAAACTGATCGAAATACACTTTTCGAATTGGTTATTAACGTTTAGCGGTTTAAAGAAGAATCCAACTGTAAAATTAACACAAGATATTTAACCATAATTTTCATGGTTTAATTGTTATGGTAGTAGATAACAAGGCGACTGTTACATATGTTCAGTTGTTAAAAGAAGACCTTGTAATAATTAGACTTGTTCCAAAAGATGGTCCTGTTCCAGAATACAAAACTGGTCAGTTTATCACATTAGGATTACCAAATCCTGTTGAAGGTGGGAAGATTGTAAGAAGAGCATATTCAATTGCATCACATCCTGAAAATAGAAAGTATATTGAGCTTGTAATTAGATGGGTTAGAAAGCCACTTCCAGGTAGACTGACAACTCAGATTTTCAATCTAAAAGAAGGAGATGAAATTTTGTGGTTAAAACCAACTGGTAGAGCACTATTGGTTAATCAAGAAATGCCAAATGGTGAGCCAGATACTAGGAGAATTGTATGTGTTGGTGGTGGAACTGGTTTAGCACCATTTGTTAGCTTTGCTCAACACTTTCATGATACAGGAGATAAGAGAGAGATTATTGTATTGCATGGTGCAAGTTATGTTGATGAGTTAAGTTACAAGGAACTCTTGACTGACTTGGAGAATGAAAGTCTTGCCAAAGGAAAGGATGTATGGAACTTTAGATACAGAGCAGCAATAAGTAGACCTCAAGAATGGTTTAACAGATCATGGTCAGGTCAAGTTGGCAGAGTCGAAACATTTCTTAGACCAAGAAACAATGGAGTATCACCGTTAGAAGAATTAATTGAAGGTGAAATCACTAAAGAAAATACAATCTTTTACGTTTGTGGTTGGCAAGGAACGATTGACGGAGTAATGGATTTCTTAAAACCAAAAGGTTTCGTGACAGAACACGACAAACGTGAAGATGGAAGCTTTGAAGTAAAATACGAATCATACGGATAGAAATTTTTAAAGAAATAAAATATTCAGAATAGTTTTGCCTATACGGGGACGTAGGTTAGCTTGGTATACTGCCAGTCTCGGGTGCTGGAGATCATGGGTTCAAGTCCCATTGTCCCCACCTTTCCACAAATCAATCATTGAAATATGACAGATTTTAACAGACCACAATTGATTACTGCACTATATCTTGCACATCTCAATCCAGTAACAAATGCCCATATTGAAATAATCCAAGAGTTAAAGGAAAAGGCTGATATTGTAAAAGTCATGCCTGTTGTATTCAAATCTGGAGACAAGGAAATTAACAGTAGAAGCTTTCCGTTTAATTTTGAGACAAGAAAGAAGATGTTAGAATCTGTTTTTGGGGACTCTATTGTAATAACTGATGACTATGCATTCTTTGCTCCATTCAAAAAATACTTTCCCCCACTTTTAGCACCAAAATCTTGGGAACTAAGAAAACAAGTTCTCAGAGGAGTCAAAGGTGAATTTTTTTCATATACAGGAGACAAGGCAGAGGGACTAATGTTAAAAATTTACAGATTAAAACCAAAAGTGGGAGAAAGAAAAGCAATATCTGCAGCATCTGTAAAACAAAAGATGTATGATGCAGTATTAGGAAATGATGCAGATTGGGAACAGGATGTAAATGAGAGTATAGCCAAAATAATTAAAGAAGAATGGGAAATTGTTAAAAAATTTGCAGAATCTGAAGACATGACTACTCGAGTTGCAGGAATGAAATTTCCTAAAGAAGGGTGGTCTTCCAAATAGATTAATACGGATTTGGAAAAAAAATATTGTGAAATTACCTCTCTCAAAATTTGTTTGGTTTGATGGAAAATACCTCCTCACAGAAAAAGCTACAGTACCAATAACAACTCATGCAATTCATTATGGGACATCAATCTTTGAGGGAATCAGAGCATATTGGAATAAAAAAAATCTTTTTGTCTTTAGACTAGAGGAGCATGTAAAAAGATTTAGGCGCTCTGGACAGTTTTACAACATTTCATTAAATTTTACAGACAAAGAAATCATTGATGCAATTACTGGAATATGCAAAAAAAGCAAAATAAAAGAATCATGTTACATTAGACCATTTTACTTTGTAGGAGATTATGGAATTAATCTTCATGTTACAGAAAAAGCACCAACTCATGTTGCAATCTTTACCTTTCCATTTGGAGATCTATTTAACAAAAATGGGATTACTGCAGGTGTTGTATCATGGAGAAAATTCTCAGAACAATCAACACCACCTCAAGCAAAGATGGGAGGAAATTATCTCAATTCAATCATTGCAACTCAAGAGGCAAAAAGAAATGGATTTGAAGAAGCAATACTTCTTGATTTCAACGGAAATGTAAGTGAGGCGCCTGGTGAGAACATCTTCATAGTAAGAGATGGAAAAATAATCACACCACCTATTTCATCATCTGCTCTTGAAGGTATTACTCGTGATGCAATAATCAAAATTGGGAGAGAACTTGACATTGAAGTAGAAGAAAGAGATATTGCAAGAAGCGAGTTGACAATTTCAGATGAAATTTTTCTTACAGGAACTGCAGCAGAAATAACGCCCATAATTTCAATGGATGGTAAAAAAATTGCAAACGGAAAACCAGGAGACATTACAAAAAAGATGATGCAAGAGTATTTTGATATTGTAATGGGTAAAAAGGAGCAATATTCTCACTGGTTGACTGCGGTGTATTAGATGAAAATAATTCAAATTGGCATTGGCGGATGGGGGAAAAACCACGTGCGCATTTTATCACAACTAGGAGTACTTTGTGCTATTTGTGATACAAATTTAGAGCGTAGTAAAGAGTATGGAGAGAAATATTCTGTAAATTACTATACATCACTTGATGATTTGCTAAAATCTGAGGAGTTTGATGGAGCACTAGTTGTTACTCCTACATCAACACATGCAGAAATTGCTGCCAAAATAATTAAGCTAAAAAAGCATGTTTTTGTAGAAAAACCAATTACTTACAAATCTGAAGAAGGTGAACAATTAATCAAACTTGCCCAAAAAAAGAAGGTGATTCTAACGTGTGGGTATATTGAACGATTTAATCCAGCAGTTAATACTGTGAAAAATTTCCTCAAGGAAAAAAAATACGGAGATCTTGTGATGTTAGAATTTCATAGAGAAAACAGAATGCCGCTACACATCAAAGATGTTGGAATTATTAGTGACACATCAGTTCATGACATTGATACTGCAAACTGGCTTTTTGATGATATGCCAGTTGTTGTTTTTGCCAGAGCAGGAAAAATAAATCATGAATTTGAGGATTTTGCAAGTATTATGCTAGGATACAAAAATGACAAGACTGCAATAATATCATCAAATTGGATTACACCTAAAAAAGTTCGGACATTTAGTGCAGTTTGCACGGATGCTATAATTACATCTGATTTTATTTCACAGGAAGTAAAGGTAGAAAAAGATCAAGAGATAGAGATTCCAAAAAATGAAGAAAAGGAACCACTTCTATTGGAGATTCAAAGTTTCCTCAAGGCAATTGAGGAAAACAATGAACCGATTGTAAAGGCACAGCAGGCTGTAAATGTCACTAGAATAGCAGAAGCGGCACTTATATCTAGTCAGAAAGGTGTGCCAATCTATCTGGATCTAAAATGAATAGGAAAATGATGGACATTTTGGCATGTCCAATTGACAAAAAATATCCTCTAGAGTTATTTGAGATAAAAGAAAAAGATAATGTAATATCAGAAGGTGCCCTGTTTTGCCCAAAGTGTTCAAGATTCTATCCAATAATTGAGGAGATTCCAATAATGCTACCTGATGAACTAAGAAACAAAAAACAAGAGATAGAATTTCTCAAAAACAACAAAGACGAACTACCTGAAAAAATTATTACAAAGGCAAACCCATGGCATTTGTGATTTAGTTGGTCACAAATTTCATATCTGAAAAAGCCGAGATAGGAGAGAATACAAAGATTTGGCATTTCTCCTATATTGGAGATGACGTAAAAATTGGAAAGAATGTAAAGATTGGATCCCTTGTTCACATTGATTACAATGTAAAGATTGGCGACAATACAAAGATTGAAGGACAAGCATACATTCCTCCTTTGTCTAGAATAGGAAACGGAGTATTCATTGGACCAGCTGCAGTTCTTACAAATGATCCATATCCGATGTGTAACAAGATGATTGGAGTAAAAATTGAGGACAATGTAATCATTGGAGCTCGTGCAGTTATCAAGGCAGGGGTAACTGTTGGCAAAAATAGCGTAGTCTCAATGGGAGCAGTAGTTACAAGAGATGTACCTGAAAATTCTGTTGTAATAGGAGTTCCAGCTACAATTAGATACACCAGAGAAGAATACGACAAAAAACAGAGAAAGTGGAAGGAGGATTAGGATTTTATTTCTTTTCTAAATATCCAGTTCTTTAGTTTAGATAGAATCAAAATCCAAGCTACAACTAAGAGTATCGCAATGACTGCCTTAGTTACAGATGATAAGAAAAAATTCATTTCTCCATATCCAGTAATTGATAATGGGCCTAAAACCATCACTGCAATTCCTCCACCAATTAAGATAAGAATCCACATTCCAAATAAAAAACCAAATAATCCGACTTTCAAATCTTGATCTCCATCATAAATGCAGTAATTATGCCCAAAATTCCAGAAAATATTGCAAGCTTGAATATTGCAAGCCCTACCTGGTTTTCAGTCATTGGCCCACCTGCAAGAATCAATCTTACTAGGGTAATTGGTGCTGTCTTTTCCTTAGTTGCTCGTAACCTAAATTCTTCATCATGATCTACTGGTTTTGCTTTAATTTGTCGATGTTCTACTATTTTTGCGCTTGATATGAACAAAAAAGAGTTGATTACGGCTGGCAATAGTATTACTGCTGCTATAATTTCTACTTGTCCTACTATCGCGATAACACCATACATTGCACCTAGTACAAGGGCTCCAGAATCTCCAGGAAATATCTTGCTTGGAATCTTGTGATATTTGTAAAAGGCAAGAGACACCAAACCCAGAGGCAAACTTACAATTGCCATCTCATAGTTTTGTAATATAAGCAATGCAATGCTTAGTGAGAAACTCGCTATTGTCATAAATCCACTTGCAACTCCATTTAGAACATCAATAGAATTTATTGTGTTTCCAGTAATTGGAATCATAAATATAATCACTCCAAGGTATAACACAGGAATTTTTACCTCACCGAACAAAGGAAATGCAAGATTAGAATCATATGCGCCAAGAATAATTATTGGAATTGCTGAGATTGCAAGTGCAACTGGTTTGAACCATCCACCCATAACTTTTCTGTCATCAACATATCCAACTAGAAATGCCAGAGAACTTGTAAAAAGTACTGCCAATATTTCATTTGACTGAAAGAATCCATACAGAATAATTTCAGAAACTATTATTCCCAAAATAATTGATGGACCACCAGGTCTTGCAATCATGACCTCGGGTTTTTTGTTAACATCTTTTACTGTAAGATTTCTTTTCTCAAGATACTTGATTAATGGTGGAGTTGTGAAATATACAATAAAAAATGCAACAAGACATGAAACAATAGCTGGTATTATTAGTTCAGTCAATCATCTAACCTTTCGTAATTCTGTCTTTATGTTATCTGAAAGGGTTGAGCCTATTTTATCAATCTCTGCTAATTTTTTCACAGGAATCTTTGCAAGATCATCAAGATTTTTAATTCCATTTTTGTATAGTATTCTTGCTCGTACTCGTCCAATTCCCTTTATCCTTACCAGATCAAGCAATTCTTCTCTAATTCCATAGGTGATGCGTTTTCTAAGATTTGTTAACTCTTCAAGAAGATCTGCACGTTCTACATGCTTTGATATCTCTCTGAGGCAATAAGTTAGCCAGTCAGCATTTTCTACCATTCTGTGCATGTCACCTGATTCTATTCCCAGACTATCAGAGAGTGATAATTCAGAGGACTCTGTTATCCAAGATTGCAATGCCAAAAGGCTTCGGGAGCAATCATACTCAGATATTGGCTCTAGCAGCTCAGGTGTGTGGTTTTCAATCATTACACTTGCAGTTTCATAGTCCTTGTTTCTCATTGAGAATTTTGGAAAGAACTCCTCGCAGTTAGAGATTAGATGTAAAAAGCCAAAGGTATGTAGTCTGTCTTTTGAGACATTTTCAACTGCATCTCTAAAGTAAGTCGCAGTTAGAGGATCAATGTAAAGCATTGATGTCTTTTTTCCAAACTCTGTAGCAGCATATCTTTCACCTTTCTTTACAAGAAGATACTGACTAGATAAAAATCTCAAAGATATATCAATTGCAAATTTAATGGTGGGTTTTCTTGACTGTCGTCCTCCAAGTGTCTGTAAAAAGAAATCAAGTATTTCTTCTTTTTTAATTCCAGGATTTGTAACAACAATACTTAGTACATGTGTTCGGAGTGATTTGTCATCAGTTATTTTAGAAACAATCGGTTCTGGTTCTCCGTTAATATAATACTCTATCAGATCCTCAGCATTTTGATTCCCTACAATTATAGATTCACCGTAATCATCATATTGTGGACGTCCTGCTCTTCCACATAGCTGTTTGTATTCTAAAATGCTAATTGGTCTATTTGCGCCAACCTTGGCATTGTACCTGTTGATATTTGAAATTACTACTCGTCTTGCTGGAAGATTAACTCCTGCGGCAAGTGTCGGAGTTGAGGATAATAGCTTTATTGTTCCTTTTCTAAATTCTGCTTCTATTGTTTCTCTGCAGTTTTGATTTAGTCCAGCATGATGAAATGCAACTCCTTTTTTGACAAGTGTTGCAAGCGTATTTACCAAGTCTGTATGTTCGTTATTTGCAAGAATTTTTTTTGATACCTTTTCAAGTTCTTTGGTTTCATTTTTTTGAAGAAATTGTGATATTGCCTCAGAAGCTTTGGTTGCCAATGACTTTGAGCGAATTCTAGTCTCAGCAAATACCAGTGATTGGCCTCCTTCTTTGACTGACTGCACGCCTAAATCTATAGGAGTGCCCCTAATACTTCGCTCAACCTCAAAGGTTGTTCCGTCACTCATTACAACCTCCCCTCCATCACAAACCCCTTCAGATAGAGGAACCGGTCTCCAGTCATTTTCTACCAGTTCGCAATCTAGCCATTCTCCAAGCTCCTCTGAATTAGTTATTGTAGCACTAAGCCCTACAATTTGAGGCTTGTTTTCTAATAGTTTGAGTTTTGTTAGAATCATTTCTAGGGTTGGTCCTCTACTTTCATCACCTATCAAGTGAACTTCATCGGCTATGACAAGACCAATATTATCAACCCATTCGACTCCATGCCGAATAATTGAATCCATTTTCTCATTTGTTAGAATTAGAACGTCGCTTTTTTCTAGATTCTTTTCAATATTTTCAAAATCCCCTGTAGATATTCCTACTCTGATTTTTTTACTGAGAGGGATTTTCTCTAATTTTTTAAACTCTGTAAATTTCTCAGCAGCTAAAGCACGAAGAGGACTCAGATAAATTATCTTTCCTTTATTTTTTGATAAATGGCTCATCATTGCAAGGATTGCAATCAGGGTTTTGCCACTTGCAGTAGGAGCTGACACCAAAATACTTTGTCCCTCCAGTAATCCAGCCTTTATACAATCAGCTTGTGGAGGATACAGTTTTTCAAATCCTTCTGTCAAAAGAAAATCAATTGCAGGTTTTGGAAGATCTAACTTTTCTATTTTCATACTCGGTTATAGTGACCGGGTTTTGATTCATAAATAGATGCTTCGCGGAGCATTCTTCGAATATAGTTTCTTGCCTCTTCTTCAGTAAACTTTTCAGTCTTTTCAAGTTCTTTTACAAACTCTCTTTCCTCAACAGGTACCTTGTTGTCTCCTTCAAGTGATTTTAAAACATCCATAAAGAGTTGCATCTTTGATACCTCACTTCTTGGCCTTCCCTGCAAGACACCCAGGTCTACCTTACCAGTATTGACATCAACGCCAGCATCTTCTAACATGCTCTGAATAAGGAAGATTGCACGTTCGGCATCTTCTTCTTCTACTTTGTCTTTCATGAGAAGTCTTGCCCTTGCAGTTGCAAGCCTAATAATACCACCTAACTGCCTAGGAGTAACTGTAATCATCTCCTCTGATTCAACATTTCTCATCTTGAGATAATAATTAAGAATCGTCTCTTCTGCTTCTTTTGTTAGGTCTGGAGTTCCTCTTTTTGAATAAGCAAGATATTTTGTGAGCAAATCAACATCAATTACAGAACGTCTGTCTGTTCCTTGCGGAGTATGTAATTCTATGATGTGTCTTGCAATCATTTCATCTTTTTCTCTTCCTGGAATGTCTCTTACAACAAATATCAAGTCAAATCTTGTCAGTAATGGAATTGGAAGATTTACGTTTTCTGTAATATTTTTGAAAGGATCATACTTTCCATACATTGGGTTGGCAGCTGCAAGAATTGATGTTCTTGCATTTAGTGTAGCTACAATACCGCCCTTTGCAATACTTGCAGATTGTTGTTCCATGACTTCGTGTAATGCACTTCTATCCTCTGGCTTCATTTTATCAAATTCATCTATGCATACTAGTCCCTGGTCTCCTAGTACAACGGCACCTGCTTCAAGCATCATGATTCCTGTTTTGTCACGTACTACTGCTGCTGTAAGTCCTGCTGCAGTTGAACCTCTACCAGAAGTATATAGGCCTCTTGGAGCAATTCTTGCACAAAACTTTAGCATCTCACTTTTTGCAGTACCAGGATCTCCTACAAGAAATACGTTAATGTCTCCTCTAATCTTGCTGCCGTCACCTAATTGTCTCTGATTAGATCCCACAATCAAAAGTAGAATTGCTTCTTTGATTAAAGAATGGCCCTGAATATGGGGTGCAAAAGAATCAACTAATCTCTGGTAGACATCAGGGCTCTGGCCTAATGCCTTTATCATTTTTTCATCTTCAGGGGAGATCTCTTCTCTTTCTATTTTTCTTGAGGATTTATCCCCACGTCCACCCAAAAATTCAATGTTATTTCCTTCTATTCTTAATCGATATAATCCACTATGTCCTCGAGTTACACCTGAAACTGATTCTTGTTCTACCCTTACTATTCCTGTTAAGATGATTCTATCGCCAGGTCTTGCGTTATCTACCAAGTCTTGTCTGATTGTCACATCAATATAATGAGGTAGCTGGCCTGGAGGAAGATCTTCTGGGAGCTCTTGTAATCTGAGGATCTGAAAATCAATAAACTTGCTTACCTCAGGTTTTAGCTCAAAATCTCTTTGTTTACAGTTTGGATTGTCACAAACAACTGGAACCTTTACATCCATTCCCTTTATCTGTATGACCTTTGTTGTGTGTTCATCAGGACAGACAAAGATCAATTCTTTTGCAAGCGGTTTTACTTCTGAGGCCCTAACAACCATTCCTGAAACACTTGTAATTCTTCCAATTGTTTCAGCATTGATTTGTCGAAGACTACGTTGTAATGGATAGTTTACTAGTCTTACTCTAACTTCATCTTTGATCTTTTCGGCATAATCAGGAAATCTGATCTGTAATGCTTCTTTGATTGCTCTAGAAAATGCGTTTAGTATTCTATCAGGATCCTCAGAAAATAAAATTTCAATTTCTGGCTCTACAACCAAATCATTATAATCTACAAGGATGAATTTTGCATCCTTTGGCATCATTTCATCGATTGCTTCTACATACTTGTAGTTGCCATACTTGTCTTTGAACCTAGTCAGGAATTCTTTTACTTTATCAGATAGTGCAGATTCTGTGTAGGTACTTTGTACTCTACTCATTTATCCCACCTCGAATTTGTTTTTCAAATTCCTGACTGTTTTCATAAATTGATTTAAAAAATACTACTTCTTCTACTGTAAGTTTGTTGTATAGTTCAGAATTTAGCTTGATAGAGTCTGCAAGTTTTACAAGTTTTCCTCTTCTCATTCTAAATAGTTCTAGCATTATGCTTTCTACGTGATCAAAGTCATCACGTCCAAGTTCTTTCATTGATTGCTTTAACTTGATGTAAAAGTGTGGGTCCAGCGTAGATAGCTGGTATTCACCTACCATCTTTTCTTTTGACAATGCTTGTTTTAGTTCTGTAATCATGTCAGGTGACTCTAGTACTCCAAGATTATTATCAGCAATAGTCTTTCCAATCCATTGAGGCAAATTCAAGATCTCGCTTTGTGTGCCTTCAATTTTAATTCCAGCCACATCAAACTTGACATCTTGGCTTAGGGTTACTTTAGCATCCTTTAGCCCATATCCTATAGAATGCAGTTTTTCTACCTTGTCTATCTCCATCATAAGATCACTTTTTGTCACAAAGATACTCATGTATCGGATCGATCAATTCTCTTCACTATTTTGTGAGATCAATTGATCCTAATTAATCACAGGCTGATCGCGTGCATAATTAAACGAAATCAGATTTTAATTTACGGTATAACACAATAACCAATTCGGATTTATTAGTGGGTATAAAACTCAGAGTACTCATGTCAGCTACTGGTATGTGGGTAGAAAAGTACAGACCTCAAAAATTATCTGATGTAGTTAACCAGACTGAAATAATTGGAAGTTTAGAGGCATTAATCAAAGATCCAACTGATATGCCACACTTGTTGTTTTCTGGATCTGCGGGAGTAGGAAAAACCACCACAGCATTATGTATTGCAAGACAGATTCTTGGTGAATATGTAAGAGATTACACGTTGGAGCTAAATGCTTCAGATGAAAGAGGAATAGGAATGGTTAGAGAAAAAGTAAAAAAGTTTTCCAGATATGCCGGAATGGTAGATGTTCCATTTAAGATAATAATTTTAGATGAAGCAGATGAGATGACCTCTGATGCACAGACTGCGCTTCGAAGAATAATAGAAGATACTGCAAAATACTGCAGATTCATCCTGATTGCAAATAATATCTCAAAGATTATCGACCCAATACAAAGTAGGTGTGCTACTTTCAAGTTTACCTCAATTCCTGAAGAGGACGTAATATCTCATCTAGAAAAAATTGCCAAAAAAGAAAAGACAAAGGCAGACAAGAAAGGTCTTAAGGCAATCTATGAATATTCTGAGGGAGATTTGAGACATGCCATTAACTTGATGCAAGCAACTGCAAGTCTTGGTGCAATCACTGAAGAACATGTAAAGGCCTCAGCAGGTCTTACAAAAACCACAGACGTTGATGTGGTTTTAAAACTTGCACTTGGAGGAAAAATCCCTGATGCTAGGGAAAAAATGATAGAGCTTATCAAAGTTTATGGAATGTCTGAATCTGATTTTCTAAAATATCTAAACTCTGCAGTATTCAAGACAAAACATCAAAAATTATCTGATATTTTACAGGTAATTGCAAAATATGATTATAGAATTCTAGTAGGGGCAAATCCGGAAATTCAGCTTTCTGCACTTTTAGCAGAACTAGGAAACATAGAAAACTAAAAGCGCAAAATAATTTTAGGCCTAAACTTTTGTATAGAAGATTTCTGCTGGAATATTTGCAAATTAAAGATCATATTTATTAGAATATGGAAAATTTTCAATCAATCCAAATTCTAATTTTGTATCTCTGAGATATGGCCATAACTCTCCAACAAACTGCACCTGTAATTTTTTTCTTCATTAAGCAATGACGTTTAGATAGTTAGGAGCTTTTTTTCTCGTTGATGTCTTGGTGTAAGGTATCAATCATATTTTTTATCATATCTATCTCGCTTTTTTCGAGTTTTTCTAACTTTTCGATCTTTGATATCAACAATGATTTTGTCTCATCTGCGATTCCTGTTTTGTTCATCTTAGAACCAATTAAGGTAGCACCAACAGTGGAAATGAATGCACCGATAATGCCAATGCCGACATACATCATACCAATTCCAATCATTCGTCCAGTTTCAGTAACGGGTACAATATCACCATACCCCACAGTTGTTGCAGTAGCTGAGGCCCACCAAAATGCATCAAGCCATGAATTTATCTGTGTATTTTCTGCTTCAGATTCTACTACATATATCGCACTTGCTCCTATAATAACAACAAAAGCAGATACTACTCCAATGTAGATCATCCCTTTCATGAAGAGTCATTAAAATCAGAAATGGTAAGAGTTCTGATTCAAAATAATTATCAAAAGCATGAAAAGTATTTGAAGTCACTTCACTGTTTTTGGTCTTGTTGTTTTAAATCATCCAAAAATAGTGTCATGAAAAAAATTGTTTGGACAGGTATTTGTATTCAATATACAGATTGTCTTATCTCAAAAAAGCGCAGAGAGAGGGATTTGAACCCCCGTATGCTTGCGCACACAGGCTCTCAAGGCCCGCGCCCTACCGAGCTAGGCGACCTCTGCGAAGAGAGTTGGAGAGAAGTGATTAAAATTTGTTGAGGAATAATTAATTCAAAATTAAAAAGAAGAAAAAAGAAAGAATTTCTTTAATCGTGTGCGTGTGGGTTTACTGAACCAGATTCCATCTTTACGAATGAGCCGTCGGCTTTCTCGTGGAATTCTTGGTAAGATGGTTCAATCAAGATTGCATGTGTTGGACATGCTTCTTGGCAAGCCATACATTGAGTACAATCATGTTCTCTGATTGGCATTGATTTGTCAGTGTAATCTAGACGTTCGTCTTGCTCGGTTAAACCAGTTCCATCAAAAGTTGCATCCAAGCATTCTACTGCCGGAATGTCTTTTTCGGTTCTGTACCATTGGAAGGTTTGAACAGGACATACACTCATGCAAGAACCTGCTGCAACACAAGAGTCCCAGTCAACTGCGACTGTGGTTCCGTGGATTCCAAGCGGAACTTGTTCTTCTCCACGTGCTTCATATGCTGCTTTGACATCATCATTTGAAAATGCCTCACCATCAGTTCTGCCTTTACCCCAGATAAAGTGTTTATTTTCACCATCACTGTGGCTTGTCTTTCCAACGACTTCTAGATTTTCAACAAATTTTTCATCTATTGGCATAACTTCAATATTTCAAAATATTATTTAAAGCTAGACAAAATTAGTGCGGACTAAATGCTTACAGATCAAATGAATTTAAAAAATTTTGATAGAAAATCAGGAAAAATGTAGAAAATAAATTATTTTTTGGTTAGATCGAATTTTTCTGTCTACTCAAAAGATGAAGCTGCAGTTTCGTGTGCTTCAACGTTTGACTGATCAACTTTGATAGCCTGAGGAGGACAAACAGATACGCATGCCATACACCAGATGCAATCATGTTCTCTGATTGGATCTGCTTTGTCAGTCTGATCTTTTCTTTCATCTTTTACTGAACTTCCAGTTCCTGCAAAAGTTTCATTGATTGCCTGTGATGCTGGAATGTCTTTTTCAGTTCTATACCACTGAAAGACTTGAACAGGACATGCCTCAATACAAGCACCATCTGCAACACAAGAGTCCCAGTCAACTGCGACCATAGTTCCACTAACACCTAATGGAACCTGTTCTTCTCCTCTTGCAGCATAGGCTGCTGTAACATCAGCATCAGCAAATGCTTCGGCTGGTGAACCATTTGCATTAGTTTTCTTACCAGGTCCCCATACAAAATGAAAGTGCTCACCATCATCTACCTTTATTTTTCCAATTGGCTCTAGGCCTTCAGGAAAATTTTCTGCTATTGGCATGTTCCAGTTCCCTTGTAGATGTTATTTAAAGCTAGGCAGTAATGATTAATAGAAATCAATCGATCTAGGTGGAATTACACCTGACAAAGCTTCCTTACGTTCATAACGTTGTATAATCAATTTCGAGTAAAATGGACATTATCAAGTATGACGTGTATCGGGGACCAAACATTGGAATCTACATTAATGTCAATGACAAGTATGTGATGATTCCTATGGGTTTTGCAGAATCAAAAGCTGAAAAGCTTGCAGAATATCTTCAAGTTAATTACATGTACATATCAATAGCAAATACTAGACTCTTGGGAGCTTTGAGTGTAATGAACAACAAGGGAATTTTGTTGCCAAAGACTGCATATGAAAATGAATATTCTCTGCTAAAAAAAGAGACAGACTTGGAAGTTGGAGTACTGGACTCAAAGTATACAGCACTTGGAAATGTCATATGTGCAAATGACAAGGGAGCAGTTGTCTCTCCTTGGTTATCAAAAGATGATGTTATGACTATTCAGGATACTTTGGGAGTCGAGGTCATACAAAAGAGGATTGCAGGTTTTAATCAGACAGGAGCTGTCTTAGTTGCAAACAATTCTGGTGCTGCCATTCATCCTGAGGCAAACGAGGAAGATATGAAGGAGTTTGCAAATATTCTAGGCGTAAAAATAGAGCATTCTACAATAAACAACGGTATTCCTTATGTTACATCAGGAATTTTGGCAAACAACAAGTGCATTGTTGTAGGTACTCTAACTACGGGTCCTGAGATAATGATGTTAACTAGGGCGTTTCTAAATTAAGAACTGACCTTGGGTCATCAGTTATAGTTTCAATGTCGACTTTGGTTTCAGTTCCATCCTTCATGTTTCTTAGGACTATCTTGCCTTCTTCTAGCTCTTTTGGTCCAACAATAATACAGTATTTAGAATCAGATGCATTGTCCATCTGTTTTTTTAGATTCCTTCCAGTAAGGTCAATGTCAGTTGGTATGTTGCTTAGTCGAAGCAATGATGCAATAGACATTGCGACCTTTTGCATCTCATCATTGATGTACAAAACTGAGATGCGGTTGTGAGTTGGCTCTGGAATTATTTTCTGCTCTTGCATGGTAAGTATGATTCTCTCAACACCTCCTGCAACTCCAGTTGCACCAATGTCTTCTCTTCCAAACGCTTTTGTTAGTGTGTCATATCTTCCTCCACCTGCCAGAGCTCCTAATGTAGAGTCTTTGTCAAAGACTTCAAAGACTGTTCCAGAGTAATAGTCCAGTCCCCTAACAATTCCAAAATTAATTCTGACATTTGACACTCCTCTATTTTCAAGTGAATCGATCAGAGACTTTAGGTCATACCAAGACTCTAGTTGTGTAGTGTCAAAGCTTTGTTCTACTTGTTGTATGGTTCCTTTGATTTGTGAAAACTCTAATATTTTTTCTAACTTTTCTGAATCATATCCCTTTATCTGGAATTCCTTTAGGATTTCATCTTTTGATTTTTTTTGTATTTTATCTACTGCTCGCAGAATATCAGCTACTAATTCTGGATCCTTTGAATCAAATATTTTGTTGATGTAGGATTCTACTAGATTTCTGTGATTGATATCAATTGTAATATTTTTGAGCAATAGAGAATCAAAAAGTCTAGATGTCAACTCTATAATTTCTGCCTCAGACTCTAGTGAGGCCTTGCCGTAAATTTCGATATCCCACTGGTGAAAGTATCGATATCGTCCCTTTTGGGGCTCGTCATATCTAAACACACCTCCAAAGGCTGAGATTTTGGCAGGTAGTTTCATTGATTTTTGAGATGCTGCATACCGTGTCAGGCCCATCGTAAAGTCAAATCGAAGTGCGACCTCTCTGTCACCCTTGTCTTTGAAATAGTATATCTCATCTCTAATTGAGGGACCTGACTTTGTCTCTAATACTGAGAGAAGCTCAATTGGGGATGGATCCATAAATGAAAACCCATACAAACTTGAGAGCTGCTTGAAGTGATATCGTATGTGCTCGATGTTTGCATTTTCATTTTCTTCAAAGTCTTTCATTCCTCGTGGCAGTTCCATTTTATTGGTTGATTAGGATCTGATGATTTAAGCATTGGTAAAATATGCAAACTATGCAGAACTAGTCAGTTTTTTGTAAAGTTGGGAACCAGTATAAAAGAACTATTTTTTCATCAATAACTCCCCCAATCAAAATAGTTCTCTTAAACAAGATTGGTGTACATGATATTATGGCATTACAAATAAAATCAAAAAAAGGTGGACCATACCCAAAACATGAGCAAGAAAAACGCAGAAAACAAGTATATGAACTTCATTTTGAGAAGGGATTTTCTGCAGTAAGTATTGCAAACAAGATTGCTGTGAATAGAAATACAGTAAATGAAGACATAAGACATTGGCAGACTCAGATAGCATCGCAGTTTGAGGATCTAGACTTGACAGGAATAATAGTAAAGCAGATCGAAAGACTAGAATCTCAAAAAAAGCGATTACATGAACAACTAGAGGCTGAGTCAAAATCTGAGGTAAAACTTAGAATTGAAAAAATGATCTTTGAGATAGACTATAAAATTACAGAATTTATGTCAAAGATTGTAGATAAGATTCCAGTTAGAAATCCAGTGCAAGTAACGCCAGCTGAGGATGCAGAAGAAATTCTAAGAGAGATTGTCTTAGCTGGGCGCCTGGATAATCCAGAGAATACATCTGAGGAATCTCTTCTACAAGAGATGGTAACCACAGCTAAATTGGGTGTAATGGGGGCTGAAGAAATATTGTATGAACTACAAGATATGGGAATGGAAATGTTTCCAAGTAAGGAAGGCTACAACCTAGTGTCTTTTATGACTGCAAGAGAAATAATTACACCAAAGGAAAGAATTGGAATTAAGCAGGAAAAAGATCAGAAAAAATGAAACTTGGTGATCCTGTAAAGGATCATTCTTTATTTTTATGCAAATAAAAAAATCAAATTCTGATTTTATCAGATCATAATCTAATGAAACCAGTAATTAGAAAATCGTTAAATGAAAAATCATTGTACCAAAGAATATGCAAAAATATGTTTTTCTTGGTTCTTCAATACTTTTTATACTAAGTTTGGCTTTTGGTTCATCTGTACTTTTTACTGCATACAGTCAAGAGTCATCTATTCCATCGTGGATTAGAACAACTGCAGGTTGGTGGTCTACATCACAAATATCTGATAAAGAGTTTACAAAAGGTCTTGAATATCTAATTCAAAATGACATAGTAAAAGTTCCTAAAATTTCAACAAGTAATTCTGACAAATCTGATCATATCCCATCATGGTTGCAAAAGAACGCAGGGTGGTGGAGTCAAGGATTGTTATCTGATGATGAATTTGTAAAAGGAATACAGTATTTGGTAAACAATGGAATAATTAGAGTGACATTAGATACTGAATCTTTGTGTTCGGGTAGTGCGCTTTGTGTCATATCCAAGGTTGACAGGATTGTAGATGGTGACACAATATACATAGAGGGATACAAGGTAAGACTCTCTTTGACTAATACTCCTGAAAAAAATGAACCAGGATTCTCAGAAGCAACAGAATTTACAAAGAGATTGTGTCCGGTGGGTTCTGTTGTAACTGTTGATCAAGACGATAAGCAGCCATATGACGTCTATAACAGATTACTTGGAAAAGTGTACTGTGATGGTAAGATGCTTAATTCAGAATTATTGTTGAATGGTCATGCTAATATTTTGACTCAATATTGCAGCACCAGTGAGTTTTCTAGTGAACCATGGGCTCAAAATTTTGGATGTGAATCTAGTTCAAATGTTTCTGTACAGCCTAGTGAATCTGTAAAATCTAGTGAAAGAACAAATTCAACTAGTGATTGTGATCCTTCATATCCAGACTTTTGTATTCCTCCACCACCTCCAGATTTAGACTGTAAAGATATTCCACAGAAACGATTTACAGTATTGCAGCCTGACCCACACAGATTTGATGGAGATAAAGATGGGATTGGTTGTGAATCATAATTTTTAATCCATTTGTCTGAGGATTCTTCATAACCTGGAATTTCTTGAGGGTACACTCAATTGATCTATTGTTATGTTCATACATTTGGTGTCCATGTGTCATGCCACACATAAAAACAGCAATAATAAGCACTAGAAGATATTTTTTCATTATTGGAGTTATTCATCTTCTTTATTCCCTTTTTGTCAAATTGATTTTTGATGCTTGTATAATGCATAAATAATAACCAAATTCGAACCTATCCACAAGGAGGAAGCATTACTGATCCAGCTTCCATCTAAAATTTCTACATAATAGTAGGTAATATCACCAATAGTTCCTACAAATATCCCAACAAGAAGTAGCAACCATGTACTAAACAAAACAGTTTGTCTAAACAAGGAAAGCCCTACAAAAACAAGGCCCAGTTGCAGAGTTGCAAAAGTAACAAATACCAATGAATAGTAAAAATATGATAAATCATCAATTGGATTGTTAAACACCAACAATGTATATCCCAAGGTGAGTATTCCCGGAACTAGTCCAATTGTAATTTTTTGGAAACTTGATATTTTTTCTGCAAAATATCTAATGTTAATTATTAAATGTGCTAACAGTAGAGGATAGAACAAAAATAAGAAATAATCTGCAATCACTGGAACTTCTTGATCTAAAATATCCAAAAAATAAACATAAAGTAATTCGGCCACAAAGGTTGCAAAATATGCTAAACCAAATACAAAGTAAGCACGTCCAAATACTTTAGAACCTCCATAAAGTCTTGAAATTCCAAATGAATAGATAGAGATGCATAAAGGAAGCAAGGTTATCAGATAGTGAGGAATCAAATTTGATTCAAAAAATTCTGGTTGTAATTCTAATCCAAATTGTAAAGCTGTTACTCCAATCAATATTAGAAAGAAAGGTCTGTAAGAATTTTTTATCTCATAAAAAACAGAACCGATTGATATTGATGCCATTTTAATAGGTTCATCATGTGATATTATTTATCAATTATGATAATTAATAAAAAAGATCAGGATAGGAAAATATTGCCTGATGTAATTCCCTTGTAAGACATGTCTTCCAAGTTAAACCATACACGCTCCTTACCTTCTCCAGTAGCCCCAGCAAACTTGCCTTCACCACCTACTATTTTCCATTCTGATTGGGCAATTCCATACTTGCCATTTCCATATTCAACCCAAGACACCTCGCGGTTTTCAAATGCAAGGAGATTTCCCTGATCATCAGCGATTGTATACTGAGTGGTGTAATAGCCGCCCAATTCATGATTCGGATCCTCTACGAATTGATATGTACCATGTACTTCTACTACTCCTTCAAACACAGAGTATGTTCCCGAATCGACAAAACTTCCGCTAAGTTCATCTCCCTCTGAATCGTACCCTTCGTACATTCCCCTAAAAGGAATGGTTGTTTCAGCAAATACAGAAGCAGTTAGTCCTGTAGCAAAGAGACCTGCAACAAGAGTTGCAGTCAAGACTACGAATTGACTTGTTTTGCTTATCATTGTATTTTATTAGATAAAGTACTATTTATCATTATTGATAATTAATATGCTGTTTATCTTATATGGTATTTATTATATATCAGTGAATGTTTCTATTAGGCATAAGAAAGATGAATCCCTTAGATAAAATTGTCTCTCAGAGTGTAAAACAGGTTTTAGAAGAAGATCTAGGTAATAGAACATACAAAAAAGTTGAAAAAGAACTAGATGAAATGTTTGGTGTTTCAGTTCTTGAAGCTGTAGATGATTTTTCAAAATTAGATATCGTGTTAAGAAAATTGTTTGGAAAACATTCAACAAAAATGGAAATGAAGATCTTCAAGCAGATAATAATAGCCGAAAAAAAAGAAAAAGACGAATCTTCAATTACTATCAAAGATCCTGTTTTGGCAACTAGAATTTTTGAATCCTATGGGGATCCTGTAAAGAAGAACATTTTAGAAGTGTTACAAAAACACCCCAAATCAATTCCAGAAGCAATAGAGGAAGTTAAACTTCCTCAGGCATCTACATACAGAAGAGCAAAAGAATTGATTCAAGATGGATTGTTAACTATGGTAGGACATACCCAAGCAAGCGATGGTAGAAAAGTAAATGAATATACTGCTACTCTAAACAGAGCAGTCTTTGATTTTCAAGAGAAGGGTTTGCATGTCAGTGTGAAATTGCAAAACAAGTTTCTCAAAGACAGTTTTGCTTACAATTCAATAACATAAAAAACAATGAAGACATATCAGAGACGAATTCAATTAACTACTGATAATTTCTACGCGTTGTTTTTATGCAAAATCCTCAAACACAAAAACAGAAAGTAGACAGGTTGGAGGTTTCTTTCCCGACCATGACAGTACCTCATAGCCGTCTATTCTTTCATACAAAATATCAGAAGAACTTATGAACTTTACATAATTCCTTTGATCAAACAATGAAATTTTTTGTTCTTTTGATTCTAGTTGGATTTGTAGGAATTGCTCTGACCCAATAAGTCTTGGCAGATGATGCTTCTCTTTCTTTTGATTCTAGGCTTAATTTTTCAGAAAAGGATCCATGACACAGGTCATCTTCAGGGCATGGCATTATACAACAAAACAAAAACTACAAGGCTACTAGCTTTACTGTGTCCATTTTTCTGTCAGTCAGAAAACCCTTAGTTATGGATTGGATCTTTTTGGAGTCCCCATCCAAGAAAAACATCTCCATACACCTATCACCATCTATCTTGTTATGTAGATGAGTCCTTATCAAATGCTCATAATCATGTTTTATCCTTGCAACTTGGTCGTCAAACTCGTCGGCATGAACCACAATAAGTACTGCATTTTGTTTTCCTTTCAGATCTCCCTTCTGTTTTTCTTCCTGTACAAATGTTCTGATTCCTGCGCGAATAATCTCAGATCTTCCGGTAAATCCCATCGACCCTTGTAGTTTGTCTAGCTCCTTTAGTATCTCATCATTTAGAGAAATTGAAACGATAGGCATTGATTCTATGATTATTAATTATTATTTAAATCTAGTACTGGTTTTTAATAATTTTAGGTAAAATCAGGCATGTTTGATTATTAACAATAACAAAAGTCATGAGGTTTTTTATTAAGTTTATATTCTATTGTTAATAATCATTTATAGGAAAGATATTAGATATGAATAAGAAATCATCCGTTGCTGCAATTGGAGGCGGAGTAGCTGTAGTAGTCATAGCAGGTGCAGCATTCATGTTCTCTGGAATGTCAAATGAGCAAGTATCCATAGATAACAATTTGGTTGATGATGCAAGTGAAAATAATGTTACTCTACAAGATGATGACAAGATGAGAGTATTAGCTTCTTTTTATCCGTATTATGAATTTACAAGAAATGTGGCCGGAGATGCTGCAATAGTAGAACAGTATCTCCCATCTGGAATTGAAGCTCATGACTGGGAGCCAAGAGCTCAGGAAATTCAATCATTGAAGGATGCAGACGTTTTTGTATACAATGGATTGGGCATGGAACCATATGTTGACAACATGATTAATTCCGGAGAGTTTGACAATGTGTTGTTTGTAAAAGCATCAGAGGGAATAGATATGATGAAATCAGATGAGGATGAGCATGATGAAGCACACACAGAAGAATTTGTAGAAGAGATAAAAGAAACCATAGAAGAGTTTGAGCATGGCCACATGACTGAATCTCAGACACTTGAAAAAATTGAAGAAATTCTGCATGAGCATGAGGGAGATGGACATGATCATGGAAACAAAACAATTGAAAGTATTGAAGATATACTACATGAAATTGAGGATGGACATATAGGCCAAGAAGATGGAATAGAAGAGATACATCACATCATTTTAAATGTTAAAGGAGATCACGGAGACGAAGAAAAAGAGGAAGAACATGACGGACACGACCATGATTTTGAATTTGATCCTCATATTTGGTTAGACCCAATTTTGGTAAAACAACAAGTAAACAATATCAAAGATGGGCTGATCAAAGCTGACCCTCAAAACAAAGAACATTATGAACAAAATGCCACGGAATACAACAAGGAACTTGATGAATTAGACATGAGAATTAAATCGTCTTTGTCTTCATGTGACAAAGATACCTTTGTCCCATTTCATAACGCATTTACATATCTTGGAGACAGATATGGTCTTAAGATAATGGCACTCAGTGGGGTAGCTCCAGATTCTGAGGCCTCTGCAGCAGAGATTGCAGAGTTTATTGACTTTGTAAAAGACAACAACATCAAGGTAATCTTTGCAGAAGAGTTAGTAGATCCAAGACTTGCACAAGTCATTGCAGACGAAGCAGGGGCTGAAGTTTTACTGTTTAGCCCAATTGAAGCATTGACGCTGGACGAGATAGGACAAAACATCACTTACATTGACAAGATGGATAAAAACTTGGATGCTTTGAAGGTGGCACTTGAATGTCAATGACAAACGTCCTTGAGGTAGAAGATCTTAGCATAGGTTACAATAGTCATCTGGCAGTAGATAAAATCAGTTTTGATGTGCAGGAAGGAGACCTACTTGGAATAGTTGGGCCAAACGGAGCGGGCAAGACAACATTATTTAGAGCAATTTTGGGACTGCAGCAATATTCTGGTAAAATCAAACTGTTTGGATTTGAAGGTTCAAAGTATCGTTCGTTGTTACCTCTGATTGGATATGTTCCTCAAAAGGTAGCATTTGAGCCAAACTTTCCTGCAACAGTATACGATATTGTCTCAATGGGAGTAATATCTGATAAAAAACTGGTCAAGGGTGCTAAACTGATTCAGCAATGTGGTTGCTGTTGGAACAGGATATACAAGAAAATTGGAAACAATGATGATAAGATAACTGAAGCCCTCAAGACTGTGGGATTGGAATCATTGAGAAATAGAAGGATTGGTGAGCTTTCAGGAGGAGAGCTGCAGCGGGTATTTATTGCAAAATCCCTTGTAAAGGATCCTTTACTGTTGATACTAGATGAACCGGTAACCAGTGTTGATGTAGAATCACAAACCAAATTTTACAATGTAATAAAAAAGATCAACGAGGAAAATAACATCACGATAGTCTGGTCATCCCATGACCTTGACGCAATATCAAAATATGCAAACAGGGTGGCATGCATGAACAAAAAATTGTTCTTCCATGGCGAGAAAGAGAAATTCTTCTCTGACAAGGAACTCCTCAAGACATACACTGAATCATCAATGCAGATGCATATGCACAATCATGATATGCATTGATAATTTAGGGAATAGGCAATATGGTTCTTGAAGCTCTCTCTTATGGTTTTGTGCAAAAAGCATTGATTGCAGGAATTGCAGTTGCCTTGATCTGTTCTTTTATGGGAACATTTCTTGTGTTAAGACGTTATTCATTGTTTGGAGACGGTATAGCTCACGTTGCATTTGGAGGAGTTTCTGTTGGTTTGTTTTTGGGAGTGTTTCCATTGTGGACTGCATTTATTGTATCCATCTTTGGTGGATTAGGGTTACAAAAGCTTAGACAGAGCACCAAGATATCAGGAGATGCAGCAGTTGCCGTAGTACTAGTTTCGGGACTGGCCATAGGAGTAATTTTGGTGAGCTCCTCAGGTGGTTTTTCAGTTGATCTGTTTAGCTTTTTGTTTGGAAGTATTTTGTTGATTAGTAATGAAGACACCATAATGATTCTTGCAATCAGTGCAGGTATCATTGCAACACTAGTAGTAATGCAAAAGCAATTTCTCCACCTTACATTTAATGAGGAACAGGCAAAAATTGCAGGACTTCCAGTCACCTTGCTAAACTATGCATTTGTAATACTTGCATCAGTAACGGTCGTAACATCAATGAGACTGGTTGGAATCCTGCTGATATCTGCACTCATTGTCATACCAAACATTACAGCAATGATGTTTGGCAAAGGTTTTAAAAAGACAGTAGGAATATCCATGTCAATTTCAGTCATATCTGTGGTGAGTGGGATTCTTTTGTCGTACTATTACAATGTTGCACCCTCAGGAACAATAGTTATGATTGCAGTTGCTATTCTCATAGGGGTGCTTGTTGCAAAATCTGCAGGAATAATATCAAAAACAGACATCAAGAAACAACCAGAAATAACACACAATAGCTGAAAAGTAATTGGCCATTCCAGTTCAACAAATTCAGATTGATTTTGTGCTTTGAAAGTCTCCCTGATGATTTTGATTCAAACAAAAGATTTGATTCAGAATTGGAAGAGCTTAGAGAAGAGAACAAAGAACTTAAACCTACCAAGATGGTGTTAACAGGTTTGATTGTAATATCTTTGATGGTCTATTTTACATCAAGAAGATAAGCTGATGTAAAACTGATTTCGTGCAGATTGTAATCGACTAGCTATCAACAGAGTTCTATTCTCAATACGTCAGTTTTTCAAAAGAAAAATTCACTGTCATCTGAAATTATTTTCGCACAATGACGTTGATGACTTGCATACATACGTTGTACAAACAGTCATTATCTTGTTCCATAGCCTCTATCGCAAAATTTGCTTAAAAGGTTGATTATAACTGCCATGGTAAATTGGGCTAAAAATCCATCAATCTAATCAGTTGTGCTATTAGGCACAACTGATCAATTACCTGCTTTGAACATCGGCCACATCAACTTTCATGCCTACATAATAACTCAAAACTACTTTACGATATTGCCAAAGATGAGATGTCCAAATTGTGGAAACCAATCCAGTTGGAGGGATCCAACTTGTAACAAATGTGATAGTGTCTTGCATCAAAAAAATTGCAAGGCAAAGGCATCTGACTGTAAATGCCATGAAATTAACGAACAATCTTGGAATGACAAAAAATCCAAAGAATGATCCTACCTAATGTGGTGCAAATCTCTTTTTTTATCCATAATTCTTGCTTAATGCTAGAAATCGACTCTAAAACTATTGTCCAAATTTGTTGATTTGATCATGGCATATTTTTTTAGTTTCATCAGATCCTGTTTTTTCATGTATTTCGATGATTCGTCAACGATGTTATTCATGATCTCTATTCCTTCTTTGGCGCCTTTAGACAGTCCCAACCTGTACAGTAATGGCAGTTTGGCCATAGAGTTATGATGATTTGAATTATTTTTTACTTCTTTTGTGGTAAACTTTTGAACAATCATGCTTAGATATTTTTCTAAATTATCTGTCATATCTCTTTCTAGCTTTGTATTTTTTTCTTTTAATGCCAATGCAAGAATCCCTTTAATCTTTAACAGGGCTTGATTGGTTTCTACCTTGTCTAGCTTCTTAGGGGGTATTTTTATCTCAAAAATTTTTTCAGTTGTAGTTGCAATATACTCTATGGCCTCTTTTCTGCAAGATGCCTTTGTTTGTCCAAAAGGACAGTTGTCACAATTTGTGGTGTGATACCTGATTCCACTATCTCCAAAACTAGAATGAACAATCTTGTTTTTATTTCGTAATTTCTTCATTATTCTAGAAACAGTTCCCTCATCCAGAGATAGCAGTTGGGATATTTCGGTATTAGAATAAGAGCCATCATCAATTAGCTTCAATACGTCTTCTTCCAGCTCTCCTGGAGAACGTCTGTACATCTCTTCAATGGCATCAGCCAAGTGATGACCGATGTATTTCTTGTCAATATGGTTGATGGTCAGTCTTGAATTTTCAAATGATGCATCAAACCCTGACTTTATTTCTTCCTTTATGATTTTTTTTAACGTTTTCTCCAAGTTAGGTATTTTGAATCCCTCTAACTGTTTTTTGATATCTGCTAATGATATTGTTTTTTTCCCAGAGCTGAATAGGTGATACAATGACCAACGTATCTGACGCTCATCGCTTCGTTCAATTAACCGCAATAGATCACAGATTTCTTCAATTTTGCTCCATTTGACATCCAGCAAGACATCAGACTCATCAATTAACACATTCACATTGCGTAATTTTTTTGTAAATTTATTTAATTTCTTCTTGATTTGGCTGTTCGAATAATCTGTTTTTTGTTTTAATTTTGATGATTTAATTCGTTCCAGGTATTTATCAACCAGCTGGTCTTTTTCTATAATGTGCTCATTTCTTAAATCATCTGTATCATATTTTAGCATCTCAAAAAAATCCATCGATTCTCCAAGAATTGAAGACGGCTCAAAGGTTCTTAGTACAGCTAAATTTGTTACAGACAACCCCATGTCTTTATATATCAATTTGATTATTTATGCGTATCAGTTCAACTAGTTGGTAAAATTGAAATTTTATTCATGTGATTAATTAGAATCTATTTTTATTCAATTATTTCTGATGATGTTCAATCAGGTTAATTTGTGAGTAAGTTAAATTCCATATGGCCACAAAAATTTTGAATGTCAACAATTGCGGTTACAAAAATACAGAAAAATTTTTCTTTCATTACAATATCTGAATGTATTCCAAATGACAATTATGGGTTAAAGATCAAACAGGAGTCATGGATTGAATAAACTTCCAGTTTTTGTTTTTTTCACTTTAGGTTTTATTTTACTAAATTCGTTTATTTTGCCTAATAGTTTTGCCCAATCTGAATTTTCTACAGACTTTTTGTATGAACCAGGAATTGATGCAATTACTGCATTTGCTACTACGGTTGCAGAATCTGCCCCGAAAATTATTGCAGCAGTAATATTGTTGATTATTGGTCTAATTGCAGGCAAAGTAATTGGAAAAGTAATTGAAAAATCTGCATCAAAGATACTAAAACAAGTTAACAAAAATGATAATGACAATGGAGATGCGATAACAAAAACCACATCATCAAAAGATTCTTCAAAACTAATTGCTGCAAGTGTGCGATGGTTTGTTTATCTGTTCTTTATCATTGCTGCAATAAATGCACTCGAGTTTGAACAGCTCTCTTCAGCATTAACTAACTTGTGGGTTTGGGTACCAAATCTTCTTGCATTCATACTAATTGTGATAGTGGGATTAATTATTGTCAATTTTATTGGAAAATGGCTTGATCAAGAACTAATCAAAAAAGAATTTGGTGGCTCTAAATATGTCATCATAGGCGTCAAGGTAATCATTTATGCCATTATCTTCTCAATTGCTCTTACACAGTTAGGCATTGGAGACACAATTATTCCAATTCTGGTATCTGCATTCTCCTGGAGTGTGGCAATAGGAATTGGTGCAGCAATTGCAATAGGCCTGGGATTTGCACTAAAAGACGTACTTCCCGCAGCAATCAATACTGCCACAAAACAAAAATCTGTGCTAAAGGTGGGCCAAAAGGTAACAATAGGTGAGAATACAGGAACATTGGCTGCAGTGGAATTGCTACATCTTATCTTGGTTACAGAGGATAACAAAAGCATAGTTATTCCAACTAAAACGCTTGAAGATAACACCATCACTATACTGGGAGACATTGCTAAAAATGACTAGAACAAATTCAATTATTTCTAAAATCAACAAAGAGAAGATAATCATCTATCCTTGGCCTGAAAAAGAAGGCGAACTTGCATTTCTAGTTGAAAACCTTGAGGAAATCGATTAGCAGCCTTGTTTCCAATAATCCACAAAAATAATTTCAGAATAGAAAAATTCTCAAATTTTCAGTATTTTGGAAGTCATGACAATGATTAATTTTCAATGTGTGTTTTCTGGTCATCAGAAAATCAATCTTCAAACCTATCATGATTCAACTTCTGACATTCTATGTACTCTATGCGGAAAGATGTGGAGGCGATATAGAGATGAAGAATTTTAAAAATATTCTTGTAACTTATGTAAAGCCAACAAACAAGGAAACTGCGTTTAACATGGGTCTGTCCTTGGCAAAATCCAACAGCTCCAAATTATCGGTTGTAGAATTTCTCTCTGCAGACCAGCCTGAACTTCTCTTCTTTAAGACAAAAAAGAACAAAGAAAAAGAGGAGAAGCAAAAGAGAATAGTGGAAGATGCCCTGAAGAAATTTGAGGAAAAAGCAAAACAAGAAAATATCAAGCTAAACACATCATTTCAGTCAACTGAAAACTTGGTGGACAGCATACTCCAATACGTTGAATCAAACAAGATAGATCTATTGATAGTTGATCATCCCCACATGTCTCATTCAGAGGAAACACACTACAACGACATGGTTAGTGCAATCCACGATGAGGTTCACTGCAATATGCTGACTCTAAAATAAAAAAAGGTATGAAAAATATGGTTTGAGGATGTTTTAAGTATGAATTTTGGAAATAGTCTAGTGAGCATTGGTAAGTGAAAAAATGCAACACTATGATGTCAGAAAAATACTAGTGCCACTTGATGGTTCACAAAATTCCTTTAGAGGATTGAACAAGGCAATCTATTTTGCGAGGCAATGTGGCGCAACACTTACCGGATTGTATGTTAGCCAAAAGCCATCAAGATATGGATTTGACACAGTTGAGGATTTAGACTCGTTCAAAAGAAAACACATTGATACATTTATGGAAAAGGCAAAAAATATGGCTGGTAAAAACGGCGTAGATCTTAAGAGGAAGATAATCCACGGTTCTACTAAAAAGGATATTCTTAACTTTGCAAACAGATGGAACTATGATCTAATTGTAATTGGTTCCAAGGGTGCAGGCTCTACAGATGAATCATTTATTGGAAGTGTTACAAACCACATACTTCACACATCCAAGATTCCTGTTTTGGTTGTAAAATAATAAGATGAAATCATCTTCTTATCTTTGAACATGTCAAGATACAAGCACCCATAACACTTTCTATGATTGTTCTTAATTCAATCAACCATTCTTGTAAAAACAATTCATAATTTGTAATTATTAAACTTCTAATCATATGGCAATTACGATAACTAATACCGAAATTATTACATTTTTTGACATCTTAAGTCAAACCCTGAATGCCAGAATGGAGTCAACTCTTTTCTCTTTGTTATTTTCATTATTATTGGTCCTAGAGCAGGTATGCTCAAAAATAGCTTTTTACATTTTGTAGATTATCAATCTTGATTACCATAATTGAATCATTCAAACGACTTTTTGTGATTGTGTTATTGCAATACCATAACTCGCATATCAAAAATGAAAATCATAACGTCAGAATAAATATTACAATACAGAAAATTAGAGATCTAAATGTCACAACAGGTTGGAACCACTTCAGAAGGAGTTCCTGTAATTTTACTCAAGGAAGGAACTAAACAGTCACGTGGACGTGACGCCCAGAGAAACAACATAAGAGCTGCAAAACTAATTGCAGAAATTATTCAGACAAGCCTTGGTCCACGAGGAATGGACAAGATGCTGGTTGATTCTCTTGGTGATATAACAATCACAAATGATGGTGCAACCATACTAAAGGAAATCGATGTGCAGCATCCTGCAGCAAAGATGATGGTAGAAGTTGCAAAAGCCACAGACAGTGAGGTTGGTGATGGTACCACATCCGCAGTTGTCTTGGCGGGAGCCCTGCTTGAAAAGGCAGAATCTCTAATTGATGATGAAATTCATCCTGTAATAATTGCTGATGGTTACAAAAAGGCATTAAAAAAAGCAATAGAATTTCTCTCTGAGATCACAATCAACGTAGAGTCAAAAGACAAGGAAGTACTTGAAAAGATAGCAAACACGTCGATGCAGACAAAACTTGTGTCAATTGAGGCAACTGACCTTGCCAAACTGGTGGTTGATGCCGTGTTAAAAGTCATTGAAGAAAAAAATGGGAAATTTAAGGTAAATCTTGATAACATAAAGATAGAAAAAAAGGCAGGTGGTTCTATCTCTGACAGCGAACTGGTAAGCGGTATAATACTTGATAAGGAGATAGTTCACAGTGGGATGCCAAGAAAGATTGAAAATGCAAAGATTGCTTTGATCAGCGACGCGCTTGAGATCAAAAAGACAGAGTTCGAGGCCAAACTAAACATCTCATCGCCAAACCAGATAAAGTCCTTCATGGAAGAGGAAAGCCAGATACTAAAAGACATGGTAAACAAGATAAAATCAACTGGCGCAAATGTTGTCTTGTGCCAAAAAGGTATTGATGATATTATTCAGCATTATCTGAGCAAGGAAGGGATGCTTGCAGTTAGAAGAATCAAGGAAAGCGACATGACAAAGCTTGCAAAAGCAACTGGGGGAAGAATAGTTGGAAGAGTCGATGACCTAAATGACGCTGAATTGGGCCTGGCTGAAAATGTGGAGGAGAGAAGAGTGGAGGAGGATAACTGGGTGTTCATTGAAGGATGCAAGAACCCAAAGGCCATTAGTATTCTTGTACGGGGTGGCTCTCAGAGGGTGATTGATGAGGCAGACAGGTCTATGCATGATGCATTGATGGTGGTAAAAGATGTTATTGAAAAACCAGCAATAGTATATGGAGGAGGTGCTCCTGAAGCATTTATTGCACTAAAACTTAGAGAATGGTCAAAGACGCTTTCTGGCAGGGAACAGCTTGCAGTAGAAAAGTTTGCAGATGCCTTGGAATCTATTCCACTTGCGCTTGCAAGAAATGCTGGAATGAATCCCATTGATACAATCACCCAATTACGATCAAAACAGAGTACAGGAGAAAGGTTCACCGGTGTCGATGTCATCAATGGGACAATTGCAGATTTTGAAAAACTGCGGATAATGGAGCCAGTCAAGGTCAAGGAGCAGATAATAAAGTCAGCTACTGAGACTGCAAACATGATACTGCGAATCGACAATGTTGTTGCGTCCTCAAAAGGTTCTGCTATGCCACCAACTGGAGGAATGCCTGGAATGGGAATGGAATAGCCAAACGGCAGGTTTGCCCGGTTGACAATGAATGATTCAAGTGTTACTTGAACAAGTGGGAATGTATGAGAGGTAATCATAGAACTCCTGCATTGATACTCTATCATGGAGAACTATGCCAGTATTTTGAGTATTAAAATGGACGCAGATAGATTTGCACATCTAATGCTGATTACAGAGCATTGACCACACAGAAAAAAAGTCTTACGAACAGAATTTCAGTTTTGCAAATATGATGCTAGGTTTTATTATTATAAATTAAAATCGGTCATAGATGGTATCAGAGTTCGATGTAGTTCCAACAATTATCGGGGTTTTATTTTTAGTTTTACCCGCGTTACTTTTGGGCAGGCTATGTTCTCATTTTAAAATACCGGAAATCATCGGATTTGTTTTTGCAGGAATAATCTTAGGTCCTACTGCTCTAGGAGGCTTAATTCCAATTTTTGACAGACCAATTGTTGAACTAAATGATGTGATGCTAGCTTTATGGCAAATTTCTGGAATTATAATTCTATTTTCAGCAGGGTTACATTTTACATTTCATGACCTAATCAAGGCAGGTCCAAAGGCTGCAATAATTGGAATTTTTGGGGTAATTGTGCCACTTGTTACAGGATACTTTATTGTACTTTGGATTGGTTTTGACTGGACAGTTGCAGTACTAATTGGAGCAACGTTTAGTGCCACAAGTATTGCGGTATCAATAGTAATTTTAGAAGAATTAGGAAAAGAGAAAAGCAAAGAAGGAAATATTTTGGTCAATGCAGCAGTGCTGGACGATGTTTTAGGTCTTGCAATTCTTTCTGCAGTAATTTCTTTGGTTGCATTAAATACAATTCCAACAATAGAATCTGTAGCAATTACAACTGTAACTGAAATAGGATTTTGGTTTTTGATATTACTTGGTGCAGTCTATATTCTACCAAAAATTGTACATGTCGTTTCTAGAACACATCCATCTACTTTGGAAGCTAGAGGTACAAGACAAGGTGTTGCATTAGGTTCTGCATTTGGTTTAGCTGCAATTGCAGCTAGTGTCGGGTTAAATCCTATCGTAGGTGCTTTTGCAGCAGGTATGGGTCTTGCAGGATCAAAACTAGTAGTACAGGTTAGAGAATTTGTTGGCAGATTACAAGTGATTGTTTCACCTTTATTTTTTGCAATAATTGGTGCTCATGTAGACATCACACAAATCTCATCAATCAACTGGGGTTTGTTTGCAATACTTTTAGTTGTAGCAGTAGTTTCTAAAGTTCTTGGCTGTGGAATACCCGCATCGCTTCTGCTAAAAAGTAAGAAAAGTGGTTTTCGAATTGGATATGGGATGGTAGCTAGAGGAGAAGTAGCATTCATTGTTGCAGGAATTGGATTGGCTTTTGAGGTACTTTCAGATGAGATTTATTCTACAATGATCTTTGTGATTTTGGCCACAATTTTCATTGCACCAATATTACTGAGAAATTCATTCAAATCATAATTTTTTTAAAAAAATTATTACGTGTGGATGCTTTTCTTAACCTCAAATATATCCCCAAGCACATCCTGCTGGGGTACTATAACAGCGCTCCATTTAACGCCCCCTGGATAGTATACCAAAAAGGGTCCTGATCAGTAACCTTGAAACTTGTTATGAAACCAAACGACTACACACAACAAAAAATAACTATTCCGAGGATAAAGCCAATTCATTCGTGAATGAATATGGAAACTGACCCTGATGATTTACAGAAAATGAGCGAATTGGCCAATTGGTTTGAACAGCGCAAAAATGAAATTCCAAACATAGACAGATTAATTCACAAACTTAGAAACGACCAACAATTAGGGCACCTTGTCAATGCACAATTTGTAAAACAATTTCATGAAGATGGAACTTTCAGAGTTACTGATGTTGAAGCCAGCACTGGCGATAACGATGTAGATATCGAGTTAGACCATAAAATCAATATTCAAACTTGGCACGGACAAAGCACAGCAGGACACATTATGGAGTCTCAATTTGACAGGAAGGGAATGCAACGAAATGTACGGTTAGGGAACATTTCCCCGTTGGGGGGAATCAATAGTGATTTTGATAAAGACTGTCAAGTCATGAAAAAGAAACTAAGTCAATTACCTGATGACAATTTCGGCATGGTTTTACTGTTAGACAGATTTGTTGGAATGACAATTTTTCCAGATTGGTGGGACGAGATTTCAGATAACAAATGTGTGGTTAAACTGAGTTACGTCAGTCACGATACGGGATTCGATAACGTATACGGAGAATCTGTAGTATATCATTCAGATAATTTCCAACAAATGAATAAAGCAAAAGAAATTATCAAAGCATTAAAGTTTAATTTCAAAGCAGAAAATATTCCGTGAACTGAAATACAATTACTTTGTAATGTGCCCTTTCAGTCTGTCGACGATTCTATGTACTTCCTTTTCTGAAAACTGTTCCTTTCTGCCTTCAATAAATGAATTAATTCTATTCAAATCCGTAACTGAAACAAACCTGTAATTGGAATTGTATTTCATATTTCCACGGACAGATAACAAGACACTTGTGACGGGAGGGTTTTTCGGACTACGCCAGGATTTTAATGCAATCCATAACACTCTTCCAGCTCTGTCTACCTGTTCATGCGGACTGAGGTTCTCGTTTTGATTATAGTATTGGGTGCTCCAGTTTTTGACTTCGATTAGAACTATTCCTCTATTAGACACTACGACAAAGTCCATTTGTGCAGATTTTAGATTCTTTCTTCCATTGTAAGTTACGTAGTTTGGCAATTCAAAATTTAATCCACACATGACATGAAAATTATCAGACAGTTCAGATAGTTTTCCCAAGACACTTAATTCCCCATTTGCACCAGCATGGAACGGGTCGTCCTTGTTTTTCTCAAACCTGTTAACCTGTCTTTGTTTGTTCCATTTTTTGATGCCTCCAAAAAATCCCTTGTGTTCTGCCTTTAGTTCTTCTTTTAATTCCTGATGAACTCTGTCAATGTCTTCTATTTTCTTTACTTTTCTCGGATACAAGTCAAGAAGTTCTTTTTCACTTTCAGCACGACCGTAAATTATGGCCAATATAGTGACGTTTGTATATTATTGAAAAAACGTTTTGTTTTACAAAAACCCTGTTTTTTAAAAAAGCATTTAACTCAACAATCCAAACCTCATACATCATGCAAATGAAGAGATTTCGAGTCCAGAATTACAAGAAGGTTGAAGATACGGATTGGGTAAAATGTGATAATCTAACTGTGTTTGTAGGGAAAAATGAGTCAGGCAAATCGGCCATTTTTAGAGGTCTTTCAAAACTTAACCCCTCAGATGGTGAAATCTATGATGCACTTAAGGAATTTCCAAGAAGGAGATACTCTGAATATAAAAATAGAATTTGGCCTGTGAGTAGTGCTGAATTTGAGTTAGAAAAAAATGAAATTGAAAAACTTTGCGAAATTTGTGACCCACTTAGAAAAATAAAAAGCGTTATTGTAACTAGATTTTATGACGATAGTCTGAAGGCTGAATTTGAACCAAAACCAGATATTGATTCGTTATTAGTAAAAGATTACTTAAACTCAATAAAATCATGGAAAAAACAAATTGAAAAAACTGTAGCCCCTGAAGGAAAAGGGGAAATTTTAGGGCAAATTAAAAATAATTTTAATCAAGTATTTGATAGTACAATTGCCAAATTAACAGATGAAGATGAACTGTCTTCCGTTGATTCTACAATAGTTAAAGAAGTAACAGATACACTCAATTCTAACATCAATGAAGAATGGCAACAAAAAATATTTGATTCAGTTATTGAAGAAAATGACAAACTTTCAACAAGAATTGAAAAACGAGATGATTTAGAAAATGCAAAAAATTGGATTTATGAAAATATACCTCAATTCATTTATTTTGATAAATATGATGTTTTAGATAGTGCAGTTCACATAGACCGATTTATCCAAGACTTGAACAAAGACACTATCCAAGAAAATAAATCTCAAACCTGCTGGAATTACAGTAAAATCCTTGAAGGGGAGGTGGGGCAGCGCAACATCCAAAGGAATCATTACTCTGAATTCTAATTTAATTAAGACGCCAAAGAAGGTAATTGATTACATCATAATTCACGAATTGTGTCACTTGAATGTAAAGGAACATTCCAGAACATTTTGGAATCTTGTTTCAAAGTATGACAAGGACTATACTAAAAAGGAAAAGTGGTTGTCAGACAACCATGTAAAAATATCCTGAGTGCTTTCTAGGTTAATCATCTCCTGTCAAGACATGAAGTGCAATTAATCCAATCAATAAAAGTACCAATCCAAACTGTCCATGCAACAACCTGTTGAAGACTTTTGTGTGTCTTGAGGAAGTGTATTTCAACAGAATTCCGCTAATCATCAAGACTGTCATTGTAATTGCCAATGACAGAGAAATGGAATCCAAGTCATTTACAAGAAGCAGTCCATGCGACATTCCTGCAAAATAGCCAATTGAATTAAGAATAATGTGAAAGTTCAGAACTGGTTTGTAAAATTGAACTGCCTGTCTTGCCATCACTAATGATTGACCGCCTGCGCGTACAGCGTATTTTCTCCACTTGTTAAATACGATAAAAGGTAGATTTGCGACAACTCCTGCACCAATAGCCACCCATCCCAGGCTCTCTACTGCGTCTTCAGCGTCATCGTCTGCAAATACGGGTATTGGTACTAAAAATAATAGAAAAATAATAGGGAAAATTTTGAGATTCATCGGATCAACTCGATTTCATCTGAGGTCTTTTGGCTTTGTAGATTTTGTATCCCGTATATGCAACAGAGCCTACAATCACTGCAATGGTTCCATAAAGAATTGCATCTGGTATCCCTCCGCCTAGTGCAAGTCCCTCATCATCGTCATCTTCCTCATCATCTCCTCTTTCCCTTTCCTGTTCTCTTGCTTGTTCTCTTTCAGTCTCACCAAATCCTCTCTGTTCATCATCTTCATACTCATCATCGTCATCTTCATCAGCAAAGACTGTGGGAACTGTAACAACAGAAAGTGTTAGAATCAAAAATAGACCAAGTGTGAGTGCCTTCATTGCTTTCTCACCCTTGTGCTTTCATGTTGCAACCATGGCTCTTTTCTGATTTGAGCCCATGCCAGTACGGAACCAATTACTACTCCTACTTGAAGTACTTTTGATACGATTCCCAAATGTCCTATTCCTCCAGCACTCATTCCGAAAACTGCAGCCATGTCAGTTCTTGTAACTGCATACAATGCAATTATTCCAACAGTTCCAGCTATTGTTACAGCATATGGAAGTGAACTGTTTGAACTCTTTAGCATCCAGACTGCAACTGGAATGTAGGCAACTGCCACAACCAAGAAGAATGGACCTTTTATCATGTCTTGTTCTTCAAACAACTCTTCTGATGTCTCTACAAAATAAACAGTAGAAGTTGCTATCATAAGACCAACAACAATTCCAATTATTGATTTTTTGTTCATGATACTATTACGTGAAAGTGAATATAATGCGTATTCATCATTCCCAAATTTTGGGAACGGTTTGTTATTCTGAAAACTTTTGCCAAAGCCTTACAATCTTGTCTTCCATCTTTACATGTTCAAGTTTGTATGACAGTTCTCCATCTCTAAAAGTTACAATAATTTCATAGGTCCAGTTTTTGTAATAGCTTTCATCAAGGCCTTCCAAAGTTCTTACTACTTTGGTCTTCTTTACAATGTGTAGTTCTTCCAGCTTTCGTGTCTTGCGGTATGCAGTTGACTGTGGAATGTTTAGCAGATTGGAGATTTGCTGTATGGTGAGTTCTGTTTTTGACAATAGTGTTATTATCTTTCTGCTCTGTTTGTCAGACAACACATCAAGAATTTCGTCTGTTTCATCCATTTCAGCTTCGTTTTACAGCCAATATCAGAACAATAAAACCTGCAATCTCGATTCCTTCTTCTAATATTTCTCCTAGTATATGGTCTTCAAACACAGAAACAACATCCCCCATTATGGTATCGCCTATTACTATTAATGAAAAACCAACCGCTAGAAGGGCCATTGGAGGATATTTTGTCTTCTTGAATGCCTTCATAGCAAGGTAAACCAAGGCAAAACCAACTATGATGTGAATAACTAGTATGGCGTAATGAATTTCCTGAACCAATATTTCTCCTCCATTCTAATTGTGATTCTGGATTTAAAGGACATATCTACCATTCTCATGAATTGAGAATCATTTTTGGAGATTCTAAATTTTGATTAGCTGTTACAAAAATTTGAAATCAAGTTTGATTTTCATTAGTGAAAATTATATAATCTGTATATACTTTGCAAGGCTATTTTCTGTAACATGGTAAGTCAGTATGTCTGGATTGGCATTGCTGTTGGAGTTTTTGTAGCAGGCATTGGAATTGGTTTTGCAGCATTACAGGGCTCATCTCCAGCACCAGTTATGATGTCTCCTCAACAAATGCCACAGATGATGTCTGACCCTGAATTTAGGCAACAAATGAGAGACAACATGAGCCAAAATCGACAATTTATGCAAGAGGCAATGCAAGACCCAGAATACATGCAACAGATGCATTCAACGATGATGGAAAACAGACAACACATGCAAGGAATGATGGGTCCTATGATGAATTCCATGATGGATGATCCTGAATTAAGAGAAGAGATGATGAATACAATGTCACAACATCAGGCAATGATGCAGTCTATGATGCAGAATCCAGAAATGATGAATATGATGAATCAGAATATGATGGGGTCAGGTATGATGGGACAAGGCAAAGGAATGATGAGTGGAGGTATGGGCCAGATGATGATACAGGACCCTGAGTTGCTAGAGCAATTCAAACAACAAAAACTAGAACATCAAAAAATAATGAATGAGTTAATGTCTGGAGATATGAATGACCCAGCAGTACAACAGAAGCTCAAAGACCAGATTGAAGAACATCAAAAATTCATGGACGAGTTAATGAATCAGCTTAATTCTCAAACTGGTCCATAAATTCTATTTTTCAAAGGTTACTGATCAGGACACTTTTTGGTATACCATTCAGGGGGCGTTAAATGGAGCGCTGTTATAGTACCCCAAGCACATCCTGCTGCCATTACGATTTGAACCACTTTTCAGAGTGCAAAATAAATCGGCCTAACTATATCCCCAGACAGGTTGTACTTCCAACTAATTTTGAACCGATTGTAAATACTTCTCTGAGATTAGTGATTGTATTTTTTTGTCTAACTACCAGCAAGGCTGAATTTGAGCTTCGTAGTTTATCTTCATTTTAATGAATATTCATCCAAATTTCATCTATAAAATAAACAAGTTTAAAGAAAAATTATTTCAGATTTAACTTCTAGTTTGACTATTACTCATTGTTTGAAAGAAGACTATGCAGAGTATACAAAGTGTGAAAGCTGTGATGCACCGCTACTTCTATGTGACTGTAATTGCCCAAAGTGTGGTAAAAGACAAGAGTGTAGATGCGAGCTAATGCCAATTGCCAATTAGAACTGTGATTTCCTAGATTAATAATCATCATTTCAGTCTATAAAGAAATTTCAAGGTGACATTTTTGATGTTCTACACATCTCAAGTTTTTTGCCAATCTACCAATATATTGGATCTATCATTGGTGATAAATGGTAATAGTTGGTTTTTATTACCAATAAGTAATTCCAAGGTGTGCAAATATGAGTGATCTTAACGTAGCTGTTGTCATAAAATTAGAACCAGATTTTTCAGAAGGAAACGTAAGTTACAATCCAGATGGAACCCTAAATCGAGCTGAAACAAAGAATACTTTGGGTCCACACAGCGCAATTGCAGCTCATGCTGCATTTTATGCCAGAGTGATGTATGGTGCTAAAGTCTCTATTGGAACGATGGGTCCTCCAAATGCAGACATTGCATTACAACAAGCTCAGCAAATCTCTGATGCAGAAGAGCTTCACCTGTATAGTGACAGATTGTTTGCAGGTGCTGATACTCTGGGAACTGCCGAAGTTCTAAAGACAGGAGTTGAAAAGATGCAAGGAAAGATGGATATTGTTTTTGCAGGACACAGAGCATCTGATGGTGAAACAGGACAGACAGGGCCACAGGCAGCATGGAAGCTTGGATTTACTTTTCTTGGAAACGTAATTAGTTATAATTTAGATATGGAAACTAGAATTATTCGTGCAAAACGATTGATTAGTTTGCAGGGTGCTCCTGATGTAATTGAGGAAGTTGAAGCTCCACTTCCAGTATTCATATCAATTGATCCAACATACAAGTCAAGCTTTGATAAGGTATCTCAACGACTTGCATTTCAGAAATATCAAAAAGAAGCAACAGAGAGAGCAGAGAATTTTAAAGATTATTTCAAAATTTTTAATGCCAAAGAATTAGGAGTTGATGAAACTCTAGTGGGACTTCCAGGTTCACCAACAATAGTTTACAAAGTTGAAAGAGTTCCAAAATCTACAGCTACTAGAAGAGCTGAAGTAGTAGATGGCTCTGATCCTGAACAACTCCAAAAGGTTGTAGGAAAAATGAAAGAAGCCTTGGAGGCAATGGTGATAAAGTGATGGCAGAAAAATATCGACACCTATACGTCGTAGTTGAAATTGAAGAAGGGCAAATTCTTCCAGTAAGCCTTGAGATGATCGGAGAGGCAAGACGTCTTTTAGATGATTTTAATTCAAAATATTCTTCTAAGGAAAAAGTTGTTGCAGTTATGTTAGGACACAATGTAAAAGATTTCTCAAAACAGCTAATCGAGTACGGTGCTGATGCTGTAATCTATTCAGACAATCCGGAACTAAAAGATGTAAGAAATACCATTTACACCAAAATCATTAGTCAGATTGCACAAGACCCCAAGACTTTGGGAGAGATAGAAACAGAGTATGCAAGTGAGATAAAAAGACCAAGATACATGTTTTTTGCAGCAGACAGCATAGGCAGGCACCTCTCCTCTACAGTTCTAGCAGAATTAGAATCAGGTCTGGCCTCTGATATCAACAAACTTGTAATTGAGGACATTGAGATGTCTCACCAACAAAAGACTGCAGGTAAAAACGAAACCTATGAAAAAACCCTAGAGATGTACAGGCCTGACTTTTCAGGATTCTTGTGGACTACAATTCTTTGTCTTGATAACCGCAATCCAGCTTTTCAGCGAGACTATCACCCACAGTCTTGCAGTATCATTCCAGGCGTATTTGAACCAGTAAAACCAGACTCAGCACGTGAGGGAAAGATAATTGAATTTGTTCCGAGTCTAGACCCACAAGATCTCAAAGTAAAGGTAATAGGCAGACAAATAATTGAAAGCGAGGTTGATTTTGAGACTCCTCGAACAATCGTATCCTTTGGCAGGGGAATAAAAGAAGACCCAGAGAAAAATATCAAACTAATCGAAGAGTTGGCAAAGCAATTAAACGCAGAAATTGGTGTGACCTTACCAATATCTAAAAAACCATACCAAGTAAGTTCTGCCTTGGATTCAAAGTATATGATTCCAGACAGAGTCATTGGAACTAGTGGACACAAGACAAGTGCCATGTTATACATTGCAGCAGGAGTCAGCGGCGCGATGCAGCATGTATGGGGAATGAAGGATTCAGGATTTGTAGTTGCAATTAATCCTGATGAGGAGGCCCCAATCAAAGATGAGTGTGATGTTTTCATAAAAGGAAGATTAGAAGATGTGATTCCTCGATTAATTGAGGAGATAAAAAAGCAGATACAAATTGTGGAGGCATCGTAATTTGGAAAAATATGATGTTGCAATAATTGGTGGAGGCACTGCAGGACTAGCTGCTCTAAAACAGTTATCAAATCTTGGCAAGCAAGCAATTCTACTGGAGGCAGGATCAGAGGTTGGCTCAAAGAATCTCTCAGGTGGAATTCTTTACTCAAAGAAACCAAAGAAGGGAACTGTAAATAATGTAGAGCAGGTCTATGAGAATTTTTTAGATGATGCTCCTTTTGAGAGAAAGATAACAAAGTATGTTTTGCACTCAACATCAAAAGACAAGATCTACTCGATGGATCTTACTGCAGCACACGAGTATCAAGCAAATTTTGGATATTCTGTTTTGTTGAACAAACTAAATTCATGGTTTGCAAGACAAGCAAATGATGCAGCTGAAAAACTAGGTGGCGGAATAATTCCAGGTGTGCATGTACGCTCAATTACCTGGAATGATAGTGGTAGTGCTGTAATTCAGACTGATGAGTTAGATGAATTTGAAGTCAAAGCAGTAATTGCAGCTGATGGAGTAAACTCTGAAATTGCTGAAATGGTAGGTGCAAGACCAAAGTTCACACCAACACAGTTGTATCAAGGAGTAAAAGTAATTGTAAAACTTCCTGAAGAGATTATTGAGAAGAGATTTGGAATCTCATCAAATGAAGGTGCAGCCCATCTATTTGCAGGAGATGTTACACTAAACCATATTGGAGGGGGATTTCTGTATACAAATTCAAATACACTTTCAGTTGGTGCAGTATACCACTTTGACTCTCAGTTGTCAAATCCAACTGAACCATACACCCTCATTGATGCACTTTTGAAAAATCCAATGATAAGTGAATTTATCAAAGATGATGTACCAATCAAAGGAGAAATCGACAAGAATCTTCCACAAGAAGAACAGTTACGAATTCGCTTTGCAGTAGCAAAGCAAATCAAAAACTGGAATGAGATCCGTGAGGCACATCTGTCATCAAGTGGAAGACAACGACTAATTGATTCAGGCAAATTCAAGACTGAAGAAGCAATTGCAACTAGACTATCTAAAATTGAAGAGATGCTAGACAAGTTGGGAGTAACTTTTGGTTCAGACTATGTAGAGGCAGAATATGGGGCAAAACTAGTTCCTGATGGAAAGAGATGCAGGATGACAAAGCCATTTTACAAAAATATCTTATTTGTCGGAGATGCAGCAGGCAGAGGAGTCTTTGTTGGTCCAAGAATTGAGGGACTAAATGTAGGAATAGATGATGGAGTAAGAGCAGCCAATGCAGTAGCAAGGGCAATTGACAAGAATGACTTTTCATCTGATTATCTAGGTGAATACTATTCTCAGCAGACAGAGGAGAGTCCATACACCACAGATATGAAACAGATTGACAAGGATTACCTCAAGATTTTTCTTGATGCAGCAAAAGATGTACCAAAAGATATCATTGGATCACGCTATGGCCCAATTTTGAAAATGATGTCAAGTGGAACCTTGCGAGGCATTGCTGTAAAGTTTGCAAATATTTTAGGATACGAAAAACTTCTTCCAATGGTAGAATCAGAGGACACCTACGTAAAGGTGCCAATTGAGCTTGCCGAACGCCTAGGTGAGACAGTATCTACAACCTATTCTCCAAGTATTCCCTCAATTGCAGACAGAATTGCAAATCTAAGTTACAATGATGATAACTCATCTCACATCAAGGTTCTAAAGCCTACTAGTGAATATATGAAAAAGATGGTAACTCTTTGTCCTGCAAAGTGTTACACAGAAGAAGGTGGAAATGTCATAATACAACACGAGGGATGTGTAGATTGTGGAACATGTTCACAAGAAACAGAGTGGAGACATCCCCGTGGTGAAAAAGGAATTCATTACAAGTACGGCTAGATCAACTAGACAGTAACTTTAACAGTTTTTAGTTCATCATAGGCTTTTCTAATTTCAGAGTAGTACTCTGGGAGTTGTGGAGGAAGTAAAGTAAATCCAATGTAAAAGTCCTCAGCTTCTCTTAGATACCTCTTTATTTTCTCATGTTGAGGAACTTGAGCCATAAATTTCATGTTGTTTATTCTATCGGCTAGCTTGATTATCTTTACATCATATTTTGAACTGGACAGATCAGAGCAGTATTCAAAAAATCTTTGTTGCTTTTTTTCCTCCTCATTAGAACCTGTAAAGTTTTCAATTGGTTTTGTTTTTAATATCATGGAATTGTTGTAGACATAGTCTCCAAATCTGTGTTTAAAGTATGCATCAAATCCATAAGCTTTTGCAGAATAAAGATCTAGGATTTTATCATTGTCTTCCATGACATCATGTAAAACTGCTGAGACAATCTGAAGTGTGGTAAGAAGTTTGTCAGTACCTTGATAATGTTTGATTACATCTAGAGTGACAGGCCATACATGAGTTTCAAGAAATGAAGACTTGCCATCTTCTCTTGTAATTTCTAAATGAACTTCTTCAGCTAGTTCTATTGCGTTTTCAACAAAACTATCAACTATAATTTTTGCATCATTTTCAATGTATGATATAAGATCCTCTCGTGTTACTTCTTGAATTGTCACTAACTATCAATAGGTAATTATCATTCAAAAACTTGTTTATTGCTACTTTGAGGCGCGAACAAGTGATAGATTATTGTATCTAAGAATAGTATTCTTTGAATCCCTTGTCAGTAGGATATAGCTCAATTTTTGGACCAAACAATCCTTGTTTTTGTTGTACCTTTAGAAGTCCTTTTTTTTCTAGATCCTCTAAAATTGAATCAAGTTCTTTATTGTCAAAACCTGTGTTTTTTTGAATGCTTTCAAATGTTTTTGATCCTCTGTTTAGTTCTCCTAAAACAAGCATCTTTTTGCTTTGAGGCTTTGAAAAGTCTCTTTGAGGTTTTGTAGATTCCCTTTGAGGTTCTGAAAAGTTCCGTTGAGGTTCCCTGTATTCATCAAAACTTTGTCGAAATTCATTTTCTTGAATGGTTTGAGGTGAACCATCCCTCATTTTTCTTCTAGCCAAGAAACGAGGAATGATCCTGGCAAGCGGGATTATTAAAAAAATCAGCAAATAAATCCAAGAATAATCTGTGGCCATCTATTTTTGATACGTCAAGAGATGATAAATTTGTTAACCAGAGATAGTTCTAATGTCTAACTTCATTTGAAATTAGGATTGGTATAAAAGTAGGAAATAACCAGGTAATAGTAATTGTCAAGATATCAAACTCCCAAAGTTAATGTAAATATGAATGCCGCAAAAGGCATTGCAATTGGTTTTGTTATACTTATTCTTATTGGAGTAGTTGCATTTGCTTCAGTAAAAATTGTAGATGCAGGTCATAGAGGAGTACTTTTACACTGGAATGCAGTTGATCTTACAAATCCACCTCTTGATGAGGGATTACATTTTGTGGTTCCCTTCCAAGATGAAGTGGTTGATGTTGAGGTCCGTACCCTCAAATATGAAAAAGAGACTCGAAGTGCATCAAAAGACCTTCAGACAGTAGAAACAACTGTGACTGTTAACTATCATCCAGATAGAGAGGCTGTACATAGATTATACAAGAATCTGGGTCTTGACTATGAAAATAGGGTTATTCAGCCGGCCATAGAGGAGACAGTAAAACAGGTAACTGCAAATTATAATGCTGAAGAACTAATTACAAAAAGACCCTTAGTTAAGCAAGATATCGAAGCTTCAATTAGAGACAGATTAAGTCAATTTGAGGTTGTAACAGAAGTAATTTCAATTACTGATTTTGAATTCTCGCCATTGTTTGCTCAAGCAATTGAGGCCAAGGTGGAGGCCGAACAAAAGGCACTCAAAGCTGAAAACGACTTGAGAAGAATAGAAGTTGAGGCAAGACAAAGAGAGGCAAATGCCATAGGTGTGGCAAATGCAAACATTGCAGAGGCCAAAGGCGAAGCAGAAGCTATTGCAATAATTAACAAGGCATTAGCTGAGAATCCAAATTATTTGGAATGGCTCAAAACACAAGCATGGGATGGTAAATTACCACTTGTTGTAGGTGAAGGTGGAACGCCGTTTATCCAGATACCTGTTAGTCCTTGATCATTTAGAAAATTCTATTCTTTTTTGGGATTCTCTCTGATTGCATCATACATGGCAAGAAATTGCTCAGGTTCGTTTTGTCTGTAATTTTTCTCAAGGTTTTGGATTTCTTCGTGTGAGATGTCTTCTCCCTTGTTATTGTAATATTCTTTAATTATTTGGGATGGAGTCTTTTTGATGTTATATTTTTGAAGTGTCTGTCTAACTGATCTTTTACATAACAAATCGTAAATAAAAAATCGATGAATGAGATATCCTGATAATCCTATGATTGCGACAATAATGATAGGAATTACAATTGGTGATGCCATACTAAATTATACGTTTTTTTTAGTATTTCATTGTTATTCTTTTTAACTGAATTTGAACTTTGATTATGAGGCGTGAATTTACCTTTTTTCTTCTTGGATTAAAGTGAATGTAACCATTTGAGATAGAATAGCTCTCTTTGAGTTGCTCATCTTCAGGCAAGAATTCATATTCAAAGTTTCCAAATTTCAGCATTTCAATAATATGTTCCTTAATTGGTGTACCTGATTTGTCTAAATCAATTTTGTGTCTTCCCTGGGAGATGATTCTTGGATAATAATCACGGTCAAACTTTTCAGAGACATATTTTCTCAAATAATTATGATCATTTCTAGCCTTTAGCCACCAATTTGGCGATACATCCATAAAAAATTTCAGTTCTTTCATATACATTAGGAATCACTTGTTTGCATTTATTACTAATCTCAAACAGGAAGACAGTGGGTTAGTCATGCAAAACAGCCTTCCACAAAAATTTCAATGTAGTTTGAGCACATGTGAAAAAAATGAATACGATTGATTCACTTAACACAAGAATTGCAAAATGCAGGAAATGTCCAAGATTGTCTCAATATATCAGAGATGTTGCAAAAAATAAGGTAAGACGATTCAGAGATGAAAAATATTATGGTAAGCCATTGTCTGGATTTGGCGATATCAATGCCAGACTGCTAATTGTTGGATTGGCGCCAGCTGCTCATGGCGGAAATAGGACAGGCAGGATGTTTACAGGAGATTCCTCTGGAGACTGGCTTGCAAAAGTAATGCACAGACATGGATTTGCCTCAATTCCTACCAGTCAAAGTAGAGATGACGGATTGGTTCTAAATGATGCTTACATTACAGCAACCCTAAGATGTGCCCCTCCACAAAACAAGCCTACAAGAGATGAGATGGAAAATTGTTTTGTTTACCTACAAGAGGAGATTAAAATTCTCAAAAACATTTCAGTGATCCTATGTCTTGGAAAGATTGCATATGATACTACATGTAAGTTACTTGAGATAAAGTCTGAAAAATTTGGACATAACAAGCTGTTCACAGATGATAACTACAAGATTCTAACCTCATACCATCCATCAAAACAAAACACACAGACAGGAAGATTAACTTGGAGAGATTGGTCTGCTGTGTTTGCAAAGGCAAAGAGAATAACTCGAAATGCTTAGATTTTCTCAAATTCTATAATTTATTGTGAGCCAAGAGATTATTTCATTTATTGAAGTATCATATGATCAGCTAAAATCAAGCCCAATTGATAAACTAGAAGAAGAGATCACCAAAAATATCCAACCATATTTTGAAAAGATTTCTCAGATGGATTTAGATGAGAAGATTAAACTCAGAGAATATGTAAAGCAGACAAGAAAAGAGAAATTTCGATTCTCACAGGAAATCACAAAAGATATTCCAAAGGAAAGAATTCAAATTGCACTTTCACATCTTGCAAAATTATTTCGAAGATTAGATGATGAGATAAAAAATGAAACAGATCAAAGCAAAGCTTAGATGCAATACTTTGAAGATAGATTAAATGAGTGAAGAAATAAGATTTTGTCCAAAGTGTGGAGGTCTGATGTTTAGAGAGCATGGCGAATCTGTTTCGTGGTACTGTCCTTCTTGCAATGTAAAGTTCAAAACTGAATAATAGAGAAATACTTGTATTCATAGCAAATAGGATTAACGTTATGAAAAAGTGTCAGTGTGACAAGTGCGATTGTCCAAATGAGATCAAGGAGTTTGGACACAGATATGAAGAAGAAAATGCAATTGTAGAGGCTGAATTTCAAAAGGATGCAGACAAGGTAGAATCAATTATCAAGGAAATTTGTGATTATTGCGAAAGGGGTCAACACCAAGGATCTCCAAGTTCTTAAGATGGAAATCAAAAACGTTACTTTATTTTTTGTAGGCATTGCTGTAATAATTTTAGGAACGTTTGTTGTGGTTTTTGATTATCCTCAGATTCAATACTTTGAAAGCATGGAATCTGAATCATACCTGATGCTAGATGGGCAAGAAAGAGATATTCATCAAAGACTAGTGATAGAGTTTAGCATAGGAATCGGAGTTTTGGTAATAGGAATTGCATTATTGATAGTTTCAGTTTTCAAAAAATCAAAGACAACATAAATTTGAAAATTTATCTAATTAACTGCAAAATTTTTTGAATTACTGGATCGTGTGCTACTTCGACTTCAGTACTAATTATGAGAAAAGCATGTGTGTCAAGAGGAAATGTAATTCGTTTGACTTTTTCATACTCAGTTAGGGAATATTTTCCCTTTCCTAAAAATGGATAAAGTGATTCACGGGTTTTCCAACGTGAAATTATATTATGTACAGATTTGGTTACTTCGCCTATAGGTAGCCTAGATTCAACATCTCTTCGCATTCCTCCAGCTAATATTTCACCATTAGGATGATATACAAACGCACTTCTGATTTGAGGCTCAATTCCTAAAATAAGAGAACAGATCTTTGTATACTCCATCAAGTGTTAACTTGGTAATAATAAGATGTAAATTTTTTCAAAGCAGAAAACAAAATTCAATCATAGGTAAGAATTGAAAAACAATTCGTATAATTGCTCTGTATACACTAACTACTTTGGTAACAAAGAGAATTGCAAGTATTCTGATCAGATATTTATTTACAGTAAGCACTTGATATATTGCTATATTGACACGTAGAAATCATCAGTAGGATCTAAATATCAATAGTAGTAACCATAATCAGTTGGAGCTGTCACCAAATAACTAATCGTTGTTGGTCTTAAGTTCCACTTTTATCATTTAAATAAAAAAAGAGGTTAAATTCTTGTTTAGTTTTTTTAAAAATTTTCAAAATTTGTCTAAGTGCGGTTTGAATTCAATGGTTAAAGTTGTACCATGAGCCAGTTAATTAAAAGAAATAGAATGAGAAACTCTGATTTTCATAGGTGACATAGTAATATTGGCAGGTCTTGTGTTGTCACTAGTTTCATGCAATTATTTAATTGGAAACACGACACATTGACTATGATGAAGGAAGTTATTTTTGCAGTAATACTATTGTCTATATTTCCAGTAGCATATGCACAGGATTATCCAGAATATGGGGTACGAGTAGAAACTGTGGCTGATAACCTATCAATTCCATGGAGCATTGATTTTGCTCCTGATAATAGAATATTTTTCACTGAGAGAACAGGAAATCTTCGGGTAATAGAGGATGGTCAGGTGCTTCCACCAATAATGTCCCTTGATGTTGCAGGTGGAGAGGGAGGACTGTTAGGTATTGCCCTTGATCCGGATTTTGAGGAAAATCATTTTCTTTATCTATATTTTACATATAACGAATTTTTTGAAACAAAAAACAAGGTTGTAAGATATGTTGAATCTAACAGTTCTCTTAGAGAAGATAAGACAATTCAGGAACCTTTTGCAGGGGCCTCATACCATGATGGTGGTAGGTTAAAGTTCGGACCTGATGGAAAACTATACATCACAACAGGGGATGCAGGAAATCCAGACGCATCACAAAATAAAGAAACGGTTGTTGGAAAAATTCTCAGAATAAATTCAGATGGCACTATTCCTACTGATAATCCATTTGGAACTGCAGTTTATTCATGGGGTCACAGAAATCCGCAGGGCATAGACTGGGATGCAAATGGTAAAATGCTTGCAACAGAACATGGTCCATCTGGATGGAGAGGAGTAGCACATGATGAAATCAACGAGATTCTTCCTGGAGGCAACTATGGATGGCCCGACATTATAGGTGATGAGAAAAAGCAGAACATGATAAATCCGATATTGCATTCAGGGGATGATACATGGGCTCCATCTGGAGCTACATTTTACTATGGTGAAAAAATTCCACAGTGGACTGGAAAGTTTTTTGTTGCAACACTTAGAGGAGAACACCTTCACATGATATCTTTTGAACAAAATGAAATTTCATCTCATGAAAAATTATTTCTTGGAGACTATGGCCGACTACGAGATGTAGTAGAGGGTCCTGATGAATATCTTTACTTGCTTACAAGCAACAGGGATGGACGTGGCAGTCCTGAAGTAAATGATGATAAAATTCTAAGAATTGTGCCAATTCCAGTTATTAACAGTTTTGAGCAGTGTGTTGATGCAGGAAATCCCGTAATGGAATCATACCCAAGACAATGCAGAACACAAGATGGAAAGCATTTTGTCGAGGATATTTCAAAAATTCCAGACTGGGTAAGGAAAACTGCAAAATGGTGGTCTCTAACACAAATTTCTGATCAGGACTTTGCATTGAGTCTTGAATATCTCATAAATCAAAGAATCATCATAATTCCAAAAGAAACAGCATCTGAAGGCAATCCAGAATCACAATTACCTTCTTGGCTTCGAGAAAATGCAGGATGGTGGAGCCAGGAATTGATAGATGATGATGAATTTTTCAGAGGAATCCAGTGGATGATAAATAATGGATTTATCAAAATCTAGATGCTAGCCTGATTTATTCTCCTTTGGGATAGGCGGAATATGGATGAATACAACTTGTCTTTTCTTTCTTAGACGAAACATAAAACCAATAATACAAAATTTGGTTATAAAGCTCAAGTAGGAGTTATCTTTTATCCATTTGAGATTTTTTTCTTTCAGCAAGAAATGATTACTTTGATTGCATTCCTGCAACAATTACTAAAAGAGCCAAAACTGCAAAACAGGTTCAGAAAAATTAAGACTTGAAAACTTGCATTTGCAAAAAAGTGTCAGAAAAGATCATAATTTTCTAGTACAACCGTAGAATGTACCAATTCCTTTTTTATCAGAAATGACTAAACCCAAATACTAACAGGCTGTTCACGTCGTTTATCTTGCCAAAAATAACCTGACCAGTTATCTGCCTGACTGCAACGAGGAGTCATTCTAATGCAGTCAGGTACATTCATCAAATGTACCAATTGTGTTTATAATCTTAATTTAGCAGTAAAGATGTCTGTACAAGTCATCTCATGGTTGTATGAAGACATCCCAACTATACAACCAGGGTATTTTTCATAATACTCTCCCAGAAATATTACAAATTCCTTCAACTGCAAATACAAGGCCGGAATGTAATTTCTTAGTTAAGGATCTCCTTTTTATTTTGGTACGACCTATATTATATAGAAAGCTGACACAATCTCCTATTGTCAAAAGTTGGCGATTGTTTACCGGTCTGAGCATAAAGGCAGGGCTGCGTAAAGGTTGTTCCGCACTAGTCAGCTTTCGAATTTTTACTGAATGTAAGTTAATTTTTGAAGTTTATGATTAAGCTATTTAAGACTCAAAACACATCAAGCGATCAAAAATTAATTTTCACACCCCAGGCTAAATTAAGAATTTTAAATCAACTATCATGAGTGAAATGCAGTTAGGAGACAGGATAAAGATGGCACATACCATTAAGGTTAGAAAAGCAATGAGAAGAAATCTAGCACTTGAAGTAAGCTGGTATGATGTTCATGGAGAATCTCACACACAAGAATTTTCAGTTAAAGAAGGTTCAACAATAGAGTTTTAACTCTTCTTTTTTTGTTTTTAAAAAAATTATCAATAAATCTTGGATTTTTTATAAAAAAAATCAAATGCTGATAAAATTATTCTAGGAAAAAGAGTTTTTATCATAGTGTAAAATTGACAGATTATGGCAAAACGCATTACAATAATGTTAGACGACGATTTGGTCACAAAGATAAGACAAAAACAAGCAAAGATGATTCAAAAAGAAAACAAATCTGTCAGTTTCTCAAAGGTAATAAATCTGATTATAGAAGATTCACTAAAAAAGAAAACTAGTTAGTAACTAAAATCAACTTTAAACAATTCTTGTAGTATTGACAAATCCAAAGGTAAAAAATCACGTGTTGTTCCAAACATAGTCAAACAAATCAATGCACCAAGAGATGAAATCCTGATTTCTGCTAAACATCAAATTGTTATCATCAATGGTTCCATCCTGATTTAAAAATCCCAGGCAGGCAGATTTATCTGAAACGCCTAAAATAATGGGAATGTTTTTTGCAATTTTTCCTTTAAAGCTTCCATACAGCATAGATTTTTCTGATTCAAGTTTTTTTGTTAAATTTTGCCAATTGGGAGAATTGACGGTATTATTATCTGATATATGAGATATTTTGATCTTTTTTTTCATTAGTTTTGAGACTGTAGGAAATTCTAAGTTAAAGTAATTTTTTAGTATAATCAGTTTTACAAATTCTTTTGAATCGTTAAAAAAAGTATTGAGTCTTTCTTCTTTTCCTGAGACCATTTCAAATTCTTGTAAATCTCCTATTCTTTGTAAAAACTGTATTGGAATTAACGACAGATTATGGGTTTTAAAATATTCACGTTTTTCAAATAAAAATTGAATTGAGGGAATCTGTTTTGCAACTACAAAACCAAGTTCTGTAAGTGAAACATTACCATCTGATTTTTTTTCAATGATATCTAATTCAATTAATTTTGGAAAATGTTTTTGAAGTGCTTGGAGAGTCATGTTCAATTTTTTAGCAAGTTGAGAGAGTGTCATGTTTTGTTCATATAAATAAAAAATCATAGATCGACGAATTTCATTATCTAGGGCAGAAAAAATATCAAGTTTTTGTTGATTTGATTTGTTTTTAATCTCTCTAATTTTTTGTTTAGCAGGGGTTGCAGTTTTCCATAAACTATCAAAAAAATTTTGTTGTTGTTCTACAACATCAATGACATTACTATATACCACTTGAGTTAGGGGTTTTGATTCGTGAAGAATATTGGTTGCCATGTACTCAGTTTCACTTATTGCAGTACCTCCTTTGATATTGTCAAGATGTCGCATTTCATCAACAATATCCATCAAGTCTTTACAATATTCTATGTTCTCTTTGGTAACTTCTGTAATTACTCTAATTTTTCCTCCTCTTTTTCTAATTTCGATATACCCATTCTTGTACTGATCTACGTTTAGAACTATTGATGGGGCCTTGCTGTCATAACATAGGTCCATTTTCTTGTTGATTTTTTGCATAAATTCTACTCCTTTTGCAACAGCGTCTTTGGTACCATAGATGATTTTCATTGTATCATTAACACGAGAATAATTAGAAATAGCCAATTCGTTACTTTTTTGATCAAATTTGGAATCTTGAGATTTGCTCATAAAAGTTTCAGACGTCAGAAATATTAAAAAACATTCATTTTTTCAAAGAATATTTTGTCAAAAACTTCCATGTCCGAAGGTAAAAATTGATTTTTTTAAAAAAAATCAATGATCTTGTTTTTTAGGTACTACTAAACCAAGTGGTTTACTAGTATTCTTTTTTGTTGTTAATTATTTTTATCATTAGACCAAAAAAATCCTTTGTGAAACTTGGATCTCGTTTTTGTGATACCTGTCAGTGTGAGATAAATGATGATTTATGCAGATTTTTTATTTTGAAGGATGTGGATGATAATCCCAGAGTATTGCACTTTCATTATTTTTTTCCTTGTTGGGATTTTGAGATGTTCTGCCAAAAATATCCTAATCTAGAATTCATCAAAGGTGGATTTGATTGTGATGAAAAAATTTCTCATAATCCTAATTATGTAAAAAATTTACAATCAAATCTAGAAATGTGGTTATCATAGATTCAATTTACATCATAAAACAATATTAATAATTCTGGATCTTTTTAGGAATTCAATTTTTATCCTTAATGACTTGTGGTTTACTTCAAAGTAATCATTCCTAAAAATTAGATTTTATGAAATAAAATTATACAGTTCCTAGTATATCTAGGAACGAGATTTTGTTCTGAGTATGGCACTGCAACATGGACATCTGACTGAATTAACATCCATAAACAGTCCACAGAATGTGCATCTCTTCTGGCCAAGTGAATACCTTAAACCATTTCTTACGGGCTTGCCTTCAAACTGATAGCAAAGTCCTCTACAGCTTCGAGCCATTAGAGACTTCCCCTTATCAATGAATTGTGGCAGCAGGGACATCTATGATATTTTGAGATTAGGTAATCATCACATACTGAGCACCACTTTTTGTAAATAGAAGTGCCTGATTTTCTAAATGATGCATCTGCTTGATAATACTTGCAAATGTTAGAACAGAAATTTGTACTCATATCGCTTACCTCCATTTAGCAGGCGCAAGCCTCCTCCCGTTGGAATTTAGAGTCACAGTCTTTACAGTATATTCCGTAATTGTCGATCTTGACTCCTATATTACCACATGTAACGCAAATCCTGATTGCGTTATTTACAACCCTTTTTTTCTGTTCAAATTCATATGTACTTCCTAAATTGCTATGGCTATTCATGCTTCTATTAGGAATCATTCCTATTAAAGTGTTATTATTTATTCAGAATAATTCCTAATAATAAATAAATATTAAATACAGAGAACTAGAAAAAATATCATGCAGTTAGAACAAATTGTTACCTCACTTAGAGAAGAAGGGCATAGAATCACTCCTCAGAGAATAGCAATAATGGATTATCTGCTGCATACTGATGACCATCCAAGTGCCGAGAGGGTTCACAACATTGTAAGGAAGAGATATCCAATGGTAAGCCTCTCAACTGTTTACAAAACACTAGATCTTCTAAGAGAAAAGAAACTTGTAAACGAGATTGAAGTTGAAGGAGAGGCAAGATTTGATGCACATGTTGATGAGCACATAAATCTGGTATGTCTTAACTGTGGAAAAATAGATGACATTGATGAGAAAGCACTAAAGAATATTCAGACAAAGATCTCAAAAAAATCAGAATATCTCATCATTAAAGGAAGTTTTGAGATGCATGGTTACTGTAGTAGATGTAAATTAAAATTCGAATAAACTTTAGGTTCAATTATAGATAATTTCATTTTCAATCTTCAATAAATTAAGAATATTTTTTTTGTACATTTAGAAAACTTTCTTTTGTTGCATCACAAAAAAAATTCAATGTTGGGAAGTTAATTTTCTACTGGTTCTCAAATAAAATGAGGAACTCATTCGTGATATAACAATGAGAATAATTCTAGAAGTCAATGCATATCTGCTCTTAATAGAAGATACTGATAAAAGGAAATTCTAGGAGGATTCATTAGACAGGATACACAGCGGAGTAGAACAATAGTCTTTCAGAATTTAAGATTAATAGAACAAAATTTAATGGCGTAACCCTTTTTTCGCAGAACTATGAGAGATTTCCTCTCTTTGTCAGGTCGTCATGACGCCTGATTGCCATTTTCGTTCTGCAGGGCTACGCGGTCTATTTGAAGTCTAGGATGCCTAGTGACATCGATTTAATTTGTCAAATGTGCTATTTAATATCTAATACAGGAATTTTGAACATTTGTTTAGTTTAGAAATTGCTCTGATCTGGATCTAGGTGAGGGCAATTTGTTTCTCAGTTTACAGATTATTTGATCTGACAGAATAAACAATTTCAATATATTAAAAATCAAATATTTCGAAACTACTTTAAACTGGATAAAAATCAAAAAGAATCATGTTATCATACATGCTTCTAAATTGTAGTCCAGGTTCCGAATCTGAGGTAATTTCTGAAATAAGTAATCTTCCAGGAGTGATAGAGGTAAATGGCGTATTGGGAAAATATGATGTATTTGTAAAAATATCAGCAGATAATCCTGATGCCATGGAAATAACGGTTTCACAAATAAGAAAAGTAAAGATGGTAAGCAGCCACACATTACCTGTGGTGTATGGCCAGGGTGGGACAATAGATAAAGAAATCAACTAGGCCTGAATTTGATTACTATGGTAGCTAGCAGCCTAAATTTTCAGCATACATGATAAAACTATTGAGATTCATAATCTGCATATTTGAAATTAATACCTCTTTGATTTTCTGCTAAAATAAAAAAGAGAAGATAACACCTACAGTAAAATGAAAGTAAAGATTGGATGTACTGGTTGGAGTTATTCTGGTTGGTCTGGCACATTTTATCCAAAGGGTATGAAGAGTTCTGACTGGTTAAAATATTATTCACAAATTTTTGACATTACTGAAATAAATTCAACTTTTTACAAGATACCTGATAAATCTATTACAAAGCGATGGCATGACGATACTCCAGATAACTTTAGGTTTACAGCAAAATTTCCAAAGATAATAACACATGAAAAAAGACTGAAAGACGTCAGTTCTGATGTGTTTTCATTTCTTGCTGCACTAACTCCACTTTATCAAAAAATTTCTGCTCTGGTTTTACAAATGCCTCCCTCTTTGTCATTTTATGAGGCAAAATCTAGGCTTGAGAGCTTATTTTCTTTATTGCCTGATGATTTTTTGTATCCAATTGAAGGAAGACATGAATCCTGGTTCTCTGAGGAAGCAATAGACTATCTTAAAGAAAAAAATCTTTGCTTGGTTGGGAATGAAATTGCAGGAGTCAATAATCCAAAGCCAGTTACATCTGATTACCTATATGTCAGATTAATCGGAGATCGCTCTATTTCTGATTCAGATTTTGGTATGGTATCAAAGGATAGAAGTGAATTGATAAAGTCATGGGCCAAAATCCTTCAATCACGAAATATTCCTCTTGCGTTGGTAATGGCAAATAATCATTTTGAAGGGTTTGGTCCAGCAACTGCAAACTCGTTAAGACTTGAGCTTGGAATGTCAGAACTGATCTGGGAAGAAAAAAAGCAAGCAAAACTAATCTAGCCAGTTTAACAAAAGTAAAATGAATTAAAAAAGATAAAAAAAATTCTAAAAATCCAGTTGATTAAAATACATAAAAATGTAAAAAACATTATGAAGTGTTCTAGTTGTTCAAGGGATTTAGATGAGCATAATTTTGTTACCGCCTATTATTGTTATCAAAAGATAAAAATTCTAAAAGAAATGGCGAGCTAATACCATTTACCTTTTTTGAAAGAGTATGTCAAATACCATAAAAGGAACCAAGAAAAGATAATTCAAACCTAATATCATTTCAGTATTTGATTTATTCATTGGGGTAACTAATTTTTAAAAACTGTTTAATCCAGTTCCGAAATAATATCCAGATAGAATTGTTCCACCAGACCAGACACAAGAGCCACAGAATGTGTACAAGACAAACTTTAGAATTTTCATCCTTAGCAATCCAGCTGGAATTGAGATCATCTCTCTCATTACGGGAACTACTCTTCCAAAAAATACAGCCTTATCACCATACTTTTCAAACCATGCCTCAACTTTTTCCAGTTTTTTCTCTGAAACCCTAACTTTTTTGAGATATCTCAAAAGAATTGTTCTTCCAAGTTTTAATGCAATAAAATAGAGTGTAGAGGTACCAATAGTAGCTCCTGCTGCACCCAATAATATCATAGGGATTACAGAAATAAGTGGCATTTGTTGTTGAGATGCCAAAAATCCTGCGGTAGGAAATATAGCAAGGGTAGGTACTGGTGGAACTATTGTCTCAATCAGCGCTGCAAGAAAAATTCCTTCGTATAGATGATCTCCTAAAAACTCTGAAATCCATATCAAAAATGAATCTAGTAATTCCAATATGATCTCAACATGCTCCCCATCTAAATTACTTTAAAAAAATTGTTGGCTAAATCAGAACACCCAATAATTCATGAATTATTGGATTTGTTTTAACTTATCCTAGCACTAATGAGGCTTGGACATCAGATTCTAGTAATGAAATTGCTAATCTTGTAAATGCAATTGCAAAATGCCCGTTTGAGGTTGCAATTACTAATGCCAAAATTATTACAAGTGCTAATGTTAGTTTTGCAATAGTCAAATGATAAACAGTCAAAATATTATCAGTTTCGCGGTTTTTTTGCTAATGATTTCTTTGTTTTAGAAATTTTCAAATTATAACAAAAAACCAACTGAATTAATAATTAGAAAATATTTCCAGGAATATTGAGCTATAATTTTTTAGATCATGCAACTGATGCAATAATTGAAGTAAGGGCAAAGGATCTGATAGAAGCATTTACAGTAACAGCTGATGCTGTCATAAACATTACACTAGACCAAGACAAGGTAGAAGAAAAAGAAGAAAAAGAGATTGTGGCAAAAGGAAAAGATCTTAGATACCTCCTTTTTAGTTGGTTAGAAGAGATTACTTTTGTTCTGATAACTGAAGGGTTTGCAATAAGAAGAGTGAAGGTAGACGTTTCAGAACAAAATGGCTATACAATCAATGCAAAGGTGTTTGGAGAACCTCTTGACTTTAAAAAACATAATTTCAAGGTAGAAATCAAAGCTCCTACGTTTTATGACATGGAAATCAAGAAAAATAATGAAGTGTACATGAGATTTTTATTAGATTTATGATTTTGTGAATAATTCTTAGCAAAGAATGAGAAGAAGTTATACGCTTTTTTTAAAAACAGACAATTAAAACCAGTAATGTGAACAAGAAATTAACAGTATTTGTACTATTTTCAATATTTGTAGTTATGATAACACCAGCATATGCTAGCGTGACTTCTATTTCACTTGAAGAAGAATTTTACACAGAAGAGGATAACATGAAATTTATCGGTACTCAAAGTGGCAAAGAGGTAGTACATGTCATAATTCGTGATTCTTCTGGTGGTTTTGAGGATATACTATCTGATCCCACACCTGACCAAAATGAATTTTCAACAATACCTAGAACAGTAGAAAAAATCTTTGATAGAATTGGAGTTTATACTGCAACGGCATTTACAGATTCACAAAAGGAAGAAAACGGAGTTAAAATAGAATTAGAGTTTGATGGGAATAAAGTATTTGAAGTTGCTGATTTTGTTTTAGAATTAAAATCAATTTCAGATAAAACAATTGAAGAAGAAAGGACTTTGTCATTTACAGCATCACTTACTGAATCAGTTAAAGATGCCGTGTTTAGTTTAGAAAAAGAACCAACAGGTGCTATAATTAATTCTGATACAGGAAAATTCACATGGACTCCAACTAAATCCCAAGCTCCTGCCTCTTATTTTTTTGATATTGTGGTAAAGAAAGGAGTACTTGTAGACAGAGAATCAATCAAGGTAACAGTTACAGAAAAACCAGAACCAGTTACACAGCCAACCCAACCAACAGAACCAGAGCCACCAAAACCTGAACCAACAAAACCAAAAGAGTTGGGACTAGCACCATTTGTAGATGAGACAAAAGATCCTCAAACCTATGTTGATAGATACAATAACGAGCCAAGCTACAAGGAGTGGTTTGATGAGAACTATCCAGAGTATTCCTCTATTTACCAGGCAGTCGGACTAGAAGAGCCAGTGGAGATGCCCGCCTTTGTAGATCCAAATCAAGATCCGCAATACTATGTTGATAGATACAATAACGAGCCAAGCTACAAGGAGTGGTTTGATGAGAACTATCCAGAGTATTCCTCTATTTACCAGGCAGTCGGACTAGAAGAGCCAGTGGAGATGCCCGCCTTTGTAGATCCAAATCAAGATCCGCAATACTATGTTGATAGATACAATAACGAGCCAAGCTACAAGGAGTGGTTTGATGAGAACTATCCAGAGTATTCCTCTATTTACCAGGCAGTCGGACTAGAAGAGCCAGTAGAACCTGAAGAAATTATTGGAGAATGTGGTAAAGGAACAATTTTGGTTAATGGTGTATGTACTCCTGATAAATCAACAGCAAATGGAAATAGTGGAGGTGGATGTCTGATTGCAACTGCAGCATATGGTTCTGAGATGGCACCACAGGTACAATTCCTTAGAGAAATTAGAGACAATAAGGTAATGAGTACAGAATCTGGAGCTTCATTTATGACAGGATTCAACCAAGTTTACTATTCATTTTCACCATACATAGCAGATTATGAAAGAGAAAACCCAGCTTTTAAGGAATTAGTAAAGATTGGAATAACTCCATTGCTGTCATCTCTTTCTGTAATGTCAATGGCAGACTCTGAAGAGGAGGTTTTAGGATATGGTATTGGTGTTATTTTGATGAATCTTGGAATGTATGTTGTAGCTCCTGCAATGTTAATTTATGGAATTGACAAGGCAAGAAAAAAAGTTAGGTTTTAATCATAACTCATTTTGGGTATAGACATGGGTAAACTGAGCAGAAATCTTAGAATTTGCGGAGACTGTGGTATTGCATATACCTCCGTTAGTTTTACGAAATATATTGATCAATGCCCAATTTGCCATTCAAAAAGATACGAGTCTGTTCCAATAAAGACAGACGGCGACTAGTATCATATTAAATCGATATAGATTTTTTAATAGAAATGACTTGTTTACAGCAATGTCTGAAGATCCAGAGATAGAGAAGATAAAGCAGAGAAAGCTAGAAGAGATGCTAAGGCAGCAAAATCAACCTCAAATTAAACCTGGAATTGTTGATTTGAATGGTGCAAATTTTGATCAAATAGTATCAGCTGATAATCCAACACTTGTAGATTTTTGGGCAGAGTGGTGTGGTCCATGCAAGATGATGCATCCAGTATTTGAGAGCCTCTCAAAAAAATACCCAAATGTAAAATTTGCACGAGTCAATGTTGATCTAAATCAAAACATTGCAATGAGATTTGGTGTTCAATCCATTCCTACATTTATCATGTTCAAGTCAGGGCAAATTGTTGATAAAATGATGGGGGCAGTAGGTGCACCTGGAATACATATGATATGCAAGAAATATTCCGAATAGACAAAATCAATAATACAAATAATTATCATGGTAAAGATTTCAATAACAAAAACTGCAATTATCGTAAACTTTGAGAATTAAAATCCTTGTATTAAAAGTCTAAGAATTCTATTTTCCCATATAAAATCAATCTCAACTGTACTGCAAAGTAAAATTTTTTTGCAGAAATTGGGAAGTTTATCTGAAAATTAAAATTTAGATCCTTAAAGTTGTAAGAATATTATTTGTTTTATTTGAGGGTTAGTAAGCGTATGCTGCATCTTTTTTTCTTTGAATCTCAACTATTTCATTTAGTATTTCTTGTTCTTCAGGATTAAGCTTGTGCATGTATTTTTTCAATATTGTCTTTGCTTCATGTGAAGGAGGTAATGTATAGTAAACATCTTCTTCAAAGATTTGTCTTCCAATTGTAACGTCTTGAACAGAGCATGCAACTTCTTGTCCGACTTTTGCTGAAGTGACTGTCTTTCCTTCATGTTGAAGCTGATGAATTATTCCAACTCTTCTTCCATCTTTGTTCATAAAAGGTATTTTTTGATGCAATGTTCCAACATCAACTTTGATACCAAACACTGCTGGATTATTATTTCGAAATACAAACCCTTTCAAGAAAGTAAATTTTGCAATGGGTGTAAATTCTGCAAAAATGGCATCTTCCTCATGAGCAGTATCTTCTTCAACCCAGGCGTTATAGTTATCAATAAGACTGTAAATTACTTTGTCCTCAAAAATTCGAATGTGACTCTCTTCTGATTCGTCTTTTGCATCTGGTAGAATCTTTACGTTAAATGCCAATAAAACTCCTAAATGCCTATTTTTTTCCTTTATTGCCTTTGCTTCCATAATATCACGTCTATTTACAGGTCCAATGTCCGCTTTGGCAACTGGTACTTGAGAACGTCGAAGCATCTCAACAATTGCCTCAAGGGAACCAATTGTATCACATTTTAGAATAATTCCGTTAGTTTCAGTATCGATAAAGACAGATTCCATCTCTGATGCAATTACTTTAGTATATTTTTCTACATCATCATGAGTGGATGCAACATAGAGAGTGCTGCCAGGTAAAACTCCTTCTAGTTCAGGAGATGCAATTTTCAGGCCAGCTGCTGCATCAACTTGGTCTACAAGTTTAAATTTATCTCTAGGATCTCTCATCTCATCAAGTGGTTTTGGCAACAGTATAGCTTTTGGTTTTGTTACAATAATCGAATCTCTTTTGGCTACAACAATGCTATCTCCTTTCTTTATTGAACCATCAATTAAAATAATATTTGCTGTCTGTCCGAGACCAATCTCATCATTTACTTCAAGTACAATTCCACGAGGATCTTTTTCTTCTTGTTTTAATCGGTTTTGAAGATATTGTTGTGTAAGTCCTACAAGTACTGCAAGCAGTTCTGGGATTCCAACACCTGATCTTGCAGAGATTGGTACAATTGCTATTTCTGTTTTAAAATCCTTAACTCGGTAAAATGCTTCAGATTTGTATCCAAGAATTGAAAGAGTACCTACAACATCATATATTTTTTGATCAAGGTCTGTCTGAATTGATGTATCTTGTTCTTTTATTGCCTTTGAGATAAAAGGGGTTTCAGATTTTCGCCAACCAGATATCTGATCACATTTGTTTAATGCAACAACGAATGGGACTTTTCTACTTTGCAAAATCTTCAAACTTTCATTTGTTTGAGGTTGAAATCCACGGTTTACATCAACTACCAAAATTGCAATATCAGCAGCAGAACCTCCACGTGCTCTAAGATTTGTAAAGACCTCGTGTCCAGGAGTATCAATAACTAGAATTCCAGGTACTTGATTTTCAGACTCTTCTAATTTCTTGTATAGAGGACCGCATGTCTCCTTGATTGTCTCAGTAGGAAGAAAACTTGCTCCAATGTGTTGTGTAATTCCTCCTGCTTCTCGACCTTGGACACCAGTACCTCTAATTCTGTCTAAAAGAGATGTTTTACCAGAGTCTACATGACCTAAAACTGCCACAATGGGCTGACGAATCTGCAAGCCAGATCACTCAAATGCTACCCTCGATTCGTGTTCAAAACTTTCCTGTGAATCAGACGCATGAATAATATTTTCACTGAATCCCAATCCAAAGTCTCCACGGATTGAACCAGGTGCTGCTTCAAATGACTTTGTTGCACCAATCATAATTCTTGTAGTGGCAATTGCATTGTTTCCTTCAATAACTGCAGCAACCACCGGTCCTGATGTGATAAATGATGTAAGCTCACCAAAGAATGGTTTGTCTTTGTGAACTCCATAAAAGTTCTCAGCTTGCTCCTGAGAAAACGTAAACATTTTTAGTTTTAAAATTTTTAATCCTTTTCTTTCAAATCTAGATATTACTTCTCCAATTAGATTTCTAGCTACCGCATCAGGCTTTACAATGAATAATGATTGTTCAGTCAATTCTACTTCTTTTTAATTCCGCCCTTGACGTACTTTTTGGTCCATTTTAATTTTCTTGGATCGCGTTTTAGATCTAATGCATTTTTCTTGCATTTAGAGGAACAAAACCATAAGACAGTTCCATCATTTTTTGCAAGCATTGTGCCAGAACCTTTTGCTACCGGTCTGTCACAAAAATTACATGGTTTAACTAAAAGACTCATCCACTTTCACCTATTTGATTTTCTTCGCTTCTCTTTCTGTTTCTCTTAGCATTAGAATTTCTCCTAATCTAACAGAACCTTTCACATTTCTTGTAAGAATTCTACCTTTATCCTTTCCAGAAAGAACCTTTACTCTAACTTGAATAACTTCACCAGCAATGCCAGTTCTTCCAACAATTTGAATAATTTCAGACTGAATTACTTCGTCAGTAGTAGTGCTCATTGATCAGTCTTTCCACCTTTAATTTTAGCAATTGATGAGACAACTTGATCTACAATATGTTGTGCATCACCAGCATCCAAAATTGCTGCAGCGGCAGAGGTAATGTCAATTCCCAGAGATTTTCCTAGTTCCTGTTTACTTGGAACAAATGCATATGATGCGCCCTGTTCTTCACATAAGATGGGAAGATGAGCAACTACCTCTGGTGGTTCAACATCTTCGGCAATAACTATTAGTTTGCTTGTTCCACGTTCAATTGCCTTTGTGGCTTCGTTAGTTCCTTTCTTTACTTTACCGCTAGTAGATGCAACTCTAACGGCCTCCAGTATTGGATTAACGAGGTCCTCTGGTGTCTCATATTTTACATAATAAGCCTTACCCATTTTACGTCACCCTTAGGGATCATTCTCCATTCTCATCATGCAAGTGTTTGGTTTTAAAAGTGTTATCGGGAAATAATGGAATTAGCTTTTTCTGTAAATTCTGACATTAAAGAATCAAGTTTTTGCTGACTTTCAGCTTCGGCATATATTCTAATGATTGGTTCTGTTCCACTTGGTCTAATCATTACCCATTTTTTTTGATCGATTTGAATTTTGATGCCATCAGTTGTATCTGAATTAGCATATTCTTCTTTTAGTTTATTGATCAGCTTTTCAGCATCCTTCCTAGAACAAGATATCTTATCTTTAGTAGTAAATGATATGGGAAGATTAGAGATTTCTTCAGTTAACTTTCTTTCAGATTTTGCTAAAAGATCTAGCATCAATGCAAGGGTCATACAGCCATCTCTAACCTGGTTGTATTTTCCATACATGAATCCTCCATTTTCCTCATAACCAATTAGGGCACGAGTCGGAACCATTTTTCGTGAGACCTCAACACTTCCAACCTTTGTTCGAATGACTTTAGAATCAAATTCTTTTGCCAATAATTCAATGCTTGAACCAGAATTCAAACATGTAATAACAAGGGAGTTTGGATTATTTTTTAAAATATATTTTGCCAATACAAGTGCAGATTTGTCACCCGTAAGAATTTCGCCATTATTATCACAAAATATACTTCTATCACCATCCCCGTCAAAAGCTATTCCGAGATCAGCATTATTTTTTTTGACAGCATCAGCCAATACAAAAAGATTTTGTGGTGTTGGTTCAGATCCTCTTCCTGGAAATTTTCCATCAATGTTTTCATTTACCAAAATAGCATTACACCCCAAATTCTTACAAAGAATTGGTGCAGATACTGCTTGTGCTCCATTTCCCAAGTCTAAAGCAACTTTGAATTTTTTTGATTGTATATTTTTGGAATCAACTTGTGAAATAACTCCATCAACATATACTTGGATTGCTTTGGTTTCCTTTCCCGTTTTTCCCCAACGTGTTGGATTTTTTATCCAAGTTTTATCAAGGTAAATACTCTCAATTATAAGCTCGTCTTCTCTTGAAATTTCGACACCGTCCTTTGCTGAAGGCTTGATTCCATTGTATTGGGGAGGATTGTGAGAAGCAGTGATCATTATGCCACCAGTATAGCCCAATGTTTTAACTACATATTCAAGACAAGGGGTTGGAACAAGTCCTGCATTATTGCAGTCAAGTCCAATTGAATTTAGAGTAGCGCAAATAATTTTACAGATTAAAGGACTCGAATCTCTTCCATCATATCCAACTAGTATTGGGCCTTCTTTGAAGTATGTTCCTATTGCAAGTGTCATGTCATGTAAAAATTCTAATGTAAAATCTTCTTCAAAGACTCCACGAATTCCATTTGTTCCAAAAAATTTTGCCACAAGTTTGTTCAATAATAGATAAATTTGTGTTTAATGGAAAATCCGTTGCGGGAGTCGCCCAGCCTGGTCAAAGGCGTAGGGCTTAGGACCCTATCTCTCAGGAGTTCGTGGGTTCAAATCCCACCTCCCGCACCAGATCATTTTTCTCTTAATAATTAATAATGAGACAATATTGATCAAAGAAAAGTCATGAGAAAGACAGTCATAGGGATTACAGTTGTTGGTAAAGATAGAGAAGGAATTGTTGCTGCATTTACCAATTTTGTTTTTGAAAAAGGTGGAAATATTGAAAAAGTAAATCAAAATGTCATCAAAGGACTTTTTGGAATGTATCTTGAAGCATCCTTTACAAAACAAATTGATATCAAAAAATTTGATTCGGAGATTCAATCACTAGCAAAAAAAGAAAAGATGGATGTTAGTACACACCATGAGACAAATTCTCAGAAAAACATTGCAATATTTGTAACTAAAGAACCACTTTGTATTGAGACAATTTTGGAAGCTTCAAAAAACAAATCACTAAAAGGAAACATATCAGTAATTGTTGGAACAGAAAAGACACTAGAATCAATTGCGAAAAAAGAAAATATTCCATTTGTTGCTGTAGAAGAAAAGAATCAAGAAAAAGCAGAGGCAAAGATTATTGATATATGTAAAAAGTATGACATTGATTTGATCGCACTTGCAAGATATATGAGAATTCTTACCCCTAACTTTGTTTGGAGATATCCCAATAGAATTATCAATATCCATCCATCGCTACTACCAGCATTTCCTGGAGCATTGGCATATGCACAAGCTTATGAAAGAGGAACAAAAATTGTTGGAGTAACATCTCACTATGTAACTGAAAACTTGGATCAAGGACCAATTATTTTCCAAGATTCTTTCAAAGTTGATCCTAATGATACCTTAGAGGAGATAAAGACAAAAGGACAGAAATTAGAAGCTCAAACTCTGTTAAAAGCAGTAAAAATGCACCTAGAAAATAAGCTAGAGGTAAGATGGAGAAAGGTCCACATAAAATCCAAGTGATTAGATGGTAGAGATTAGTTCCCATTTTGATCCAAATTTAAGAAAAAAAATAAAACAAAAAAAACTGGTTGCAGTAATTCCAGTTGGTTCAATTGAGCAGCATGGAGCACATCTTCCAATATCTACAGATTCGGACATTGTAACTGAAGTTGCAAAAAGAGTTGCCGAAAAAAAGAGATTCTTGCTTTTGCCTACCATCACTTTTGGAGTCTCATATGAGCATGCTCCATTTTTTAATCTAAGTATAAGACAATCAACGCTAAAGGCAATTCTTATTGATTTGTGTGAGTCTCTATTATCAAATGGAATTAACACCGTTTTTGTAATAAATGGACATCATGGAAATCTAAAACCTATAAAAAATTTGAATGAAAAACTCAGAAAACTTTCAAAAAATAAGCTAAAGGTATTTCCATTATCATATTGGCATTTTATGAAAACAGATTTTGATCATGCAGGATTTGTAGAAACATCCCTAATGCTTGTCATATCTAAAAATGTAAAAATGAATCTTGCAAAAAAAGGGTTAACCACCGAAGGAATGAATAAAAAAGAGTTAGAAAATCTAGGAAGACTAGCATCAAAATCATTTCCAAAAGTTACAAAGAATGGAGTTTGGGGTGATCCAACCAAAGCTAGTAAAAAAGAGGGCCGGAAGATTTTAGATGAAATCGTTGAGAATATCTCAAAAAAGTGTCAAACTTGCCTTACTGGGAATAGCTCATAGTTTCACCAATGAAATTTTAATATAATCCCTCAATATCAAAGCCAATAAGTGAAATAGATGTCCGTTGATATGGCAGTTAAAGTACTGGATGAGAGTATCAATCAAGTAGTATTGATAAAACTCAAAGGCGGTAAAACAATTAGAGGAAATCTACTTGGTTTTGACCAACACATGAACCTGCTACTCGATTCTTCAGAGGAAATTCCTACTGAGGGCGATTCAAAAAGCCTTGGAACCATTGTGGTTAGAGGAGACAATGTAGTTATGATATCTCCTCCACCAGCAAAAAATTAGGTGATTTAGATGGTTAAAGGCACAACTTCAATGGGTGGTTTTACAAAGAAGAAAGTTCACATTAGATGTAGAAGATGTGGTAAGAATTCTCTTCATAAAAGACACCATTCCTGTGCAAGTTGTGGATTCCCAGAGGCAAAACGCAGAAAGTATTCATGGATTAAATGGTATACATAGATGCAAGAAATTGCCATTCTTCTTAGTTCATTAGCAGGTATTGCTACAGCAGCTGCTGTACGAAAAAGATCAGGAAATAAAACTCAACTTCTTAGTCTAGGTGCAAGTTCTCATATCAAGAGCCAGATTAGAACTCTAAATATAGAAAAAGACATTCTAACTAAAACAATTTCACGGCTATACCAAGCAGATTCTGAATACTCAAAAATACAGCGTGACAAATTATTATTAAAATATCAGCATCAATTAGGAATTGTTTTAGCTAAACTAGAAAAGTTAGAACAAGCAAGCCAACATCCTGACTTGGGTCCAGTGGGAGATGGTTTGATTACTTTGATGGATCAAAAATTATCAAAACTTGATGATAAACTCTACGAATTATCATCAAAGATTTCAACGGAAGAACCAGCTGTACAAGGAAAAAAACAAGAGACAAAGCCTGAGAGAAAACAAGAAGAGAAGATTGGTGAAAAGACAATCAAAGAAACATTTAGCTTTGAAAAACCAAAAAAAGTTCAAGAATCTATTGTAATTCCACCGTCAAAACAAAAACAATCATTTGAATTAACAACACTTACTAGATTATCAAGAAAAGAACCAAAGTTCCCATTATTTGAAAAACCAGTTGAGCCAAAACATGAAACCAAAGAGATTTTCCATTCAAAAACAATTAATTCAGAAGAAGAGATTGTACCTAAATTTGTTCAGTCAAAACCAAAAGTTCAAGAAAAGATTGAGATTATTCAATCAGTTACTACAAAACCCAAAATACAGCTAGAGAAAAAGCCTGATCTTAACCAAGAAGTAGCAAAAATTACCAAACATAAAGCATTACCTGAACCTGAAAATAAATCAAATTCAATAACACTCGATGATGATTTTGACGATGACGATTCAGATGATCTAGACAAAATTAAAGGAGAGATAATGAGTGTTCTCTCCAAACTAGACCAAGCCGAGGTAGAGTAATTGTCTTACGATAATGCCATTGAGGCATTGTCAAATGATGCACTAAAGTTAGTAAAAGATGGTTTTGTTATAGGACTTGGGAGTGGAAGAGCAGCTACTACACTTGTAAAATCACTTTCAAAACTAATTAAAATAAAAAACTACAACATCAAAGGAGTTCCAACTTCATTGCAGATAAAACAAATTGCTGAAAAAGGTAATATTCCATTAGTAGAGGCTGATCAAATTGATCACATCGATGTTGTGTTTGATGGTGCAGACCAAATTGATTCAGAAAGATATGTAATAAAAGGAGGAGGGGGAGCACTTTTGAGAGAAAATATTTTGTTTAGTTTAGCAAAAAAAGTGGTAGTGATGGCAGACAAATCAAAATTTGTAAAAAATTTTACTAGTCCTGTTCCAGTTGAAGTTCATCCTCTTGCTAGAACATCAGTTTCAAATGCACTAAAGAATATAGGTGGGAAACCTAATCTTCGTTTACTAGATAGAGGATATCCATTCTTTACAGAAAATGGAAACATTATTTTTGATTGTGATTTTGGCACAATAAAAAATCCAAAATCACTTACACAAAAGATCAAACAAACTTCCGGAGTAATGGAATGTGGAATATTTCTAAGAAAACCAGACGTTATTTACAAAGCAAAAAATGGCGGAAAGTTTGACATTTTCTAATTCTATTTATGTCTAATAGAATTCATAAATCCCTGGTTTTCCAACATTAACTCTATCATTTGTTCTCGAATTTGAGGATCATCCATCATAGGATATAATATTTCTCCCATCATTTGTTCAGACATAAGAGCCATATGCTCAGGACTTTTAAGCATGAATTGATGCACATCTTGGTTCATTTGGTTATTAATCCAGATGTGATGCATCAGATCCATTATTCTATCTGAATGAGAGAAGTGCATAGAATGATCCAGAGAATCATGATGTTCATATTGTGGGCACCATGAGCATTTCTCATGGTGCATTCTCTTGTCCATCCCAGAATTCACAGGTTCATGAACGGATTTCATCCATAGGGTGTTTTGTTTTAAGTAAGTCTCCATTGCTGGATGTTTTTTCATTTCTTCAATCATTTTTTCTCGTAAAATAGGGTCATTTGTCATTGGACCCAAAATATTTTTCAAAAGTTTTGGATTTTCTTTGATTTGTGATATCCAGTTTGACATTGTTTTATTAGTCATGTTTGGATTTTTTAGCATCATTTCATGCCAATGACTCATAAGATTTTGATTTGATACCATGTTTTCTATCAAAGAGTTCATCATATTCTGACGATTCAGAATTAATGTGAAATCAAATTTGGTGAAGTTTCTGTCAATCAGCTTGAGATATGTTGAAGGTGTAACACATGCAGGATAACCATTATTTTTTTGTAATAACAAAAATCCATCTTTGCATGTCAACTTTTCAGGATCTGCAAAATGTTTCCATTGTTGTCTAGGAGACAAGTTTTCTGCAAAAGAATCATCATAAAAAATTGGATTTATCAAAAAACTGGCAGTCATAATAAAACAAATTGCAAAGGGGATTTTCAATACTATAAAAATTTAATTTTATCATAAAAACGATTCGTAGATTATGTTACAGGTCTTGACACTAGTTTTCCATGACCAATTTTTCCAACAACTTCAAAGTCTTCTGCAACAATCTCTCCTCTAACAATAGTCTTTACAGGCCAACCTTTGAGAGATCTGCCTTCATAAACAATATAATCAGAAAATCCACCAAAAAGATCATTTGATACCTTATTTTCTTTTTTCAAATTAATCATCGTAATATCAGCATCAGAATTTTTCTCTAGCACACCTTTTTTTGGATGCATTCCAAAAATTTGAGCTGCGTTTTGACTGGTAAATTTCACAAATTGCTCCAATGTAATTCTGTTTTTGTTGACTCCTTCGCTTAGCAAAATAGGAATTACTGTTCCTATCCCAGGAAATCCAGCTAGGGCTCCCCAGACATCATTACCACCTAGTTTTAGTTTTAATTGATTAGCAACATGATCAGTACCTACTGTATCAATTAGATTATTTGATAATGCATTCCATACAGCCTTGTTGTCCTTTTCAGTTCGAATAGGAGGCATAACTTTGGCTAGATATCCTCCTTGTTTTTCATATGACAAAGTCAAATAATGAGGACATGTCTCTACAAAGATTTTTGTTCCTAATTCTCTTTCTTCTTTAATTTGCTCAAGTGCTCTTTGAGAACCAATATGCACAAAGTAAATTACACATCCAAAGTCTCGACCATACTTACATACAGTCTTGATTGCTTTTGCTTCAAATTCAGGTGAACGACTTTCAGACCAAGCAGATAAGCCATCTTGGTTTTTTTCTTTGGCTGTTTTTATTTCACATGCACAGGATTCATAGTCTTCTGCATGAACTAAAACAGGACAACTTAGAGATGCTGCTTTCTTAACAGTTTCTTTAACTATATTGTCATTAACATCAACTTGAGCTGCAATTAGTTCTGAAGAATATGGGGGCATATCCATATAGACATGCCCAACTTCTCCTCCAAGATTCATGTAAATTTTAAAAGATGTAATCCCTTTATCAATACAAAATTGCATTTCATTAATTTGTTGTTGATTAAAAATTGATGCATGGATTGTATAATCAACATAGTGGTACTTTGAAGCAGCATCAAGCTGTTCTTGCAAAGTATTTTGAAAAGAGTTTCCTAATCTTAGCATCCTCATCATGGTTGTGATACCACCAATTGCAGCTGCATGAGATTCTGTTCTTGCAGCATTATCAATTGATGAGTATACTCCATAATGAACATGAGTATCAATTGGACCTGGAATAGAAATTAAACCAGTTCCGTTAATTTTGTGATCACACACAGGTGTGTCATTTGTAAATCCTACAATTTTTCCATCATCAATGAGGATATTTTTATCAATCATTCCATGTGGTAAAATGATGTGTGAGTTTGTGATTATAGTGTCATAGGTCATTTGAGATTTTTCACGTTCTTCAGTCTATTATGCGTTAAGAAGATTTTTTAAAAATATTCATCACAAATAGGTGTTATAATTGAAAGGCAAAAATGGAAAAATTTCAAATTAATTTGATTCCCAATCTTTTGTTAAATGATATTTATCAAGATTCTTTCCATATTTTCCGTCAAATTTTGATTTTATTTCTAAAATAACACTTAGAAAATGAATAAAAACGGATCTTAGAGAGTTATGAAGGGGCCGGTGGTTTAGGAGCATAATGCCTCGTTCGCAACGAGGAGGTCAGGGGTGCGATTCCCCTCCGGTCCACCACATCCAGAAACTATTATACATAAACAAAGATTACAAACCTTCATGAAAGTCTTTGATGGAAAAAAAGCAGCAACTGAGTACATGTCAAAGCACACTCTAGCATTTTCAACACCTGAATTGACTTTAATGAGATTTGCCTTTTGGTTAGGGGATTCTGTACCTGATCCAGAAAATAAAGTGGAAGAAGGAATACCTAGAATGATGACCTTTATGACAGAACAGGATTTTGCGCCAGTATTGATTGACGATGAGAAATACGAGCCAACAGGAGCAGTTAGAAGTTCTGCAGTATATGGAAATGCAGTGAAAGATACAAGTACGGATGGAAAGTTTTGTTCTGAATGTGGAACAAGTCTTTCTGCTACAGCAAAGTTCTGCCCTGAATGTGGCACCACTCAAGAATAGTATTGCTCTAAGATTTCTTAAATACAAAAAATACGTAATAATATCATGGTTTTTAGAAAATGTACACATTGTGGTAGAGAATATGAGGATGTGTTTAACCGAAGAGTATGCTCTGATAAATGCTCGTTAGAAATTTCTTAATTAGCGTGGGCTGATAGTAATTCCTTTTTGCTTCTTGATCATGCAATTATTATTCCTCCAACAAAAACAATTGATTTAGAATATTTTTGTAATGATTTTGCAGTTTCTCGATATACCTATACATGTTTGTATAATTATTAACAGGAATTCTATAAGTGAAATCAATTAAGATGAAAATTAAGATTTGAATTTTCTTATAATTTAGTTCCACATTTTGTGCAGAATTTTGCATTTGGTCTTAATTCAGATCCACATGATGAACAATTGTTTCCACTTGATTGAATTGTTTGTCTTGGCATTAATGAAGGATCAGGTGAAGGTAGTGTTCCAACGTCGCTAAATGCTTCTTGTGCAGAAACTATACCTGGTGGACCTCCTACGGGATTCTGTGGAGTACCAGTTCTTGGTGGCATTCCCATTTGTCCTGCCATCATTCCTGGTTGTCCCATTCCTGGCATCAATCCTGGAGATTGAGTAGTACCAGAACCAGAGCCCATATTTTTTTTCAGCTCAAATATTACCTTAATTGCAAGAAATTCTAGTGCAGAATATGCAACTACATAGTCGCCAAGTCTTTGAAAGAATTCTTTGTCACTGATTTGTCCTTTCTTGTACATATTGTTTGTATCAAGAAATGATTCATAGTACCCTTGAGATTCATTAAACAAGCTATCAAGCTTGTCAAATAACATGTTTAGAGTATCTACTTCACCAAATGACATAATCAGACTCATTTCTTGGAATATTAATTACTTTAGGATCGCTATTTACAAACATTAACTGTATTACTTACTCTTATAGATGAGATTTTAATAATTAATGCTTTCATTATTTCAATTCATTAAATCTAGGCACAATATATGATGAATTTGTTCTTGTAATATGCAAGATAGGAAGTTGTATCAAAGGTAGGAAAGTTCCTTTATGATGCTGTCGTTGTTTTGTAAATATCAGATACTTCTCTAATTGTAGCTTTTACATTACTAACTGTTACAGATTTCTTCGAAGAAGCAAAAGTAACTGTCATTTCATTCATCAAGTCTTTAATAGATAACAGCATTTCTTTAGAGGCTACAGTCACGTCACGAAGATCTTGACCATTTATGCTATCCATTCCACCATCAGAAAATGAATTGATCTTATCTTTAGCAGATTTCATTAGTTCAGAGGCCTCATAAATTACACCTGTTTCGCTAAGTTGATTTGCGGTATTTTCTATTTTTGTAGATACTTGATTCATATTTTCTGAAATCAAGCGGAAATTTTCTATGTTCCTTACCATTTCTGGAGTGTTAAGACTTTGTATGATCTCATTAACTATTTTGGCAGTATCTTTAACCTTGTTCAACGATTCAAGAACTCCAGGGTTTCCAAACTGACGAATTATTTCTGCTGCATCAGAAGCAGTTTCCTTAATTTCACGAATTTTACTGGTTTTTCTATCGTCCATGTTCTCTCAACTCACTTCCCAATACCTAAAAAAGATCTAGAATTGGTTACATTGTAAATGGAATAAAATGGATGGATCTTATTATTTTGAATTAGTTGTGTAAGAAAAATAAAATTACTAGCTGCAAATAGGGAATTTAGTATTCCAAACTCAATTCTATTTGCTAGAAAATCATTTGCAGCCAACAAAACATTCAAACTAGCCAATGAGAGAAAAAGTACTGGAAAATTTCTGCCAATTTTTGTTATTATTTCTAACAGGTAGATCAATGCAATAACCTCTCTGGAATCAGTAATCCCAGTTGTCCATTGCATGGAATTTTTTCCTATTTTTCTCTCATTAGCATAGTTTGTCATCATACATCTTACCTAGTTTTTCAGATCTTCTATCATTTTTTCAGTTATCTGACCAGTTTCCGTTTTTATCAGGTCAAGACTATCTTTTACCACCTTAGTTGTGTTTGGAGATACTTTTCCAGCGTCATTTGTAATTTCTTTTACAGTTGTTATGGATTCTTTTGCTGAGTTCAAAGCGTTTTCTATAGCACTTGCAGTATCAGTTACGGAACCATTTCTTTTCAGCTCTTGTGTAGTATCATTAAGATCTTTTACTGTATCACGAACAGCATATGAGCCTTCACGTATTGCTAGAGCCATCTCTGGAATTGCTCCTGTCTCACGAAGAGTTTTCATGGTCTCTCTCATTAGGAGTGAATACTCTCTGATGTTCTTTGAAACATCTTGTATTGTTCCAACAGTTTGTTTTGCACTAAGTTGATGTCTATCTTTATTCCATGATGGAATTGAGTTGTTGTATTCTTTCATGTTATACTTTATACAAAAAATTCTTAATAATAATCGCGAATAATTCATTCATATCAATGGTTCATTTTTTAAATGATTAAATGACATGAATTTTTTAAAATCTTCAGAGTTTTTAGAATTTGAAAAATAAAATTTAGATTTGAGAAAAAAGTTCTAAAATAATTTCAGAGTTTCAATGAATCATCTCTAAGTGAATTTTTTACAATTTCTTAAAGAAGTAGATGTTTCATGGGGATCAAATTTTTCTATCATTTTACCTTTTCCTTACAACAAATCATACAGGATGAGATACATTTTCAAAATATTATCAGTTCACACATACCATGATTTGGTAAATTTCTTAATTGTTAATTCATAATAAAATCAAAAATCTGAATTAAGAATATCTTACAAATTATCTTTGGGTTGTATTTTCAGTTTTTATAAAAAGGAGTTTAATTACACCTGAAACCGATTTCAAACTTTGAGGCTAAATCTTTAGATTTAGATGTTGATTTAGGAACAAAAATGGATCAATGAAAATCTGAATTTTAGTTTGATGAGATATATGATAATCTGTTATTTTAGGATCAAAAAAGGAAAAAAACTAAACAGTTTATGCGAGTGCTCTATCTATCATATTTTTATATGATTCTTTAGAGGCAGCACCAACTTGTTGGGCAATTATTTCACCCTTGTTTAGGAGAATTAAGGTTGGAATACTAAAGACATTGTATTTTGATGCCAATTCATTGGCCTCATCAACATTGACCTTGACAAATTTGACTTTGTCTCCATAGTCATTTGCGAGTTCTTCCACAACGGGACCAACCATTCTACATGGACCACACCATTCGGCCCAAAAGTCGACGAATACAGGAGTATCTGAGTTGATTACATTGGTCTCCCATGACTTTGCATCTGAAATTTGTGTTATTCCCATTTCATTGATAATTTATTGACCATCCCTAAAAAGGTTCACCAAAATTTGCACCGTATTTTGTGGGAGAAAAATTCAAAAAATATAATTTGATATATATTTAATGATGTTTTGGTAAATCTGAGTTATGAGTACCGAACTTAGACTTAAAAAATTAAGAGGTTCTGGCGGCTACGTCATGGCCAATGTAACTGATGAGCAGCAAATGAAAGGAAATTTAGGAGGTCCAGATCTTTTCTTGGCGCCAATTGGTAGGCTGGAGGCTGAAAAAATTTCTAAGCACTTTTGCAATACATGTGAAAAAGAATTCGAGGGAGCTCCAAAAATTGAATTTGAAAATCCGAATGAAGAGGTAGCAGAAAACTTGATTCTTGCTGAAAGAGGACAATATATCTGCAATACATGTAATTCTACTATTGCAGAATACAGAGAATTCAAAAAACAAGATGAAGCAAATGAAATTGGAAATGCAAAACCATTAGAATCTACACAAACTATGCAACCACAAGCAGAACCTCAGATTACACAAGCACCACCAACAGTATCTGTGCAAGTCGAAACACAAGCGCAAACAACCCAACCAAGTCCTGCAGGTTCAGTTAGTTCTATTGAAGGATTAGCAGTATATGATGAAAATGCAAAGAAGATTGGAAATGCAAAGCAAGTGGGCATTGATTCTAATCAATCCGTAGTATTACTAATTACAAAAAATGATGGAACTGAAGGAAGTATTCCTTGGAATAGCATAGGAAAAGTTGGAGAAATTATTTTATTAGGAAGCCAAGAGGTTGTAAAACAGGCTCCCCAACCAGGAAAATGTTCGAATTGTGGATTTTCAAACAAAGAAGGTTCAAAGTTTTGTGAAGAGTGTGGAACAAAACTCTAGTTAGCAAATTTAATCAATGACGCTATAGGCGATGAAGTAATTGGCTAAGAGTTCTATTTCAAAAGGTGTTGTCAAGGACATATTGATTGTTGCCTTAGGCATTACAATTATCTGGCTTGGTTTATGGATTGCCTTTGGAACTGCAAATCCGTTTTATGTTGTTGCAAGTGGAAGTATGGTTCCTGAGCTCCTAGTTTATGACGTATTAATTGTGCAGGGACATGAACCATTTGAAGACATTGAGATTGGAGACATTATCGTTTTTGATCGCCCATCAGATCATGATAGAGTAATTGTACATAGAGTAGCTTCAATAATTGATGATGACCCAAAGACTCTTAGAACAAAAGGTGATGCAAATCCCGCTTCAATTCCAGGAACTGATTTTCCTATTACAGAAGAAGAGTACATTGGAAAAGTGGTATTCGTTGTTTCCCAGGTAGGATATGTAACCCAAATTCTCAAGCCACCCACCAACTACATTCTCATTGCAATTGTGATAGGAATTATGATTGCAAAGCAGATGGTAAAAAAGAAGAAAGAGAAAGAACTAACTTTTGAGAATCCCTTTGGGGATAAAGATGAATCAGAAGAATCATCTGTAGAAATCCCAGGTTTGGACAAATTGAAAAAAGATGATGAATATTCCAAGGATGAAAAAGCAGATTCTGATTCAAAAGAATCAAAAAAAGAGTCAGAGAAGGACAAAAAATAATTTTCTATGTGTTTAGAAATTAAAATAATTAAAGAACAGAGTCTTTTGTCTTGAATACTCGTTTAAAGTATTCAGTTGATTCTACTGGTTCTTCGATATCATTTGTTATTCCTGCGAGATTTTTTGCAAGATTCTTTTTGTAACCAATTTGCATCTGTCTCTGAATCTGAATTCTTTGAGCTTGTGGTGAACCAGCTCCATGCATTGATTCAGTAAGATATCCAACTGCATTTCTTCCTAGAGTCATATTTTCAATTAGTCTTAGTATTCTCATTCTATTTTCAACATCAACTCCCTTTCTTCCTGCAAGATATTTCTTAAGAAGTGGGCCTGCTTCTGGATGTCTAAAGTCTTTTTCAGATGGGAGAGTCACAACTAATCCACCTGCTATGTCTTGTGCAAGTCTGCTAATTTCATATGGGAATCTAGTTACGTTATGTTTGCAAACTTGTGCCAGCATATCATCATTAAGATAAACTCCTGATTTCATTTCATGTCCTTGATGTGATGATGCAATTCCTGCTGCGAAAATTGTCTCATTGAGATGAGTCATTTCAATAATCTTATCTTTAATATGAGATACTTTTGGTACTCCATTATATTCAGCGATTGTAGCTGCTGCACCAATTAGAACATCACCTAATCCTGTCTTACAGACATAACTTCTTCTATGATAGCATGTAAATCTTTCAACAAGCATTGATGCAAATTCATATTCACCGTACATGAAAACTTTTTCCCATGGAATAAACACTTTATCTAAAATGATCAGAGCCTCTTGTCCACCAAACTTTGCGTTACCATCATCTATATCACCTTCTTCCATACTTCTTGTATCACAAGATTGTCTTCCGTAGATGTAGGTAACACCTTTTGCGTCTGCGGGAATAACTCCTACAACTGCCCAGTCTTTGTCTGCTTCTGTTAATCTAATTGTAGGCATTAAAATAATCCAGTGAGAATTGATACAACCTGTCTGATGAGCTTTTGCTCCTGAAACATATATTCCGTTTTCATCCTTGTCTACCACTCTTGTAAACAAGTCAGGATCCTCTTGTTCTGATGGACCTTTACTTCTATCACCTTTAGGATCAGTCATGGCTCCACCAATTACTGAATTTTCTCTTTGAACCATCTTCACAAATTCTAAGAATCGTTGATGGTAATTTGTTCCGTGTTTTTCGTCAATCTCAAAGGTTGTAGAATGTAAAGCATTCATTGCATCCATACCAACACATCTTTGGAAACATGTACCAGTGTTCTGACCTAGCTTTCTTTGCATTTTATTTTGTAAAACTAAATCTTCTGCACTTTCTGCAATATGTAAGAATCTGTTTACTTGTAGTCCAGTAATTGAGGATTGTGCAGATGCAAGTGCTTCTTCTCTTACTGCAAGATCATATGTTTCTGCTACTGCATTAATTGATGGTCTAATCATTGGGTGATCGACTGGCTCTTTAACTAATTCACCAAATAGATATACTTTGAGGTCTCTACCTCGTAAACTTTGAATATAATCTTCTCCTGTTTTTATAGTCTCAAAACTCTCTACATTTGCCATACCAGCACTTCCGCTAGGTTATATAAAAATTCTAGATCAGAAAAAGTAAAAAGTTACGAATAGATAGCGATCAGAGACCAATTCTGACATCAAGGATTTTGCAGCCCTTTCCCTTCTCTAATACCAGAACAGGATTCATATCAAGTTCCTTAATTTCTTTAAAGTCAGTTACCAATTGAGAAAGTTTCTGAATACATTCAGACAGTTTTGCAAGATCAGATGGTTTTTCACCTCTTACTCCTTGAAGAAGTTTTTGAGTCTTGATTGAGGCAATCATATCATCTGCTTCTTTGTCAGTTACAGGAGCAAGCTTGAATGTTACATCTTTTAGAACTTCTACGTAAATACCTCCCATTCCAAGCATAATTACTGGTCCAAATCCAGGTTCAAGTTTTGATCCAATGATCAATTCTTTTCCTCCTTTGACCATCTCTACAATCAAAACTCCTTTAATTTCGGCATTTTTGTTGTATTTTTTAGCGTTTTTAAGTATAGTCTTAAAGGCGGAACGTATCTCGTTGTCATTTGTGAGATTTACTTTAACACCTCCTGCATCAGATTTGTGAATGATTTGTGGAGATGCAATTTTCATTACTACCGGATAACCTATCTTCTTTGCAATCTTGATTGCTTCATCTTCTGTTTTAGCTAGTGCACTATTTGGTAAAGGTAATCCATACGACTTGAGGACTTCATGTCCTTCTTCTTCTAGAAGATTTGGACGTTTCTCTTTTTTGACCTTGTCAAAAATTTTCTTTACCTTGGTTTTGTTTACTTTGAATTTTTGTATTTTTCCTTCTTCGGTGTTTACCCAAATCGCAAAATTTTTCATTGCAGCCAAAGCTCTAATTGCACCTTCAGCATATGTGTAATAGGGAACATCTCCTTTGGATAAAATTTCTCTATTGGTAATTCCCTCATCTAATCCCATTAAACTTGCCAGCATCGTTTTTTTGTATTTCTTTGACATCTCAACAATTACTTCAGCAAGCTTGTCATAATTTAGAGTTCCAGAAGGAGTACACATTGTAATAACTGAACCAACTTTTGATTGTTTGAGTACACGTTCCAAAACATTTCTGAATCGGTTAAAGTCAGCATCGCCAACAATGTCAACAGGGTTTCTTGAACTTCCCCAAGGGGGAATTACCTCATCAATCTTTGGGCGGATACTATCAATTTTGGCCATTCTAATTCCAAATTTAGAGCAGGCATCAGTGGAAATAATTGCAGGTCCACCTGCGTTCGAGACAATAACTAGACCACCTGCTGTTGGAAGAGGTTGTTTTGAAAATGCAGTCGCATAATCAAATAGCTCCTCCATCGTATCAACTCTAATTGCACCTGATTGTTTTAGTAAAGCATCATAGATTTCATCAGATCCCATCAAAGCACCGGTATGAGACATTGCAGCTTTTGCACCTTCAGGACTACGTCCTGATTTTAAAACAAGTACAGGTTTTTTGAGTTTTTTAGTAATATTTTTACAAACTTTGAGAAACTCTTGACCATCTCCCATATCTTCAAGATACATGACTATTACTTCGGTTTGCTTATGAGCAGCTAACATCTTTAGAACGTCAACTTCGCTCATTGCTGCTTTGTTTCCCAAACTAATTACTGCAGAAAATCCAATTCCTTGAGCACTTGCATCTTCTACTAGTGCTGCACAAATAGCACCACTTTGAGATACTAGTGCAATCTTTCCTGACTTTGGTGTAACCTTAAGAAAAGTAGAATTCATCATTGTTTTTGGATCAAGATTCATGACCCCAAGACAGTTTGGACCAATGATTTGAATTTTGTATTTTTTAGCAATGTCTTTAATTTGTTGTTCTCGTTTTGCTCCTTCTTCATCAACTTCTTTGAAACCTGCAGTGATAATGATTACTCCTTTAACCTTTTTCTTACCACATTCTTCTAAAACATCTGCGACAAGAGTGTTTTTGATAACTATTACTGCAAGATCAATAGTCTTTGGGACATCTAAAACACTCTTGTATGCTTTTTTGTAAAATACGGTATCTCTTGTAGGACTAATTGGATAAACTGTTCCTTTGAATCCGTTCATAATATTTGATGTAATAGTTGCTCCAACACTTCCTCGTTTGTCAGATGCACCAATAATGGCAATTGATTTTGGAGATAAAAAGACAGATTCTGCCATGTATGTTTTGGTTAAGGATTTTGTATAATAAAGTTATTCATAGAAATTTCTGATCTATCAATTTTAGCTTCCCATCATTTTTCCTGCGAGATTTTCTTTTCTTGGAATCCAAGATATGGTAAGATTTGAAAATTTTCCAATCAATTTCCAGGCCTCGCGAGCTAATTCACGTAACTTTTCATTATTTATGGCAAATTCATGATTCAGTTGTGATACTGTATTTTTGGAATCACTAAATATTACAAGATCATCATTAAAGTCTACAAATTTTTCTAATGCTGAAATTATTGCCATATATTCAGCCTGATTATTGGTGATGTCAGGTCTTTTTTCATAAAATGATTCTCCAGTCTCCTTTACAAAGAATCCATATCCACCGTTTGGGCCTCCAGAACCATCAACATAAACACTAATCCCCATCTTTGTACAACCTCGTCATCTTTACACTAAGATTTACTACTATCATATAGACTACAGTGGATATAACTTGTGATACAATAGATGCCAAATATGCATCATAATCAAATGTAAGCAGGTAATATTGTAACATCCACCTGATAATTGTGTAAATGATCTCAGCGATTCCAAGTGAAGTTAGAATTTTTACTAAATCATGGCGTAGTCTCGATTTATCAGTTTGGCCGGATTTAAGCAGGTATTTTTTCCGATTATCAATATAATACAATCCTCCAAATGTGGAAAAGTAAACTATGTAATCTACAATCAAAGTATATGTTGTGTTAAGATAATCAGCTTGTTCAGATAATATCTGAGCAACTATTGCAGATATTGTTATTGATGCTGCAAATGAAATCAGGATGTTTTTGTTTAGTTTGAAATACTCACGATATTTTTGACGCAACGAAAAGGATACTTTTTTGTTACAATTAAACTAAGACTAGTCCATTGTAATCTTCAAGAAGATTAAAAGGCCTGCTAGTTCAGCAATTCCAACTCCTAACATATATGGGAAAATTTCATGTGAAAACAGTTGATCCATTGAAAAGTAAGCTAGGGAACTGATGATATTGTGAAGAAATAACATTCCAGCTACGACTATCATTCCAAGTGGCAATTGTGCTCTTGTCTTTGTATACATTTTTCCAAAAGTACCTATTAAAATTCCCAGAACTACCATGTTTGCAATAGATACTACGGATAACACTAAGGATGTGGATTCCATTTAGTGATGAACACCTCCGGAGCGTTTATTTACTTTTGTCCAATTTCTTTTCAACTTCTTCAAATGTCTCCATATTAGCTTCTAAAAATGTAGAAATGAAGTATGTGATTCCATATTTTTCTCCAACTGAAGTAATAAGATTATTTTTTTCAAGTATTCTAATGTGATGTTTTATTGCTTTGTAATCTAATTCTAGCTTCTTTGCTAGCTGGTTTGTGTTCAGTGGATTTTCTATTAATTTAGATATAATTTTTAGACGATTTAATCCTCCCCGTGAACCTGCAAAAATAAACCATAAGAGTCTCTTTACATCAGGGTCATTTGCCATCAGTCACGAAATTCTTGAGTATCTGCAATAAAAGGTATTTTGGGATTTTACCATAACTAGAAAGTATAAAAAACATACCAGACTATTATCTTTGAAAATAAAATTGATGTTAAATTATGATGCACCATTATACAGACCACCGTCTGAAGCTAGATCATTGATTTTTCAGGTGACTTTAGGTTGTTCATTTAATGAGTGTTCCTTTTGTGATATGTATAGATCAAAAGAATATGCAGAAAGATCTTGGGATGAAGTTAAACTTGAAATTGATTTAATGGCAAAACACCTTCCAAAAACTAGAAGAATATTTTTAGCTGATGGTGATGCATTGAATCTGGATGCACAGTATATTGTTAAAATAATAAAATATCTTAAAGAAAAATTTTCAAATCTTGAGAGAATATCTTGCTATGCAATGCCAATGAATATTCTAAAGAAAACTCCTGAGGAGTTAAAGATAATGCATGATGCCGGTTTAGATATGCTATATCTAGGAATTGAGAGTGGCTCCGATATTATTCTAAAGAAAGTCACAAAAGGCGCGGTTGCAAAAACCATAGTCAAATCGGTAAACAAAGCAAAGGATGCAGGATACATCATGTCATGTATGGTAATTTTGGGTTTAGGTGGTAGAACATATTCTAAAGAACACATCAAAGGAACTGCAGAGGTAATTAGTGCGTGTTCTCCCCATTACGTAGGAGCATTAACATTGTATCTTGAAAATGGGATAAAACAGGAATTTCTTGACAAGTTTGGAGAACCATTCATAAGAATCAACGATGATGAAGCATTAGAAGAACTTTATGATTTAATTAATCAAATAGAGACTAAAGAAGAGATTATTTTTAGGGCAAATCATGGATCAAATGCATATACCATAAAAGGTACTTTCCCACGAGATAAAAAAGAGATGCTTGAGAAAATAGAATGGATGAAAAAGCACCCAGAAATTATGCGTCCTCAAGGACTACGAGGATTTTAAATTAGATTTTATAGACTAGATACCATTATTTTGGCATGTTTGAATAATTACTTCCACTAGATTTGTTAAAGTGACTCAATTACTTGTTTTAGATTATCAGGTAAATCAGGAAGTTCTGTGTGACTCTCATTGTTTTGGATTATTTCAGGGCCAATTCTTCTAACTTTTTGAGTTCCAATAAGAGTATCGATCGTTCTTTGAATATCTTTTTCAGGTAAAATAGATTTTAGTTTTTCAATAACTTTCTCTTCATTTTCAAATTTTTTAATTGTATATTGAACAATGATCATTTTTTCATTTGTTGAATAGTCTGTCATTTAAAAATACACGTTTGCTCTTTGTAAAAAACATTTTCTGCTATTTGCTAAATTCTCGTTTTTAATTTATTTAGTAACTTCTTTAATTTCAAATTTTTTAGTTTTTTCTTTAACTGATAATGGCAATAGTTCTTTCATTATTGATTTAATTTTCAATTTTTTAACATTTTTTTCTTCCTCAGATAACGACTCTCCCACTCTGCTTTCATAGTAATAAAATGCATTATCATTTTTGCTCTCTCATCAAAGACATGCAAAAAATGTATTTTTGTCTTCACCCCATTGTTGTTTTTTTAGCTCTCTTTCCTCTGGAGTTAGGTTAGCATACGGCCATTTCAAGTATTTTTGTAGTCTATTAAAAATAAAAATTGAGTTAAATTCTATGATTTTTTTATTATAATTATTAATAGATGTGTACTAGAGGGATACCTATGTCTAATGAGGAATATTACAAGTTATCAGAGAATATCTTAAGTCTTGATTCAGGAATAAGATTTGTAACAATTCTTGGAAATCAAGGACAAATAATCTATGGAGGAAGTAAACAGGGTGTAGAAAATTATTTAGATCCCCATGATCAGAGACTCTCCGCAGAGCATATCTTAAGGGCATGGAAACTTAGAAAAGAATTCGAGGATGCCATTGGTGAAAGCAAATATGCAATGGCTCAATATGAAAAAATAAGAAGGTATACTGTTCCCATTGACCAAAATCGTCTATTATTTATCACCACAGAATCTACCCTATCAAATCAATCATTCATAGAAAATATACTGGAATTAGTAGAGACATTCAAAAAAACCTCTTCAATCTAAACAAATATGGAACAAATAACTTGTTTGAATGCAATTTTAGACATGAAGTGATATAAAAGAAAATTTGAGTCACTCTTTTTCATAAAGATTAACTTTAACTTTAGTTGTCCAAGGGTTTAGTTCATCAGGAAAGACTACCAATAAGCCACCATCTTTTTGAATATTTTCACAAGTACCACTGTAGCTTTGTTTGTTTTGTCCATAGCAACTTGAATTGGAATAATAATTAAATTCATTGTTTGAGAAATATTCACGTTGTATAGATGATGGAACAAAGTATACATCAAATCCTAAATCTGTGTTATCAGTTTTGATACTATAATCATATGATGTAATTTCCTTTGATGTACATATAGGGAAAAATTGTGCAAATCCATTTTTAATTCTTAATTGTTGTTCTATATTATCATAATTTTTATTTTCCATATCTGGATATACAGAAATTTCAGGATTTGTGCTCAGTTGTTTTCCCTGTACGTATTCTATTTCATGACGTACTGTATCTACCGCCTTCCTGTATAGCATAGGCTGCCATTCTTCTTGGCAGTCACTAAATTCGTGCTTTAACTCGACGTAAGATTTGTCATTGATTTCTTGAAGTTGATTATAATTGTATTTTTTGGATTCTGCATTTAATACAAGATTACTATTGTTATCATTTTTTGATTTATACCATGAATTAGTTACTTCAAAGATTATATTCTTTGAATCGCTGTTCCAATCTGGCAGTAAATGCACATATACAGAATATTTGTTTATGACTTGTTCAGTTTCTGATGCAAGAATCAAATGTCCAAAAAATGCATTAATAAAAATTATAGAAAATGCAAAAACAGGAATTATTACATAGAGAATTCTTTTCATTGAGAGGATCCTCCATAAAACCTAATACCAGTTTCAGGTTCTTGAAGTTCTTTTTTTCTATTTTTTATTAGCATATCTTTTTTGATGGTTACTCCAAGATTATTACAAGAAAGAAAAAAATATGTTTTTAGTTTTCATAATATTGCTAGATAAGTTTGATAAATAGATAGGCTGGACCAAATTCTACTATATTATGTCCAAATTGGACAGGATATCACGTCTAAATTGATACATTTAACGAAAAATGTCCAGCCTGGAAATAGATATTATCTTGTTTTACCTAGATTACTAGTGCAAGATAAGATAGACAGGATTATTCTGGCACAATTAGGAAAAAATGCTCGATTATCATCACAAGAGTTGCAAAAAATTCTTAAAAATTTAGGGCATACAATTACAGATAGAGGAATAAGACATCGGTTACATAGATTAGAAAAGAATAATGTGATTTTGGGTTATTCTGCAATTCTAAATCCAAATATAATTTCAGAAAAAATAAATCGAATTATTCTAATGAAATTTAAGTTCGGAAGATCTTCTCAAGAAAAAATTAAATTATTAACCGATTATGTGAATCAATCAACATTTTGTACATATTCTAATAGACTAAGTGGAGATTATGATTGGATATGTAATTTTATTTTTGACTCCATTGAGCAATACGAGTTGGAGACAAATAATTTTCTAAACAGATTTTCTTCCCTTATTGCAGATTATAGATCTTATGAATCAAAGATGATAAAATCCTCACCATATGTTGTGTTTGATGAAGAAGGGATACAAGAGAAAAAAGAAAAAGCATTTCAAATTTTAAGCTCAATTAGAAAATATAATACACTCAATGAGAGATTACAAGCAATTGTTGAGAGTATGGTGAGATACTTTAATGCTACATTTGCAAGAGTATGGTTTGTCGATAAGGATAGAAAGAATCTAATTCTAAAATACAGTGCAGGTAAGTATATTGGAATTAAAGGCGAGTTTTCCAAAGTATCGATTAATTCCTTGAAGATTGGATCTGTAGCTAAAACCAAAAAACCAGTTGTAACAAATGATGTCATAAATGATCCTAGAATAAAACATCCAGATTGGGCAAAAAAAGAAAAATTGAAATCATTTGGAGCTTATCCTCTAATCTATAAAGGAAAAGTTATTGCAGTTTTAGCGATGTTTAGCAAAAAGGAGCTTAGTCATGTTGATTTTGAAATTTTAGGATTGTTTTCTGAACAACTCTCAAAGGAGCTAGTGGGATTTTTTGAGGCTAAAGACTTTCTAGATAGAGCAGATTAAATTTTAGAGATTTTCAGTGCCGTAATAATGGGCCTACGTCAATTCGCCTACTAGATTGGGGATAAAATTGGAAGTATTTACAAATAAAAATAAAATAATTTCAAATCAAACAAGATGAACTGAATTTTTAGTACAATTCCTTGAATTATTTTAAAAAAAATTGTTAAAAACTCAAATTTATAAAAAAAGAGTTTAAGGTTGAACAGCTGCTACTCTGTCCTGAACCTTGTCATAATAGCCGTTTATCTCCATTGCTGGAATATTAAACGATGCTGAAACCACGTCACCAACTTGAGCAGTACACTCAGGAACGACTACACTTACGCCATGCTGAGATTCAGCAACACAACCGTGTTCTGTAATTGCAATTACTGTCACATCTTCAGTTACCTGTGTTGGAACGAAATTCCATGGGGTTAGCAAGAAAATAAGAATCACTGCGGTTCCTGCAGCCATCAATGCAATTGCTGCAATTCGTGGTGGTTTCTTTTCTTTTTGTGTTTTAGTTATCATTTCTCCTCACTACAATTTACGTCAAATTCGGATAAAAGGGACAGGATTACATTGTATTCAATTGCAATCATTTTTTTGCTAAGAAATTCTTTCAAATCAAACCAGATTCAAATCTTTAGAATGCATTAAAAGAAATGGACAATTTACCACACGATTTCCATTGTTGAAAACCATATTCAGAAAATGTGTATACATAATTTATCATACCCTGTCAAGTATGTTCATGCAAGAGTTGCAATCTGTATTCAAAATAGAGGAAGACATTACAAAAGATGCAATACTCTCAGTTGTCTCAGACAAATATTGTCGCTCCATCATAAAAACAATTTTGACTGTGCCAAAATCGGCATTGGAAATATCTACAGAAACTCAAATTCCAATCAGCACAGTATATAGGCGAATACAAACACTTCATGACAACAAACTGCTCCGAACATCTGGCATGTTAAATGAAGATGGAAAGAAATTTTTCTTGTACAAAAGCAAGATAAAAGAAATTCGAAGCCAATTCAATAACGGTCAGATGAATGTAGAATTATTTTTCAACCAATAAATGATCAATTCAATTATTTTTCTCCAAATTAATTTTACAAACGTAAAATAAAAGCAAAAAAACTATGTTAATTGTAATTAAATTTCAAGTGCGAGGTTTTGTTCGTAATAATGCTTTACAGCAAGGACATCTAATTTCTGTTACTTCTAAAAATAGACCACAAAACGTACATCGTTTTTGCCCATTTTGATATCTTTTACTGTTACTCATAGGAATTGCCTTTGATTCAATGCATATTCCTCTACAGGTTCTGGCCATACAGTAGATGTTGGTAGAATTTGATATAATGGATCAGTTTACAATGTGTTCAACTGCAATCATATATCATGATTTAAAACAAGACTGCTAAAAAATAATTTTATTCTGTTAACTGAAACGTTCAGACTTGAGGTATCATAAGAATTAGCTTTTTTTTATTTAGTTTCAAGATCTGATTTTCATGTACGAAAACCACTATTAGATAATATCTATTCCAATTTTATCTGGGTCTCACGTAAGAAAAACATGTCAGCAATTAATAACAGGCAATCAAAAAAGTCAGGCATGAACTCAATCGTTTTGGTAGGAGGTATCATTGCTGCAGGCGCCATTGTGCTATTTGCATATTTGATGTTTTTTACTGCTCCAGAGGAAAATATTGAGAGAGTCAAGATAATAGCAATAACTGATGATGGATGTATCGGAGAAACCGTAGATGGTTTTTCAGTCAACATAGGTGAATGCCAAGCACAGCCTGGCGATTCCATTATGGCTCCAGTTGATCAAAAAGCAAAAGAGCGTGCAGCCGCAATGAATCCAACAAGCTAATTTTTTTCTTTTTTTACTTTTTGTTTCTAGTCAAATCTCATGTTCATGTTAACATGAATTACCTTCTATTGTTAGATGTTAATCTTTAGAGGCTCATCTAGTTTATTTCCTATTCTTCTGGTTCAAGTCGTCCTAGATTCAGGTATTATTTTGGAAATAAAATAGACCGGATGGGATTCACCTACTTACTTGGGGATAATTTTAGATCCATTTGGATAATTCATTCTGAATACTAGTCTGAAAAGAAAATCAACTAGGCATTAATGGAATCTGTATAAACACAAGTATTGCTGCAAGTATCATTGTAGGAATAGAGATTACAGCACCTGGCTTTATCCATTCCTTTAGTGAAATGTTTCCACGTTTTCTTCTTTCAAGCATTCCTATTGCCACAATGTTTGCAGTACTTCCAATCAGTGTAAGATTACCAAAGAAAGTACCTCCAAACAACATTGCCCACCAAAATGGATAGTTATCTACACCCATGTCTCCAAACTCATGGACAACTGGAATGAAAGTTGCAACTGCTAGCACATTGTCCATCAATGCACTAAGGATGCTGGTAACTGGAACAAAAAGAAAGTAAAGATTTGTCTCGTCATTTCCACTAAGATCATACATTCCTTCTGCAATAACAGTGGTCACTCCCAACATCTTCATTGTGCCAACCGATGCAAACAAGAAGATAAAAAATGCCAGTGTCCACCAGTCTACACGTCTTTCTACCATCTCTCTTGCCTTTTTGTGATTTAGGAACAAAACAATTCCTGCAGCTGCAAACGCAACTCCCGGAAGCAACACATTCTTCTCAAGATCTAGAGCCTCTTCTAAAGGACTGTGTGCAACAAGGGCAGCAATTGTTCCTATGAAGATTATCCACGAAATTTTGAAGCTCTCTTTATGCACAGATACCTCCACTCCTGATGATGAGGATGAGGCTGATGTACTGTTGTCACCTAGCACATCTTCTGGCCTTTGAGAGCGAAGGGCATTACCCATCTGAGAGATGTATTTCCTAAAGTAGAGCAGTGATAGAGGAATTGCAACTCCTAAACCTGCAATGGATATTGGAGTTGCCCATCTTAAAAATTCCATGAAAGTAAGTTCTGCCCGCATCGCAATCAATACGCCCACAGGATTTCCAACGACAGTTGCACTGCTTCCAATATTTGTGGCAAATACTGTCATCATTACTAAGGGAATTGCACTGATTCTTAGCTTTCCAGTGAGATGCAGTACAGTTGCAGTCATAAACAGAATTGAGGTCACCTCATCTACCAATGCTGCAAATAATGCAGACATTAACATCAAAACAACTACAAGCTTGATAGGGTTATTTCCAACTCCCTTCATTATTTTTCCGAGTAGATGTTCAAAGAATTTTTTTCTCTTCTAAAAATCCTACTACAATCATCATTCCTACCAAGAACAATATCATGTCAAATCCAGCAAACTCTATCATCGTATCTGTATCAAGTAGTCCCAATCCAAGCATTGCCGCGATTCCAACAAGTGCAAATGCAAGTCTGAATCGCCAGAAGAGTAAAGTTCCTACAATGAGTGATGCAAATATTGTTACAGATGCAATCTGTTCTGCATTGAGTCCTGCAAAACTGACAGTTACTGAGATGCATCCAAGTATAATTGGATATAGGATATACTTTGGAATCAATTACTAATTTACCTCAGGTTTTGACATTACCTGTATGTGAGAATTTTTCTTGTCAATCCACACCTGAAATCCAGAATCCAGAAGAAGTGAGAACACCTCTACCCAAGGGAATTTTTCATTGTCAATTACGGTTATCTCATATCCTCCGTAATCTTCTACTATGTTGGCAGTAGAACCAATAGTTTTTTTGAGGATTAGAAACAACTATTTTTTCTCCCCATCAATAAGCATGACAGGACAGGATATTTTCTCAAGTACTTTTCTTGATATGCTTCCTAGTTTCAGTATTGCCTTGAATCCAGGAAGTTTACGCCGTTTTGCCATTACGACAATATCGTAAACCTTGTTCATTGGCAATTCTGGTTATTTCCTCATCAGGATAGCCATGGACAACCTTTACGGAAACTGGAATGTTGTCTTTTTTTAAGGAGATTACCTGCTTGGTGAGTTTTTCATGCATTTCAACTTTCAGGTCTCTTCTGGCAGCCTGGATTTCCTTTGCCCATTTCCTCCTCTCAGGACTGAATCCAATTGATGGCGGTATGGGAATGTTTTCAACTACATGCAACACAGTCACGTTTGAATCATGCTTTTTTGCCATTTCTCTAGCATGCTCTAGTGCCCTGTCTCCTGCGTTTGTTCCTGCATGTGGTACCAAAATTTTCTTATACATTTCATTCGCCACCTGAAAGAGCATCATCATTTAGCCCATCATTGATTTTTGAAACAATTTTTTGAATTTCTGTCTCATGCAAAAATGATACTATTATTACATATTCATAAAATGGCACAGATATCATCAAACCTTTTTCCCTGTATGATATGATATAGTTAATAGGCCCCAAAGAAGAATTGAATTCTTTTCTCATTGTGATTTCAAGAACCATTTGCATGTAAAGCATGCGACGTTTTGCATCATTCTCAAATGGAACCACACCATCTCTGAATTTCTCTGAGACAATATTTCCCATTTTGTCAATAATTCCTACAAATTGAACCTTATCAACATCAAATATTTTTTCACACAATTTCTGCATGTTCAAATGAACCTTGTTTTCCATGACAGAAATCATATTCTTTAAAATGGGTTTGAAGTATTTAATAACAAAATAAAAAAGTGCCTAGTGCCAATTATATGAAAAAAATATTCCTTTTGGTAATCTTAACAAAATGCAAAACATATGTTAATTATTGTTAAAACGATTTACAAAATATTCACTATTCAAAGAAATTTTGTCGAGACAAATATCGTAAACAATGAAACTAATGCAATTGCTATAAAATTAGACACAAGTCCATTTTTTACTATGTCCTTTATTATTACCTTCGCATTCTCATATACGAGTGCATTGTGTTGAATTAATTTTCTCTACTCAAAAGGGATTCGATTTTCCTTATCACTAAAAAAATAAACTCCCGGAGCTATTTTCTAAACAATATCCAAATTCGTGATCCAACAAAAATTCCAACTGCTGAAGCAATTAATATTGATACTACAAACTGACCCTCGTTCATCAATCATATTAGTAATTTTTAGTATTAAATCATGAGCAAATAATTTTCAAGTTACCACTAGATGCTTTACTTTCTAAAATTATTTTCATCTCACAATTAATTCGGCCAGTAAGAAGTTTCTATTATCTATTTTTTATTTTTTTACCAAAAAGAAATTATTTATTCTTCAAGCTTTGTTAAGTTGCCTTTGATATCTTTCTAGATTCAAATCTTTAGAGATTTGAACTCTTTTAGGAATAATTTGCGATTTATTGCTTATTATTAAATGAAAATTTAGATCATTAAAGGTTTTATCAAAACAATAAGAAAAAGACGGAATCTAAAATTCATTACCACATTTAGTGCAATGATATTTTCCATCTGATTGGGTATGATTCCTACACTTACGACACCAATTTGTAGACATTTCAAGAATCGATCTTGCATTTTTCATTTATAAAAACAAGTTGAAATGTTTTGTTTTAGAACTCAAACAATTCAAAAATTAATGTGGTTTGTATTCTAATGGTTAGTCATTATTTTTGCTTCTGAAAACTTAGTTAAGTATCTACAAATCTTTGATATGCGACGTAAATATACTATTTTCTTGACTGTGATAAGTTAAAATGTTCAAAATGAGGATTGCATGAAGTACTATGGTTAGGATTTACTCTCGGCTAGAATAGTTAGAAGATAAAATAATACAAACAAAAATACCACTACCAGAAAGAGCTTGTGCACTGTGTTGTAATCCCTTTGGTATAAAAATTGTCGAAGGAGAAGATACTGTGTATTTTTCGTGGTCAAGTTGGATCTCATAAGTTAGTTTTGAATGTTCAGAAAGAATTAGGTTGATCTCATCATAATTATGTTGATGTAGTTGACTGTATTGCGGAAGTTTCTTTGATGTATCTACAAAATGAACTGCAACATGAGTATTAGATTCAGGGATTAAAGATTTGTCAAGCATGGATAATCGTCGTATTGAAGCTTTTTTATGAAATGGGACTTTATCAAGAGGCTCAGTTATTCCTCGCTTGATGAATTTCTTATATTTTCCCATCATATAGTTATAGTTCATTCTATTAAATAACTCTCTAAACATTTTTCATATAAACAATGAAGACTAACTAAAGATCATTGTCGGATAGAATGTCAGAATGGTTTGTTCCAAAATTTGGCTCTCAAAAATTCAGAAAGAGTATTGGGATTTTGTATCTACCATATACTGCCATAGTTACTTGTTTTGCAATACTTGGTGCAATAACAGAACACATGGATATTGAGAGAATAATAGCAATTGCAGTAATTTATTTTATGTCACTTGGCATCAGTGCACATCTGCTTGATGCCATAGGAGGAAGAACAAAACCTTGGGGTGATCTTCCAAAATTAAGACTTTGTGCAATTGCACTATTTGTATTAGGCATAGCATTTACCATTGGACTCTATTATGCTTTTTTGGATTCACCATTACTTTTTCCAATTGGAATAATTGAAGGGTTTTTTCTTTTTGCATATAACTTGGAATTATTTGGAGGTAAATTTCATAATAAAAAATCGACCATCTTTTCATGGGGAGTATTACCAGTATTTGCAGGTTCTGCAATCCAAACAAATTCAATCACAATTGAGGCATTAATAATTTCAGGAATTGCTGCAGTAATCACATATATTTTAATCAAAAACTCTAGACCATACAAAATTCTAAAACAAAAAAACGGTGACATTAATGAAATCAAAAAGAAAGAAATTATTCTAAAACTATTATCAATTGGAGTAGTTGTTGGAACTCTGATATTTTTTATAATTAGATATTTTTTCAGCATGTAATATTACTGAACAATTCCAAGTAAGATTCTGTTGTGTTACTGTAAAACCATGTTTCTCAAGCTCCTGTTTATATTGTTCAACCCACTTGGTTTTTTGTATTAATTTTGGTAGTTCAGTAAATGCATACTTCCAAGGAGGAATAAAATTTCCTATACAGTTCAATAATAAAAAATACATTCTCCAAAATGCGTTAATCAGTTTATTATTTGGATATACAAAATCATGAAGAATAATAGAACCTCCTGAATGAAGATGAGCAATACATCTTTCAATCAAAATTTCTGAATTACAATATTTTGGAATATAAGATGAGCAAATGCAATCAAATTTTTGTTTAAGATCCATCTTTTCTGCATCTTCATGTATATAGGATATATTTGGAAAGGGATTTTTATTGGCTTGAGCTAAGTAGTTTTTTGATATATCTATTCCAACTATTTTAGTTTGAGGTAGTTTGGAAGCAATCATGCGAGTCAATATTCCTGTACCACATGCAAGATCTAACACGGAATTAACATTGTTTATCTTGTTTACAATCTTTTTTTTCCAGTATCTATCTTTTCCAAAAGTAGTCCATGCTACCACTCTTTCATATGTTTTTGCGGTTTCATCAAAAAAGCGCGGAACCAAATCTTTTGGAGATTGTATCATCAATTAATCTATATGATAATACTTAAACAAGTTATCTCATGAAAATTCAAATGTATCAAGCAGAATTGAAAACACTACGTAATATGCACCATAAAATGCTAATAGAAAGATACCAACCCATAAACAGTTTTTGGCCATTGAAGGATCTTCTTTTCTTAGAATAAAATAGGCTATGATACCTCCAAATATACTAAAGATGAGTGGTAGTCCATACCAAAAAGGACTCTTTGTCATGTTCATCCATTATCCTTTTTTTCTCTTAAGTTTATGATTAAAAAATAAAATTCATAGTAGCATTTTCTCGTATCATTCTCTTATTGAAAGGATATGGATTCACTGGAACTGCTATCATTTTGGGGTTAAAAATAGACGCAGATAGGCGTGAAAATACTTATCTGAATTGAATTTATGAAATTCTGTTATGGGTTTGTTGGATAGATTTAGTCGTACGTTTGACAAGCATGGATATGACCTAGACGGGTATGACAAAAAAGGATATGACAAAAAAGGATATGACAAAAACGGGTATGATAAGGATGGATACAACAAAAACGGGTATGATAAGGATGGATACAACAAAAACGGGTTTAACAAAAAAGGATATGACAAAAAAGGATATGACAAAAAAGGATACAAAAATGGGTATGATGAAAATGGATTTGATTTCAAGGGTTACAATAAAGATGGGTTTAACAAAAAAGGATATGACAAAAAAGGATATGACAAAGACGGGTATGACAATCGGGGTTTTTCTATAGATGGAATTCACATCGATACAAAAATTGCTTTTGATAAAGATGGGTTTAACAAAAAAGGATATGACAAAGACGGGTTTAACAAAGACGGGTATGACAAAAAAGGATACAACAAAAACGGGTTTAACAAAAAAGGATATGACAAAGACGGGTATGACCTAGACGGGTATGACAAAAAAGGATACAATCAAGACGGGTTTAACAAAGACGGGTATGATGAAAATGGGTATGATAGTAATGGGTATGATGAAAATGGGTATGATAGTAATGGGTATGATTTAGACGGATATGATGAAAATGGGTATGATAGTAATGGGTATGATGGACTAGGATATAATCACCTAGGTTACGACAAAGAAGGATACAATCAAGAAGGATACAACAAATTCAATAAAAAGAAAAATGAAGTACACAGTGATTAAAACAAATTTTTTGTATGAATACATTCAACAAAAATGTGCATCCTCATTGCTAGTCTATTTGCTGAATCTGAAGAAGATAACAGTATGCATAAAAAATAATTTCAAATTTACAGAGTCAGGTCGTACTAGAACCGTTTTTGGGTAGAAATTTCAAGGAGGATTTGAACCATTTAAGGTTCAAGTCCAAATGGGCCCACGGGGATTTGAACCCCGGATCTTCGCCGTGTAAGGGCGACGTCATAACCGATCTGGACTATGAGCCCAGAAACCTACCTTGTTAAAAACCATTTAAACTTTGAGACGATAAACAATCTAAAAATTTGATTACTATTTGGAAAGGTTATGGTAGAATTGGATTTTTTTTGTAGTCCCATTGGATTAGGTCATGCAACAAGAGATATTGCCATAGCAAACAATTTCACAGATTTTACATTCAAATTTGTGACAGGCAGTGGAGCAGCCAAAATAATTAAAAATTCAAATTTTAAGGTAGAAGATCTTTACAATCCACCAAATTTTATAATAGAAAAAGGCTCTTTAAAAAGTCCAGCAAGATGGCTTTGGAATTACTATAAGTATTACAAGGCGTGTAAAAAAATTTCAAACAAGGTAATTCAGAGTGATAATCCTAATCTAGTTGTTAGTGATGAGGATTTTGCTTCACTTACAATAGCACAAGAAAAAAAAATTCCAACTGTTCTAGTTACCGATATTTTGGAAACACATTTTGTAAAAGGTTTTGGCTCATTTATTGAAAAAAAGATGAATAAATCAATGCAAAATATTATTCAAAAGTGTGATATTGTTATAATTCCAGAATTGGGAGATGATGAAGAAAACATAAAAAGAGTAGGACCGATTGTGAGAAAAACACAACATACCAGAGAGGAATTGAGAAAGAGTTTTTCATTTGAAAAGAAAACAATCTTAGTATCTATTGGTGGAACAGATGCAGGATTATTTTTAATTGAAAAAACACTTGAAATCATTCCTAAACTAAAACAAGATGTTGATATAGTAATAGTTTCAGGACCCTCATTAACAAAAAAATTTAGTGGGAATATTAGAAATTTGGGTTTTATTGATAATCTTCATGAAGCAATTTTTGCAGCTGATGTTTTGATTTCACTTGCTGGAAAATCAACTATTGATGAGGCTAAAGCATATGGAACGCCAAGCATATTCATTCCAATTAAAGGACATTTTGAACAAGAAGATAATGCAAAAGAAGAGGGTTTTACATTTGAGGATATTTTTAAATTAGAAAAACTAATTGATGAGAAATTAGATCAAGGAAGAGCTCCCATAGTAAAAGATGGAGCAGGAAGAGCATCAGAATTAATAAAAAAATTGATTTGACAAGTTTTTAATCCAATGCTTAATAGATGGCCGATAATTTTTTCTTGATATATCATGGCAAAAATGATTGTAACAAAGTTTGGCGGTAGCGCTATTGGTCCTAATGGCAATACCATTCCCACTATTATTGATAGAATTATTGAGTTGAGAAAAGATTCCAAGGTTCTTGCTGTATTTTCAGCACCACTTACAATGGATAATGAAAAGAAGCGTTCTTTGACTGATGTGGTTTTAGAACAGGGAAAAAAGGCAGAAAATGGCATAAAAGCAAATCTCGAGCTTGTAAGATCAACCTATGAGAAAATTTTGCAATTGATAAATGACGAAAACAAAGAGAAATGCGAAAAGACAATAGAATCATACCTAGAAATGGCTCAAAAAGCTCTTGATGAGGCATATGATAAAAGAAATTTTGCAGATGAAATAAGATCACGTGCATTGGCTTTTTCGGGGGAGATTCTAATGTCGCATGTTATGAATTACATTCTAAGAAGTAAAGGCTTGAAGACAAATGCAGTAAGCTATGATGAATGGCCGATAATTACTGATCATAATATAGAATCAACAAATTTTCTTGCAGCAAAATCTCGTGAAAGATTAGAAAAAACAGAAGAATTGGTCAGAGAAAATGATATTGTAACTATTGGAGGGTTCATTGGAAAGACAGTTGATGGAGTAACTACGACATATGAACGTGGAGGTTCAGATAGAACCGCAGCTGACTTAGGTATTCTATTTCACAAAAAATATGATACTAGTATAGATTTTGAAAAAGATAGTTCTGTAGTCTCAGCTGATCCCAAAATTATTGACAATGGATTGACTGAAATTAATCAATTGTCATACAATGAGGCAAGATTAGCTGGAATGTTCGGTATGAAGATATTGGATCCCATTGCAATTAAAGAAATTGTTGAAAATGGAGTAGACATACCAATAATTGTTACCAATATGACAGATCCTTCAAAAACTACTACAATAAAGAGGAATCCAGATAATAAAGAAGGTCATCCCATAAAAATTGTAACAGGAAAAGAAAACTGTGCAATCTTCAGAATTGAAACAGCTAATGTTCAAAAATTGCTAACATCACTTGATAAAGATAAAAGATACAGTGAATTCATTATTTTGTCTCCATTTACTAAAGATGGGATGGAATTTTCAAGAATACTCTTTCTTGATGGCGACTATGTAAAAAGAAATGAAAAGTATTTTCTAGGATTTGATTCTCTTGCGAAAATAACATACAACAGAGGAGTCATTACCTTAATCGGAGATGAAATGTGGAGAGTTCAACATGTTGCATCAAGAACAAGTGCAAAAATTGGTGAAGCAGGTCTTAATATATTGAATATGGACGCACAAGAAGAAACATCAAGAATAATAATTGTTGTTGAAGATTCGGAAGGAAATATCAGAAAAGCAATTAGTGCTGTACATCAAGAAAAATCAAAAATTAATTTTATTTAATTGAGTGTAAGAGGCGTTACCGATTTTCATCAGTAGCACCGCCGTGGGTTTGTTCTTGGACCTTTATCTAGATTCAGCCCGGCGTTACCCAAAACACGCGATAATTGTAATTGTGATTTATAGTATTTAGAGTTGATCTATATAGATCCAATCACATACGTTCAGCTAAATACCACAAAAGAATTCCCAAACCGATTATTGCATACCACTTGAAGTTTTTCTTGTTCATGAAAATGTTTGGTGAGGCTAATTCTTCATCCTTGTATGTAGCAAACCTAATTTTTCTCATTTCAAAACCCTGACCAACCAGACCTATTATTAGAAGGGCAATCGCTGGAAACCCCAAGAACCATTCCATGCTAAAAGTGGTATTTTCATTGAATATGTAGTTTGCAGGTTTTAGTAAAGGTATTTTCAAAGATAATTCTTTAAATTGGTAGAGTTTTTTTGTGTCTTATGAAAGAAGTTGGAAAAATTTGGATGAATGGAAGACTGGTACCATTTAAAGATGCCAAAGTTCATGTTTTAACTCATGCATTACACTACTCCACATCAATTTTTGAGGGAATAAGATGCTATGATACATCAAAAGGTTCAGCAATTTTCAGATTACCAGAACATGTTGATAGATTCTTCAACTCAGCAAAATTATATTCAATGAAGATGCAATTTTCCAAAAAAGAAATTTCGAATGCAATTATTAAAACAGTAAAAACAAATGGTTTGAAGGAATGTTATATCAGGCCTTTGGCTTACTATGGTTATGGAACAATGGGATTGACTCCAACACCAAACAAGGTAGATGTTTCTATTGCATGTTGGGAGTGGAAAATGGGAGAATCAAAGGCTGGAAAATTTTCAGGGGCAAAATGCAAGGTTTCTAGTTGGATTAAGATTGATTCAAGATCTCAACCAATGCAAGCAAAAGCAGCATCAAATTATGCAAACGCAGCTTTAGCTAGAATGGAAGCACTTGATAATGGATATGATGAAGCAATTATGTTAAACAATTATGGCAAAATTGCAGAAGGAAGTGCAGAAAATATCTTTGTTGTAAAAGACAATATTATTCAGACACCACCACTTTCGGCTGGAGGATTAGAGGGAATTACCAGAGATAGTGTAATTCAAATCATTGAAGAGAATGGAGGTTTTGTTATTGAAAGAGATCTTGAAAGAGAGGATCTTTATTTAGCTGATGAAATTTTTATGACAGGTACAGCAGCTGAGGTAAAGTCTGTCACTCAAATTGATAAGGTCAAAATAGGAAGTGGTAAGATGGGGAAGATCACAAAATCGTTGCAAAAATCATTTTCTGATGCATCTTTAGGCAAAGACGAAAGATTCTTGCCTTGGTTGACATTCATCTAGATTTCAAGAAGTTTTTTACCTCTAAATGTTCTCATTTTATCATGGAATCATGCTCAACTGGTGATGCTCAAGAGATTTGTTGGTTTTGCAGAAAGGGACGCCACGAAGATTGTATGAAAGAAATTCCAACAGATGGGAGATCTGATGGACCACATGACTGTACATTTGATACAAAGCTGATACCATGTAAGTGTCAACACAAGACAGTTAGTAACAATTAGAATAGTTTGGGAAAGAAATCGTGAGTTATGATAAGGAATTTTGGGACAAATATGCTTCTAAAAATGAAGAAAAATACAATGAAGAATTTGCAAAGTTTGTAAGAGATTTGGCAATATCGCTTCGTTGTAACAGCGTACTTGAAATTGGATGCGGGACCGGAATTGATTTAAGATTATTTCCTGAATCTTTTCAAATTTATGGAATGGATTTAAATGATAAGGCACTTGATATTGCAAAACAAAAACTTCCTTCGGGTAAATTCAAAAAAGCTACAATTACAGATATTCCATTTGAGGATTCTTCAGTAGATTTTGTTTTCACTCATCAATTGTTAAACTATCTTGATGACCAAACCCTAGAGAAAGGAATTTCTGAAATGTACAGAGTTACTGGAAAATATATTATGAACTGCGAAAAGTTTGAAGAGTCTGAAAAACAAATTAGTAAAAATCAAAAATATAGAAATATGAAACAAAGATGGATGGACTATAAGGTAAAAATTGTTAGTAATGTTGACATGCATGAAGAAATTGATCCTGATAAAACTAGATTTACATTACTCAAGAAATTATAAAATAGCTACTTTGTAAGATATTTTCCCAATAATTTTGAGATTTTCTATTTTAGGATAAAACCATTTCAAAATTTTTTAAATAAAATAATTTAAAGAAATTTTTTGGAAAGATCTATAAACATAATCCAAATCTAATCTATCATGACAAATAATTGGTGGAAAGGAATGCCAAAAGAGATTGAAATGGATTTAGAAATTTTATCAGAGTTTGAATCATTGAAATAATTTATAAAATTATTTTTTAAAAATTAATAAAATGAAAATAAATAATCATAAATCCAAAAATATTTAATTTATCCTCATTAGGATTTGATCACATATTCGTCTCATCTCTGAATCTGAACTTTGGCTAGAAATTTTTACTAGATCAGAATTAGTGATTATTCCTACTATTTTTTTATCTTTAATTACGGGAAGTTTGTGAATATTGTGAATTTTCATCAATTCTGCGGCTTCCCAAATGGTGTCACTTGGATCAATGGTAATTAGTGGCGTTGTCATTATGTCCTCAACTGGATTTAAAAGACTAACTCCCATTACTGCGTATCGTCTAACAAAATCTCTTTCTGTGATTATGCCTATGGGTTCATCATTTTTAGTTACTAAGATACTTCCTATATTGGCCTCATCCATCTTCTTTGCAGCATTTTTTATCGATGAAGATTCTTCGATAGTAATTACATTTTTTTCCATAAAATCATCAACAAAAACATCTTCTCCTGACATTACGTGTTTTTGTTTTCATTTAGATGTTAAAAGAATCATCAAGAATTTCAAAATTGATAATTAAATATTATTAAACAATCTCAAAAATACTATTTTTAAATAAAGAATTCAGGTTGTTACTTCTCTGAATTTAGTTTGTTTTCAGATTTTTATCAATAATTTCAATATGAATTGCTCTGCAAAGAAAGAAGATGCTAATGATAGTGATTTTTGAAGTGTAAATCAGTATTGCTTCTTTAATTTATTGTTAAAAATGGTGTGAAGAATTAAAGCTAAAACAACATGCAATAGACTAATACCACTTAAGAAAGAAGATTCCAAGAAAATATGATGGTAAAAAAATACAAGCCAATCATTTCATACAGACTAAGAGAAATTCCCATAAAGGAAATTAAAATTTGGAAGGAGGCACAGGCCAGAAAACTAGACAGAGAGGGAATATCTGAACTTGCAAAATCAATAAAAAATGAAGGATTGTTAAATCCACCACTTGTACAAAAGCAGGATAAAAATACGTATTTGCTAATGTCAGGTCAAAGACGACTTGCTGCCATGAAGCGTTTAGGTGCAAAAAAGATCCCAGTTCATTTACTTACCAAAAAAACAGAATATGATCTAGAGAATGCAAAAGCAGCGTCTGTTATAGAAAATATTCACAGAAATGACATGAATCATAAGGATATTGCGGAGGCCTGTAAGTTTTTGACAGAGCAAGTTGGTAAATCAGCAGCGGCAAGATCAATGGGAATGTCAATGCCTACATTAAAAAAATACTTGGGATTTGCTGGTGTTCCTGACAACTTAAAGTCGTTAGTGCCCAAAATGATTTCAAGAGATGAAATGACTAAACTTTACTTTGTTGTACCAAATATTACCAAGGCGCAAAAAATTGTGCAGAAAATATCAAATTTTGATTCCAATCTCCGTAAAAAATACATTACTGCCCTTATGCGTTCACCAAAATCATCTCACGCTAAATTGTTACAACGTGCAAAAGCAATGCAAATAAAACAAAATGTATCCATTCACTTATCAAAAACTGCAGCAAAGAAGCTTGCAAGAGAATCAAACAAACAAGACATTACAATTGATGAGATGGCTGCTAAAATAATATCTACTTATCTAAAACGTAGAAAAAGATAGAACGAAGTAATTTCAATTATAAAAATATACAAAGATTCAAGTGATTCTAATGATGTGAAAATAAACAACATTACTCATTTTGTCTTTCAAAAAACTACTAAACAATAAATTCAAAATCTTTAATTTGTAAGAAGAGAAGGTGATATGTCGAACACAATTCGGCTGGTGGACGGGTTATGATTAGGTAAAGACCTGGTTATTACTTGAAATTCATTATCAAATATATTCAAATCATAATCCTAGATTTGTACCTTTTTTGTACAAAGATAGATCTTGATTCAGAGCAATATCTCATTTTCAGAGTATTGTGGATTTTTTTTAGGAATATCAAAAATTTTCAGAGATTCCAAATATTCAAGATGTTTTGAGGTTGATTTGAGATCTCCAAAAGAGACCATTATTCTGTCATTATGTTCAGGGACGTATTTAGAAATATCTGAAAGATATCTTTCTCCATTAACATAAAAAACGAGAAATTTATTATCTTCAGTACAAAATCTACCATTATTGACCGATGAATTATAGTTGTTTATTATTATGCAGTTTGGTGTAACTTTCATTTCCAATGATGTGAACAGCATCTCTAATGGAACTCCAGTTGCATGTCTATGAATTAGATACGGATTGTGATTCTCAAAGTGGATGTATTTACTTGACATCTGAAATTGTTTCAGACCAAAGTTTAATTGTACATCATCTATAAAAATTGCAATTGCAGCATGTGCGTGGTCACTTCCATATTCTCCAATATTATATTGATTCTTCAAACTTCTCTCAGGATCTAATTGTATTGCATTTTGAATTATTTTTGAATCAATCTCATTTTGGTTAATAAAATAATATGAAAAGAAACTCAAGGTAATAATTACAAAAGATATTGCTATTATTACAAATACTCTGTTTGTTGAATTAGATTGGATTGGTTCTGTATCAAAATATTCTAAATTACTCTCCTGAATACGACCAGGTAGGCTGTAATCTGAAAAGTCCTTAGGAATAGTTTTGTTATCATCTTCAGGCAACAGTTAATCCACAAAATTTAATTCTATAAATTTCCTAGACATCCTAGAATATTGAATCTTTTAAAATTTGGATCAATTTTGTTTCAAAATATTAAAGCGGGTCTAGAGGTCTGCATGCTGCCAGCGGTTTCTAAGAATTGGCTCTCATTATAATATAGACAGTATAATTTTAAAACATATTGAAGGGTGCGAATCCTTTCAGATTTGAGCTTAATTTCGACTCAATTTTCAGGGTTCAAATTTGATTGGTTTGCACACCAAATACTGTTTACCGAGTATTGGTTTAGTCGATTCTTTGAGATTCTGAGATTTTCCAGCAGTGATCATAAGTAAACAAATCAACACCACCAAGTCTGTCAATCCATTTAGGAACTACTTCATCAGTGCATTGTTGTGTTATTGTATCAGCATAGATTTGGAACACTAGCCAAGGATTAGAGAATCCAACTTCTTGTCCTATTGCCATAAAAGATACTTCTTGGTTGGCTTTAGCTGCACTAGCTTGAATGTCTTGGAAGTATTCTTTTTGGATTTGAACATCTTCAGGAGTTCCAAGACGTGTCAAGTGTCCTCCAACTAATATATCAAAGTCATATTCTAGAACTTTGTCATGTGCTGCAAGAAATTCTGGAACATCTTGTGCCATTGCCAAATCTTTGAATGGTGTCCATCCAGGGAAGATTACATCAATTAACATCAGAACTTTTTGGTTTGGAGCATAGATGAAGATGTTTCCTGGTTCATGCATTGGTCCATGATATGCCAATTCTAATCTTTGAGTTCCAACTTCAAGCGTGTAAGTATCCTCAAATGTTACAGTTGGTATTGGTCTATTAGGATCATTTCTTTTTGAAAGCGTGTCAGCTGCTTCTTGATGTGCTATGTATACTACATCATCAGGAAACATGTTCATTGCTCCTACATGATCATTGTGAGTATGGCTGTAAATTACATGAGTAATTGGTTCTTCAGTAACTTCGGCAATTGCTTTGAGATAGTTTTCTCCAATTGATGGAGGAGCATCAACTACAATAACTCCTTTTCCAGTTGTAAGAAACATTGCCTGGTATGCACCTTCAGTAACCCAGTAAAGTCCATCTTTGATTTCTTCAACCAAATATCCTTTGGAGTAATCAATTTGAGGACCTATTGATGTTTCAGGAAGTGGTGCTGCTGTTCTCATCTTTTCAGGATGTACCTCAAACATTGAGGCTAAAACTTGCATATTTGCAGAGTCTTCAAGAATTGTTCCCCATCCACGTTCAACTAAAGCAGATGCAGTGGAGGGAGTCACACATGCAATTCTTCCATGAGTGCTTTCCATCCAAATTTTGTCAACACAAATTGGAGAGGAATCAGCATTTACATCTAAGATAGAATTTGAGAAAATGATTCCTGATGTTAAAATTAACAATGACAAAAACACGTAATCAGATTTCAAACTATTTGAAATTGTGTTTAGTATCTTAAAAGTCAATTCTTCCCATCTCCCCATTTTGAAAATCCTTGATTGCTTGCTGTAATTCTTCTTCAGTATTCATCACAAATGGACCGTATCGTTTTACTGGTTCTCCAATTGGAGTTCCCCCTAACAAAAGTAATTCCAAAGATTCTGTTGCGTCACTAGGGTTAGAGAAAGTAATCTCGTTTCCATTGTTTTCAAAGAATACAGCTTGTTCCTTTTTTGCAAGTTTTTGTTCAATACCAAATAATCCCTGACCTTGTGCAATGTATGCAAAGGTGTTGAAATTATTTGGAATTTCTTGTTTAACTTGAGCTCCTGGTTGCAATGAAAAATGCAAATACATTATGGGAATTTTAGTATCAATTACTGCCTTTTTTCCCATTGATTGACCAGCAATTACCTTTACACGAACTTTACCGTCTTTACTTTGAGAGACAGGAATCTTATCTGATGGAATCTCTTGATAACGTGGCTTTGTCATCTTATCTTTTTTTGGTAAGTTAACCCATAATTGGAATCCATGTAGTCTCCCACCTTTTTGTGCAAATTTGTTTTCTGGCATCTCAGAATGAACAATACCAGATCCTGCAGTCATCCATTGCACATCTCCAGAATGAAGTTTACCTGAATGTCCTTTGGAGTCTTTATGCTCAAAAGAACCATCAATTACGTATGTTACAGTCTCAAATCCGCGATGAGGATGTGCTGAGGCTCCTTTTGCTTCTCCTTTTTCTAATATTACAGGTCCCATCTCATCTAATAACAAGAAAGGATCAAAATCTCTTAAAGCATAATTTGGGATTGGTCTATGTACAGTAAAGCCATCGCCTTCAAGAGTAGTTTTAGCAGTAACTATCTCTGAAACATTTCTTTGGTTGGATTTCTGAACTTGTGTCATGAGAAAAATTACGTATTTTATTATATAATCAGGCTGTCTACTTTGTATTGCAAAGCTTACCCCTAGGAGATTATCATGCCAACTAAAAATACAGAGACTGCTTCGTTTAGGTTGGATTCAGATAGTTTAGAGAAGCTCAGAAAAGAAGCTGAAGACAACGATTTGAGTCTCAATCAATTGCTAAATCAAGTAATTGGAAATCATGTGAATTTTCGCTCTGTTGCAAAATCAGCTGGTTTTATGACAATCCCAAAACCTGTTCTCAAAAGAATCATGGGAAAATTCTCTGAAGAGGAAGCAAGAGAAATCGGAAGAGAACATTCTGAAAAAGATGCAGAATCTATTCTTTGTATGCTTAGAAATGAATTCAATGTAGATGATTTTCTAGACACAATGGAATATTGGGTCAAGGATGCAGGTTTTTCAATTAGACATGACGTTGAAAATGATATTCACAAGTATGTAATTCAGCATGAACTTGGAAAAAACTGGTCATTATACATGTCAGAGTTTATCAGCCAAACAATAGAAAAAATGACTCGAAGAAAAGTAGAATCACGAATTACAGACAATACAGTTGCATTTACTGTCGATAAATCAAAAGTGGTTGAAGGATAGGCTCACAGGCCAATAGTCGTTTTGCAAATATTGGCATAATAATCACTGCTTGTTGTTAATTGAAAATCTGTGATTCTACTTTCTTAAATTTGATTTTTGAACCAGAAACTGTAATGTTGGTGAAGAAAAAAGGCCTACTCCTATAATCACAGCACAACATGTATGGGGTATAGATAAGGACCCAAAAAGTGGTATAACGTTACAGTTTATAGATTCATACTTGTTTGGAAACTAATGAAAGTTTAGCTATACAGTTTTACGCATGGTTTATGGATTAGAATCTACTCAAATTGTAAATTCCATTGCTTTGACCAACGTCTTATTAGAAAAATTGCAAACAATATCGTTCCTATTTGAACTCCTACTGAAAATATGAATTGGTTATCATCTACTCCATAGTAAAAAATCATGACATTTGTGAATCCTTCCACCAAATCTTCATCTTCTGTGGGCAAAAAAACAGATGATGCAATTGATACTGGTATTGCTACAACAAGAATCATTATCATCAGATATTTTCGTAGTTTTTTTACTCGATATGCTGCATACATGTCAAGAATCGGAATTATGCAGAAAATTGTTTGAATCGTCAGGTCTACTTTTCCTTTTGCAGGCATGGTTTTATGAAAATATGATGATTAATTATACTTGCTACTCAAAAACAGTTCAGGCCTATGTGGAATTGAACTCAAAAAGAGGATACTTTATGAATATCTAATTTGGAGACGAATAAAATGAAATTTTTTATTATGATACTTCTTGCAATTTTGGTTTCAGGTACTTTTCTTATATCTAACATAAGTGCAGAAAAACAATTAGAACTCTTGGTAAGTCCAATCATCCCAAAACTTGTCCATTCTGATGAACCTGTTGATTCTCTGATAATTCGAGATGTTAACAACAGCCCTGTTTGGGATGGTGCACTATATCCGATTGTTGGGATTGATTTTGTTGAAGGAAATGCATATCACATTATTGCAAAAAAATCTGATGATTTTCAATTTCCTGAAAATAAAAAATATGAATTGATTGAAATTAAACATATTTTCAAACCTCATAAACCATATTCTTGGAAGAGTCTTTGTGCTCCTGGGTATCTCATAGATCCTCATGGCGATGATTGTGTGTTTGTTTTTAGGTGTAGTGAAGATGCATATCCAGGAAGACCATGTATCATAAATTGGACAGAACAAGATTATCTTAGACCGTTACACCAACAAAAAGTAGGAATATTGCCCGAAGATACAATTTGTTTGGAAAATTTACAATTAATTATTGACAATGACAACACTCCGGTTTGTGTAAAACAATCCTCTGTTGAAAAATTGTTGGAACGTGGTTTCATACTTGGAAAAAATAACAATGATTCACCATACGATTAGTCTAGAAAATGAAAACTAGAGTTCTAATCGTTCTTGGTATAATTTTGGCAGCAACCACTATGACTGCTTTTTTTATTTTTCCTGGTGTTTCCCACTTTGTATTAGGCAATGATACTCTGACAAATCAAAATCTGGATGTACATCTGAATGTTACTGGAATCAAATCTCACTATGAAATTGGTGAGCCTATTGCATTTTCTGTTCAAGTAAAATCACTGGGAAAAACTGTGCCCTGGCCGCAATATCGCATTTACCAAGATTACGTGGACATTTCCTCCGAACCAGTCTATTCCAGAATGTACATGACTCCAATAGAGCCAGAAGACAGACAAAACTCATTTGAATGGAGAGAGAAAACCTGGAATTTTCCTCTAGAGGATGATGACCCAATCAGGTTTTCTGATAAAGGAAACTATACTCTCCGTGTAGACGTTGATGCAAAAAAACATGCTTTGGTTGATTTTCAGATAGTTGATTACAAAAATCCAGAAAGAGATGCCAAACTGGATGCTGGATACAAGCTGTATCCTGGTGTTGGTTGGGTACCTCCTGATGAACTAGAAAATCAACAGCCGCTCTACAGGGTCAATCCAGACAATCCTGGAGAACTAATTTTAGATGTTGATGCGATGCAACAAGTTCAGGAGATTTTAGATTATTGTGGTCCTCCAAAATATCAGGGATTTGCATATGGTCTGGAATATTCCAATGGAACGCATGTCATTGACAACAATTCTTGCGAATGGAGAAAAATAAAATGAAAACCAGCAAGCTGATCATGACAGGAATTTTGGGAGTCATACTGTATGTTGTTGTGATGTTTTCTTTTCTGATATTTGTTGCCTCGCCGCTCCAGCAACAGGCAATGATGAAATACGAATCAACTGATCTTGCAAAACAATTTCTGGAAACCTATCCTGAGTCGGGAATAGTGGCAACTTCTGGCGATTTTTTTGAGAAGCATACGAGTTTTACATATTCTAAAAATGCCAGATGGGTTTCGTTGACATTTTCTGAGGGAATTGATGGTCAAAAAACAGTCTACAAGTGTGAAAGAATCACCTCCTCACAGGAACCAGCAGAGATATTCTACTTCGAGGACCCCTCTCCTGAAACCATCAAAAACAACGTATGTGGAGAATATGATTAGAAAATGAAAACCAGACTCTTGATACTCCTTGCATCTGTTGGATTGTTGGTTTTGATTCCACACGCATTTGCCTCCGAATCATTCCATGGAACCTCAAGTTTTGAGAATGCCCCTTTAGAACTAACCCCGGGAAAACCGACAAAGTTTGAAATAAAATTCCGATACACAGAGGGCCCATACGCCCTAAGCAATCTTTCTCCAATAATTGATGTCAGTCCTGCCAGTGCCATCCCAACGGTTCGAATTGATACAGAACCGCTTGAAGGAATTACACAAGGTCAAGTTGCAAGGATTCCTGTAACAGTTACAGTAAACCCAAACATAGACCATGAAAAGATATTTCTCAGCATTTCTTTTACTGGGAATCATTTTTCTAGTCGCTCTGATGCATTTTACAAAAGCTCTTGGACAGATTCAATTGCATTTGATATTGCTCCAAAAGACAAGGCGGATATTTTTGTAGACTATGAAATCATTCCATGGGAAGATTTTGAATATGAAATCATAGGAAAGGGCGCAATATTCAAAAATGATCTAATGGGACTGGCAATTCTGGAGGCAGGAACACAATATTTTGCTATCGTAAAGGCTGAATTTACAGAATCAAGTTTCGGGGACAAACCAACAGCAGTTGATGCAACAGCAGGATACGCAATCAAGAAAGGTGACCACATACCACGCCCGCCAATGCATGAAAATGCAACAGATAAGGAGCATATGGAATTTTCAATGAAACAGCAAAAACTAATTGAAGAATTTCCTAAACAAAGTTCAATAGAAGACTCGTATGACTTTGTAGTTGACGTTAAAAACCCATTTTACATCAAATTTCCATTTGTAGTTGAGGAATCCGGACAGTACACAAGACAGTTCTATAGGACAACTCATATCTTTGAAGGTCCTAGTGGATCTGCTATGGGCGGTCTTGTTGTAGTTGACAAATTCAGCAAGGCAGTTGATGAAAACAGCGTATGCAAAAATGAAGATTTTAGGCGCCTGATAAAACATGATTATTCCACAGTAGTATGTGTTACGGGAGAAACGGCTTGGAAATTAATAGGGCGTGGGTGGGGAATATAAAAACTAGAACTCAAATCATATTACTTTCAATTATTTTCATTGTAGGTTCTGTATCGATACTTTATGCAGTTCAGATTCCTCACTATTCTTTGGAGATTAAAGGAATGAAAGATACGTACCATATTGGGGAACAATACTCATTTTACTATACATTATCAGGATTTGGACACACATGTCATTCTTGGATCGTGTCTTATCCTGATCAGAATGGAGAGTTTAATCAAGCTGGAGAAGCTATTGATTGTTCTAGACCTACCAACAAAGAACTTTCTTATGATTCTAGAAAAGACTCTAGAATATTTTCATCCAAAATTCCAGAAATTGAAGGCAAATATAATGTTACAGTATCACTAGAAGATTTAGAACCTGTAATTTATGAATTCAGAGTTATATCTTCCTCTCAGAATGCCTATGAATTAGATGAAGCGTTGTGTATAGGAGGAAGAGGTTACATTGTTAATGACGAATGTGAACGAATTGGAAAATATGATTCTGTTACAGGACTTCCAATAGTTGAAAACAAAGAACAATGTGACATGTTAGAGGGCAAGTGGGATGAAAAACAAAAAACTTGTGATTCAAAATATGGAAAAGAAAATGAAAATTAGACTCTTGATTGTTGCAGGGATTGTTATTTTCTTGGTTGGGATTTCTGTATTGGCATATGAGATATTTGGAGATTTGAATTTTAAACTTAGTTCAGACATAGAAGTTTCAATAATATTTTATGTGATAGTTCCGGGATTGGCAATTTCTGGCATAGGCATTGTTTTAGAGTTTGCAAAAAAGGAGTGTGATTAATGAAAACATATCCTATCCCTATAATTATCTGTTACTGTTCTAGTGGCATATTTTTCTATTTCATCAACAGCTATGCAAGAAAATAGTTTATCAAAACAATGCGACATTCCATATGATGTAAATTTTATAGAAAGAAGAGGAGTACCTTCAGCACCCAATGATGGAAAGCCACACTATTCAATTGCAGAAGAATTTTCAATTTTCTATACTGTTCCAATTGGAGAATTTAGTGTAGATGATGTCTCTCATTCTTTAATATTGAAACCAGTACCAACTTCGCATGGTTACATCATAATGTGTGATCCTTTACCTGTTTTAGAAAAAAGATTTGAGACAAAAATGCATGGATTGTTCGTTCTTGTAGACAACGAAGAGATTGAACCCAATTTGGTAAATAATGTGTTAAGAATTGATGTTAGTGGCAACACTAGCGTGGAGATTATAGGATTCAGGTTTGTTTGAAAATGAAAACTATGATTTTTGTCATTTCAATTATTCGCGAAATTAAAAAAATAAAAAAGAACAGATATGTTATTCCTCTACTATGAACAAACCTATCATCCCTGCATCTGCATGGCCAACCACATGGCAATGGAACAACCAAATTGCGGGTTTGTCGGGCTTGACAATGAATGACTCTAGCGTTCCCTGAACTAGCGGAAATGTCTGCGAAGTTATTGTAGTACCTCTCTCGTTTGTGCTTGAAATCATCTTGTTTCCGTGCAGATGAAATGAATGAATTTGCTCACCAAGATTTGTAACGTGAAACTCAACTGTTTCTCCAACCTTTGCCTTGTAGACTGGCAGTGTATAATTGAACTGCTCAACAACGCCATCCAGTCCTTCTTCTGCAAAGATTTCTTCAAGAGCCTTTTCTCCGCCTGGTACACCCATTCCGTTCATGATATAGTATGGCACGGGTCCCTTCTCCATTCTTTCAACGTCATGGCCTATTTCTGCCATCACGATTGGAATGTGTCTGTCAATGTATGGTCTTGGGGGATTTCTTTCGATTATGATATTTCCATAAAGACCCTGCAAAATATGGTCCTTGATTCCAAGGCCCTTAGATGCTGCATGGTCATGGAAAAATGTCGTTCCCCAATCATCTACATTGTATTCATACGTCCATTCCCCTCCTGGTGGAATCATTGAGCCTGCTCCAACTCCCGTGATTACGTTTACTGGGGATCCGTCATGTTTAGGATCATAGTCACTCATGTGGGCATGGAAGCTGTGAGTCACGTCATGATTGTTGATTACCCTGACTCGCAGCAGGTCTCCTTGGCTTGCCAATAGAGTCGGTGCGGGCACTGTTCCGTTGTATGTCCAAGCGTGCCAGACTGCGTTGTCTGATACTTGAATGTCTGTCTGCTCAATTATCAACGTATACTCCCTGACTGGCTGTTCCTCAGCTTTGGCAACCTGTGGATGTAAATCAGATACGCCTTGCGTCTGAACATCAGAGACATTATGTGTTTCTGCGTTTAGGTTTGGCAAGAACTGAATGTTTCCTGTTGCTGCTACAATTAAAATTGCAAGCAGGATTGGAATTCCTATCAAACCAATTTTTTTCTGCATAATGACTTTCTCTGTGTTGTTAAATTAAATCAAAAGTTGTTTCTCCGTTTTAGCAATTAACAGATGGATTCTTATGGGATTTCATATCTCTGAACTGTAACAAACTTTTCTTAGTTCTTGATCCTGCGAATAAACTAAACAATGAAACCTGAACTGATGTCCATGTTGTCTAATTTAGATTCAAATTCTTATATTTACAATAGCATATTATCGTCTAGTTTTCCTATTATTTCATTTCTTTTCTCATTATCGTTAATTCGTTTGATAAATTCTTTAATTGATCTTCTGACATATTCTGCAATTTCTCCACGTTCTACTCTTTCTTTATGAAATGACAGAAACCTCATCACATTTGCTGTAACCCAACTGTTTCCGTTCTTTTTTGATTTTGAGATGAACTGTTTTGCTTGCTCTGCTAGGTTGCCTTGCAGTTCTAGAAAATCAAAAAAGTTTCGCATCCTTCTTTTGTATCGGTCTTTAGTAGCATCGCTCTTCATTGCATACAGGAACAATTCCAATGGTTCTGATTCGTATTCTGCCATTTTTCTGCCTTCTGTTACACTTGGAACCAATAAAAGAACCACTAAAGGAGCGGGTCTAGAGGGATTCGGACCCTCGACAGCAGGATTAAGAGTCCTGTGCGCTACCTGGCTGCGCCATAGACCCACGAAAATAAAACTGCCTAGAGTTGTTATTAACCTTAAGATTGTAAAATAAAGGAAAATTTAGTTCTGAGCTTTAGCTTCAATTTCACTGTACTTCTCTAGAATTGCTGTAAGTGCAGTTGAAACTGGTACGTCATTCATTTTTTTCTTTTCGGCAAGAAGTTTCTGGTATGCATCTAGTGTGATATATACTGGAATTGAACCATTTCCTTCAAGAAGTCCTCTAACGTTATAGAGTGCTGTTTCCATTCCTCTTTCAGCAGACTTGGCAAACTTTGCCTTATCCATAATTGCTCCTAATGGACCAAATGGCATTTCATAATCCACTGTCATAGTAACTCGCGTAAGATTATCACCAAGTGATTTGAATTCATTGGTTATTTGCCAGTGTTTGAATGGTCCTTCAATTTGCTTTGCAGAAATCTTTTCATTTCGAACAAATTCGATTGTTTCACAGTCCCATTCTAGGCGTTTACCGCTAAAGTCACCAATAATTCTAAATGTTGTACCAACACCCATTCCTTCTTTGATATCCATTGGAACTACTGTCATTCCTACTGCATCAGTTTTAATTTGATCAGAAACATGCTCTGGTCTTGCAAAGTAGGTAAAAACATTCTCTACGGGGGTTTTAACATCGATTGATTTTGTTACGACGGTCAACGATTCAATGTCTTGCCAATAAGGATTTAAAGGTTTTGAAGATTTTCCTATGTAAATTGATTAACACTATATTATTCTTAGAATATGGTTAATTTGTGAAAAAACTGCGATCAACTATTTTTTTGGTTTTTTTAGCACTAACTTCAATTCCAATATTTTCAGATGCATATGGCCACTCTATGTTTAATTCAGCAGAGCAATATTATGGTGGATATAGAGTTCAAGTTGCAACATTACCAGAATTCCCACAGATTGATGAAAAGTCTCAGATTTTAGTAAGGATAACTGATAGAGATTTGGAGGAAGTTGATCGCTTTACAATGGGAATTAGATTTTTCTATAATGATCAACAAATTGATGCATTTCAACCAAGTTCCTTTGAAGGAGGGCACTCAGATCTTGATTATGTTTGGAGAAATTCAGGAAATCATATTGTGAAAATAGATTTGTATGATATGGCGGGAAATCCTGGCATTCTTACCTATACCTTTAACATGGGTACACAGAGTCCTTTTGGAGTAATTTTTTTCATATCGATAATTATCGGTGTTTTGACATTAACAGTTGTTGTAATTTACGTCTACATTCCAAAGAAATTCAAAAAAGCTAGATCTTAGATTTTATAGGCATTTTTGCAATTCTAAAAGCAAACAAGGTTGTTAAAAGTACCATTGAGAATAACAAAATACCTATCCCTAAATGGATTGCAACAAGTACAGCATGAAGCTTTAGATCAATTACTAATGCACCTAATGTGATTTGTGTAATTACAAATATCGTTGCAAGAGTACTCGTAATTTTGATTTTTTTGTCTGCATTCTTGTTAATCCAACTAGCTACCATAGTTGCAATTACTAGTGTACCAGTAGTGGCAGCTGCTAGCCTATGTATCCATTCAATTAGATATTCTTCAGAAGGCATTACTCCATTTGGGCATAGAGGCCATTCTGGACAGGTTAGTCCAAGTCCTGCAGCTGAGATATATCCCCCAAGAAACATTAACGAATACAAAATAATCATTGTTGATAAGGCAAGGTATTGAATTGCCAAAATTATTCAACTATGAAACTGCCTTGCATCCCTTGTAATGCATGGCCTGGAACAGTACAGATGTAGTAGTAATTACCTGGTGCACCAGCTGTAAACGTGACTTCGCCACTTTCATTTGCTTTAAGTGGACTTGATGGTGAAGCAATTTCAGAACCCCATAATACATTACCAAAGTCTTCAGGATTTGCAACTACTCCAAATGCATGAAATGATTTGCCTAAATTAGCAGAGGTAACTGTTACTGAATCTCCAGAATTTACACGGATTTCAGGATTGTTTCCTTCTTCTCCTGGCAATGCATTAAATGCCAAAGTTCTAAAGTCATCAGATTCTACAAAGTCTAGCTGAAAGCTGTGAGATACTCCTGTTGGGGCTGCAGCTTCTGCAGATCCACCTCCTGCTTGTGCAGGACCTACAATAATTTCACCTACCATGCCTTGTTCTCTGTGTCCGGGAACGGTACAGATGTAGTAGAATGTTCCTTCTTCTGTTGGAACCCATTCAGATGTTCCACTCTCACCTGCTTTTAATGGACTCGATGGACTTGCTACTTCACTTCCTGCAAAGATCCCACCAAATCCTTCCTCATCAGCAGTTACACCAAATGCGTGAAATGATACTCCACCATTTTCTACATTAAAGATTATCTTATCACCAACATTTGCATTAATTGTTGGATTACTTCCTTCTTCTCCAGGTAATGCATTAAAGGTTAATACTCTAAAGTCAGAAGACTCAACAAACACCAAGTCTGCGGTAATTGTCTTACCTGTAGCAACTGCAGGTGCACCTGTTTCTTTTGCCCCACTCATCATTGCTACAACTGGGGCAGGTTCAGAGATCCAGTAATCCCACATACCAAAGAATATGGCACCACCAACTATGCAAATACCTAGCATGATTATCATCATCTTACCGGTTCTTGCGGTGGTTGTTCTGTAAATTGTATCTGTGTCTTGACTCATTTCATTTCTCTCCTAGTGATGCGGGTTCTTTTGTTCGAATGGATAATAGTATTTGCCTCCAAGTTCAAATGGATCGTGTTGATCCACTGGTTTTCCTTTACCAGCACAGTAAATCATATTTCCTAAGAAGATTACCATAGACACTCCAATTATCATTGCACCAACAGTAATAATTTGGTTCATTGCAATCCATTCTGGGATAGGCGGATAATCAAATATTCTTCTTGGCATTCCATACAAGCCTAATACATGTTGGGTATAAAATACAAGTACTGTTCCTATAAGAGACATGAAAAAGTGAACTTTTCCTAAGGCCTCATTATACATTCTTCCAGTAACATATGGGAACATGTAGTAGAGATATGCTATAGAACCAAATGCAATAGTTCCCATTACAAACAGGTGGAAGTGGCCAACAACCCAATAGGTATCATGGGTTGTAAAGTCTAAAGGCATTGCAGCGTTTGCAACACCACCTGCTCCTGCTGAGAAGAATAATGCTATGCCTCCGACAGACCACATCATTGGTGTACTAAATCTAATTCTACCATTCCACATTGTAGCAATAAAGTTAAAGACGTGCATGGCAGACGCTGGAACTGCACCAAGTGTTCCTACCATGAAAACTGTTTTTTCTGTAAATGACATTCCTGTGGCATACATGTGATGTGCCCAAGATGAAAAACCAATAATGGTTAGTAATACAAATGCAAAGATACCAGAATTATAGCTAAAGATTGGTTTTCTTGAAAATCTTGGTATGATTTCATACATCATTCCAATTGCAGGAATTACCAAAACGTAGACCTCAGGATGGAAGGTAAACCAGAATAGATGTGCATATGCAATTGGGTCACCACCCATTGCAGGGTTAAAGAAACCAGTAACACCCAGTCTATCGGTAAGTAACATCAACAAGGCTGCTGCAAAGGTTGGGATTGCAACAAGAATAATTAAAGAAGAAGATAAGAATGACCAAGCCAACAATGGCACTTGACCTATAGACATGTCTGGATGTTTACATTTTAGAATCGTCACAATGAAGTTTATAGCGCCTAATACCGATGAAATACCTAGAATTTTTAGTCCAAATATCCACATGTCTGCTGCTGGGCCAGGTGCACTAATAATGGAGTAAGGAGGAGTTGCATACCAAGTAAAGTCGGCAAATCCCAACCAGATTAAGGCACCTGCTGGAGGAATCATCCAGAATGCTATTGCATTTAACTTTGGATAAGCCATATCCTTGTATCTGACCATGATTGGAACAAAGTAATTTCCAACTGCAGATGCGAATGGAATGATGAATAGGAAAATTAACGTTGTACCATGAACTGTAAAAATTCTGTTAAATGTCATGGCATCTGTAATTATTTGTGCGCCAGGCAAGAATAATTCTGCTCTAATTATAAGTGCTAACGCACCACCCAAGAATAAGAATCCAAGTGACATGATTAGATAAAGTAGGCCTACATCAGTATGATGTGTAGAAAACATGATTTGCCATATTGGACGTGGTTTTTGCAGTTCTAGAACCATTACTTTCTAACCTCCATTGTTGCTTTTGAAAGCAAATATAAAATTTTTATCAAGATGATGGTTCCTCCACAATCAATTTTCCACGCATGTTATAGTGAATTAACCCACAGTATTCTCTGCACTGTATATCATGTTCGCCAACATCAGTGGGTGCAAACCATACAGTATTTACTCTACCTGGAATAGCATCCATTAAAACAACGTAATCGTGAATATTAAATGAGTGACTAACATCTGTTGCTGTTATCTCAAATTTGTAGGCCTTTCCTTTTTCAACGTGTAACTCACCTATTTCTTTTGTTCCATCTTCATGTTCAAATGTCCAGAACCACTGTTGTCCTACTACTTTAATTATTTCGGCATCTTCTGGCACATGTTCAATTAATCTCTCAACTTCCCATGCTTCTGCGCCTACCCATAACATTAGAGCAACAACAACTCCAACGTAAATCCATTCAGGCCAGTTGGAATGTCCACCCATATTCTACCAAACTCCTTCCTTTTCATATGGGGTGGGTTTAGCCTTTGGATGAGATTCTCTAAACCTCCAGCATTGCCAAATAAGAGTACCAGATACTACGGCTCCTACTACAAAGGCAACTGCCATCAATCTATAGAATAAATTCCAAATCAATACCCTGCGATCAAGATATTCGCCAGGTTCGTCGCCTGCAGCAAAAGCATAATCAGCTGCCGGGATTATTACAAAAGTTGCCAATACTAAGAATAGACCGACCACACTCTTCATTAGCGTGACAGACGTGACCTTTGATTTCTATTTAAGGGTTTTCAAGATTATTGACTACCAATCTTGATCGAATCTAGATGGATGCATTACATTAAGTCCTGATACTGAAAATTTGCGTTTGTATTCTCGAAATATGTTTAGTGACGCATTTGCTATTATTAACTCAAATAGATTCTCAGGAGTCAGATCCACTATAGTTGATAGCATTGCCTTTATCGGGTCCATATGGGTAACTAAAACAATATTTTCATCGGGATGAGTCTCAAGCACATATTCTACAATATCAAGAATTCGTTTTTTCACTTCTTCAAAAGTTTCAACACCGTTGTGTGCAATCTCCAATTCGCCATTATAGAACTTCATAAAGACATTTCCGTGACTAGAAAAAATTTCATCGTATGGCATCCCAGTAAATTTTCCCATGTCTAATTCAATTAGTCTCTCATCAATTGTAACATCAACCGAGTTTTGTTTTCCCACAATTTCTGCTGTATGTTTTGCACGTTCTATTGGACTAGAATAAATTCTAGAGATGTTCATTTGTTCTAAGAATTCAGCAGCCTTTTGTGCCTGATCGATTCCTTTTTCGGTTAAAGGAATACCTGGAGTCCTTCCTGCCAGAATTCTTTCGGTATTGTTTTTTGCCTGTCCATGTCTTAGAAAAATTATTGATCCCAACTAAATCGCATGTCAAATAGAGATAATAATAACATTGTCAGATCAATTACCATGAAAGTAGGTATAATTGGTGGAACTGGCGGAATGGGAAAAGGTTTTGCCCTAAGATGGTCTCAGAATCATGATGTGGTTGTTGGGTCCCGAGATGCAGCAAGAGCATCAACATCAGCTGAAGAATATACAAATCTTGCAAAAGAGGCTTTTGGACAAATAAGTGGGACTATAACTGGAAATGATAATGTTTCAGTTGCAAAAGAAAGTGATGTGTTAATTTTATCAATTCCATATAGTAACATTGATGCTGTTTGTTCTGAGATTTTACCTCAAACAAAAGATAGTTGTGTTGTAGTATCACCAATTGTTCCAATGACTAAGACAGATGTTGGTTTTGAATTTATTCCAATAAAAGAAAACAAACCATTTTCATACCAACTTATTTCAAAATACATCAAAGACAAATCAAAACTTGTTTCTGCGTTCCATGTAATATCTGAAAAGAAGCTTGTCAATCCTACACTAGAATTAGATTATGATATCTTTGTATGCGGTGATGATAAGGAATCGGTAGAAATTGTAAATGGCCTGATAAACGAAATTAAGGGCTTAAGACCAATCTACTTAGGACCTGGAGAATTATCGTATATGGCTGAAATTTCAACGCCTTTGTTGCTAAATGCAATGATTAGAAATAAGATAAAAAATCCAGGTATCAAAATTATCTAAGTATAATTTTGTAATATCATGAGTCACGAGTACTATAGACGGGGTAGAAATTGGTATACGGCTATTGGTGCTCTATTTCTTATTATGTCAGGGATTGTTCTGATAAGACAATTATTGATTTGGGGACCAGAATTTATGATAGATTTTTTATTAAATTCTGAAGTAACAAATGAAAAGGTTTCAGTGGGAATGATTGGATTTGGTCTTTTTATGATAGCATTAGGATTTAGAAGACATGAACAACCGAGATAAATTTTTAAAATCTCAAAAAATTTTGCGTCTAACAACTATAGATGATAAAAGGAATTTACATATTGTTCCTGTCTGGTACTTGTACAGCTCAAAAAAAATCTTTATTGGTACAAACACCAAAACTCAGAAAGCAAAAAATGCAAAGAAGAACAAACGTGTCAGTTTTTGCGTTGATGTTGGAATAAACTCACCTGATATCTATGGCGTAATGGGACAAGGAAATGCAAATATTATTTTAGAAAATTCCAAAGTAAAACGAATCGCAAAAAAAATTCTTCTTAGGTATTTTGATACTATGAAAAATAAATCAGCAATAGAATTACTGGATGACACTGACTGTATTATTGAAATTACTCCAGAAAAATGGTCAGTATGGAGTTATTGAGTGACAAACTCTTCAATTTTGTTGAGTGCTGAATCCAAGGTTTCAACACTAGGAAGATAAACTAATCGGAAGTGTCCGCTTCCATATTGTTCTCCAAATCCTGAACCATGAACGGTCAAAACACCCTTTGATTCTAGGAGTTTTGTAACAAAATCTTTATCATTTCCAAACCTATTATCCTCAATTTTAGGGAATGCATAAAATGCTCCCCTTGGATTTGGACAAGACAATCCAGGAATTTCGTTTAATCGTTTTACAACTAGATCTCTTCTCTTTTTTATTTCTGAGACAAATTCTGATACATAGTTCTGTGGTCCTCTTAGGGATTCAAGTGCAGCATATTGTACTGGAAGGTTTGTTGCAATTCGTACCCTTGCAAGCTTTGGTAGATTTTCACGTAAATCATCCAACTTAGATGAATTATTAAATGCAATATATCCAATTCTCCATCCAGACATCAAGTGGACTTTGGAAAATCCATTAAGTATGATAACAGGAGAGTCGCCTGCAACTTTTCCAATTCCTACAAATTTCTCATCAAAAATTATCTGATCATAGATTTCATCACAAATTATGTAGAGGTTGTGTTCATTTGCAACACTAACTAATTCTCTTAATGAGTTTTCATTGAAAACAACACCTGTGGGGTTATTTGGACTGATTAGACATATTGCCACAGTCTTTGATGTAATCTTTTTTCTAATGTCCTCAATATCAGGTGTAGAGTTTTCCAAGTCTACTGCAAATTCTACAGGAATGCCTCCGTGCAATCTAACATATGAGGCATATGGTGGATAGTAAGGACCTGGTAACAATATCTCATCTCCCTCTTCAACAATGGAAGATATTACCATATCCAGTCCTTCAGATACACCGTTTGTAACTAAAATATCATCAGATAAAATTGATAAGCCCTTTGCATTTTCTTTTTTTGCTATTTCTGTTCGAAGATCCAATAGACCCTCTGATGTTGAATAGTAGTTTTCGCCTTTGTTAATTGCATCAATCAAAGCTTGTTTTACATTTTCTGGTGGTTGAAAACCAAACTGAACAGGGTCACCAATGTTAAGATAATCAACTTTCATTCCTTTTTGTTGAACTTTTCTTGCAGCTAGAACAATATCTCTAATTGCATATTCAACACCTGCAACTTTTTTTGATACTTTCAAAGTATCTAGACAGATATTTAGGCCTGTTAAATTCCTACTTGTTTGGACTCGTAGCACAGTCTGGATAGTGCGGGCGGCTTCGAACCGCCAGGTCGAGGGATCGAAGCCCTCCGAGCCCTTTAGTTTATTTTATTAGGCAAATAATTTGTCAATAGTTGAATTGAAAGTTTCTCTATTCAAAATTGGAATTATACTTAGCATCTCAGCAATGATATGGATTTCAATGGTATTTCTTGAAGGAGATAGGATTTCAGAAGAATTTTTGCTTAAATCATCAAATTCCCACAGTTTAAAATTCAATTTTCTAGGTGAAGATATAGGCTATTACAAAGTTTTCATGCCTGAATTTAATGGAGAAGAGATGTATGTCCAAATTTTAGACCATAATAATAACATAATTTCTGAACAAAGTGTTCAGACAAAAATGTCAGTTGGGTATTTTGACTATGAAAAAAATGGAAAATATTCAATGAGGATTACAAATATTTCTGAAAATTCAGTTAATCTTCAAGTTGAATTTGGTGATACCAATTCTCAAAATATGATTCCCGGAGGAGTGATTTTGGTTGTTGGAGCATTAATAATAATAGTTTCATCATACATAAAATTAAAAAACTACAAAATTGCACAGCCTGATGAGAATATTTCATAGACTGGAATGCACTGAATTGTATGGCCAAAAATTAAGACTAAATTGAATGCAAGCCAGGTTGTAAAAAAGATAAATGAAATTATTGAGAATGGAAGTAATATGTGGAGTTTTGTGTGTTCTCGATTTTTTAATATCAAAAGTCCACCTAACGAAGCCAAAACTAAACCTAGCTCAAGTGGTTGATGTGACCAAGAAATCAATCCATCAATTCCATAAATTTCATGAGATAAAGAATCTCCAAATCCAGAAAAGATTTGAATTATTGTTCCAATAATTACGAGTTTAATTCCTGTTTTTAGAGAATTCCGTACAGATTTCTTAATTAAAAGAACAGTTCCCAAAATTGCAGCGGATGAAATCAAAGTTACGCCTGAATAAACTGTGATGTGTTGAATGGTCCAAAAGAATTCCGGCTCTTTTAATAGATGAGAAATTGCATCCCAAAATCCACCAGAGACTGTAATTACTGGTCCCAGAACCGCTAGAATGGAAATGATGGATACTAATGTGGAGGTTTTTGTAAGTGTAGAATTTGAAAATCTTTGAATAAGTTTCATTTTGTGTAGTCTTTTTTGGACTAATATTTGAAATCTTGTAAATTTATCAATTAGAAAAATTGAACTTTGAGAGTAATTTTCTTAATTAAATATATTAGAACAAAGGTATGACAACAATCATGAGTCCTGGAATAGGTCTAATGAAAAGACGACTTGAAAAGGAAAAGGATGCCATATCTCTTGCAGTATCAGGTATTGCAAAAAAATATGATGTCAAACCAGAATCCATCCATACATTGGAGACAAAATATCATGAGGATGCAGGGGATTGGTACGTTGCTTTAGGATGGGGTGAAAAAAAAGCCATTATAAAAATGGATTCTGTACAGGGAACCATCACAGAGATTAAAGAAATAGAAGAAGAAAATTCTAATTAAAAATTATTTTAGCAGAAATCATTGAATTATTGTCCACTTTTGGTATCATTTATTTTTGTTTATTTAGATGGAAAGGTTTTGCAATAGAGATTTGATGATTATCTGGATCACGAATGTAGAAAAATCTCTCACCCCAAACTGCATCAGATGGTATTGTTTCAATTCTATCAGAGAATAGAGATTTTTTTATATGATAGTATATTTTATCAACATCTTCTACGTGAAAAATTATTCTTCCAAAATCATGGATTCCATTTTCATTATATTCCAAGTTAAGGAATTGATCTCCAACCTTGAAAGTAACAAATGTGGTTTGTGAATTACTATAAACAAGCTCAAATCCTGGAATGTTTGAATAAAACTTAGTTGCTAAATCCATATTTTTTACAAAGAATGTTACTGCAGATATCTTCATTATAGTTCCACAATTAATTTTAGGTATTTTACTAATACATGTTCAGAAAGGAAACTGAAAGTAAACTATGTATTTTTTGGGGTGTTTACTTTTTTTATTGCGTATGCTATAAGGACAGTAATACCAATAAAGATTGTTAACATTGTAACTAAAATCGCTATATTGTCATTAGGATTTTGAGCAATACAATCTTGAATTTGACGATGAATTTCATAATATTGAAACAATTCTGGATCATCGTTAATGTTGAAATTGTTTTCTTCCAAATAATTTATCCTATGTTGAATTTGCCATTGAACAATTTCTAATTGTTCTTTATCGTTATTCCCACAGATATGATCCGTTAATTGCATGAAAATAATATCTAAAAATTTGAACATTTTTCATTGTTAGTTAATATTCAATAAATTTAAACCACCTTTACTTTTTTTAATTTTTGTAAGATTATCTCATTAAAATTGCCTAGAGTTACAAGGAATTTTTCCACCAAAGAAATTTAATTGCAATTCTGGTTTATGTTTATATGACTAAAGCAATTGTTCTTGGTGGTTCAAGAGGGATCGGTAAGCAATTTCAGATTCTCTTAAATCGATTGGTTGTGATGTGTTTTCAGCATCAAAAAATGATGTTGATACCTCAGATTTACAGAGCGTAAAAAATTTTTTAGCATCTAATATTGAAACTGACATTTTAGTGCTCAATACAGGTGGGCCCACAGCAAAACAGTTTGCAGAAATAACAGAGGATGATTGGAAGAAATATCACAATCAATTATTTTTGGGTTTTTGTCAGATTTTACAAAATATCAAAATCCATGAAGATGGGTACATATTTCTAATCAGTTCAAGCGTAATAAAAGAACCAAACCCAAAATTAATCATATCATCAGCTTATCGTGCAGCATTTAGTGAAGTGCTAAAGATCCTAAGTAAAGATTATGCAAAACAAAACATTAGTTGTATTAACATTGCACCAGGTCCTATCAATACAGATAGAACACAAGAATTGATAGAAAATGTAGAGGAATACAAAAGGTCTCTTCCAATGAACCGACTAGGTGAACCTGAAGAGATTGGAAACTTTGTGAAATCAATTGTTGAAAATAAGATAAAGTATCTATCGGGCGTTACAATAAACTTTGATGGTGCAAATTCAAACTATGTATTCTGAGATTATTTCTTAAAATCTACATTTGGTGTATCAGGTTGATCTGGGATAACAATTAAGCCACCATCACGTAATTGTTGTAGTAATTGCATTACTTCTTTTTCAACCTGTTTTCTTTGAAGACCAGTTTCTTTTGCAAAAATTTCAACTAATTCAGTTACTTTGCGTTGTCCGTTGCATGACTTCCAAAAGTTAACAATAGCTTGATTTACCATGAATCCTTGATCATGTTCGTTTGCCAAAACCATAGAACCATCTTCTTGTTGAACTAGTTTTCCTACTCCTTGAGGTAATGCAGATTCATAATTAATGGGTGCAGGAGTATTCATTCCAGCTCCCATGTTTTTTATTTTGATTTTTGCCTCTTCAGACATTTTATCCATTGACCAAGGAGGGTCCCATACAATGTCTATTTTGACATTATTTACTCCTGGTACTTTTTTCACATATCTTGTGGCATCTTGAACCAGAGTTTCATGAAGTGGACAACCTTGAGTTGTCATAGTCATTTTGATATTAACATCATTATTGTCTTCAACATCTATTCCATAAATCAAGCCCATCTCTACAATGTTTAGGGGAACTTCAGGGTCCATACATTTTTTTAAAGAATCTTCTACAGCTTCCGCAGTAACTATACTCATATTGTTTAGGGCAGTCTGAAAAACAATAAAAACTTTCTATTAATTAGCTTCAAATAATTTTCTAATTGATTCCTCAAAAGGAGGTTTTGCCACACCTTTTTCTGTGATAATTCCAGATATTAATTCTGGAGGTGTCATATCAAATGCTGGATTTATGACATTAATATCATCAGGAGCGGTTTTTTTATCACCAATTCCAGTGACCTCAGTTCCTTTTCTCATTTCAATGGTAACTTCTTTAAAATCACTTTCCATATCAAAAGTTGATAACGGTGCTGCAACATAAAATGGAATTCCATGTTGTTTTGCCATAGTTGCTACTTGATAGGTTCCAATCTTGTTAAAGACGTGTCCAGTTTTAACAATTCTATCAGCTCCTACAACCACTTTGTCAACTAAACCGTTTGCCATACTATATCCCACAGCTGTATCTGGAATCAAGCTAACATCAAATCCATCATGTTTTAATTCAAATGCAGTTAATCTTGAACCCTGTTGAACAGGTCTTGTTTCTGTGGCAATGACTTTAACATTTTTTCCACTCTCTTTTGTTGCTCTGATTACTCCTAATGCTGTACCGTAGGCTACTGTAGCTAGAGCACCAGCATTACAATGAGTCATTATCGTATCATTATCATCAAATAATTCTGAACCATTTTTTCCCATTGTTTTATTTATTTCAATATCTTCGTCAGCCATTCTTTTTGCTTCATTAATTACACCTTCTTTGATTTTTGCTATAGAGTATTCAGAGTTTGCAACTTTCATTATTTGGTTCAAACCCCAAGCAAGATTTACTGCAGTAGGCCTAGTTGCAAAAAGAATTTTTCTTGCTTTTTCTAAATCTGAGATCAATTCATCTTTTGTTATTGCCCTGCTTTGTAATGCAGCCAAGGCTAATCCAAATGCTCCAGAAACACCTATTGCAGGAGCCCCTCTTACCACTAGAGTTCTAATTGCTTCTGCAACTTGATTAAAGTCATCATATTCTACAAAAACAAGTTTGTTAGGAAGTTTAGTTTGATCAATCATTATCACTTTGTTATTCTTCCATTCTACAGTCCTTAACGATGGATGAATTTTGATGTCAATCTTTTCCATTTATGTTAAAAATTTTTAGAACTATATTAAAATCAACTTGAAGAAATTTTTCCCAAGTATTATATCCTTAGTTGATTTTTAAAAAATACTTGCTTGATTTACAAACATTACAAAAATTTGATAGTTACGGCATGTATGAAATTTATGATAAATGGTCAGAAATATCTCAAGAATCATTTGATGCACCTTTAGAACCAGTGAAATATCAAGATGTTGATCATATAGTATTTGCTGGAATGGGTGGATCGGGGGCTATAGGTTCAATTTTTTCCTCAATTCTATCAAAGACCAATGTTCATGTTTCAATTGTGAAAGGGTATATTTTACCAAAAACAGTTGATTCTGAGACCCTAGTTGTAACTACTAGTGTATCTGGCAATACTGATGAAACATTAACAATACTAAATTCTGCAAGTAAACAAGATTGTAAAATTATTTCTTTATCATCTGGAGGAAGAATGGAAAAATTTTGTTTAGAAAATAAGATTGAGTTTAGAAAAATTCCCAAAATACATTCACCTAGAGCATCATTTCCTGGATTTTTGTATTCTATGTTAAAAATTTTGAATCCAGTAATACCAATTCCTGAAAACGAAATTTTAGAATCAATTACTGAAATGAAGAAATTGTCTAGCAGTATTAATTCAAAAAATTTAACAAATGATAATCCTGCATTAAATTTAGCAGAGTGGATTTCAGGAATTCCTTTAATTTATTATCCTGCAGGATTGCAGGCAGCAGCAATAAGATTCAAAAATTCATTACAAGAAAATGCGAAATTGCATGCAATCACTGAAGATATTGTTGAGTCTTCTCATAATGGGATTGTTTCATGGGAACGACAGAGTAATGTAATTCCAATAATGATTGAGGGTGCAGACGATTATATTAAAACAAAGGAGAGATGGAAAATTATTAAGAGATTTTTTGATGAAAAGAAAATAAGTTATAGAGAAATTTTTTCCGGCAATGGCAGTATTCTTACAAAATTAGTAAGATTGGTGTATATTTTGGATTATGCTTCTATATACAAAGCTGCATTATTAGGAATTGATCCTACTCCTGTAAAATCAATTGAATTTATGAAAGATAAATTATAATTTCTAACTTGAATTTTTTTGTTACTTTATTGGTATTTGTAATATTTTCAAAACAGAACCTGAAATGCTGGGTTGATTAGTTAGAAAAGTGATTCAATACCATATTTGTAATCTATATGCTAAATGGCAAAATTTAATGGTAATTACTAGAAATATTCCGTGTAAAGAATAATGAATTCAAATTGGTTTAGAAGACGTTGGTTTGATTTTAGATTAGGGCATAGTGTCTATTTGATATTTTTACTATCATTTTCAAATTTTATACTGATTTTCCATAGATTGTTAATAGAGAGAGTAGATTTTCTAAACAATATTTTTTCAGATTTATGGATGTTTATTCTTCTATTTGTTGTTGTATATTTTCCAATAGCAATTGTAGTTGGAGCATGGCACAGAAAAACTCAGATAAAAATTGAAAATGAACAAGCACTTTTGAATAATCCATTCATGGCAAGAAATTTTAGAATGATGATCGATATTATTGAAGGAAAAGCATCAAAAGATGAAATTCAAAAATTTAGAGAGTTTTTGACTAAAATTGAAAAAAAATCAGATTATGATTTTTAGTTAAATTATAAACAAGAATATCATCAAATAACTGAATTCATTTTTTGTTTTATTTCACTAAGTTGTAATTTACATAGAAATAAAGTGCTATTGTATTTTTTAAAGATGAACCAAAATATGATTAATTTAATTTGATTGATATTTGTTGATAGTCTTTGTTTACTTCATAAACAAAGACTCCTATCATTGGACCTGATTTTTCATTTATGTATCCAGGAGAAGAATAAACTAATTTTAAGGGTCCATTTCCATCAGAGGGAAACTTGATCTCTTTTACATAAATGGGTGTTAATCCAGGAAAGTAAGTATCAGATTGTATGTTACTATTTAGAAGATCAACATAACCAATAACGGTAAATGGAAACATTTGGCCTAATAGAGTATTGTTCCAAAAATAATCAGTTCCGCTTATTCCATCTGAATAAAGATATTTTTCTAGTGGTTCTTCAGCAATTCTCATAAACCACTGCTTTTTAGACTCATCTCCACCACCTTCAAGAAGATATAGAGATTCTTCTGAAATAACATCAATTTTTTGTCCTGCTACAAAGACTAGTACATAATCAGCATCCATTTCTTCTAACATTCTCCAAGCCTCATCAGGGGGGCTAAGAAACATTTTTGCAATTTCAGAAATTTTTTTGGAATCTATTGTTGCATTGTCTGCTACAGTTGTCCTTTCTGATAACGTAGTAATCCAATACCCATAATCCCACCAACCAGCAATCACTGAATCCTCTGGAGTATTTTCCTTTATCCAATGTAAGGAATCTTTCCAATCATCAGTAACAATAGGGTATACAGATCCACCATTTAGAATCGTTGCAGGATTTTTTACACTGTCAATCCAATTTCCATTTGCCGGTATAATTAGTGGAGAAAAAAGTAGAATAGTTATCACTATAAAATATGAAATCTTTGCAGTACTTTTGATTTGGAGTTCAGGATTTCGTTGAAAAGTTTCTTTTGTAAGAAGAGATAAACCAAGGGATGCGAGAATTATGATTGAAACTGATGCAAAAACTTCTAGACGAACAAATGTTGAACTTACATATACTCCCATTAGGCCGATTATCAGGGTAAATCCTATCAAATCATTATTTTGATTATTAAATTTTCTACGTAGAAGTAGCCATACTCCAATTCCAGCAAAAATTATCAATATTGAGTGAAAGAAGAATGATTGTGCTAAGTTTGTGGTGGCATGTTCTGAAACAGAATCAACTAGAGGATCGGTAGTAGTAAGGAATGGATTAATGGCATTAAGATATCGATAGCTTGGTAGAGGTAAGAATTCAGTATCAATATTTACGACAATTAAAACAGAACCAATTGTTATGATTATAAATAGAAAAATTAGTCCATTCCTTGTTTGATTTTTAGTATTGCTAATCTTTTGAATAATTGTATTAGTTACTAGAAATATAGTTGGAACGATAAGTGAGAATCCTCCTAATCCAAAAACAAATTCCATTCCTGGCCTCTCAAATAAACCAGCAGTAATCAGAAAAGAGGTTACAAACAGTGGAATGCTCCAGATTAAGAAAGAATGATCCTTTCTAAGAAAGGGAAGAACAAGAATAAAAATTCCAATAGGAATTACAAAAAATTGAATGCCACCCCAAGAAGATAATCCAAATGACAACAGAACTCCTCCTGCAACTAATTTTGAAATTGTAACTTTCTTATTTTCAGATTTGATTCCGCTGAGAAACAGATACAATCCAAGTAATCCATAAAAAAGTCCCAAAGGTTCTGATTTGAACCAACCAATTGTACCTCTAATTACGATTGGAATCGATACTGAGAAAAATAATGCAGCAAAGAGACCTGCGGTTGTTCCACCAATTACCCTAACTAGTGCAAAAATAATAATTGTAGTCAAGGATCCAAATACTACCGGAAATAAGATGGTAAAATCATAAAGACTTGAATTTCCTCCAAAAAATTGATAGGTCAAAGCAGCAGTTATGTGAAGCATTGTTTGTGAAGTTGCAGAGACATCTCTTCCATTGGGATGCCAGCTCATATCATCGTGCCAACTAAAATATGCAGATGGACCGTTTTCTAGAAGATATTGAGTTGCTCTGAAATTAAAAAAAGGATCAAATTCGTTTAGTTCATATCCATACTCAGCCCCTTGGGAACGAATCATAAATGAAATTGAGAAGGCAATTATCAAAATTCCAATTACAAGTAAATGGCGTAACTTAAAGTCAAAATTTCCAATTTTGACTTGGTTAGAATATGAATGCAATCATTTTCGTGTTACCTAGATTCTTTATTACGCTTTTGTAGAACTGATAACAAAAGTTGATAGATTGTAAATTGTTCTACATAACAGCTTGTGCTGCATCGTGGAACATCTGACTTTTTGCACAGCCAGCAGCAAGTTCATCACCTGCGCCACGTCTCATAAGACCTCTGTAAAGACCATCTTCTAGTTTGACACCTTCTCTTTGTTCCCATTCCTCTACTGTAATAGAGTATTTCTTTTGGATTCTATCTCTATACCATTCTGGAATTACATTAAATGCACAAAATGGAACTATTCTAAGGTCCGGAGTAAGATAGTGAATATCACATCTTTGTAACCTTTCCAAGTCTTCATTGTATTTGTCTTGAAAGTGCATCATACCAAGGAATAATCCTTTGACATGCCATGAACCAACTGCATCAAATGATCTCTTCATAAGGATATTACCAAACATCTTTGCCAAATCTAATCCTGCCGGTTGTTTCTTGGAATCAACAAATCCCTTGAGTTTTCTTACAACTTCAAGCATTGTAAAGTACTTGTTTTTACCAGAACGAATCTCTTCTGCTTTATCTTCGAAGAGTTCTAGTATTCCTTGAATGTCACAGAATTTTGTTAATGGAACAAACTTCTTTGTTTCTTCATCTTCAAAGATGTATGTCCCTGCACCACAAGCAAAGTGAATTGATAATTCATACTTTGGTTTGCTTGAAAATGCCTCAATTACATTTGTTAGTGGCATGCAACTTGGAACTGGGAACCAGTCATCAACTGTTACTTCACCATTTGTTTGCTCTTCAATTCTTTGGATACAATCAGGAACTGTGATTCTATATTTTTCACGTTCGGATTTACCCATTCTACCAGTTAGTGATACTGGTTGGAAATTTACAGCATGAACCACATCCATGTTCTTTTGAGCATATCTGATTATTCCACCTAATTCATGATCATTAATTGATTTGATAACAGTTGGAACAAATACTACTGTAGTTCCTGTTTTTCTGCAACTATCAAGTGCATATGGAATTTCCCAGTGATTCTTTGGGTTTGTTCTTGCGGTTACACCATCAAAACTAAGATACAAGTTGTTACATCCGGCAAGTCTTACTTCTCTTGCAGCCTCTGGATCCATTGCATGTCTGATACCATTGGTGTTCATTTGTATGTGATCAACACCTTCTTCTTTCATAATTTTGATAACATCAGTAATATCATCTCTAAGCATTGGTTCACCACCAGTAATTTGCATAGAGTTTCCTGGAATTGGTCTTTCAGCCTTTAGAGTTTTCATCATTGCTCTGACTTGAGTGTGATCTGGTTCATACATGTAGGCGCCTTCAAGACCTTTCTTTACATAAAAAAAGCAATACCAACATGTCAAGTCACATCTATTGGTAACAATCATGTTTGCAAGTCCACTGTGAGATAGGTGGTTTGAACATAATCCGCAGTTATTTGGACATGAGCATTTGTCAATCATTACGTTTGGAGCATGAGCACCTTTGCCATCCATCCAATAGGTACTGAATTTCTTGTACATCTCATAGGAACCAAAGTATAGTTCCTCACATTCTCCGTGGGTTGGACAAATCTTTGACATGTAGACTTTGTTATCTCTTTCAAAGACTTCAGCGTCTAAAATCATGTTACAATCTGGACAAATACTTTGAGTAAATCTAATAGTGGATTTCTTTCCTAGACTTTTAGTGGATTGGTTTGAAATTTGAATTAGTGCCATGCCTACATTGGGCAATTTTCAGAAATAGTATATAATGCATTTCACACTTGCCCCCGTGTGGAATTTAGGATGTAAGCATATCTGATTTAAATATCAAAACTGATCGATTAGATCGCATGAGCATATCTGATAAAACAAGGAAGGCTCTAGAGAAAATTGGTCTAACAAGTTATGAGATCAGGACATTTTCATCATTGTTAAAAGCTGGAGGGTTAACAGCATCAGATCTTAGCCAAAAATCAGGTGTGCCCTATTCAAAAATTTACGAGGTGCTTGGAACATTGGAGGATAAGGGTTGGATTGGTTCGGATGATTCAAGGCCAACAAAATATTTTGCAAAGTCACCTGCTACTGGATTAGAAACAACAAAACAGAAAATGGAAAATGATTTTTCACAAAATCAAAGCGTTATTTTAAATGAACTTGTTCCACTATATGAAAAAAGTGGAACAAGTGAGAGACCTGATATTTGGGTGTTATCTGGTGCAATAAATATTGCAGCAAAAATTTTGGAAATGGTAGAAACTTGTAGAAATGAAGTAATGATTGCATTGCCCGAAGCTGGTGAAGAACTAGTTAAACAAGCATTACCAAAATTACGTTCACTGCACGACAAAGGAGTAGACATTACAATTCTTACGTCAGATAAAATGAATAAAGAATCAATCAAAGCAATTTCAAGGGTTGCAACTGTAAAAATCAAAAAAGGATTGTTTGGTGGAGGAATAATCTCAGATAAACGTTATGTAGTAATTTTATTAGGACCACCTGAAATGGGAGGAGTAAATTCTTCAGAAGTTGTTGCGATTTGGGCAGATCATGCAGGACTAGCAAGATTTGCACGACTGTACTTTGAATATTTATTAAAAGATTCGAAGAAGGTATGATATGGACGAAGAAAACGAAGAGACTCTTTTTGTAGGAACTGCAGAAGCTGAACATGTAGAGATGTATCTTAAGGCAATTTGGCACATAAAGGAGAGAGGAGAAGAAGTTAAAATTAGTACTATTGCAAAAATGCTAAATGTAAGACAGCCAAGTGTTGTTCAAATGCTCAAAAAACTAAATGGTCAAAATCTTGTAAATTACAACAAGGCAGGGGTTACACTTACTGAAGATGGTGAAAGAATAGGCGCTAGTATGATGAGAAATAGTAGATTACTTGAAGTTTTGATGGATAGTGCACTCAAAGTTGAAATTGATGAAGAGATGGTTTGCGGAATTGAACATCACATGAATAAACAATTTACTGATGCACTTTGTACTATGCTAAAGCATCCAAGAATGTGCCCACATGATCATGAAATTCCAATGGGTGAATGCTGCAAGTTAGCATAAATTCAAAGTAATTTTTTATCCCAAGAGATATATCATCTAGTAATTTAGAAAAAAACATGGCGTGTTTCTGTGGATGTGAAACATATCAAAAAGATGATAATGGTTTCAAAGTTGCTTGTGTAAAATGTGGTCATGGACCGCAGAATCATGATAATGAGTTTAGAGAGGCTGCAAGAAAGAATGAATCACAAAGTCAGAAACGTGATGCAGATTTTGGATGATTATTCGCCAATTATTTTTACTAAAACTCTTTTTGGACGTCTACCATCAAATTCTCCATAGAAAATTTGTTCCCAAGGACCAAAATCTAGTTCTCCATTAGTAATTGCAACAACTACTTCTCTTCCCATAACTTGTCGTTTAAGGTGAGCATCTGCATTGTCTTCACCAGTTTTGTTATGATCATACTGACTAATTGGTTCGTGTGGAGCTAGTCCTTCTAACCATTTTTCATAATCATTATGTAATCCAGTTTCATTGTCATTGATGAAAACACTTGCAGTTATGTGCATAGCATTAACAAGACAGAATCCCTCCTTCACTTTGCTTTTTGAAACTAATTTTCTAATATCAGGAGTGATATTCACAAAAGCTCTTCTAGTTTTTACATTAAATGTAAGATATTCTGTTAAGGATTTCATGAAATTAAATCATTATAGAGGAATAAAAATTCTGAGCAGGCTCAGAACTCAAGATCCTCATCATCACTCAAAGGGATAGGTTCATCACTGCCTGCAAGGCATGATTTGGGAAAATAGTAATTGAGTCTTTCAAGAAGCTTGATAAATGGCAAGTTGTTTATTCATTCAAAATGGTAACGATAGATACTCCAGCCTCACTTGAAAGTTTTAGGAGATTCATCATTTCTAGTACCTGTAAGTCCTATGCTCCTAGAAGTTATTTGGATGATTTTGAGGTATTTGCTGAAAGAGAAGATAACCTAGGTTCAATCTATGTTGAAGCAGCAGATAAGGTTACTCTAAAAAAAATTCGCGATATTACATTTGTTAATGCTAGAGATGTTCTAGGAATTATTTATAATTCAAAGAGTGGAAATACCTCACTGAGATGGCGTCAAATTAAAAGAAACCATGGAAAAGTTACAGGCGAGGCATCTGCAAATTCATTAACAAATCTTGCCGAAGCAGGAGTTCTAACCCTAGATTGGGTAGAAAGTTATCTAAAGAAAAAAACTGAAGAAACAAAGACAAATGAAGTTACAAGTTAAACCCTTTTCTTTTCATAAATAAATCCCCTATCATGATTACAAAAACAATTGATGAAAATTCTATTTCATTAATTCCAGAGGATTCAGATGATCTATTGAATGCTCGCAGAGTAATTAGGGAAGGTGATAAAGTGATTGGAGATACAACTAGAGTAATAAAACAAGATAAAGAATATGCAAGACCAGATAGGGGAGAAAGAATCAAGGTCCGTGTTGCTCTTACTGTAGAAAAAATTTCACTTGATGATGTTCTAGACAGATTAAGAATAAGTGGCACAATATTAGAATCAAGTAATGAGGCAGTACCTCATGGTTCACATCATTCATTTATTCTTAAAGTAAATGACGGCATAACAATTTCAAAGAAAAAATGGTTGCCTATAGAAAAAAGTTTGATTCAATCAAACAATAAACAAATAGGATTCGTTTTAGTTGCAATAGATACAGCCGAATGTGGTATTGCAAGATTAAAAGGTACTCACATAGAATTTATTCCAAATATCTATTCTGGTTCAGGTGGAAAACGCTACAAAACAAATTTCAATATAGAAAAATTCTTTGAACAAATACAACAAGCAGTATTATCTATAATTAGGGATAAAGATTCGATAATTATTTTTGGTCCAGGGGAGACAAAAAAGAGATTTGCAAACTTTCTTCAAAAACTATCATCAGCACAAAAATATAAAATTCAAAGTATAGAAGGAATTGATTCTGGAGGCGAGGACGGAATTTACACCTTTACAAAATCAAAAGCCATGAAAGAAGTAATGTCTGAGAGCAAATTAGCCAAAGTTTCTGAAATAATTGATGAGGTGATGAAAAGGGCCAATCAGAAAAGCAGGAAATTTACCATGGGTTTTGATGAAACCGTACAAGCAAATGAATTTGGTGCAATAGAATCCCTTGTTTTCTCAGATAGCGCAATTCAAACAAATGATGAATCAAAAGTAATTGAATTTTTGAATGAGGCTGAAAATAAAGGGGTTAAAACATACAGCGTAGATTCTTCTACCGATGTAGGGCTAAGAGTAACAGGCCTAGGAGGAATTATTTCCTTGTTACGGTATGCAATTGAAGCTTAACTTGTAGAATCTATTAGCCATTTTAGATATGGTTGGTTTATTGAAGATATATCGATCTCGGCAATTTCTGGTACCTGATATGGATGAGTCTCTTTGATTTTCTCTTTGAGAATTTTTTTGTTTTTGTAAGTAGTTTTAAAAATAGCAATAAACTCTGAGGAGTTTTCAATTTTTCCTTCCCAAGAATAGATAGAAGAAATTTTTGTGATGTTCACACAAGCTACAAGTTTTTTCTTTACTAATTGATTGGCAATGGAGGTAATTGATTTTTTGTTGGGATAAGTTGAGATAATCATTATTGGTTTCATAGTAACCGATAAATGTACGTAGTTTAAAAAATTAACAACTAGTTTGGAACTTGATTTTATTACAGAAAATTCGATTATCTATGTCTTAATAGCTTGGGTTGCAATTATTGTAACTGCCAAAGTTTTAAAATTAGAAAGATATGGTTTTGAATTAAAAAGTTACAGTCTAGTATACAAAAATAAACAGGTACAGTCGGTTCTCACAAAAATTTTAGGAAGAACAAGAAGAGGAATTAGAGTTTTTGCTGATGTCAGTGTAATAGCTGGCTTTATCATGATGGGGTTTGCTTTTTGGTTTTTACTATCAAATGTTTCAAAGTTTTTTGTAGAGCCCTCAGAATTTGCAGAATTAACAGTGCTAATACCAGGAGTTACTTTAACATCCTCAGCATCAATTGTTAATTTCTTGCTCTCTATTCCGATTGTTTTGGTAATTCATGAAGGAGCACATGGAATTGTTGCTACTCTTGAAAAAATAAAGATCAAAACAGGAGGCTTTGCGATATTTATTGCAATGTTTGCAGGATTTGTTGAACCAGATGAAGAAGAGTTTAATAAAGCAAAAAAGATTTCAAAACTAAGAGTAATTGGTGCTGGTGCCACATCAAATGTAATTTTTGCATTTGCATTAGGTGCAATTCTTCTAACAAATCCGTTTTTTGCAATGATCTTACCAGAGCCATTGTTAAGCACATTTTATGATTTACCTGAAGGTGTTCTGATTCTATCAATAATTGAAAATTCTGGTGCAGAAAAAGCTGGATTGCTTGCAAATGATATTATTACATCAATAAATGACGTCCAAATTTTTAGTCCGATAGATTTTCCTGCGCTGAATCCTGGAGATACTGCAAGTGTTTCAGTTCTTAGAGATGGTCAACCCTTAGATTTCTCAGTTGAAATTATTCCTTCAGAAGATGATCCAGAAAGAGGACTAATTGGAATAATGAGAGATAACTCATTTGCCTACAAACCTGTTCTTGATTTTATTGAATGGAACAATCCTCAAGTCTCTATGTTCCTGTTATGGTTATGGATGATTTCATTTTTTATTGGAATAATCAATATGCTTCCACTACCAATACTTGATGGGGGTAAATTTATTCATACAATTATTGATAAGAGAATTTCAGATAGTGCCGTAAATGGATTAATGTGGGGAATTTACGCATTTACATTTGCACTATTTGGCCTAAATATTGCATTATCATATGTAAAATCAGGCTGGTTTACAATATAGAAAATTCCTAAAGAATCATTAATGAAAAAATAATACCTACCATAATGAATTGTGACAGATGTGAAAATCAAGCAGTTTACACTCGTAAATATTCTGGAGAAAAATTATGTTCTTCATGTTTTTCCAAATCGATTTTAAGAAAAACCGCAAAAACGATTTCAAAATACAAAATGATTCAAAATAACGAACTTGTTGCAGTTGCAGTATCTGGTGGAAAGGATTCACTTGCATTACTTAAAATAATTAATGACATGTCTGCTACACATAATTTTAGAGTCAAGGCCATTACAATTGATGAAGGAATTCCTGGTTACAGAAATGAAGCCCTTGAGATTGTTGAGAACTTTTGTTCAGAATTAGGCATAGATCATAAAGCATACTCTTACAAAGAATTATTTGATTTAACCTTGGATAATGCACTTGAATTACGAGAAAATGAAAACACTTCTTGTTCGATTTGTGGAACTCTAAGAAGACGCGCAATTGATCATGCGGCAAAAGATATTGGTGCAGATGTGATTGCAACTGGCCACAATCTTGATGATACATTACAAACATTTGTAATCAATATGCTATCAGGCGATACAAACAAAATCGGTTGGATGGATCCTGATAATTCTCAAAATTCTTTGAGAAAAATAAAACCATTTTGTGAAATTTATGAATCTGAAATTGTGTTTTATGCTTTTACAAACAATATTCCATTTCAATCAGAACCTTGTCCCCATATGAACGAAGGAATAAGAACTGAAATTAGAGAATTTCTAAATTCTTTGGAAAGTCAACATAGTGGAATTAAAAATAATTTGTATCAGTCTATTGTTAAAGTTTCACAAATTGTAAAGAATTCAGACTACAAGAAAAAGATACTTTGTCAAAAATGTGGTAATGAGTGTACTGGAAAAATATGTTCTGTTTGTAGTTTAGTTTTAAAACTAAAAGAAAATCAAACCTAATGCAAATATAATATACATTTGTAGAAAAATCGGTAGTAGGTAGGATCGGGGTGCTAGCCGTGCCCTTTTCTGAAACCGGCTATATGCAGAGATCAGTAACTGTTGGGTAAATCTCTAGATTGGTAATTCCCGCTTGGTGTGCGGAAATGAAATCACGCCGAGGCGGGTGGTTGCAGGACTAGAATTATCCGAAGGGATGACTTCTAAGACCGAACCATCGAAAGGGATGAGGTCCGGGAGGGAGCAATCCTAAGGTGGAGCATCCACGCTTCCTCGTCAACGTGGCGGATCTTGTATGCCTTGAAATGGGGCTATCTGTCTAGACTGGAACCAACAGATCTACTACCTTTATTATTAAAAATAGATTTTCAATTGTATGGAAGGTCTTGTGTCTTTTGGTAACAAAAGAAGATATAATGATTTTAAGAGGCAAATCCCTCCTGCAACTCAACCCTTTTTCGATCTAATTAGAAAATATTGTCTTTCTTTAGGAGAAAATGTTGTAGAAGATGTTAGAATGCACAGAATTGTTTTTGGAAAATCAATAACCTTCAGATGGTTTGCAGATGTTAAACCAGAAAAAGATGGAATAATAATCAAAATTCAGAAAAACCGTAAGATACCACCTGAAATTTTTCAGCTAAAAAATGATCAAAAAAATCTAGAATTCATGGATTTAATTAAAAATGCCTTTGAGGAAATTCGTTAGTATAAAACATCAAATTTTGTAAATTCGCCTGTAAATTTTTCATTAATAATTTCTACATCTTCTACTCTAGCATTAGCTGGTCCTCCATGAGACCATTCAATTAATCGGCTAACTTTTTCATCTTCACCCTCCAAAACAGCTTCAACTCTCCCATCTTTGAGATTTTTTACCCATCCAAATACACTATTTTTTTTTGCCATTACTTTAAGGGCTTGACGAAAAAATACTCCCTGAACTTTCCCGGTAACAAAGATTCGAATTCTTTGTTTTGACATGAAAAAATTATTACATTTTGCTATTAATCAAGTTTAGGAAGGTTTTGAAATTACTTTCTCTCTTTTATTCTTGCTCTACCAGTCTTTCTGGCAGCAATGCTTCCAACTTTAGCACCTGGAGGAGCATCTCTTGATACAGTTGAACTTTGTCCTACATGTTGATGTCGTCCACCACCGTGTGGGTGTACATAAGCTGCTTGTGCAACACCCCTAACAATTGGGTATTTTTTTCCTTTTGCTTTAAAATTTCTCCATTTTCCACCAGCACTCATAAATGGTCTTTCACTAACACCGCCTCCAGCAAGAGTTCCAATCATTGCTCGATTTTTAGGATTAACTGTAGTAAATTTTCCAGATGGAAGTTTTATGGTAACACCATCATCTCCATGAGAAAATATTGTTGCATTAGTTCCAGCAGATTTTACAATCGCACCGCCATCACCAAAATGCTTTTCTACATTACAAACAATAGTTCCATCTGGAATATTTTGAACGCTAATAACATTACCTTGTTCAATTTTTGATTTTAATCCAAAGTGTAAAGTTGAGCCCACCCTAGTTCCAAGAATTGCTGGAATAAATGACATCGAACCGTCTTCAAATCTAACTTTGGCAAGAGGTGCTTCTCTACCGCGTTCATGTACCAAGTCAATAACCAAGCCTTCATGTTGCTCAGAAAGTGAAAATCGTGGATATTTTGCCTTAGTTCCTACTTTACCAGTAGCTGTTGATCTAAATTGAGAACCTCCACGGCCACGTCTTCTTACTAATGGTCTCTTACCCAAGTAGATCGTTTTCTAATCATTAAGGATTTTAAGCTTGTGATTATACTCGTGTTATTTAGAGAAATTACCACAAAGATATAAAAATTAGACAGGGGATTTTTCTTTATGAGTCAAAATGCACTTTCTCTCAAAGTTCTAGAAGCATATACACGAGATGTTGGTAGAGGAGTAGCAAGAATTGACTATGATTCAATGGATACACTAAATGCCTCAACTGGAGATGTAATTGAGATTAAAGGTAAGAGAAGAACAGTAGCAAAATGTCTTCCACTTTATCCTTCAGATGAAGGTAAAGGAATTATCAGAATTGATGGACTTGGTCGTAATAATTCAGGAATTGCAATAGGTGATACAATAACTGTAAGAAAAATTAAAGCAGTAGCAGCTGAAAAAGTCGTAGTAGCTCCCTTAGAAGCTATTCCTCCAATTGATGAGCGCTATCTTGCAGATGCATTAGAAAGCGTACCATTAATCAAAGGAGATAATGTAATGGTTCCATACTTTGGAGGCCGTTTAACTTTTCAAGTAATAGGTGTCACTCCAGCAGCTGATGCAGTTCTAGTTACTCAAAAAACTGTTTTCCACATTGCCGAAAAAGGAGAAACATTGCGTGGTGTACCTCAAGTAACCTATGAAGACATTGGTGGATTAACTGATGAAATCAAAAAAGTACGTGAAATGATTGAGTTACCTCTAAGACATCCAGAAATTTTTGAAAAACTAGGAATTGAAGCTCCAAAAGGGGTTTTGCTTTATGGTCCTCCAGGTACTGGTAAGACATTACTAGCTAAAGCAGTTGCAAATGAAAGTAATGCCCATTTCATTAGTATTTCAGGTCCTGAAATTATGAGTAAATTTTATGGTGAAAGTGAAGCAAGGTTAAGAGAAATTTTCAAGGAAGCTAGAGAAAAGGCTCCATCAATTATTTTCGTGGATGAAATTGATTCTATTGCTCCAAAAAGAGAAGAGGTTACAGGTGAAGTAGAGAGAAGAGTTGTTTCACAGATGTTATCTTTAATGGATGGATTAGAAGCTAGAGGTAAGGTAATTGTTATTTCAGCAACCAATAGACCAAACGCAATCGATCCTGCTCTTAGAAGACCAGGAAGATTTGATAGAGAGATAGAGATTAAGGTTCCAGACAAAAAGGGAAGAAAAGACATTCTTGCAATCCATAGCAGAAATATGCCATTATCAGATGATGTTAATCTTGATAAGATTTCATCTGTTAGCCATGGGTATGTAGGAGCTGACTTGGAATATCTCTGTAAGGAGGGAGCAATGAAATGTCTCAGAAGATTGCTTCCAGAACTAAACCTTGAAGAAGAAAAGATTCCACCTGAGACTCTTGATAAGTTAGTTGTAAATCATGAAGACTTTCAAAAAGCACTGATTGAAGTTACACCCTCAGGAATGAGAGAAGTTTTCATTGAAAACCCAGATGTAAAATGGGAAGAAGTTGGTGGATTAGAAGATGTAAAACGTGAACTTCAAGAAGCTGTTGAATGGCCAATGAAGTATCCTGGATTATATGATAAATTAGGACATAATATGCCAAGAGGAATTTTGTTACACGGACCAAGTGGAACTGGAAAAACCTTACTGGCAAAAGCAGTTGCAACTCAAAGTGAAGCAAATTTTGTTTCAGTTAGAGGTCCTGAATTACTCTCCAAATGGGTAGGAGAATCAGAAAGAGGAATTAGAGAGATCTTCAAAAGAGCAAGACAATCAGCACCTTGTGTAGTATTCTTTGATGAAATTGATTCGATTGCTCCAATTAGAGGAGCAGGCGGAGAGACAGCAGTTACAGAAAGAGTTGTCAGTCAATTACTTACAGAGTTGGATGGAATGGAGAACATGCACGGAGTAGTTGTCTTAGCTGCTACAAATAGAGCAGATATGATTGATCCTGCATTATTACGACCAGGAAGATTTGATAAAATTATTCAGATTCCACTGCCAGATAAAGAAAGTAGAAAGAGTATATTGAAGATCAACGCTGAAAAAATTCCAACAATTAGTGACAAAAACGATCCACAACATGTTGATTTTGAGAAACTTGCAGATATGACTGATGGGTTGAGTGGTGCCGATACAGCAGCTATTGCAAATACTGCAGTATCTTTAGTCATTCATGAATTCTTAGACTCTCATCCAGACGTTAAAGATGTTGAGAAAAAGAGCATTGATGCCAAAGTTACCATGAAACAATTTGAAGAGGCAGTAAAGAAAGTAAGAGAACAAAAAGACCTCAAGATGGGCGAAAAACTAGTAGCATCCTATTACAGGTAGTTTTTATTAAATAGCCAAAACTAATCCTCGTAAATGTCTGATTTTAGAGGGTATACTGGTAAATCACTGGAATTTCTAAAAAACAACAATATCAAGATAGGAGATTCTGTAAAAATTCTTGCAGATATTTCATATTCAGGAATTATTATGCCCAGATATGAGCACAGTGATGACAAACACCTTGTTCTTAAACTAAAAAGTGGATACAACGTTGGATTAGAATTAGATAAAGTAGAAAAAGTAGAAAAAATTCCTTCTGATGAAAAAAAGGTAGAGCATAAAAATAATATTGAAAAAAATCCTTCTTTACCTAAAATTCTTTTGTTATCTACAGGTGGAACAATTGCAAGTAAGGTAGACTATAGAACAGGAGCAGTAACTCCTGTTTTAACAGCTGAGGAATTAAATTCCTCTGTTCCAGAACTTGCCAAAATAGCAAATATTGAGGCCGAAGTGTTATTCTCTGAATATTCAGAAAATATTATGCCTGATCATTGGCTAAAAATTGCCGACAAACTAGATCAATACAGTAAATCAGATTATGCAGGAATTATTGTAGCGCATGGTACAGATACAATGCATTACACTTCGTCATTTCTATCATTTGCTTTATCAGGATATCCAATTCCAATAGCACTAGTTGGTTCGCAAAGATCTTCAGACCGTGCATCCTCTGATGCTGCACTAAATCTTATTGGAGCAGCTAGATTTCTTGTAGAATGTAAAACAAATGGAGTATACGTTGTAATGCATCAAGATGAAAATGATGGAATAATTGCATGTCACTTTGGAACAAGAGTAAGAAAAAATCATACTAGTAAACGAGGTGCATTTCAAACAATAGGAGATGTTCCCGCCTTTACTGTTGAAAATGATAAAATTCATAGAAACAATATGAAAAACTTTTTTGAGAAAAAAGAATACCGACCTAAAATTAATCTTAAAACAAATGTTGCATTGATAAAATATTATCCAGGATTTGATCCGGAACTGTTAGAGAAAGTTTTAGAGATGAATTATCAAGCAATAATTCTTGAAGGGACAGGACTTGGGCATGTTGGTAAGACAATTTATGATAAAGTAAAAAAAGCAAATGAAAAAGGCATTTTTGTAGGCATGACATCGCAGTGTATTGACGGTAGAGTAAGAATGACAGTTTATGAAAGCGGCAGAGATTTACTTGATTTAGGAATAATTCCTTTAGAAGATATGATTCCTGAAGTAGCCCTTGTAAAAGCCATGTGGGGATTGGGAAATTCTAACAATATAGAGGAACTAAGAAAAATTATGCTGGAAAATATTGCATCAGAGATATCAAATTGAGGTGATTATGAATGTCTAGTTTTTCTATAGAAGATATCGGATTAAAGGTTGGTCTTGAAATACATCAACAGTTAGCTACAAACAAAAAGCTATTTTGTAATTGTTTACCAGTAGAGTCAGAAGAATATACATTAAATTTTCAGAGAAAATTAAGAGCAGTAAAAAGTGAATTAGGGCATTATGATCCGGCAGCATTATTTGAAAAATCAAAATCTAAAACAATCAGGTATTTTGCAAATCCTCAAAGTAGTTGTCTAGTTGAACAAGATGAAGAACCACCTCATGATTTAGATGAAGATGCAAAAAAATTGGCACTGGTTATTGCTTCATCATTACATTCACATGTCTTTTCAGAAATTTATCCCATGAGAAAAACTGTAATTGATGGTTCAAACACTACTGGATTTCAAAGAACCATGTTGATTTCTCAGGGAGGATTCATTGAAGTAGATAATGAAAAAGTTGGTGTGCAGTCAATATGTTTGGAAGAAGATGCAGCAAAGCTTCTTGGTGACAAAGGTTCTATTCGAGAATACAGTTTAGATCGTCTTGGAGTACCATTAGTGGAGATTGCTTTAGAGCCAGTACAAGGAGAGGCAAAAAAAATTAAAAATATCGCATTATCTCTTGGCAGACTTTTACGCAGTACCAAAAAGGTTACACGCGGAATAGGATCAATTAGGCAAGACGTTAATGTATCTGTAAAAAATGGTGGAGGGGTTGCTGAAGTTAAAGGAGTTCAACAATTAGATCAATTAGAAAAAGTGGTAGAATTTGAGGCTAAAAGACAACATGGATTAGTAAAAATAGCTGAAAAAATACAAAAATCAAATTTTGAGGACATTTCAAAAGAAAGTGATGTTTTTGATATTACTGAAAAATGGAAGGAGTGCAAATCAAAAATTATTCAAAAAGCACTAAAGGAGAGTTTTAGAATCAAAGTAATTCGCATAAAGAATTTTGCAGGAATGTTTGAATTTTCTCCATATGAAGGCATTAGATTAGGAAAAGAAATTGGGCAACTGGTAAAATTTTTTGGAATTGGTGGAGTCTTTCATTCGGATGAGTTACCAAACTATGGAATTGAGGAAAGTGATATTTCTGTTGTAAAAAATATAATTAAAACAAACAAAAATGATGCATTTTTAATTATTGCAGCGCCATCAGAAAAAATTGATTTTGCAATAGATTCTATAATTAATAGAATAAGAGAGGCAAAAAAGGGCGTCCCTGCTGAAACCAGATTAGCCACTCAAATAGGAGAAACAGTATTTCTTCGACCTCGTCCAGGTGCATCAAGAATGTATCCTGAAACAGATATTCCTCCACTTATTATTACACAAAAAGAGTTAGATTATGCAAAAAATAACATTCCAAAATCCTGGGATGAATCTCTTGCAGAAATAATTAGTAAATATAACTTGAATCAACAACTAGCTGAACAAATTTTTGATTCACAATATATTGAATTATTTGAAAAAATAACTCAAAGAGTTAAAGTAAATCCTACATTTGTTGCATCAATTCTTTGTTCCACAATAACTAATCTAGAAAGAAATGGGTTGAATTCTCAATTATTATCAAACAATGAAATCTTAAAATCATTTGAGTTACTAGAATCTGAAAAAATTGCCAAAGAGTCAATAGAAATGATCTATGAAAATATTATGGCTGGAAAAGCAAATTCTATTGAAGAAGCAATGATAAATGTATCAATTGAGACTGTAAACAAGGACGAATTAGAACAAATTTTGGAAAAAATTGTTGAGAGTAACAAGGATATGATTAAAAATCAAAAAGAAAGAGCAATTGGTCCATTAATGGGAATGACAATGAAGGAATTACGAGGAAAAGCATCAGGCGAGATGGTAAACTCTATACTTTTGAAAAAGATCAATAGCGTTTTAGAAAATTAATGTATGCGGGAAGTGGGATTTAGGCTCTACATGTAGGGAATTAACATCATTTTCTAAAATTGTACAATGAAAAACCGTCTTGTTCATTTAAAGTCATATTTGTTTAAAAGGATAACGTTATTGAGATTTGAAACTATAATTGAAATTTGATTGGAAGCACTACATGCTTAGGGGATGTAAACTGTATCCTCATCTATTTTGGTGTGTTTTGAAACCTTTGAATCTGTTTTCTTTTTTAGATCATCAAGATATCTGCTTATCATTGCAATTCCATCTACAATTTTTGGTGCATTGCTTTTAACAAACTCTATCTTATCTGAACTTGTCTTGGGAGGATTATTGATATAATCCTCCATTGCCTTTTTGCCGTTATAATCAACAAATGCGATTCTGGCACTAAAGTCAGTTCTCTCCAAAACTAGGCTGTCACCTCCAACCAAGGCAGTATGATATGGATGCTGAATCAAGGATTCGGAGAATTTCTGTGAGGTTGTTATCTTGTTTGCAAGAAGATCATCTTTGTATGCATTAAAATTGGCCAACAGATAAAATGTAGATTCAGGCTTGGTGGTCTTTACTCCTTCAATCTCATTTAACGCATTGTATGTGTATCCTCCCATAATTTGGTGAATTCTCCTTGTTATCTCAAAATATTCTTCCATCTCTATGCTTTCAGAAAAGCCTGCTATAGCAGCATGTTGAATTGGTGTGGAGGTAGCCGTATATTCAGTTGCAAGAATCTTCTTGAACTGTTGTTTGAGTTCAGTGGCGTGTTGTGGAAATATCACATATCCTAATCTGTATCCTCCAGCTGCATGAGATTTTGAGAGACCATTTGTGACAAAAGTTCCCTCAGGATATATCTTTCCCATGCTTACAAATTTGTTGATGTCATATGTTGTAAGAGCATAAATCTCATCTGAAATAACAAGAATGTTATGCTTCCTGCAAACATCGGTTATCTCTTCTAATTCGAGTTGTGTGTACACCAGTCCAGTTGGGTTGTTTGGGTTATTTAGAATCAAGATCTTTTGCCTGTCATGTAATCGCAAAGTAAGATGTTCGAGCTCATTTGGAGTTATCTTTCCAGTTTTGGCAACATGTAACATGTGATAATTTTTCTTTAAAAATCGGATCTGTGGCAAATATCCAAGCCATGCAGGAGTTGGAAGTATGACTGTACCATGTAAAATTTCCAACAGATTAAAGATAAGCTCCTTTGTTCCAGGTCCAACATAGACTCTCCTAGGATCAACATCTATCTGGAAATTCCTCTTATTATACTGGGATATTGCCTCTCTAAGATCTTGGATTCCTGAAACGCCTGCATATGCCCCCTTGTCAGCATTTTCTATTAGTGCTTTTTTTACAGGTTCAGGTACAGGAAAAGGAGACTGACCAAAGGCAAAACCATAAAATCCAAAACTGCATTCAGGATGTGGACAATCTGAATGAAACTCTTGTAAGAAAGTGTTTAGCTTGAGATTTTCTGGCATCTCAATGTCTTCTACCTGTTGGTCAATTACGAATTTTGTCAAATCCTGTATCTCTTTATTCAGCCTCTTCAGAATCAATCTGATATATTATCTTCACTATATCTTTCCAAAATTTGATTCATTCATCTGAAATGGATTTTTAGTGAGTCTTTTCATGTGTTATTACTTTTTCAAAAGTATCAATATTTCTCTCCCAGTGAAAGATGCAATTCTTGCAATGATATTTCATTGTAACTTGTCCTCCCTTCTAAGAAATTGCTTTGAGACGCTAGCAATAGCATTGTAAATTCTGTATTCTGCAATGTACAATGAGGTCTTAATTGTTTCTAACATGTTTCAGGATCATCCTCCTTTGCAAGTATCCAAGACAGACCCATCATGTCCATGGCAGAAATATTGCCATCGGATGGGGAAAGGAGTCTAGTCTTCCTCTCCCCATCCATTACAAGAGATGACTGGTCGGATTTCTGAGTGTTTAGTATGATTTGTTGCATCATGGAATGATTATGAAACAAGTCAGTATTAAGGCAGGAAAATTTTGATTTGAGATGATCCGTCGATAGCTGGTTGATTAAATTCTGAATGAAATCAACCCTTACTTGGATTAATAGAAACGTCATCCGTGTTTGCAACAAGGTAAACAAAACCTTTGGAGGTGAAAACAACAATGTTGCCGACAAATCACTGTATACCGTGATTTTAGTAGCCACTATCTTGGCTTACCACTTTCACACATCACACCTAAACCACGATGACAACGAACACGATCACAAAACCGACGTACTAAAGGTCAAAAACGTCTCGTGCGAAGGCGGTGCATGTGATGAAAAAAACGATCATAACCATGATCACAAGAAGAGGAGAAAGACACAAACCATGAAAACATTTGGTTTGAACAAATAGTTTTTCTCTATTTTTTTATTTTATACTACAATCAATGAAGCAACGATTCATTTTATTGATTGACAGGCTAGGCCACCACTATTACTGGCAACATATGCAACGCCCACCCAATCAATTCGCTTTTTTTGTGCTCCCACCTGTAGTGCTCAGCAGTGTGCCTCTTGTCTGCAAATCTTTCTGAATATGCACAAAATACGCACGAATCTGAGACATCACACAAGGCATGGATTATCTCTTCTCTGTGTCTTGCCAGATGGATAAGCCATTGGGTTTTGTCTGCTGTTACATGCCTCTCATTAAAGCAGTATGAGCACATGCCAGAGAGGTACATTATTGCTGTGCCACCTGAGATTTTTTCAGAGTCCAGAGATCTTGGTTGATTGCATGGCATTTGCAGTCTGGAGACTTTTCCTTGCAGGTTTTCTGATGCAGTTTTGCATCACATTTGTTGCATGAAGGATCTCTCCAAGACGCATTGTTTCCACAAGTTCCGCAGATCATTTTTTGTATCTTCTAAAGATTAATACTGTGTTTCCTGATAATTAAGGAGAATGAGAATTGATTTCATTTGAAATGAAAACAACTGGATTCATGCAAAAATAAAGTCATTATAAAAGCGGATTAATTCATGATGTAAAGCAAAAAACGCTATTGGTTATTTACTCTTCATCAATTTTTGACTTTCTCTTTCTTCCCAAATTTGGACCTCCAAAGAAATCATAACTATACAGGATAAAATCTAGAATGTTTTTGATAATAGTCAAAATGAAATCAACTGATTGTTCTCGTTTTGTATCAGTACAATTTCAAAATGTCTTTTTTAGACAAAGGTAACTCAAAGTGATTGAATGAAAATGAATGCCAAACATAATGAGAAAAAGTGGTGGAAAAAATCCAGACAAAATTGCAGATACTGTGGAAATGCTGTTGATGAAACACACGTATACTGTTCAAGAGAATGTGAAAAGAGAGATGGCGCCTGGAATTTTAATTAAGAAACATGAAGAAAAAGAAGAGGAAAAAATTATTTGCAGCCGATGAAACAGAATGAATGTAAAGTGTAAAAACTGTGGAAAAGATTTTGAATTATTTAATTCGGAATTTTGTAGTATGTAATGCAGTAAAAGATACTATCTAAATATGTGATAAGAGATGCCAGGATATCTTGGAAATAAATCAACTAATATAGTGCATCTCCTGTCTGAAATGAAAAAAGAGTGTAAAATTGTAGAAATAAAAATGGAAGACAGGCAATATTTTACTCCTGATAATCTGAACACTGCTGAAAAACAGAATTTTTCCCCATGCAGATGGTGTATAAAAAACTAAATTGGGATGTCTTGGACAAGCATATCCTTAATGAAGTATAACAATGACTCTTGAATCTCTAGTTAAAATTGGACGTATAGACATGTAACCTCGAAAATGGCTAATAGCAAAGAAGGTAAAGTAAACAGCATAGTTATTCCTCAACACATATTTTTAATCTGAATTTTTACTCCTTTTGTTTACTTTATTGGATTATCACTGGCTAATTAGATAGATCACTTCTCAGATAAAATGGCAAAAGCAAAGAAAGCCTCAACAACCAAGAAAACTGCAGCAAAGAAGACCAAGAAGTAAATCTGATCTTCTAACCTTTTTTCTACTTTCTTACAATTATGAAATGAAAATACTCATCTGATACAGATTTTATGGTTGCAACAATTATTGCAATGATGACAAGATAAGATGAGCCAACTTTTCACAAAGTTAATTAACTTGAGTTAATCCTGCATTTTCATGATAGGGTTCTGTCACAAATGTCACCGTTCGGGGATTGAGGTTCTAAAAACTACAGTTTTGCTAAGTGAAGTTGGAGCTGTAGATATTCCACTATGTGTTAATTGTAGAGAGAATTGATTTTCAACTAGGTGTGAAAGTAATGGAAAACTGTGTAGTTTGTGGCAAAAAGACCTACGAAAATAATAACAATTATTGTTCTTACCAGTGTGAGTTTTTTGCATCTTGCACAGGAAGGAAATTCTACAATAAAAAAGAACTGCAATAGTTTTACTTATTCAACAAGATAACCACACTGGAATTACTGTCATTTTAGATTCTCATTTGTATCTGGATTAAAATTTTGTTTATTATTTATCAACGAATGTTGAGGTTGAAAATTAACTACTCTTTCTAAGAAAAGCAATAATGATAAAGGAATTTTTTGAGTTCATTTGGGATTTGATATCAGGAAACTAATTTTTTCTCATCCTATATTTCAATTTAGACTGTTTACATAGATACTCCGGTATTTTTTACCTAGTTTTTAAGATAATATTTTTCAGAGCATTCCTTGCAGCAAAATTCACTTGTGAATAATTCGAATTTTTTGTTACAATTTTTACAGTTTGTTATCATTTTTGTACATGATGTGCAATGAATCTAGTATAAGAACTTGATAGCAATGGAGTATTTGTGAATGGGTGGGTTGAAACTGTTTACTTGTCTACTATAATACATAGTTTCATTTCTGAAAATTTGGCATGGCACACACTAAACCAGTAGTTGAAATAGTCAATGTAGTAGCTTCGGCAACAATCGAGCAAAGACTAGATCTTTTAGATATAACAAAAAAATTTCCAGATGTAGAATATAACCCTGACCAATTTCCGGGAGCAGTTTTCAGGCTTCATAACCCAAAGACTGCCACACTGCTATTTGGTTCAGGAAAGATGGTGTGTACAGGTGCAAAATCAGCAGAGATGGCCATCAAGGCAGTTAACACCGTTGTTCAAAAGCTAAGAAAAGGCAAGATCAAAATCAAAAACGAACCAATAGTCACAGTACAAAATATTGTATCATCGATTAATCTGGGAGGAAAGGTCAGTCTGGAACAAGCAGCTAGAACGTTACCAAGAAGCATGTACGAGCCCGAACAATTTCCAGGAATGATTCACAGAATGCTTGATCCAAAAACGGTAATTCTGATTTTTGCATCAGGAAAGCTAGTATGCGTTGGAGCAAAAAGAGAGGAAGAAATACACCGTTCTGTAAACAATATTCACAGTGAACTTTAGGAGAAAAATCTGATGGATTATGACTAACTGAAATTAATAATAAAATTATACAAAATCAATCCGACTTGTCCTACGAAATAGACGATAATATGCTCACGTGGAATAAAGAATCATCAAAAAATCTACTATATGTTAAAATGCTAATAATCATCAAATCATTTTGATGTTATGTGGATAATTTTTTGGCATCTCACACATTCGTATATGTCCTTGAATCCTCCCATCTTGACTTTTGAATCGTGAGGGCAAGTATCTTGAGTTACTGTTCTGTATGCCAATTAATTTTCTATCTCCATCATCATATTCTCTTTTGATAATTTATCATCTGAAATGGATTTTTTGTGAGTTTTTTCATGAGCAATTACTTTTTCAAATGTATCAATGTTACCTTCCCAATGGAATTTACAATTTTTGCAATTATACTTCATTTTGATTCCTCGTAATTTCTTCGAAATTGATGTAAGAAACTAGTACTGGAATAATAAACTCTGTATTTTAGCAAATATAATGAGGTCTCAATTGTTTCTAGCATCATTCAAAATTGTACTCCTTTGCAAAGATCCATGATAATCCCATCTACTCCAGTTATTTCACTCATAATGGTTGGAAGAGGGTTTTTGGCCTCACTTCCAACCAAAGATGACAGTACGGTTTTCTGGCTATGTGTGTTTAACATTATTTGTTGTGTCATGGAATGAGTATGGAATACGCGGTATTAAGACAAGATAATTTTGCTCAAAGATTATCCAAAGAAAACTAGTTGATTTCGTGCGCGACAAAGTCAACTCGTATAAAACAAGAAGACATGATAATGAAAGAACATATTCAATTTTACATTTTTCTGATGATTAAATTATCCACATTGTTTATATCATTGAATTGGTTTGAACCCTTGCCGTCATAAGGTTTGTAGGTACAACCTAGTTGGCAAAATCCACACGGAATGAAAAACCTTCGAAACAACTAACTAGTATCGATAATTTTCTTTCATAGACTTGCGTTTCTTCCTGTTTTGTTTTAGATCTTCATCATATTTAGGAAAAAGACTTTCAAATCTGGAATCTAATGATTCTTCTGAACTTTCTAGCATCTCAATAACCGTATCTGTTTTCAGTCTTCAGAATCTCCTTGTATTTTTTGTAGTGTTCACTGCACAGAATTCTATCATCTGCATCTTTTCTTATCATTGCCTTCTTGTAACATGAAACATTTTTTTCTATGTCATAAAAGTTGCATTGGCCAGTAGTGTGTAAATCAGATGAATTGCCTGATCTAGACTTCATAGAGTGTCTGTCTATCATAGTTTTACAGTTTTAATATATGAAAAGCATATTGTGTTGAATCTACATGAAATCAAGTAGTTGATTTTATTTTGGTTCTATGCAACTTTTATTCCCAGTCCTCGTTCATGGGACTGCTGACAGTAAGGTCAGTCTGGTTGGAGAAAATTAGCTTTATGGACCCTGCAATAGTGAGATGTCTTTGGCTTCACTTCCATTTTCCTATGTGGCATTCGCATTCACAACCATCCACACACCTCATTCTTGCACAATCACTGCAACGACTGTTTTTTGAATGGTTCAATACTCGTTTCCTCCAGCGCTTGGCCAAAATGAATTTTTTCTGATATTTAAGGAGAATTGTATTTGACTTTCTTCAGTATAAAATCAAGTTCTCAAGGATTAATCAAGAAATGTCATTTCGGTTTATTTTCAAAACCAAAAGCTACAGCACATGCCAAACTGCAAAACTCACTCTGTCTTGACGAATAATCCTTGTCACAGTGTTTGCATTTTTTCATTTTTACAACATAATCATATTGTCTGGCTTTAAATGCGGACGTAACTTGATTAATGCCGATTTAAGCTCATCTAGTTGATTTTAAATTATTGCATAGGCAGCTAACATCGTGACTGTAGCTGGATGTTGGATTCTCCAGATGATGTAACGTTTATGATATTACTATTATTGATTTTCAAAAATTTCATAGATGTGTCCAGTAAACATATAATTGAAAAGTATGAAAAAATAAACTTTTGAAAAGATAATTCAGTTTTACAAAATCAATTTTCAAAAATGAGTTCTTACAATACACAATTTAAGGATGAAATTTCTCATTTATTTATGGTATCAATAAATGAACTACGGGTGTGCAAATCATGTGGAAATGTATTTTCTAAAAAGGCAGGATCTACATTAATAATTGAATGTCCTCAATGCAAGCAAACTAATTTTGAACCCATCAAAATGGAATCTGATTTAGAAACTGAAAAAGTATATCTGGATGAATTAGATTGAAAATCCAAGTAATAATAGATCTATAACTTGTTCTCTCCTGAATCTAATGGTCCTGTCAATGAAGTAAAGAGAAAAGTAGTAAAACAAAACTTGATCAAAAGCGATCTTTCCTCTTTGCTTGTAGGTTCTATTGCTGCCACTATTGCATATTGGATAGGACTAATGCTGGGAGAATTTGTATCATAAATAAGATATTAGTAATTTTATGCCAACTCCATCTTGTTAATTTTTTGTAGTTATTGATGATCTAATATGTTGATTAATAGAAAATTAAGAACTATGTATCTCTTGGCTGGACATAGTCTTTTTTCACAATCAATACATCAAACCCTTCATCCTTTGTTGGTGTTTCAAGCTCTTTTAGCTGCTTGTTTATTACAACTAGTGGAAACTGTTCGTTTCTTCTCGTTCTTCTTTGGTGAAGCAAACTAATAGATGTGTTCATAAAAATTCCAATTACCTTGGCATTGTATTTTTTGGCAAGGTCTATGTGCTGTTTTCGTATATTTTGAGTGAGGTTTGTATCATCTACCACAACACTGTTTCCTTCTTTGAGGCATTCTTCAATGTACTCTAATTCTTTTTTCCTGATATTGTCAAAATATGATAATCTAACTACCTCATGATCAAAATTGGACCTAACATAGGTGGTTTTGCCACTTAATGCCACTCCAATCATAAGCACATAATCCATTTTCTTAATTTCTTGTTACCGTGTTTCTAATTTTAAATGAATATGACAAGCAAGATGTCATGAGATTCATTACAAATCAAAGAACATCATATTCTCAGATTCTTTGTTATGATTGCCTATTCCATTCCCATTCCAGGTGGCATTCCGCCCATTCCTCCTTGAGGAGGTGGCATAGAAGATCTGGAGGATGCTACAACATTGTCTATTCTCAGTATCATGTTTGCAGTCTCTGTGGCAGATTTTATTATCTGCTCTTTGACCTTTACTGGCTCTATTATTCCCAATTTTTCAAAATCAGCTATTTTTCCATTAACCACGTCAACTCCCGTAAATCTTTCATCTGCACTTTGTTTTGATCTAAGTTGTGTAATTGCATCAATAGGGTTCATTCCTGCATTTCTTGCAAGTGCAAGAGGGATTGATTCCATGGCATCTGCAAATTTCTCAACTGCAAGCTGTTCTCTTCCAGACAACGATTTTGCCCATTCTCTTAGTTTTAGCGCAATAAATGCCTCGGGTGCGCCTCCTCCATAAACAATCTTTGGTTTTTCAATTACATCCTTTACAACCATCAATGCGTCATGCATTGATCTGTCAGCCTCATCTATTACTCTCTGGGATCCACCTCTCACAAGGATGCTTATTGCCTTTGGATTCTTGCATCCTTCAATGAATACCCAGTTGTCCTCTTCGATTCTTTTTTCCTCAACATTGTCTGCAGAACCCAAATCTGATTCTGTTAGATCATCGACTCTCCCTACTATTCTGCCCCCAGTGGCTTTTGCAAGCTTTGTCATGTCGCTTTCCTTGATTCTTCTTACTGCAAGCATTCCTTCCTTGCTCATGTAATGCTGAATGATGTCATCGATTCCCTTTTGGCATAAAATCACGTTAGTACCAGTTGATTTTATCTTGCTTACAATGTCTTTTAGGATTTGACTCTCTTCTTCCATGAATGACTTTATCTGGTTGGGAGACGATATGTTCAGTTTTGCCTCAAACTCTGTCTTTTTTATCTCAAGTGCATCGTTGATTAGCGCAATCTTTGCATTCTCGATTCTTCGTGGCATGCCACTATGAACTATCTCTTTGTCAAGTACGATACCGCTTACAAGCTCACTGTCTGAAACTGAACCTCCTGTCTTTTTTTCCACCTTTATGTTGTCCAAGTTTACTTTGAATGCACCGTTTTTTTCCTCAATTACCTTCAATGATGCATCGACCACCAACTTTGCAAGATCTGTTGCTTCTATGGATACAAGTTTTGTTTGCATTGAGGTGTTTGCAATCTTTTCTAGAATATCCTTGTTCTTAGGATCAATACTTGTTGTGATTTCAGATAAAAACTCTACTGCCTTTCTTGATGCCTTTTTGTAGCCATCTGCAATGATTACTGGATGAATTTCATCGTCAATTAATGATTCGGCCTTTTCAAGCAACGCTCCTGCAAGAACTACTGCAGATGTTGTACCATCTCCCACCTCACTATCTGTTGCCTTTGCAACTTCAACCATCATCTTGGCAGCAGGATGTTGAACATCAATCTCTTTGAGAATAGTTGCACCATCATTAGTGATAGTTACATCTCCCAATGAATCAACTAACATCTTGTCCATTCCTCTAGGACCAAGACTTGTCTGAATTATTTCTGCAATAAGCTTTGCAGCTCTGATGTTGTTTCGTTGGGCATCACGTCCATGAGATTGTTTTGTTCCCTCCTTTAGTAAAATTACAGGAACTCCTTCTGAAGTGGTTCCAATCTGTTGTGACATTTAGGTTTCTGGTTTTCTGCAATGTTGTATTTATTCTGATGTTACGATTGTCATTTGTGATACAACAAGCACAAGAGAACTGAGAAAACCAAAATTGATAATCTGCATGTGTATTTAATTATGATTTTTGTGTAGTGTGTCCTGCATTGAACTTTGGTTTAGTGCAACGCACGGAAACGTAGGGTGTTAACCCAATGCGATGTACTTTGGTATGCCGTGTATTGCGTTTCCGTGACTAAGATATAATATGACAGGTTTACTGACATTTCATCATTGTAAATGTCTGATATGAATGAGTGTTGCAACCATATTTCATGAGACTAGTGGATTTTGGTAATAAATCCAGGATAAAAAGTAAAAATCAAAATTGAAAATATGCGATACGTAAAAATCTGCTTTTTGATATATCGCTGCTTAATGACTAATAACGAAAACAACGACAAAGAGAAAAAAGAGATTGTGCCATTTTGGCGTTCTGGATTTGATGAATTAGATCGAGTCTTTGATAATTTCAAAAGAGATTTTGAACATGCATTTGCTCCTGCCTTTGCTGCAAAGCCACTTCATCTGTTTGAGGCCACAACAGCATGTGACTTGGTAGATGAGGGAGACAAATTTGTGGTTACTGCAGACATGCCCCGAATAAAAAAAGAAGAGATAAACCTCAATGTAGGTGATGACTATATTGACATCTCAGCCGAACATAAGGAATCTGAAGAAGAAAAGAAGAAAAAATACATCAAAAAAGAACACAGCGAAGTATCAATTCACAGAAGGATTTCTCTTCCTGACAGGGTAAAGTCATCTGATGTCAAAGCCAAACTAAACAATGGGATATTGACAGTAGAGATTCCAAAGGAAAAGCCTACTCCAGAGCCAAAGACTACCAAAATCAAGATAGAGTAACAATATCCAAAAACCATTATTTTTTAATTCTTGAAAAAATATCGGAAAATGCCGAAAAGATAATCTCTGAAATTGAACTGTTGATGTATAACAAACAAATTTTGTATTAATGTCAGAAGATAAAATGTGAAATACTGTGATTCTCATTATTCTTTAGTATACTGAAATTAATCTAGTTTGAACCAATCAGGGTCAAGGTGGAATTGACACCATTGATGTATCTGATCTTTGTGTGTACCATGTTTTTTAGTTGTTCATGTGGAATGCTTACCTGTACCAAAACATCATAGATTCCTTGAACAGGTATTACATCTGAAATACACGGTATGTTTTTGAGCTCTTTTATTACACTGTTTCTTTTTGTCTCATTACATGTCAACAAAACAAACGATGTGCGGTTGTTTTTTGACTCTGACAAGCTTGTAGTTATTATGTTTCTGAATGGTTAAGAGATTTTCTATATAATAAAAGGTGCAGTTTAGAGTAGTTTTGAGTAGTTTGGTGCAGTTTTAGAAAACATTGCAAGCATCTAGGTTAATTTTGAATTATGGAATATTATTTGCAATGATATGTTTTGCCAAAAATATTGGCTTATCTTCTGGAAAATCTCAGTCATAAATACGTCTTCTATGATCAACTTCTACTACAAAAATTATCATCTTTCCCTGCTGTAAATCCATAATAACTCGATAATTGCCTACACGCATCCTAAAGAATGCAGAATCAGATAGCTTTCTTACTGCAACAAACGGATTGTCTGTTATTTCCAGTACAGCATCTTTTATTCTTCTTGCTTGTTTTTTATCTAATTTTTTTAGCTGCCTAACTGACCTAAAAGACCACAAGACACTCCAGGTCATTATAGTCCCAATTCTTTGTTTAGCTGCTCAGTAGTGTATACTCTGCCTGCCTTGATGTCTGCTATTGCCTCTTCAATGTTTTTTATTGTTTGAGGCGAGAGTTCATCATCATAGTCTCTTTTTTGAATCAGCCTTTGGATTATCTGATCAAATGTCTCATTTGGGTATAGTTTTTGTTTTTCCAAGACATCCTTTGTTTTTTTGTCCAGTTGGATTGTGGTTCGTACCATGGCATACTATAGCATACCATGGTATAAAAATCATTAGGTAAATTTCAGTCACATAATATCTTGAAAAAGTTGTAAAATGTACCCAGAAATGATGTTCATATATCATCATACTTTGGCACCAATTGATGCCAAGACACTCAGAAATTCCTCTTCTGCTATTTGCTTAGAATCTGCATCATCTTGTGCAAGCATTACCGGGGTTGTAACTCCACTCCACTTGTCATTGAGTTGTTCATAGGGTATCTTTGCAGCCCATCGTCTTTTGTTGTTTCTGTTTGTTACAAGAATGATCATTGGGATGTGCAGCTTTTTGGCCAAGATGATCTCTGGCACACAGTCATCAGCTGAGATTCTGCGTTGCTTTCTTTTTGGTTGATCCTTTAGCGTAAATGATTTGTTGGAGTCTACTGCAACTATCTCTGTAGTACTTTCTTCTCCAGTACCATCAACATCATAACAGATGATTCTCTTCTTTTTTATTATAAAATCAGGCTGTCCTGCACCATGGCCGTCAGTTACCTCAAAACCTACATCTCGCAAATATTGTGCCATCTCCTCTTGCTTTTTGTGACCTATGATACGGTTTGCAATGCCGTCCTGTGTAGTCAGAATAGTCTCTGTGTTTGAGTCATTTGCAGAGAATCATCATCTGGGATATTTCTTACATCATTATCAGAATCAGAAATTTTCTTGTTTTGTGCATTGAGTGCCTCAGTTTGTGACAATAATATCTCATACTGGTTTGGATTCTGTGCAAACCATTGCTGAACTGTCTTGAGAATATCATTTTGTTTTTGTTGGCTCTCAATTAGTTGATCAATCTTTTCATCTTGTATCTTTTGGTGTGTTGCTCTTTGTTCTTCATTTATGTTAAATTGAGATATTTTGTCTTGTATATTTTGCTGGTTTTCTGTAATTTTTTTAATTTCAGGGATTATGGTATCAGTTAGTTTCATTGCAAAATTTTCCAGTTTCTCTTCTGTTCTGTCTTGCATTTTTTCTGCAAATTCATCTAGTGTTGGCGTGATGATTGTGTTCACCTGCTTGGCTATCTTGGTACCGTCTGTTCTTAGTCCTGCATCCTCTTCTTGTCCAATACTTTCTCCAAACGAGACCAACTTGAAGAACAAAAACCACAACAATACAACAAAGGAAATTGCAATTGGTATGATAGCATATTCTTGGTTGATTCCATTATTGCCATCAAATATGGTTTCCAGTGGGAATAACAGCAAACTATGATGATACAGTACAACAAAGGTTATTGCAACTGCAGAAACTGTGGGAGCTGCAAATCTGGCCAGAATTCTGATGATTCCACTTGCAGAGTATCCCTTGAGCGCACCTGCAAACAAGGGAATTACTCCCAAAACCACCAAAATTATCACATCAAAAAGAAGATTACTATCATTCATCGTATGGCACCTCCTTTTCTTCTTCTTTTGCAGAATCAAGCAATACCCGTCGGACTTTGGCCTGGTGTGCCAGTAATGCATTCCTAAAGGAAGCAATCTCAAAGCCAAGCTCAAGTATTTTTTGCCGTATATTGATTAGATCACTTTGCATTATGGTCATCGTCATGACTGGCTTTTTCATGACATACTATAGTGAGCGTTTTATAAGAAAAAACAGGCACCTAAAATACGAACAGCTAGGAATGATTTATGCGCATGACCCATGGAAGAAGCAAATCAGCTGCAGGAGGTGGAAAGACACGGTTAAACTTTAGCATTGATGCAGATCTTTCAGTAATTTTGGATATATTCGCAAAAGAGACCCAAATGAACAAGAGCCAGATTCTCAACAATATAATCAGGCCAATGCTTGCGATGTTTGCCAAGACTCCAGCTGTGGAAGTTGAAGGGGTAATCACAAACAGGATTGAGGCAGAACACAAAAACCAAGAAAAGAAAAACGTCAGAATCCTACGTGAACTTCGTACGATAGTGAAGGAAGCAAAAAATTTGCAAGAGATTTCTTCCCCAGACATAGAAAATAACACAGCATTACAACAAAAAGAAAAGTCATTTTCACGGATGGCAACAATAAATGCACAGATTGCCTCAGATGCACAAACTGCAGTAAGAATGTTGCAGAACGTACTGTATGTCTTGGATACAATAGCAGACATGACACGACATACTGCGTTTGTGGCAAGTACAGAGACAAGATGTCATGCATACATTGCAGAACTGCAAAAAACACTGGAAAATCATAGACCGACAGAACCCAAAACAGACAATTGGTTTATGCAAGCGATAAACAGGAAAAGAAAAGAAGCAAGCATTTACAACAGTCAACAACAACTCAGACCAATCCCTCTTTTTGAGTTTAGAGAGGAATTCTCAGATATAGTACTTGACATGAGAAACAGATGTCTGGAAATGTGCAACAGAATGCAACAAAAGAGAACATACGAGGAAGATGCAATATTTGAATGCTGCAGATATGCCTCTGCGTCAATCAACGAGATATGCAGAAAAGACACAGATCTGGTCATTGATTCATACAAATATAATGAATCTGCTGGAATCCTAAATGTGGATGTATCAGAGCTGAAGATGCTTCAAAAATATAGCATTGACAAGGTATACTGTGATGGAGAACCGTGTAAATTTAACATCATAGAACGAGAACAGAATGAATCTGTCCATCCTACCTCCGATTTTATGATTCAATTCAAACCTTGCAACAAATTTCCTGAAAATGATGACAATACAAAACACACTATAACAATAATGCTGTCCGGATGCATGGAATTCTCCTATGATATTATATACAAAAGACAATCTGAGAAAAACGCTTCATTTATTGACTATCATGTAAATGTAATACCTGATTTTGAATTATAATGTTAAGATGATATTTTCTAGATTTCACACAATATCTTATCTAAAACGTCAGATTAATTTAACGTGACTTTAATTATTTTTTAATAATAAATCTACTTATGACCGATTTAAAAAAGGAAACAATGTTTAAAGAAATTACGGATCTTGAACAAATAATTTACTTTAAGCAAGAATTAGATAATAACAATAACGACAATTTGGGATTTAAATAAAGAAACAACAGAATATAATATATTTACTTCGTAGTTTATAGCCATAACATGCTAAAAGCTAGACATAGCAACGAATTTGGTGGTAAACCAATTGATAATACATTGAATGTTTTAGTGGTTGACAATAATACACTTTTAATCAATTTATTAGAAAAATCACTAATTCAAGATAGTGTCAATATTTCTGCAGTTACAAACATAGACGATGCAATACAGTTGCTAAAAGAGAAAATTTTTGATGCAGTATTGTGTGATGGTCCTATTGACAACTATTCCAAAGAAACAATTCTGGAGATATTTGAACAGAACAATTTTCTTCGAGATCAAAGAATTGTACTTTTTAGTGGGTTTACACAACCTGATTTCATTGAAAAATGGAAAAGAAAAGGATTATACAGTCATATAAAAAAACCAACATCTAGAAAAAAAATATTAGAATTTTTACAAGCAACAAAAAATGATCCCAACTTAAAAAAAGTCAATTCTCAAACTATTCATGAACAAATTAAGGAGGAAGCTACACCAGAACAGCTAGCTAAAGTAGAGGAATTAACAAAACAAATTGAAGAATTAGAATCACAATCGACAAAACCAACTCCAAGTATAGAAAGTACACACAAAGCAGAGATTGATTTAGAATCAGCTGAACAAACTATAGAAGATGAAACGGAGGAGGAAGCTACACCAGAACAGCTAGCTAAAGTAGAGGAATTAACAAAACAAATTGAAGAATTAGAATCACAATCGACAAAACCAACTCCAAGTATAGAAAGTACACACAAAGCAGAGATTGATTTAGAATCAGCTGAACAAACTATAGAAGATGAAACGGAGGAGGAAGCTACACCAGAACAGCTAGCTAAAGTAGAGGAATTAACAAAACAAATTGAAGAATTAGAATCACAATCGACAAAACCAACTCCAAGTATAGAAAGTACACACAAAGCAGAGATTGATTTAGAATCAGCTGAACAAACTACGTTTGAAACTCAATCTAATAGTGAATTTAAAAATATTTTATCTAAATTAGCTTCTATAAAAAATCAATTTCTATATAACACATCAGATACATCAGATATAGGCCACACACAAATTATTGAAGAGTTATTTAATCTTAAGAAAGAGATAGGTAAAATAAGAAGAAAAGTTTACAGATCGCATACAAAACAAAAACGTAGTAAATCTACATCAACACAAAACAAGAAAACAAAAAAACAACATTTATCTAAAAAGAAACATAAGTAGTTTTTATCATATGCAAGATTTGATTACACTATAAAGAAAATTTTTGCTAACAACTCTTAAATTACTTTTTATATGTAGAATGAAATGCCAATAAATCTACAATTGTTTACCAGTAGACTTTGGTTAATGTTCAATCATATCTTTTACGATTACTTCATTTTTTGAGTTTTCATTGTAATATTTTGATTATGATGAAACGTATTTGTTAATTATAAATAGATTTAACATACGATAAAACGTCAGAAAAAGTTTTTTTGAGAATATACAAAAGATTTTGAGAAAAGAGTTTCCCAAAGATTTGAAGTTAGATAAATGTGGAAAATGAATTTTAACAGTTACTGATGTTAGATTACTAACATTTATTTTATAAAATATGTATATAATTGGAATAATGAGTAAAGGTTATGATGACATATCACTTCCTACAGAAAACATAATAATCAATAAAAAATTGATGGTTTATGGTGCAATTGGTATATCAATAATAATTTTAACAATTATTATGATTCCTCTACTTCCAAAAAGCTTGGATGATAAAATCAATATTCTTTATGATGATGCGCAAAATTATCTAAATGATGGAAATTTGTTACAAGCTAAATTAATTTATTCAAAAATAATCGAACTAAAACCAAATGAAGAAAAGGCATGGCATGAAAAAGGAAAGATACTTGTGAGAACAAATTCCTGTACTGAAGCAGTGAATCACTACGAGAATTATATAATAAACTTCCCAGATTCATCACGTGGCGCAGAAGGATTTGAACTTGCTAAATTGTGTAAATAGAATATTAAGTATGGAGAATTTTGTACTAAATATCACTAGTGGCACAAAATCAATAACCAATTAAGTTTTACAAAAGATGTACATTCTATTAGAGTTATTCAAAACAATTGATGTCGTACCGTTGTATAACATTCATTATTACACATTGGTGTTACTAAAAGTTAAAAACTATGCGGGAGTCATTTCTTCATATTCAACACTGTTACCATTATCATCGTTATTATTTTCTAGGGGTTCAGCAGATATGGATGAGTTTAAGACATTTTTTGATATCTCAACTAAATCTTTGAATGATGTGAGGATGTGGTTTATGCTAGTAGTTAAATTAACACTATAGTTATTGACTAATGTCAATTTTGTATTATATGATTTTTCGACTTGTGAAAAGTCTTTATCTATCTTTTCTTTTTTACTAAGACAAAAACTTGTAAATTCTTCTGCTGCTTTTAGTTCAGATTCTAATCGTTCTACTGTGGTAGTCTTTCTAATTAGAGCAGGTTTTAGAGCTTCTATAGCAATTTCTGCCTCATTTGTATCAAGATTTGAAGCAATATTTGTGATATTCTCTATAGCTTGTTTTATTATATTCAGATCACTTTTTGCCATTTCAGCTTTTTTCTGTAAATCTCTTTTTTCTATTACTGCTTTTTCTGATTCAATTGATGCTTTTCTTTTTTCATAACTTTTTTCTTGTAAGATTGATTGTAATTCATCAACTTCAGTTTTATTTTTTAATACAATATTTCTGGATTTGGTAATAGCCTGTAGTACATCATCAATACTAGCCTTAAAATAAATCTCCAATCGTTTTTCATCTGAAATTAACTGTATTTCTTTAAGGGTATTTTCAATTTCAGATAGTTGAAAATCATTAAAACGTCTATTCTCTCCTATATCATTTGATTTTGTCTCACTTACTGTATACAATTCCACATGTCTATCAATTTAACATTAATATTCTTTATTATTGTGCTCAACACGATAAGAACATTTATGTGCAACAAAACATTTGGTTTTATCATATTCACATTTGCATCCACAATTTCTTTATGTTCAAAAGTAAAATATTATCTATTGAAACAAAATGTTGGGCTTTATATCTTGTATAATCTACTTTCTGCCCAATTTGCTTGATTAACTTCAAATCTACTGCTACAGGAATTACATTCCAGTTTATGATCTAGAGTAGAGAATTTATCATTACAATTATTGCACACATAATAATTTTCTAGCCTTTGGTAATCAACTCCAAGTATTTTTAGTTCTTTACTGCACTTAGAACATTTACCATTTACATAGTTTTTAGCAGGTTCTACGTTGCCACATTCATGATGTTCAATTAATGGTTCTTTAGAAAAAATTTTACTACTACAGGTAGGACAAGAAAAAGTAGATACTAGATTAGAAGACGAACATCGATTACATATAGGTTCATTACATGTTCCAATATTCTTTATAGTACTTGAGGTTTCCAATTCTCTTATATTTTTGTCAATGATATTTTTTTCAATTTTTAACATATCTGAAATACGATTATTACTTAGCAATCCATATGTCAATAATGAAATTATTTTTTCTTTGGTATCAGGTTGTTGTTGAGGTTTGTTAGTGATGATATTCTTTTCTTGTTTTATTTTTTCAATTACTTCTTTTAGTCTATCTAAGTTTAGTGGTTTCTGAACATAATCATAAATTCCCATGTTAAGTAGTTCTATTATCCTTTTGTCTGATTTTTCTAATGCAGATAGCAATATTATTATCGCTCGTGGATATATTTCAAAAAGCTTTGATACCATCTTCTTTGGTTGAATATCACCTAAGCTGTCACCTAACACTATAGATACAATTTTTTGTTCTTCTTTTATCAAATTTTCATAATATGCCAATCCACCATTTCCGGTACTTGCCAGATGTATCTCTTTAAAACCCAGAGTAGAAAAATACTTTTGAAGGGTAGATGAAACTGAAATACTATCCTCAATTATTAAAATCGAGTCAATACTAAAAATATTATCTTCAAGTGCATTAAGCTGAGCAATATCAATACTCTTTTTTTTTAACTGCTCAACAATGTCGATATCTTCTTGTTGTCTTTTAATAGGTGGTATGCTTTCCATGATAATTCATTATTTCCTAATTTTTTTATGTTGTGTTACTCATTATCTTCACTCTTTTAATGTTTTATATGCATTGTCAGTAATAGCAAAAAATTTTGCAAAAAACTAGCTCCATTTAATGCCCTTTTTGAATACTGCTTTTAGATTAGCCTTAAATATTATAAATTTCAGTAATGGCCTATAACATAATGCCATTATTGGCACCAACCAAACAAGATGATAATTTTTCTTAGCTGAAAGAATATTTGAGAAGAAAAATGTAGCAAATTCCATCATAATGAACAAAAGTGAAGTTAAGATTATAACATTAGACAAGCTATGAACATCAATAACACCAAATATTGAGAAGAATACCAGTCCAATGACGTACGCAACAAAGAGGATGTTCAAAACAAAATCAAACACAAACATGCTTAGTTTAGTAGGACGAGTTCTGGGTGAATTTCTTTTTGTTATGCCATGTTTTCTTAAGGTAGTATACTCTCCAAAGGCCCATCTTTCTCGTTGTTTAATCCATGCGCTTAGATTACTTGGACAATAAGTCCATGCTATTGCATCACCTAAAAATTGGATATTATTTTTACCACTATCTTTGCGTTTAAGCATTTTTAGTGTCAGATCAAAGTCCTCAGTTATTGTATCTTTATCATACTTTCCTACACTTTCAAAGACATTTCTTCTAAAAACTCCAAAGGCTCCAGATATGATTGCAACTATAGTTGTAAATCCTAAAGTAGAGAATCTTCGCCCCAACTCCATTGCAACAAGGTATTCGTAGGATTGAAGTTTTGTAAGTAAATTATGAACAGGTCTTCCATCAGAGCCAGGATCCCCCCCAGCTATTCTTACATTTCCAGCAACAGCCATAACAGCATCGTCCTTAAAACGATTAACAATTCGATGAAGTGACTGTGGTTCTATTACAGTGTCTCCATCCATACATAAGATAAGATCTCCTGTGGCATATACAGAACCATAATTCAGTGCTGTTGCCTTTGAACCACTAGCTTGATTGCGATGGATTAGTTTTATTAAGCCTTGATCACTAAATTTTTTAGCAATAAGATACGTATTATCTGTAGATCCATCGTCAATCACAATAATTTCTTTGTTGCTATATTCTGTTCCCAGTACAGAATTAATAGAATTTTCTAATCCTGCCTCCTCATTATGAGCAGGAATCATAATTGTAATTTTTGGGTGATAAAAAGAATCATGTAATATTTGATGTTTTGTTCTAGACGCAAAGGTTACAATAATTTTTGATATCAAAATGATATAATCAAGAGTAAGTGGAAATATCAACATTAAAATTAAGATCAGTGGGTCCCATATGAAAAATAGTTGCAACCAATCAACAAATAGTTCTGGTGATGTGTCAACAAATTGATAAGGAATCCTCAAATTTGTGGTTGCTAAAACAGCTCCATTGTTTTTGTCTTCTATATGTAGTGTATTATAATCTGAAAGAGGTTGTTGTAAGGTATCAGTATTGATCTCCACACATAAAGTTCGGTTTCCTCTTTTGTCATTAAGCTGACCTACCTCAATTCTGTCTGAAAAATTATTTCCACTTAGAAAAATATATGGATCAGGGTTGGACACCATCTTAGTTGAACCATCAAGTCCTTCAGTCAGTTTTATGTAATCATTTTTGTCATATGATAGATTAAATGTAGATACTCTTACCTGAAGAAAGTTTTCAAATACGGCAGTTTCAACTCGCCCTGTAGATATTCCTTTTTGACCTTCTATGTATCCAATCTTACGTGATTTATCATAGAAATCCACAGAACAAATATCCATACCAGGTGACATATTAGACAAAGTTATACGTCCTGATGTGATGGGTGAAGCATCAGTGAAAGGTATTGCATAAAATAATTGTTCAGGAAAGATTGAAAGCCACTCATTAAATAAATTTGGATTTTGGAGTTTAATTTTTACAATTGTTTTTTGATTATCATCTCTAATTTCAATTAATCTAATCTCATTTAGAGAAATATTGTTTGGAATTTTATGTTCACTATAATCGGAATGTGTTCTTAGTTTTCCTTCGAGTGGGATTTCTCGATAATCATTAGTGATGATAAAGGTTGAAAGATTACTTGATTCATTTATCTGGTTATCTGAAATTATAAACTGTTCTAGTTTTAAAAACAGTTTTCCATTATCTGATAAAATTTTAGCTATACCACTTGCTTGATTATTATCTACACCTTTAAGAAATCCTAGTCTATGAATATTTTCATTGTAAGTAAATTCAGACAATTCATCTTTGTATTTATTTTCATAGTATATTCTAGAACTTTCATCCATATTTCCAAAAATTTCATATTGTTCTCTAGCTGATTTTTCAATTATTTTTGAGAAAGATAGTATATCATTACTGTTATTACTTAGTGTTTGAGCTACACTGTTTTGTAATGGGTAAATTGCTAAAACAATCAACATGCACACAAATCCTGTAAAAGTTATTTTGACAAATAAATTCAATATTTGTGGTTCAAAAAGCTTGTTTATTAATTAATTAGGAAATATATAGGTAGTTCTATTTGAAAGTAATAATTTTACTTAACTATAGGTCAATAATATTTTTAAGGCGATATTAGGGACTAAAACTAACGATTGAAATTTTTAAAAGAATTTGTATTTTTGATTATGATAGTAGGTTTAGCAACTCCTGCGGGGGATGTATCTGCATTTATGTTAGGTGATGCAGATCCTTTCCTCAATAACATATGGTTGGAGCCAAGATATTTAGTACCGGGAGACATAGTTAGCATAAACTCTTCAATATACAACCTAGGTACACAATCAACAAATTCTGTAACGGATGTAGTTACAATTGGTTATTTTTTGGATGGAGATTTAATTAAAATTGATATACTCCCAGATATTGTTCCCGGAGAAAATAACGGAGTAAAGATTACAACAGGTCCCATATGGACTGCAATTGATGGAATTCACACTGTTACCGTAATTTTAAATTATCATGATACTTTATCACACTTAACTGACAATCTTGAAAATAACATAATGCAAAAAGTATACTATATTGGTGATTGGGAGAATCCAAATCCACGTATATCAGCTGAATTATTTCAAGAATATAACCGAGATAGAGATAAGCAAAACATACAGATTACCGGTAAAGTTGATTTGCCACTAGATGTACTAAAATCAAATCCTAAAGTCATCATACAATTTGGGGATGACGACAGTTATAATAATATAGATAACTTCAAACAACATTATACCGTTCCAATAGATCTAGATACGAGATCTTTTTATTTCAAAGAAACTCATCAATATTTTCAAACCACAATCCCCATTACTATATCCTATTCTACTGACAGAGGTGAAAGTTATGAATACAAATTACAAACATACCCAATCAAACTAAACGAGAATAACTCAGCTTGGATCTTACAGGAATCTACAGATAGTTTTAGATCTCAGAAATTTCTTGTGGTCATATATGATGAATCTTATAATTTGATCAAGAAGGTTGAGACATATAATATACCTGACATAACAACAGAAAATACTGTCAATAGTTATGTTTCTGTAATACTACCAGGGGATCAACTGTATAATATGGAAGTGTATTCAGAAAGAGGAGATTTGATTTATGCATCATCAAAGTTCTTACAGGCGAATAATATAGTGATAGATGATCTAAATCAAAAATGGAGAGAATCTAATTGAGGACATCTGCTGTATTATCATCATCATTGTTGATGGTCATTATGCTTATTATGATTACACCGATTATTTCAACAGACATTAAAAGCGCTTATGGTAGTATAACGGCTAGTAAAAATTTTTGTGGGCAATTTTCAACCCATCCTGAGTGTACAGGATGGAGAAAGATTCCTGTTATGGATAATTTTTGGTTTTGTGAATATATAGATCTGCCATCAGTATGTAAAAATCCACCAAACCCTCAAAAAGAAATATCCCCATTAGAAGCAGACTATTGTTGCCGAATTTACGAAGATAATGATGAGACATTAAATGACCTATCTTCGCTTTATTATGATCTTGTTTTTGAGGATACAAGCAAAAAAGGAAGAGAGTTACCAGAAGCATATCCAATTAATGAGTTAGTAGTATGGACTGAAAAGGATCATTACAAGTTTAGAGATAGGGTTAATGTATATGGCAAATTTGATTTTGGAGATCCTGTTATTCAGAAAGCAAACAGGTCAGTAGATATTTTATTTAATGGAAACAAAGTAGTACCAAACTTAACTGTAGAACCAAATGGATGGTTTTCAGGATATTTTTATATATCTGATCCTCGCTTTTATTACACCGGGATAAGTAGAATTGATGTTACATATTTTCATTCACCAACAGTGTATGATCAAGATATACGTGCAGTAGCTTCATACAAATTTACCACAGGTGGAATTCAGGAACCAAAAGATCCATTCTCAATTAAAATCAGTTTAGATAGTGAATCTGGTTTAAAAAAAAGAATATCCTATGAGATAGATTCTAAAAGTGCATTATCACTGCACCAAAAAACTAACAGTGTAACAAGGTTAATTAATCCTGACGGAATTGTTTTTGCGATGCCTTATATTTCAATGGATAATTTAGAACACTACATAGATGAAATTTCTAATTTTCAGACTGGAACTTACACTATTACAATGACATTAGGTGACTTTAACATTAGTAAAAGCTTTGAGAAGAAAAATTAAAAATAGATAAACGATTATCACTTGTAAATATTTTCCAACATTTGTAAAGAACGTTATCATCAAAAAAGCTGAGGTAGAACACTAGTTTTTTAGCACCTCTACTATTACCTCGTACGTAATTTCATCATCTGTGATGTGATGTTTTGCAATAGAATTTTCCTTAAATTTTTTATTTGTATGAACAATTCTGTATTTTAAACCGTTTAAAAGAATTGTTTGGTTTTCAAGTTTGTCAGGTAATACGTTATTTGTTTTGTCTTTGATTATTTGTATCTCATTTAGGGATCTAATCTTTGCCAGAGGTTTTCTTTTTGGGTTTTTGTCCCAAAAATCATAAAATATAATTCTAGACATGGATTTCTTAATTTATTATTTGGTTTATATGATTTCAAGTTTATTGTGCTATTTAAATAATCAATTGCTTTTTCATCTGTTTATTTTTTAGTTTTCCTGAGTGTATGTTTCTTCATTTTATTTTTGTTAAATCTTAATTGGTTGATCAATTTTTTCTACATGTTATGCTGATGCCGGTCTCTGTTCTCTTCTTTTTCATCAAAATAGTCCATTATCTGCCATGATCATAACCTGTACCCTATGCAAAAAGCACTACCACTAGACGTTTGCAGGTTATGGATGATGATTCTTGGCATCATAGAAAGTAATGCTAGCAGGTCAAGGAAATAAGAATTGACGAAAAAGATTGGAATTAGACTAGACAACCAATTGTTGTTATTTCATGAAATTAGTTTTAATTTACTTGTCTGATTTGATAATTATAGTATATAAATGGACTATTTTTTGAAAATAACGGCGATGACTTGTTCATTAAATTCAACTTGGCTTGCTAAGCCATAATTTAAACAGTTTTTTTAAAATGATAATTTCCAGTTACAATAAAGATCATTTGAGAGGGCTTCATAAAATATCTTAAATTCTACTGTTTCCAATCAGTTTCTGTGAGAAAGGAGATCTTTTCTGTTTTGGTTATTACGATTTTACTTTCATCTGCAATCACTCCGTTGAATATTTTGCCTGATGCCGAGGCCTTAAAATCTCAGGGCGTGGCAAGTGGCAACTATGGTTCAGCCACAAGAGACAAGGTTTGTGGGGATAGATTATGTTCTGAAATTGAGAAGGAAGAAAAAGAATCCAAATCTGAAAAAACATCCAAAGGAACCAATAAGGATAAAGAAAAGAAAAAGAAAATTCCGCAAGAACCACAACCACAAGTTGGCCAAGTATGCACATTAGAGCACATGCCAGTATGCGGTGTTGACAACAAGACCTATGGGAATATGTGCATGCTAGAGGTTTCAGGTACAGAACTTGCATATGAGGGAGAATGCAAAAAAACAATTTCTTCTCCAATCTCTGAAGAAGTTTTACAATATACGAAAGAACCACCAATTATTGACACTCAAAAAGGATATTTTGTTACAGAGATTGCAGATGGTCTTTATTGGTTGATGGATGGAACCTACCAGACAATGTTTATGACTACGGGACAAGGAGTCATTGCAGTTGATGCCCCACAATCATTAGGTAAAAAATATCTTCAAGCAATTTCAGATGTTACTGATGAACCTGTCACCCATGTGATATACAGTCATCCTCACACAGATCATATCGGTGCAGCTGGAATGATATTTCCTGAAGATGCCACAGTAATTGCACAAAAACAGGCAGCAGGCCATTTAGTGATGAAAAACGATCCAAATAGACCTGCTCCAACCATATCCTTTGATGAACAGTACACACTGAAAGTTGGAAACCAGACCCTTGAGCTATACCATATAGGCAACTTTCACTCCAAGGGAGATATCATAATTTATGCACCAGAACAAAAGATTGCAATGATTGTAGACTTTTTCCATCCCGAAGCAGCACCATTCAAAAACTTTGGGATAACTCAAGACATGGGAGTACATCTTGCAACACATGATGTTCTGTTAGAGATGTTTGATGATGACGTGTTGTTTGTTTCAGGGCATGAGTCAATACTTGGAACAAAACAACACATTCAAGAGTACAAGCAGTTTACAAATGACGTTCTAAACAATGCGTATGCGGCATTTGGCAAGGTCAACTTTGATGAGATTGTAGAGAAATATGGTTCTAACGGAAGCAGTTATGTTGTATTTAATGGGTATATGGATGCACTCTCAAATTCCTGTGTGAGTGATACGGTTGAGCAGTGGAGCGGAAAGATAGATGGCTTGGAGGTCTTTTTAGAAGACAATTGTATGACCATGGTAATTTATGCAATGGTTGACTAGACAATAGTTCACATTAGATAGAATAAAATAGTTCACATTAGATAGAATAAAACAGTTCAATTCAGATATTCTTAACAAATACTTGGTAGTGGTCTAATTTGTTAGAAACACTAGAAAAGAGATTTACTTTTTTGATCTGGATAAAATCTTTTAAATTGAGAACCATGCCTCTTAGCAATGAATAGAACTCTAAAATACTTGGCAATACTGGCTTTAGTACCACTGTTTACTGCAGGTATGACTTCAAACTACTTTACTGAGGCAGATGCTACCACCAAAAGTCAAGGCTCCAATGCGCCTGGGCGGGTGGGAGCTAATTCATACGGTTCTGCAAATAACGGAATAGTCTGCGGAGATGTTCTGTGTAAAGACTATCCTGGTGGCAGGGCAGGTTGGGAAGAAGATCAAAAGGCTCAATCTAGTACCGTAACACCACGACCTGTTCCACAAGAACGTGAGGTACCTGTAACACAAGAAACTGAAGAAGAAAAAACAGTTGCAAGTACAACAACAGTACGAGATACTTCAGAATCTAAGGATATGGGCTCAGTGCTCAAGATGTCAAGAGCAAACATTCCTGCCGAAATTCCTATGCACATGGGATACTACAATGGTGGTGAGGTTTACTATATCATCACCGATTCCAGTGATCCAACACACGCAGATCTAATCACTGAAAATCAGGGTTGGAAAGTAGAGTTAGCTCCCCTGTTAGCAAATGCTCCGGCAGAGGCGCTATCAAAAACATACATGTTTACAAACGGCATTGAAGGCGACGGAGTACATGGATTCCAAGGAGAGGTGTTTACTAGCACACCTGCACAACCAGAAATCTACAGTGCATTGACTTCTCATGTTCACGTCACATGGAATGAGGGCAAACAACCAAGATTACTTGATTCTGAAGAGATGGTAATGGCAGCTGCAGACAATGGCAATGTCACACTTACTGATCTTAAAGTAGTTTTGAACATGCCACAAATTGTTTGGCCAGAAGGTCAGATGATTGTAAAAGAAGACAAGACATTAACTGACGAAACACCCTATGGAGGAGGACAAGTACTTGATATCAATACGGAAGAAAAGACGGTAACTTTCATTGCACATAGAGGCTGGGGTCCAGACGGTAGAACCATCTACTATATCGTAACTGATGCAACACCAAGCGGTCCAGCTGGAATGATGGGAGTAGTGGACGCGCCAACATCTGCCAGTCTGATTGCAAATTCAGCAGCGGTTGATCTGTTTCAGTTCAAAGATGGCCTTGCAGGCACGGGTCCTTTGGGATTTCAACCAGGCATTGCAGCTGGAGCACCAGGTGATGAAAACTATAGTCCAATGTGGAGAATCTTCATGATAGGATGGGCTGATCCTGCAAATGCTCAACTGCTTGAAACCATAGATGACATCAATGCATACAAAGAAGCTGGTCTAATAGACATAGGTATTGCAAGGCCAATGGATAGCGATCATATCGTAAACTGTCCATTCATCGATCCGTTCCAATAAGCAGGAACACAAATCATTTTTTTATTTTTTAGGTTTTTTAAATTAACTACGTGTATGCGTGTTATGACTTCACAACACATACACGAATGAACAATTGTCTAGACAACATTAGAAGCAATCTAGCAAGATGCATGACAGACTATACAATTTAAGTAAATCTCCAAAATCAATCTCAATAATGTTCAGAAAGAAATAGAAGAAGAACTAGAAATATTCAACACATGATATTTTCCTAAAACCTGTCAATATTCAGTTGAATACATTGACTTGCCTGCACTTGCTGGAACAGAAGGGAACTTGTCACCTATCTGTGTCTCTGCAACCGCCGCCGCCTCACTTAATATAGCATCAGTCTCCTGTGATGACATTCCAGAATCCCCAAAGGAGTAATCATCACCTAGTGTACCAGGCATCATGTCTCCAAGCATGTTTCCCATAGATTCTAGCTCTTGGCTTGCCTGAGGCATTATGCTGTTCATTGCAGGAACGACTGCCTTCATCGTGTGTACTGCCGGTTGCATAGACACAATCGCATCTCCTATAGTGCTTACAGTAGATAGTCTTAACTGTGTCCTGTCTACTGCAGTTCTCATGTTTCCTACCATCTTGTTTGTCTTTCTTATTTGTGCCAGCTCGTTTGCCAGGATTTTGCTGGTACGCATATCCTTGTTTTTTTGAGCTTCTACAATTCTATGAAATAATTTGTCATCCTTTTGATTTAACTGACTAGAAGTACTGTCTAATTTTGATATTGGTCTGTTCAGACCTCTTATTGCATGCTCCACACGTGGTTTGAGTGGTGCCTCTTTTTTGAACATGCCTGAAATCTTATCTCCAAGTCCTTCTGTGGGAGGTCTATTCCATGCTTGTCCAAAATTGGCCATCATAATATGATATGGAAAATTCTGATTTAGCAAACCAAGTTGAATTTAATGGACAAGTTTGATCGTTTTTCTAACTAAATTCTATCTGGTTTGCTCAGTCATATACTGCCGTAGTTTTGGCATTGTTGTCTGATTCTGTATTTACTTCAGAGGGCACATCTGGAAGTCTCTCTTCTAGGTCTTTTCCTAGCATGGCATTTGCCTCTTGCAGTATGGAATCCATCTCTACTCCTGACAATGCATTTACATCAAACTGATCTGTGTTGCTTTCACCTAACGTACCAGTCATCATCTCACCTAACATTTCACTCATTTGATTTAGTTCTCCGTCTGACTCAGGCATAATTCTATCAAGGGATGGTTTTAGTGAACTTACAATGGATGCCGCAGGTTCCATAGCTATCATTGCCTCACCAAAGTCTTCCACGGTTGTCAGTCTTAGCTTGATCTTCTCCAGTGCAAGCCTTGCGTTTTCTATCATCTTTTCTTGCTTGCGCATCTCTGCAAGTTCGGTGGCAAGGATTGATGCCTTTTGCATCTCATTATTTTTTTGTGCATCTATAATCTTCTCAAATACTGACTGGTTTTGCTGTTGCATCTTTTGGTACATGGAATCTAGTTTGGTCAAAGGTATATTTAGCTGCTTTATTGCCTCTATGATTCTTGGCTTTAGTGGGGCTTCCTTGCGCATCAGATGACGCAGTTTTTGGCTTGTAGAGTGTGATGAGGAACGTTGCCAGTTCTTTTCAAAAAAATGCCCCATGTCATGCGTCAGAGATTATCTTTTAAGTCACGCAAGTAAACCAAATTTGATTTAGTTGATCGTTATGTTGATTTTCAGTATCCAGAAATTTAGTATTCTCGTAATCGTCAATTTTATATCCTCATATGTCCCTCATGGTGTGAGTTTCAATACATGCATGCAACAAGTACTATCCTACTATCTTCTTAGCCACATTCTATTTTGACCAGGTGTTCTTTTCGATCCTGTTGTCTTTTGTGACTTTTTCTTATTTAATTGTAGATAATTTTCATTATGTATTGATTTATTCATGGATTCAATTGGGAATCATGGGATTTAGAACCCATAATTCATAGAAAACCAAAATCTAGAACTACGTCAAAAACAAAAACTGTATCAAAATCAGCTTCGCCTACAAAAAAGTGATTAAAACAAGGAAAAAATCAACTGCTTCAAAAACAAAAAATCCAGCTGCTACCAGAAAAAAATCAACAACTAGCGACAAAAGACGTGCTACTTCAAAAACAAAACCAAAGACAACAAGCAGAAAAACCAATTCTAAGAACACAAGACGAAGATAGATTCTGGTTAAATCTATTTTTTCTATATGTGTCTGAAACTCATTCAGATCAATATTACTCAGTTAATACTTGAATAAGATTGGACAGTGGCATGTCAAAAGCAAACAAATCCACAACGTTAGTTGTCAAAACCACTGCCCTAGGCATCTATTATGTCATTTAAAGATCGATCTGAATTTCAGGTATAGGTCATGCTTAGATTCATAACATGCTGATTTTGCTTTCTGTCATATGGTCTGTAAGGGAACCTGCACTAGGTACAAGGCAGAAAAACCTGGCCAATTTGGCAGTAGGTATGAACACGGGCAGAAACGATGCTCAATATGCGATGTCTTTGTGAATTGGGATGGAAAAAAGTGCCCATGTTGTGGAATGACCTTGAGAACAAGACCAAAAGGGACCCAAACAAGGGCATATCTTGCAGAGATAAGAAATGTCAAGAGAATCTAATGTAATGCTTAAATGCAAATTTTGCAAATCAAATCACTAAAATGAAGTTTGGTTGTTAACCAGTCGATTGGTCAAGGTGGAATTGACGCCATTGATGTATTTGATCTTTGTATTTACCATGTTCTTTAGTTGCTCATGTGGAATGCTTGTACCAAAACATCATAGATTCCTAGAACATGTATTACAACTGAAATATACGGTTGCTTTTGAGCTCTTTTATTACACCATTTCTTTTTGTCTCATTACATGTTAACAAAACAAACAATATGTTATCATTTTTTTGACTTTGATGAGCCTGTACTATGTTTCTAAACAGTTAAGAGATTTTCTACATACTATCATTGGATTACTTATATGCTGTACAACATAAATTGTGATAAAATTACTTTTTGCATTTTTCGTTTGAAATTAATAGATACTTAAAACCTATGAATTATTAATTATGGCATAAGACTTGACGATTTGTGAATGAATCTATTATCAGAGATTTGGAAGAAAAAGACCTTGAAAATGGCTTTCTTGAATCCTTAAAATCATTGACAACGGTCGGAGACATTGACCCTTCTGATGCAATACAGAGATTCAGGGAAATCAGTTCAGACTCAAACTATGTAATCAAAGTAGCCGAAGTTGACGGAAAAATTGTAGGTGCCCTGTCACTGCCAGTCTTTTTTGCATGTGGGATTATCTTGGATATCTTTGACCAGTTTATTCCATCTTCAACGTCATTCATCTCAAAAAAGTGCTTTAGTGCAGCTCTTGTCTGCTGTAGGGTAGAACCGCTAACCTTGGACTTGCGCTCCTCAATGTAATCTATAATCATGTGCTGAACAGCCTCTTGGGATTCTTTTTTGCCTTTTGAAGTAACTTGTCAGCTGTCATGTCATTGTGAAATTCCAAGAACTGCACAAGCTTTTTACAGTACGACTCTTTTGTGATTCTGAATGAAATCCCTTTAGGAAGTTCCTGACTGACTTGCTGTTGATGTTTTCTTGGATCTCTTGTGGAATCATTTTAGAACAATATTTCTCCACATGTCAAAATATTAAGTATTTCCACTCTATATGTAGTGCGGGAGGTGGGATTTGAACCCACGAACTCCTAGAAGATAAGGATCTGAACCTTACGCCGTTGACCAGGCTGGGCGACTCCCGCAATCTGGAATTTTGAAATCTAGAATAAGTTTCTTTATTATACTGTTTTAGTGTCAAACTAACAAAAAGGTAAATGTTTGAAAAATGGAATTTAGCGAAGTATATTGTAATAATTGCAAAAAAGTTCTTGGAAGATACAACATAAAATTTTACACAGAAGATAAAATCAGTGAGTTGATGAAAACAAGTCATGTAACTCATGTTAGAAATGGGCATCATGTAATAATTCGAAAAATCGAAAAATAACGATCTTAAGAGCATTTAATTGGTTTCTTCAAATAATTTACAAATATTTTTTTAATTTATTTAATCAAGTGATTTTTGAAATTCATCTAAGAGACTTTTTTGATGTTTATTGAGTTTTTTTGGTATATTTACAACAATTCGAACATATTGGTCGCCTCTTCCTCTAGAATTTAGATGAGGAACGCCTTTTCCTTTTAGTTTTATTATAGTATTAGGTTGGCTTCCAGATTCCACCTTGATTTTTTCAGTACCATCTAGAGTTGGAACTACAATCTCACGTCCTAAAGCAGCATCAACCATGGAGACATCTTGATCATAAAAGATGTCCCTCTCATCTCTCTTGAATTGAGGATGAGGCTGAACTCTAATTCTTACAATTAAATCTCCATTTACTCCTCCAGGGATTTCATTTCCTTCATTTGGAATTGTGTAATCTCCTGAATCTACACCTGCTGGAATATCAAATGATATTTTTTTAGTGCCTTTTTTCTTTGTTTTTCCTTTACATTCACTGCAAGGAGTCTCTATAATAGAGCCTTGGCCTTGACAAGTTGAACAAGGCTCAACTGTAACAAAAGATGCAAATCCCATACTTCGGCTTTTACGAACTTGACCTTGGCCATTACAAGCTGAACAAGTATTCTTGTTTGTGCCTGGTTTACATCCTGAACCATTACATCCATCACACTTGATCTCTTTTTGTAGTTCAATTTCCATTTTTTTGCCATGTAAAACATCTTCAAGGGTAATTGAGGTTTCATAAAGAATATCAGAACCACGTTGTTGTCTGGAACTAAATCCTCCTCGTCCAAAAATTGATTCAAAAATGGAGTCAAATCCGCCACCACCTCTTCCAAATAAATCACTAAAGTCACCTCTTGCTCCCTGGAAAATATCATCACTGCTGTATCTTCCGTCTACTCCTTGATGACCATATTGATCATACACTTTACGTTTTTCAGGATCAGATAGAACACCATATGCTTCAGAAATTTCTTTGAAATGCTCACCTGCCTCAGCTGATTGATTACGATCTGGATGAAATTTTAAAGCTAGTTTTCTGTATTGTTTTTTGATTTCATCCGAAGAGCTTGTTTTTGAAACTCCTAAAACTTCATAGTAATCACGTTTTGCTGACATTGATATCCCTTAATTATAATTGAAATAACGAGCTATTTGTAGACTTAGTTACTTTTTGTTTCATCACTAGATGATTGAGAGGTGTTTTGTTGTCCTTCTCCTGCACTTTGTTGTCCTTCAGCTCCTGGTGGAGGAGCAGCATTTTTGTAAAGTTCAGTTGTAACTTCATTGACAATTGCCTTTAGAGAATCAAGTTTTGATTTTAATTCTTCAGGTTCCTTGTCTAGAAACTCTTTGACTTCTTTTACTGAATCAGTGATTTTGATTCCTTGTTCTTGGGAAATTTTATCTTTAAGGTTGTGATTTACTAATTTCTCAGTTGTGTAGATGTAGCTTTCAGCTTCATTTCTAAGATCAATTTTTTCCTTCTTCTTTTTATCCTCCTCAGAGAATTTTTCTGCATCTTCTTTTAGTTTTTCAATTTCATCTTTAGATAATTTTGAGGTCGACTCTATGGTAATTTTTGCTTCTTTTTGTGTACCAAGATCCTTTGCAGTTACATTGATAATTCCATTTGCATCAATATCGAATTTAACTTCAATTTGAGGAATTCCTCGTGGTGCTGGTGGTAAATCAGTGAGGTTAAAGCTTCCTAGAGAAACATTGTCTGTAGCCATTGGTCGTTCACCTTGAACAACATGTATGGTTACTGCCGTTTGATTATCAGCAGCAGTTGTGAACACCTTACTTTTTGAAGTTGGAATAGTAGTATTTCTTTCAATTAATGGCTCCCTTACGCCACCTAGGGTTTCTATTCCTAAAGTTAATGGTGTTACATCTAATAATACAATATCACTAGCAACATCTCCGGCAATAATTCCTGCCTGAATTGCTGCACCCATTGCTACTGCTTCCATAGGATCGACTCCAGATTCTGGTTCTTTTCCTACAACTTCACCAACAAATTTTTTGACTAGTGGAATTCTTGTTGGACCACCAACCATGACAATTTTATTAATATCCGATGTTGATAGTTTTGCATCTTGTATGGCTTTGTCAATTGAGGATCTACATTTCTCTACAATTGGTCCAATAAGTTCATCTAATTTTGCTCGAGTAACTCTTAATTCAAGATTCTTTGCACCTGAAGAATCCTGAGCAATGAATGGAAGGTTAATGTCAGTTTCCATTACTGTTGATAGTTCAATTTTTGCTTTTTCTGCTGCTTCTCTAATTCTTGTCATAGCTGTGTTATCTTGTGAAAGGTCAATTCCTTCCTTTTTCTTGAATTCGTCATTAATGTAATCAATTACAGCTTTATCCATATCAGTTCCACCCAATTGTGTATCACCAGAAGTACTCATTACTTCAAAGACACCACCACCCATTTCCATAATAGTAACATCTAATGTTCCACCACCAAAATCAAAGACAAGAATTTTCATATCTTGTTTTGCCTTGTCTAATCCAAATGCAAGTGATGCTGCAGTTGGTTCATTGATTATTCTTACTACATCAAGTCCGGCAATAGTACCAGCATCTTTTGTTGCTTGACGTTGGTTATCATCAAAATATGCAGGAACAGTAATCACTGCTTTTTCTACAGTTTCGCCTACGAAAGCTTCTGCATCTTTCTTTATTTTCTGAAGAATAAAAGCAGAAATTTGTTGAGGTTTGTATTCTTTATCTTGAATTTTGAATGTATGTTCAGAGCCCATCTTTCGTTTTGCAGCTACAATTGTATTATCAGGATTAGTTACTGCTTGTCTTCGGGCAGGCTCACCAACTAAAAGATCGCCATCTTTTGAGAATGCTACAACTGAAGGAAATGCCTTTCCTCCTACTGTTGCGCCTTCAGCTGCAGGAATTATGGTTGGTTTACCACCCATCATTACTGCAGCAGCCGAGTTACTCGTTCCTAAATCGATTCCTATTACTTTAGCCATATTATTTCATCCTTTTTTTGTAATTTCTACTAGCGTCGGTCTAATCACCCTCTCATGAGAAATATATCCTTTCCTGATTTCTTTGGTTATGGTATTTTCATCAAGATCAGTATCATTAACAATTGAAATAGCCTCATGAAGATTTGGATCAAAGATCTCTCCTATCGCATCAATTGGAGTTACATTATATTTTGATAAAAGAGAATCCATATTTTTCAAAATAGAATCTAATCCTACTGTATCAATCTTATTTTTAGAAAATGCCTCTTTAGCTCTAACAAAATCATCATGAATTTTTAAAAATTCTAACATAAACTCGTCGAGTTTTGAATTTATACCTCTTTCAATGTCCGACTCTACTTTTTTGGTAAGATTTTGGTAATCAGCTAAGATATGTTTAATTTTTTCTTCAGAATCAATGACTTTTTGTTTTTCTAATTCTAGTAGATTCTCCAATTCTTCAATAGATGATTCATCTGGATTTTCTAAACTGGATTCTGAATTGTTTTCATTAGACATTTTAACCAGAATATTTGTTAAGCTAATTTATACTCTTATTGGATAGTTTCGCATAAGGGGTTTGCCTTTACAATAATTAGATCTGAATCTTGTTTAGTTTTTTGAATATTTTCAAAATCCGATTTTGAGCAAGTTACAACTATTGTGGTTTTATCGCTATGAAACAAATCAAAGTTTGGATCTTCATAAGCTTCAACATCGCCAATATAATCACGTAGTTTAGAAGTTAAATTTTGAAGCATTTCAATTTTATCTCCACGCATTTCATGTTGATCAAGTGTCCAAGAAAGAGCAATTTTTGTTCTACTTGCTTTAAGATCATTTTTCTTTAGTGTAGATCGAATTTCATCAATTAGTCGTTTGATATATCCATCAATTCCCTTGACACTTCCATTGATAAGATACATGAGCGTGTTTGTACCCTCAAATGATGAGCCTAGTGATTTTAAATCAAATAGTCCGCTGACCATGTTGTCTAGGTAAATTTCTTGGAATTCATCTGAGGAAAGATCTCTTTTTGTAATCTCATCTTTTGTAAATTTGCATACCTCAAGAATACTACACAAACTTGAAAATCTAGATAATACGTCAATTGCGTGAAAATGTTCAGACGATGAGATTGCTACAAATTTTTTTTCTTTTTTTGATGTGGTTAAGAGTTCTGCTAATTTTGGATCTTCTTTACCGTTGTAGGATCCAATAATTTTTGGTTGCTCGTTAATATCTTGTAATGGATAATAAAAATAAGATATTTGTTTTCCAACTTCTAATCCTGTTATATGTTCTAAAAGTGAGATGTTTTCATTATTTCCACCAAATCCTGTTGGAAGTGTATAAACTACAGAGCTATTTTTTTTAAGAGAACTCGTAGCATCCTTGAATTTTGAATGTATCTCAGTTTTGATATCTTGTCCTGTCTTTCGAATTCTAGGAGTAAAGAAGAGATATTGTGCCTTTGAAATTGCTACATTAATTGGCTCCATTGCCAGGAGAGGTTCATCTTCTTTGAGTGAGGAGACATTTGGATATGTTTTTGCTATTTCGGCTTTGAGAGATATTGCTGATGGTGTTGATTCATCAATAATATGCACATCTGCACCCTTGATTGCCATTTGAGATGCAATGGAATATCCTTCGGTGCTAAGTCCATAAACAACAACTTTTGCTCCCCCCATTGCAGTTGGCTAGGTAATAGAGTAAGAAAAACTTATTGAACTTGCAAAAATGATGAAAAATGTTTGAAAATTTGGATTGATATTCTTACTCCAAAACAATTACTATTTGCAGAGTCAATAATTGAGAAACTATCCAAAAAGCATCGCATTTTGTGTACCTCTAGATCGTATGAAGAAGTGTCAAATTTGGCAAAAATCAGGAAATTTAGTCTAATTTATGCAGGAAAACATGGTGGAATTGAAAGATCTAAGAAGTTAAAGGCAAGTAATCTTCGTGTGAAAAAACTGATTCCTATAATTGAGAAATTTGGGCCAGAGTTGACAATCAGTTTCTGCTCCCCAGAAGCAGCTAGAATTTCATTTGGGTTAGGAATTAGACATATTGCATTTTGTGATAGTCCACATGCAGAGGCAGTTATGAGATTGACTGTTCCTTTAATTCAAAAGATGCTAATACTATGGATAATTCCCAAAAAAGAGTTTTCAAAGTATGGAATCGATCAAAAAAATATAATTTCATACAAAGCAATTGATGCACATATCACCATCAAAAGGAAAATTGTTCAAAAATCCAATTTGTTTAAAAAAAATAAAAAAAATATTTTGATTAGAGTTGAAGAAGAAGAAGCCGCATATGCCTCAAAACAAAACAAGAGCATTCCAATAATTAATGCAATTATAAGAAATTTTGATGAAGATATTGTGATTTTAGCTAGATACAAAAACCAAAGAGAAAATCTCAAGAGAAAATTTGGAGATAAAGTTACAGTTTTGAAAATGGCATATGATGGTAAAACGTTACTAGAAAATACAGATGTGTTTATTGGATCTGGTGGAACTATGACTGGAGAATCTGCAATACTTGGAATACCTACAATTTCATACAATGCCGTACCAAATATAATTGAGAAATATCTGGTGAAAAATAATCTTGTTAAAAGAGAAACAGATCATCAAAAAATTGTCAAAATTCTAGAGAAAATTTTCAAATCATCAAAAAAAGAATACAAACTCAAAGCAGCAAGATTTTCAAATTCTATGGAAGATCCTATTGAAAAGTTAATCAAGATAATTTGAGAAGATGTGAAATTATCAACCAGAATTTTCTAAATAAAAAGTTCATTAAGGGAAATACAGTGCTCGATTTAGCAGCCCGGTAGTGTAGCGGTCAAGCATAGGGGCCTTTGGAGCCCTTGACCCCAGTTCGAGTCTGGGCCGGGCTACTACTTTTGAAATTCTCAACATGAATAAAGTGGTAAATTCATCTTGAAATTGAATCAAATGACAGATATTATTCTAGGAATGGGAGAGGTAGGCTCTACCCTATTTGAGTTGCTAACAGAGAGAGGTTTTGATTGCGTAGGAATTGATATCGACAAATCAAAGGAAAAAAATTTAGAATTAAACAAAAATCCTCAAATTTTGCATATTTGTTTGCCAGGAGAATCAGATGAATTTGAAAATATGGTATTAGAAAAGATCAAAGAAAATCAAAGCTTACAAGCTGTAATTATTCATTCAACTGTTAAACCCGGAACAACAAAAAGTATTCAAGACAAAACTGACATTCCTGTATTTTATTCTCCAGTAAGAGGAGTACACACAAGATTCCTAGAAGATTTCAAAAGATATACAAAATTTGTTGCATGTGATTGTAAAGTTAATGAGAATATCAGATCAGAAATTGAGAAAAGATTTCAAAAAGTTCAATGGATGTCAAATACAAAGACTGTAGAACTTGCAAAAATTCTAGTGGATACTAGCTACTATGGTTGGCTAATTAATTATGCTCAAATAACTAAAATGATTTGTGAAAAAGAAGGAGTAGATTTTGATGAGATGTGGAAATTTTCAGATGAGATTCAAGAGTTTTTAGGAAATAGACCAAAACTGATTCCTGGAATTATTGGGGGACATTGCGTAATTCCAAATTTAGATTTGATAGACTATGATGAATTAAAGACAATAAAAGATCTAAATGATATTTTTAAAAAATTCAAAGAAAAATCAAAAGTCTAATCGTGTTAATAATTTAGTTGCAACAAGAAATAGAATGGTAGTAAGAACAACTAAAACTCCCATCTCAATAATTACAAATTCAGTGATATTACCAAAAATTCCTCCTCTAATTACATCGACAAGATAAGTTAATGGATTTACATAAAAAGCAGTAGAGAGTGGTTCAGGTGTTCCTTCTACAGGATAAAATGCTGTACTAACAAAAGCAAAAAAAAGAAATGCAGTATTAATAATTACATTAAAGCCCTCACTTGAGCGCAATCTAGTTGAAATTATCGAAGCTAAAGAACCAAAAAGAATCGAGCCTGTAATGGCGGCAAAAATAATCATTGGAATTGTATAAATAGAAAATTCTAATGAATCAAAAAATACGGGATATCCTACTAGTGCAATTAGTGTAGCACTGATCAATCCAACAATTCCAATGGTGCAGATATTACTGAACACATAATGAGCCCGAGTAAATGGTCCAGACATTATTTGTTCAAACATTCCGTGCCTACGATCATTCCAAATTATTATTCCAGATACTAAAGTACTGTTCATAATGTTAAATCCAATCATTCCTGAGGCAAGAAAAGCAGGATATGCAATGTCTTTGGTTCCAAATGGAACCTCTTTGATTAATGAAGTATATGCAAAACCTGCCACAAAAATATAGATTAATGGAAACATTATCTGCCAAATCAGAAAACCAGGATTTAGTGAAATTGTTAGATTTCGATTTACTAGTCTAATGATTGGATGCATTATCCTCCACCATTTTTAGAAATATTTCTTCAAGATTTGTTGGAACTGCAGAAAGGTCTTCAATTTCAATCTGGTTTTCATTTAGAGCCTTGAGGACTTGAAGCAACACTAGTTCTGACTCATGTGAATGAATTGTAATGTTTGTTCCATTGTTAAAGTCTATTTGACAATCTTTGATACCTGAAAGAATTTCAGAAATTTGATCTTCTTTTGTAGAGATGTGAATCTTGATTGTTCTTTCTTTGCCAAATTTATTTTTTAGAGATTCTGGAGAGTCTACTGTGAGTATTTTTCCTTTATCAATTATTGCAATCTCATCGCATAGATATTCTGCTTCAGTCAAAACATGAGTGGTGTAAAAAATTGTTAGTCCACCTGTTTTTACTTTATTTTTTATATAATCCATTAACTTTCTTCTTGCACTAGGATCCAAACCTACTGTTGGTTCATCTAAAAATAATAATTCCATATCATGCATAAATTCACGTGCAACCTGAACTCGTCTTCTCTGACCAATTGAGAGATCTTCGTTTCTTTTTTTTCGAATTTCACTTAGATCAAAGTCTTTGATTAGCTGTTCCATCCTTTCTTTTCTTTTTTCTTTTGGTACATCCCACATCATACCATATTTTTCAAGAGATTTTTCAACAGAAAGAGTAGGCTCGTAGCTTGGTTGCTGTAAGACAACTCCTATTTTGTGGCGTACATCTAATGGATTTTTGATAGCATCAACTCCTAAAATGTCAAGTGAACCCTCAGAAGGTGGAATTAAAGTTGTTAGTAATTTTATTGTAGTTGATTTTCCGGCTCCGTTTGGGCCTAAGAAGCCAAAGACTTGGCCAGATTTTACTGATAAACTAATGTTATTTACTGCTCTAACTGAACCATATGATTTTTTTAGGTTTTTAGCTGAAATACAACTCACGAAGCGTTTTCCAGTCTTCTTACTAAAGTAGTTAATGTGTTCAATCTGGGTAATGCTAATTTAGAACCAGAAATTCAGGTGTTAATGAATTCATTGACAAAGAGTAAAAATAGAAATCTCCCCGATTTATGCCTGATGATACGACGTTTCTCGTAAAGGTTAAGATGTAAAATTGTTCAATATTTGGTTCAAATTTGAATAGGAGCACAACGTGCATGGGGATATAGTTAGATGTGTAGTTTTAAGACCCACGTGGAAAATTCAAAAATAGGTCAACTCGTTGTGTAATATTCTGCTTTTTTTCGTCCACTCTCGGTAAGAAGCAAGTTTTCTTGATCTTTCTTTTCTATCAGTTTTTTCTCTAGTGCAAATTCACATACTTTTTTCGAATATTCAGTCGTCCATCCCAAAGCATTAGACACGCTTGAAGGAGTCACATTACGATGTGATTCAATTTCGTCATTTACATGAGTTAACATGATCCCAACATCTATTTCGAATCGCTGTTTTGAAATACGTCTCCATCTGCTTATCAAACCTCTGTGTGGTGCCAATACCCAGATTAATCCAAACATAATGCCTGCCATCGTTGCCATTGATCCTGCTATGGACACATCAGCTAAAATTGCAAACAGATATCCTGTAACAGCACTAATAATTCCCAAACTAACTGAAAGTATGATCATACGAGATAATCTATCTGTTAACAGATATGCTGCAGCTGCTGGGACTATGAAAAATGCAATTACTAAAATGGCACCAACAGATTCAAAAGCAACAACCGCTGTTGTAGCTACCATTATCATCAGCAAATAATGAATCAATACAGGCATCAACCCAACACCTACCGCAAGCGATGCATCAAACGTACTAATCTTTAGTTCCTTGTATAGAATCGCAATGAAGGAAATATTTGCAATTGCCAAGCTGCCAAGAACCCAGAGGGATTTAGAACCTATGTTAATTTCATCCACATACAACGTATCAAATGGCACGAACTCAATCGAACCATACAGGACATGTTGTGCATCTATGTGTACGTTGCCAGCTTGTGTGACGAGTATTACACCAATGGCAAAAAGGAACGGAAATACTATTCCAATTGAGCTGTCCTGTCTTAGTTTACCTGTACGATATAGCAATTCTACCAATGAAACTGTAAGTATACCTGATAATACTCCTCCAACAATTACTGGTACAGTCTCCCTTCCTCCAACTGCAAACACAGCAATAACAATTCCCAACAACACGGCATGACTTATTGCGTCAGACATCATTGCCATCTGCCTTAACACTAAAAATACTCCAATTGAAGCGCAATTTGCTGCAACCAACACAGCGGTTCCAATTATGATTAGATCACTGGACACTTCTTATCAACTCCTTGACTTTTTCTTCTCCGAAATGTTGGTAATTTTGTCTGAGTTGTTTTGATATTGTCTTTTCTTACGAATATACTGGAATAGATAACCTTGTTTAGGGGAAAACATCAATGAAATGCCCAATATGGCAGTAATCGTAATTACAATAACCGGCCCTGTTGACATTCCCTCTGTTGTGCTACTTATCATAGAACCAATAATTCCGCTTATGCCTCCAAATATTGCAGAAAGAACCAACATGCTTTTCAGGCTAGAAATCCATTGTCTTGCTGCGGCTGCAGGTGCTATGAGCATTGCCACCATTAGAACCACGCCAACTGTGTGCAGACCAATGACAACTGCTACAACTATTACTGATGTCAGTAAGGCACTAAGGTATTTGGTTGGAAACCCCAAACTCTGTCCAAATGCACTATCAAATGTTGCAATTTTGAACTCTTTGAAGAATACTATCAGAACTACAAAACATCCTGCAGCTAAAATTCCTAGGTTTATAACGTCTGTCTCTATCAATGCAGCTGCTTGTCCAAAAAGAAATCTATCCAATCCTCCCTGACTTGCCCCTCCAATACTCTGCAGATATGTAAGAAGAATGATACCTAAACCAAAGAAAACAGAAAGTGTTATCCCAAGTGCTGCATCTTGCTTTATTCTTGTTGTGCTTGTGATTCCTAATGTAACAATCCCACCAAACCATGCAAACACTGCAGCACCCAACATCAAGAGCAGAGAGTCTTTTGTTCCGACAAAAAGATATGCAATTCCGATTCCTGGCAAAGCAGCATGAGATAAAGCATCACCAAACAAGCTCTGTTTTCTCAGAACAGTAAAACACCCTAGCGCCCCACTAGTTATTCCCAAAATAGCTGAGCCAAGGGCTACGTATCTGAGAGTGTAATCAGTGAAGATTCCAATGAAGATAGAAAATATTTCTTCAAGAACCATTTTAACATCTATTTTACATGTTATCGAAGAGACACACGTTGTTTTTCCTGATAAGCCCTATCCAAGTTTTCCTTGGTAAACACTTCCTTTATTGGACCTGTGGCCACCAAACTCCTGTTTAGCATTACAACCCAGTCAAAATACTTGTCCACTGTTTGAAGATCGTGATGAACCATTACAATGGTTTTTCCTTCCTTTCTGATGTTCTCAAGTATTGAGAGTATGGTCTCCTCTGTTATGGCATCAACTCCGTTTAATGGTTCGTCCATAAGGTAGATTTGAGGATCCTGTGCCAAAGCTCTTGCAACAAACACTCTTTGCTGCTGGCCACCAGATAACTGTCCAATCTGTCGGTCTGCATAATCTTCTAATCCTACCTTTGTTAGGCACTCTCTTGCCTTCTCTCTTGTTTGGGAATTGGGGCGTCGTAACCATCCAAGTTTCCCATAAAGTCCCATTTCTACAACATCTAATGCATCAGTTGGAAAATCCCAATCAACAGAACCTCTCTGCGGAACATAAGCCACTTTGCTTCTCTGTCTTGAATATGGTTTACCGTAAACGTTTACTTTGCCCGCAGTAATTGGAACTAAATTCATAACTGCTTTAATCAGAGTTGACTTGCCTGCTCCGTTAGGACCCACAATTGCAATCATCTTTCCCTCTGGAAAATTAAGATCTATATTCCACAATGCAGGTTCGGTACGATATGTGACCGACAGATTCCTTATCTTAATTGGATGTGTTTTTCCTTCTGTCGAGTTTTTTTGGTCTGATTTCTGTTCCATCATTTTAATGCCTGCACAATTGTATCTACGTTGTGTGTGAATGCTCCAATGTAGGTTCCTTCATGAGTTCCTTTTTCTCCTATTGCATCTGAAAATAGTTCTCCACCAATTATGACATCATGTCCTTTATCTTGGACGGCTGCTTTTAGAGCCTCTATCGTTGCAGGAGAAATTGAGGTTTCAACAAACACAGCTTTTATCTTTCTCTTAGTTATTTCGTCAGCTAAATTCTGAATCTCTCTTATTCCGGCTTCACTATCGGTGCTCCAACCTTGTATTGCCATTTCCTCCAAACCATAGGTATGACCAAAATACTGAAATGCATCATGAGCAGTTACAAGGACTCTTTGTTCTTTTGGAATGGTATTCATCTTCTCCAAACTGTCCTCGTTAAGCTCACGTAAGTAAGTTAGATATTCTTCAAGATTCTCCTCATACATTTGAGAATTTTCAGGATCGTATTCACTCAATCCCGTTGCTACGACCTTAGCTGCTTCCATCCACAATTCAGCATTCCACCAAATATGAGGATCAAAATGACCTGCGGTATCTAGACTAAGTAGTGATTCATTCGAAATATTTTCAGAAACTGCCCACACTGCAGTTCCTTCTCTTCCTATTTTGACAAAGATGTCCCCCATCTTGCCTTCCAAGTCTAGGCCGTTGTAAAATACAATATCTGCCTCCTGAAGTTTCTTTACGTCACTTGCGCTAGGACGATATAAGTGAGGATCCACTCCAGGTCCCATTAGTCCCGTAACCAACACACGGTCTCCTCCAATATTTTCCACGAGATCCGTTATCACGTTAGTTGTTGTTGTAACAATAACTTTCTCAGAATCGTTTGCAGAATGTTCTACATCTGCAACATTCATTTCACTAGCATCATTGTTGTTTTGAACAAAAACAGTTGAAGAAATTCCTGCTATTATGACCACAATTGCAATAGATAATATCAAAATTGATTTTTTCATAATTGAATAAGCAACGAATTAGGTTTATTTAAATTTAGCCTAGGCTAAATTTATTAGCCTGACGCAAATCTATAAAAAATACATAGTGTAGATTTGTTATACTCAAAAGTTGGATTTTTGAAATTCTGAGACAAGTCCAGGTTTTGATTTTAGAAACAGAATGAATTTTTTTAGCTGTTTTGTTGTTTTTGGATTAAGATGATGCTCTATTCCCTCAACATCTTGGTTTGCAGTATGACTATCTACTCCAAGCATCTCAAAGAATTCCAAGAGATCGCTGTGTTTTTGTCTTATCTCATTTGCTATGTTTTTTCCTAATTTAGTAAGATGCAATCCTTGATATTTTTCATATTCAATATACTCTAACTCATCTAATCTGCGCAGCATCTTGGTAACACTAGGAGGACTGACATCCATGTAGTTTGATATGTCCATTGGGATGGCATATCCTTTTAATTCAATCAATTCGGAGATTACTTCCAAATAATCTTCCATTCTAGAGGTGAATTTTGAGTCTTCATGAACTCTCACTTTTTTTATTGACTCTAATCGCTCTCCTTTTTTACTGCTTTTTTTATTTAGTGAGTTCATCATTAGGATATGATTTGCTTAGATTTTTAATTTATCTGTCCAAAACGTCTTTTCTTACAAAAAAATCAAAAATCTTGTTATCTTTTGGAAGGATGTTCAATTAGTCGGTTAGAAAAATTTTGAAAATAAATGGATTTACACTCGTAATGAGATTCTAGATTTTTATTTCAAGATGATACATCAAGTATTTGGTTTGATACATTTTGATGTTTTAAAAAAATAAAATAAGATTATAGACTCTTCTGTATTTTTAATATCATCTTTAGCAATTATGGTTTTATGAGCAACCAACAACTACAAGAAACAAGACCTTGGGTCATAATCACGGTGTTTAAAGAAAACACAACTACAAGAGACCTTCAGAGAATTTCCCCAGAGATTCAAAATCTAATAGACGAATGGCAAAGTAATGGAAAGATAATGTGGTCTGGTGCATTTAATGACAATGCTACGGGCATGGCAGTCTTTGAGGCAACAGAGCAAGAAGCAAACGAGTTTTACAACAAGTATGACAAAATTTGTTCTGGCATACTGGAATATTCAATGTATCAGTGGGATGCAATGCCTATTCTATCTGTTCTGTCGAAAAAATAATCTCAGGAATTCTTCTTTTTTAAAATGCTAAAAAATGAATTATGTAGAATCTGTGGCTGTGGATTATGTCAATACAAGAAGTGCACAGAATGTAGTATGACAATATCTACAAAATGCCAGTGCTGCGATAACATTGAAGACATCCAATTGCATCGACATTAAGAAAATGACAGTCTCAAATCATAGAACAAGATACAGGATTAACATTATGCAATAATGATTCTGTTTTAATTTCATTATGTTCTTGTATTAAAAAAGACAAACATCGGGTAAAGATTATACTAAATCTTGTAAAGGATTGTTTTTAGATAATCAAATATTGTATTATCTTAATGTGGATTTATGGATAAAATTGATATAGAAATCTTATGGACTTTGAAAAACTCGCCATCTCCTTTAAGAATTCAAGACATGGTGAAGAATAATAAAAAATTATCAATCAACGACAAACTAAAAGAAAAACTTCAATCTTTGGAAGAAGATGGAATGATTGAATCAAACAATGGAATTGGTGATGATATTGGTTATACAATCACAAAAGATGGTGATGATTTAATCTGGAAGGGGGAAACATGGAAGCCGATTTTTAATTTGATCAAATTAGTTAATCCTGAAAAATATACTAGTAATGAAATACGTCGAATCACTAACAAATCACTGATAGAGTGTGTAAGAGATATAGAGTATTTGAGAAAAGAGCTCAAGCTCATAGATGGACAATCTCGAGGTTTCAAACTATACTTCATCCTATCAGAAAAAGGAAAATCATATAATAGTGAAATTGACTCCTAGAGACATCATTAGATAAAATTCATCAAAATTGGCATTGAATTAATTATTCCAGTATAATATAGAATATTTTTTTGAAATGTTAGTGTATTCAAGTTAAGTTGCAAGTTGTGAGTAGTATTCTTTATGAGTAATATATTCAATAAAAAATTATGAATTATTTTACGATTTCAGTTTTATCAGTTTTTGTAATTTCTTTTTTTCTATTGTATATGACTCAGGCCGAAGCTTTATGTGCACCAAATGAAGACTGGCCACAAGCTCCTTGTCTTGATGTGCTGATAAATGGTTGTTATGATTCTAAAGATGTCAAAACTTGGATGAATTACTATGATTACAAAGGAGAATCACTCATGGAATCAAAAAAAATAGAGATGAATAATGCAGTTGAAGAAAACAGGTTAAGAGAATGGGAATCTCTCACACAGGAAAATTACAATGTTTGGATGTATTACTATCTCAAAGGAGAAGTTCTAGGTTTTACTGGAACCTACTATCAGTGTGTTGAAAAATCAAATTTAGATAAACCGTTAAAAATACAGACGAATCAAAGTGTATTCTTTGATGACTATGAAATAAAATTTTCAGAAATTCTGGAGGACTCTAGATGCCCATCTGATGTTACATGTGTTTGGGAGGGACGTGCTGCTATCAAGTTAGATATAAAAAATAAAGACGATCAGAGTATATCCTTGTAACTCCAGACAGGACAATTGCATTTTTTGATTCATACAAAATCAATCTAATAGAGATCGTACCATATCCTGCAAGCTCAAAAATCATACTTCATGAAGAATATTCAGCTACTCTTGATATTTCAAGGATGAATGAAATTATTCCTCTAATAAAACAATTATCTCAAGGGATTGAACCGACTGCAGTGATTTGTAAGAAAGGATTTATTTTAATTCTAAAATATAATGATGGATCTCCTGCATGTGTAAAATTTGAGACTGCATTAATTCTTGAGGAACGTGGATGGGGAAGTATGTTACAAGTATGAAAATTAAAAACAAATTAGAAACGGCAGACTATTGCTATTATTTTCTTGTTCTCATTATCTAGAATCAGAATTAATAGTCCAAACTAATTAGCTCTTTCTAATTTTAGAATTATTTTTATGCGAATTGATAGTGATGGTATCTATGCAAAACAAATTCTGTAAAATTTGCAATTCTAATCTAGAGATAGAGAAAAGATGTAAATTCTGTAACGAACCAACGAGACTGTTTTGTCACACTTGTGGAGTCGTAACAGAAAAGATGAGTCATCCAGCATGCATGGTAATTGATGTCAATTCAATGCTAATAGAGACTACAAACAAAAACTAATTTTTTATTTTATATCAAAATTATTTTGAATTAAGGTTCTGTGTTTACAAAGACATGTCCTAGTGTATGTGGTGTGTCATCTATTAAGACATCAATTGGAATTGGTTCTATGTTTGTTTGGAGTAATTCTTTTAATTCTTTTTTTGTAAACCACTGGCTGCGATATCCCAAACTATTCTTAAATACAATGTTTTTTTCATCAAAAGAATCTTCATCAATCTGTTTTACCATTTCTTTCATTGGCAAATACAGTTTTGGTGCTGCAAAGCCAAAATTATCACCATTAAAGGCAGAAATTATAGCTAGACCATCTGTTCTGGCTAATCTTAACATGTTTTCAATAAACGTGGCTCTCTTATCTAGAGGTATGACTCCAATAGTGTTGTACATGCACATCACAATATTTGTTGTGTCTTGTTCAAACAATTCACAAAGATTCGGATCTGTCAAGTCGTGTCTAAGAAATTTCATATTATGATTTTTGGAATTATTCAGTAATATTTTCTGGTTTGCCCTATTGATCATTTGCTCAGAGTTATCAATGCCATAAAACATTATAGAATTGTCTTTCAATGTTTTATCAAGTGAGAACAAGACCCTTCCAGTTCCACTTCCCATATCAATGATAGAGCATTTCTTTTTGTTGTTTTTCTTTCTAATGATTTTGCACAAATAGCTAACAATATCAATCTCTTTTTGAAGATAACCTGCTATTATGGGATCTTTATTTTCTTCAACATTTCTGTCATATTCTGAGGAAATATCATCCCAACTTTTTTTGTTCATTAGTCATTTCACAAAATTCCAATTAATATCATAATCGTAACTTATTGTATGGGTCATTTAATAGCCAAATTCTAGTTAAGGAGAACAGTTTGGTAAATTCTCATATTTGAATTAGGATTTCTCTAAATTAAGTAATTAGTTGATGAAATTTTTATAAATCCACCTAGTTTACCCACATTGAATTGAGTGAATTTGATGAGCTTTTTCAAAAATTATTAGATCAAAAACCAGAACTAACTCGTTCTGATGTTGAAGAACAAATTAAACTAAAGAAAGAAAAGATTGGTGCAGGGTACCTAACAGATCAAGGAGCACTATTTTTGATCGCATCTGATTATGGAGTTTCATTATCAGAGCCACTAAAAGTTGAGATGGGATTAAAGGACCTTTATGCTGGTGCTAAAGAAATTTCTCTAGAAACTAGGGTTCTCAGTGTTTCTCCTGCAAAGCAATTCTCTAGAAAAGATGGCTCTCCTTTCTATCTTAGAACCATGACAGTTTATGATGCAAACTCTACTGCAAGTGTAAAGTTATGGGATGAAAAAGCAAACATGCCAGGAATTGAAAATCTAAAACCAGGTGATTTAATTAAAATCATCAAAGCTTATGTAAAATCAGATCTTAATGGTTCTCCTACCATCAATATTGGTTCAGGCTCTAATATTGAATCAGTAGATAACAGTAGTGAAATTCCTACAATTGAAAATATTACCAAAGATATCAGCGAGCTACAAGAAGGCCAAAAAGATTTGGTAACCTCAGGTGTTCTTGATGGAGTGATAAACAGTATGGAGTTTACAAATTCCAGAGGTCAGCCTGGAAAAGCACTAAGAATGAGGCTAAAAGGAAAAGATGGGAATGCCATGAGAGTGGTACTTTGGGGAAAAGATGAATCAAATATTCCAAATATGATATCCCAAGGAGCAAAGGTACGATTACTGGGAGTTAAAGTAAGATCTGGAAACCAAGGAACAGAGATTCATGGTAATGATTCTACACAAATTCAGATAGAAGGGGCAAAAGAAGCAGAACCAATCATAGCAAGAGTTCTATCTATATCACCAACTGAAACCGGGAAGAGTTTGATTTTAGCTGTTGATGATAAGAAAAATCTGTATAACATTACTGATAATTCCAATTCAACTAGTATCTGTAATGAAGGAGATGTGATAGAGTGTATGCCATCAAAAGTTTATGGCAATGCCATTAATCTTGATGATAATTCATTTGTGAGAAAGCTAGAAAATGATGTATCAATTCCATCACTATCACAACTTAGAACAAGAATCAGTGATGTTAAAGTTGATGGAAACTATTGTATTGAATCTATAATTTTAAAAATTCCTGAAAGACGTGAAGTTCAAACAAAGTCAGGAGAATCTATTTCATTATCTGAAATGTTTGTTGAAGACGATACTGGTCAAATTTGGATCAAAGGTTGGAGAAACCAAGCTAGACTAATTGACAAATGTGAGCTAGGTGAAATTATTTCCGTAACTGGTTTGAATGCAAGAGCTGGTTTGGAAGGAAGAATAGAGTTATTTCTCACACCATTTTCAAAAATTACAAAGAAAAACTAGGAGTCCCAAAATCCTCTAGTTACAACATATTGTCTTTCTGCTTCATAGATTTGCTTGAAGAGATGTTCTTCATCAACCATGTTACGTAAAATTCTAGCAGCAGTATCTGCACCTACCCCGTATCCAGACATTACAGTTATTGCAGTTTTTCCAAAATTTTCTATCAAAGATGATACTTTCCAGGCACGATCAAACTTGTGTTTTTCATCTGAAGTTAGCTTTTTTCCTTCATGTTTTTTTCGAATAATTTTTGATAAATCATAGTCAGAGTAAAATGTTGCAGTTATTTGTCGGCCCTTACAATATGGACAAATTAAGATATTTTTGACATCATTTGTCTCAACTACTCGTTCCCATTTACCACATCTTGCACAAACAAGTCGATGTTTAGTCTTTGCTAGTCTGGATTTTACAAGATCTAAAATTCCTTTATCAAGATTTGCAGGAGCAGAATAATATTTTGTGGTATGGTCTAAGATTGGTTCGGCAAGTTTAGAAAATTTATCAACTTCTATCCATTTTACAGATATTTCATCTTCTCTAATTTTTTTTAGAATTTTATCTGTGTTTGGTAAATCGTATTTGTCATGGAATAATTCCCTTAAAGCTTCTTTAACTAAAGATGTTTTTGAATATCGCTCATACAAAAATCGCGCAGATTTTTTTTCATATATTGCACCTCTTTCAACAACACCAAATTTTTTTGCAACACACCAAGTTCTCCAGTTTACATTATGAGTTCCTGCCAAAGAAGCAGTAACCATAGAATAAAGATCATAATCATCTGTTAAAACTTCGAAAAAGAGTTTTTCAGATATTCTAGATCGGGAGGATAAAACAATTCTATATCCATCGCCTCGTGAGTCTACCATACTCCCTAACATTGAAGATAGCATTGAAGATAGCAAAGTTGATAGAGTTGTGTTTATTTTTGTTCCAAAACAAGAGTGAATTACAATTGAACCCTGTGTCTTACTTGATTCAATTATAACATGACTTTGATTTGGTATTTCAAAATTTAGATTATCTATGGTTTTGTTGATTAGCTTTAATGAACCGCTTTTTACTTTGGTACGAAAAAGACCAACTTTTTTAGCAGTATTGTAGTCAATTGGAATGCTTTCACCTTCCCAGTATGGTACTGTAATGCCACCACCTCTGAATGGTTCAACATTGACTGATAATGACTTTTCATCTACATTGAGAATTCTCCATTGAGAACCTTTTAGAACAAAGATATTTCCTGAATCACCAAAATCACCCACAAATCTTTGATCCAAAGTCCCAATGATTTTCTTTCCTACACTATCAAAAACCTTGAATTTTAAAATGTCGGGTATTGTTGAAAGATTTTCAAAATAATATTTGAAGGAACGACCTTTTTTCCAAAAAGACATTTTGTTTCTATCAAAGAAAATCAGATAGTTAGAGTCTAGTAAATCTAAAACCCCGATTAATTCATCTAGCTGCAAATTTCTAAAAGGATACGCATGATTTATTGTCTCTAGAGCAAAATCAACAGGAATTTCACCCATCTGCATTGTCATTCCCACTAGATGGTGTGCAAGAACATCCAAAGAACCATCATGAATTTTTTGCTCTTCTATAGAGCCTTCCTTAATTCTATCAAGAATTGCTTTTGCTTCAAATTCATCATCAGAGTTATTTGTAATAATTAAGCCCTGAGCAGATGCATCTCTGTTATGTTTACTTCTTCCTATTCTTTGAACAAGTTTTGATACTTGACGCGGTGATCCATAATGAATTACCAATTCAATAGAGCCAATATCCAAACCTAATTCCAGAGAAGAAGTACATACAACAATTCCATGTTTTCCTTCTCTTAGTGAAAGCTCTGTGTCTTCTCTTACTTCTTTTGATAATGAACCGTGATGAAGTTCTATAGGTATAGAAGATTTTTCTTTAAGAATTGATGCTAGAAATTCAGCCTCTCCTCTTGTATTTGTAAATAAAAGTACAGGAGAATCCAAATTTTGTTCTTGCACATGCTCAATTATTTTGTCTGCAACATCTGAAATTGTGCCATCCACAAACTTTACCTCAACATCATATCTTCGAACAGATGTATCTCTGATGATTTGACATTTTCTCTTAGAACCCACTACAAACTTTCCTGCTTCTTCAAAATTTCCAACTGTTGCAGATAATCCAATTTTTGTAAGAGGAAATTTTGAGGCTATTTGTAGTCTTTCCATGCTAAGAGATAGTTGAGCCCCTCTTTCACTTCCTAGTAATTCGTGAACTTCATCAATTACAATCCATTCTAGTTCTGAAAATGCATTGAGCATCTTTGGTTGGGTAAGAAGAATCACTAGAGTTTCAGGAGTCGTAATTAAAACATCTGGAGGATTTTCAGTGATTTTTCTTCTGGCAGTTTGTGTTGTATCGCCATGCCTGATTTCTAGGGACAGATCATTTGAATGCGCATATTTTGTTATTCTTCTAAATACGTCACGGTTTAATGCTCGAAGTGGAGTTATGTAAAGAACTTTGATTTTACCTAGTTTTTTTGAATTTTTTACAAGAGAAAAAATTGGAATTACCGAACACTCGGTTTTACCTGATCCTGTAGGAGCAATAATCAAAGAATCTTTTTTTTGTAATACCATAGGTGATGCCTTTTTTTGAATTTCCGTAAGATTAACAAATCCAAATTTTTCAAATAAGGAATTGATCTTCGAATCAGAAAAATTATTTTTCTGAATTTGATCGTGTTTTTTCATAAACCATTACTCCAACTATACCAAGTACAAATAAAACAACAATAATCATTGGGATGGAATCAAAAATTTCTACCATTTTTTAACATACTCAATGAGCATTAAAAATCTTCAGGATTGAATTAATCCGGACGATGTAATTGTATAAGAAAAATAATTTTTATGAATTAACCAGTTTATTTCACCTTTGAATTTTGAAGAAATTTTTGAGAGTCTAATTTTAACATGTGTAAATGGATCAATTGCAGATTTCATGTTTTCTACTTCTTTGTTCTCAATATTTCTAATCATATTTGTTATGACAACTGGAATTTTCTTATTAATTGCAACACATGAAAGTTGATGCATGAATTTCATAAAGGTGGAATTTTTCTGGAATGTAGAATCCTCACTCTGATATTCATAAGAAAATAAATCAGTAACATTATCAATTACAATAAGAGAAAAAATTTTTTCATTCATAATTTTGATAGAATTGATTTGTTCTGAAGTATTAGTTATTCGTAAAACCGTAATTTTGTCAAGTAAATTATATTGTAAATTTTGACTAGTTTGCATTCCAATAATTCGTTCAGGCCTAAAACCCCCTGTAGTATCTAGATAGAGAACATTGCCGCTGTTTTTGATAGAGTTTATGCAAATTTGTAATAAGAGTTGAGTTTTTCCAGTTCCGTTAGCGCCATAAATATCGGTAATAACACCATTTTGAATTCCTCCTAAAAGAAATTCATCTAATTTTTCTAGTCCGGTTGAGATCATTTGATTAATTATCAGAAAATGGAGAAAAAATTTAAGGAATTTCATCATTTACAAAGGAGGTAAGGCTTTTATTCTAGAGAACAACGTATGCAAAACAAGTGAATAATTAGTGTCGCAAACGAGTGCAAAAAGACCATTAACAACACTTCAGAAAAGTACGAAAAAGAAAGTTACAGTTAGACTGAAGAATGAAGTTGAATACAAAGGTAAAATGGATAATGTTGATTCTTACATGAATTTGATTATGACTGATGCTGAAGAACTTCATGATGGTAAGGTTATTGCAAATTATGGCAGAGTAATAGTTAGAGGCAATAATGTATTGTTTATCAAACTAGAAAATGAACTCTAGTTAGTGGTTCTCATGACTAATAATTTTATATTTTCTTCTGAATCCGTAACTGAAGGTCATCCAGATAAAATCTGCGATCAAATTTCAGATGCATTTTTAGATGAATTTCTCCGACAAGATCCTGAAGCCAGAGTAGCTGTTGAGACTTTGGTTACAACTGATTTTGTGGCAGTTGCAGGTGAAGTTACATCAAAGGCAAATTTTGATAAAAAAGCCCAGGAAGAACTTGTAAGAAAAACAATCAGAGATATTGGATATGATAATAAAGATTTGATGTTTGATACAGAATTTTGTGAAGTAACCTTAAGACTACATGCTCAAAGTCCAGATATCAGTCAAGGTGTAACTGCTACTGAAGACCATGAACAAGGAGCAGGAGACCAGGGATTGATGTTTGGATATGCCTCAAATGAAACAGAAGAGCTTATGCCTATGCCTGCTTTATTAGCACAAAAACTTGCACAAAAATTATCAGAAGTAAGAAAAAACAAAGTACTTCCTTGGGCAAGACCAGATGGAAAAACCCAAGTTTCAGTTAGATATGAAGATAACAAGCCAATAGGAATTGAAACTGTGGTTGTTTCCACACAACATGCACCTGAAATTTCTCAAGAAGAAATATCCAAACAAGTAATTGATAAAGTAATCAAACCAGTTTTAGGCGACTTGTGGAATGATCAAATTACAGTTCACATAAACCCAACTGGAAAATTTGTAATTGGTGGACCTCATGGAGATGCAGGACTGACAGGAAGAAAAATTATTGTTGATACATATGGTGGATTTGGAAGGCATGGAGGTGGTGCATTCTCTGGAAAAGATCCTTCCAAAGTTGACAGATCTGCATGTTATATGTGCAGATATATTGCAAAAAATTTAGTTGCTGCAGGTTTGGCAGACAGATGTGAAGTTCAACTAGCATATGCAATTGGAGTAGCAGAACCAGTTTCACTTTATGTCAATACCTTTGGAACTCATAAGATTGCAGAACATGAAATTGAGGAATTGGTTAGAAAGAATTTTGATATGAAACCTTCAGGAATTATCTCACAGTTAGACCTGAAAAGACCAATCTACAGAAAAACTGCAGCTTATGGTCACTTTGGAAGAAATGAGCCTGAATTTAATTGGGAAAAAACTGACAAAGCAGATGCACTAAAGCAAGCTGCCGGACTTTAACAATTCCATCACAGATTGAAATTTAATTTGAGAGATGTTTTCTAATTTTTTGTGATTTCCCTTAAAATTACCAACTAGAAGATTTAGATCATCTACGCCAAAATCGTTTTTTGGATTCGTAATTGCTTGGTGATATACAGTTTCTAAGTTAATTTTTTTGATTTTTGTTCCTGTTCCATGTGAGAATTCTCTAACATATTTTTCAAAAGTTATTGATTCCGTACCAACAAGATCTAAAATTTTGTTTGAAAATTTCTTATTCTGAGTAGATTTTAAAATTATTTTTGAGACATCATTGATGAATATTGGTTGAATTGTATATTTTCCAGATCCGGGAATTTGAATTATACCTCTTTTAATTTGTGATTTTAGGTATTTTGTAAATAGATCATCTTTTCCTACAATGTATGAGGGTCGAAAAATAGTAAAATCTAGGTTTGAGTTGATAATTTGTTGTTCAGCCTTGAATTTAGAAATAAAATATCCTAATGTAGTATTTTTTGAAACTCCTAAACCACTTGTATACACAATTTTTTTGATGCTTGCTTTTTTGCACAAATCAATAATTTTTTTTGTAAATTCCAGGTTGATTAAAGAGTAATCGTTATCAACTGTTTGTTTTCCAATACCAACTAAATGAATTAAAGCATTAGAATTTTTTATTTTTGGTAAGATAATTTTTTCATCATAGTTTTTTGAAACAATTTTGGTTTCATTTTTAAATTTTTGAAAATTCTTCCTAGAGATTGATACTGTTTTTATATTATTTTCAAATAGAAATTTTCTAACATTTTTTGCTACAAAACCACTAGCACCTGTAACTACAAATTGAAGATCAGACAAATTGGTATTCTTTATTTTAATTCAAATATAATCTAAAGATTTCTTTACAAATTTCATTGTAAATTTTTTAGTGAATTCTAAGACAAAACCAAACAAGAGTTAATACATCAAAATAATCATGATATCTGTGGAAGAAGTAAAAAGAGAAAAACTCAGGACAGGTTTTACAACAGGTACTTCAGCTGCTGCAGCATCAAAGGCTGCCTTATTATCAATTATTCATCAAAAGAAAATAGATGAGGTAGATGTAAAATTACCAAAAGGTAATTTTATTAAAATTCCAATCCATTCTTGTAATTTTGATGAAAATAGTGCGCAATGTTCTGTGATAAAAGATGGGGGTGATGATCCTGATGTTACACATGGTGCAGAGATTATTGTGAATTTATCATTTACAGATAAAATCGAGGAAATAGAGATTGATGGCGGAGAAGGTGTTGGAATTGTTACAAAGCCGGGATTAGGTCTTGAAATAAACAAACCAGCAATCAATCCAGTTCCAAAAAAAATGATTAATGAAAATATTAGAGAAAATGCCGAATCAATTCTTTTAGAAAAGGGGATCAAAGTAATTATTTCAGTTCCAAAGGGGAAAGAATTAGGTCCAAAGACAGATAATCCCAGAATTGGAATTTTAAATGGGATTTCTATTTTAGGTACTAGTGGTATTGTAATTCCATTTTCAACTGCATCATTTGCAGCCTCCATCAGACAAAATCTTGATGTATCTATAGCAATGGGAAACGACAGTGTTGTTCTTACAACCGGTGGTAGAAGTGAAGATTTTGCAAAGAAGATCATAGACTTGCCAGAGCATTGTTTTGTTCAAATGGGAGATTTTTCTGGATATACAATTCAACAATGTGGAAAAAAGGGGATCAAGAAAGCCTTTGTTGTAGGATTTATTGGCAAATTAGCCAAGATGGCAGCTGGGGTAAAACAGACTCATGTTAAAGGCTCCAAAGTAGACATGAATTTCTTGTCTGAAATTGCAAAAAAATGTAAAGCAAGTGAAGATGTAATTGAAAAGATCAAAAAAGCAAATACTGCAAGACATGTATCAGAAATAATCAAAGAAAATAAGATTGAAGGTTTTTTTGATGAAATCTGTACAGAAACATTCATGCATATGAGAAAGCATTCTGAACAAAAAGTTCCCTTGGAGGTAATTTTGTTTGATTTTGATGGAGAAATTCTTGCTCGAAAATCATTGTAGTAAGGTATTTTATTTAATCTAGAAAGTTTTGATTATGGATAAGATTTCAGTTCTTGCTATAACAAAAAATGGTGTAAATATAGGCACAAAATTAAAAAAAGTATTTCCGTCTTGGAGTATTTTTGCACCAGCTAAATTTGAAAATGATAATGATGACATATCATGGTACTCTGAGTCTACAACAGAAAAGATTGTAGATCTCTTCAAAAATAATGAAGCCTTGATTTGTTTATTTTCATTAGGAGCAGTTATACGATTAATTGCACCTTACTTGAAAGATAAGAAAACTGATCCTGCAGTAATTGTAATTGATGATAAAACTAACTTTGTGATTAGTGTATTATCAGGACATATTGGAGGTGCAAATGAATTAACAAATAAAATTGCTGAAAAACTAGATGCAACCCCTATAATTACTACAGCTGCTGATGTAAACAAGACAATTGCAGTTGACCTTTTGGGACGAAACCTTGGATGGAAAATAGATGATGATTCTACAGTTACAAAAGTGAGTGCATATATGGTAAATGACGAAAAAATAGGAGTTTTTCAAGATGCCGGAAATAAAAATTGGTATAAAGAATTACCAAAAAATGTGAAAAATTTTGCAAGTTTGGAAGAATTGAAAAATTCTGATTCAAAAGGGTTTCTAATAATTACAGATAAAAGAATTGATGGAGAATTTCTAAAAGATTCAGTTGTGTATAATCCACCTAGTCTAGTAGTAGGAGTAGGTCTTCATTGGAATACGACCAAAGAAAAAATCATGGATGGCATCGATTTTTGTATGAAAAAATTTAATCTTAATCCAAAATCAATATCTCAGCTAGTTTCAATAAAAAAACCGGAAGATGTTCAGGGATTAATTGATGTTGGAAAAGAAATGAGAATACCTGTAGAATATGTAAATCGAGAAGATTTGGCTGAAATTTCTGCGCCAAATCCATCAGAAACTGTAAGATCATTTGAAGGGACAGCCAGTGTTTCTGAGGCTGCTGCAATCAAAGTGTCTGAAGGAAGGTTAATCGTGGAAAAACAGAAATTTCCTCCAGATTTGACTATAGCAATAGCGAGGAGATTAGATTGAAACGTGGATTATTATTAATTGATAGGGGTAGCCGTGAAAGAGAAGCATCTGAAGAACTAGAGATAATTTGTGATGGCATCAAAAACAAAGGTGATTATGTCTTTACTGATTTTTGCTTTCTTGAGGTAGAGCCTCCCTATATTGAGGATGGTATTGAAAAATGCCTAAAACAAGATATTGATGCATTAACGATAGTCCCCTATTTTCTTTATCCCGGTAAAAAAGTAAAGATTGCCGTTACAGATGTAATGAAATTTCAAAAAGATACCAATGTAAAATTTGTTGTAACAAAACCTATGAGTATGCATAAAACTTTGATAGATCTTGTACAAAATAGAATTTCTTCAACACTTAAAGAAAATAATGTAACTCTTGCTGAAAAAAATGTTGATGTTTTAATTATTGGCCATGGTAGTAAAGACTCCAACGCACAAATGTCATTAAACTATGTAGTAGATGGACTAAAAGAAAATTATCGAAATGTAGATAGATGTTGGTTGGAAATTGAACAGCCTGATATTTTTGAAGGTATTAAAACATGTGAAGAAAACAAACCTGAAGTGCTTGTAATAGTTTTTTATTTTTTGCACGAAGGAGCACATGTTAAAACTGATATCAATAATGATCTTTTACCTGCTCTGGAAAAATCAAATTTGAAAAATGTTTACATTACTAAACATTTGGGAACAGATGAAAAAATGATTGATTTGATTGTTGAACGAGCAAAAGAGGTAGAAGATGCAAACTAGAAAAGGTCAATCAATTGAAGATGCAAGTATGCAGATGATTGAAGAGGAAGTAGGAGAGCACAATTATAGTAATAAAGAATGGCCAATTGTTAGACGAATAATTCATTCAACAGCCGACTTTGATTTTGTTGGAAAGAACAAACTAATTTTTCATAAAGATGCAGTAGAAAGTGGAATAAATGCTATCAGGAATGGATGCAGTATTGTGGTTGATGTTAATGGTGTAATTGGTTTATTGAATAAACAAAATCCAAAAGATTTTGGAAACAAGATAGTTTGTAAAATTTCAGATCCTGAAATAATGAAATTGGCAAAAAAAGAGGATAAAACTCGTTCTCAAGTATGTATGAGGGCAGCAAGGTCAGAAATTGAAGGAGGAATTGTGGCGATTGGGAATGCTCCAACTGCACTCTTAGAGGTGATTCAAATGATCAAAGAAGGGATTGTGAAACCTGCTTTAATTATTGGAATTCCAGTAGGCTTTATCTGCGCCTCAGAATCGAAGGAAAAATTAAGTAAATTAGAAGAAATTCCATTCATTACAAATATTGGAAGAAAAGGAGGAAGCTCTTCAGCAGCTGCAATAATTAATGCATTATACAAGCTTGTAAGGGCTGAATTATCTTCTTGAATATTTTACACAGTTTTTTACAAAAATTTTTGAATAATCAGAACTATCAAAATAGAGGTGTCCATAAGATGCAAGTGTATTGTATAGAATCATTCCATCTTTATGATTTTTAATTCCGTCACCAATTTCTAATTGATATGCAAATTTAGAATCAGAAGAAACTGAAATCAGTTCTGAATAATGAAATTCATGTCCACGCAATAAATGAGATTTATATGAAATGATATTTTTTGTAATTATTTTTCCTTTGGTGTAATTAAGTTTCATTCTCTTGGTCATTTTTGTTTCGGCATCAAAGAGACCTATCATTTTGTATTTTTTATCACCATAATCAATTGATTTGGTTAGATACATCAATCCTCCACATTCTGCATAAATGGGCATACTTTGTTCTGATAATTTTTTTATGGATTGTCTCATAAAAGAATTTTTTTCTAGTGAATTTCCTAAAATTTCTGGAAATCCACCACCGATGTAAATTCCATCACAACTTGGAAGTTTCTTATCTTTTATTGGACTAAAAAATTTCAGATTTGCTCCTTGTTCCCTTAATGATTTAAGATTATCATGGTAATAGAAGTTAAATGAATTATCAAGAGCAACTGCTATTGTAACATTAGTTTTTTTGTTTATTGATTGTGATTTCTTTTTAAGTAAAGTTGGATTTTTGGTCAATTCAATTATTTTTTCAATGTCTAATGACCCTGCAATAATTCTCGAAATTTTTTTTATTTTTTTCTGAAGATTTCTTTCATTCATTGTAGATATCAGACCAAGATGTCGCGATTGTAAAGATAGATCAGGATTCTTTGGAATTATACCAATAATGGGGAGGTGTGTTTTTTCCAGTGCTTGCCTGCATAAAATTTCATGTTTTTGACTACCAATTTTATTTAGAATAATACCTGAAATTCTTGAATTTTTATGGAATTTCTGAAAACCTAATGCTGTTGCAGCAATGGATCTTGCTGTCTTACTAGCATCTAAAACCAATATTACAGGAGATTTGGTCAATTCGGCCACATGATGAGTACTTGCAAAATTAGAATCACCTCCAAATCCATCATAATAACCCATTACACCTTCAATTACTGAAATATCAGAATTGGAATTTTCAATGAAACTTTCTAAGAGTTGGTTTTTCCCCATTAACCAAACATCTAGATTGAAAGTCTTTGAATTTGAAATGCTAGAAAGATAACTAGGATCTATGTAATCAGGACCTACTTTGAATGGTTGTACTGAAAATCCTTTTTTCTTTAGTGCATATATTATTGCACAAGTTATGGAGGTTTTTCCAACTCCACTAGTAGCTCCTGCTAGGACTATTCTTGGAATTTTCAATTCGCATGTCTAGAACTATTTTTTATTTAAATTGATACATTAGTCCAAGATAGTACTGAATGTTTTTACTTGGATGATTTCCAAAATATTCATGGAAAAAGAGGGTTTAACCATTGTATATACTGGAAAAGGTAAAGGAAAGACCACAGCAGCATTGGGAATTGTGTTAAGAGCGGTAGGTTATGAAAAAAAAATTTGTATGATTCAGTTTATCAAAAGTTCCTGGCATTATGGAGAGATGTATTCATCAAAAAGATTGGAACCTGAATTTGAAATAGTTGCAATTGGCAAAGGATTTGTTGGAATTATTGATGATAAAAGTCCAAAAGAAGATCATGAAAAAATTGCAAAGGAAGCAATCAAAATTAGTGGAGAAAAAATTCAATCGGGAAAATATGATATTGTAATATTAGATGAGATAAACTACGCAATCAATTTAGGATTAGTAAGTTTAGAAGAAGTAATAGATTTGATAAAATCTAAACCTCATAAATTAGATCTTATTTTAACTGGAAACTATGCCAAAAAAGAAATCATTGATTTGGCAGATTTGGTAACTGAGATGACTCAGATAAAACATCCATTTCAGAGTGGTATCAAAGCAAGAAAAGGAATTGATTTCTAACTAGCAACATTAAATTACGCAAGAATTAGTTTTAGAAGAAATGTCTACTGAAATTCAAGAATTACCTGAACAGGGGGAAATTGTTCTAGCCACAGTAACCAAAATAATGGATCATGGTGTGTATGTTTCATTAGATGAATATGATGAAATTCAGGGATTTTTACATATTTCAGAAATTGCTCCAGGATGGATACGCTCCGTCAGTAGATTTGTGAGGGAAGGAGAGAAAAAAGTACTACTTGTAAAAAAAGTAAATCCCAAGAGAGGAGATATAGATCTTTCCTTAAAACAAGTATCTAACGATCAAAAAAAGCAGAAACTCAAAGAAGTTAAAAAATATGAAAAAGGAAAAACCCTCTTACAAAGCGTACAAGAAAAAGCAAAACTATCAGATAATGAAATTGAAAAATTAGAAGATAGTATTTATTCAAAATTTGATTCAGTATATGATGCTTTTATTGAAATAGGAAGAAATGGAATTAATTCAATAAAGGAGCTCAAATTAAACAAAAAAATACTATCAGCTATTGAAGAAGTTTGTTCAAAGATCAAATTACCCTCAGTAGAAATTCGTGGTATAATGGAAATAACAAATACAAAATCAAATGGTGTGGAAATTATTAGAAAGAACTTGCTTGATGCAATGAAAAAAAATTCGAACATTGACATTACCTATTTGGGTGCACCAAAGTATAGACTGTCAATAAAAGCAGAAGATTTCAAAATAGCTGAAAAATCTTTAAAACCAATTATTGAAGAAATTCAAAAAAGTATGGAAAAGAAGAATGGATCATTCAAATTTACTAGAGAAGAATCTAAGAAAACCAGAGACGGTTAAGATGAGATTTCAATTAAGAAAATGTATCAAATGTAATCAGTATACTCTAAAAGAAAAATGTACAAAATGTAACGAAGGAACTATATCAGCTCATCCTGCTAAATTTTCTCCTGATGATAAATACATGAGATATAGATTAGCTGAAAGATACGACTAATCTAAAATCCATTCAAAACAAATTCTTTGGTTGTTCTCTAATAGACAATTTGGTATCAGAGAAATTCTATAAATGAAAATAATTTCTCAGACTAAACATCTCACAAAATAAGAGCTAAATCAAGTAAATTTTGATGTAATCATTTTAAAAATTCAGGTATTATGGTGCGTATTTACCTTCTAGTTTTGCCTCAGTGACAATATGATTTTTCATGGCGTTTTCCACGTCTGCTTTTGAGGATCCTTTTTCCAGGTCAAGTTCAGTATCTAAAGCATATAATTTGAAAACGTAGGTATGCTCTTTGTCAGGTGGTGCAGGTCCACCATAACCAATTTCACCAAAATCAGTTTTACCTTCAATAGAATTTGTAGGAATAGAATTTTCAGTAATTTCATTTGTGTTTGGAGGTATATTCCATAAAACCCAATGGACCCAAACTTTTCCGACTGCACCCATCGCATCAGGATCATCCATTATCAAAGCTAAAGATTTTGTTCCATCAGGAATCTCACTTATTTTTAGAGTAGGACTAAGATTTTCATTTTTATATCCATATTTTCTTGAGATAATTCCTCCATTTTCAAAATCAGTACTTGTTAAGATCAATCTAATCACAAGAATTTGTATATTCTATAAGTTAAATTTTTCTAAGATTCTAAGACAAGTCTATCATTTGAAAAAGAGATTACAGAGCCTCCTGCTTGCTTGAGCTGTTTTTTTAATTCTTTATCCATCGTTCCAATAATAGATCTGTGATTTTTTGCATAATCTAACAGTTCTTTATCTGCAAAATTTCCAGAAATAGGAATTGTTTTAAAAGATTTTATAAAATTTGAAGTTGCAGTTATATCTTGTTTTTTTTCAGGTATGTTTTCTAATTTAGATAATTCATTTTTTACAACTTCAGGAACAACAAAAGAAATTGAACCTATCTCAACATCTATTTTATCCATATTTTTTATTCGTTTAGTAGCTAAATGGATTAAAAAACTAGTATCACAGATTACTTCAACCAAGTATTCCTGCTCCGATTAGTCTCCATCTATCTGCAATTCTTCTACTGATTGCAACATTTCCACCTTCAAAAAGACATGCAGGTCTTCGGAGTTTAATTTCAGCAGTTGTTGATTTAATTTTAGAAACTTGACCCAAAACAGGCGCAGTACCAATGTTTAATCTTAGGAGTTCTCCAGATTGAATAGGCATAACCTTGGTATCTTCAGTAGTGCCAACAGCAGAATCAAAAAGATTTACTTCAAGTTTAATGTCTGTAGAGTTTTCAGGAAGAGTTCCAGGTTTACCAATGACAGAACCAATAAAAGAATCACTTCTGGTCATTGCTGGATCTAATTTGGTTCCAATGGCAACTAATCCACCAGGTTTTACAGATTCTACTATTCCAGCTGCTGTTCCTAAGGAAGTAATTTCAGTTACTAGTGGTTCATATTTTTTCTTTTTTTCATTCATTATCCCGGGTTTGATTTCAATTTCATCATCTACATTGAATATTCCTTGTGTCAAGCTTCCTCCGATTACACCACCCTTGATATTTTTCAGCTTGGTACCTGGTTTGTTTACATCAAAAGAACGTAAGACATGCATTACTGTATCTTTAGATTCATCTCGTTCTGGAGTTTTGATAGTATTTTCAATTGAGCCAATTAATGCATCAATGTTTAATCCAGATTGAGCAGATATTGGAATGATTGGTGCTTTTGCTGCATGTGTTCCTTTAACAAATTGTGTAATGTCTTGATAATTCTGAAGAGCTTCCTTGTAAGAGAGTAAATCAACTTTATTTTGAACTACAACAATTTGTTGAATCCCAAGAGTTTGTAAAGCTAATAGATGTTCTTTTGTTTGTGGTTTGGGTACTTTTTCATTTGCTGCAACCAATAATAATGCACCATCCATCAAAGCCGAACCAGAAAGCATATTTGCCATTAAACTTTCGTGTCCAGGACTATCTACAAAACTTACAACTCTAGATAATTCACTATCTTTTCCACAATTATTACATTTTGGAGTAGTAGAGTATCCTAACGGTTCTTCACAATTTTTACATTTGTAAAATGCTGCATCAGAGTATCCAACACGAATTGTAATTCCTCGTTTTAATTCTTGACTGTGAACACTAGTCCATGATCCTGTTAGTGCCTGAATAAGAGTAGTTTTTCCATGGTCAACATGACCTGCAGTTCCAATGTTTACACATGGTTGATAACCATATTTTTTGATATACCATTCTGGAAGAGTTTCTCTCCAATGCATAAGTCAAAATGTAAAACTGGTATATGTTAAGCTATTCTTTTTTATTTTTGTCTGAAGATTCAGTAGACTCTTCTGTTGGAGCTTCTACTGGTAATTCTCCATCATACTTGCAATTAATTTGGTAAATTTCTTCAGAGACAGTATTTCCTCTCATAAGCTTTCTTACTCTTTGTCCAGTTTCGGTATCTTGTAATCCAACTCCTTTGGATAGAAGAACATATTTTCTTGCTGCTCCGTGAACATCATTTCTCATAGGAACTCCAGATTTGTCACTACCACCTGTAAGCTTTAGTTTGCCATTCAAACCTACAATTGCAGCATCAGTTTCATTTCCTAATTGCAAACCTAATAATGGATTTGCATCACTATCTTTCAATTCTTTAGTGACAGACTTTCCTTTTATATCTGATACCGTTAACTTGAAATTTGCCAAGTATTCCAAAAAAATGTCAAACGACTAATTAACCTTTGGACATTATTTTTAAATCAAGATTACTAAAGTTAGACATATGGCTGAAGAGATAACGTGTCCTCGATGTGATAATAAGATGGTAGATATGCAAGTATGTCATTTGTTTTGTCCTAATTGTGGAGCTCACTTAGATTGTTCAGATAAAGGGAATTTTTGGTAATCAGAGACCAGGCCTTTTTGGAATATATTCAGATGTCATATTGATTGCTTGATCTTTCATAATTTCAAGATAAGTATCATAATCTGCTTCAAAATTACAATGAGGACATTTTACATTTGTAATATTACTATCTAATATTGCAATATTTTCACATTCTGGACATCTTGCATCCATAGTTTAATTGAACAATTAAGGTATTTAATTATAATCAGTATTTTTTGAGTTAGGCGGAATTAGTCTAGATCGGTATGACGTCAGCTTCCCAAGCTGAAGGCCGCGGGTTCAAATCCCGCATTCCGCATTATAATTCTCGAATTGCTTGTTCTATAATTCCTCTGTCAGTGGCTCTAGGAAATAATTTCAGATATGTTTTAAGATCATCTATTGCCCCAGAATTTTTGTTTAGCTTTTCTCTTATGTATGCTCGATTCTTGTAAATTTTTGCAGATCTTTTTGGATTAAGTCTTATTGCTTTATTGTAAGAATCTTCGGCTTTTTCAAATTGATTAGATTTAAGATAAAAATTCCCCATTCCATTGTAGGATAGATACGATTTGTCATTGAGTTTAAGGGATTTTTCATAAAAGTTTAGGCAATCAGGGGAATTTTGTTCATTTAGCATTGCGCCCATTAGATTCATTGCCGTTGAATTGTTTTGATCAATTTCAATTGCTTTTTCTAGAGATTTAATTGCTTCATCATTATTTTTTTGAATATTAAATTTCTCAGAAAGTAAACATAGTCTATTTGATTTTTCAAATGATTCATTTTCCAATTTGATAGAAGATAAAATTTCAGAAGGTGCTAATATGATCAATAATTTTCCTTCCTCAGACCACTCTTTTTCAAATAAATTCTGGGGAATAGCTCCTTCTTGCTGTTCGCCTTCTTTATTTCCCTTCTGAACATAATGAAGAATAGTCTTGTCTTCATCATTGTAACCAGTAATTACTGATGCGTGCTGTGTAATTTCTGGGATTCCTGGAAGAAGAACAATTGGAGGAATTCCTGAATCAATAATTTTTTTTAGTTCAGTTAAATTAGAACGAATTATCTTACATTCAAGACCCTGTCTCTCAGCAGATTCAATTCCTTCAATCAAGATACTTCCAGTATAACCCGAATATTGCTTTGCAATTTCCTCAGCTTCTGCCATTGACAATTCAACATTCCAATATTTTGAGACAACATTGATAGGAAGAGGAAGACAGATATTTTCTTCATCAACTAGAGGTAACAAAAGTTCATGATCAGACTGTTCCATGAAAAATAAAATTTTTAGAGTTATTAAAACCAATCAGAGAGAACAGAATTTTTCAATTAAATGATAGCCATCGTTACTCATTTCAGGATGAAATTGAGTTCCAAATATTGGCTTTTTTTTATATTGAATAATTTCATACTTGCAGTTATCAGATTCTCCTATGGATATTATTGGATCCGGTAGTTTTGAAATCTCAAAACTATGACTTTCAAAAACTTGTAAATTATTATTGCAAATCATATTTTCTTTGACAATTTTTACATTTTCGTTACCTTTTTGAGGTAAATGAGTTTTTTTTATTGTACCACCTAAAGTGAGAGCTAAAATTTCAGCACCATAACAAATTCCTAATAATTTTTTTCCATGTTTTATTGAATGTAAAACTATTTTGGAATTTATTTTATTTGTCTTTTGTTCATTTTTTCTTCTTCCTGATAAAATAAAAGAGTCATATTTTTCAAGATTTTCTAAGTTTAAATAATCAGGAGTTTGTTTTTCAAATTGGATATTTTTTTTGTTTAGAAAATTTATAAGATTTTTTGTATAAACAGAACCATTATCAACTACTAGTAACATGATTGTTATCTAAAAAATAGATAATTTAGTATTTTTTAAAGTAAAAAAAGGATAGTGTTGTTAGCTACCCACTTCGATGGAGACGTAATGTATCTCAGGTATACTGTCTTTTACAACAATTGTACCTATGTTGAGATTATTTTCCTCTTGCCACATGAAAACTCTATCACTTCTTGGTTTGACAAAGTCATCAATGAAGTTATTCAAGAATTCTTCAGTTTCTGATTTATCATTTTCAGTAAAGAAGAAAATCTCTCCTTCATTGAAAGACAATGGAACCTGAATTGATGTGGGTTCTGAAATAGTAATTCCTTCTTCAGTAAATATCAATTTTATTATATCGACTCTATCGTCTTTATCTAATTCAATATAGTCTGAATCAACTGTAGTCGAAGAAGGTGCAACACCTGATACTTTTTTCAGATATGCCTCAAATGCTTCTTCTTGAGTATCTCCCAATCCTACATAATATTCTCCAGTAAATGCAGCACCAACTGCTGCAATAGTTCCTAATTGAGCAACAACTCCTCCTGCACCTGCAGTATAAACAGGAATAAAGTAAACATCATGGTCACCTACACGATATAGTATGTTATCTCCGATTCTTGGATTTCTCAAAAGTGTCTTTAGTTGAGCAAACTCTGGGTCTCTATCTAGTGCTTCTCTAACTGCTGTTGGGCCAATTAATTTTGTAGTAGAGTTTAGTGGAACTTCATAGAATTGCAAGTTACCTAGATTTGTTAGGTCATTTTGGACTACCATATATCCTGCTAAGTTTCGTCCTTGAGAACCTCTTAATTCCAATGATAAAAGACCTAGGAAGTTAGTTTCTTCAAAACCAGGTGGTTTTGCTTCAACATAATATGTGTCTAGTCCGGTAGGAATTTCATAGAATTGATTAGCCTGAATAAAGGTCTCTACATCAGTTACATGGTAAATATTGTACATTTCTGTTTTCCAATTAAATAATTCAACTGGATATCTGATTTGTTCCTCAAGCCATGTTGGCATAGGTTGGAATTGTTCAGAGTATTGACTGGAAAACATTTCAGTAAAGAAATCATCACCAGTTTTTAACAATTGAATTTCTCCGTTATACGAATCAATCAAGGCATATCCTACTAATCTCAAATATGGATTTCCGACAGACCATGGAACATCTTGCGTGTCAAATCCAATAATTAATGGAACCAACCAGTAAGAATTATTGCCATTAGTTACAGGAAGAGAATCAAGTTCTCTACCAAAAAGATCATAGAGGAAATAAGGGTACAAAGTTTCCATTCTGTCATTGACATCCTTGTATCTCATAATATGGACAGCATCTCCTGGAAATGATAGCAAGAAGTTAGGCTCAAATATCCAGCTAAGAGGTGGGGGAACATCCAAGCCGCCAGCTCCTGAATAAAATGCTTCACCTAATTCGGCACTTGTGTCACCACGAGAAGTTGGATATGCAGACCATGTTTGTTCAAACAATCCACCTTCGCCATAATAGATCTCTCTTTGTTTGAAAAATGTACTACTATCTACAATCTGGCCATCAGTGGCTTCTAATGTCAAAAATGCATTTGGTACATGAGTGTACACCAAATGTTCATTATACCATCTATTTTCAAGGCTGACAGTTGTAGGCAAGATTGGTTTCATAGATGCCGTCCAGTATAGTGTATTATTAAAACGAAGAATATCATTGTCCTCAAAATCTACATATGGAATCAAGCCAATTTCTGGCTTTAGTTTAGCAAATGCTGCTTGCCAGTCCCATACCCTGATAACATCTAGAACATCGCTGTTTTTATCAACATAATTATTAATATTATTTGGAGATACTGATTGTAATTTAACATCATGAATGTTTTCCTCAATGTTGTTTAACTCACCCAGATAACGATTGACGCCAATCTGCTGGGCGGTATATGGTCCCAAAAATTCAATCTTTCTGGCATCAGCAATGCTGTTATTTACTCCTACAACACTTGCAATGATTAAAGCAATTGCAAAAATTGTTGCCAAGCGAATAATAACATCACGTTTGAACATGTGAGTTAAAACACGAGCTCTGATTTTGTCAATTACTGAAAATGCAATTAATGCAAATCCGATTACTAAAATCCCACCTATAACATATCTAGTATTGTAATCAATTTGATCAGTAAAGAAAAGATTGAAGCCTGCCCATAAAACACCAATTCCTAAAATGGCTTCAATAGTTGAGACATAGTTAAGGTATCTTGGCTTTCCTTCGTTAGAGTCTTTGATGAAAGAAGTAAATACATCGATTATTCTATGAATTCCAACATACAAAACAAGTCTAAGTCCTATTGCTGCTAATATTGGTGGAATTAGAATTACAAGAGCAGGAATCATTGGAACAACTTTTTCAGCTGCATAGTTTGGATCAGTATCAGGTGTAACAAATGGTAACGAGAATAAGTTAGGTAAGTTTTCTATTCCTAAATCATTTCCATCAAGAAATGCCATAGCTGCAAAACCAAACATGATATTTGCAAAGAATGCACCAAAAAGGAAGATCTTGGTAATTTGCCAAATTACAAATTGGGGTGGACTAAGTTTGTAATCTCTAAAACTTTGTATGCTTGCAGAGATGTTTTGCTGGGAACCACGTCTGAGAAAGCCTATTGCAGAGTTTATACCATACCAAAATATTGAAGATCTAGATCCAATGTTTACTCTAACCAAAGCAATTGCTGATAAAATTACAGTTGAAACTAGTGTGTAAAAGAGAGGTTTTGTGAATCGATCACCGAATTCTGTAAAATTCATCGATAAAATTACAGCCTGGTTACCTACAATAGCAAAAATTGCAATACCGATTACAGCAACTATTCCTAATCTTATGTATTTTCCAGCATCAGGAGGTGGAGCTTGCTTATCAGTAGAGGCGCTATACAAAATCAAGGTTCGTTATGGCTTGGTAAATTAATGTCTTACCAGTAAAAAAGAAGTTTCAGCATTACATTTTAGTAATATAACTCTACAAAAAATTCAGGAAATTGTAGCCAGATTTTTACAAATCATGTATGCTGCTGCATAGGTTGGAATGTGGACTTTGTCATTTTCATAGGGACCAAATTTTCTATTTTTTAGCTTAAATTCAATCGGACAATTTGCAATTATTTCTATGGTTTCTTCACTAAGAAAAGAGGCTTGCACATATGGGTCAAATTTTGAAATATCTTTACAATAAATTTTTGTCAAACCACTCTTACTGTTAAGAGATCCTGGAAGTCTAAAGATTCTGTGAATGTCCATTGTAACATTAGGATCAATTCTTACACCAATTCTAGAAGAAAGATCTTTCAAATTTTGTTGAAAAGACGGATATCCATTTACTAGGAGTTCTGTAATAATTTTTGAGCGCCTTGATTTTGAACCAAAAATTTCTTTTGAAAATCTTTTTCTCCATCCTTTTTCATCAAAATCTGGAAATGAAGATCTGTTTGGTTTGAATTTTTTCATTCCAAAAGTTTCAGGAATTGCTCCATTGAATAAAAAATAGTCAACAAGCTCTGATCTTTCCCTAGAGCCAAGATCTTGAAATTGTGAGTTGTAAACATATACATGAAAACCCTCATTTCCTGAAAAGTAAACATCGATGTTTTTCTTGTCAATAGCAAAATCTTCAATTAAAATATCTGATAATTTTTTGACTTCAATTTTAGAACCTTCAATACAGTTTTTACATGGAAGAGATTTTTTTTCAAATTTTGTTGAATTACATTTTGAACATTGGATGCTATTTTTTGAAATTGTATTACAATTATTGCATATAGATACAGTATGATTTATTCTACACTCAAGATTAAGATCTTTTGAATCAATATCAAATATCAGATCTGCTTCCTTCCAATCTTTTTCATTCATTGGAAGATTTGGAAAAGAATAGTATGCATTAGAACAATAAACATCTGAAGGAGTATTTTTCATCAATAATAGATGGAGTTCTTTATCATCTTTCAAAGATATGTGTCGAGTCATTCCTGAGCTAAATTTTTGATAACCGAATTCTCTTTCGGATGTTCTTTTAGGAACATGTATTTGTTCAAAATGCTCAAAATAGTATTTTTTGAAGATGCCTTCAAGAAATTTTACATCATTTTCATTCATTTAGTTTCTCTTTTTTCCAAATTGAAGGGGGCTTATGATATTATCACATTCTGGAATCGCAAAACAAAGATTTTGTGTTTTTAATTTTTCACAAGAAGGGCATGAATATTGTGTACCACTGCCAGAAGTTCCTGCCAGATGATTTAACTGATAGAGTGTGACTCTTTCATTGAAATCTGGTGCATTTTTGAATAATGGAGCAATTTGCTGTACAGATTGTCCCTTTGAAAGCAAAAATGTTGCAAGCATGAATCTACCTGAATGTGGTAAATTTTCTCCTTTTTCTAGTATTTCTATTGCATGTTTGATACATGGTGGGTATTCTCCTGTAGTAACAGTAAATGTTACAAATTTTTTTGATAAAGACAATAATTTGTTTACAGGATCTTCAAAACCTGGGATCATTGATGGTGTTTTTGCGTTAATAATTTTAGAGTTGATATATGTTCCAAGCTCTTTTCGAATAAGTCTTACAATTTCATGAGAATTAAGAAAAACTTGACCATTTTCAACATGTCTGTTGATTAGTTTCCATTCTCTCTCATGAAAATTAATTGAATGTTTTAGATAATCTGAAACAGGAATAACAAAGTAATCATCTTGTTTTTTTACCTGAACTGAAAACAAATCATCTATGACTCTAATTGCGAGTTCTTTTTTTGATTTATCCGAGATATTAGCTAAATCTTTTTCCAAGTATTTTTCTGCTCGTCTGGCTTCTGCAAGAGCAAATCTTTTGATTAAAGTATTCATCCCACTTAATTTTAAAAGAACTATGGCTAAGAGAAAAGAGAAAACTTCTCTAGGAAGTGCAGCTTCTTTTGATACTTGGTCCTCTATTAAATCAGATTTGTATATTTTTCCATCAGCGGCTACTTGTATTCTATCAAATGCTTTGTCGATTAGAGATTTGAGATCAGGATCGCTTCCAAATTGTTCTAAGGTAAAACCTTTATCTTTTAGATATTGACCAGCATCTGCCAGAAAAGGATACTTTGCAACCTCATCCTGACCTAATGCAAGCATATTACTGATTAACTATATTTACATAAAAATCTGGTTTCGAGATCCAGATGTAAATGCTGATTTAAATAATGTTTAGATAAATTTTTCATAAATGCGGATTGGTTGTCATGTATCAATTTCGGGCTCTATTGACAAGTCAGTTGATAATGCAGTAGAAAGAGAATGTTCAGCTTTTCAAATTTTCACAAGGAATCCTAGAGGATGGCATGCAAAGGATCTAACAGAAGAGAATATAACAAATTTTCAGACTAAGCTGAAAAATAGCAAAATTGACAGGATGGCCACATGTGCTCACATGCCGTATTTACCAAATTTAGCCACTCCAAAGGAAGATGGATTTGAAAAATCGGTCAAGACATTGATTAGTGAAATTGGAAGGTGTGGAAAACTAGGAATTCCATACCTTGTAACTCATTTAGGTAGTCATTTAGGAACTGGAGAAGAAGAAGGAATTAAACGACTTGTTAAAGGACTTACAAAAGCAGGCCAAACAAAAAATGATGTCATGATTTTACTAGAAAACACAGCTGGTCAGAAAAATTCTGTTGGTGCTGATTTTGAACAGCTTGCACAGATTTACAACCAATTAAAACCTTCAAAGAAATTTGGAGTTTGCTTTGATACATGTCATGCATTTGTGTCAGGATATGATTTAAGAACTGAAAAAAATGTGAAAGATACTTTTTCAAAATTTGATGATTCAGTTGGTATGGAAAATTTGAAAATTGTACATCTTAATGATGCTAAGGGAGAAATAGGTTGTAATTTAGATAGACATTATCATATCGGACTAGGAAATATTGGAGAAAAAGGTCTGGGAGCGGTGGTTAAAATTGTAAATAAGAAGAAAATACCAATAATTTTAGAGACTCCAATTGATGATGTCCGAGATGATTTTGGGAATATCAGAGTTGCAAAGGAACTTGCGTAGAAATTTATTCGGATATTTTAGGGAGTGATTAGTTGAATTATGAAGATGTAATGAAATTAGCACTCGAGCGTGGATTTTATTTTCCAAGCTGTGAGGTATATGGTGATGCCCAAGCTGGATTTTGGGAATATGGACCATCTGGCGTTAGTTTGAAAAATAAGTTCTTAGAATTATGGAGAAGAGAGTTAATTCGACGAGATGGTATGCTTGAGATTGATGGTTCTCAAATAATGTCTAAATCAGTCTTTGAAGCATCAGGTCATTTAGGAAGCTTTGCAGATCCCATCATAAAATGTAGAAAATGTAAATCTACCTTTAGGGCAGACAGAACAATAGCTGAGATTTCAAATATTGGGATTCCTGAAAGTGCAGATTTAGTAGAATTTGATAATGCCATTTCACAAAACAATATCAAATGTCCAAAATGTAAAGGAGATTTTGAAAATACTAAAAAATTTAACATGATGTTTAGAGTTGGAATAGGACCGGAAGAAGAAGAGGCATATCTAAGGCCAGAAACATGCCAATCGATATTTGTTGATTTTCCAAGATTGTTTAAGACAATGCGTGGGAAATTACCATTGGGTATTGCTCAGATTGGAAAAAGTTTTAGAAATGAGATTTCACCACGTCAAAGTTTGCTTCGTCTTAGAGAGTTTTATCAGGCAGAAATTGAAGTGTTCTGTAATCCCTCAAAATTAAATGATGTGGAAAATTTTTCAGAGATTCAAGACACTGTAATCAGAATCCAAACTGATTCTGAATTAATTGCTATGTCGTGTAAAGAAGCAGTTGAATCAAAAACTATTCCAAATAAGTTTGTGGCGTATTATTTGGGAATGTTAACAGAATTTTATGAAAAAACAGGCATTGACATTTCAAAAAGTAGATTCAGAAAGCTTGGTGATAAAGAAAAAGCCTTCTACGCTAAAGTTGCATTTGATTTTGAAGTAGATACAACAATTGGTTGGCTTGAGCTTGTCGCATGTAATTATAGATCAGATTATGATCTTTCAAGTCATGCTAAGAAAAGTAAAGAAAAATTTGAAGTGATGGATAATGACCAAAAAGTACTTCCACATGTCTTTGAAATTTCAATGGGAATTGATAGAAGCTTATACACAATTATCGAGCATTGTCTTAATGACGATAAGGAGCATGAAAGAATTGTATTATCTCTAAAGCCATATTTATCTCCAATTCATGTAGGTGTTTTATCTTTAGTAAAAAAAGATGGATTAAAAGAAAAAACTGATGAAATTTATCTTAAAATTAAAAGAAAGTTTGATGCATTTTTAGACCATTCTGGAGCAATAGGAAGAAGATATCGTAGATTAGATGAGATTGGATCTCCATTTGCAATAACAATTGATCATCAGACTTTGGAGGATGAAACAGTAACGATTAGAAAGAGAGATTCTATGGAACAAACCAGGATAAAGATTTCAGAAATTGATTCTGTTTTATCAGAATCTACAACCTACCCATAAATAATTTAAAATTTTGAAAAGTCAAAGATTTTAGTCAGAAGTGAATTTAAAAATTAATATTCTTTTAATCTAGGTGAAAATAAGAAGCATGAGAATGGAAAACCCCCAGGTATCAATAATTGTTCCAACATATAATGAATCACAAAATATTATTGATATGCTAAAGTCTATAAGAAAATGTATGCCTGATGGTTTTTTTGCAGAGACTATTGTAGTTGATGACAATTCTCCAGACGGCACTGGCAAAATCGTTGAAGACTATATCTCAAATTTAAAGAAATTTACTGAAAATAAAATTAGTATTATTCATAGAAAAGCAAAGGATGGATTAGCATCTGCCATTTTAAATGGAATACAAAATGCTAGTGCCGATACAATTGTAGTGATGGATTCTGATTTTTCTCATCCCCCACAAATAATACCTAAACTTGTTTCGGCAATTAAACAATATCAATATGATATAGCTATAGCATCTAGATATGTAAAAGGTGGAGCAGTTGAAGGCTGGTCCCTAAAAAGAAAAATTATTAGTAAAGTTGCCACTCTAATTGCAAGAAAAAGTTTAGGAGTAAAAAGCTATGATCCAATGTCAGGATTTTTCGCATTTAGAAAAAATCTCATCAAGGGACTAAGTTTTGATGCTTTAGGTTACAAAATTCTTCTGGAATTATTGGTTAAAACAAAAGGTGTAAAAATACAAGAAATACCTTATACATTTCAGGACAGAAAATTTGGTTCAAGTAAACTTGATTCCTCTACTGTGATTGATTATATCAAGTCGGTATTCAAATTATACAAATATGGAAAAATTACCGAAAAACAAGAAAGAAGACCTTCTGTAAGATTTTTCTCAAAAGCTGCAAGATTTTTTACTGTTGGCGCCTCAGGATTGGGCGTAAATTATCTGGTTTCTTTGTTATTTGCAGATGGAATTTCAAATTTATGGTATATTCATGCAACTACAATAGGAATTGTTACTTCAATGACTACGAATTTTATTTTAAATAAAGTTTGGACCTTTAGTGATAGAGACTTTTCATTACTCAAAACTCTAAAACAATATGGAAAATTTGTCGCATTTAGTTCTCTTGGGGCATTATTACAGTTAGGAATAGTGTTCTATCTTGTGGATATGCAAAATATTTCATATCCAATTTCTCTTGTTGGAGCAGTAGGACTGGCAGCATTTGGAAACTTTGTTTTAAATAAAAAATGGACTTTTAAAGAAAAATTGTGGAGTTAAGAGATTCAGTAATAAAACAAAAATAATGACTGTCGTCTTTCCTAACTAGCTACTCAAAGGTAGAAGTAGAGGATTGAGACGAAAGTCCTGTTGGTGATGGAACAGATGGGAATTTGTCTCCTATCTGTTGCTCAGCTACTGCAGATGCTTCTTGTAGAATCTTTTCAGTTTCTTCACTTGAAACATCAGACTCCATGCTAAATGAGTCTCCTGCAAGAGAATCCATCATAAGTCCATTGAGTGTCTGGGTCATGGTATTCAATTCTGAATCTGCTTCCGGCATGAATCTTCCTAGTGATGACTTTAATCCCTTCATTGTAGACATCGCTGGTCCAATTGCTACCATAGCATCGCCAAGATCGTGAATAGTTGTCAGTCTAAGTTGGACTTGTTCCAATGACATTCTTGCATTGCCGAGCATCTTTGTAACTTTACGAATTTCAGCTAATTCGTTAGACAAAACTCTACTTGTGCTAGTATCATGTTGCTGCATTGCTGTCACGACTCTCTGAAAGAGTTGCGCATCTCTTTCGTGCAGTTTACCTAACATAGAGTCCATTTTGGAGATTTGGACCTGTAGTTTGTTTACTGCAGTTTGAATTCGTGGTTTTAATGCACCTTGAGGCTTTACTGCTTCACGGAGTTTGCCAGTTACGCTTTGGGTCTCTTGACGAGCCCAAGTCTTGTCGAAGTTTGGCATGGTTGTTGATTTAAAAAAAAGCTCTTAATGGACGGTGTATATTTAGATCGACTTTAGACTAAATTTAGCTAACAAACTATATTCAAGATTTCCAGAGGTGGATTATGGCTAGAATTGCAGTTTTTGACTCTGGATTGGGCTCATTATCGATTATTAAAGAGATACAAAAAATATCTAAAGTAGAAATTATTTACTTTGGAGACCAGGAAAATTTCCCGTATGGAAAAAAATCAAAGTCAGAGCTGAAAAAAATTATTGAAAAATCAATCAAAGTCATTAATGATAATTTTTCTCCGGATTTGATAGTTGTAGGTTCAAACACTCCTACAATCATCTTAGATATAGAAAGTGAAAAAATTGTTGGAGTTAAACCTCCATTAAAGGAAGCTAGAAAAATTTCAAAAACAAAAAACATTGGAATACTTGGAACTGAATCTGCAATTCAAAGCAAAGAATTATCAAAATTTATCAAAGAATCAAATCTTGGTTCAAGTATAAAAATTCATAAAATTAATGGTTCAGGTTTAGTTGAACTTGTCGAATCTGGAAAATTTCTTACAGATAAATTATTGTGTCAACAGATTATTAAAAAAGGATTAGAAGAAATGTTAGCCAAAAAAAATATTGATGTTATAACCTTATCAAGTACACATCTACCATTTTTAAAAACTATGTTAGAAAGACAATTTCCAAAAATAACTTTTATTGATCCAGCAAATTCAATCGCGAAGAAAGTTTATCAAAAAATTAAAAGTAATCAAGAAAACCAAAATAAATTAAAAATATTTAGTTCAGGAGATGTAAAAAAATTTCAAAAAAATCTTTACAAACTCGGAATAAAAAACAAAGTTAACTTTTTGTCGATTTCGTCTTAGATTTTCTATGTCCATGACTAAATGTTTTATCATAGAGCTTAGAATACTCATACGATTTTGGCTGAATTACATCACTAATTATTATAATTGCAGTTCGGGTAATTTTTTCATCATAAATTTTTTTTACAATGTCATTTAATGTTCCTTTGATTATCTTTTGATCATCCCAGGATGCTCTATAAACTACAGCTACTGGAGTTGATTTTTTGTAACCTCCAGATATTGCTTCAGTTACAAGCTTGGGCAGGAGATGTACGCTAAGATAGAAGATCAATGTTGCTTTGTGTTTAGCAAGCTCTGAAATTTTTTCACGTTTTGGTACTTTAGTTCTAGATTCTGCTCTTGTTAGAATTATTGTTTGAGTTATACCAGGAAGTGTTAACTGGGTCCCAAGTGCAGCAGCCGAGGCCAAAAATGCTGTAACTCCAGGAACAACTGTGGATTTGATGCCTTTTTTCTCTAAATTATCAATCTGTTCTTTAATTGCCCCATAAATTGACGGATCACCGTCGTGTAATCTTACAACTATTTTTTCTTTTTTTGCATTTTTGTACAGCAAATCAAAAATTTCCTCTCTTACCAATTTTGCAGCATCATAGAGTTTGCCCTTTTTACAAAGTTTCAAAATAGGTTGAGGAATTAATGAACCTGAATAAACTACAACATCTGCTTTTTGAATCAGTTTTTTGGCCTTAATTGTGATAAGTTCAGGATCGCCAGGACCACATCCAACAAAAAAAACATTAGACACGCTTTATCACCAATATTGAAAAATATTTTGTAGTTAATGTGTCATCATTAACTTCACCTAGCTTCATTTTTTTAATAACCTCATTTTCAGTCCCAAGATCCTGTCCTATCGCAAATATTGAATCATTTGGAAAACCTGATTCTTTTAACAACTCTATTACTTGATCAAAATATCTACCATCTTTAAGAAATATCATAGTCTCAGAATTTTTTGCAATTTCTTTTACTGTAGTTAAGTCATAACAAGAGGGAATTATTGATACTTTTTCTGCACCTTCAGCAATACTGACTCCAACTTTGGAGGCAAAAGTAAACATTGAAACAATTCCAGGGATAACACTAATTTTCATTTTTGGGTATTTTTCTTCAATTTCTCTATGCATGTATATCCATGTGCTGTATAGATATGGATCACCAACAGTAAGATAAACAACATTGTTACCAGACAAAACTTTTTCAGCCATTATCTTTGCATTTTTTTTCCAAGTTTTGACTAGAATATCTTTGTCTTTGGTCATTGGAAAAATTAGTTTAATGATTTTTTGATTTTTTGATTTTTCAATTAATGAAGAAACCACAGAGAGAGCTATACTCGGTCTATCTTCTTTAGAAGCTGGACACATAATGACATCAGCATTTTGGATTGCCTTTACTGCCTTGACAGTAAGAAGTTCAGGATCGCCAGGACCAACACCAATTCCAACTAATTCAGGCATGAAAAGTATGATTTTCTTCCCAATTAAAAAGCTAGATTATTTTTTTGTGGCAGAAATAATAGTTACTGGATTACGTGATAGCATCATAGTTCCAGTAGATGTTTTTCGGCTTTTTGATATTGTTACTTGTGTGATATCTACTGAATCAAAATCAAATTTGTTAAGAATTTGTAAAATTGAGTATAATGTTTCAATTAAAATTATTCCAATAACTATTCTGCCACCAGATTTCAATTTACTCTGGCATTTTTCTACAATTTCTTGTGAATCTCCCCCTGTGCCCCCAACAAAAATTACATCTGCCTTTTCTAAGTTCAAAATTTTTTCGGTTGCATTTCCATAAATCACTGTAACATTTGTTAGACCAAATTTTTCGATGTTTTTCTTTGTAAGATTCACTGCATTAGTATCATAATCGATTGCAACTACTTTTCCAGAACTTTCAACCTGTAAAGCAGATTCAATAGAAATAGAACCACTTCCACAACCAATATCATAAACAGTTTGTCCTGGACGTAATCTCCCTTTGCTGATTTGAATAGTTCGAACTTCTTCTTTGGTGATTGGAACCTTCTCTGTTCGTTCAAATGCCTCATCTGGTATTCCGGGAGTTTTAAAATTCCACATAAGATTAGACCAACATTATTAGGACTATGGCAGAGGCGAAGGAATTACTGTAGCTACATTACTTCCATGAACTAATGTATTAGTCAAAACCCAGACGAACAGGTAAATGAAAATATAACTTCCAATTGCTTGAGTAACAATTTTCTTCCTATCTGAAGATGGTAATTGTATTTTCATTCCTTTTGCAATTACTATAGTTACCATAAAGACTATAATCATAAATCCAATGGATGTCCATCTTTTTTCTTCCATGTTTGCTATATCATCAAAGATAAAAGTTGCAGCAGTACCTGCAATTACTGCAAAACCTACACGTAGCCAAAATAATTTGTTTAATTTTTTGTCTTTTTCACTCTTTTCAGCCTGATTTTCAACGGGTACAGAGGGTGGATTATCAGGTTCTTTGGATTCTATAGGCTCTGTTTCAGGAATTTCTTTTTCCTCAACTGGTTCTTTTTTAGAGTCATCAGGTCCAGGAGTGGGTTTGGATTTTTTCTTTTTGAATTTGGCCAAGTGAATTTCTAGCCTGACTCAACCAAGCCTCGTTTAAAATCTTTGGTCACTAATGAAACCATAATTATAGCAAGAGTATAATTTCAGTCACAAAAAAACTTGGTTATGCCACTTGCGGGAATTGAACTTCGTTATCTAGTGGATCAAATCACAAAAGAGGTTCAAGATTACTATGTAAGTAACATTTATGGAATTACAAAAGACAGTATTCTATTCAAGTTACATCATACTGAAAAACCAGATATTTTCATGATGGTCTCAACCGTTGGAGTTTGGCTAACCTCAGTTAAAATAGATCAGATGGAGCCAAACCGACTACAAAAAAGATTAAGAAATGATCTTCTCCGATTAAAATTAAAGAAGATAGAGCAAATAGGTGCAGAAAGGGTAGCATATTTTACTTTTGCAGGATTTGATAAAGAATTCGTTATTGTTGGAGAATTTTTTGGCGATGGAAATATTTTACTCTGTAACAACAAAATGAAGATTTTAGCATTACAACATTCAATTGATGTAAGACATAGAAAATTGGGAGTGGGTTTAGAATATGTCCCTCCACCAACAATCGGATTAGATATTTTTAATATTTCTGAATCAGATTTTGATGAAGTTAGAACATCTGATTTGGTTTGTGTAAAATGGATCGGAAGAACATTAGGTTTGCCTAAAAAATATGCAGAAGGAATTTTTGAAATTGCCAAAATTGATTCAAAAAAATTGTGCAATGAGTTGACTGATGAAGAAATAAAAAAAATTTATGAGGTTACAAAAAAAATTGTTACAGACGTTAAAACAGGAAAACATGAACCAATCATAGTTCAAAATGAAAAAACAGAAGTTTTGCCTATTAATTTAAGTAAATTAGGAGAAAATGTAACTCGAGTCAATAGTTTCATTGAGGGATTAGATACTGTTTTTACAGAAAATCTTGTTGAAGCAGGAAAATCAATCCAATCAAGTAGTTCTGAAAAAAAGATAAAAGAACTTGAAAGTCAAATTGCAGAACAAGAAAAGGCAGTTGAAACGGTTAAAGAAAAATCTAATCACATAACAAAAGTTGCAAATTCACTTTTTGAGATGGTATCAAAGGGAATTTTGTCCATAGAAGATCCCAAGGCTCAGGATATACTAACGAATGTTAATTCAAAATTTACCAAAGAAAAAGGGATTTCATTAATTATTATTAATGACCAAAAAATTCAGATAAACTCTAAATCTCCATTACAATCTATTGCCTCAATTTTATTCAATGAGGCAAAGCGTCAATCTGGAGCAATAAAATCAATTGAACAAATTAAAGAAAAAACACTAGCAAAATTAGAAAAATTGCAAAATAAAAAAGAATTGGAAAAAAATATGATAATAGTATCTGATATTAGGAAAAAAAATTGGTATGAAAGATACAGGTGGTTTTTTACATCAGATGGATTGCTAGCAATTGGAGGCCGTGACGCAGCGTCAAATTCTGCTGTTGTAAGGAAACATCTTGGAAAAAATGATAAAATTTTTCATGGTGAGATTCATGGTTCTCCATTTTTTATTTTAAAGAATGCAGAAGAGCCTCCCATTTCAAGCATGAATGAAGTTGCACATGCGACAGCATGTTTTAGCAGAGCATGGAGAGAGGGTATGCATGGTCTTAAAACATATTGGGTAAATCCAGACCAAGTAAAAAAATCAGCCCCAAGTGGACAATTTCTTCCTAAGGGATCATTTACCATTGAAGGAAAAAGAAACTTTATTGGAGTTCCATCTTTAAAATTGGCGGTAGGAATAATTCCTCAGGAAGAACATTATCTCCTAACGTGCGGGCCTCCAGAACCAATCAAGATGAAATCAATATGTTATGCAATAATTGAACCACATGGTTCTGAGATGGTAGAGGTGGCAAAAAAGATCAAGATGGAATTTTCAAAGTTAGAAGAAGAAATTTCTAAAAATATTACGATAGATGATTTTGTTAGAGTTCTTCCTGCAGGACAAAGTCAAATTAAAGAAGTTGCTTTAGGAAATGCTTCGTAAAAAAGAAATAACTTTTTTTGTTGATGCAATGTTAGGAAATATTGCTAAAAAATTAAGGCTGTTAGGATATGATTCTAAATATTTTTCAGATATTGATGATGAACAACTTATTGGTATTGCAAAAAAAGAAGATAGAATAATAATTTCAAAAGATGAAAATCTTATCAAAAAGGCCAAAAAATTGGGGTTGAAACCCATCTTTATAATGGAAAACAAAGAGATAGAGCAGTTTCTTGAAATAATTAACCAAGTGAATTTGAATATTTCTCAAATAAGTGGCGATACTGCAAGATGTCCAAAATGTAATTCTTATACTGAACTAGTAGACAAAGAATTCATAAAAGAAAAAGTTCCACAGGGAGTATATCAAATAAATGGAAAATTTTGGAGATGTGGTACCTGTAATCAAGTATATTGGGAAGGCACACATATTAAAAATCTTCAAAAATTTCTAGGTAAGATAAATGAAAGACTACAATAATCTATCAACAGAAGATGGTACGGTTCTAGTAAAAACCGCAAGAGATGTAGTTACTATGTATCTAAATACTGATTCGAAACTAAATCTAGAAAAACAATTCCAAGAAGATTTTTCTTTTAATTCTGGAATATTTGTAACATTGAATAACTCTTCGGGTTTAAGAGGTTGTATTGGATATCCTCTTCCTGACAAAAAATTATTCAACGCATTAGAAGAAGCTGCAATTGCTGCTGCGACAGAAGATCCAAGATTTCCCCCGGTAAAATCTGAAGAACTAAAATCAATAAAATTTGAAGTAACTATTCTAACTCCACCTGAAACAATTTTAGTTGATGAACCTGAAGAATATATTTCCAAGATAAAAGTAGGAAGAGATGGTCTTATTGTAAGAAATGGATTTAATTCAGGATTGCTTTTGCCTCAAGTGCCAGTAGAATACAATTGGAATGAAAAAGAGTTTTTGGAACACACATGTGAAAAAGCAGGATTACCAAAAGATTATTGGAAGAACCCCAATACAGAAATTCAAAAATTTGAAGGAATTGTTTTCAAAGAAGAAAAACCAAATGGTCAAGTTATTCAAGAAAAGATATAGGATTTGAAGATTCTGTATCTATAGAGACTTTTTGTCCATTTTGAAATGAAGAAAATTCTTCATCATTTATTAAAACAAGTGGAATATTTGCAAGAGCACATCCTGTTGCAACAGTAAGATCAGCTTTTTGGCAAATCATTGCAAGAGGAGCAGAATTATTGGATTTAACAGAATAGATAGTATATGCACCTACACTACTTCCTATACCAGAAGGAAAAACTAGGACAGTGTTTTTGATTGATTTTTCATATAATTCATGATTTTTATCGCTAATTATTCCGGTTTTTTTGTCAACCGTGCCTAGAAAATTAATGGGATCATTAGATTTGAGAATAATTCCTTGAGTTTTTCCTTTTACAAGAATTTTTTTCATTTTGTTTCGTCTTCAACTATTTGCGAAAGTGGTTTAAGATTTACACCTACACCATTTGAATTGTTGAGGTAAAATGCACCTTTGATGCTGTTAGTAGTTACTGCATCAATATCATCTTTACTAATTAATGGGGTAAGACAAGTACAACAATCAGAAAGAATTTCACATCCTGCTCTTTCAAGCTCATTTGTATAACCAATTTTTCTTGCTTGTTCTTTAACAGATCTTGGGCAAAATATCATACATCTCTTTTTGAAAGATCTTCCTTTGAGTTTGCTGGCAAGATCAGAAATTTCTTCAATTCCTAATTGAGGACTGCCAAGTGTAATTAGATCACCTTTTTCAGCAGTATTTAGTTCATCATGAACATTCTGCATCTCCTTTTGGTCAAAATCTACTTTTTCACAATTAGTATCACCATCATCAAAAATGAATTTTGCACATGTGCCAGATGTCCCCATTCCACCACATATGGCTTTACAACTTCGCCTATCCATTTCTCCAACTCCAGAAATGTTCACTGAATTGTTTCCTACTTTGCCAGCAAAGAATCCGAGCATTCCGTAAGTTAACTCATTTGGATTGTCCACTCTCATTCTAATTGTAAGGTTAGGTGAGTCTTCCTTTCGTAGTGAAGAGTAGGGACTCTTTCCTGTAATTGCACTGGCAAGTGCGCTAAAGGCACTTTCTTTGTTTGTTTTTAGATTATCAAAAGAGTTTGCATGAATTGCGGCATTGCTTTCTGCAAATGATACTTGAGTTCCTTCTTTTGGAATATCAAAAATTTCATATGGAATACATGAGAATGAAGGAGTTACCCCCATTGTTTCATATGAATTTTTGATAGATAATTGCTTTGAGATAAAATTTTCATCTAAACCATAATTGGAGACATTGTCAATATCAAATCCCATGGGATTTAGAGTGGTCTTTACCTTAACTCTAGCCTCTTTACTTATACTTGCCAAAAATTCTTCACCCGCATCACCAATTGTGTTGTAATTTACGCCTGAAAGATGAGCCCACTCTATAGGAATTAGTTTCTCAGCGTCAGTTGCCTCTCCTGTTGCAACCAATATTCTATAGGCCATCTGCATAATTTCACCTTGCTCACCTTTTAGTGCAGATTCTTCTTCTCTTGTTAGCTCCACTAGCACTAGTTGATTATTACAGATATAATACTTGTACGTAAAATTTCATAGAGATGAAAAAGATTCTGCGAGGAATGATAGATACTATGAATTCTGTAAAACCACCTAGGATGACTGCATTAAGAGAACTTCATGAAGCTGAAACAGGAAATCCATTTAGTATTTTAATTGGTACAATTTTATCTGCTAGAACTAAGGATGAAAATACCACAAAAGTTGTCAAAGTATTATTTGTAAAATACAAGAATGCAAAAGAACTTGCGGAGGCTAAAATTAGAGATGTTGAGAAAATTATAAAGTCAATTGGTTTCTATCATGTTAAATCAAAGAGAATAATTGAAGTTGCAAAGATTATTGATTCAAAATATAATGGTAAAGTTCCAGATAACATGGATGAATTAGTAGAATTACCAGGAGTTGGACGAAAGACTGCAAACTGTGTATTAGTCTACGCATTTGAAAAACCTGCAATACCTGTTGATATTCATGTGCATAGAATTTCAAATAGACTAGGTTTGGTTGAAACAAAAACACCAGAAGAAACGGAACAAGATCTTATGAAGAAAATTCCGAAAAAATATTGGATTGATATTAATGATACATTTGTGATGTATGGCCAAAATATTTGCAAGCCAGTCTCTCCAATGTGTGATGTTTGTAAAATAAAAAAGAACTGTAAATTCTACAAAACTAGGAACGTTTCTTAGTTAGGTATAAGGCTCCAACTAGAATGCCAATCCCGGCAGCTACATAAAATGGAACTAATGCAAATACGTTTCTTGCAGGATCACCTGAAAGAAATTCTACTGTCATTATTCCAGAGTTTACTGCAAAGGGATCAGAATAACTCTCCATTCCATATACGGAGTAGGAATCAAATGAAAATTTACCAATATCAAGATTAGAGACTACGATTCTGGCACCGTTATTTACTGTCAATCCTGCCCTTTCAGTATAAGAAACGATTACTTTGGCTTCTGGAAACCATCCACGCTCTAGATTACTATGAACTACAATATACCCTTCTTTTGGAGTCTGAACTGCAACCCAGAATTTATGTTCTGGTTGAGCACCCATACCTACTTCGACTATTTTGTAGGGATCTTCTACATCATAAATTCTCAAAACTGCATTACCATTAGGATTTGCATATAGAAGATTGTTGTCAATGGTTGCCTGCCAACTTACAGCATGTTCCTTTTCCATTTGAACTATAGTGGTATCTCGTGAAATTTTATTAAATTCATCAGCAGGAATATCAATTGTTTCTATAAGTAGTGATGGATTTTTTTGTTCTTGAGCCATTGCAGGATAAACAAAAAATGCTGAAAATACAATCAACATAATTAGATATTTCACAAGCAAAGTCACATCAAAGTGAATAAAAATCTAATCAACAAATGGATGAGTCGAATCCAAAATTACTTTTGATACTTCAGGTCTCAAGATAAATTCAGATGGAGCTTGACCATTTTGAATCATCTCTCGTAATTTTGTACCGCTTATCTGTTCTTTTGCATCATCATCATGTGGACATGCTTTAGGGTTTGTGTATGTCAAACATTTTCTGCAATAGAAAAATGCTGGGAAGAAAACTGGGGAAATTTCTAATTCTGGGTAATTATCAAAGATTTTCTGTGCAGCAAATGGATCATAGAATTTTCCAACTCCAGCATGATCTCTACCTATTATAATGTGTGTGCATCCATAGTTTTGTCTCATAATTGCGTGATGAATTGCTTCTTTCGGTCCTGCATATTTCATTTCAGTATGTAAAGTTCCTAATTGACATCTATTTTCTGGATAATAATGCTTAATCATTGTTTCATAACATTTTACAATCACTTCATCAACAAAATCACCAGATTTCTTCTTTCCAATGATTGGATTTACAAACACTCCATCTCTTGTAGTAATAGATGTCTTTTGTAGCATTTCATGTGCTACATGTGGTGGATTTCGTGTTTGAAATGCTACAATAGTCTTCCATCCAGCTTTTGCAAATCTTTCCCTAGTTTCTAGAGGCGAAAGTCGATATTTTCTAATTTCTGTTTCTTCTGGTCTTTGAATAAAGTCAATTTTTCCACTTACTAGATAGTCTTGCATAGAAAATGTTTTTGCTACACCAGGATGTGAGGAATCAGTTGTTCCATAAACTCCTTTTGCAGTGTTTTCTTTATCGAAAGTAAAGGTCTCCTCAACATATAAAATTGCAACGCCGACTCCTTGAGGATTTTTTAATAAAATATCTCCAGATTCTTTAATTTTGGAAGCAGTTCCTTCATCAACATCTAACACCGTAGGAATGGTCCATGCTAGATCGTTTGATAATCTACCTTTTGAAACTACATTCTCAAAATCTTGTTGTCCTAAGAATCCTTCAAGTGGGCTAAAAATTCCATCAGCTATGTTTTCAACATCATTTGCAAGATCTTCTGTAATTGTAATAGATGATAATCCTGTTGGATCGGCTTTTGTTATTCTGTTAACTAGATTTCCACCATGTGGTTTAATTGAATAATTTTCTGACATACTAACCCCTTACTTATGGTCTATATGAAGGCCACACTCTTTATGTTCACCTTGTTCCCACCACCAACGACCTGCTCTAAGATCTTCTCCTGGTTTGATTGGTCTAGTACAAGGTTCACAGCCAATACTTGGATATCCCTTGTCTAGAAGACTGTTGTATGGAAGATCATTTTCTTTGATATAATCTTGAATATTTTTCCAAGTCCAATCAATAATTGGATTAATTTTCAAAATTCCTCCGTGTCCGTGATCAATTTGAAAGATATTCACCTCTTTTCTAACTTCAGTTTGGTCGCGTCTTAATCCAGTAATCCAACCATCAAGTGTACTCAGCATTCGATTAATAGGATGAACTTTTCGAATTTCACAGCATAATTTTCTATTCTCAATGCTCTCATAGAAGAGATTCATGCCTTTTTCTTTAACCATATCTTCAACTTCTTTAGTATCAGGAAATAAAACCTCGATTGAAATATTGTACTTTTTTCTCACCGTATCCATAATGTCATAAGTCTCTTGGGGCAGTCTACCAGTATCTAAGGTAAAAAATCTAAATTTTGGGTTAATCTTTAGCATAATGTCCATAATTACTGCATCCTCAGCTCCAAAACTAGATGCCTTGGCAACTTTGGGATGAAGATTATCAGATGTCCATTGAAGAGCTTCTTCAGTAGTCTTTATTTTTGCATTTAGCTCATCAACCTCATCTTGGGTAAATTTTGTCATAAAAACAATTGATTGATTTGTTTTATATTGATTACCCGAAGTTTTGACCTAAATTATAAACAGGGATGTTGGAAAAAAGAAAAGATGGACGAAGTTTCTTATGTAGTGGTTTTCCCAAACGATTTTTCAAAAAATAAAATATCTCAATTAATTTTTAATATTAAAAAAATCTTGAAAATCAAAAATCAACAGTTCCGTTCGGTAAAAAGAGATGGAGATGTAATTCTAGTAGATACTAATGATCCTGTTTTTTCCTCATCTGCAATAAATCTACTTTTTGGAATTAAAAAAGTTGCAATTGCAAGAAAAATTAAAAATAATTTTCAAGATATTGTATCTGAAATTACATCAGTAGGAGGAAATCTGCTTCTAAAGGGTGAAAGATTTTTGGTAAGAGTTGAGGGAACATCAAAAGGATTTTTTACCAAAGATGTAGAGCTTTCAGCAACCTCATCAATTATAGAAAAAAAATCAAATATTGATGCTAAACCTGGTACAGATGAAGACTATGATAAAATACTATACACCTATCTTACAAAAAATAATGCCTACGTTTGTATATTTTCAGATATTGGACAAGGTGGAATACCATACCAATCACAAAATCAAAATGTAATCTGCAGTGTTTATGATGAAATTTCTGCTGTATCTTGTTTTGAAACAATAAAACAAGGATTTAATCCAAAAATTATCGTATGCTATCAAAAAAAATCTGAATTGATGAATTTGGTAAAAATGATTAATCAGATTATTCCAAGATTAGTAAAACAACAAATTGATATTGAATTTTTTCATATTAATACTACTGGTTCAGGATTTAAAAATTATCTTTTAATTCATTATTATGTATTAGAGATTATGCTTCGTTTATCTAAAGTAAACAAGATCAATCATGTTTCTATTGCATTGTCTCCATTGATATTTTCTGTTGATTTGATTGATAATTCAATACAACATGTGTTTGAAAATGGTTTAATTCCAATAGTTCCTTTGACAGGTATAGATTCCAATCTTTTTGAAGAACTCAAAGAGATTGGAATGGAAAAGAACATTCCAAAAACAAAAAAACTGATTTCAATGAATGCAAGAGATGTACCAGAGCCTTCAAACAGAATAATAGATGAGGTAATAAAATCTAGAAAAATAGTCAGTATTAATGTTGGACCAAATAATGTTCATGATATACTAGATTCACTAGATAAAAATCATTGAAAATTTAAACAGCATACACTGGTTTGATCTATGTACAAAATAGGTGAGTTTATCTATCCTTGGGGAAGTGGTCACTATTCTAGAATGATGAGACTCAATTCCGTTTTGGGAGACCATATCAAAGGAGAATTAGAGATTCATTATTCTAGCAAAGATCATGTTTATCAAAAATTATTAGAAAAATTTCCTGAAAATAAAGAACAGATTCACGAAATTTTGATGCCAACTCCTATTGATGGAAAATTTGGTCCTAGTGTTTCTTTATCTATGTTCAATTTGTTATTACCAGTTTCACAAAATCCTCCACTGATTAAACAGATTGCAAGTTATTTGAGACAAGAAAGGAAGTTGTATGATACTGAAAAATTTGATCTTGTGATTAATGATGGAGATATGGGTTCCAATATTTTAGCTAATAATCGTAATATTCCAAGTTTGTTTGTAACAAATCAGTTTATGCCAAAATTATATAAATCAAGATCTTATTTTTATCCATCACTGATTTTTGTTGCTAAACAGATTGCAAAAGCTTCAAAAATTCTTGTAGCAGATTCTCCACCACCATACACTTTATGTGAATATAATCTAAATTTTACAAAAGAAGTAAAACATAAAGTAATCTATGTAGGCCATTTTACAAATTCAAAAATAATTAAGAGAAAATCATTATCGGATCTTGAAAAATTAATTCATAATTCAGAATTTGGTTATTGGATGAGAACAGGAAATAAATCAACAAATGATGGAACAGGTCAAAGATATGAGGAGGTTTTTCAAAAAGACGAAATGAAAAATGAAAAGAGAATCATATCACACGCAAGAAATAATTCATCAATTGATTCAGTAATTGGAGTAGATGGAGAAAGATATTCCGTGTCAGATGCGCTAGAGAAAAAAATTGATTGGATTCAGATAGATATTGGCTTTCTATCTGAACAAGAAAAAGAAACGGTACTTGATCTTTGTAAATACGCAGTTGTTAATGGTTCTCATACTGTTATGGGAGAGATACTAGGTGGAAAGGCAAAACCAATAATTGGAATTCCAATTTATGATGAGCACACAAATAATATCAAATGGGCTGAAGAGAAGAATCTAGGGGTTTTAGCCGTCAAAACAAAACAAGTAGTAGTGGCTATATCAAAAATCAAAAATAATTATAATAAATTCGAAGAAAATCTTGCCGAATTTTCAAAAAATTTTGTTCCTAATGGAGCAGAAAGTTCAGCAAAAATAATAGCCGAAATATTAGAAGAAAAGAGATAATACATAATTTTGACATCTTTTTTGTATCTGGCACGCGGGAAGTTCGATGGGCGAACGGACCGCAAGGGATGACGATAAAATCCGCGTGTCAGATAGAATCGATCAGAAAATTAATGTGGGAACGCTTTTATGGAAAAAATTAGGCCAAATCATCAGTGCCTAACTGTCCTGAATGTACCGCAAGAGAAAAAAAGAAAATTCAAGAAAAGTATGAAGCAGAAACTCCAGAAGAAGAAAGAGGGAGAGATGATTTGTATAAATTATTTGATCAAATAGATATTCCTATGAAATTAGATACTGCAACAAAACATTTCATTTGCAAGCGATGTGGACTATATGCAACAAGAGAACAAGTTTCTGACATTAGATACAAACTCAACCAAAGGGAAAAAACACGTGAAGATAAGCAAGATGATTATCTTGATTGGTGGCAAAAAAGCAAAAAAGAAAAACAAGAAAATTAGTGGTATTTATGGCAAAAAAGAAAGATGACATACCAAGTTGGGTTACTGATGAGATTCAAAATGCAAAGTTTGGAAAACCGGAGGAACTAAAAAGATCTGGATACATTCTCGAAATTTATGATGCTGATAATAAAATAGATGCTCAATTGTATGATCCAGTTGAGGATGGTAGACATATTGTAACAATGGATTTACCAAAAAAAATCAAAGTATCAGATTTGGAAAAAGGAGTAGTATACGAATTTACTTTTGATCAACACAAGGCTCCATTAAGTAAAAAAGTTTCAGAATACCTTCAAAAAGAAAAAGAGATTGATATGAATGCAATATATCAATTTGAGTTAAAATCTATGGAATTGCTAGATGTAGGGTCTAGCGAATCTGCAGATGATAATATGGATGAATAAAACTAATCACTGTTTTTAGAGTTTAATTGTTTTTTAAAAGCTGAACCTAGTATGGGGTTTATGAAATATGGAAATGTGCTCTTCAACCATACTACACCACGAACAGCAGAAGGTACAATAATTTCTAATCTTGGAGAATTTGCTGCTCTTAAAATTGCCTTTGTAACTGTTTTTGCATTAAGAGATGTTGGTGAATATTTTGGCATTTTTTCAAAAGAAGGATGATCAAAAAAATCCGTACGGACCATAATTGGGCTTACGACTGTAACCCCAACACCAGATTCATTTAGTTCATGTTTGAGACCCTCAGAAAATCCCAACATAGCAAATTTCGAAGCACAATATGAAGCAATTCCTGGTAAACCAAAACTTGCAGCAACTGAAGCTACATTTACAATATGACCTGATTTTCTTTCAAGCATAGATGGAAGAAAATTTTTGACACAATAAATCATTCCAAAGTAATTTGTTGCCATTTGAGATTCAATCTCTTCAATAGTTAAATCAGACACAGAACCATAAATTGCAAATCCAGCATTATTAATCAAAATATCAACATGACCAAACTTTTCTAAAACAGTTTCAGACATTCTTGAAACTTGGGATTTATCTGAAACATCACATTCGCAAATCATGGTTGATACTTTGAATTTTTGTAATTCTTTTTCAAGTTCTTCTAGCTTTTGTTTTCTTCGTGCAATTAGAACTATTTTGGCATCCTTTTTTGCAAATTCTATTGCAGTCTCTTTTCCAATTCCTGACGATGCTCCGGTGATTAGTACAATTTTATTTTTAAAATCCATAAATCAAAAAAATTCATTAAAAGATAAAGTGGTTTCTATGAAGCCTTAGGTTTTGATATCTTGCTTAGGGCCAGCTTGACAAGCAATAACCAAGTGATTGCTATTGGTACATAATAGGTTGCAATTCTCCAACCAATCACTGCATCCCAGGCAACTGCACCTTCAGGTATGTCAAAGTTGAATGGATCCAAGTCATTAAGGTACGCAACTATGCCAAATTCGGCCAATCCAGAGCCACCAACAGTAATTGGCAAGTTTCCAATTGCATTTGCACCCATCACTGCCATTATGGACTCAAAGGCGCTGATGAAATATCCTGTTCCAAATGCAATTATCATAAATGAGATCCCATAAAATGCCCAAGACGCAAGTGAGAAGAAGAACGAAACAGTAAAGACTTTCTTGGATTCTGTTGTTCTAAGATTTTTTCTACTCATCATGCAGACTTCTGCCATCCAGCCATTTGTCTGCTCTATGTACTTTGCACCTTTCTCCTTTCCAAATCGTTGTACAAGTGTGGATAATACAGATGGCACTTGGAATGTTCTTTTGGATGATAAAAAGAACAGAACCATCCACAGTGATGTTACGGTGATGCTTGTTCCTAAGATTACACCTGCAACAATGTATGCACCATGCATCAAAGCTATAATTCCAGCCATGATTGACAGTAAACCCCCTGCAAAAACCTCAGTTACTATATCCATTATTGCAATCCAAGTGGACTTTGATGGTGAGACGCCTTTTTTGTGCAGATAGTAAATTACAATAAATTCTGCCCCAACAAACATTGGGGTTGTAAACTTGATGAACTCACTTCCTACCCTTACACCAGTAAGCTTCCAAACAGAGTCAAACTTTCCAAGATAATTCTGAGCAATGTATGCAAACTTTACGCCTTGAAGACCAAGCTTTATCATCATTGCAACAACGGCACCAACAAATGGGAGGATTCCAATAGCCAAAACATCTTCTGGCTTTATGTCAAACTGGATGGCAATGATAATAATTGGAATCAGCGTAGCGGGGATGGCAACGGCTCTCCAGTTCATTTGATGATTTCTTTTTAGATACAAATATGAAAGTTGAGTGGTCTTTTCTAGATGATGGTTTTGTGTTTAGGCACAGAATTTCAAAAATTGATCAAATTCAAGTCGATTATAGAATAAAATATTCTGAGTAGATTTAAGTTTGAAATATAAGCAAAAAAGGAAGATCCAGAAAGGGATGAAAACAATTTTTATTTCTGGAACTGCTGGTTCAGGAAAATCTCTTCTTTCATCAAAACTAAATGAATATTATACAAAAAATGGTGCATTTACTGCTGTCTTGAATCTAGATCCAGGTGTTGAAAACTTGCCATACACATGTGATATTGATGTCAGGGATTACGTAGACATTGTATCGATAATGAATCAGTATGACTTGGGACCTAATGGTGCACTTGTCATGGCAAATGATCTAATAGCTTCTAAAATTGATGATATTCAAAATGAAGTTAATAGAGTTAATCCAGATTATCTGATAGTTGATACGCCAGGTCAGATAGAATTATTTGCATATCGTTCTAGTGGTAGATTTCTTGTGGAAAATATTACCTCTGAAGAAAAGACAAGTCTTTTTCTCTTTGATGGTGCATTAATTACCACTCCAGTAAATTTTGTATCTATTGCACTTTTAGCTACATCCATTAGACTACGTTTGAATTTGCCTACAGTTAATGTGGTTACTAAAGCAGATCTGATTGGCTCAAAGATTAAAGATATTCTTCAGTGGTCTACTAGTATTAGAACTCTTGAGAATGCAATTGCTAATGAGGCAGATGGTGAAACCTACTCACTAACTACAAATATTTTACGAGGTTTAAACTTGAGTGGATTTGCGCAAGGATTAATTCCGATTTCTAATGTAACAGGTGAAGGATTGGTGAATTTAGAAGGGGCATTAAGCAGAATTCTTAATTTGGGTGAAGAGGTAGAAGACTAGATGACTTCAAAAGTTACTGTTACAGCTCCATCATCTACTGCAAACTTGGGCCCTGGATTCGATGTGTTTGGATTGGCAGTTGATGCATTTTTTGATCAGATTACATTAACAAAAAAGAAGCAAAAAGGAATCAGTATTGTTACTGAAGATAAGATTCCAACTAATCCTGAGAATAATACTGCAGGATTAGTTGTAAAAAACATGATGAAAAGATTCAAAATCAAAGATGGTATTGAAGTCAGAATCAAAAAAGGAGTTCCCGCAGGATTTGGAATGGGTAGTAGTGCAGCATCAGCTGCTGCAACAGCAGTTGCCTTTGACAAATTGTATGGATTGAAGCTTGATGGAAGTTCCTTGGTAGAATTTGCAGGATCAGGAGAGAAAGCTAGTGCAGGATCTGTTCACTATGATAATGTTGCTGCATCTGTATTAGGTGGATTTGTTATTGTTAAAACAAACCCATTAGAAATAATCCAAATTGTACCTCCAACAAATCTAAAGATGTGTGTCGCAATTCCAAAATTAATAGTTCCAAAAAAAAAGACCAAGGTTTCAAGAGGAGTAATTCCTAGTAAAGTGAATTTGGGTGATAGTGTTTTGAATTTATCAAATGCAGCAGCAATTGTGGCAGGATTTATGAAAAAAGACCCTGAATTGATCGGAAGATCAATTCAAGATGTTATTGTTGAACCTGCGCGGCAACATATGATTCCTGGATTTGTAAAAGTAAAAGAAAATGCACTAAAATCAGGTGCACTAGGTGTAACTATCAGTGGAGCGGGACCCTCAGTTATTGCATTTTCAAAAAGTTCGGCCAATTTGAAGGGAATCTGTATGGCAATGACTAGAGGGTTTTCATCTGCAAATACTAAATGCCAGACTGTTATTTGTAAACCAAGTAAGGGTGCTACAGTAATAAGAAAATAATTTGAAGGGAGGTCTATGAAAAAAGCTGTAATTGTATTTAGTGGAGGAATAGATTCTGTTTGTTCAGCATCATTTTTAAAACCAAAATACGATCTTTATGGAATTTCGTTTTCGTATGGTCAAAAAGCTAGTCAGGAAATTGTTACGGCAAAAAGGTTTGTAAAAAAACTAGGATTAAAACAACATAAGATTATCGATATTAATTTTATGAAAAATTTGTATGGAGATTCAAACGTCTTAACAAGTAATAAAAAGAAAATACCAAGTGAATTTGACTATTCAATTGTGGTGCCTATTAGAAACGCAGTTTTTCTGTCTATAGCCTCTGCATGGGCTTACACTTTGAATGCTTCTCTTGTAGCATATGGAGCACATACTGGTGACAAACAATATCCTGATTGTAGACCAGTTTTTGCAAAAAAATTAGAATCAGCATTCAATCAAGGTGAAATTGATGGAATAAACTCAGGATTACGAAAAAATATTGAAATATGGTCGCCTTATCGTAATGGTTTATCAAAAAGTGATTTGTTAAAAGAGGGAATAAGAAATTTGGGAGATTCGATTTTTGGTACATGGAGTTGTTATTCTAATAAAAAATTTCATTGTGGTATTTGTGAATCTTGTAATAATAGAAAAAGTGCATTTGACAAGGCTGGAATAAAAGACAAAACAAAATACATAAAATAATTTAGTATTTGTTACTAAGGATCTTCTTTTTAAGAATAAAACTTCTAATTATAATATACCAAATAAAGAAAATTGCTCCAACAATTCCCATAAACACCCAATTTTGTATTTCAGGAGTCAATCCTTCAAAGGAATTTGTTATTTCTCGTGAAACTAACATTGAAATTGCAATAACAATTCCAAATTCTATTGCATACCATGTCCAGTTAGGCCATGATTCTTTTGGAACATGAACATTTGGATGTGCCCCCATGAATGTTGTCAAAAAGATTGATTATTTAATTTTTCACTACATTATAGTAGGTTATCAGAAGGGCGTCTTCTAATCATAGCCATAATGTTCTCTTTTTCTTCCTTGTTTTCGTAAACCCCTCTATATGCTGATGAAGAAAGCATTGCATCATTTCTGACTCCACGCATCTTCATGCACAAATGTTCTGCATCTGCTAAAACTACCACACCTTTTACTCCCTGAGCATACAACTCATCAGCAATATCTTTGGTGAGTCTTTCTTGAATTTGCAGTCTCTTTGAGAATTTTTCTACTAATCTTACTAGTTTTGATATTCCAAAAACCCTTCCATTGGGGGAGTAGGCAATGTGAATTTTGCCAAAAAACGGAAGCATGTGATGTTCACACATTGAATAAAACTGAATATTTCTGGCAACAACTACGTCAGAATCTTCTGAAAACTGTACAGATAGACCCGAATCTGATTCATATCCACTAAATATTTCCTTGTACATATCTGCAATCCTCTCAGGAGTATCCCTTAATCCCTCTCGAGTGGGATCTTCTCCGATTTCAATAATTAATTCCCTAACAAGTTTTTTAACACGTTCTTTGTCCATTTTATGATCACAGAGATTTATGCTAGTATTTGAACCTAATCGATTTTTTTACGCTAGAGATAACTATGGAGCGCCAATTAATTTATGAAGTTGTGGTACTACTTTGACATCACGATAATGTGGATAGACAGAATCATAAAATTCTAAAAGTAGCTCCAAGGAGGGTTCAGCTACTCCAAAAGTTGGTTGTATAATAAATCCATCAATCTCTTTTTTTGAAATAGTATTGAAGATTTTAGTTACGAGAAACTTGAAATCAGCTAATTTTGTTTTAGAGCTTACAACAATTTTGATATATGTTGTTTTTTTAGCTGATACTGATAACTCTAGGCATTTAATAGCATTTTCAATGAGTGTATCATAGTGTTTAGAATCAACAAAATTAGAATCTCTTGTCTTAAATTCTATTTTTACAATATCAATATGTGGTAAAACAATGCTGAATCTTTTTGAATCAAAACAGGATGATTCAAGGTAGGTAGGAATTTTTTTTGATTGAACATATTTTGCAAGTTCAGCTACAGCTTGATGTTGAATTAATGGATCACCACCTGTAAAATTTACTTTGAATGTTTTATCTTTGAGATTACCGTCAATAAGTTTGAATACCTCCTCCAATGAATATTCACTGCCTGAATCTAGAGGTAAAGATTCTTTTGTATCGCAATAAAAACAAGTAAAGGGACATCCAGCTAACCTGACAAAAAGAGTCTTTGTACCAAAAAGAATTCCTTCTCCTTCAACTGAAGTGAATATCTCAAATAATCTAACTTTCAATAATTTGTAGAAATTGTTTTCATTATTTATTCAATGAGTCTTTTCAATGCATAACAGGTTCTTTTGTATAAAATAAGCCTGAAATAAAGATAACAACGCCTAGAATACCAATTAGACTTCCAACGAATTCCACAGTATTTCGCATTTCTCCTTCAACAGGAGCCCAAAGCCACGCCATAAGAGCTCCAACTACAATCATTGGAATGCCTACTCCAACAGTAATTGCTTTAGAAGCCATGCTCACTCTGTTTTGAAAATGTATATGAAGTTTATGATAATTTATGAGCTAGATTTTATGGCTTGCTTAAGTTGATCTATTAAACTGCTAAGAAGTTCTTTTGCATTATCAACTTCACCGTCTGATAATTGAAGTTTGATTTTTTGCAGATTTTCTTTGGCATTTTCTATAATTTCTGGATCTACTTTATCCGAATTATCTAATTTGGATATGGTTCTTTCAACTATTATGATTTTTGATTCCAATGCATTATTTTGGTTTAGTTTGTGCTCATTCTTTAAAGAAATAATTTCTCGTACTTGTTGGATTATTTGCGTAGAAGTTGAGGCAGAAGAAAGTTTTTCTCTTGCATCCTCTAGTTTTTTGATTACATCATCAGGTACTCCTTGATTTTTTACACTTTGAATTAGTCTATCTAGTTGTTCAAGGTATTGCTGAGCATATCTCTTTGCATGTTCAGATTTTTGTTGTGAGGATTGATCACCAAGTTGTTTCTTAATATCATTAACTGCTAGTTTGATTGCACTGATTGTCTCCTGAGCATCACCAAATTGTTTGGAGATAATCTGTTCTCTTGCTTTAGTAAATAGATTATTTATCTCAGTAGAGTCAAATGACATGTTATTTTTTTCAGCTATTGTTTTCAGAGTAGAATAATACCTATGGAGTTTTAGTAAATCGCTTGTAGGATTATTTGTTGCTGCTTTTGTTGAAGCAATTTCAGCTTTAGGAGTGTCATTCTGAGTTAACAATTGCGATATCTGTTTGAAGATTTTCATAGCAGAAAAGAAATTTTTCTTTGAAGACTCACTATCGTTTTTACTAAGCGCTGTACTTAGAGCATCTACATGATTAGAGCCTTCTTGGAATAATTTCTTTATTTGATTTGAAGAGTCATCTGAAATATGGTTTTTAATTTGATCTTGTGCTTTTTTAGCAATTTTAAGTAAAATTCCAGATTCATCTTCAGCTGCTGCAGGAGCTGTCATTCCTCCTAACATCATAATTGCAACTAAAACTGACAAACCAAATAATGCTATTTTTTTCATTCCTCTTCCTCCAATTCTTTTTTTATCTTAACCATGTTTTGTAGATCTTTTTTAGTGATTTCAACTACTCCTAATCTTTCTAATCTCTTTACAGCTCTCCACATAGTTGTTCTAGGTTGAAGAAACTTTTTTCTGAGTTCACTCTCAAGTACTTGACCACCATTTTGTGAGATGAATTTTACAATTTCTTTATCATCTTCTCTCATATCCGGTCTAAGATTGAAAATTGACTCTACATCTACAGTTTCGGTTTTTTGTTTTTCAATAATTGATTCATCTTTTGTTACTGTGGATATTGACTTTGACTGTTTTTTCTTAAGAATTAATGAGATGCCAGCTACTGCAGCAATGATTGGACCTGCAATCATTGCTGCAGTGGAGTAATCAAGAGAGGATTCGGGTGGATTGGTTGGTGGATTGGTTGGTGGATTGGTTGGTGGATTGGTTGGTGGATTGGTTGGTGGATTGGTTGGTGGATTGGTTGGTGGAATTGTTACAGAGCTAAAAATGTAATTTATCTCTGAAGAACCACTAGCGAAATCTAATCTTGTTTGTTCATCCACTAATTCCATGTTTGTAGGTAATGCACTCATACCGACAATTACGGAATTTTCAGGCATAAATAAAGAATAGTCAGAAGGAGAATCAAATGAAAAGGTCCAAACCCGTCCTTCTTTAGAAACTAAATCATGAATATCATAATCAATAGTAATACTAGATGAGCCAAAAGTGTCAATAATTACATTATTTTCTATTATTTCACTAGATAAAAGAAAGCCATTTTCTCCTATCGCCACAAAATTATCAATTGATGGACCAAAGAGATTAACTTCAAAATCAGGGTCTAATGGATCAACCTCTATCTCAGAGAATACATGTGTCGAACCATCAGAATAAACGATAAGTTCAAGAGTACGAGTAGAGCCGAATGAGGTTTGAGTGGGCATCGCAATAGCCACAACAAGTAAGCCTACAATAATCAAAGGGGCTTTAGTCATTGTTTCGAGGATACTCCCATTCCTTACAAAAAGCATTCCATCTTCTCGAAGAGACTCTTCAATAGAGATCAGGGCCAGTTTAGAGTTCATTGGCTAATACCTGAGGTTCATGCTTTCTACGAGTCCCTGAAACCTCTTGAATTCCTGGAAAAATTGCAGTCCCTTTTCTGTAATCAAAAAGACTCTATTTCTATCATTTTTGACGGACTCGACTAAGCCTGCTTCTACCAGTTTCTCACATTTGTCTAGTACTGCATAGTGAGATAGGTTAGCTTTGCGAGAAATTGCAGATACAATGACTCCATTACGTCCGCCATCAGCGGTTACGTCTAAGATATCACCCATTATGCCCATTTCGGACCTGTATTGTTGTTTTGACATGTGTTAGTGTATAACTCGTTGATTAATGAGGAATATTTTGAAACTTTATAGCGGAACGCAAAGCGGAACGGGTATTTCATAGTAAAAAATTATCCAAAATTATGATTTTTAAATGAAGGAAAGGAAATTCTGATATTTATGACGCCTAGAAATTTTATAAAGAAATCTCATTTTTTGGATATTCTTTCAAGTTTTAGAAATTAGCTAAAAGTGAGAAATTTTGACGATTTTTTGGTTTTTTAGTATATAAGGAACAGGGCAACTTTTGTTGTTTCTACATGAAAATTATTGAAAATGTGTTTAATGTAAGAATTTACAAAGAAATTATTGATTTTGTTAATTCAAACCATTCAGATACATTGTCCTAGAAGCATCCTATGATGATATTAGAATGAAAATTTGGAGGGAAATAATGATCAAAAAATCAACTTTTGAGACTCATAATAACTTTTTATTCTTACTTTAGAAAAGTAATCATAAATGTTTGATAAATTCAAAAAAGAGGATGGAGAAATGGTAGAAGAAATGAAAGAAGAGTCAAATGTTGAGTCAGAGCCATCTACATCTACAGAATCATCAAGTGAGATCGGAATTGGTAATCTAATGGATAAGCGTGCCAAATTAGAAGAGGCGATAGATTATGTTGGATTAATGATTAAGAATCTTAAGGACAAGAGAACAAATCTAGAAAAAGAGATTGAAGAAGAGTCAGTAGATATTAAAAATCTCAAAGAAAAACTTCAAAAAGTAAGTGAGTATATTGAGGAGGAAAATCAAGGAATTAAACAATTAGCAAATAAGAGAAATCAAGTCGAAAAAGAGGCTGACGAGGTAGGTTCTATAATCAATAGTCTGAGGGATAGATTATCTGGAATTGATAGAATAATTGACAATGAAGGTAATAGAGTTAAAAAAATTAAGGAATCCAGAGAATCCCTAGAAAGGTAAAATTTAGTAAAATTTTGAAGAATTTGTAGTTGTTGCGTGTGCATCAGCAGGCACTGAAGGGAACATTTGGCCAGTTGAACTCTCTGCAACAGCTGCTGCTTCTTGAAGAATTTTATCAGATTCGGAGTTTGTTGAATCATCTATTCCAAATGATCCTTCACTTGAGAAACTATCAGTCATGAATCCTCCTAGCATTTCTGCCATTTGGCTGATTTCTTGGTCAGCTCCAGGCATGAATTTTGCCAGTGATGATTTTAGATTTTTCATCAAGCCCAGTGTAGGCATGATGGTTACAACAGTATCTCCAAGATCATGATATGTTGTTAATCTCAATTCAATTTGTTCTAAGGCAATTCTTGCATTACCTAAAATTTTTAACACTTTTCTTACTTCAGCTAATTCTTTTGATAAGACTCTGCTTGTACTTACATCATGTGATTGAGTAGCCTCGACAATTCTCTGGAAAAGCTTCCCATCTCTCTCTTTTAATTTGGTAATCATTGAATCTAGTTTAGCAATTTGAGTTTGTAATCGCTTAATTCCACTTTGAACTTTAGGTTTTAATGGACCCTTTGGTTTAATAGCATCATTAATCTTATCACCAATTCCTGGTTGATATTGCTTTGTCCATTTATTTTGGAAGTTTGGCAATGGTTTTGGTCATAGAGTTTATACTTAATTTCAAGTGTGAATATTGCTTCACAGTTCATAAAATTTGTCTAACAAGAAGATAAGGTAAATATGTAAAATAATCAAATTTTGAGAAAAAGTTTTTGTAAAATGATTGAGGAGATAAAGTTATTATTCATTAATTCTTTGCAAAAAAACATTTTTTCATTTTATAAAAAAAGGTTGTTAAAATTCATTGAAATATTTAGCCAAAATTAAAGATTCTTCAATTAACTAAAATTTGCTTTCCCGTATATTTTTGCGTTTACATCTATCTTAATCTGTATTATGTTGCTTTAATTTTGTAATATTATTTAAAAATGAGATCTAGAACCAATTTATTAACATATGATCTTATTGGGTTTTTTCTGATGTGTTGAGGTTAATGCATCAATTCTTTTACAATTCTAAAAAAATTGATTAGAATAAACAATTATTAAAAATCAGAATTTTTAAAGGAATATTATTTCATTTGAATACTTCTATATTCATTTAATAATTTAATTTCATTGAACTTAGAAATTTATTTTTATTAGATAATTATTGGATTTTTTGTTGAATAAAAAAATTGTAATTATACCCATCATAATTCTGGCTATTAGTTTAGTAATTCTTTCTTCTTCTAATGATAATGAGAAAATTGACAAAACCATTTTTCATGTAACATTGGCAGATCCTAAAATGTATCACGAAGGGATATTTTCCGATGTTTTTTCGGTAGAAGCAGGAAAATATTTTTTTAGATTTGTTCCAAATGGAGACAGCCCTAAATCTCTATCAATTTCATTAAAAGGAGAAAATTTTGATTTTAATGAAAATTTCAAATTAAATGGCACATCACATGAAACGGGTATTTCACAATATTATACTTGGGATTATGATGGACAAAAAGAAATTAACATTTTTGAATCTCAAGATGTTATTATTCAAATCAATCCAAATGGAAATTATTTGGGAACCGTATCAGTTGATATTATAGAAAATTAAGAAAGGCGCAAACCCCTTAAACTGCAGAACTCTGAGAGATTTCCTCTCGTTGTCAGGTCGTCATTACGCCTGATTGCCTTTTTCGTTCTGCGGGGCCACGCAGTTTTAGTCGATGAGATTTGTATCCATCGGCATTAATTTCTATAGGAAGTTTAACTATTTAACATTTAGTATAAAAAATTATAAAAAAAATCTAGTTTTATAAGAAAATTTATGACTTAATTTGTAATTGTTTATCATTGACAAAAAAAATTCCGAAGATTTGAAAAATTAGATTTTGTAATTTAGTAAAAGTGAGAGTTTGGTAAAAAAAATCACTGATCTATAAATTACGACCTTGATGAAAAAAGCAGGTGAGTCTTTCAGGCAAGGTTGCTTTGGTAACTGGTGGGAGTAGGGGTATTGGGTTTTCTACCGCAAAGATATTTTCAGAAAATGGTGCTAGTGTTGTTATCACATCCAAGGATTCTTCTAGACTTGAAAATTCGGTACAAAATCTATCCAATACTATAGGATTGGCAGCTGATATTAGAAATGAAAATAGTGTAAGAAAAGTAGTAGAGAAAACAGTAGAGATTTTTGGAAAAATAGATATTTTAGTAAATAATGCTGGAATATTTCCGAAAATAAAGCCATTACATGAAATTGATGAATCTGAATGGCAAGAAATTTTAGATGTAAATCTTACAGGACAATTTAGATTTACTAAAGCTTCTATTCCCTATTTGAAAAAAACTTCAGGTTCAATAATTAATATTTCATCAGATGCAGGTTTAAAGGCATATGAGGGGTTTAATGCAGATGCATATTCTGCCTCCAAAGCAGCATTAATCATACTTACAAAATGTTGGGCATTAGAATATGCAAAAAATAAGATTCGAGTTAATTGTATTTGTCCAGGGGTAGTTGATACTGATATGACAAAACCATTTTTGAAGACCAATAAAGATAGAGAATTTATGGACAATGAACATCCAATTGGACGAATTGGTAAGCCGGAGGAAGTAGCCAAAGCAATCTTGTATTTTGCCTCAGATGATGCAGCATGGACTACAGGCGCGGTGTTAACAGTTGATGGAGGAGAATCTATCAAGTAAATTCACATGGATTTAATACAGCAAAATGAGTAGCTAGAATAATGACTGACAAGAAGAAAAAAGCAAAACTGATAATCCTTTTGGGGGTGATTTGGGTAGTGATAACCTTGCCTTTACCATGGATAATTAATAACCCGGAAGTTTCAAGTGAGCAATTTAACATAATTTTGTCAATTATTGGAGTAATGTCAGTTCCATTTATTGTCCTAGGGGTAGTATGGACGTTAAAGCCGGAATTAACTACCTAGGATATCAGTTGAACAGTATTCCAATTAAGGACAAGATTCCCGAATTAGATGTAGCTATAGAGGCTGTGATTGAAGCAGGAAAGGCAATTTTGGAGATTTATGGTGGAAATTATGAATCCTCTACTAAGAGCGATGATTCTCCTATAACTGAAGCTGATCTAAAAAGTAATGAAGTAATTAAAAATATTCTAGCAAAAACAAATCATATTATTTTGTCTGAAGAAGATGAGGATGATCAAAGTAGATTATCAAAAGAAATAGTTTGGATAGTAGACCCACTTGATGGGACTTCAGATTTTATTGACAAGACCGGTGAATTTACTGTAATGATAGCTCTTGTAAAAAACAAAAAACCAATTGTAGGAGTTATTGGTTGGCCAACTGAAAAAACTATTTTTGCTGCACAAAAAGATAGTGGAGCCTTTAGATATTCAAATGGTAAATGGGGAAAAATTCAAGTTACTAAAATTTTAGAACTATCAAAATGTAGAGTTGTTGGATCTAGACATCATCTATCAGATACCGAGAAAATGTTTATCGAAAAATTAGGAGTTGTTGATTTTACCAGTATTGGAAGTTCTTTAAAGGTAGGAAAGATTAGTTCAGGTGAAGCAGAGGCATACATTACTACAACAAACAAGATGAAGGAATGGGATTCAGCTGCATCATATTGTATTGTAAATGAGGCCGGAGGTAAAATGACAGATATGTCAGGAAGTGACCTTTCATACAACAACAAAATTGTAAATCATCTGAATGGAATTCTTGTAACAAATGGTTTAATCCATGAAAAAATAGTAAATGAATTTAAAAAATTATGCTAGATTTCTTTCTTTGAGAAATACCTTGACTTTGTTTGCACTATCTGAGAGAGATTCGTGTTCTGTATCAATTACTAAATCTGCATTGGGTGGTGCTTCATATGGATCATCAATTCCTGTAAATCCTTTAATCTCTCCTTTTCTTGCTTTGGTATACATACCTTTGACATCTCTTTCTTCGCATTTTTCTACTGAACACTTTACATAGCATTCTGCAAACTGGTCTCCTGCATCAATGATTTTTCTTGCATTTTCTCTATTCTCAATGTATGGTGAGACTAGTGATACTGCACTTGGAACGCCGTGTTTTAGCAACAGTTTGGCCAGGTGAGCAACTTTTTTGTTGTGTTCATCTCTTCCTGCTTTTGAAAAGTCTTTAGGAGAAAACCATTCTCTTAGCTCATCACCGTCAAGCATAGCCAAATTAGGAATATCTTTTTGCAAATCTTTTACGATTGTAGTCTTACCTGAGCAGGGAAGACCAGTCATCCACAGAACAAAAGGTTTCATAAATCAATTTTTAGATTAGGCCATAAAGAGCTTGCGTTAATTTTGAAACCAAGGTTGATTTTCAAGAAATTCAATTTCTTTAATCATGTCATCTACTTTTTTTGTAATGGCAGTAATGGATCTATATTGTTCATACATTTCAATTTCTTCTTCTTTTGAAAGAACTTCAGCTTCTGATTTATCAAAGAAAGCATTTTCTTTATTCAAGTGATCATATAGGTAAATTCCATAGGTTTTCAAAAATCTAGACACAGGTTCTCTTTCATCGTGACCTTGTCTCCATCGCTGTAAATGTTTTGAAATTTGTCGTGCAATATTTCTACCAAATTCATGTTCTATCATAAACCCACGAATTTCTTCTTTTAGTGTATCATAACTTGCTACACAGGGAAAATAAGAATTTTCTTCCCTTGGATGATGAATTGCATCTACAAAATCAGAGATTATTATCATTATCTTTTCAATATCTGAAAATGGTATATTGCCACCTTTAGCAATTTCTTCAGAGCATTTCAGAACAACTTTTTCTAAGCGTCTTACTTGAACATGATCTTTTCGAAGTTGATCAGTTGCACTCATTATCATATATTGAAAAAAGGCTGATTTAATGTGTTATGAGTTTAAAAAAGATGGTCTATAATCAATGAATCAATCTAGCTTGACTAAATTGGCTTTTATCTATAGTAAAACAATTCTTTTCAATAATGAATTCTGTTTTATTTTCCATATTGAGTTTATTCAAAGGACAGATTCAAGATATTACAATGTTTGAAAATATTGATACTAGGTTAATTTTAGAAAAGGTTTTTGAGATTCAGGAATCTATAGGGACTTTATCAATTCAAGATGGACCGATTGCAAGTGCGCATGTAGTTTTACTTGCTGCAGGTGTAGTAGTTTTTCTTGGAGTAGCAGGCGAGGCATTCTTTAAAAAAACTGGAATTCCTGATGTAGCATTTTTAATGATATTGGGGGTGATTATTGGACCAGTACTTGGAATCATTCAGCCTGAAGCAGTGATTCAAGTTGTTCCTTATTTTGCTGCACTTGCACTAATTATCATTATGTTTGATGGTGGGTTAAATCTTGACATTAAGCACATAGTAAGAACCGCACATTTTGCATTTACTCTTGCAATTCTTGGATTTATTTTATCCGTTGTTTTAGTAACATTTGGCGCTCATTATGTTTTGGGATGGCTTTGGCTAGAAAGTATTCTTTTAGGAGCTATTGTTGGTGGAAGTAGTTCAGCAATTGTTTTTGGCCTTGTTCGAAACATTAGAATTTCTGAAGAAACAAAATCCATGTTAAGCTTTGAATCAGCATTAACAGATATTTTATCCACAATTGTAGCTTTTATTTTATTTGAGGCTGTGCTTGTAGGTCAATTTGATCTACAAACATTACAAGAGACATTGGGTCGAGCTATTGTTGTTGGATTAGTTTTAGGTTTTGGAGTCGGAATACCATGGATGTATGTATCAACAAAGCTTGCAAATGCACAGCATGGATATATGCTGACTTTAGGAATATTGTTTGTACTGTTCTTTTTGGCAAATTCATTTGGAGAATCTGGTGCACTTACAGCATTAGTATTTGGTTTGATGTTAGGAAACAAAAGCCATCTTTCAAAAATACTGCGATTTAAACTACCAAAGATTGAGATGGATGATCCAACACATAATCAGCTTACATTTTTGGTGAGATCTTTTTTCTTTGTGTTTGTAGGATTAATGGCTAGTTTTGGTAAAATTGAATATGTGATTTTTGGAGTTTTAATTACAATAGCCATTTATTTTGGAAGAACTATTATTGGAAAAATTACACTAACTAAGAAATTTTCTAGGTTGGATAGAAAAGTTACCTATGTTATGATTCCACGGGGATTGGCAGCAGCAGTTCTTGCAACGTATCCAATAACTATGGGTTTACCAAATTCAGATGCATATCCTCAAATTGTATTTTTCATAATTTTATCATCAGTAATAATTACGACGATTGGTTTAGGAAGAACAAAAAACATTCCTCCTCCAGAATCTGTTGAGGGTGGATTTGTCAAACCGCCAAATAACCCACAAAATCCCTAATGAATAATTTTAGTTCTATGATCTTCTTACATTCAAAATATAATTAAATTAATAGAAATCTTAAACAATTAAGAAAAATTATTTGAAGACAATTCTTCATGAAGAAATATTCATTGTTTGATTTAGATTTTATTTGAGGAATTTAGTAACAGATCAATTAAGAAAACTACTTACGCTTGTGTGAAAGTTATTTTTGTTTTTTTAATCAAGAGAAAAAGAGATTATAGATCTAATGAGTCTTTAAGACCTTTGTATCTATTTCGGATAGTTACTTCAGTTACATTTGCAGCTTCTGCTATATCTCTTTGAGTTTTATCCTCACCATTTTTGACACAAGACAAGTATAATGCTGCTGCAGCCAGCCCCATAGGATCTTTTCCTGCTGAAACTTCGTTTTCTTGTGCTTGCTTTAGTACTTTGATTGCATATCTTTTTGTTTTTTCTGCAATTCCAATTCTACTTGCAATTCTTGCAACACATTGAATGGAATCAGTTACAGGCATCTTTAAATCAAGTTCTTTTACTAATAATCTGTAGCATCGAGCAATATCTTTTCTTTTTATGTTTGCTGCTTGCTCTACATCTTTGAGGTTTCTTGGTGTTTCAGTGTCTCGACATGCAGCATATAACGCAGATGCCATCAATGCGGAAATAGAACGTCCTCTGACAAGGCCCTTATCAAGAGCTTTTCTATAGATGTAAGCTGCTTTTTCGATTACAGCATCAGAAATTGCGAGTTTGTCTTTTAATCTATTTAATTCACTAAATGCTTGCCTAAAGTTTCTATCAACTGGTTCATGAACTTGACTTCTACTGTCCCAGGTTCTAAGTCTTTCAATGGTGCTTTTCATTGATGCAGTTAACGGACGACCTGAGGCGTCCTTGTTGACAGGATTAATGATTGTAGCCAATCCCATATCATGCATAGTTAAAGATGTTGGTGCACCTGCTCGAGCTCGATCGCCATGTTCATCTTGGGTAAAGGATCTCCATTCTGGTCCCGATTCTTGTAATTTCTCAGTAATAACAAAGCCACATTTAGAGCAAAACATTTCTCCAGATTCATTGTCTGTGACTAGTTTACCCTGAGCGCATCTTGGACACAATTCTTTTGGGTTTTTAGATTGATTTACCATCTCACGATTCTAGGTTCTTGAGTTTGTTGGTATTTATGAATCATCAACTTTTATGCTTAAATTTTGGGCGTGTGAACCTGATAATAACACAGAATAGTCATTATGGAGATATTATTTTAGGAAAAACCATGAAGTTATACGGGATTATCTCTTTGATGGTATTTGCGATCATTGTTTTGCTTCCAAGTGCATTTGCAGATACAAAAAACCTAACCATGGAAGGGAGCATGGACATTACTATTACATATCCAAATGAAGTTGTAATTGACAGAATTGTCTCGGTATCGATACTAGTAGAAAACAAGGGTTGGGAAGATAAACAAGACATTTCCTTTGTGTTTACTAGCCAAGATAATGCATTAGTTCCTCTAATATCAAATAGTGTAATAATAGAAAAACTGTCACAAGGAGGTTCGTTTGGAGGAAATATCGATTTTCAAGTATCAGAAAATGCCAATCCTGGAACTAACTTTCTAAATGTAAAATATTCTCAAATTCTTGTTGCAAATAATGAAAATCCTCAAGAGAAAATGTTTCAAGATATTGCAATTCCAATTACAATAAAAGAAAAGCCAAATGTTATAGTATATACAAAGACACCAGAATCAATTTTTGCAAAGGCGGAATTTCCAATAGAGGTGGAAGTAATTTCTGAGGATATCAACATTTCAGATGTTATCATAAAAGTAATCCCACCAAAAGACATAGAGTTTAGAGGAGAGACGCTTCATAGATTCTCAACAATCGAAAAAAATACTCCAGTTGGGATTACGTCAAGAATTATTACAACAAATGAAGAAGTAAATACAGAGTATAAAATACCATTTGAGATAATTGTAGAGTATACAGATGATGAGGGAGAGAGAAATATGGATTCAAAAACAGTATCTTTGATTTTAAGACCTCGTACATTTATGGAGCTTACGACAGATGGAGGAATTTGGATTGGTAACTTTTTCATAGCACCATACGTCTCACTTGGCACTATCATTGGAATTCCAGCTGGGGCAATAATATCCCTAATTATAAGAAAAAAAACATCAAAACCCAAGAAGAGAAAAACTAAAAGAAAATCTGGTGCCTAAGCTTGGAGTTTTTCATGAATTGAGTTAATGTATTTTTGGCTATATTCAGTATACATTTGGATTTTGTCTTGTGCTAATGCCATGGCTCCAGGTCTACTATTTACTAATTTTTCAGCAGTTTGTTGTTCTTCTAAGAGTTTTTTTAAGTTCTCTTTGCTTTGAGAATCAAGTTGTAAGAGTAATGTATGAAGTTCGTTTTCAAGCAAGTTTTTAGTGTCAGGAATTGCTGGAGGATCAGCTCCAATGATTTCTTTTGTTGTAATTTTTCCAAATACTTTTTTGTCTAGTTCGGTCAATAATGAAAAACTCCATATGGTGTTATAAATTCAATTTGGATTTCTAATTTTATCAAATCTTGTATTAGAATAGTTTTTTAAAAAATAAAGGCTAAGATTGCAATGCAATTACTTTCTCAGATTTGATATGAGTGCTCTGATTTAATTAGAATTTATAAAGAAAATTAGGTTTAATGATTCAGGTAAAAAATGACTCTTTTGATATATGTCAGTGTGATGTTTGTGAAAATTGTAATTTTGACACTGAAAAGAACAAGAAATTATGTCAAGCTTGTATCAAGAATATTCATAAATTCTAGTAATCATGTTCGCTAAAATCTGATCCTAATGAGATTGTTGCAATGATAGTACTTTTTGTAGTTTGGAATTTAAGATTTTTGTCAGGTACAAATTGATGAAATATTTCTTTAAGTAGTTGTTCTGTAAACAATGACCAATTCATTCCTAATTCATGTTGAATAATAAAGTGGTGTAATTCTCCCTCTGTTCTATGGTCGGATTTCATTCCAGATGCTCTGATATAGTCTTCTAATGTTTCAATACAACGTTTAAGATCATACTGACCTTTCATGAAAAGAACAGTATCTTTAATCAGAGGAAGAACTGCTTTGATTATTTCGTTAATATCTGTACCATCCATTTCTTCGCCAAGTGAATCCAAAATTCCTTTTGGAACAGGAATCATACCAATTTTATCGCCAAAGCGATCCCATTTTACATACTTTTCAAGAATTTGTTTTACCAAAACATTTTGTGAGATATTTTTATGCATTGCTTCGGTTTCAAGCTCCTCTACAACTTTTGCAGGAAGACGATAAGTAATACTACGGGTCTTTTCTTTTTTTGGCGGATGAGTTTGTCTACTTGTTGGAGCTGATTTCAATATGCTTTATTCCAATAGTCGATATACCTAGTATTAATGTCATATTTTAGTTTAAAAGGAAAAAAGGTAAAAAAACTATTTTTTCTTAAAGAAGAATTCGTCTTTTTCTTCTAGATCCTTGTTCTACCTCAGAAATTTACACAAATTAGAACAAATCTACAATGAAAATGAAGAAAAATTTCAAACTTGGATGAATATATCAAGATAATAGCCGTAATTTTCTTTATAAATTCTAATTAAATCAGAGCACTCATATCAAATCTGAGAAAGTAATTGCATTGCAATCTTAGCCTTTATTTTTTAATCAGAATAATATCATCCAATGAATGGTAAGATTTTGGTTTTATTGACTGCTGTCGTCTTCACCATGGGTTACTATGCAGAAAATACAGTTGCATTTGCACAGTATATGGGTAACGTAGGCAGTGGAGGAGAAACCGGAGCATATACCTTAGAAGAAGCACTCGAAATTCAAAGAAGAAGAATTGATGCAGCAGAAGCAAATCCAGCATCTGGTTCAGGCACACCCTATCTTGATGCAAGTGGTGTAGTTGGTGCATCAGTTATTGCAGGTGCAGTCTTTGGTGGTATTGCAGCAGCCTTCTTCATTAGAGGAAGATCTGGAAAATACGCAGCAATGGGACGTGGTTAAGATGAATCATTCCCAGAATTTTATAATATATTTAGAAAATGTGCAAAAAAAGGGAGGTAGAATATGACATATTGTATTGGTGAATGTAAGAAATACAAAGCAGCAAAGCCAGCTCAAATTGGTAGATATGCAGCAGGACAAAAGAGATGCAATTACTGTGAAATCTTTGTAGATTATGATGGGATTACTTGTCCATGTTGCAATAGACAATTAAGATGTCTTCCACGTAGCAGAAAAGGTAAAGAGAAGTATCTAGAACAAATAGTGCTCTAATAAGATAAAAAGGAATTATTGTACTGATACTGACTTTTTCTTTTGTGTTCTAGTTGGTTTTGCTTTAGGCAGTGTAATATCTAATACACCATCAGTAAGTTTTGCCTTTACTTTTCCTGACACCACATCTTCAGACATTGGTAATGTTCTGTAGTATGAAATATGACTTCTCTCCTTTCTGAGAAAGTTTTTTTTCTTTTCTTCAGATTCCTCTTTATGCTCAGCTGATACTTCCAAGGAATTATCAGTTACGTTTAGGTTGATCTCATTTTTCTTTACTCCAGGAACATCCATTTTTACACGGAATTGGTTGCCTTCATCTATGACATCACAAGATGTTTCTGGCATTTTTGGCATAGATAATGAGGGAAATGATGAAAATGCTTTCTCCATATCCTTTCTTAGGTTTTCAATTGATCTGTCAATATCTGTCCAGCTAGATGTCCAAAATGTAGTAGGTTTTGATTCCTTTTTTACCGGTTTTTTTGTTGCCATGATAAAAAATTTTTAAAAAATAATTTAAAATGTTAAGATAATTCCCAAAAACTGAAATAAGCAATAATCATGCGTGAAAATAAAACGTCTATTTATAAGAAAATAATTCTAGGTAATTATATGGTAATTCCAGTAGATATCCAAGATTATGTTGAAAAACATATCAAATTAATGATTTCTCAAACTGAAACTTATCTTCCGTTCATCAAGATGGCATATCCTTACTCCAAAAATTTAGCTGATGGAGTTTACAGTTTAATAGTTGGTAGTGCACTTTCTGTATTTGTTAATCAGTATGCAATGAGAATGAAAAACCCTACAGCAGATGATTTTTCAGAATTTGGCAAGATTACACTAAAGTATAGAGATCAAGTAGAACAGTTTTTTACCTAATCAATCGATTTTGATTTTTTGGCCGGAGAACTTCTTTGGTATTACAATGTTTAAACGTCCGTTTTCAAATTTTGCAGTAGTTTTGTTTTTGTTTATGTTTCCTGGAAGAGTAATTGTTTTTTTAAAATACTGAAATTTTGTTTGTACACCTAATTTTTCTTCAGAATATATTTCTCTTAGTTTTGCTTCTACACTTATTGATCTTTCATCAAAAGTTATTTTGATATCTTTTTTGTTTACTAGAGGAAGATCAAATTCTAGTAACCAATGAGTTCCAAATTCTCTTAGGCAAGAAAGTGGAGAAAGGATTTGACTATCCATATCATCACTAAATAACGAAGTCATTGAGGGCTGAATTATTCTGATTTCAAATTTATCATTATTTATTTTGGTCATTTAATCACCGATAAATTTGAGGAGCTCTTGTAGGTTGTTTTTCCTGTTTCTGTTGTTGTAAAGCACGAATAGTTTCTTCCATTAGATTTCTATGTTGTATTCTTAGTCGTTCCATTTTCTTTTGAATATCAGTTGTATCTACTTTGATATTCAAAACTTTGGCCAGGGTTGTTATGGCTAAAATTGATGCTTCTGGATCTGGAAAGAAAGGATGACATTCTGCATATAAAATTAATGCAGGAATTTTTGATTTTCTAAAAACTGAAATTATTGCAGCGTCAGTACCAAAAATTGAACCTGCAAGAAATTTTGAGATTTGATTTATGTATAGAAGTTCTTCTAGTGATTTGTGTGTAACTAATCCATAGATTTTAGGTGATTTTGGACTTTGGTTTATTGTTTCCATTCCACTTACTATAATGATTTTTTGAATATCGTTATTTTTGCAGTATTGTAAAATTGATTCAGAAAAATCATACGCACGATATGGATCAAATGGAAGGTCAGATATTATTACAAAAATATTATTTTTTTTGTAAATCCGAATTGGTGGTAAAATTTCTCCATCTTCTACAAATAAGGTAGGAGGTAAATCAGGATGTTCAATTTCTCCAATTTGTTTCATACCTAAGTAATGGATTAGATAGGATATTGAAAAGGTTCCAACTAGACCATTACTTGGAAAACCTACTAACAAAATATTTTCTTTAGATAATTTACTAATTTTCATAACTAGAATATTGGCAATCCAATTTTTCTAACACTGGTTTTAGAACGCCTTTTTGCACGTTTAGATAATGTCTTTAATAGCTTCTGGCTTAGATCTTCTAAAACTTCACTGAGATCAAATCCAATTGAACTGTAAATAAGAGGGGCACGGTGAGGTGTTGTAATCATTATCGATACTTCATACTTTCCTTCTTTTTTATTTCCAGTTCTTTGTTGTTTGATTGAAACTCTAGCCTCTTGAATTTCAGAATATACCTTTTGTAATCTTTTAAGAGTATTCTCAAATTTTTTGCTAATCAAATTTGTATTTTTTTGGTCTTCTGGTAATCCAACAATGTATAATGGAATTGGAGTTTCTATTTTTGATGCGAGTAATCCAAGAATATCTCTAAAGGTAATAATTCCATGAAGATTTTCCCATAAATTAACTAAACAACAAGAAGTGTTTGTTTTAAGCATTGAACTTACAATTTTATTAAGATCATCATTTGGCGTACATTGAGGAATTCTTGTACTTCCAATATTTCCTATTCTAGATTCTAGTTTGCGAATAGTTTTGCTTCCCATCGATTTTCGTCCTTGACTTTCTTGTGGTAATATGGATTCTAAAAGATGTGTAGACGTAAGAACTTGTTTAATTTTTCCTTGATTCATGACAGGTAAATGATCCAATTTTTTTGAGGTCATAATCCTTCTTGCATTGCTAAGTGATTCTTCTGAAGAGATTATTATTGGATTCTGGGTGTATATCAAATTGGCTTTTATCCATTTGTTATCTTTAGTTGAAAGTAGCTTCAAAATTCGTTTAGCGGTAACTACTCCAACGATTTTATTTTTTTGAACTACAGGTACTTCACGAATTCTATAATGAGCAATAATATTTGCAGCCTTTTGAATTGAGTTATTTGGAGTTACAAAAGGAATTGGATAAAGAAATGGTTCTACTTTCATGGTTGTAATACTTTTGGCGTTAAGTAGTGCTCTGGTGTTCGTGGAAAGTGTTGATTTTCCATTAAGACAAAAAACGTCATATGAGTTATTTTTTGAAATTTTACTAATAACACTTGAAAGAGTATCTGTTGGTTTAATTATAGTTGCTTTAGAAATTAGAGATTTTACTTTAGTAAATTGAATATCTTGGAGATGCTCATAAATTGTATCACTAATCATTTTGTTCTATCTAATTGGATTTCTTCCTAGTTTTAAATTAAAAGAAAATGCCAGATTTTCAGAGTTGATTTTCATGGATGATATTTGAATGGATATATTTAACGAATTAAATCAACATGGTGTATTGCAATTAAAAAATGCAGATCTTAATCAGATCATAATCAAGAGGACTATAACTGTAAATCCCGATACCATACTTTTGGATGCAAGAGATATCTTACTTCGACATAATTTGAAAAGATTGGTAGTTATTGACTCAAAGAATAAACCAGTTGGAATTATCACTGAAAAAGATATTGCCAAGACAATTTATGCACTTGGAGACAAACCAATCAAATCTGTGAAAGTTTCAGGGTTTATGTCAAAGAAATTAATCACAATTAAAAAGACAGATACAATTTATGATTGCGCAAAATTGATGGAAAAAAATCATATCAGTTCCATTGTAGTTCTTGGTAAAAATGGTGTTTTAGAAGGCCTAATAACAAAAACAGACCTGGCCTCAATTTTTTTAACTCATGCTATAGCACCGCTCAAAGTTTCAAAAATAATGACTAGAAAAGTGATTACAGCAATGCCTGGTGATTCTCTGCTTTATGTTGAAAGTCTGTTAATTCATAACAGGATAGCAAGAATTGTTGTTCAAAGGAACAGAATTCCTGTTGGTGTGATAACTTTTAGAGATTTTGTTCCAGCAAAGTTACCATATTGGATTACACAGTCAGCAGATCCTAAGGAAGTTCAAGAATACAAAATGAGAAGTAATTTTGATGGTTTTCGTGTAAATCAAATGAGTCATCTGTTACATTTCAAAGCAGTAGATATAATGTCTTCAAATCCAATTACAGTAGATGCAGATGAGGATGTTGGAGTAGCTGTTTTGTTAATGATAAGAAATAACATTAGTGGCATTCCTGTTGTAAAAAAATCAAAACTTGTTGGAATAATTACCAAAACAGACATTGTAAAAGCTATTGCAGAGGCTTAAGACTATTTTACAATAAGAATAGAACAAGGTGAATTGTTTGCGAGTTTATTTGAAGTGCTTCCAAGAAAGAATCGTGCTGTAGCACCAAGTCCTTTATTTCCTACAATAATCAAATTACATTGTTCTTTTTTTGCAAGTTTGATAATCTCGTTTGTAACATTTCCTTCCTTCATAACTATTTTAGAATCAACACCTCTTCGAATGGCGGTTTCTTTTGCTTTAACCAAAACTTTGTTTCCAAATTTTCTTAAAATTTCAAGATAGTCTTTTCTATCTAATAGATTAATAGGAATTGATTTTTCTACAACATACAAAATTATTAGTCTAGCCCGGTAATTTTTTGATATATCACATGCGTGTAATAGAGCTTTATCTGAATATTTTGAGCCATCAAGTGGAACCAAAATATTCATGTAAAATGATTTTCTCATGCAAAAATTTACAGATTATGAATATTTAACTAAACTCTTTGAAATTTATGTTATTAGACAGATATCAATTAATTTTATAATAAAATAATGAAATTAAAAGATGATTATTATTATTGATAATCTTAATTCGGTATTAAATCGTAAAAATTGAGGCTAAAAGCAAATGATCAGAAAAAACATAAAAAAAATTCTAGTCCCACTTGATGGCTCTAAAAATTCCATGAGAGGATTAAATGAGGCAATTTATCTTGCAAGACAATGTTATGCTACTATTACAGGATTGTATGTAATCCCAATTTATCCAAGAAATTTTGCTGATGCAATTATACCATATCAAATTCATCTTACAAAATCAGCTAAGACATTTATGAATAATGCAAAAAATATCTGTGCAAAAAAAGGAATAATGTTTAAATCAAAAATAATTTTTGGTAGTCCAATTGTAGAAATTAATGATATGGTAAATACCAAAAAATTTGATCTTATTGTAATAGGTTCAAGGGGTCAAAGTGGATTAAAGGAACTATTTTTGGGTAGTGTGGCAAAAGCTATAGTTCATAAATCAAAAGTTCCTGTGTTAGTAATAAAATAGGTGTAAAGATGTTTTCTAAAATGTTAACAAGAATTCTTGTACCATATGATGGTTCAAAATATTCTGAAAAAGCATTATCAAGGGCAATGGAACTATCACATAATTTGGATTCTCAAGTGTTTTTGTTTTCAGTAATCAATGTAGATTACATTTCACCTCCTGGAATACTTGGACTAGCCAGAGCAAAATCTGAAAAAGAGTCCATGAAAAAATGGGAAAAAACAGTCAAAGATGATTCCGAAAAAATGCTAAAATCTGCTGCAAAGAAATGTGAAGAAAAAGGAATTGTAGTATCTTATAGTATTGGTAAAGGCAATATTGCAAATGAAATACTAAATTTTTCAAAAAAGAAAAAAATTTCATTAATAGTTATTGGAAGCCAAGGTCTTCATGGAATAAAAAAATTCAAGACTCTAGGAAGTGTAAGTAGAAGAGTTTCAGAGCATGCGATTTGTCCTGTACTTATAGTTAGATAGAATTAAGCTAATTCGCCTAAAAAGTGTACAATACCTTGATCTACTAGAACAGTTCTATCTTTAGGAACATGAAATAGTTTTTTTGAATTATTTGTTGATTGAACAATAAGTTTTGAAAAAGGATCATTGAGGGATTTGTACAAAATTCCTTGTTCACCAATAGATTGTGACCAATGGGTGCCTTGAATAAATGAAATAGTTTGAAATTTAATTATTTGATAAGAATAAACCATGGTAAATCATTTGTTTTGTTTCATGCGAGTAATAATTTGATCAGAGATATTTCTCATCTCTGAATCAGAACCAAGGCTGCAAATTTTCACTAAATCTGTTGTAGTTATTATTCCAATTATTTTGTTATCTTGTTTTACAGGTAGCTTGTGAATGTTTTTGGTTTTCATAATTTGTGCGGCTTCCCATACTGTTTGATCTGAATCAATTTCAATAAGTGGAGAAGTCATTACTTTTTCTATGGAAGAAGTTAATGATATTTCTTTGGAGGCTATTTTTTTTACAAAATCTCTTTCTGTCAAGATTCCAATAGGATGACTGTCTTTAGTTGCAATTATGCATCCAATATTTTTTTCATCCATCATCTTTGCTGCTTCACTTATTGTAGTTGATATATCTAAGGTAGCTAAATTATCGATCATGGCATCTTTTACAGATGTGTATCCCATACAATTAATTTAAAATTTATTCTAATAAAGGAGATCCTTATTTTCATGAAAAGAACTTAAATTTCTAAAATCATTATTTTACTATTAAAATAGGGATTGTTGATTTGTGCAAAACATAATTTGATGTGCTTCCAAGAAAAGTTTCTTTTATTGAACTCATTCCTCTTGAACCTATTACAATAAGATCAAATTTTTTGGTATTTGCATAATTGACAATTTTGACTCCTTCATCTCCGTAAATCACATCATCAAAAAAATCAATTCCATTTTGAGCTGAACATTTTTTTGCCTTTGACATAAATTTTGAAGCATTTTCAAGAAGATGTTTCTCTATGTAAGAGATTTGTGAGCTAGTCTTCGGTTTAGATAATGGAATTACATACAATCCTGTAATAGTAGCATAACATTGTCTTGCAAGATAAATTGCCTCATTTAATCCTCTCATGGAATTTTTAGAGCCATCAAGTGGGACTAGAATTTTTTTTATGTTCATAATCGGTTTGATGCTTGACCAAATTTAAGGTGTTTCTATAGCATTATCGTTTTTGATTTTCAGTAGTGAGATTATGCAAACATCATAATATATGGAAAATAGGAAGTTAATTGAAAATGGTCAAGGATGCAAAGGAAATTACAGTGGGAGACGTAATGACAAAGTCTGTTATTGCAGTTGATGCGTCAATTACAGTAAATGAGGCAGCAAAAATGATGGAGGATTCAAAAGTTGGCTCAGTTATAGTTATGGAGAACAATAAGCCTTTAGGAATAGTTACAGATAGAGATTTTGCAGTTAAAGTTGCAGCTCATGCATATCAGATCTCAACTCCAGTAAAGAGGATTATGTCAACGCCATTAATCGCAATAAATCCAGATGAGACAGTATGGATGATTTCTGATATAATGTATACAAGGGGGGTAAGAAAATTGCCTGTGATTGAGAATGATCAAGTGGTAGGAATAGTTACTGCTACAGATCTTGTAAATCAACTTGCGATATCAACTGAAGAAGATCTGCAAAAAATGTTCCATGAATCAGTAATCAAAGTATACAAACAATATAGTCCATACAATTAGTCATCCATTAACAATAGCATTCATCAATGATTTTCCACCAATTAGGGCTCCAATAGATAATCCAATATTTGTTAAAAGATTCACTGCTAATGCAAAATAATGATGGTTATCTAAGAGATTACTTGAATCTAGAGCAAATGAAGACATCGTAGTAAGTGAACCACAAAATCCAATTGCTGCAAACAACGAATATCGGCCATCAAGATTCCAATGTTCGGACAAGATTACAAACATTCCAAGTATAAATGCCCCAAGAACATTAACAATCAGAACATTTAGCGGTAATGTATTGAAAATGATTGGTGTTTCTGTTATTTTATATCTTAGAAAAGCTCCAAGAACAGATCCGCCTGCCAGAAATACAAATTCTAAACCTTTCATTGTCTACCTTTATTCTTTTCATTGTGGGTAGATATTATTAGTGTCATTTAACACGGTTCAGGCTTTCATATCAAGGCTAATGTCATTCAACTAAGTTTCAAATTATGGTTATCCATCTAGTCATGAACATTTTTCTAAAAATATTTTATGAGAGATGCTTATCTGCAATCTAATACCAATTCATGTACAGATTTTTGTTCAATCTCTACTACATGTTGCTGACCAAACAAACTTAATCCATCAAATTCTAAAGTTTTGACATCACTTGGAATAACAAATGGAATTGTCATGTAGTCACCTTTTATCATGATTTGTCCTGCTAGTCTTCCATCAAGCTCAAGATTTCCTGGAGGCATCATAATAATTTCAGATGTGTTTGTAGCAATTTCAAGTGGCAAGTCTACAAACAGTGTGATATCCTCAAATCGTTCATCAAGATTGACTAACGGTGACAATACTGGAATATCTTCACATCCATAGTTTGTTACAGTCAGCTCAGCAAAGACAAAAGACGAGGCAATGACTAAACCACCTATGGCAACAGCAATTGCGATTGAAGTACCTATGACAGTGGAAGCAGGCAAGCCTACTGCAGGTAAGATAGCATTAGCTGCCTTAATCTCTAAACTTAAAATTTTAGAGGCAGCTTTTATTCCTCGGAAGGTTTTATCTGTTAAGTTGATGGAATCTTTTAATTTGAGATATACGTCTCTTGGCAAATCGTTTTTATAATTATCTAAAATTATTTCAAGATCTTTTACCTTTTCGTACCATTCTTCTGCATTTTCAATTTTATTATTGAACCTTTCAAATTTTCTTAAAAAGGATGCCATTTCTTTTCTTGCTTTTCTCTGTCTTTCTTTTTTATTTGAAAAAGGAAAAACACTAGATGACATCACTATTATTTTCCTAGCAAATAGGATAAGATCTGGTTACCTTGAATTTGAAATAATAAGCTGATTTGTTAAATAAGAATAATTAAGGTGAGATTCTCATTTTACAAGTTTCAAATTATAGTTACCTGATCAGCCATAATTTGAGAATTAATTACTCATCTAATCATCCCCTGTTATTACATGTAGGATGATTAACAGAACTAGTAGAATAACCAGACCAAACTGTCCATGTAGTAACCTGTTGAAAACTTTGGTGTTTCTGGATGAGGTATATCTCAGTAAAATTCCACTTATCATCAAAACTGTCATAGTAATTGCAAGTGATAATGAGATTGAATTTAGTTCACTTACTAGAAGTAAGCCATGAGTCATTCCTGCAAAGTATCCAATTGAATTAAGAATTATGTGAAAGTTTAGAACTGGTTTGTAAAATTGAACTGCCTGCCTTGCCATCTGGAGCGATTGACCTCCTGCACGTACAGCATATTTTCTCCATTTGTTAAACAAGATAAATGGTAAATTTGCAATAACACCTGCTCCAATTGCCACCCATCCCAAACTTTCTATTGCATCTTCTGCGTCATCATCATCTGCAAAAGCTGGTACTGGTGCTAAAAATAATAGAAAAATGATTGGAATGATCTTTGTATTCATAAAATCACCTTGCTGCTGGGATTTTTGGCCTTCTAGTCTTGTAGATTTTAAATCCAGTATAGGCAACAGATCCTACAATTACTGCAATTGTTCCATAAAGGATTGCATCAGAGATTCCTCCCCCTAGTGCTAGTTCTTCGTCATCGTCATGTTCCCTTTCTCGCTCTCTTTCCATATCACCGAATCCTCTTTGTTCGTGTTCTCTTTCATCTTCGTATTCTTCCCATTCATCTTCATCTGCAAAAGCTACTTCCACACTTGAGACAGTCAAGACAAGTATTGCACCGAGAACAAGTACAAAGATTGATTTTTGTTTCATGAGTATAGTATGTGTGATTTTAGATATAATCAGCAAGTATACATTGCAATCAGCTGCAATTAACAAATTCATGATAGAAGGTGCTTGCAAATAATTGCAGTATAAACATCTCTTTCTTATGCAATTTTCTCATATTAAATTTTGAGAATACATGAGTGCAGTACAACCAAAAAAACAAAAATCAAGCACAAAATCGCTTGTTATTGTTGGGGGTATTATTGCAGCTGTTGCAATCTCACTTCTTGTATACCTAATGTGGTATACAGCAGGTGAAGAAGTAGTTGAGGTTGTCAAAGTGGTCGCAGTAACTGGACAGGGATGTGTGGTCGAAACATTTGATGGTTATGCATTTACTATTGAGCAATGTAGTGCAGAACCAGGAGAGGTTATTTCTACACCTATTGATCAAAAAGTCAAAGAACGAGCTCTGTTAATGAACCCAACATCTTAATTTTTTAATTTTAAAATTTTAGTGTAACTGAATTATCAGTTATTGTAACAGTACTATCCTTTTCTAACGAAGATTGTACAATAGCTTCTAAGAATGCTTTTAAGAATATTGAACCTTTTTTGCCAAAGTCATGATGAATACTTACATTACTTGTTCCATCGTCTACTTGCATGTCACACATCCCATAACCACATCGCTCAAAGTACATCTTGATAAATTCTGAAATGCTATCTGAAGTTAGCTCCTTCCATTTGAACAAAATAAAGTCTTTTGGCTCTTTGGATCCTATTGATTTTGCAAAGTTTATGATGTTTTTTTCATCAAGGGAATTTAACAGATCCTTAAAGGAGCCCTTACTCATTTCAACCATGCCAAACTTCTTCATAAACTGATCAAACTCTACATGATCACCAAAAATCTGGTTTGCCAAAGTGTTCATACTAATGCGTTTTTCTTCAGCTTCTTTTCTTAGACCTTTTTCATATTCCTCATCAATCCTAAATGTAATCGTTGAAGTCTTTTTGGCCTTCATATTCTAAAGATGAGTGCATCTAATTGCAGTATAAACTTCTTGATTATATCAAATAAATCCAAATACTAGGCATGAGTCAAAGTACAAAAAACTATGAAATATCAGCTAAGCAGCTAAACGAAGAATTATCACAACAAAAACCATTACTCGTTTTTGATTTAAGGCCAAAAGACCAGTTCGAAAAGGACCACATCAAAGGTTCGGTTCATGCAGTATGTGATACTCAGGCAAAAGAGAAGATCATGCCCAAAATACCAAAAAATGCCAAGATTGTGCTTATTTCTGAGCCTGAAAAAATTGCTAAAGAGACTGCACAAATGATGAATTCATTTGGTTTGGATGCCCATTATTTGCAAGGAGGATTCCGTTCTTGGGAGGGTAAAACAGAGCAGGGTAAAACAGGAAAAATCATTACAGCGCAGCAATTAGAGGCTCAATTAGATAGGGTATTTCTTTTAGATGTCAGAAGTGAAGACGAATTTTCAGAATATCAAATTCCTGGAAGCATAAACATTCCCTTAGATAACCTCTTTGATGCAAAGACGCTAGAAAAGATTCCAAAAGACAAACCTGTAGTAACAATATGTCCACATGGAAACCGAGCAATGGTTGCAAGTTTTGCATTGACAAGAGGAGGAATTAATTCACATACGCTTGCAGGAGGACTAGCTGAATGGAATCAGATTCTCAAACCAATAACCGTAACACACAAACCAAGAGTAATCCAAGTTCAAAAAGTTGGTAAAGGCTGTCTATCTCATATTGTAGAATCTGATGGAGAAGCTATTGTAATTGATCCGCTTTACCCATTTGAAAAATATATTGAAATTGCAAAAGAACTAGGATTTACAATAACTAAAGTATTTGATACACACCAGCATGCAGATCATGTATCTGCAGCTCGAAAGCTTGCAAAGGAAGCAAATACACAACTCTACCTCTCAAAATATGAAGGATATGATTATGATGCAACCTTTGTTGGAGATAATGACACTATATCTTTTGGAAAATCAATGCTTAGAGTAATTCATACTCCAGGACATACACCAGGGAGTCTTAGCTTTGTTGTTGATGAAAAATATATTTTCACAGGAGATATATTGTTTGTAGAATCTATTGGAAGGCCAGATCTAAGAGATAAGGCTGAAGAATTTACAGAACAGCTTTACAATACACTTCATGAAAAACTTCTTGTTCTACCTAATGAAACATTGGTGTTTCCAACTCATCATAGTGAGAATGTAGATTCGATTGATGGCGCATATTATTCCACTATAGGAAATTCAAGAAAACTTCCCTGGCTTGATATCCCAAAACAAGAATTTGTCAAAAAGGTAATAGCAATTACACTTCCAAGACCCATGAACTATCGTAAGATAATTGCTGTAAACAAGGGAGAGTTAGAATTGGTGCAGTATGAGATTCCTGATTTGGAGATTGGTCCAAACAGGTGTGCAGTAGATGTTAGTTGAGGTACTAGATCCCCTCATCATTTTTCTTTCAATCATTTCAGGGACGATAGTGGGGTTTAGTCTAGGTTTGGTTGGTGGAGGTGGATCTGTTCTAGCAGTGCCTCTATTGTTGTATGTTGTAGGCGTAAAAGACACACACATAGCCATAGGCACATCCGCGCTTGCTGTTGGAATTGTTGCTGGAATTAGTCTACTAAACTACAAAAAATTAGGAAGAATCAGAATTAGAAAAGGCCTCATGTTTGCCATACCTGGAATTGCAGGAACATTATTGGGTGCCCAGCTAGGATTATGGACTCCTGCTGAGCATCTCTTGATCTTCTTTGCTGGATTCATGATAGTAGTGGGTCTTTTGATGCTAAGGAAAAAGAGTGCAACACATGAGGTATCAAATGAAAACATGAGTTTAATTTTGCTAAAAAGAAATGTTTCCTTTTCAGGTTTCTTGGTTGGAGTACTTGCAGGATATTTTGGGATAGGTGGAGGTTTTTTGATTGTTCCAACAATAATGTATTCAGGAGGACTCAGTATCATACATGCAATAGGTACATCACTGGTTTCTGTAAGCTCATTTGGTATTACCACTGCTGCAAGATACCTAGTTGCAGGACAAGTTGACATTCTATTGGCTGCATTGCTAATTGTTGGAGGAATAATAGGTGGATATTTTGGATCAAAGACATCTGAAAAAATTCCAAAAGAATTCTTAGTCAAAATATTTGCAGTATTACTATTTACAGTAGCAGTTTACATAATGATTCAAACTATCATATCATAATTGCAAATAATTGCAGTATAAACTTCTTGATTATATCTAAAATCACACATACTATACTCATGAAACAAAAATCAATCTTTGTACTTGTTCTCGGTGCAATACTTGTCTTGACTGTCTCAAGTGTGGAAGTAGCTTTTGCCGATTCTAACAGTTATGATGACGATAAAGATGATGATCATGAAAAAGAATATGATAGAAATGATGACAGAGATGATCATGATGATGATCATGATAATGATCATGATAAAGATGACAGAGATAACGACAAAGACGATTCAAACGACAAGTCAGAAAAAGAGAGAAAAAGCTAGAAATCAAATTGTCTGAAAAGACAAAATCATTTTTTATTTAATTCAACAAGAAATTATGAATTTTTGAACTTACAGAGCCTGAAATTACATAGGGAATAACTGGTATCTCTACATATCTCAATACCAAACTAGGAAAAATTTTGATTATAGAATTATGTGTTATTAGTATCAATTTGTATGATATTTTGATTTATCAGAAACTCTATAGCACCTAACAATTCCTCTTCTGATACCTTGTCTTGAGCATACCATACGAAGATATTTTTGATCCAATCTGGGATTTTCTTGTTTTGATTTGAATCATTTCCTACAGTAATAGAAATTGTTTCACTTTGATGTGTACAGATCTCTCGATGAACTTCCCTACATTGACTGATTATCTGTACTGCATAGTTTCCCACTTCAGCGTTCTCTGCTATTGGAATCTCTGTGGAAAATGTTCCGTCAGGATTACTGGTTACATATTCATCAAAAATTTTTACTTCTAGAGGATTTGTTGCAATTATTCTTAATAATACATCTGATGTTGGTTCTTCATTGTAGTTTACCCAACCTGAAATTATGACTTTCTCTCCTTGCATGTAGTTAGTCTTGTCTAGTATAATCACTGGACTTGAGACATGGGTTTGATATGATTCTAAAATTATGGTGTTAACACAAAATGAAATAGCACAAAAGATCAGGACAAGCTTAATCATGTTCTTATCTTACTGAACTACTATTTCAATAAGGATACAAAAAACATCTAGTTATCTCCTGTCACAATATAACTCAGAATAACTAACAGAAAAATTTCTTAATAGTAGATATGAAGATTTTCTAGATAATCTGATCAACCTCAAGTTTTTTATTCTTACTTTGAGTCAACTCAGCAATGAAAATAACAAAAACAATGACTTTCTCTATACTTGCAATAATAGCAGGTCTAATGACTGCAATTCCAACTGTTTCTGCAGAAACTATGGTAAGCTTACCTCCTGGTTCTGCAGTTCCAGGATGTGAAGAAACAAACGAATGCTACATCCCATACGAAGTAACAGTAGATGTTGGCAGTACTGTAACGTGGAGTAATGATGACACTGCAGCACATACAGTAACATCTGGAAGTGCATCTGATGGACCAGATGGAATTTTTGATAGTGGATTAATATCACCTGGAGACACATACACAAATCAGTTTAATGAAGAAGGGAATTTTGATTATTACTGTATAGCTCATCCTTGGATGACTGGAAAAGTAATAGTAAGTGAATGATTACAGAATTGAGTAAAACTAGCCACAAGATCTATGTGCTAATGTCGTAGCCTTTACTCATAATTATAGCTAAATATTTGAAATATACAAAATGGATCATGACATTTCTGTAGAACTCAAGAGGTATCAATTATTTTAAAAAGATCAAAACAATAGTAGACTAGAGATCTAGTCTATACCTTATGGATATGAGGTCTGACCTTATGGACTATTTTTTGTAGATTGGATTCTATCTCATCTGACGGTTTATTATCGATCTGGTTAATCACATCTACAAAGTCATTTATGATTTCGTCTTTTGTTGATGTTTTCATCAAGCTAAAGATAGTCATTCGTGGCTAAAAATATCACTATTGAATATACTGTATACCTAGTATGAGTTATAATTTGACCTGATTCTATATAATTTAGTCATCTCTGCCAGCAGGATGTGATTTTCTTACATTTTTGATGATTTCTACTAATCTTGCATTTATCTCGTTGTAATCGCAGTTATCCATATCTAGAATAGATCTGAATTCTTGAATGAGTTTTTCTTTATCTTGAACTGTCAAGATGGTAATACAACAATTCATGAAATTGATAAATTTTAGTAATTTACAAATTTACATGTATGATTGATATTTTTTGACAATACAAAAAATTGTGAAAATTATGGTGTTATCTATATAGCAGTTTACTAGAATCTAATGTTGACTAAATTTCTTGTAAAGCATCAGATTCTTTAATTCTCTTATTAAAAAATAGGCAGGCAGTTAGATCTCCTGTAACATTTACCATAGTTCTTGTCATATCTAAGATTCTATCTACTCCAAGTAATAATACAACTTCAACAGCTGGAACTCCTGCTGCAATCAAAATAGTTGATAATATTATAATTCCAGTCCCTGGAGCTGAAGGTGCTCCAATGGATGCAGCAAGAGATGACAATGCAATTAGAATAATTGTAGTAAAACCCAAATCAATATTGAATAGTTGAGCTAGGAAAAATACTGCAATTATTTGATACATAGCGGTTCCATCCATATTGATTGTGGCACCCAATGGAATAATGAACTGAGAAACTCTTGGTTTTACTTTCATCTTTTCTTCTGCTGTTTTTATAGAGAGTGGCATTACAGCAGCTGAGCTAGATGTAGAAAATGCAAGTAATTGAGATCTTTCCTTAATCAAAAGTCTTTGAGATAAGTTTTCAGTAGAAAAAATGCAACAATTGAAATTGTTCTAAAAATAATGTCAAGTATGGGATTTTTTGATACTAAACAAGGTGTTAATGAATACATAAAGCTGGCTGAAGGTTATGATGGAACAGAATTAATTAAAATATTACAAGAAGTGTTGCCTGAAAAATCTACGGTATTAGAGCTAGGAATGGGTCCTGGAAAGGATCTGGATATTTTAAGCAAGTTCTTCAAAGTTACGGGGTCTGATTCTTCTCAAATTTTCTTGGATAGGTACAAACAAGAAAATCCAAATGTAGATTTGCTAAAACTTGATGCAGTAACTATTTCTACTAGTAGGACCTTTGATTGTATTTATTCTAACAAAGTCTTACATCATCTAACAAGAAAAGAATTGAAAGAATCATTTCAAAGGCAAAAAGAAGTATTAAATTCTGATGGAATTGCATTTCATTCCTTTTGGAAAGGAGACAAGGATGAAAATTATGATGGGCTTTTGTTTACAAAATATCAAATTGATGGTTTGAGAGCAATTATTGGAGATGTTTTTGATATTTTGAATATTAACGAATACACAGAAATGGAAAAGGATGATTCTATCTATGTGGTTTTGAGAAAATAAACGATTAATCAAAAATTAATGATTATTTGTGAGGATTGTTATGAAGACTGTTGTAATTTTCTTTCCTTAAATGGACATGATTTTCCTTCTTTGTGTTCTCCTTCGCCATCTGGTATTACCTCACCAGTAGTTTGTGCAACTGCAATGTCAAAAGGAGTTGCCAGTGCAAAGACTGCTACCAATATGATTACAATAGTAAAAGCGGTTGTAGTCTTGTTCATATAACCTACTGATTATTCTTTTTATGATTTAATGTTTGTTCATAATTAATTAAAATGGAATTTTATTCTAGTGGAAAATCAGTTTTACAAATCACACAGCGCCCTCTAAACCCTGCATATCCTTTATTATAATATTGAATAATTTCACTATGGCAAATAAAGCAAGTTATTTTTGTTTCAGACAATATTCATAATACGTTATGATTTGTTATAAAGTGGATCATCATTTCTGGATTATCACTAGATTTGTTAAATTAAATCAAATTAGCCATAAATTTTGATTATTACTGTATAGCTCATCCTTGGATGACTGAAAAAGTAATAGTAAGTGAATGATTACAGAATTGAGTAAAACTAGCCACAAGATCTATGTGCTAATGTCATACTGCTCATTATGATTTACGTACCTAGAATTTTTATAGGTTTATTATTTTTGCCAGACTATATGACCCTTAAATTACGATGTGCAGATTACGGTTTTGAGTGTGACTTTATTCTAGAAGGAGAAAAAAATGTAGGATTACTCGAACAGTTAAGAAAACATTTTGAGGAGGAACATGGAATTGATTATGCTACTGAGGTAATAACCCAAATGATTATGAATCGTGGTTATTCTTTAGAGTCAATCAAAAAAGAATAATTTTTTAAAAATTTTATTTTTAACATTTAATATAATCTAGGTTGTATGATAATTAGATAATTTTCTCATTTAACAGTAGGAATTTTTTGTTTTCCAAGTTTTGTTTTCATTACAAAATTACCTGTTACAATTTATTTTTATTTGATAAATGAGTCTACTAATTAGTAGTGGTAGAAAATTATTGTAATGATTCTGATGTAAAGTGTCAACTAGATACTTGCAAAACCTACCCTGTCATAACAGATTCTGATAGAGGAGAAATGTTTTGTGGGGGATGCGGGTTAGTTCTTGTTCAAAATATAGCTGATACTTCTCATGAGAGTAGTGGTTATTCTCAGGAAGAATACATGAAATTAGCAAGAACTGGTCCAGCAACTTCTTTAACAATGCATGATAAGGGATTATCTACGGTTATTGGAACAAACAAAGATTCCGCTGGAAATGCGTTATCTAGTAAAACTAAATTTGAATTTAATAGACTTAGAACTTGGGATCAAAGAAGCAAATCAAGAAAAACATCAACTCTAAGCAAGGCATTTACAATATTACATGGAATTAAAACAAAACTTGGAGTTCCAGACAATGTGGTTGAAAATGCTGCCTACATATACAGAAAGATAGTTAATGCAAAGCTCACTAGAGGAAGAACAATGACTTCATTGGTTTCAGCTGCATTATATGCTGCATGTCGAGAAAATAATATTCCTAGAACTTTGGATGATATTGCAGATGCTGGAAATGTTGAAAGACGAATTTTATCTAGAGACTTGAGAACAATTATCAAGAAATTAGGATTAAATCTAAATCAGTATAATACAACATCATTTATCTCAAAGATTTCGAATAACATGAATTTAAAGGAAAAAACCAAAAGAGATGCATTTGACATTCTAAAAAGATGTGAAAATGAAAAGATAACTGCCGGAAAGCATCCCGTGGCTCAAGCTGCTGCATCTTTGTATATTTCATGTATTCTTAATGGAGAAAAAATTAGTCAGAAGAAATTTTCAGTTGAATCAGGAGTTAGCGACGTTACTATTAGAAATAGAGCTGTTCTTATCAAAAAGACACTAAAAATTCTTTAGAAAAAATTTAGTCAAACTCATCAAATATTGTATAAAATGATTAGGAAGTATAGAAATTAGTTATTGATGATGTATTTTCAAAAATCACTTCTAGTCTGTTAACTAGATCCATAATTACTTTAATTTGTTCCAAAGTAATTTCATAGAGCTTTTCAATTCGGTCTTTTAGTGTTGCAATCTCTACTTTTAGATTTGAGTTTTGTTCTTTTAATTCTGTAATTTGATCTTGAAGTTTTGAGTTTTGTTCTTTTAATTTGATATTTTCTTCAGTAAGTCTTTGAATTTTTTCAGATTCTGTTTCTCCTGGAAATGGTTCTGGGACCGGTTCAGGTTCTGGTAATTTTATTGGTTCAGGTTCTGGTGTAGGTTCTGGAATTTGTGGTGGCTCAGGTTCTTGGCTATTTTCTAGTGCAAAAATATTTTGAATACTAAATAATGATACTAGTAAAACTATAGTTAATATTGGAATTTTTTTCATTTTATGAAATTACTCCATTTATTGAATTAATTTTTTGTATATGAATATGATTACTGATTTTTAAAAATGATTTAAACAAAATATGAAAAAGAGTTATTTGAAGAAATCAAACTCTTGATCTCTTTTTTGTTTGGGTAGGTCTTCCATAACTGCCTGAACTACCTCATTGTGATTATAGGTTAGATGCCTAAGGAATTTTGCAGATTCATCAGCTCTTGTTTGTGCGTCTGCAAACAACATCTCTGGACTGCTTAATGAGCTCATCATTGTATTGCATTCACTACAAGGCTCAAAATCAAGACAGAGTTTCATAATTCATGTCATCTTTTCTTAGTATTTAGACTATTTTATGGAATAAGTCATGGGTGCTTCTTTTTCTCTCGGCTTGATCTTGTCAATGGCAGTAAGAATATCTTGTTGAGTAATATTGATATCTTTGACATTCTCGGACTTTCCACTTACATATCTCTTCAAAGCAGTAACTGCAGATCTATTAGCAACAGCAGCAATTTCAGCTCCACTAAAACCACTAGTTAGTTCAACAATTTTTGAAATGTTAACATCAGTTGCAAGTGGTTTCTTTTTGGAATGAATCTTAAAGATATGTTCTCTTCCTTTTGCATCAGGTTTTGGAACTTCTATGATTCGATCAAATCTTCCTGGTCTTAATAATGCCTCATCAACAATATCGAGTCTATTTGTTGCTCCAATTATCAAGACATTATGTAGTTCTTCTAAACCATCAATTTCTGTAAGAATCTGTGAAACCACATTTTCTGAAACGTGTGATGATTCGCTGCCACTTCTTCTTGGCACAAGGGCATCTATTTCATCAAAGAAAATGATACACGGTGCTGCCTGGCGAGCTTTTCTAAAGATTTCTCTTACTCCTTTTTCTGATTCACCAACCCATTTTGAGAGTAACTCAGGACCTTTAATGCTGATAAAATTAGAATCAGTCATTTTTGCTAATGCTTTTGCAATCAAAGTTTTTCCAGTCCCTGGTGGGCCATGTAACAAAACGCCTTTTGGTGCTTCAACACCAATTTTTTCAAATAGTTCTGGGTGCCTCATTGGTAATTCTACCATCTCACGGATCTTTTGGACTTCATTTTTCAAACCACCTAATTCATCATATGTGATTCGTGGAACAGTTGTATCTACTGTCTTAGTCATATTGCCTAGTTTGAATACAGTTTGCTCCGTAACTATGACTGGTTTTGATGGTTTTGTGCTAGTTACAACAAATTGAACTCTTCCTCCCATTTGGGTATTAAGAGAAATAGTATCTCCAGTTGTAAATACATGATTAAGATAATTGTAAATCATATATTCTTGTAAACCTTCGGCTGCAATTTTTTCAGTTGGAGATAAGACAATTTGTTCGGCATTTACAGCTTCGACTGATTTTACGGTAATTTTATCTCCAATACCAGCCCCAATATTTTGTCTGGTGATTCCATCTATTTTGATAATACCTGTCCCGTATTCTTCAGGTGATCCTGGCCAAAGTTTTACATGTGTCTTTTTGTTATATGTTAATTCTAAAATTTGACCAGTATTCCATTTTTCATCTTCAAGAATTTTAGGATCGACTATTGCTCTTCCTCTTCCAACATGTTGTTTGGGGATTTCATCAACTTTTAAAATAATTTCATTCATTTTTTTCACCATAAAATTTTGTGGAGATTAATCCACCTCCACCGTTTTGCCTTTTGGCTTTTCTTCTTTAACCAGTTTGAAAACTAGTTCAAGAATTCCATTTTTGTAGGAAGCTTTTGTAGAGTTCTCATCAACTTTGTATTGAACTGGAACTTTGGCATGGTATTTCTTTTCACCATGTTCTGCAGAAATGTCTACAATCTTGTTTTGTACGACAATTTTTACATCTGTTTTTTCGACTCCAGGCATTTCAGCTACAAGTTTTACTAGTTTTTCTTTTTCATCGACAATTGTATCTACAATTGGATCTCTAACATCTGCTGTTGGAAGCAGGCCTGGTTTAACATTTCCATACTCCTTTACTACAGGTTTTCCGTCAGGACCAACAGTCATCGTATAACCATAATAAAATGGACCTGCAGATTCCTTTCCTTTGAATTCTTCAAGCATGTCATCTATATTGAAAAAAGATTGTGACATTCTCTTGAAGATTCTATCAAATTCATCATCAAAGAACATTGTCATATTCACCTATGTGATGTAATATATATTACATTATATAAATATTATTAAAATTAAACTAATATTTTACAAAATCCTATTATAACTGACATTAAATAATATAGTTTAATGAGAGTTTCTAACATTTGTTCCTGAAGTGGTTAGAGAATTAATCACTCGAAACCGCTCGATTTATGATTGCATGAAAATGGATTTGATAAATTATACGGCATTGGCAGTAAAGATACAGCCTGAAGTTGAAAAAATTTTAGGAAATTCAGTTAATCTCAATACTATTGTAGTTGCAATAAAGCGATATGCTGATTCTTTTGAGATTAAAGAGGAGGTAAAAGAAGAGTCTGTACTAAAAAATGCCAGACTGGCATTAACAGATGGAATTATGGATATCAAATTTTCAGTAAAGGACTCAAATATGAACCCAATAGATATTTTGGATAAATTCTCAAAAATTACTAGTAACTATGAATTCTTTAGATTATCTGATTCTTTTAGATTTTTAACAGAAGATATTGATGATATTAGAGAAATTTTTGAAAATATTCCTAATAGAGATGAATTTTTTAGTACTGGTCTTGCAAAAATTCGAATTTCAATTCCTCCAAATCATAATCAATCAGATGTAGTATCTTATGTTGCAGAAGTATTACATGCAAATGGAATTGAACTTGTTAATGCCTTTTTCAGTCAAGACAGTATTATCATAGTTCTTCATGGAGCAGATGCTTCAAGGGCATATGAGATACTTCATTCTGATATTACCCGAGCAAGATAAACACCTTTTTTAGTATTTTTTAAAAATGAACTCATAGGATATATTCAGTTATTTTTAGGGTACAGATAATTGATAAGAAATAAGAAGAAAATCGTCATTTTGGGAGGAGGTTTTGCAGGTTTAGAATGCACTAGGAAACTAGAGGAGTATTTTAAGGATGATTCTGAAATAGAGATTGTACTTGTAAGTGAAGATAATTTCTTGTTATTTACTCCAATGTTACCACAAGTTGCATCTGGAATGATAGAAACAAGACATATTGTAATGCCAATTAGAACAATCACCAAAAAGGCCATTTTTTATGAGGGTCGAGTCAAAAATATAGATCCCTATGGAAAAATTGTAAATTTGTGGGGAAGTGGAAATAAAAGAGGAATTTCACTTCATTATGATTTTTTGATAGTTGCTTTAGGAAGTGAAACTAATTTTTTTGGAATGAGTGATCTTGAAAAGAATGCCTTTCAGATGAAGACTCTCAATGATGCAGTTATGGTAAGAAATAGGATTATTGATATGCTTGAGCAAGCAGAAAATGAGACTAATCCAATTCTTAAAAAGAGTCTTCTAACCTTTGTGATTGTAGGAGGAGGTTTTGCAGGAATTGAGACTGCAGGAGAACTCATGGATCTTCTTTTGGATGTTAGAAAATACTATCCTAATATCAAAAGAGATGATATTCGTGTAATTGTATTAGAGGCATTACCAAACATTTTGCCTGGTTTTACTGAGAGTCTTGCAAGTTTTGCACAGGAAAAATTAACGGATCGTGGAATTGAAATTAAGTTGCAAACTGCAGTAACTAGTTTTGATGGAGATGAAGTAATGATAAAGAAATTGAATGTTGATAAAGATAAAGTAGATAATTCAGTAATTAGTTCAATTCAGTCAAAGACTGTAATCTGGACTGCCGGAGTTACTCCAGTAAATACAATCAAAAGATCACTTTTCAAAACAGATAAGGGAAAAATCGTAGTTGATAAAAATTTGGAAGTAATAGATTTTCCAGGGGTGTTTGCTATTGGAGATTGTGCACTATTTTTTGATCCTAAAACAATGAAACCTTATGCACCAACTGCTCAGATTGCAGAAGCGCAAGCAAAAGTTGCAGCCATTAATCTATATTCGATAATAAAAAATAAAGAGAAAACGGAATTTGTCTACGAGTCTAAGGGCCAGATGGCAATTATTGGAAAACGAACTGGAATTGCATCATTTATGGGAATGAATATTCACGGTCTTTTGGCATGGATTCTTTGGAGAAATGTGTACTTATCTAAAATTCCAACGTGGGACAAAAGATTTAGAGTCTTTCTTGATTGGGCAGCTGATACTCTGTTTGATAGGGACATATCAAGATTGAAGTTCATGAGACGTGAGCCAGAAAAAGAATACAAAGTTCTAGATGAAGTAGATGATGTTTGGTAAGATTATTTTCTAATTTTATAAATAATCATAGCAGGTGCGACAAAATACATTCCAATATTCATCAAAATTATTCCAATTCCATATCCTAGCATTTCTTGTTCGGAATTAATGTCAACATGATTTAGAAGAGATAAGCTGGTTAGCATTGGAGTCAGTACAATTTTTACAGTTTCTTTGAATAAAGGATTTTGGCGTTCTATATCTGCAATTGTTGGTGAGAATGAATAGTATAGTTGATTGAATTCTGTCATAAATACAGAACCTGATTTTGTTGAAAGTATTACATTATCTCTTAATTCTCGTAGTTGTTGAATTTGAGGAGCTAACTCAGAGCCAAATGCCGCAGTAGCTATAAGACATCCACCGCCTTCCTCTTCATTTAGTATAGTTGCAGTTTCTTCTGAGAGAATTGAAAAAGAGTTTACAGATTCTTCGAATTTAGAAATTTCATTATCAAAATTTTCAATTCCATTACTGTATGCAAACGTATAAAATTTTTCAGGAGTTGAAATTACAACTTCTCTGAATTTTACCTCAACTGATTGGCCATTGCTTTGAAACATACCTTGTGCATTTGTTACATAGGAATCCTTGTTATTGATTTTGATTTTTTCTTGTGAAATTATTTCGAGATTACCAGATTCAATCGCACTCTTTAAAGATTCACCTTTTTCTAAAATTAGATCATCAAGGTTTTTTCCATTTGAATCACTTACTGCTAGAGATATTACTGGATTTACTGATCCGATTTTTGGTCCTACTGCAACTACATCAGGTATATTCTCATCCGTTTTCTCAGGTTCTTGTAGTAACCATCCAGCAGGTGCCTTAAAACCAATTCCTAAAGATTCGTTTTCAAAGAATTGGCTTTCAGGAGGTGTAGAAACTATCGATTCAGTTCTTTGAGGTTCGCCAAGTTCAAGTAAATTTGATACTTCTGAACGATTAATGACTTCAGCCTTGGTGATTCTAACTTGTTCTATATCAACTGGAATGTCTCGGGCTTTTGTTTCAACTGAGGCAATTTTATCAAGAGTATCAAAGCTTTCTTGTGTTACAATCCTGCCAAATACGGTATATTGTTCATCAAGATTTGTCCAATCTTGCATATTTGGTTGATCTGGTTTATCTTTGTGAACTATGAAAAATTGAGAACCTGCACTGTTAGGATCTGCCGCTCTTGCCATAGAAACAATTCCGCGTTTATGCTTTATGTTGTTAAATTCAGCATTTATAGAATCTCCCGGTCCTCCAGTTCCCCATGTGCTTTCATCTCCACTTTTTGTGTTAGGATCTCCTCCCTGAATCATAAATCCAGAAATTATTCGGTGAAAAAGAGTACCATCATAAAATCCAGTATTAGCTAATTCAATAAAATTAGTGACATGATTAGGAGATTCGTCTGGGAAAAATTCTATTGTAATATTTCCTAGGTTAGTGTGCAAGATTACAAGTTTGTCATCAGTCTGGGCAAATGACTGGTTTTCAAGTCCGATAAATAGTAAAGATAACGTAATAATTGCAAAAACTACTTTCAACAAAAAAATCTCTTTATCCCTTACTTAAAAGCCAATTGTATTAGTTTTTAACAAGTATTTGAAAATAGTTGGATATGGAACCTGATGAAAAAATTCAGGCACATTTAGTTTCTGTTTGGAGGGAATCAAAAAAGATCTTCTCAATTGGTGGAAGAGAAGGCATGTTGATTTTGACAGATAGGCATTTGATGTTTGTTCATAAAACTGAAGCAAAGATGAAGTGGTGGCAAGCAGTTACTCAAAGACAAGTTGTGAGTTTTATTAGATCAAAAAATACGATGATTATTCATGATGGATATGATGAGACTAATCTCATGAAAGATTTAGAAAATAAAAAAAATGTAGAGATTTCATTTGATGATATTACAAGTATTTCTCATGAAGAAAAACCATGGGGAAGTGTTTTAATGCTAGAATACAAAAAAGATGAAAAGAAGGAAAAATTCCAATATTCAATAGTCCAAGATTGGGTGAAATATCCAGCTAAGGATCCAACCAAACGCATGAGAGTTGATTGGGAGCCTTTTGTTCAATATATTAAAGACAGACAGAAATTTACAAGATAAAATTGGGAAAAATTTATGCAGTAGGTGTGGGTCCAGGTTCACCAAAATTTGTAACAGAAATTGTAAGAGAAGTCATACAAAATTGTCATGTTGTAATTGGCTACAAGTATACACTAAAAACAATTGAGCATTTGTTAGAAGGAAAAGAAGTTTACGAAATTACTATGAATAATCAAGAAGAGTCTTATCAAAAAATTCTACCAGAATTAGGAGAACGAACTTTGGTAATTCCTTTTACAGGCGATGTTAATTTTTCAGAATCTGAAGTTGTTGATAGACTAATCGAGGTTTTTGGTCAAATAGAAATTATACCTGGAATAAGTTCTATTCAGGTTGCAGCTGCAAAAGCCAAGATTCCTTTAGACAAATCCAAAGTTATTACAATGCATGTTACAACATCGATTGAGGAAAAAAAATTAGAACTACAAAAGGCGTTGATTGATGGATTCAGTGTTATTTTGATTCCAAGGCCATGGCCAAAGCAACCTGATAAGCACTTTATGCCATCTGAAATTGCAATTTATCTTAAAAATAATGGATTTGATACTAAAAAAATGAAAGTTCATGTCTTTGAGGCATTAACTACTGAAAAGGAAACAAGTTTCGTTGGCAATGTAAAAGATTTGGAAGGAAAAGAATTTTCAGATCTATCTGTAATGGTTTTCAATCAATCTATTTTAGATTCATATATAAATTACAAATGGCAGTGGAAAAACTAATTGCCCAAATTTTGACCTTGGCCTAGAATTAAACTATCTACATCTGGGAATACATATGCCACAATTTTCATCCATTGATAATCTGGATCATAAAGTCTGTAGAATCCTGCTTCATCTAATGATATTGTTATTGATTCTCCTGGGGAAATATCTCCTGTTGATATTCTGCCATCTGGAGTAAATTGATTATAGCGGTCTCCATAGTTTTCTTTACCACTTTGAATACTATGAGAAACAACATCATCATTTACAATAGTGATGGTGGTTCCTGGCTCAACTGAAATCCTATCTTGTGAAAAGTATCTTAGTCTAAATGGATCAGATGAGCTTTGAGATGTTGCTTGTTCTGTAATGGAGCTTCCTTCAATGTAACTACTAATAATTCCCTGGGATGATGAGCCTTCAAGAATATGGATAATTATTTGATCCTCAGATACTGTTGATTCGGTTGGAATTGGCTCAATTGTTGATAAATTAGAAAGTTTTGTTGTATAGATAATTTTGTAGGAATCATCACCATTTGTAACCCTGCCAGTAAATCCATACACCGAGGCAGACTTGCTCTCTTCAACTAGTCTTCCAAATAATCCTAATGATGCCTTAATGCCTGATTCGTCTTCAATATTACCATTAATTCTAATGTACTTTCCTTCTCGTAAAAATGTGGCCTGTAATTCTGTAGCAAGAAAGTCTTGATTATCTAAGGTGATGAATCCATCTTTAACTGTTGAATTAATTGAACTTCCAATCTGTTGTTGTGAAAATATTGCCAAGTCCATTTCAGAAATTCTAATAATTTCTTCACTAACTGCAAATCCAGCTCCCTCTAAGATGAAGGTATTATTTGGTGTGATTTCTCCAAATGCCGTTGAAAATGAGAATCCTAGTGAAATTACTAGTAATGTAAATAATCCTGTTGTTAAAATTCTCACATTAGATTTTTAGTGTGATTTGGTTTATAATTTGCTACTAAATAATTTTAGATGTAAGATATAGTATATCTAAACACCTTTTTCACAAAAAATTCTGTCTATTATAATATTAGAAACCAGGCATCTCAAAACCTTCATCTACTGCAAGTTTAATCATATAGTCTTCCAGAAATCCTCCTGCTAATAGAAGGCCTATTACAATGCCAACTTCTATCCCCGTTGGTTTTAGGAAAGGAATCAGGTTGATTTTTTTGCTTATTGCTCTAATCAGGATGAAACTTCTCGAGGTTGCTAAAGAATAGGCTACAAGCTCCATGATTCCAAATGGAGATAGATAGAGTATTGCCAAAGGAGGTATCTCATTTAATTGAGGATTTATAGTCATTATTGCCGAAAAAGCAAAGCCTGTAGACCAAGCAGAAAATAATCCCCATGCAACTCCGAATCCTGGAATAAACATTGGTAGTGAGATAGTTGTGTTATGAAGAAATATTCCAATAGCGTCAATGTCCTTTACAAGTTCTTCAAATTCGGCCATGAATGCCTCTGCTTCCTCATTGGAGACCTCAGAGAACGAACCCAATTGGTATGCTGCAGAAAATAATCCCATAAAAACAAAAAAAGCAATAATCCTAATTTTGGACACAAAAAAATTTGTTTAATACAATATTTGAGGCTTCGTAGTATAGGCGCAGATTTAATTAAACCACAAATTATTCCTCGATGTTGAAAAAGGAATTAACCTTTGTTTTGAATTATGCGTTAAATAAGGGATTTCAAATTCATCCTGATGCTTTAAAGATTTTAGAAAATGTAGATTTGAAAAAATTAGAGAAAATTATCAAAGAAATTGTAAGAGAAAAGAGCAAACAGAAATTATTTCAAATTAGTCAGGATGACCTTGAGACCTACTTGGGAATCAAAGAGGATCAAACCTTGCAAAATGAGCATAAGATTTTGTCTGATCCCACCTCAAAGATTACGACTGGTGAGGGTGTGAAAGGATACAATGCATTATTTTCTAGCCGATTCAACAAGCTTAAGAGAATCATTTCTGATAGACCTGAGTCAAGGATGATCAAATCCATTGCGTCTGTAAAGGCGGCAAAATCTGAAGATGATATGTATATTTGTGGTTTAGTTTCAGCAAGAAATACTGAAAGAAATGTTACAAAATTAGTTTTGGAAGATCCTTCAGGAAGTTTTGAGGGTATTGTGTTTGATGGAGAATTACAAAATGCTGCAGGTACCTTACTAATTGACCAGTTTGTTATGGTAAGAATTAGTATTGGGAAAAATGCAGGTTTTATCATTAAAGATTTGATTTTACCGGATATTCCTGATCAGGCTACAAACAGGTCTGAGACAGAGACTTTTGCTGTATTTCTATCAGATCTTCATATTGGTAGTAAATACTTCATGGAAGAGGAGTTTACAAATTTTGTTAATTGGATCTCAAGTCCTGATCCTGTGGCAAGAAAAATTCGATATGTGTTAATCGGAGGAGATATTGTAGATGGGGTAGGAATCTATCCCAATCAAGACAAGGAATTGGTTTGTAAGACAATAGAAGAACAACTAAAGAAATTGGAGGGTCTGCTAGATAAAATTCCAAAATATGTCAAAATAATCATTATGCCAGGCAATCATGATCCTGGACGTAGGGCTTTACCCCAACCCGCAATTCCAAAAAAATACAATCCTAGTTTATGGGACAGAGATAATGTTTTCATGGTAGGAAATCCAGCCATGGTTTCTCTAAATGGGGTAAAAATTTTGATGTTTCACGGTCAAAGTATAGATGATATTGTAAAGACAACCCCAGGTCTGAGTTATGATAATCCTGCAAATGTCATGAAACATCTTTTGAGAGCAAGACATCTTAGTCCAATTTATGGTAGCCAGACACCAATTGCTCCAGAAATAGAAGATCTTATGGTTATTGATGAAATTCCAGATATTTTTCATGTAGGTCATGTGCATAGAGCACAATTAGATATGTACAAGGGAATTTTATTGGTGAATTCAGGTTCATGGCAAAAACAAACTCCATTTCAGGCAAGTGTAGGAATGACTCCGAATCCTGGAATTGCTTTAATGGTTAATTTGAAAACTTTTCAGGTATTTCATGAAAACTATAATTCTAATTTAAACAATATCCTTCAAAGTTAGGTCGTCTTTGAATGTTTTTTTAACCATTTCAGAGGAAATTGTTAGTTTGTATTTTTTGGTCCTTCCATGAATTCCTTGATGGACAAGTCTTCCAGTAATAATACCAGATAATTCGATTTCGCTTAGCATTTGAGTTATTCTTCTCTGAGTAAGTTCATCTCTTCCTACAGATTTACATAGAGATTTGTATGATGAATATATTTCACCAGTAGATGAGCCAGAGGCTTTCATTATTGCAAGAATAAGTAATTTTTCATGTAGAGGGTATGATTTTAGGGATGTTTCCTCTTTATTTTCTTCAATTTTTTGGGATGCATATCTAACATGTTCCTTTGTCACTTTGTCTGATTGTTGTCTTTCTGCAAGTTCTCCTGCAACTCGGATTAGGTCAATTGCTCGTCTTGCATCACCATGCTCACCTCCTGCTAGAGCCGCACAAAGATTTAGTGCTGATTCTTCAACTGAATTGGCCTCAAAAGCATCCTTTATTCTTTCTTCCAGAATTTTTTTAATTTGCTCAACATTGTAGTTTGTAAAAACAATCTCCTCCTCTCCTAGACTACTAATTACTCTTGGATCCAGTTTTTCTTTGAAGGTAAGGTCATTTGAAATACCAACTAAGGTTAGTGAGCCTTGATTTAATCTCTCGTTTGCTCGGGTTAATTGATAAAGTATGTCCTTTCCTGTTTTTGAGATTAATTCGGCTAAATAATCAATTTCATCAATTACAAAGATTACGTTAATTTTAGTTTCATTGATATTGTTTAGAATTCTCTTAAAGACCTCACTTATTGCTAGTCCAGTTGATGGAAGTTCTTTATCTAGTAGACCTAATTGACGACCAAAGCTTACTAGAAGACCATATAGTGTTGTCTCTTCTTTAGAATTTGAATAGATTAGTTTTATAGGAAAATTGGATTTTTCAACTCTTTCTTGGATTTTTGATATTACTTTTTTTACAACTAGGGTTTTACCAGTGCCAGGCTTGCCATACACTAGGAGATTTGATGGTCTTGATTGTTTGAGTATAGGCAATAATGATTGGGTTACCTGTTCTTGTTCTGTGGTTCTATGTTGGATGGTATTTGGGATATAGGTAAAGTGAAGAATTTCACGATTTTTAATAATTGATCTGCCGGACTCTGCTGCATCCAGTAATCTGTCTATTGGATCTGACACACTCACACACCTTTGTTTCTACTCAATAGTAACATAATCCTCTCTAAATTAGAAGAGTATAGAATAGAATAATAATTCTAGTTTAGTTTGTAATTAATTTATTTTAGTTAGATTTTTTCAAAAAAAAATAGAAAAAGAGAGAGTGGAAATATTGGTGTGTGGGTTTATTCTTAATTTTGACTAGTTAACAAAATGTTAATTTTATGTTAAGAAAAAACCAAAAAAGGCCATTTTTACCCCTATATTTCCATTCCAGGCGTTAAGGTCGCCGTTAACAATGTTAATGAGAACAAAACTACCCCTTCATTTCCACTCCAGGCATAAAATTTGAAGTATTTCCTTATCTACTAATTCTAAATTGTTAATAACAAAAAATATGCTAGGCATGAGTTACGCAGTCAATGTTAACAAAGTAATTAGTTAACAAATATTCTCGGATCAGTTGAACTGTTAACACCAGATCCTCATAGATCTAAAGATGGCAAAAAAACGCATTAGAATTGATATGGAAGATTCTGATGGAGCTCGATATGATATAAAATTAGAGGGAAATGTAACAAGAGACAAAGTTCTAAAAATATTTGAAATGATGGATTTAATGAATATTGAAGAGGAGCAAGAAACTAATCATATGGACTCTATAGGAGCCAAAATATGGTATATTATAGATAAATTCTTCCCTATGGGCAAATTTACTTCAAGTAATATTCTCGAAAAATATGAAGATGAGTATAATGAACCAGTAAAACTAAGTATAATTTCTACATATTTATCCCGATTTTCTTCAAAAGGTAAAATAGATAGAACTAGAACCGGGCGTGAATGGACATACCAAACCATAAAAATCGGCCAAAAACAAAGATAATACTCTAAGTAATCAAAATTTTACGAACAATTAACCTGTCTTTTCCTAAAATAACTTTAACATATTCACCTTTTTGAATATCCATATATTTCCGAAACTGTTTAGGGATCGAAATTGTTCCTGCGGATGTAATTTTTACTAATACTTCATTTTCTGATATAGACATATTTTGATTATAAATTAATAATATATATAATTTAATGAAATCTATATTTTATAATTAATAATAAATTATCCATTATTTCCTCATTTTTTAAGGGAGACATTCAATAAAATAACAAAAAAATTTCTGAAACAGTTTATGCAATTATTGAATTGTTCTGAATCGAGGCAATTCTTTCTTGTCCTTTTTCTGTAATAGAATATGTGTATGGTTTAGTTTTGGTATTTCTGTCAACTAATCCATCTTCAAATAATTTTTTCATAAACCTAGAAGTATGTTCTCTACTGCGGTTTAGGGCCCTTTGAATATCACGTGACGTCATAGCTTTGTCTGTGACTAGTTGTAATACTTGCTCTGTGACGTCATTTGAGTCAATAGTAGGTGCTTCAACTATTTTTGATTCTTTTATTATCTTCTCAGGCTTGGATTCAATATTACTTTTAATTAACTGCTCTTTTTTTGCTAGTTTTTCCAAAAATTCTTTTAATTCCATGTTTGGATCCTCAGATTTTGTCTCAATTCCTTGTAATTCCAGGGCATCTAGACGTATTTTCATATCAATTAATTGCCTTTCATAATATTCTAGGCGTTCTGACTGTGATGAATCATTAGTTTTAGTATTGATTAATGGACGAATTTTATAAAACGCATATAGGCCTCCTAAACCTACCAGAAATGCCAAAATCACACTTAAAATAACTTCAGGGTCTGGAATTTCTATTAACATCACAGATTTTATTCTTATATCGTGATTTATCGTGATTGAACAACATTATTTCACACTTTAGATTAACAAACTCACATTACCTATCACAAACTACTCGGCAAGGAAACTACACCAATAACAATCAATATCACATATTACATGCCTGACGGATGACTTTATCAATCACATTAATGACCTCACCTTCTCGTTCTGGAAAAACATCACTGTTTTTTATCACACTGATCTGTTCTGAAAGTTTTGAAATCACATCAATATCATCTGGCAAAAGTATGCCTAGACCACGTAAAAGTATGATTGAATAGAATAATGCAATTAATTTATCTCTAGATTGATTTACTTGCCTATAATACGCACCTTTTGTTATGCTAAATTTAGATTCTAGAAGATCTTTCTGATTTAAAATAATTTCAATTTGTCGCTCTGTAAATAATGATTTTTTGATAATTTGTCGTATAATATTGTTAAAATTGGATTTTTCAATGTCCTCCATAGCTATACAAATCTGTATACCAACATTCCAATTAAACTTTAAAGAGTCATCCACAAACCAATTTTATGACTGGAAATAAAGTTGAATCGTTTCTTAAATCTGAATTAAAAAAGAAAAATGCATTATTGTTTGTTTTAATTGATTCTGAAGTATCGAATATAGAATCTTCAAGTAAACTTGCAAAAGAAGTAGAAAAGATAGGAGCATCTGCCATTTTAGTAGGTGGCTCATCGGCTACAGACCAAATGGAGATGGCTCAGGTCGTAAAAGGTATTAAAAAAGGAATTAAAATTCCAATCATTCTCTTTCCTGGAAATGTCACAGGAGTCGTACCTGACGCTGATGCAATTTTATTTAGTTCCTTGATGAATTCTGAAAATCCTTACTTTATCACTCAGGCACAAGCATTAGGTGCACCAAGTGTACTAAAATTTGGTTTAGAGCCATTACCTACTGCCTATTTAGTAATAGGTGAGGGAACATCTGCATGGTTTGTAGGGTCTGCAAGAGGAATTCCATTTGACAAACCAAAAATTGCAGCAGCATATTCACTAGCAGCACAATTTCTAGGAATGAGGTTTGTTTACCTAGAAGCAGGTTCTGGCGCTAAATCAAATATCACCCCTGAAATGGTTAAAATGGTACGAAAATTATTCAATGGATTTCTTATTGTTGGTGGCGGAATTAAGGACGTAAAGACTGCCTCTGGATTAGTAAAAGCAGGAGCTGATGCACTAGTAATTGGAACTTTCCTAGAAAAGGGAGGAAGTATAAAAAAACTAGAAGAAATAGCAAAAGCAATTCAAAGAAGCAAGTAATAGGACAATATTATGTCCGAAAATGACGCTATTTCACGAATTAGTGGCATTAAGATGCCAAATTATTATCAAAACTATTACTCGGAACTCTCAAATGAAACTTATACAATTTTTGAGAAAGCCGCTACTGCAAAATCTAGCCTTGTAGATTCTTCAGGAATAATAGAGCCGAAAATCGCATTTGATCTAGCGGATCGTGTAGCAAAAATGCACGAAATTGATATTGCTGAACCACTTAGAGAATTATTAAAAATCAATGGTAAAGAACTATCAGCCTTAATTCTATCAAAAGAGATTGCCTTAGGAAAATACACACTTCCTGACTCAACTTTGGAAGAAAAACTGGATTTGGCAGTAAGAGTAGGACTTGCTATTGTAACTGAAGGAGTCACAATAGCCCCTTTACAAGGAATTAGTGAAGTAAAGATAAAGAAAAACAAGGATGAATCTGAATATCTTTCAGTTTCTATTGCAGGCCCAATGCGTTCTGCGGGTGGAACAGAATCAGCAGTAACTATGCTTTTGGCAGATCATGTAAGAAAAGCAGTAAAACTATCAAAATATCAGGCCAACTCATTTGATGATGAAACTGGCAGATTTATAGAAGAATTAAGAATCTATGAAAGAGAAGCTAGCAGTTTTCAATTTCATATATTAGATGAGGATATTGAGACGGTGATTTCTAATCTTCCTGTTGAACTTGATGGAGTCGATACAGATCCTTTTGAAGTTGTCAATCATAAGGGAATGACACGCATAAAAACAGACAGAGTTAGAGGTGGAGCATTAAGAGTTCTAAATGATGGACTAATTGGAAGATCTAAAAAATTACTCAAGAGGATTGAATTATACAATTTAGATGGATGGGAATGGCTAGCTGACCTTAAGGGAGCGGTTCAAACTGGAGATAATCAGGAAGATGCAGCAGCAAAAAGAATGCGTGAAGTAATTACTGGAAGATCAGTCTTATCTATGCCTAATAAGCTTGGAGGATTCCGTTTAAGATATGGAAGAGCCTGCAATACCGGTTTTGCCTCTGTTGGAATACATCCAATCATTGCAGAGATTTTAGATCATACAATAGCAGTTGGCACTCAAATCAAAATAGATATTCCTGGGAAAGGAGCAACCGTAGCATTTGTTGATTCTATTGAAACTCCTACAGTCCGACTAAAAAACGGCAATGTCGTCAAAATTAGAGATGTCAAACATGGAATTGAAATTAAACAAGAAATTGAAAAAATTCTCCATCTAGGAGATATTCTAATCTCTTTTGGAGACTTTTTAGAAAATAACGCACAACTGGTTCCAACTGGATATGTTGAAGAGTATTGGATTGAAGAATTAAGAGAAAAACTAGCAAAATATGAGCCTGATGATAAATATCTAATACAATTTCTTAACAAAACTCCTTCATTAGATGATTCCTTGAAACTATCTCTTGATTTTCAAATTCCCCTTCATCCAAAATATCTGTACTTTTGGGACCAAATTTCCACCGAGGACCTAGAAAAACTCCTTCATCCAATTAAATTAAACAAAAATTCCATCGAATACAATTTAGCAATAAAAAACATCCTTGAAAAACTTGGAGTTCCTCATATCAAAAATAATCAAATTCTAATTCTGGAAAATCAAGAGGCTGAGATTTTCTTTAATTTGCTTTTTAGAAAAGAGACAAAAATCTCAGATTTATCAGTTCCAAAAATTATCTCAGAATCCTCTGAAATAGAAATTAGAAATAAATTCTCAACTTCCATTGGAGTTAGAATTGGAAGACCAGAGAAAGCTGCTCCAAGACTAATGAAGCCTCCAACTCATGTTTTGTTCCCAATTAGTGATAAAGGCGGACCAACACGAGATCTTCTTAAAGCTTCAAGACACGACAATTTCTTTACAAATATTTTCAATAGAAATTGTAATGAATGTGGAGAACCATCAATTGGCATAAAATGCTCAAAATGTGGAACTAAAACCTCTGTGAATTACAGATGTAACAAATGTAAAGATACACTTGATAATCCATATTGTGAAAAATGTAAAAGAAAAGCGTCTTCTCATTCTCACAAAGCATTTCCACTAAAAACAAGATTAGTTAACGCCCAAGAAAAGATGGGTCTTAGGGCTCAAGAGCCATTAAAAGGAGTCAAGGAATTAATCAACCAAGATAGAATTGCTGAACCATTAGAAAAAGGATTGGTACGGCAAAACTTTGGTCTGACTGTATTCAAAGACGGAACAGTCAGATTCGATGCTACAAACTCACCTCTTACTCAATTCAAACCTTCATGGATTGGTATATCAATTGAAAAGCTAAAAACTTTGGGATATACCCATGATATCGATGGGAATCCCATCACAGATTTGGACCAAACCATAGAACTTAGAATGCAGGATGTTATAATCCCAAATGAAAGTGGTAGGTATCTAGTTTCTGTATGTAAGTACATTGATACTCTATTAGACAAGTTTTATGGAAAATCACCATTTTACAACGTAAAAAGCACTGATGAGCTAATTGGTCACCTGATCATAGGTTTAGCTCCTCATACATCAGTTGGAATTGTAGGAAGAATTATTGGTTATACCGAAACCCATGTTTGTTTTGCAACCCCAAATTGGCATTCAGCTAAAAGGCGTGATGCTGATGGTGATGCAGATTCTATAATGCTTCTAATGGATAGTCTCTTGAATTTTTCAAGACAGTTTCTCTCTGACAGGATTGGTGGGTTAATGGATGCTCCATTGCTTGTTCAACCACTAGTCCTTCCCCACGAATCACAACCACAAGCGCACAATCTAGAGGTAGGACAAAATTTCCCTCTTGAATTTTTCGAGGATACAATAAAACAAAAAAAAGCATCAGATACAACATGTGTTGAAATCATAAAATCACGTCTAGAAACTGAAAAGCAATTTTATGGATATGACTTTACCCATAACACATCATCTCTTACAACATCAAAATCAAGAAGTGCATATTCAACACTTGGCTCAATGCTTGATAAATTTGACATGCAAATAAGAAATGCTGAAATGATTGATGCTGTAAACACAACCGAGATTGTATCAAACGTAATTTCAACTCATTTAGTTCCAGATATCATGGGAAATCTAAGAGCATATGCAAGACAAAATTTTCGATGTACTGGTTGCGGAAAATCTTTCCGTCGGATGCCATTAATCCAAACATGTGTATGCGGTCACAAACTTATCCCTACCATCACAAGGGGTTCAGTAGAAAAATATCTCAAGATTGCAAAGAGACTTGTTAACAAGTATGATGTGGGTGCATATCAGAAAGGAAGAATTCATGTACTATCTGATGAGATTGATCTAGTTTTTGGAAAAAGTCAAGGCGATCAATCACTCCTTACAGACTATGCCTAACTATCGTAATTTTACGTATTCATAAGCACCAAGACTATTATCAAAACAAAACTTGATCTTTTGATAGTTTTTTCTCATTGCCTTTACCTTTGATAGAATCTTCTTTGGATCTTTTTTCTCAATTACAACTTTTTTAATTAAATCTGCTATCTCTTTCATATCATTTTTCTTCATGCCAAGTCTTGTAATTTCTGAAACTCCTAGTCTAATTCCACCTGGATGAAAGTAATTACGACCTGCTTTAATGTCACCTGGAATCAATTGTCTGTTAACAATTATGTTGGCTTTTTCCAAATCTGCTTCTACTTTACCACCATCAGAATAGTCTAGAACATTTACTGCAATCTGATGTGATTGTGTGAATCCTCTACTTTCACCTAAAACTTTGAAACCAACATCACTTAGAGCCTCTGCAAAAGATTTAGCATTTTTTATTACTTGACTTGCATAATCCTTTCCAAACTCTAATGCTTCTGCAAAGGTAACTGCCTTTGCTGCCATATGATGAATATGATGACTACTTGTTAATCCTGGGAAAGTTGCTTTCTTTATTGGCTCTTCATGTTCTTTAGAACCTAGAACAAGTCCTCCTTGAGGACCAAATAATGTCTTATGAGTACTCATAGTCATAGTATCAGCACCTTCTCTTAATGGGTCTTGAAATTTTCCACCCGCAATTAGACCTGCAACATGAGCAGCATCATAGTTTATGTGCATTCCATAACTCTTTAGAAAATCAGACAATTCCTTGACAGGATGCGGAAATAAGAATAATGAACCACCAAACATCGCCATTTTTGGAAGGCGATTTTCCTTTTTTAGCTCCTTGACTTTCATTTTTGTCTTATCAACATCAATTGTCATCTCTTGGGCATCAAATGGATAAAATTCAATTTCTAATCCATGAACCAATCCTGCTGTTCCTGAATGTTCTCTTTTACCATGAGAGATGTGTCCACCTGCGGGAATTGATGGTGCTAACATTACATCTCCTGGATTTGTAAAAGCAGAATAAACTGCAAGATTTGCTACTACTCCTGAAATTGGTCTTACATCTGCAAATTTTGCTCGATATAGTTTCTTTGCAAGTTTCATACACTCAAACTCTACATCATCAATGAAGATACATCCTGCATACACTCTATCGCCGGGCCAACCTTCGGCATATCTATTTCCAAAATCTGAGATTATTGCTTCTCTAACTGCTGGGCTAGGAATGTTTTCACTGGCAATTAATGGAATGGAATTTTCAAACCACTTGTGATGCTCTTTTAACTTTAAGAAAATTTTATTGTAAGATTCTTTATTTGCAGATTTGGCCATAGTTTGCAGCTCGATTTTCCCAATTTAAAAACACCGATCTTAACTTTAAGATAAATCCATTTTTGATCTGCAAGGTATAAAAGGGGAATCTAGAGTTTTTCCATCTATGGGTATGCAAGCAACTTCTAAAGGAAATATGCCTGTGGTTTTGCTAAAAGAAGGCGGAACTGAAACTAAAGGAAAAGAAGCTCAAAAAAACAATATCTCTGCTGCTAAAATTATTGCTGAAATTGTACATACTAGCTTAGGTCCACGAGGTATGGATAAAATGTTAGTTGACTCATTAGGAGATGTTACTATTACAAATGATGGTGCAACCATTCTAAAAGAAATTGATGTTCAACATCCGGCAGCAAAAATGCTCGTAGAAATTTCAAAGACTACTGATAATGAAGTAGGTGATGGAACAACTTCTGCAGTTGTATTGGCTGGCGCTCTTCTTGAAAATGCAGAATCACTTTTAGAACAAGATGTCCATCCAACCATAATTGTTGATGGTTATAGAAAGGCAGGAAAAAAAGCAAAACAATTCCTTGAAAGTATTGCTGATACTATTAACGCAAATGACAAGTCAATTTTAAATAAAATAGCAAAAACCTCGATGCAAACAAAATTGGTTAGAAAAGACTCTGATCTCTTAGCTGATATTATTGTAAAATCGGTTCTTGCAGTAGCCGAAAAAGAGGGCGAAAAATATGATGTTGATATTGATGATATTAAGGTAGAAAAGAAAGCAGGAGGCTCAATTAAAGACTCTGCAATTATTCAGGGAATAGTTCTTGACAAAGAGATCGTTCATGGCGGAATGCCAAGAAAAGTTTCTGATGCAAAGATAGCTCTGATCAACACGGCACTTGAAATTAGCAAAACTGAAACTGATGCTAAAATCAACATTTCAAATCCTCAACAACTGAAGACATTCCTTGATGAAGAAAATAGAATGCTCAAGAATATGGTAGACAAAGTAATTGGTTCTGGAGCTAATGTAGTATTGTGTCAAAAAGGAATTGATGATATGGCTCAACATTATCTTGCAAAGTCAGGAATTATTGCAGTTAGAAGAATTAAGGAAAGTGATCTTACAAAACTAGCAAAAGCGACAGGTGCTAGAATTGTAACAAACCTTGATGATCTATTTGAGAAAGATCTTGGAAGTGCAGAATTGGTAGAAGAAAGAAAAATTGAAGAAGACAAATGGGTATTCATTGAGGGTTGCAGACATCCAAAATCTGTTACACTACTTCTTCGTGGTGGATCTCAAAGAGTTGTTGATGAGGTTGAACGTTCTGTTCATGACGCAATAATGGTAGTAAAAGATGTTATCGTTAATCCAACAATTGTTGCTGGTGGTGGTGCACCTGAAACCTTTGCTGCAACCAAATTAAGAAACTGGTCAAAATCACTTGAAGGAAGAGAGCAACTTGCTGCTGAGAAATTTGCCGATGCTCTTGAATCAATTCCATTAACTCTAGCGGAAAATGCCGGAATGGATCCAATTGATACCCTTACCTCTTTACGTTCAAAACAACTCAAGGGAGAAAAATGGACCGGAATTGATGTAATGAAAGGAAAAATTGCAAACATGAAATCAAGTGATATTATAGAACCTCTTGCAGTAAAGCTTCAAGTTGTATCTGCATCAGCTGAAGCTGCATGTATGATTCTTAGAATTGATGATGTAATTGCCACACAAAAATCTGCAGGTCCACCACCAGGTGCTGAAGGTGGCATGCCAGGAATGGGTGGCATGCCAGGAATGGGTGGCATGCCAGGAATGGGTGGCATGCCTGACATGGGTGGAATGATGTAATTCGTCTCAACAACGAATACTCTAAAATTTATTAAATTTCCAACTCCACAATTTACATTGAATAAACAGTCATCTAGAATACTTGCTGGATTCAAGTATGTTTATCTAATTGTGTTTTTTGCGTTATTAGCAGGATTTTTTTATCCAATAATTACTGACACAGGTTTTGGTATTGTAATAATTGGAGTACTTGTTTTGTTTGTTGGTTTAGCGGGCGCTGTCTTAGTCTACAAATCAACTAGCTCTGAGAACCGAAAAGGAATATTTCTTAGTGGAGGATTTGTATTAATTGCTATATCACTATTCTATATTTTTCAGCTAACTGGAAGAGTTTAGACATCAAAATATAGATAAAATTCATGAGGATGAGGCCTAATTGATATCTCACGTTGGTCTCTTCTCTCTAATTCTATAATTTTATCAATTACGTCATTTGTATAAATTGGATTAAGGAATTTTCTATCACTTTCTAACTCATCTAAAGCTTCACCTAGACTCTTTGGTAATACACCAATTCCTCTCTTTGCTCGATCAGATCTTGTCATCTTGAAAATATCATCTAATATTTGATCTCCAGGATCCATCTTCTTCTTGATTCCATCAAGACCTGCTGCTGTAACTGCTGCAAATACCAAATATGGATTAGATGAAGGATCAGGAGCTCTAAACTCTAATCTCTTAAGATATGAATAATTTTTTCCTTTGAGATGTTTTGGTACCCTAACTATTGCTGATCTGTTTCCTGAACTCCATGCAATATAGGCAGGTGCTTCATATCCTGGAACAAGTCTGTGATAGGAGTTTGTTGTAGGATTACAAATAGCAGACAAGGCTTTTGCGTGATTAATTATTCCTCCACAAAAGTATCTTGCAGTTTGACTCAACTCATCACCATCATCAGGATCATAGAAGGCATTCTCTTTTCCTTTCCATAAACTAACATTAACGTGCATACCAGAACCTGAATCCATTGCAATTGGTTTTGGCATCATAGTTGCAACCTTTCCATATTTTTCAGCAACATTTCTAATTACATATTTGTAAGACTGCGCAGCATCTGCAGCATTTGTCATGTAATCATATTTGATATCAATCTCACACTGACCAGCAGTTGCTACCTCATGGTGATGATTATCACATAATACTCCGAAATTAGTATTCAAAATATTGACACATTCATTTCTAAATGGTGTTAAGGTATCTGATGGTGTACTTGGATAATACCCTTCTTGAAGACCCATTGGATAACCTGAGCCCTCTTGACTCCATGGTGCTTCTTTTGATTCAATTGAATATGATTGACCTTTGTATGGAGTCAATACATCCCAGTGAATCTTGTCAAAAACAAAAAATTCTACTTCAGGACCCCAAGCACTATAATCAAATCCCTGAGTCTTGATGTATTCTTCGGCTTTTTGTGAAATTCCTCTGGGATCCCTTGATAATCTTCCTCGGCCTTCTCCCCAATAAACATCACAAAGTAATCTTGCAGTTTTGTTCTCAGTCATCCATGGAATAATAGCAAAGGTATTTGGATCTGGCTTTAAAAGAAGATCTGAATCTGCAATGCTAGTAAACCCAATAATAGACGAACCATCTAGCTTTGGAAGTCCATCTCTCATTTGTTCAGGAGTAAAAGTATTAGCTGATATTGTGGTGTGATGAAAACGACCGGTAAGTCCTGTAAATTGTAAATCTATAAACTGAATACCCTCATGCTGAATTCTAGAAAATACTTCATCAGGGGAATAGGTTACTTGGATAGCTTTACCATGACTAACTTTATAGGGCAATTTTGTACAATCAAACAGAAATACACCCACCATTTAAGGATTAGGTAAGAAATGTCAGAATCAAAACAATTTGATATAAGCGAACTACATCATATTGTTCTCCTAGAAACAGAGAATGATTCAATTCAAGAGATTGATCCAAACTTTTATCGTCAACTATCAGATTTTATTGGAAATCTAAAAAAACAAGAATTTGATGGTGTAGAAAGCAAAATCAAAGAAAGGCTAATCCAAATGGCAGCAGAACTTACATCACTTTTAATAAATGTCAGATTAGATAAAATTTCAAAATTAGATAAAATTGAATTTGAAAATTTATTAGATGAAGAAAAATTTATCCTTGATTCTGAAGAAGAACAACGTGAAAGAACAGAAATGATTCTTTCTGCTACCATTAACGGAAAATCAAAATTTCTTGAATCTCTCTCACAAAGCCATAAAACCAAAACAGTTGTCATAAGATTTCTTCAGGAAGTAGATGAAATTGTAGGAGCTGATCTTGAAAAATATGGGCCATTTAAGACTGAAGATATTGCTACAATCCCATATGAAAACGCTCAGGCATTAATTTCTAAAAATATTGCAACTAAAGTTAGGTGGGAAGATTAGATAGAAATTATACCTAAAATAATTTCATTTAATGACACACACTGGCGTTGATGTGATTGATTTTCTATTTTATACAATTTACCCAGTAATCGGCATATTTGCAATTGAGGCAATAAGCAGGGCAATCAAGGCCCCCAAATGGCTAAAGCTCTGGATACAGGCTGTCGTTGCAATTGGATTTGGAATTTACTATTGGTTTGTGTTGCCAGAACCAAAAAATTTTCCCTTAACTGCTTTGGTATTATTTGCACTTGCAGTTGCCTTAATTTATCAAGGAAGAAGGGCAAAAATCTCTCCAGAGAAAAGCCCATACTAGTTTCTACTTGAATCTTCCAAACATTCTTTTGAATACATTTGGCTTGTTTGGTCCGCCATCTCTAATTACTTTTCTTTCTCCAAATCTTTTGGCCCTAATTTGAGATAATTTTACACATCTATGTTCTTCTGGAAGTCTGTGTTCTGAACAAAAAGGATCCTTGCAATAATTGCACTGAAACGGCATATCAGTCATATCTCCGCAGTATGCACATTTTTCAGGCTTCATAGCTCTACTAGTATTTTTTCTTCTATTAAACTTGCTACAAATTTACATAGATCTGTTTGTAAAGAATTCAAGTAAACATTTTTACCATGAAGAAATAAAAACGAAACAAGTGAAACTCAATGATTAAAGATAAGGTAGCAATAGTAACTGGTGCGAGTAGCGGAATTGGTTTTGCAACCGCATTAGCCCTATCAAAAGCAGGCGCTAAAGTTGCAATTGGCGCAAGAAGGACCGATAAACTTGCAGAGTTGGAAAATAAAATTAAAGAAAACGGAGGTGAAGTACTCTCTCAAAAACTTGATGTTACAAAAAAAGAAGAATGTAAGTCATTTGTAGAATCTGTTTTATCAAAATGGGGCTCTGTAGATATTCTAGTAAATAATGCTGGATTAATGCCTCTAAGTTTTGTAAAAAATTTGAAGATTGACGAATGGGATCAAATGGTCGACGTCAATATCAAGGGAGTTTTGTATTGTACTGGCGCAGTAGTTTCACATATGCTTGAAAAAAAGTCAGGTCATATTGTAAATATATCATCAGTTGCAGGAAGAATCGTTTTTCCAGCAGGTAGTGTCTATTGTGCCACAAAACATGCCATTACTGCATTTAGTGAGGGATTACGAGAAGAACTCAGCGTTAGAAAAAACATTCGTGTTACATGCATTGAGCCAGGTGTGGTTGCAACCGAATTGACAAATACCATTACTGATGAGTCTTTGCAGGCATTTGTTGAAAATGCAAAGAAAATGGAATCTCTACAGGCAGACGATATAGCAAATGCCATTCTTTATGCTGTAGAATCACCAAGCCATGTCAATGTTAATGAAATTTTGATTAGACCTACTACTCAAGAACGATAAATTGACTGAAAATATTCCACACGTGTTAGTACTTGGTGGAGGGTTTGGAGGACTGTCTGCAGCAAATGAAATTCGAAATTCTCTTTCATCATCACAAGTTAGAATTACAATAATTGATAAAAAAGACTGGTTTATGGTTGGTTTTGCAAAACTTTGGATTATGAACGGATCACGAACCTTTGAAGAATCTATTGGTTCTTTAAAAGAACTTGAAAAAAAAGAAATCAATTTTCTCAATGAAGAAATTTTGCAAATCGACTTGCCAAATAAAAATGTGAAAACAACTACAAAGAATCTGTCATTTGATTTTCTAATAATAGCAATGGGAGCAGTTTTAGCTCCTGAAAAAATTCCAGGATTGATAGAAAATGGAATGAATCTATATGATCATAATCAGCTCTTAGAAATTAATGATAAACTTAACAAAATAAAATCTGGCAAAATTGCAATTGCAATTATGGGCATGCCATACAAATGCCCACCTGCACCATTTGAGGCAGCTTTACTTATTGATTCTATGTTAAGAAATTTTGGAAATCGTAAATCAGTTCAAATCCATTTTTACAGTCCTGCTCCAATAACATTACCTGCAGCAGGCTCCAACGTAAGTCAGCAAATCCTTGAATTGATAAATTCTGAAAATATTATTTTTCATAACTCTTGCAAAACTCTGTCAGTTGAAAAAAATAAACTGCTTTTTGAGAATGCTCAAGCTGAATTTGATTTACTTTTGGCTATTCCACCACACATTGCTCCTAAGGTAATTTATGAATCAGGTTTGGCAAAACAAGGGGGTTTTATCCAAATCGCTAGGGATTGTAAAACTCCCCATGATAATGTCTATGCAGTTGGAGATGTTACTAGCTTACCAGTTGGAGAAAAAATGGCAGTTCCAAAGGCAGGTGTTTTTGCAGAAGGCGAAGGACTAGTAGTTGCAAAAAATATTGTATCTAAAATTCAATCTAAAGATGACTCTGAATTGTACGATGGTAAGGGGGGATGCTTTATTGAATCTGGAAGAGACACTGCATCTTTAATTGAAGTAGATATGTTTTCAGAATCAAAACCCACCACAAACCTAACAGAGTCAACAAAAGAACATCTAATAGAAAAGATACAATTTGAAAAAGAGAGAATTACAAAATGGCTTTAATCTTTATCTTTTTCTTTAGACAAATGTTCTAGAATAGCTCTTACTTCAACACCTAAATCTTCTGGATTTTTTGCTAAACCAATCTTCTCTGGAATTTTATTTTTGAGATCCTCATCTTCAAGCTCTACTCTTCTTTTTTGAATACAATCAAGATGATCTTGCCCAGTAGCTGAAATCCTATGACAAATACTACAAATCTTCAATAATTACTAGTAACAATCCGACGATTTAATAATTTCATTTTGTGCCTGTCCATCATGGGATCGTCGTCTAGCTTGGTATGATACTAGTCTGGGGGGCTAGTGGTCGCAGGTTCAAATCCTGCCGATCCCATTTTAGTACTCTGAATAATGTTACACTTCAATCATTAAAGCCCCAATCAAAACTCATTTTTACTGATTACACAAATAAAATCAATAATTGTTAAGTTCATTAAAGAAATTAGTGGTTTGAATTTTTAATTATGGTTTATGACGATTGTTCTTGGGATTTTCTTTCCTTACTAGGACAGGATTTTCCTTCTTTATTCTCTCCATCCTTGTAACTACCTTCACCATGAGGCATTACATCAGAAGAGGTCTGGGCAACTGCCACATCTACGGGTGATGCAATAGCAAACACTGCTGCCAAAGCAATTACCATAGCAAAGGCCATTGTAGTTTTGTTCATCGTTATAATAGTAGATTGTCTTAAAATTTAAGGATTGTTCATAATTAATTAAAATGTATTTTATTGTGTGAGATTTCACTTCATATTGGTAAATGGCAGAAACTGTAATTCGACAAACAATACTTCACGATGTTGCACATTTTGGAGTGCGCATAACTATAGGGATGATATTCATCATGCATTCTCTTGGTAAGTTTGAACCAGGGTTTGCAGAAAATCTCCCAAACATGGGATTGCCACCTGAAATGCAGTTTCCAATTGCATTGGCAGAATTTGTACCTGGAATACTACTGATCATAGGTGGATTGACTAGAATTTCAGCATCGTTGTTGTCAATTGTAATGCTGGGTGCAATCTTTCTAGTAAAAGGAGCTCAAAATTTTACTGGACGGGGTGGAACTGAACTTGACATACTTCTTTTAGCTGGATGTCTAGTCATAATAGTGATAGGTCCTGGAAGAATATCTGTCTCACATATACTCAGGAAGGTTCCAAGATTTTTGCAGTAAATTCTCTTTTTTATTCTATAAACAATAAATCAAATACGAGATTGATTTTTCATTCCAAAAAAGTTTCAAATTTTTATCCATATAGTCAAAAAATCAAAGTCTGTAATTAAAATTCTAAAAGTATCAATTTTTAGAGTTAATTGAACAATAGAGAAAAGGAACTGCAAAAAGACATTGAAGATGCATTAACTCATGAAGAGTACATAAGCAAGGACCAAAATGAAGATCCCATAACTTTCGTAAATGAAACAAAAAATGAGAAATAGATCATAAAATTTGACTACATACTGATATCATAACCATAACATAGGTACCAAGATAATCACTAAAACTCTCTTAATCCTGCCAGTCCCATACACTCTAGTTGCTGTAGATGAAAAATATTTTGAAATTATTTTAAAAAAAAGTGAGTAAAAACTCACCGGGTTTCACTATGAGAGGGTTTAATGGAATGTTCTCTTTCTACTAATGCTGAGATGTAAAACAGCTCATATTCATCTCCATCTTCATTGGTTGCTGTACCTGTAACATAGTACAGATTTCCATTCTGCAAAGCAGAGATTTTTTCTCCTTCCATCTTTACATCATAGGTTTTACCCTCTTTGTTTTCAACAGTTCCAGATGCCTCAAAATTTTCCTTATCAGCTCTTACTTCAATTTCCCAACTCTCTGGTATTACAGAGTAAAACTGACGATTATCGTGTTTTCCAATTACAAATACGCCTCGTTTTACAGAAAGTTCTGTATCTGAATTAGAACCACTGGTTTGAGGTTCTGAAACAACTCCCATCCTAAAATGAGAGCGCCATCCTTGATCATCTTCACCTACAACAGCACCAGCACCAGCTAAAACGGTTCTTGGATGAACTGGTCTATCAACCACTTCAAGATCTGATTGTTGTGCAAATGCCGGGCTGTATATGACTGATAATGATAGCATTGCTGACATCACTATCAATCCTGCCAAGATTTTCTTGTTTAATTTTGTCATTGACAAGAAAAGAGAATTTTGGATAAAAGGGATTGTTAAGCATTGTTAGCTAACAAAGTTACTGGAGCTTTATTGGCAATTGTTAAAATCAACAAGAAAGAGTGTGAATTAGTTCAAGGAATGATAAAAACTGGCACAGGGATATAGGGATCGTACTTACATTAGAAAAGACATTATTTTGATCTTATCTGAATACGGCGAGATTAACCAAACCAAACTTCTAAGCTATTGTGGATTAAACATTGCCAAACACAAGGAAATTCTTGATGACATGGAGCAAAAAGGCCTAATCAAGAGAAATGAAGAGCCTTGGGGAAAGAAAACAATAATCAAATACAAAGTTAGCCCAAAGGGACACGAATTTTGTAAATTGATTTTAGAGCCATATGAGGAGATGTTCCCAAGGCGGGAGGAAGGTGAGTAACAATGTTATCTAAAGGTTTTAAGACAAAATTGGAGGTTTTACATTATGAGTAGATCAAACAAAGATCATAACAGTATCTTTGAGATCATGGATGGTCTAATGTTTCAACTAAGTAAAACAAAAAAGATGTTCATGATTATGATATTGACTACTTTAATCATTCCACCTATTGCGTTGTTAGTAATTACAAGTGCATATGATTCTCCATTCAATGACAGATTTGAAAAAAGACTTGATGACCGTTTAAATGAACAACTACGGCGTGGTCAAATAACCCTAGATCAAGCTAACAAAATAAAAGACCAAATCATAGACAGAAACAGAGACCAAGTATTACTTCAGCCGGCGCAACTAGTGATTTTTACAATATCTTTAGTTTGGCTAGGAATAGGAATTAAGCAGTGGCTATCTATTTCAAAATGGGACAAAAAATACCAAAGATTCAAGGAAAGACAACAACAAGTAGACAAAAAACTAGATGATTATTTTGAGGATGAAAAATAGCAGTCAATCTAAATGTACTAACTTGAATCAATTTTTCTAATTCTTAATCTATAGAATTAGAACAAGCCTCTAAAATGAGTCTCATCTTAAAATAATCTCAAATTAGAAACACTGAGATGACTAAAACAGTAACAGTTCTTTTGACAATTGTTGTTCTGGGAAGCATTCCATTGGCTTTTGCTGATTCAAATAGAAACGACAAATTTGAGTTTGCAGGAACATTAGAAGAAACACTAGGACACCTTTGGGCATTGGAATTGAATCTGGATGAAAAAAATTCAAAGCTAGCACTTGTTCATGCTGCTCATCCTATAGCTGAGCTATATGATACAATGAGCACGCATCTTGAAGATAATCCAAGTTTTAATGAAAAACTTCAAACCACACTAATAGATTTACAAGACAAAACAAATACTAATGTAAGCAGATCTCAGGCCCAATCAGCAATTGATGAAGCAAAAGAAATCATCCAAGAAGCGAGAAACCTTGTTGTAGGAGATGAATTAAGCCAGGATCCAGACTTTAAAATGCAGTTAATTAATGGATTATTGGAAACTGCCAAAGTAGAATATGAAGAAGCTGTAGTTGATGGTAATATTGAAGAAATGGCAGAATTTCAAGACGGTTCTGCCTTTGTGTGGCGTTCACAACAAATCTATCAAGAGATAGAAGATGATTTTGATCCAATTGATTCTTCAAGACTAGATGATTACTATGAACAGGTTTGGAACAGTTTTGACAAACGAGCAGATCCTGAAGATGTAGAGAATTGGATTGATGCAGTAATTTATGAATTTGAAGAATTATCTGGCATTCAATCAGATCCTTCAGAACATGAAGAAGTACTTATTGTAGATTTGCCACCTCTAAAGCAACTTCAAGAAGGTGTTGATCCACACAATGTATCGTGTAAATCCTCTCATTCACTTGTGTTCAAACCATCAGGAGAACCAGCTTGTGTTAAGATATCCAGTGTACAAAAATTGGTTAATATGGGTTGGACCCAATAATCCTTTTTCTTTGTTTTTTAATTAAAAACTGAAATCATCAATGTTTTCAAAACTGATTTTTAAAAACGGAGTTAATTAGGAAGAAAGATGGTTTTACTTATGAAAGTTGTTTAATTTGAATATAATTGCAGTTTCTTTTTTTGTAGGAATGATTTTTCTTTTTTCTCTGGAATTTGATTCCATTCATGATGGGCAACAAGATAATTTTTTTAACAATTCAAACTATGCAATCATCTAAAAAACTTTATAATTTTAGGTTTTGAATTTTATCGATACCCATTTTTGATTTGGGAAATTGTAATTTCATCTCTTCCATGGTTTTGGTAATGATTTTTGCTACAATCAAATTCCGATACCACTTTTTATCAGAAGGAATGACATACCATGGTGCCCAAGGAGTACTACATTTCTCGAGAACATCCTCATATGCCTTCATGTATTTATCCCAGAATTTTCTTTCTGCAAAGTCAGCCTCATCAATTTTCCAATGTTTAGTAGGATTAACAATTCTTTGTTCTAATCTTTTTTGCTGCTCTTCTTTACTAATATGCAAATAAAATTTCAAAATTTTTATTCCTTCATCACTTAGCATTTTTTCAAAATCATTAACGTGATCATACCTTTTTGACCAAATTTTCTTTGGCACCAAATTATGTATCCTTACAACTAAAACATCACCATAATGGGATCTATTAAAAATACCAATTTCGCCTTTAGCAGGAATTTTTTTGTGAACACGCCACAAGAAATCATGATCTATCTCTTCTCCCTGAGGAGCTCTAAATGATGTCACTTTACACCCTTGAGGATTAAATCCATGCATTACATCCCTTATTGTTCCGTCTTTTCCTCCTGCATCCATTGCTTGCAGTATTATCAGCAATGCCTGTTTTTTTTCTGCGTGGAGTTTGTACTGAAGTTTAGACATTTTTAGATGTAATTCATCTAAATCAATTTTGGATTGCTCTTTTTGTAAATTACCATTGTAATCAGTACTAGTTTTTTTGAGGTTTATTTTGGTCCCAGGATTAATTAGAAATTCCGATAATTGATTCATTAGGAACTGTAGTTTTTCGTAATAAAATATTCTTTTTCTTATTTATTCTAATCTTACTAAGTTGGCAATCCAATAATCATCAAAAAACCTTCTAATCTTACGGTTTCATCATTACAACTTTAAATTTGCTAAAAGTTCATCAAAACTTTCTCTTGATTGCTCTTGTTTGTATTTTCTTAGATTTTCAATAATTGCATCTCTTGATGGAATCTTGTAGATTTTCTGAACTTTTTTAGCAATACCTGAACCAATAAAAATTGCCTGTGTAGCCGATGTTACATTTGAAACTCTTCTTTTGGTACTAGAACTTTCAAAATCTATCAAAGTTGACTTTGACTTTCCAACTATCACATGTTTTGAAATGCTACTTAACTCTCCATGATCGAATCCAATTTTATCTAATCTATAACAATCTTCTAAAACAGATCTGATTGTAAACTTTAATTTCTTTACACTTCCTTTTCCACTAAGATTTTTTATCCAATCAGCAATTTTTTCTCCCTCTAGGAATTCCATGACTAGAAAATTTTTACTTACATCATATAGTTTGGGTCCAACATTTACCGAATTCACAGTTTTGAGCAGTTTTGCTTCATTTCTCATTTCTTTTCTTTGAGAATCTAATCTTCTAATTTTTACTGCAATATTTTTTGTACCTTTTTTTGCTAGCACAACAACCCCGACATATCCTTTACCTAGAATTGCAAATTTACCAATTGTAGTTGGCCCTGTAAGAGAAATTGACTTAATTTTTAATTTTTCCAATTCAGAAATTCTAGTTTTAATCTGATTTTTAGTGGCTTTAGGATATCCAAGAATTTTTGAATATGGCTCTTCTGAAAATTTTTTAATTGAAATAAAAGATTTTTCCATCAGTTGAAATTAGATCCAAAACAGCCTCTTTAATTGATTTTCTCAAGGTTTTACTGCCAAGGGAAACTTTGAATCCCTTTTTAAAATCATTTTGTAATCCTTTTGGAATACTAACCTGAAGATTATTTTTCAAAAATTCATTTACATATTTTACCACATTATCATGTTTTCTCTTTTCTAGGGAAACAACTCTCAAATCATTATCAATCCACATTAGTTCTGTTTTTGAAAGATTTTTTCCAATAAAGCTCTTACAGTCCTTTTCCCTAAAAAATTCAGGTCCTTTTTTTAGATATTTTTTTGGAATAATAGTTGATTCTAGCAAAAAGAAAAGATATGCTTCTTTGTTCTCATCAGTGTAAGACATACTGCGTAATACAGTAAAACCTCCTATTTCCAGCTGAGTTGCAAGAGCTGATGACGCTCTCTTTATCTGTCCCCATATTATGTCAGAACTCCTTTTGGTATGGCTAAATTTTACCACAAGAACATTTTCCCAACTAGTAGATTTTTTCTTCTTTGAGGTCTTGAAAAAAAGATTTGATGGATTATCTTGAAATGCCCTACACGAAAGTACAAATTTTCCTATGTTCTGGTCTGATATTGCTGCAGCCAGATTTCTATTACTATCGATAGGATCTATTATAACAATTCTAGTATCAAATTTCTTTGATGTCTTCCCTATCACTTCATTTTCTTTTATTTTAGAAATTGACTTTATTACATTTTCAAATGAACCATAATTTAAAATCAAAACTTCAGACACATACCCACTGAATCCTTGTTTTGCAATTTCAGCCCCATAAATCCCAACAGATTTTAGAAATTTCTTTAAAAGTCTAACCTCATCTTTCATTTTGGAATTTAGTGCTTTTTGCATATGTTTTGTATGAAATGGTGATCTATCTGCAGCACTTTTCCAATTTGATGGTTTTACATCATAACATGGAACTACATTGATCTTTGTTTTTTTAATTACAGCTTCAACATATGGATGTTCAGAATATCTAACATATGGTTTGAAATTTTTCATTGATGCAAAACCAATTTCTTTAGTAATATTTTCAAATTCTTTTTCTGAAGTTGATTTTTTGAATTTTATAAAAATATCAATATCAGCTTCTCTATCTAACCAAGTTCCTTTTGCGTATGAACCACCAAATTCTAATTCTACTATCTCCGAAAATTTTTCTATTTCATTTTTAACAAGGTTAAATGCTAAACCTGCGATTTGTTTTTTTGAATTGACTATAGACTTCGATGGAATTATTGATTTTTTAGCAACTAAAATTACCTTTTTCATTTTCCATGTACCTCAGCTAAATCAGAATAAATTGGACCATTTGGTGTCAGAACACTTTGTTTAAACTTGAAATTTGTAATTTCTTCAGATCCAAAATCAAATAATTCAAACTTTTGCATTTCCTTTGTAATATCTCCAATCTTATTTTTAATTCTAAATACTGTGATATGAGGTTTGAATGGCTTGTCATTTGTAAAACCTAGAGGAGTTAGAATATTTTCTACTTTTTTTGCTAAATCTATTAACGCCTCTCCTCCAACTTTATCTGTCCCTATCCAAATTACTCGAGGAAATTTTAGTTTAGGAAAGGCACCTATTCCTCTAAAATTTAACCAGAACTTTGAAAACTCTATCTTTTGTAGTTCCTCTTTTACTTGTCCCGCCTGCTGCTCAGAAATTTCCCCTAAAAATTGAAGCGTAAAATGAAGATTTTGTGATTTCACTGGTTTTGCCTTAATATTTACCTCTGATTGAAATTTAGAAATTGCATTGATTACTTGTCTACTTGAAATTTCTACTGCTACAAATGTTCGCAATACAACATCCTTTCTAGCATCTCTATAATAATTTCCGGTACCTTCATAGAACAGCCATTTTTTGTTTTGGTATTGACAAAACTAATTGTTTGTTTAACTGGTATGCCCGGAGCTGGAAAATCTACAATAGCTGAAGGTCTAAAATCAAAAGGCTTTGATACTATCAATATGGGTAATGCAGTAAGAACAGAGGCTAAGAAAAATAATTTAGATCCAACCGGACCAAACCTTGGAAAGCTCATGCTTGAGCTTCGTGAAAAAAATGGACCTGGTGCGATAGCCAAATTAGTTATTCCAGAAATACAAAACTCAAAGTCAAATGTAATAATAATTGATGGAATAAGATCAAATGCAGAAATTAATGTTTTAAGGCAGCATGGTATTGTAAAATTACTTGCAATACATGCATCAACTGATAAAAGATTTGGATTCTTACAGCAACGAGGCAGATCCGATGATCCTAAAACAAAGGAAAATTTTGAAGAAAGAGATAATCGAGAATTAGGAGTTGGAATCAGTAATTCAATCGCATTGTCTGATGATGCAATAACAAACAACAATAAAACAAAAGAGGAATTAATTGAAGCCTCCTTTAAAAAAATTCAAGGTTGGATTAAATGAAATTTCCAGATATTGATTGCAAAATACAAGTATTTTCTTCCATAAATCCTTCTGAAGACTCTGAGAAAGTTAAACAAGCAATTTTAAACATTTTACCTTGCAATAATTTAAAGAGTGAAGAATTCTCGATAACTGGAGATACGGATCATTTTCAATCAATGGAAAAAATCTATGAATCTATCCATTCTGCTCAATCACAAAGAGTCCTTAAACGTCAACTTGAAAAACATATGGACAGAAACACAACTTGGTTTTATCTAAATAAGCAGGCAGCATTTGTTGAAAGAGTTGTTCTTTGTGAAGAAACCGATGAATCCCCATTAGGACCCTTAAAGGTTGTTCTTACATCTCACAATATTGAAAGAATAGCTGATATCCTTGTTCTTGGGGACTAGTAAATTAGCTAAGAAATTTCAATCATAATTTGTTATTTTTTTTAGTTTGAATTTAAAAGATAATTTTGAAATTAATCATCAATGTTTCTCAAATTAGGCATAGCAGGCATCTTGTTAATTCTTGGTGGAATAGTTTTCTCATCAGAGATTAGCGGATTATTCTCTAATACTTCAGCTTCAGTAACTGAATCACTAAAGCATGATGTTAATAATATTAGTCAAAAGGCAACCGAATCTATAGAAAATAAGATTGAATCATCTCTTGATAATATTATGGATAATACTAGTGAAAAAATTAATGACGGAATAAATGATGCTAAAGAATCTTCAACGAATTTCCTATCAGATGAACTAAGCAAAATTAATCCCTTTGAATCAATAGGAAATATGTTCAAAAATACTTCCTCTGAATAGATTCTAGATGATCCTTAAATGGAAATTAGATCAAACCAATAATTATTTTTTAAAAATTGAAACAAATTCTGGTAAAGATATCGCACCAGAACTTCTTATTGAGTAATCCATATCTGAAGACATTATGGTCTCTTCAGGATTTATCTCAATTAATAATGCATTATTCTGTTTTGCATAAATTGGTAAAGTGTTTGCAGGAGAAACTACCAATGACGTTCCTACAATTACCATTGCATCACATTGATTTGAATAAATCATTGCTTTCTGCCAAACATCTTGTGGGAGAGCTTCTCCAAACCAAACTACATCAGGTCTTAGTATATTACCACATTGACAAATAGGAGGAATTTTTTCAAATTCAGTTATTATTTCATCTCTAAAATCACAAACAGTACATTTTATTTTGATAATGCTACCGTGTAATTCAAGTACTTTTGAGCTTCCTGCTCTTTGATGAAGACCATCAATATTTTGAGTTAAAATAACCACATCTACATACTTTTCAAGTTCTACTATAGCCTTATGCCCAGGATTAGGTTCAGCTGAAAAAATATTGCTCCTTCTTTCATTATACCACTCCCATACAAGTTGTGGATTTTCATAAAATGCCTCAATAGTTGCTAGTTTCATGGCGTCATACTTTCTCCAAAATCCATCTTTTCCCCTAAAAGTTGGAATTCCACTTTCTTGAGATATCCCAGCACCAGTAACAAAAACAATTTTTTTAAAATTACTTATTTTTTCTGCAATTTCTTCGAGAATTTCTATTATTTTATTTCTACCTCCAAAAGATCCTTTGCTGTAATTACTGAATCATGAATTTTTTCTGCTTCTTCCAGATGTTTAGTCTCATCTGTATATCTAGCTGAGAAATGAGTCAAAATTAGATTTTTTACATTAGCATTTTTAGCCAACACTGCTGCTTGCTTTGCAGTAGAGTGACATGTGTCTTGTGCCTTTTCTTTTATTTCATCTAAAAAAGTAGAATCAAAAACTAGATAATCACAATTTGCAAAAAATTTCTCTAAATCTTTTGTTGGCATTGTATCTCCAGAAATACCAATTTTTTTCCCAGGCCGTTTTTCTCCTAATATTTGGTTTGGGGTAATAATTTTTCCATCAACTTCAATATTATTTCCATTTTGTAATTTTTTCCATAAATTGCCTTCTGGAATTCCAAACTCTTTTGCTTTTTCAAGATTAAACCTACCTGGTTTATTTTTTTCTTCAAAGACAAAAGAGTATGCAGTGATAGAATGATTTGCCCTACATGCAGAAATTGAATATGTTTTAGAATCAAAAACAATCCCTTCCTTTACTGTTGAAATCATTACAGGAAATGTTAATCCAAAGTTCAATACTTTGATGTTTGCACTAATAAATTCCTCTATTCCATTTGGTCCATAAATCTCAAGAGGTTCTGTTCTATGTTGCATTGCCATTGTTTGAAGCAGACCTAAAATCCCAATACAATGATCACCATGCAGATGTGTGACAAAAATTTTCATTTTTTTATTCCATCCTAAGCTTGACTTTAGATAGGCTATTTGTGCCGCTTCACCTGCATCAAACATCAAGATTTCACCTTCCCGTTCTAGGCAAATACATGATAGTCCTCTAAATTCTGTCGGTTGAGCTGCTGATGTTCCCAAAAATACAAGTTTCATTTTACCAAAATTATCCTTGTTAAGCTTTTATGCCTATAGATTTCGTATTTTCTCAGTGGATTTATTTTCAACTTTTTCTCAAATCCTTTCTTACACATTATAGCAATTCTTTTTTTTCTTGGTAGTATAGAAACAAATTTTCTTAAAATTTCCTCAGGATTTTCAGAAGCCTTTGAAGCTCTTCCATAAGGAAGATCTGTGACAATCCCATCAAATTCTCCTACAAATTTCTCCAATTCTGAAAAATCACTTTTAATCAATTTGGATTTGAAACCATTAACATCCAAGTTTTTTCTAGACATCTGATACATTTTTTCATCAAAATCTACACCAATAGCATGAATACCCATTGATTCAGCCTCTAACAAAGTAGTTCCAGTTCCACAAAATGGATCACAAACTGTTTCACCTTCTTGTAGTCCAGTTAAATTTATCATGGCTCTTGTTAGTTTCCAGTCTAATTCATGTGGATGTTTTTTTACTTTTTTAGGTCTAATAGGCCGTTCAATTTTTTTTGAGAAACCAAAAAAGTTTTCATTATTAGTAAAAATTAGGTAAACTGTAATATCAGGATTTTCGAGTGATACTTTGGCTCGAGAAAATTTTGAAATCATGTCTCCCATAGAACTTTCTAGTTCTGGAATGTTAAACTGATTTGATGATAGATTGATTATTCTACAAACAAATGTTTTTGTATTTTGTAAGACTTCAGTATTTCCTTCATCTAAAAACAATCCTGACATTTTTCGTAAAATTTGACCTGAAATTTTGACGAATGCTGCCCGCTTAGCAAGTTTTTCCCAATTTGTTTTAGATTGTACAATAACAAGATTTGATATAATATTAATTTTTGAAAATCGATCATATGTCTTAGCTATCGAGATTATCTCATCAATTGCAATTTCTGGATAATCTTTGGATACAATAAAAAAACTTTCAGGCATTACTTTATTGCTTTTGCAATAGTATTTGAAACATCCACTATTGAGGTTTTACTTGGAATTGTATTGGTACTAACAATTTTTGTAACCCCAGATTCCTTGATTTTTCTTTCAGCATCATTAATAAGAAGAGCATGCGTACATGCGACAAAAACACGTCTACATTTTTGTTTTTTTAGAAATTCAGTGGCTTTCTTGATACTTCCACCCGTGCTTATCATATCATCTACTAAAATCAAATCTCTATCCTTGACTTGATCAAATTTTGCCGTTTTTATCTGGACTTTGCCTGTTTTACGGTCACGAAGTTTGTTCAATGCAATATATTCAGCTCCAAAATGTGACGCAAATTGCTTTGCTCTGTCTTTTCCACCCTGATCTGGTGAAACAATTAGAGGATTTTTCAATTTTATTTTTTTAAAGTAATCTACAAGGTCTGATATGGCAGAAACATTTTCTGTTTTAATCTTAAAGTGTTTTAATCCTAGCATACTATGTATGTCTACTACAATTATTTTGTAGGCTCCTACTCCCTTGAATAATCTACCTAGGACCTTCATGGTAACAATTTCTCCAGGCAAAAACTCTCTATCTTGTCTAGCATATCCCATGTAAGGAATTACTGCAGTTACGTTATCTGTTGATTCTTTTGCTTTTGATATAAGCGAAAGGGCCTGAATTAGGTTTGTATCTACAGGTGGGTAAATTGATTGTACTACCACCAAAGCATTATTTTTTGGTAGCTTACCATCAAGGGTGATTTTGTTTTCACCATCAGGAAATATTCTTACTTCAGATCTTACTAATTTTGCCTTTAATTTACCTGATAATCTTATAGCTAAATCTTCTGATGACTTGCCTGCAATTACTGTAAATTTACTCAACAAAAAAATGTGAATTAATGGGATTCTTAAGTTTTGAGAAAGTTAGACTAATCTTCTCCTTCACCACGTCCAATATCACCAAGTCCATATTCATCAATTACTTTATTTCTGCTTGGATCTAGTTGGCTTATCTCTTCAAATTCTCTCTTTTCATCTCCCTGATAGACAGTCCTGATAGGCCATGGGATTCTAATATCATATTTCTTAAACTCTTCATACATTATCATTCTCAAATCAGTTTTTGTTTTGAATTGAGCTCCATAATCCCTGACATAAACCCACATTGAAAAATCAAGTGATGAATCATTAAATTCATTAAATCTTACTACTGGCTGTGTAAGATCTACATGTAGTTCTTTATCACAACCACAACTTGGTTTATTTTCATTAAGATATGGACAACGTTTCTGTCTAACCAAATGCCGTCCCTTAATATCAACAATTTCTTTCATCCCACGTTTGCCTACTTTAACTAAAATTGATGCCACTTGACGTGGATTATTCAAATATGAAACTCCAACTTTTACTAATGCTGGAACAAGTTTGTTTTCTTTGGTATAGTTTACAATTTGAGCATTGACTAGCTGCCTTGTAGGAATAACTGCAATTGATTCATGTAATGCATCTCTGATATAGGTAACTCTAGGCGTGATTTTATGCACATATCCATTATACCCAGTTTCAAGCTGTACTCTGTCTCCCTCAATGAAGATTTTGTCTTTTCTTATCATTATATAGGCAAAATAGTTCTGCATAGTCTCTTGTAATGCCAAACCCAAACCAATTGAGAATCCACCAGTAGCTGTAGCAAGAACAATCAAATCAACTCCCCACCATGCAACAACACCCAAAATTGTTGCAATGAAAATTCCTAGTGGAAGAATTTGTTTTGCAGATTTTGGAAGACCTTCTCTTTTCTTTTTTGCATATCCTGGAGGACGAGAACTTGGAATTATTGGTTCATACCCATGTATTCTTTTTTCTTCTCTCCATACATCAATTGGGTATATCTCATCTGGCTTTGCACCTGGCCGTAACTTTCTTCCAGATTGATTATTTCCTGATATACAATTCTGATAATATTTCTCATATTTTTCACGTTCAGATTTTTTCCATTTCTCAAATGGCTTTTCAATTAACTTTTCATATCCACCAATAGGATTACCTTTTGTTGTGCGGAATTGCTCCAAATATTGCATTCCTTCCTTTGTTTTGAGCATTTCTTTGAATTCATTTTCCTCAATATCTTCTGGAGTAATTTTTGGTGGAACCCATTTGTACAATTTATGAAAGAGATCACCTTTATCATCAACAAATCCTCTCTCTTCAAACCAAGCATCAAAGTCTTCTCTCTCTAAGATGGATTTTTCATGTTTAGTAAGAGCAATTGGAATGAGATGTGAAATAGTATAACCAATTACCAAAATATTAAAAGTATTGAGAATTTTTGCAAATGTTTCTTGAGCAGATAATTCTTCATCACCAATTAATGATTCTTCACCTAACAAATCACCTGTCTGTATGTGAACGTTAATGATAGTGATTAAAGCAATTGCAAAAAATGGCAGAATAGCTCTTCGTAAAAATCTTGAAAAATGTGGTCGTTTATAATAGAATTTTTGCGAACCAACCCAAAATGAAAATTTTCTATAACCAACTACTATTGCTATGATTCCTATAATCATGATAAAAAACGCCAGTTGAAGTGACTCGGATGATGCTAACAACTGTGAAACATTTTCAAATTCTCCTACAGAAATTTGCGATAAATCATCTTCAGCCACCATTAATCACCATTCTAATCAAATTCATGTTCTAGAATACAAACGTTAAGACATATTATCATAAATTATTGAAATCGTTATCAAATTTTTTGCAAAAATACAGTCAAACTAGGAAATTTCTAATAAATATCTGAATGTAACCTTTAACAAGGGTGAGCATGCTAATAATAAGATGACTCATCAGCAATCAGCTTGGGATGAATCACCCTCACTAAAATCGTATACTCTAACTAATTTCCGTGATCTACCACAGATTCAAAATCTTTCAGATCAACAACAATTTGAAATGGAAGTTGTAGGAAATGTTTTACCATTTAAAGCAAATAACTATGTAGTTGAACAATTAATTGATTGGAATAACATTCCAAACGATCCAATGTTTGTTTTGACATTCCCTCAGAGAGGAATGTTATTGCCTGAGCATTTTAACAAAATGTCAAATGCACTAAAAAATAATCTTGAAAAAAAAGAAATCACTAATTTAGCAAATGAAATTCGTTTACAATTAAACCCTCATCCTGCTGGACAAATGGAATTAAATGTTCCAACTTTAAAAGATGGTACAAAATTATATGGCATGCAACATAAATATCACGAAACCTGTCTTTTCTTTCCAAGTCAGAGCCAGACATGTCATGCATATTGCAGTTTTTGTTTTAGATGGCCACAATTTGTAGGAATGGATGAAATGAAATTTGCAATGCAGGAAGGGGAACAATTAGTTCAATACGTTTCTGAACATCCTGAAATATCTGATATTCTTTTTACAGGAGGTGATCCAATGATAATGAAAGCAAAAATATTTTCAAAATATATTGACAGTTTAATTGAAGCAAAACTTCCAAATCTTAAAACAATTAGAATTGGAACAAAAGCTCTTTCATATTGGCCTTACAAATTTGTGACAGATCCTGATTCTCAAGAAATGCTACAAGTTTTTCAAAAGATTTCTGAAAATGGCATACATCTAGCTTTTATGGCTCACTTTAATCATTTAACTGAATTATCTACAGATATTGTAAAAAGAGCAATCAAAGAAGTAAGAGCAACAGGTGCTCAGATAAGAACTCAATCTCCTCTTCTAGCTCATATCAATGATGACTCCAAAATGTGGGCAAAAATGTGGACTAAACAGGTTCAACTTGGCTGTATTCCATATTACATGTTTGTTGTACGTGATACTGGTGCTCAGCACTACTTTGGTGTCCCTCTAGTTAGAGCACATAATATCTTCAGAGAAGCTTACTCTTCTGTAAGTGGTCTGGCAAGAACTGTTAGAGGGCCAAGTATGTCTGCAACTCCCGGTAAGGTTCACGTACTTGGCGTTACTACCATAAATGATCAAAAATTCATTGTTTTGAGTTTCTTGCAGGGAAGAAATCCTGACTGGGTACAAAGACCATTTTTTGCAAAATACGATGAGAATGCAATTTGGTTAGATGACCTAAAACCAGCCTTTACTGAACAATTTTTCTTTGAGGAAGAAATGAAAATGTTGAAAAATAAAATTTCAACCAATCCTGAAGCCTAAAAATTTAACCTGACTATATACCAAATCTGACTTACTAACATTAGTAAAATGATATTATAGCTAATCAATGGATACAGATACTGTATTAGCAAAAATCCAAGAAGAAAATATTACATTTGTAAATCTATGGTTTGTAGACATTTTTGGTGAATTACATCGCCTTGGTATGCCAAGTTATGCTATTGATAAAAATAGTTTTGAGCATGGCTTAGAAAAATTAGATGCAAGTTCTATTGTTGGTTTTAAATCTGTAAATAATTCAGATATGATTTTAAAACCAGATCCTAAATCATTTAGGATTTTACCAAATGATTATGATCAAGGAAATAGAAAAAATGCAATTTTGTTTTGTGATTTGTATGAAGGAAATACAGTAAATGAAGTTAGATACAATCGTGACTCAAGAGGAATAGCACACAAAGCTTCAAAAAAACTTGGGGAATTTGGTTTAACTCATACCAATTGGGGACCTGAAATAGAATTTTTTGTTTTTGATACTATCAATGTTTACCCATCACCATATGCCGCTACTCATTCTTACGGAGGTTCTGGTTATTCGATTGAATCAAAAGAATCACCATGGGCAAAAGGTAATGTAAGTACTGCAATTGATATCAAAGAAGGATACTATCCATCCCAACCAAAAGACACACTTGAAACCTTCAGAAAGGATATCTGTGATGATCTTTATAATCATTTTGGAATTAAAATCGAAGCTGAACATCACGAGGTAGCAACGTCTGGTCAATGTGAAATTAATTTAGTATATGATGAGATGATTGCAATGGCAGATAGTGTTGTTGCAGTAAAAAACATCGTCAAAGTTAAAGCAAAACGAAAAAATAAAGTTGCAACCTTTATGCCAAAGCCCATCTTTGGCGATAATGCATCAGCAATGCATACTCATCAAAGTTTGTGGAATGATAAAATCAATGTAATGTTTGATCCTAATGATGAAGTTGCACAAATGAGCCAGATAGGTCGTTATTATGTTGGCGGAATTTTAGAGCATGCATCAGCATTATGTGCAATTACAAATCCTACAACTAATTCCTACAAACGTCTAGTTCCTGGATTTGAAGCTCCTGTTAATGTTTGTTGGGGAATGGGTAATCGTTCCGCTGCTATTCGTGTGCCAATGTATTATAGAAACCAAGAAAAAAGTAAAAGAATTGAATATCGTGTTCCTGATCCGACTGCAAACATCTATCTTCTAGAAGCAGCATTATTGTTAGCTGGTTTGGATGGAATTAAAAACAAAATTGATCCAGGGGATCCAGTTGAAGAAAATGTCTACAAATTAAGTGCTGAAAAGAAAAGAGAATATCATATTGGTTCTCTTCCTGTTTCGCTAAAGGGAGCCTTAGATGCATTAAAAAGTGATTGTAGTTTTCTAGAAGAAATTTTTACAAAAGATTTTCTTGAAAAGTATACTGAATTAAAATACAAAGAATACACTGCATTTGCACAAACTCCAACAGCATGGGAAGTTTCCATGTATGCTGATGCATAAATAATTTTTTTATTGGTACAAACCTCAAACAACTGAAAAATCTATTTTTTTAATGATAAAATAGTATAACCTTTTTAAAATCAAGTTTTGATTTTTCTTTATTGAAATTAAAAAACATTCTATTGTTATTATTGCTTATTCCAGGATTGATGGGAACCGTCTATGCACATACAGTTGATTCTGTAGGAAGCGACAAATATCGAATTGAAATTGGATGGATGAACGAACCTGTTGTAAGTGGAGAAACTAATGGAATAGAATTGTATATCAGTCCATTAATTCCATGTCCAGATATTCCAGAGGCAATGAAATGTGCTGAATCACAAAAATTTCAAAATGGGGTACCGGGACTAGAAAAATCTTTGAAAATACAACTTGTATATAAAAATGAAAAAATCATGTTACCTCTAGTTGCTGATCACGATATCCCTGGAAAATATTATGCATTTGTAGATCCTACAGTTTCCGGTTACTATCAAGCAAATGTATTAGGTAACATATCTGAAGAAAATGTAAGTTTGTCTATGCATCCACCAAAAGTTGGAGAACGCTCCTATATTGAATTTCCAGAACCATCAGATATTACATTAAATCAGTTAATTGATGGACATACAACTCTACTAGGTGAAATTAATGATCTAAAAGTATCAGTCTCTAAATTAGAAAAAGAAAATCAGCAAATCAATGTTGGCTATACCGGAATGGGACTAGGGATAATTGGAATTGCAATTGCAATATTTGCTTTAAGTAAAACAAAGAAACACTAGTTCACTTTAATTTTTTCTTGTTGTATATAACATAAAAAACCACACCAGCTGCAATAATTCCTAAACCTGACAAAATAATCTCTATCTCAAATTGTGTTGCCATGTAAATTGTTGCTCCTAATCCAAAAAGTGGTAGAATTGGAAATTTTCCAACATTAAATGGAACTCTAAAGGGCCTTTCCAAATCTGGCTTTACATATCTTAAAAGAATAACTGCCAAATTTATCATTGCAAATGTTACTACTACTGCAAAAACTACAATATTTGCAACAATTACAATATCTCCAACAAAAACAAATCCTGAGGATGTTACAAAAATTAGAATTACTGCAATCCATGGAGTTTTGGTTTTAGAGTGAACCAACCCAAGTTTTGAAGGAAGTGAACCATCTTTTGCCATCCCATAAAATATTCGAGCTCCTGCCACCAAAGTAATCAAAATTGTACTTGCTGTTGCAAAAAGAGCAATTATAGAGAGGACAAAATGACCTTGCTCTCCTAATCTTTGTTGGGCAACAAAGGCTAACGGAGCAGATGAATCTGCTAGTGGTTCCCATCCTACAACTCTAATTGATGCCAAAGATACTAGAATATAGATTACTGCAGTTATCAGTACTGAGAGCATAATTCCTCTAGGAATAGTTTTTTGCGGTCTTTTGACCTCTTCTGCAACATTTGCCATATCCTCAAATCCAATAAATGCAAAAAATACCAAAACAAATGCTACTATAATTCCACTAACACCTAATGGACTTTCAAAATAATCTATTTCGGTTTCTACAGGAAATGAAAATCCAACATATATAATCAAGGCCAATCCTGAAATAGTAACAATTGCAAAAATTGTATTCAGAGATGCAGATTCTCTTATTCCCAAAAAATTGATCAGAGATAATACTCCTAGAATAATTAATGCAGAAACTAAAATTGGTATGTTAGTTAATTCTTCCATATATCCTGCAAATCCTAATGCAACAGTTGCTGCAACAATTATTGAAGTAATTATTGTAAGCCATCCAACAATAAATCCGATAAAATTACTTCGAAATCCTTCTTTTACAAAAACATATTCTGCAGCTGCCTTTGGAAAAAGTGCTGCTAATTCAGAATAGCTGAGTCCTGCAAAAGATGCGACTACTGCACCGAGAATAAATGATAACCAAAGCGCATTACCTGCAAATCCTGCCGCTTCACCAATCAAAACATAGATTCCTGCACCAAGTATTAGACCAACTCCATACATTGTTAAATTGAATAATCCGATGTGACGACTAAGCTTAGTCATAATTATTCACCAATTATTTGTAATATAATATCTCGATCTCTACTCTTTGTATCTAATTCAACAAAAACGATCTGTTGCCATGTACCAAGATATAGTATACTATCATTAAATGGAACTGTAAGTGAAGAGCCTACCAATGACGCCTTAACATGAGAATGGCCATTTCCATCATGCCATAACTCCTCATGACCATATTTGATATCTTTTGGTGCTAATCTAGCGAGCATATCTGGAAAATCTTTTGTTAATCCAGGTTCGTATTCTATTGTAATAATTGCGCCTGTAGACCCCTTTACAAAAACTGTGACAATACCATCTGAAATATCTGACTCTGAGATAACCTCAGAAATTTTTTTGGTAAGATCTATCATATCATTTTCTCTCTTTGACTTAATATTGATAATTCTAGTCTTAACTGTCATAGCTTAGATATGAATAATTTTGATTTAACATAAATCTAGATTATCAATATTTAAAACAAAATTTGGTACCAAAATTGATAATATTCATTTTGTATAAATGGCCAATAGCCATATTCAAATTATGGTTTTTCAACTTGCAGTTGTCATTATTATTCCGATCATTTTTGGTATAGCCACAGTATCACCATTTGATCCTCCTCCTGAAATAGTAGAAAAACCAACAGAAATCGATGAAGAACCACAATTCGGAATGCTTTACTTTCTCTTGATGATAATCTGGTTCTTTTTCCTGTTCAGAATTTTATTTCAGGTCAAAAAAGGTACTTTCAATCTACAACGAAAATACTGAATCTAGTACATTTCTTTGTATTTTGCCCTCAATTCTTCATGAGGACCAACAACGGAAAAGGCATTAACAACATCTGTTTTGCTCACTATCCCAATCAGATTTTTCTTAGAATCTATTACGGGAATTCCACTTATCTTATTTTTTATCATCAAGCTTGCCGCATTTGCCAAATCATCTTCTTCACTTATTGTAATTAATTTATCACTTAGCAAATCATTGACTGTAATCTTTTCTTTATCAATTGGAAGTAAATAATCTCTGGAGCGTGTCTTACCCTTTGTAAAATAATCACTATGAGTAAGAAGTGTATTTGTGGTGATAAGGCCTACGGGACAACCATTTTCGTCAGTAACTACAAGTCTTGAAACCTCATTTTTATTCATCAAACTTAATGCAAATTTTATAGAATCTGCTTTTCTACACGTAACTACTTTCTTACTCATAAAATCCTTTACAAGATATTTTCCACCAAAAACACTAGCATAAGCTTTGACTAAATCCGTTCGTGAAACAATTCCTATTGTTTCCCCATTATCGTCAACAAGAATTACTGAACCAATTTTAAAAGTCTCCATTCTTGCCGAACATTGATCAAAATGGTCTTCAAGACCGTCGGGAATGGTAATAATATTTTTCTGCATAACATGTTTTATGGGAATTTCATCAACTGCTCTTGCAGTTTTATCTTCTCCAAGAAAACGGTTTATGTCTCTTTCAGTAACAATCCCTACTGGTTTATTCTTGACTGCAACTACAATACGTTTTACAAAATTTTTTTGCATTTGTGATAATGTTTCAAAAATCGATGATTCTGGTTGAACGGTAATAACTGGCGATGAATAACTTTTTTCCATATTTTTTCACACTACTTTTTTGATTTAAAATGAAACTTTGATTCTCAAATATGATTATTATAAAATGAAAGAAGGCTAATACTTAGGAAGTATTAGGCACAATTTCAATTTCAATATTGCTTCCATTGAATGTTGTAGCGATGGCCTTTATCTTACTCTTATAGAGAAAGTACTTTTTACCATCATCACTGATGGAACCAGAGATTCCTAAAAGTTTGTTATCATGTAGAGTCTGGAGTCTTCTATAAACAGTGCTAATTGGAATTTTAGTTTCAGCACTTATCTCCATAGCAGATTTTGGTTTCTCCATGGTATTTTCTATAATAGCCCGACAATACTTATCAGACATCACTTCGAGTATTGCATCTTTTCTCGAGTCATCTTCTACTTTTCTTCCTGAAATTAATGCTTGCATGTTTTTTTTACGTCATTTTTTGATATAATCACTAAGAACACATTGCAATGCACTGCACTAGACTTAGGCGTGAAAAGTAACAGAAAATCTTCTAAGAGATTTAAATTGGACAATATTGTAGTTTTTAGCATGATGTTCTCAAATATCTTAGTTCCATTTGATCTATCAAGTCATTCTATACGAGCATTCAAGACAGCCCTAGATATTGCAAAGAAGTACAACTCTAAAATTACTATTCTGACTTGTCTTGAAGGAGACGCATGGCATCACAAGTTTTATGATTCTAGGGCCGATAATGAGTTGATAAAAAAGCAAAAAAAGGTTTCAGTGTCTCATATTGCCAAACTAGAAAATCTAGCAAACAAAGCAGATGTGTCCATAAAGTCACAAATTTTGAAATCAACTTCAGTTGTCAAAGATATTGTAACTTTTGCAAAATCACGAAAAATGGATCTTATAGTTATGGGTTCACATGGAAGAACTGGTGTAGATAAACTAATTCTTGGTAGTGTTGCAAATGGTGTTACCCAAAAAGCTAGTTGCCCTGTTCTTATAATAAAATAGATGAGATGAGATTCAACTGATCTCAATTATTGGAGCTGGTAGAGTTGGGACATCAATTGCCTTTCTTTGTGCATCAAATTCTTTAGATGATATTTTACTTGTAAATAGAACAAAAAGTAAAGCTATTGGAGAAGCATTAGATATTTCAAATGCCATTCCTGCAAATTCTACTATTTCAGTACTAGGGACAGATGACTATTCGAAAATTGCAAGATCTAAAATTATTGTGATTACTGCAAGTACTGGGATTTACTTGAAAAATAGAACTGAGATGATAGACGCCCAAGTTATAATGATTAAGGAAATTGCAAATAAAATCAAAAACTATTGTAATAATGCAATAGTTTTGATAATTTCAAATCCTTTAGATGTTCTAACATATTTCTTTCAAAAAGAAACTCAATTTTCAAGAAAAAAAGTTATTGGAATAGCCTCAAGCTTAGATTCTAGCAGGTTTAGGTATATTCTTTCAGAAAAATTGAAAGTAAACCAATCACAAATTTCTAATGCAATAGTTTTGGGAGAACATGGTAATACTTTAGTCCCTTTATTTTCTCATGTAAAAATTAATGGAAAAAATTCATTAGAACTACTTGATTCAAATCAACAAGAAAAAATTTCAAAACAAGTCAAAGATTACTGGAAAACATTGAGAAATTTCAAGAGTCGCTCACAATTTGGCATTGCTAAAAATACTTTTGATGTAATTGAGGCTATTCTCAAAAACAACGAATTGGCAATACCTGCATCTGTTGTGATAGATGGAGAATTTGGTGAACATGATGTTTGTATGGGAGTCCCTGTTGTTATTAATGAGAATGGAGTTTCACAAATTCAAGAGATGGCATTGAGTAAATCTGAGAGTGATTCCTTAAAAATCTCCGCTCAAACTATACGAAATTACATTAAATCGGTCTAAACAATTAATCACATTACAAGAAAATGCAGTCCATATCCTACAAAATATGCAACGGTAGCTGCAATTCCTCCAATAATGAGAGTATACAAACCTGATCTAATTTTTGATTTTTTAACAATTTTTCCTTTAATCATTCCAACCAAAAAGAATGCCACAAGAACTGCAATTGTAGAGTAGAAAAAGGCTTCTGAATTTGGTTCAACTCCTATCATCATAAAAGCCATAAACGGAATCAATGGAATCAATCCTATCAAATTAAAACCAACAAAAGTACTTACAGAACTATCCATCGGATTCTTTTCATCTTCAATTAATCCTAGTTCTTCTTTCATCATAGTGTCTACCCAAACTTTTCTTCTTGAGGTAATTATTCGTACAACTTCTTCTAACAATTCATCTTTGAATCCTTTTTTTCGATATATGTCTCGGATTTCATTTCTTTCTTGCTCTTCTAAATTATCAATCTCCCATTCCTCTTGCTTTCTTTTCATTTCAACAAATTCATTTCTAGCCTTTGAAGCTTGATAATTTGCTGCAGCCATAGAAAACCCGTCTGCAAATAAATTTGCAAATCCTAGAATTAAAATAATTCCAGAGGGTAATGATGCACCTACAACTCCAGCAACTATAGCAAAAGTCGTTACTGCTCCATCAATGGAACCATAAATAAAATCATCAAAATGCCACTTCATGATTGCAATTATGCCTTATTCATTGTTTTAATGTATTTTCAGGAGATTATTTTATAATGGCTTTGATAATGTCTGTTTTACTAATAATGCCTGCAATTGATTCATTTCCGTCGAGTACAACCAAACCACTTACATTATTTTCTAAAATCAGTTTACTCGCATCAATTAAACTCTGATTGAATTTAATTGTGATTAATCCTTTAGTCATAACATCTCTTGCTAAAGAAATATTTCCAAATCCTTCCTCTGAAAGAAATCCTTTTCTGATTTGATCTGAGATAGTAAATCCTGAATCGTCTTCTTCACTACCCAATTCAATAGAAATTCTAAACAAATCTCTAAACGAAATCACTCCAACAGGATTTTCATTCTGATTCTTTACAATTATTCTTGATACTTTGCTTTCAAGCATTTTTCTTATTACTTTGAATAAAGGTGCTGCAGTATGTGTATTGACATAGTCATGTGTCATATAGTCTACTATCTTGTTTTCATTTGAGAAATTATCAAAATAATATTTCACAAGATCAGTTTTAGTAAAAATTCCCTTTATTTCTGCTGAAGATCCAATTGCAAGTGAACTTATTCCATTTTCAATCATGGTTTTTGCAGAATTTTCAGGAGATAGCGATTCTTCTACATAGAAAATAGGCTTCATAATATTTGTAATAGGAATATTGTCTAATCCTTGCTTGGTTGTTTCAGAAAATAGGAACAAACCAACATCTTTTTCAGTTATTATGCCTATAGGTTTTTGATCTTCAACAACAATTAATCTACTAAGGTTATTTTCCAATAGTTTTTTGATTATCTCTGAAATGGTAGATCTTTTTAGAATTGTAATGGGTTTTTTAGAAAATTCTGAAACTGACATCATTTAATCGGAATAAATTTTCTATAAAAACAATCAATATAATTTTCATTATTGAATGTAAATTTCTATGTAAAATAGATAACAAATTCCCAAATTGAAAATTGTAATCTTTTTTATATTTGAAGAATTTTATCTGAATTTATGGCAAAGTTCAAAAAAATCCTTGTCCCACTTGATGGTTCTGCTAATGCTAATCGTGGTTTAGATAGAGCTATAGAAATTGCAAAAGAGAGTGGCGCAGAAATTACTGGATTTTACGTATTTCATTTGCCACGTGTTGCAGGACTAAAATATACAAAAAAAATGCATGATGAAGCACAAGAGAAGGCTGTCAAAGCAATTGGACCGGCTATGAGACGTGTTCAAAAAGCAGGTGAAGTGTTCAAATACAAAACTGGTGGCGGTCATACGGGATCAGAAATTGTCAAACACGCTGAACAAGGCAAATATGACATGATTGTAATTGGTGCAAGAGGAATGGGAGCTACTAAAGAAGCATTCTTGGGAAGTACCTCTAATTATGTAATGCACAAAACAAAAATTCCTGTTTTAGTGGTAAAATAGAAAAATTGGGATTTTCCCATTTCATTTTTCTTGATTATTTACTATTTAGAAAATCATCTGTTCAGTAAAAATACTATGAACTACTAACATAGAATATTGAAGGATAGATATTTTGTAATTATAGGATTAGTCATAGGGATGATAGGATTTGCTTCATTTATTGGCGTGATAGGTCAAGGAAATGTAAGACACGTTGAAATTTTTTGGCCTGAAAAAATTGAACAAACCGTTGCATTCAAAGACATAGATGATCAAATAAAATTAGTTGGAATTTCGGGTACTGCTGAAGATAATAACCCTACATTAATTGTGAGAACAAGTTTTGCATATGTCCTTACCGTAGAAAATCATGGCAATCAACATCATAGATTGTACATTGAAGGATTTGATGTCCAAACAGATCTACTAGAACCTGGCCAAAGTGATACAATAACAATTTATCCAGATAAGGAAGGAATTTTTAATTATTATGACAAGAGAGAACGATTGTTACTACTAGGACAAATTAAATCAATTGAGGTAGTTCCATCTGATGGATTTACAGGTTTTCTAAAAGATATGATATAATAAAATAATATACTTGATTTTTTATAAAGTGAAAAACTAGAAGTATGGGAAATATGAAGAGTTTACCAAAAACATGAGAGATAGCTATGGTAGAAAATAATTATGACATTTTAGGCATTACTGAGGGTTCAACAGAAAGGGAAATTCGTGATGCATTTAGACGACTAGCACTTCAATTTCACTCTGATCGAGGTGGAGAAAATGAACAATTTATAAAAATTAAACAAGCTTACGAAGATCTTAAAATTGGAAAAAAATATCCAGAAACTGATCTAGAAAAACTACAAAATGCTAGAGTATATTCAGGTGAATCTGAAGAAAATGTAAGAAGAAAAAACCAAATTCTTGGTCAACAGTTATCTAAAGAAATGCAAACTGCTGAGGAATGGTCCGCAGCTCTTAACAGATCTAATTCTACTGCTTCTAGATTATTTGGTTCAAAAACTCTTGGTGAAATTGAACTAGAAAGAAAAGCCAATGGCGCACTCTCCATTAAGGGAAATTTTATGGCTGGTAGTTTGAAATATGATGGACCAATAATTATGCAGGGAAATATTACAAGTCCATCATGGACTGAAGAATTTAGAACACTAATTCATTTAACCAAAGGAGATTTCAAATTTCTTAATCCTCTTGAAAATAAATACCGAATTGAAAATGGAGCACAAATTATTGTTGATAATGGCAATGTAGTTGTTGGAAACATTTTTGGAAGAAAATTCAAAGTCTCAGATTCTGAAGGAAGAGTTGGAGTTTATCAAACTCAGGAACATCGAACACATATCAGTGCTCCAAAAGGAAAAATAATTGCTGAAAATGTCGTAAATACTGTTTCTCTTGATGCTGATTGTATAATTGCTCTAAATTTAGAGGATGATGTAAAGATTAAGGGTCGTGAAATTCTGATTTATGGTGGCAAGATAACATATGACACAGTAATTGAATTAAAGAAAGATGGTTTTATAAGATTTTTTGAAAATTTTTCAATTCAAGGTCTTAGTAATGATGCAAAAATTAAACTAGAAAATGGAAAAGAAATTCCACTAGTTGATATTAAGACTAAAAAAATTAGAGATTTGGCCGATGAATTTGTTCCTAACAAAGATGATTATAGAAAAGATGTAACTATGGTAGGTAATGGATTTACAATTACATATGAAATGCTAAATAATCTCTCAAAGAAACCATCAAAACCCCAAAAATCAGGATGGGCTTCAAAGTTTGGCTTTTCAAGAAAATAATTTATTTGTTAATATTTCTCCCAAAATATTTTCTTTAAAATAACAAAAATTGTTTTTAAAATAAATAATCACCAAATTTACATATCAGTTTATCAAAAAAATAGTAAATTGAATGTTATGATTTCATTAATTATTGGAGTTTTATCTTTCACATTACTGATAACTGTACCCTCTTTTGCAGTAGATAATTATGAGTTCAGAGGAAGTGGCATCTCTCTTGATTCAAATCTAGAAAATCCTCTCTTGTATAAAGCAAGCTTACGTTTGGAATTCACCAGTTTATCAGAAGTGGCAAAAGGTTCTATAATTCTCAAGTCTCAGGAAAATACTGTAGCAGCAAGAATGATTACAGAAGACTGGCATATTTCGTATAATGCTGATGGCTCTTTTATGGGTTCAGGTCCTGTTAGGACTTTACAAAATGCATACTATGATATGACAATTCAAGGAGAACGAAAGTATGTTGCAAATAATTGGTCAATGTGGGAAGCAGTTGGCGAATTAGAAGGAATAAATCAAGAAAAATATTCTTTAAGATTTATTGTTACAGGAGATGATAGATTTTCAACCACATCTCCTCCATTAGTTTCCACTATTGTTATCCCAACTGGAAATGCATTTGAACAAGAGTCCTCATCATACATTCCTGAAAAACCCACAGTGTTTAGAGGAACAATTGTTTCTTGGGTAAATCATGATTCAGTAACTCACACTGTTCAAAGTCAAGATGGCCAAGGAAATGTTATTTCACTATTCAATAGTGATGTTCTGCAACCTGGAGATGAATTCAGCTATGATTTTGACGAGCCAGGCGTATATCATTATTTATGTACACTTCATCCATGGAGAACAGGCATAATTACGGTCATATGATCCACGAAGAATTGATATTCATATAGAAATACTGAAGAATTGAATGGCAATTTTATTTAGTCTAGACAAAAAACTCATTCTTCTTGTGATGTCAGTTTCTGTGATTGCCCTATCCATTACTGCATATCTAAGTTTTAACTATGCTGATGAAATTCTCAAAGAACGACAAGGCGAGCAACTATTTGGTGAATCTAGAGTTCGAGGTGATACCCTTAGATTACTTTTTGAGTCTCGTATTGAACAGAATAAAATATTAGCAAACGATCCAATGATTAGAATTCTTGTCAATGAATTAAACCAAACTCCTAATGATGAATTAGAAAAAATTAAAGAAGAAAAACGTAGAATTTTTCTTACTCAAATCCAGGCATTTCAAGAATTAATTGGATTTTCAATTGGTTTTGAGGATGTAAAAGTCATAGATTCAAAAGGAAATCTCCTCTTTACTCTAGGTAGAGTTACAAGTACCAATTTCTTTGATGATCCTTTATTCAAAAAAGGACTAACTAAATCATTTGTTGATTTTGAACCTACTCCAACTGGAAAAAAAATGATTGTAGTTTCTCCAATTTTTGTTCAGGATAATAAAAAAAGTGATGAACCAACTGGAGTAATTATTTCTAGAATGAGAACAGCTGCAATAGACAGTGTTTTACTTAATAGAAGTGGTTTGGGTGACACAGGAGAAGTCTACATTGTAAATGATGGATCTCTGATGTTATCTGAATCCAGATTTATTGAAGATGTTATTTTTAAACAAAAAGTCAATACAATTCCTGTTGAAAAATGCTTTAGAGAAGGAGAAGAGCATATAGGATTTTATCCGGATTATCGGGAAATCAAAGTTTATGGTTCTTCATATTGTGCTGAGGATTTAGGATTTGTATTGTTAGCTGAAATTGATGAGGCAGAAACTGTAGAGCCTATTTTAATTCTTCAAGATAGAATATTTCAAACAGGTCTATTAATTACAACTGGAATGGCAATTATAGCATTTGTCTTATCAAGAACAATGTCAAAACCGTTGATCAAGCTAAAAAATGCTGCTAACAAAGTTGCATATGGAAATTTTGATGTTAGAACAAACATCAAAACTAGAGATGAAATTGGAGAGTTATCCTATGCATTTGACTCAATGGCTCAGAAATTGCAGGATTCTTTAATTGAGATTAAAGAAAAGGAGGATGTCATAAAAAAGCAAGAAGACATTCTTTTACAATTCTCTGATTATAGTGAAAACTATTGTGTGTGTATGGTAGATATTATGGATTCAACCAAGATAACTTCAAAATTGTCTGATACACAAACTAGTGAATTCTATAAAATATTCCTAAACTCTATTGCTATTATTGTTAGAAAATTTGATGGAATTGTAGTCAAAAATATTGGTGATGCATTACTATTCTACTTTCCAGTAATTCATTCTGAACAAAAATCCATATTAAAAAAGTGTCTTGATTGTTGCTTAACTATAGGAGAATCACATGATGATATTGTAGCACAACTAAAACAAGAAAGACTTCCTGTTTTTAATTATAGGATAAGCGCAACTTATGGTGTGGTAAGGATTGCAAAAACATCCACATCTTCTGTAAATGATATTTTTGGAACAACAGTCAACAGATGTGCAAAAATTAATCGTTCGGCACCTCCTAATGGCTTGATAATTGGACAAGATTTTTATAATAATGCCAAAAGCCTAGATAATTTTACTTTTGAAAAAATTGAAAGAGATGTAGTTTCCACAGAACATGGATTTGAAGGTTACATTGTCTCAAGAAAAAACACCAAAAAATAAATTCAATCTAAGGTTAAATTAATTCTGTAGATTTTTCCTTTGTAGAAATATCATATGATTCTTCAATATTACTAACAAAGACTTTTCCATCGCCTTTTTCTCCTGTATGAGCTATATCTATTATTGCTGAAACTACAGATTGTACCATTGCATCTTGAACGACAGTAACAATAACATCTGTTGAATTAAATTCAATTTGATGACCTCCAATTACTGGTCGTTCACCTGAACCTTGTCCTAAAGACTGAATGAGAGTTACTCCTCCAACACCTGTTTTAGAAATGGCATCTACAACTTTCTTTGACATTTCACTTTGAACAATAGCCTCAATTCGCTTCATGCTAAGATTTTAAATTTAAACGATTTAAAAATATGCTTTCTATTATCACTGCTTTTTATTGATATCAAAATTGAAAATCAAGATTGGAAATTGTACCAAATTTATATCAAAACCAATTCAGCAGAAATAATAGAGTGAATTATCTTTTCGTGATTTCAATTATCGGATTATTTTGTTCTATGTCCTCTGCTTTTGCTGAAGAATATGTGATTGATATTCCATTTGGCGCTTATAATCCAGAATTAAATACTCCTGCAGAAGTCTGGTATGATCCTCCTCAGATTTTCATTACAATTGGTGATACAATTACTTGGTATAATGATGACAGAGAAGGTCACACAGTTACTAGTGGAGAAGGATCAGGAAGGTTTGGTTGGATGGATAATAATTTTGGAACAACTGATGGACTTTTTGATAGTAATAGATTCATGCCTGGTGAATCCTGGTCATACAAATTTGAGGAATCTGGTACATTCTCATATTTTTGTACGATTCATCCATGGATGGAAGGAGTTGTAATAGTTGAACAAAAAATCCCTGATTACCCACACGATGCTACAGGAAAAAAACTTGAATTTCCACTATTAAGCTATACTCCAGATAGAGACATTGAAGTTAATCTATCGTGGGATCCTCCTGTTATACGAACTCATGAAAAAATACAATTTGTATATCAATTTTATGATCCTCAAACAAATTCTAATCTTGCAAAAATGAAATATGATATCATAATCTTCCAAAATGGAAAAGAAGTTTTTCGTGATGAAGGACTAAACCAAATTGGCGGTGATTATAGAAATTTTGTCTTTAGCGATTCAGGTTCAATTATCATTAGAATAGAAGGAATTCATTCACCCTCAATTTTAGCAGAAGAAAGTGTTACTGTAGGAGGAGAGATTGAAAATAAAGCACAAAGGTCAGTAGATTTTACTGCCGTAGCATATGACAATCCAGAAAAAACTAGTCATGAAGTATATCATGTAAAACCAGCTCAGAGACTTGAAATTTACTATGAATTGATGTTACTTATCATTCTTGTTCCAGGTGCGTTATTTGCCATTGCATTACTTTGGTTAAAAAGAAAACCAGATACCCCACAAACCAAACCTGGTGCTGTTAAAATCTAAAATAATAAAAAGAAATTAAAAATGATTGAACTTTTCTAATCGATTAGTTCAGTCCAACCTTTGACGAAGACTGAGTTCTTATAGAGTGGAACTGGTTGTCCTACAGTAAAGTCCATTGGTCTCATCCAAAAGATTGCTTTTGTTGGGCATACACCAATGCATGCACCATCAGAAATACATCTTTCTGGGTAAAATACAAATGCTTTACCTCTCTTCCAGCCTTCAACTGGTTTTACTCTAAGTACATCGGGTCCTAATGTAGTACAGATTTCAACACATAGTGCACATCCAATACACATTTGTTCACCGATGTCTGGAATAATTCCTACTGGCATAACGAAATAAACTCTGATTTTGATCTTAATATAACTTGCCCAAAAAATATGGATTATAACGGCGTTTCAATTTCTAAACGGTGTTATAAAATTTGATCGCATAATATCTGAACTTACTTTTGAACAAATCTAAATTTTCTGAGAACTAGAATTTAATGATCGTAAAAACAAAGATTTTTCATCATTTTTTATTCGATACATTCCTAAATTTTTTGATTGAATAATATGCCTTCCTCCTGGAGATAAAATCCATCCTTCGCCTTCCTTCTTTCTAGCCATAGCCGATATTACAATTATGGAATCTGTTTGTTTTGCTACTGATGTAAGCAACATTATTACAGCATTTATGAATATGCCTGATTCTATTTTGGTAAATAGATTGTAAAATCCATTCATTGAATCAAGAATTACCAAGAATCTCTTTTCAGAAATCTTTTTTACAATTGTAGAAAAAATTTTCTCTAGACTTTCTTTTTCAGGTTGATAAATCTCAACTCTGTCATTTTTTGATACCATTTTTGAAATAATATATCCAGTATAAAGCAGATCAAAATCAAGAAAAATTACAGGATAATCTACTGAATCGATTAATTCGTTAAGTAACTGTGATTTCATAAACGGTTGAGAGCATAAAATTACATTTGGATTATTTTTTGAAAATTCATTTACTATTTCTTGTAAATTTTTATCTAAAGTCTGCTCAGGATTTTTATCCAACAATCTTTTAGCATTTTACAGATATAATAATGAACTTAGATTCTAGAGATATTTCTTCTGATTTTCCAAATTCAGGTAAAATCTATCTAAACAATGCCTCAGTTTCTTTAATGCCATTACAAAGTATCCAAGCAATGCAAGATTTTCTAATTGATTATAATTCAATAGGACCAGATTCAATTGATTCTGAATCGTTTGTTACTGAAAAACTGCAAAATATTCGAAAAACTATTTCAAAAATAATTAATTGTCAACCTGAAGAAATAGTTCTTACACAAAGTACCACTGATGGAATTAATATTGTCGCAAATGGAATTTCATTTAATGAAAACTCGAATTTAATAATTAGAGGATTATCTCATGAACACCACTCAAATTTTTATCCTTGGCTAAAACTTCAAAATAAGATCCAAATCAAGAATTTATCCGTTGATAATAATGGTTTTTTTGATTTTGATGAATTTAAAAAATTTCTAGATGAAAATACAAGTTTAGTTGTTCTCAGCCATGCATTGTATAACACAGGTTCAATATTACCTGTCGAAAAAATTGGAAAAATTATTCAAGATAAAACCCCATTCTTTCTTGATAGCGCTCAAACTATTGGATGTATAGGAAATTTTGATGTAAAAAAAATCGGATGTGATTTTATGTCATTTAATGGCTCAAAATGGCTTTGTGGGCCTATGGGAACTGGTTTGTTTTACTGCCACAAAAAATCTAGTGAATTATTGGAACCAGTAACTATTGGTGGGGAATCTGCTATGTTATATGATGAAACAAAATTAGCATTCAAAGACATTCCAGACAAATTTCAAACTGGATTTAGAAATTATGTTGGAATAGTAGGCTTAGAGTCTTCAGCTAACTATCTTCTTGAATTTGGAATGGAAAATATTAGAAAGAAAAACCTACATTTATCTAAAATTCTTCGAGAAGAACTTTCTAAAATTAAAAACATTATTCTTTATGGTCCCAATGATCCTAATAAAAGAACCAGTATTGTATCCTTCAATATAGAAGGACATAAACCAGAATACGTTGTTGAAAAATTGGAAAAACAAAAAATTGTCCTTGCCATTAGAGAAATATTAGATACGAAGATTGTACGAGCTTCTCCACATTTTTTTAACTCAGAATCAGAAATTCTTAGAGTAGTAGAAGCAATAAAAAACCTATAGATTTTCTTGTTCTTCTATTACCATCATAGTAAGTGTTGATTGAACTTTACCAATTTTTCTAATTTTATTTGTAATTATTGCTCGTAATTTTTCAGCATCATCTGAGGAAAGTTTCAAAACAATATCATAAACACCATACACGCCTTGTACTTCGTACTTTAGATCTTCATCTGAAAGAATTTTCTTTACTTCGTCAATAATGGATTCATCTGAACCTAGATCAGAATTTAATAAAACATATGCAGTAGGCACATTTCATTTTTTCATAAAACAGTATTTAACCTTTCACAGATCTCAAAAACTGATTAAACACCAAAACAATGAATTGGTGTGAAACCCATAGATCTTACATTAACAATATCTCAATCAATTCCAAATTTTCCAGGTTCGCCACAACCACAATTCATTTCTTGGTCAACAATAAAAGAAGACGGTTACAACCTTGAACTACTATTTTTGAGCTCTCATACAGGCACACATTTAGATGCTCCCTATCATTTTGTAAAAAATGGTGTAAAAATCCATCAAATTCCTGTAAAGAGATTAATTGGTAATGCTATACTTGCAAAAATTCCCAAGGAAAAAAATAAAGCAATAACAAAAAGCGATATTATTTCCTTTGAAAAGAGAAATGGAAATATTTCAATTCATTCATCAATTGTGTTTTTTACAAATTGGCAAAAGAATTTGAATAAGGATTTTTATTTTCACAGCAATCCTGGTTTGGCTGAATCTGCAGCAAAATATTTAGCCTCAAAAAAGATCAATTTGGTTGGAATTGATTCTCCTAACATTGATTTAGGAGAAGACAAAAATTTTACAGCTCACAAAATCCTTGCAAAAAATAATATCCTCATTGTTGAAAACCTTTCAAACCTAAATAAGATAAAAACCAAAGATTTTGAATTAATAATTTTGCCACTAAAGCTAAAGAATGCTACGGGTTCTCCAGTTAGAGCTATTGCAATTTAAATAGCAAAATGAAATCTATTTTTTTTGTAATTTTTTGACAACTTTCCAACAATTGGAATTTGATTGCCACATGACTTACATCTGTTTTTATCATCCAAATTCCATTCGTCAATATCAAAACCAAATCTCTTGATTGCTATATTATTACATTCGGGGCAATAGGTATGCTCTAATGGATGTCCAGGTACGTTTCCAAGATATGCGTACTTTAGGCCAACCTTTTTTGCAATCTCATGATGTTTTTCCAAAGTTTTAACTGGAGTTGAATCAAACCCCATCATCTTATAATCTGGATGAAAACGTAAAAAGTGAATGGGTATTTCTGGTCCAAATTCATTGTAAATGAATGTACATAATTTTTCTGCGTATTCTAAACTATCTCCTACTTCAGGAACAATCAAATCTGTTATTTCTACATGAATTTTTGTTTTATCACGAATTTCAATTAAAGTATCAAAAATGGGTTTAGGATCTGGAACACCAATATACTTTCTTGTGAAATTTGGTTCAGCATTTCCCTTGAAATCAACTGTAATAGAATCTAAAAATTCTCCCATCATTTTTACAGAATCAGGGGTGTCATATCCATTTGAAACAAAAATATTGTAAAGATTTTTTGTGTGTGCAATAACTCCGCAATCCCTTGCAAATTCAATGAAAATAGATGGTTCATTGTAAGTATATGCTATTCCATCCGCATTATTATCGAGAGTGGTTTGAACAACTTGTTCAGGCGTCATATCTTCTCCTTCTATCTTTCTTCGTTGACTGATATCATAATTTTGACAATATTTGCATAACCAATTACATCCAGTTGTAGCAATTGAAAATACTTTAGAACCAGGATAGTAGTGAGTTACTGGTTTTTTTTCAATAGGATCAACATGTCCTGCAATAACTTTGCCATAAACAAATAAGTCTAATTTTCCATTATTATTTCCACGAACACCACATAATCCAACCTGTTCATCACTCATCTCACAATATCTTGCACAGGCAGTACATCGAACTTTGTTGTCAGGTAATTTCTCATAAAGAACTGCTTCCTTTCCCATTCGATTATCATACCTATTTTATCCATATAAGGTGCAGCTACTTTTCGCAATCCTAAAAGTATAGAAACTTCAAGATAAAACATGAGCAGACCTGGAAATCTATGGAGAAAGGTACATGGAAAAATTACTAAAAAACCAACAAATTTCTCTTGGTTAATTGAAGAAAAACTTGCCGGTTCAGGAATGCCCACTAGCTTTGATGAATTTGAATGGATTCTAAATCAAGGTGTAAAATCAATTGTAACAATGACAGAAAATGCATTGCCAGAAAATTGGGTAAAAGATATTGGATATATACACGTGCCTACACCAGATCTAACTGCACCTGATATGGATAGAATTGATATTGCTGTTGATTTTATACATGAAAAAATTTCTGGCAATCAAGCTGTAATGGTACATTGTGCTGCTGGGATGGGGAGAGCAGGAACTATTTTGGCATGTTATTTGGTAAAATACCAAAAATATTCTGCAAAAAAAGCGATAACAAAAGTAAGAAATGAACGACCTGGTTCCATCCAGTCTGAAGTTCAAGAATTAGCTATTGGCTATTATGAAAAACATGTAGCAAGTTAAACAAATTCTGAAACTAGTTTTCCATCAATAACTTTGATCTTTAATGTTTTATTTTCCTGAAATATCAAAGTTAATCCACCATCAGAATCGGGATCTTCAACTTTTACAAGCTCTATCATTTTGATTTGATCAAATTTCTCCATTTATTTCACCTATTCCGGAATTGATACCGTTTCTATTTTTCCATCAACTACTTTGATGAACAAAAATCTATTATCTTTAAAGATAACAGTAATTCCTCCTTCTTTATCAGGTTCTTCAACTTCAAGAACTGGTTGCCCTAACAAACCATCGTATTTTGCCATATTGATTTACTGAAAAAGTTCTTTATATCCCTAATTGATTGTTATCTCAATCTCTTTGGAATTATTTTTGATATTTCCTGGTTCAGTATAATCGTGTTTTTGCCATGATGCAAATACCTCTGCTCCAATCTTGTGTTTTCCTCTTCCTAAATCAGATGCCTTACAGGTTAATTTTTCACTAAAATCAAACAGTTCCTCTCTAACTTCTTCTTCAGATAGTCTAATGAATGGTTCAAAATTCTTGGCTACTTGAACCCAAATCCTTCTATCCTTCATTGGATTGACAAGTTTTGGATTTCTTGTCCAAAAAATTGCAGCTTTTCTATAAGTATCAATGATTTTTCCAACCTCTTTTTTCCTAAAACCTCCCGACAAGAGTTTTACACCATATTTTAGCTTGAATGAATTATCATGATTATTGTAGGCTTTAGTCCAATTTGCCTCATTGAAGGTATCTCTTATACTGCCGTCAATTGAAAAATTCGCTATTATCTCGACGTTGTCATTGAGGGAATATTCCTCCTTATTTTTAATCAACTCAATCTCAGAAATCTTGCTTTCAGTCATCTAACTGCTCATAATGATTTATATCCACAATAAGTGCTTTTTCCGAATACATGCAAGCCCAAGTGATTAGCTCTGAACCAAAAGAGATTAATCTTTCAATCAAGGAAACTGACATTGGAATTCTATACATTGTTCAGCATGAGCTACTTAAGGAATCAAATATTGATTTTGCTGGAGTTATAGTCAAACATCCTCTTACCAATGAATGTTGGATGAAAATTAATTCAAGCACAAAACCTCTAGGTGAAATCAAAAAGGCAACCGATTCGGCAATTAAAATGGCTGATGAATTTAAACAATTATTTAATTCACAAATCAAGGTAAATTAGATGAAGTTTTGCCCTAATTGTGAGGTCAAATTAAAAAAGAGTGATTCAGGTCTTCAATGCCCTAAATGTGATTATTCTGAAAAGCAGGAAAATAAACAGACCAAGAAGGTTGTAGAAGAAGAAACTCAATCCGAATTTAATGTTTTTACAGAAAGTGATAAAGATGAAACATTACCTACAATCAAAATAGAATGTGAAAAATGTGGTAACGATGAAGCAGTTTGGTGGATGCTACAAACTAGAAGTGCTGATGAACCTACAACTCAATTCTATCGTTGTACGAAATGTAGATACACTTGGCGTAATTACGCATAACGTTTAACTGGAACATAAAATTCAACAATATTAGCTTGACTTTTGAAGCAAAAACAAGTGGTTCTGATGATCTCAAAGCAATTATCTCTGCAATATCTACCCTTGTTGAAGAGGCTACTTTTGTTGCAACCTCAGAAGGAATAACTTTTCGAGGAATGGATCCATCACATGTTGCACTAATTGATATTTCATGGCCAAATTCTGCATTTGAAAAATATGAATGTGATAGTGATATTAAATTTGGAGTTCGAATTGATGAGTTCTCCAAACTTATCAAAAGAGCAGAAAAAAAAGACAGTATAGAAATTAGCATCTCTGAACAAAATATGTTACTTGTAACTGTTGGAAAAAATAAAAAATACAAAATGCGTTTAATTGAAAGTTCAGCAACTGATACTCCACTTCCAAAAATTCCATACGACTCTAAGATTACATTGTCTTCTTCAAAATTTGACAAAATTTTAGGTGATGTTCAAGTGGTTTCTGATTATCTTACAATACATACTTCTGATTCAAAAGCAGATTTCTCTGGAAAAGGAGATTCAGGAGAAGTGATTATTGAGCTAGAACAAGATTCTGAAGAAATTGAAGAAGTTTCATCAAAAGAAGATAGTACAGGCACATATAGCCTAGAGTATCTAAATCCCGTAGTAAAAGCAGTAGGAACAACTGCGGGCCAAATAACATGCGAATTTTCTAGTGCAAAACCCTTACGAATCGAATTTAAAGTAGCAAACATAGGCAGAATTCACTTTTACTTGGCTCCACGAGTGGAAAGTTAAAGCATTTAAACATTAACTATTTCAGGTACTTTGAATTGAGAATCGTTTTAAAATATGGCGGATCATCCATCTCAACTGCAAAGGATATTCAGTCAGTTGCAAAATATGTAAATTCATTATCAAAAAAGAATAAAATAGTAATTGTCTGTTCTGCAATTAGTGGAACTACTGATGATCTAATAGAAATTTCTGAATCAATTAAAAAAGAAAACAAAGGAAAAGCCGAACAATTAGCATCAAAAATTATCAATAGACATAAACAAGTTGCAAGACAAACCATCAAAAAATCAGAATTAAAAAAGAAATTGCTACAAAAATTAGATGAAGACTTCAAGGAACTTATCGCATTAATTGATGGGATGGTTTTGTTAGGAGAAGTTACTCCTAGATCAATGGATTATTTGAGTTCATTTGGAGAACGTCTCTCAATAAAATTAGTATCTTCTACTATCCATGATACAGGTAAAAAATCAGTTACATTAACTGGTAAAGATGTTGGAATTATCACAGATTCAAACTTTGGAGAATCCAAACCTCTAATGGATACCACAAGACTAAGAGTATCCAAAACTATTGATCATTTATTTTCAAAGAAAACAATTCCAGTAATAGGCGGATTTACGGGTTCGGATCAACATGGTCATATCACAACCTTTGGAAGAGGCGGATCAGATTATACTGCTACAATAATTGGTTCTTGCATAAAAGCAGATGAAATTTGGTTAATGAGTGATGTTAATGGATTAATGACTGCTGATCCTAAAATTGTAAAAAATGCAAAGCTGCTCAAAGAAGTTTCATACATAGAAGCAATTGAAATGGCCTTGTTTGGTGCTAAACAGATTCACCCACGAACATTTGAACCACTCCTTTCAAAAAAAATTCCAATGAAGATACGAAGCTCCTTTAATGTAAAAAATGAAGGAACGCTTGTCACAGCATCTCCTTCAATATCAGTAAAAAATACTGTAAAATGTGTAAGCAACATTCTTCATAATGGCTTAATTGATATCAGAGGTGGTAGCATGGTAGGTACACCTGGTACTGCTGCAAAAATTTTTACCACTCTTGCTAAAGCCGGAATAAATGTAATGATGATCTCTCAAAATCCTTCAGAATCTAGCATTACAATAGTAGTAAAAAACACCGACCTTGATAAAGCAGTAAATGTATTAGAAATGGAATTGCTAGGAAAAATTATAAAAAAACTTGAGGTAACAACAGATGTTGCCATTATTGCCCTAATTGGCTCAGGAATGCGTGGTACTGTTGGTGTGGCATCTAAAGTATTTGGTGCTATTGAGAAAAATAAAATTAATGTTGCAATGATAACTCAAGGATCTTCAGAACTTAATCTATCATTTGTTGTAAAAAATTCAGATTCGAAAGTTGCAGTAAAAGCAATTCATGAGGCATTTAAACTAGATAAAATTAATTAAAATAAAATCATTTAAAGCAAAGATAACAATAATTTACATTGAATACAATTGTAGTATTTTTGATAATTGGAATTTTTGTAACAGGAATTTTAACAGTATCTATTTTGTCTGATCAGTTTGTAGATGCTGGTTCTAGGAAAAAAATACATTTTACCCAAACAATAACCTCATCTCAAGACCCTGGTATTGGACATGAAAATCATCAGCTAGCAATGATTCTTTCTCCCAACCAAGGAACTATTTATGATGGCTCTATGACATTTTCTTCAAGCGAACCAGTCCAAATTGTTGTTTTACATGAAATTAATGAAAGTGATGTAAAAGGACAACCTACATGGAGTATTGATGGAAAAACAATCTATGGATTATCTTTATTGGACCTAGGTAAAAAATCAGATTCTTTTGAATTTACTGGAGCTGCCCTTGCTTTACATTCTCCAAATTCCAAAGAATTTACTGCTACTGTAAGTCTTGATGGTTGGATAAGAGGACAACCTACTGAAGTAATTATGCAAAAAATGGAATTTGAAAAGAAAGATCCAACCCTATTACTTAGTAGGACAAATGTACCTGTTACCATTCCTATGCACATGGGATTTTACAATAATGAACAAATTTTCTTTATTATTACAGATTCAAGTGATTCAGAATTTGCAACAACTATTTCAGGAAAACAAGGATGGAAAGTAGAAACTGCTTCCTCCCTAGCAAATGCCCCTGAAGAAGCCCTACAGAAAATTTTTGTTTTTACTAATGGTGTTCAAGGAGAGGGACTTTACGGATATCAAGAAGAGATTTTTTCAAGCACACCATCCCAAGAATCTGAATATAGTGCACTAGGTTCAGTTATTGAGGTAACTTGGAAAAAAGGCCAAAATATGATTCGTTTTGAATCAGCAGATGATATCATTAAAGCACATGAGGGTGAAAGAGTTGAATTTAATGAAACGGGAATTGTTCTTAACACTCCTCAAATAGTATGGCCTGATGGACAAATGAAAATTAGAGATGATAAAGAAATCACAGATGAATTATCGTATGGCGATGGTCAGATTACTGAAATCAACAAAGAAGAAATGACTGTAACATTTGTTGCCCATCGTGGTTGGGGCCCAGATGGAAAAACAATCTATTACATTGTTACAGATGCAACTCCCTCTGCACCAGCCGAAATAATGGGGGTTATTCATTCACCAAAATCCTCGAATCTAATATCTAATTCTGCTGCAGTTGATTTATTCCAATTTCGAAATGGAATAAAAGGCTCTGGCCCATTAGGATTCCAACCAGGAATAGCTGCAGCAACACCTGGTGATGAAAACTATAGCCCTATGTGGCGAATTTACATGGTCGAATGGATTGATCCAGAATCTGCAAAAATTTTAGAATCTAGTTCTGATATTGATTATTTTAAAAAAACTGAAAAAATTACAGTTAGTATAGCACGTCCTATGAATAGCGAATACATTGTCAATTGTCCATTTATTGATCCATTTCAATGAATCACTAAACGGATAAATTACTTCAAAATGAATTCACCTTAAAATGACTGGAAAACTCTACATAGTTGGTGTTGGACCTGGACATCATGATCATATGACTTTTCATGCCAAGGAAGCTATTGCTAAAAGTGATACAATCATTGGTTATGAAACATATGTAAACTTGGTTCAAGATATGATTGAAGACAAAACTGTGTATCGTTATGCTATGACACAAGAAGTTGAGCGTGCTCATCAATGTATTGATCTGGCAAAATCTGGAAAAATTGTATCTCTGGTTTCTAGTGGCGATCCTGGAATTTATGGAATGGCAGGATTGATTTATGAAACTCTTGCAGAAACAGGATGGAATCCTAAAGATGGACTTCAAGTTGAAATTGTACCAGGTGTTTCTGCTTTAAATTCATGTGCATCAATTATTGGCTCACCATTAATGACAGATTTTGCAGTTGTTAGTATGAGTGATTTGTTAGTGCCATGGGAAATTATCGAAAAAAGAGTTGAGGCTGCAGCGCAAGGAGATTTTGTTATTGTAATATACAATCCTGCAAGTAAAAAAAGAATTCATCAGCTACAGGATACTAGAAAAATACTACTAAAATTTAGAAAACCATCAACCCCAGTTGCAATTATCAAAGGTGCATTTAGAAATTCACAAACAGTAGTTTTAACAAATTTGGAGGATCTCCCAAATCATTCTGAACAATTAGGAATGATTAGTACTGTAATTATTGGAAATTCTTCAACTTATACATATCAAGATTTAATGATAAATCCTAGAGGTTACAAGTCAAAGTACAATTTAGAAGAGCAAACTAATCCTAATCTTAAAATCTAATAGCTCTTTTTTATCGATTCAAACAAATCTTCGCTTAGATTTAGTCTTTCTCTGATTGGAGAAATAATTTTCACCAGATAATTTCCCACAGTTTGTTTAAGATCTGTAGGGTGTAATTTCTTTTCTGAAAAATCTAATTCTAGTTGATTGTAATCTGAGTATTCAACATTTCCTCCAAATTTCTCTGGCCTCTCAATTTTCATCTCTTTAAATTCATGAAAAATTACATGTTTTGAAATTTCTAGCAATGGATTATTTTGAATATTTGCTTCCTCACACCAAGCTTTTTTGATTTTTTTCTGAATCTCATCATCTGAGTTATGAATAAAAATTCCCGAATTTGGATCTGATTTACTCATTTTTCCTAATATTTGAGAATCATTATTATCAACAGGTTTTGATAGACCAGGTAAGAGCTTATGATGAACTGCAACTGGAACTTTCCACTTCATTTTTGGAAAAATTTCCCTTACTAGCATGTGGATTTTTCTTTGATCCATTCCAGCATGAGCAATATCCACGTCTAATGAGTGAATATCAACTGCCTGCATAGGTGGATACAACAATTTTGCAAGATCAACTTTTTCCTCATTTTCTGAACGGCCCATAATTGTAAGTGTCCTCATTGTTCTTGCAAGGGACATGTGTTTGGTGAATTTCACCAGCTCAGACCAATATTCAGTTTTTTCTTGATAAAGTTCTGATCCTAAAACAATATTTACTTCTGGACAAACTATTTTAAAAGCATCTTGATAATACTTTGAAACTTTTGAAATAATTTCCCAATCACCTCCTAGTTTATCATTGATCAAAGTGTGCCAATCTGCAAGAAAGACTGTGCACTTTACTCCAGCTTTCACAAAATCATTAATTTTGAAACCAGTACTAATCAAACTACCTAAATGTAAAAATCCAGAAATTTCCAAACCAATGTAATGCTTGGGAGATGAATTTGTTTTGAATAACTCAATTAATTCATTATTTGTAACTACTTCTTCAGTAGGAGGACGTTCAATTAAGCCAACTTTTTCTGTGATATCCAATTCAAAACAATTTTAAGAATTATGCCTATAAAGTTATTTAAAATAATTACAAATAACAAAAAATTTGGAAGACTTGAATACTAGACAAATCAAAAAAAATTATGACAATAGAAGAAGGTCTGGAACTTATTGAAAATTACAAAAAAGGACTTCAAAAATTTCTTGAAACTTTACCTGAACAAGCAGTCCAATTAGGCCCAGAGATGGTTAAAACTTTAACGATGAATTCTAAAAATGAGATAGCAAATTTAGAAGCCATTGAAAAAGCTTTGAAGAGACCACCTAGATATGAATCAGGATTAAACTAACTAATTAAATCATTTACAATTTTTTTTATGTTTTCTTAATTCATCACTAGTCTGAAATTCATTCCCACAAACCCTACATTTTTCATTTTTTTTTATTATGGGCTTTTTCTTGATGTTTTTTTAGACGTTCTGAATCTGGAAGTACAGTGCCACACTTTTTACATTTTGTAGTCTTGGAACTAGAACCGAATAATCCCATATACTTGAATTATCATTCTAATAGAAAAATTCAATTGAAATTCTTTATATTCTATATAGAATTTTATGGAAAAAATATTCTAGAGTATTTTCATAGGCAAAAAATAGTTAATTTTTCATGGTCTCAAAGCATTTTGAAGAACAATTTAGAAAATTTTGCTCTCAGAACACTATAAAATAGAATGAAAAAAATGTACAAATAGACTAAATCCTTTCATACTACAAAAAATATTTGGATTCCCTCCCAAAATGGCTAATTTCTAAATTCACTTCACCCAAAAGAAAAGAGCTACTAAAGTTGTACATTTACAGAATCGACACTTGGTTCGATGAATGAAGAACTTTGTTTATGGTGTGGAAGATTAATTTCAGAAACACGAAAAAAGAATCCTCGTGCGAAAAAGTGAAGTTTTGTAATCCAACACATGGAAAGGTGTTTGATAAAGTGAAATCTGACCAAGAAAAATTAGGAAAACTTTTCAATTCTGAGAAATAATTTTCAAATTCTACTCATTCATCTAAGCTTTTTCTTGGCTTGACACTAAGATAAAATGCATGAGCACTAATAATAAATGCCGAAAGAAATATTTTGGTTGCAAAAACTAGGTTCCAAGGTCTTTCAGGATCCGGGTATGCTACAGATAATTTATCTATATCAGGAACTTGTCCATCTATTATTCCAGCTGTAATTTGTGCATTTAGAACTGTAAAATTGTATAATACTTCATAAAATGTAATTATTGCAAATCCCAATAACATTAATTGTAATAGTGCCATTCTCCAACCAACAATCTTATTTCCAGCAGTTCTTCTCCATCCAATTCTAGAAACACAATACCAACCAATTATTGTTGAAAAAAATATCCATGTTGAAACCCTAGCAAAATTCTCAAAGGGAATAACTGTATTGTGGATTGCTTCCCCCATAACATAGGTTCCATTCTCCATCCATTCCATTGTAGTTACGTAAACTCCAAACACCAAAGATGATGCCATAACGAATCCACAAACATAGAAAATGTAGAGATAAATCTTGTATGCAGTATCAGTCCTTTCAAGATGTCTGGGTTTCATTATGCGGTCTGCCAAATTTTGAAATATAAAAATTCATGTTTACTTGAGATTTATAGACTGGTAATGAGAGAAATTACTGTTGAAAATACCTATTAATGCTCCTTATTTGGGAAATGAGGAGATATCAGCCGTCACTTCAGTTCTAAAAGAGGGCTTACTCACATCGTCTTCAAATCTAGGTGGTAAGAATGTGCAAGAATTTGAAATACTAGCATCATCATATGTTAAGTCAAAATATGCAATTGCAGTAAATTCTGGTACATCTGCTTTACAAGCAGCACTTTATGCCTTAGATATCAAAAGAGGTGACGAAGTATTAATACCATCTTTTACTTTTGTTGCTACTGCAAATGCAGTTGTATCTAGTGGAGCAAAACCTGTATTTGTTGATATTTTAAAAGAAAATTATACAATAGATCCTGATGATCTAGAAAAAAAAATTACTAAAAAAACTAGAGCAATCATTCCTGTACATCTTTATGGAAATGTTGCGTATGTAGATAGAATTTCAGAAATTTCAAAAAAATATAATTTAATGGTTATAGAAGATTCTGCTCACTCACTTGGTTCTACTTTTAAAAGAAAACAAACTGGGACATTTTTTGATTTAGGATGTTACAGTATGTATCCTGCAAAAGTTATGACAGCTGGAGAAGGAGGATTTATTGTAACAAATAACAAAAAACTTCGAGATAAACTCCTAATGATTAGAAACCATGGGATGGTTTATGGATATGATACCAAAATATTTGGATTGAATCTTAGATTGTCTGAAATTAATGCAGCTATAGCATCTATACAAATAAGAAAACTACCAAAGTTTCTGGAAGCAAGAAAAAAAAATGCCCGTTTATTATCACAACTAATCTCAGATCTCAAAATAAAAATTCCTACGCCAAGAAAATATGAAAAAGTAAATTGGTATTTGTATACAATTAGCACTAAAAAAAGAAATAATATTTTGAAAAAACTAAATCAAAAAGGAATTGGAGCTACAACGTATTATCCTATTCCAGTTCATAAAACTCCATTTTACAAACAAAAAACAAAGTTACCTATAACGCAATGGGCAGCATCTAATGTATTATCACTTCCAATTCATCCAAAAATAACCGCTAAAAACATCGAATTTATAGCAAAATCTCTGCGTGGAATATTAAATGAATAGTTTTGGGAATATGATTGGTGAGATATGTAAAGTAATTCTACCAATTCCTGAAAAATCTTTCCTTGGAAATAACGATTCTACTATTGCCATATGCACACTATCAAGCATAAATCTTCTAAAAAATATTGCAAATTCTGAGATTATGAAGCAGATTTCTCTTGCAGGTAGACTTTTTTCAGAAAATAAAGGAATTGATTCTATTGTGAAATTTGTAAATCAGAACCAAAATATCAAAACCATCATTGTATGTGGTAAAGAAGTATGGGGACATAAAGCTGGTCATTCACTAATTCAATTACATAAAAATGGGATTGATAGCAATGGAAAAATTATTGGTTCAAATAGTCCTGAACCATTCCTCACGGTAACCCAAATTGAAGTAAATTATTTTCAAAAAAAAGTTAAGTTAGTTAATATGATAAATGAAACAAATCTTGAGATAATTAAACAAAAAGTAATTTAGATCAATATCCAGTTCTTTGTCTTTCTCGATTGATTTCATTCTTTTTTCTATACTCTTCTACAATATCATCTGGAGTTAGATTCAATTCTAGAGATGCTTGAACAACAAAATGCCAAATATCAATTAGTTCTTCTCTTGCATCTGCTTCATTGAAAGGAGTTGGCATTTTCCACCATTTCCAATTTGTTGTTCTCTGTAGCTCTACTGCTTCATGAATAATAGCTGTACACAATGAAGAAACACGTCCTTCTGAATCCTCGGGATATCTATCTAACTTCATCATATCTGCAAGTCCTTGTTGTAATTTGAAGATAGTTTCTAGTCTATCTTTTTTTTCAGAATTATCTGGTGGCAATGCTTGATGATTTGTAGAAATAATTGAACTTAAGTTTTTTTAAAATCTAATCATTTTTTCGTATAATCTAATCCTTTTTGTAATATCAGATTTTTTTAGACTTAGCAATCCTGCTAAACCATATTTTTCAACTGCAAAAGAACCTAAAACATTTCCATAAACTACTGCCTTTTTTATTTCTGAAAGATTAGTTGACTTTTTACTTGCAAGATATCCAATCATACCACCTGCAAATGAATCTCCTGCACCTGTGGGGTCAACAACATCTTCCAATGAAAATCCTGCTGATGGAAATATCACATCATCAAAAAACATGAGTGAGCCATGTTCTCCCTTCTTAATAATCACATATTTTGTTCCCCATTCCATCATTTTTTTTGCACATTTTATTAAATTGAATTCCTTTGTAAGAAGTTTTGCCTCTTCGTCATTTATCACAACAGCATCTACTTCTTTTATCATCTTAATTACGGAATCTCGTTTTGAAGAAATCCAGAATTCAATAGTATCACACATCGAAAATTTTACCTTGTCAAATTCTTTGATCAGTTTAGAATTTTGGTCTGGATCATTATTTGCCAGATAAACAAATTGAGATTTTCTGTATTCATCTGGAACAGTAGGCTTGAAATCAGCTAATACATTAAGTTCTGTCTTCAACGTTTCTCTGATACTTAACGTATTATCATATTTTCCATCGTATCGAAAAGTCTTTCCTTGCTGTACAGTAAAGCCTTGCAAATCAAGATATTTTGATAAAATCTGGTGGTGCTCATTTGGAAAATCATTTCCTACCACAGCAATCAATCCTGTTTTTACAAAATTACTAGCTGAAATAGCTGCAAATGTTGCAGCACCTCCTAAAACATTTTTTAGAGTTTTTTTTGGTGTTCTGATAGTATCTAAAGCAGTAGAACCAAAAACAGTAAGCATTCTTTAAAAAAATAAATTTAGCGTATAAATTCTCTTGCTTGTTCATCTGTGGGATAATATACAAAAGGTACATCAATTGATGTAAGAAATACATCATAATTTGTAACCCCTGTAATTTTTACCACCGGAGATTCTGAATCTGAATTAGAATTTGTTGTAAAACTTCCTTTTACAGAACTACTTCCTAGAGATGGTAAAATAAAAGGATCCAACTTTCCCTTTCCTACCATAACATCATTTTCAACTATGAAAAATTCTGTTTCACCAGCTGTTAAAACCAAAAATGATGGATTCTGAAATTCTAATACTATATTATACTTTGATTCTATTTCATTTTCTTCAATAAGATCACTTTGTGTTACTTCTATGCCTATCTGAGATGCTGAAGCATATTGTGAATATCCAAAAATACCAATCGCAATAACAAAAACCATTACTTTCTTGGCAGAACTCATGAAAAGAAATATCAAAATTTCTTTTTAATCTGAATAGAAAAAAAACCAAATAATATGTGTAAAAGTTTTGATCTAATCTTAAAGCTACTTAGAGCTAACAAAATAAATCAAAATTTTATGATTTATAGGTAAATGGCAAGAATAAAGCTAAAGCTAGGCGATATTGAAATCGAAGTTGATTCTAGAGATTTCTACGTTGATAATAATACCTTACCTGAAATAATTGAAAATGTGTCGCATCTTTTGCAAGAAAAACAAGCCAAAATCTACTATGAAAACAATAATCAAGAAACTGAATCCTCAAACCAAATTGTCGAACCTACGCAAAATAGGTTAGAATATTTGGAGGATGTCGAAGCTTTCGAACCTGAATTTAATGAACCAAAGTCCATTGATTTCCATGAAATTAAATCCAAATTACGCATTTTAGAAACAAGTGGATTTTTTAACTCTCCAAGAACAGTAACTGAAACTGTACAGCAATTAAGAGAATACGGATGGGCTGCAAGTCCACTGGATGTTTCCAAGTCCCTTGCTAAGATGGCCTCAAACAGAGAAATCTACAAAAATTCTCAAGAAAATAGAGCACATTATTTTGTCCAAGAATCATTAACTAACTAATTTTATATTGACATTTTTCGCACTTGTCAAAAGTTTCTCCCTCTAAATGATCAAAATGAGTGTTACATTGTTTACATGTGTGATGCATGTCAAAATATCCATCATCCTCAATTTGACCAATTCTATTTGATTCTAATTCTGTACTTCCACACTTTATGCAATGACACCCACATTCAACTTTCATAATTTTTCAATAATGTATGTATAGTTTAACCATGTATACAAACCATTGGAAAAAAAGCGCGAGATACCTTTGGAGATAGATGATCATTTCAAACTTTATGGCAAGGAGCCATGGGAAGTAGATTATGGAGAAAAGTGCCCGATTTGTGATGTACGAATTGATGAATATGGGTTTTGTTCATGTGGGTCTAGCGGAGATTAAGTTTTTTTATAATTGGCAATATCATTATCATCAAAAAGCCAATTGCCAAAGGAGCAATTATTGGAAATTCTGGTACTACCGTGGTTCCAATTATTGAAATCTCACCAGAATTCTCAGGTCTCATGTTTAACCATACATGAGTTCCATTATTGTTATATTCACGAAAAGAAATTTGCTCTTCATCTAAAAATACTGCATATGGTCCCCATAACAATTCTAAGGGAATAATAGTGTTAACAAATCTATTTTCTTTGGAAACATCAAAAGTAATGCTCTTTGTTGGTTGATCAAAAATAAATCCATCAATATTTGAATGACTTTGAATTTCTACAACAAATTCTTTATCTTCCCATTTCACATTCTCAGAAATTTTTGGTTCATTTATGGAATATTCCAAAACCATTTGGCATCCATGACATGCAATTCCTTTTTTTTCATCCAAATAAACAGGTATTTTGTTTGCAAAAATCAGATCAACTTCCTCTGGTAAAATAAAAGAAGTTGTCTCAAGATACCTGAAACTCCATTTCCATACATTATCTTTTTGAACAAGTGCATTATCAAGGTCATATTCTATAATTGAATCCTCATCGGAGGGTTGAATCAATATGACATTTTCTCCAACCATTGAAAATTGTGTCTTTTCTCCTTGCTCATTTGTTACGGAAATATTTGAGACTGTTCCATAAACCAAATCAACTTGCTTTGGTGAATTTGATGAACTAATAACATGTTTAACATTAACATTACCTGCCGAATTTATGACAACTTCTAATGATTTGTGGTTAGCCTTTTCATCGATTGAAGTCTGGGCATAGACATCAGGAACAACAGTAATAAGTAAAAGAATAATTATTATTCCAAAAATCTTTACATTCATTTAATCCACTGTGACATGAATCATTTTTGCCTCTTCTAGAGGACAATCATTTTGGTCACGCTGCAAGTTTACAATTTTGTCGGCAACATCCATTCCTTCAATTACTTCGCCAAATACAGTATACTGTCTATCTAGAAAGGTGCTGTCAGTAGTTACAATGAAAAATTGCGACCCAGCACTATCTGGATCCTGTGCTCGTGCCATCGAAACAATCCCACGAAGATGTGATCTAGAATTAAACTCTGCTTTTACAGTATATCCTGGTCCTCCCATTCCCCAAGAACTCTTATTGCTACTTTTTGTATTAGGATCTCCTCCCTGAATCATGAACCCAGGAATAACTCTATGAAATAATGTACCATCATAGAATCCCTCTTTAGCTAATTTTTCAAAATTTCTTACGGTTTCAGGTGCTAGTTCAGGAAGAAGTTTAAATGAAATTCCTCCAAAATCAGTTTCTATTTTTACTGTACTCAACAAGAATCTTGTATAGTCTTATCATAAGAGTCTTTTTGTAATATTCTAAAAATTCTCATATTGTCTTTATCAAAATTGAAAAATCTATACCCATCAGTACGTTTTTCGTTGTAACTTTAAATTTACTTTTTTAAAATATAATTTTCTATTTGTAAAATTTTCATTCGTCCAATTATTTTATTTTATTTGAAATTACAATTTTTTCATTTCAGAAGTTATAGTCTTATATAGAACGATAAAAATCTAGAATTCGTTGAATCGTACAAATCAGAGCACGATCATTAAAGAAGCAATTAATTCTTATCTTGACAAGGGAGTTACCGACAAACAGGACATATACACCAAAGTTGTAGACGAACTAGGTGTTCCAAGACCAACTGTTAGAAGGGTTGCAAGAGATCTGAGAACTGAGTTATTACAAAAAATCCAGATCTTACAATCTGACATGCCTAAAGCCACCACTCCAGAAGAAGACCAATAAACTCGGCACCTTTTTCTTTTTAATCTCATTTTTTGGTTTCAGCATTACTATTATAAACAATGAATTTTCCCCATATCTCATGGGATATCTTGGAAACCATCTGGCTACAGTGGTGACTGGAGTATTTGCAGCAGTTCTAACAGGACTTTGGCCTTATTTTGTTGACTTTGCACCCATACTTGAATTCGTTTTTATCATGGCCGTACCCATTACATGGTTCCTAACTCTAATGTGTTGGCTATCACAGAGAAGCGCTGATTATATGAAAAAATGGGAAGCTAGTCATACTCACACCGAAAAAAAAAGCTTGAGTAGTTCAGTAACTACGCAAGTCTATGCCACCCCTGAAAATCAAGTGAGTTATTCTGAAATCAAAAAAGCACAAAATCAACTATCTGGTGAATTAAACCAATTAAAAGAATCTGTCAAAATAAAAGATGAGGAAATTGAACGATTGAATCAAGAGATCTCAAACCTCCAAACTCTAGTACAGATTGAATCATTAAAAACAGAACTCGCTAATCTGAAGATGTTAGCATCTGATAAGAAAAGTAAATAGCTAATCCTTACAATGGCAACAAACAATGCCATGATTATTTTTGCAACTTGGACAACTTACTGCTCCACCATAATGGCATTTACATGAACACAATTCTGTTGGATCTCGTTTTTCGCTCATCATTTATCTCTAGAAATTGTTAATATTTGACTTTTATAGTTTAAGAGATGGTAGGAAAAAACATAACCTTGATAATTTCAGCACTAAGATCATTTTTGGTGTTAGTTTTTACTCTATCAACAAATTACAGCATTTTTCCAAAACAATTTGTTTTGCCAAATTAACTCCAACAAATAATTCAATTCAGATTGAATAATTTCTGTTTTAAATTATATTATATATGCCGAATTACAGTCGTTGTTTCAATAAAACCAAACTACAAAAAAGTATCAATTTATCCAGATTAATAATTTCAGTAAAGAATCTGATATTTTTTGAAAATATCTCATACAAATTTCTGTGAAAAGAGTACTTCATTAAATAATATTTTTAGTTTTAAATTCTTTGAAAAAGAAAATTAATTTTGTTTAAAATTAACTATAAGAACTTCATTGGTATTTTCATAATACTAATTTTGATGTAATTTTATGGCTAATTCTAAGGTACTGTCTACCATCTCTCTTAGCCTCTTCTTTGTGTCTTCTGAAATACCATTATCTGAAATTGAATCAGTGGTAATAAACACGGCTTTTGGGTTTGCTATTATTCGAAAATATGATAATAATTGGGTAATTAGTGTCTGAACATCAATAAAACCTATGTTTCCAGCAGCCACAATTGTTATGCCTGCAACTTTTCCTTCAGTTTTTTTGTAATTTACATACTCAAATAGATTTTTCAGTGATGAACTAAAAAATGAATTGTAAATAGGTGATCCAATCAGCCAAACATCTGCATCCATTAAATCATTGGCAGCATTTTTTGTTGCATCATTGTATTCTTCATCTGGTCCTCGATAACATTCAATTTGATCATCTGAAAGATTGATAAATTTCACATCAACACTTTTTGTTTGTATATATTCTACCACATACTTCATGATTAGAGAAGTGTTTGCATTTTTTCTTGGACTACCTGAAACAACTACAACTTGCATAATCCAAGCTATGAATCTTTGTATTTAAATTTCAAAAAAATTTGTAGAACGGGCTTGGAGGTTCTCGCCTTCTCCAGCATTCGAAACCTCTAATTTTATTGATTTTTTCAAGATTTTAAAGTACTATAATCACTATATTTTATAATGTTTTAGTTATTGCTATGTAAAATAAAAAATAGGATGTCTTTTCTATGATTCTGGCAAATTATAGTAGCCACGTATGTTATCGATATCTGTTTGAATCTTACCCTTTTGTTCTGATGATTCTGTCATGTCTAATGCAATATCAAACTGCTCTTCTGCTTTTTCAAGTGGTGCTTTTTCTATACTATACATGTAAGAGTAAGCTTCACCTTGGCACATGTGCGAATTAATTGAATCAAATTTTGAACAATAATTTAATGCTATTTCTGGATGTTTATAAATCGCATTAATTGCTTTTCCAATCCATGCATTTTCTGTATTGAATTTGCCCTCGTATAGATCTATTGCATTTTGGTATTCCACTTCAGACTCTTCTGAGAAAGACTTTATCTGACCAAAGTTACTTTGTGCTTGTAAAGAACTTCCCATACCAATAATAGATAACATGTGAAGATACTGCCCTCGTTTCAAATGATCAGAATGCCAATTATTTGTATCAAATATGGTTTTTGCCTTGACGAATGTTTCATATGATTGAGAATATTGTTTCTCCTCATACTGATGATTACCCATAGAGATCAGATATTCCATATCGTATAATGCATTTGCACTAGCCCATACAGATACACCAACTATGAGTCCAGCAGATATGAGAGCCACAACAGAACCAATTATTAGATAAGATGCAACAGAAGAACCAAACATAGTAAATCCTGAGGTAATCTTCCCAGATACTTCTAACAATCCAATACCTGTAGCAATAGATGCAGCAAGTGCAATTGGTACTCTGTGTTGCAATATAGGATTTCCATAATCAGTATTGTTCTCTAATGCATAAAATGAGGTTGCTATTCTAGTATCATTATAACCAGTAGTAGATATTTCCCAATCTAGTCTATAATTTGGATTATTTGGATCTGATGCAGGTGCTACAGATCCACTTATCAGCTTATATTGAATTGATCTTTGTATTCTAAATACATAGTCATATCCTTCTTGCTTTAGATATTCTGAATCAAGCTTTTCTTTTTTTCCAGCATATTTTATTCTTGAAAATAATCGTTTTGCTGCGAATGGATCCTGTAAGTTTTCGTATACTGTCTTTTGTCGTTGTTTGACATCCTTATAAGTACAAGTAATTAAATCAGCACCCAAAACATCCACCTTTGTTTACTGGTTTTTTCATTAATTTTTGAACAAATTCTCTGAAGTCAGATAAATAATCATCAAATGCGATAGACATATCGATAAACTTCTTTCCTTCATCTGTAACACAAAAGACAGGTTTTTTATCATCTTCACACCTCTCAACAAGTTCATGTTTTATTAAAATAGAAGTATCTCTACTAATTGAAGAAGGTAGTCTTCGTAATGAACGAACCATACAATCATTTGTATGAGGTCCTTCTTCTACTGCGAATAGTACCTCAAATGTAGAATTGTTTAATTGTATCTTTGAATCTGGTATTCTTCTTTTAGAAGTCATGCATTATTAATCATAAATTCATATAAAACCATTTTTCACATATGTGAAATTTAGAGTAGCGTCACAACATTATAAAAACAATTTTTAAAGAAAAATAATAAGTGATTTTTTTACAATTGAGATTTTATATTGTGCATTTTAAGCATTAATCCTCCTAATGTCCCACCTAACCCTATAGCCAAATGTGAGAAGATCGCTGATCGTTCATCAGATTCTACTAATCCAGCTAGTATTAAAGACATCAAAAATCCACTACCCAATACTACTATGAGCAAATTGGTAAAATCATTATCCATTGTAATTTTGTTCTTTTTAGATTTCATCAGTAAGAAAATAAATGTAAAAAAAATTATTTAATATTTTGTAACATATGTGAAAGTTTTGTTAATCATAAATTCATATAAAACCATTTTTCACATATGTGAAATCATGCAAATTAATTTGGAGATGTCTTATTTTATTGTTGTATACAATTCTTATCTTGTAAATTCTTCTTAAACTTTCTACGTGATAGTTTTTAGAATAAACTATATTCTATGTGTTTTTCTTTTCTTCAAATTTAGAATCATACTCAATAGATGGTCTTAACACATAATGCTTTGGTGACTTTTAGAGACTCTGATCTAAGTGGCCGTTCAAGTTTCTATTGCTCTTACTTTCATGACAATATTTTCAACTTCTAGTTGTTGCAAAAATATCAGAAGATAATTGTTGAAGTATTGACAAAATATAAAATAATTAATTTTCACTATCTACAAAAAAGGTATTATATTGTCTATATCTTAAATTTTAATCTAACAATATAATTCTAGATAAGGTGTACGATCAAATCATCAGTATATTTCAAACCAAACCCCATTCTAGTTCAATCACGGCAAAAATAAAATACATTGAAAAAAACTTTAGAAATAAAACCCAAGAACTACTTTATCACATAATCAGTATAGTAGAAGAATACGAAGAGATGGGCTACAACCTTACTGTAAGGCAAGTATACTATCAGCTTGTCTCACGTGATATCGTCCCTAACAATCTTGGTTCATACCAACTTACAAGCCGTGTCCTCAAAGATGCTAGAATGTCAGGACTAGTAGATTGGGATACAATAGAAGACAGGGTACGGCAGATAATTATGCCAAATGAGTTTGATGATGTAACCGAATTTATCACTGCTGCAATAAACTCATACAGACTACCAAGATGGAAAGACCAAGATCATTATGTGGAGGTAATTGTAGAAAAAGAGGCACTTGCCGGAATACTGCGTACATTAACTAGTAGATACCATGTCCTTTTGCTTCCAAACAAGGGATACTCTTCAGCTAGTGCAATTCATGAGGCAGCTCAGAGATTCATATATCAAACATCAGAGGAAAAACAATGTCACATATTGTATCTTGGTGATCATGACCCAAGTGGGATGGATATGGTACGAGACATACAAGACAGACTAGATGAGCTTTTGTGTACGGTATCAGTTGAAAAGATTGCCCTTACAATGGACCAGATAAAACAATACAATCCACCTCCAAATCTTGTCAAAAAGTCAGATTCTAGGTCAAAAAAGTATGTCACTGAATATGGGGATAAATCATGGGAGCTAGATGCCTTAAAACCTGAAGTACTAAATGAATTGGTAGAGTCTAATATCAAAAAGTATCTTGATATGGAAAAATACGATGATATATTATCTCAGGAAAAACGTGAGAAACTGAGACTAGTTGAACTTTCTAATGCTGTTTGAGAATAAAATAGATAGTTAGTAGATTCCAAAATCTACCACCCAACCAGTAACGGTTCACCAGTTCAGTTCACCAGAACAGTTCACAAAAAATGCCATATTCTATGTATTATAATAAAAAGTGTGGGAACTATACCGATGAACTGTGTCCATGAACCGGCATAATTGTGATTTTCTTCCCATATTCGGGGGCTATAGAGTCCAAGATCTTCTGAATCTTGTCTTGAGTGTCTTCATAGCACCAAACTTCAACTTTGGAGAACCATTTTAGATTCTTTGTCATATTTGACTTGACCTGTTCTGGAGGGCTCGTATCTCTTGCGGTGATTCTATCTCTATTGCAACAGCATTTGCCACATCAAAACTCTCATTGTCCAGTATTGGTATGGATATTGCATCTGGCTGCTCTATTATGATGTCTTGCTTTAGGACCTCAAAATAGTACGCATGGTCAAGATGGTGTCTTTTTGCCTCCTGAATGAGGAAAAATGACTCTATTCCCCCCTCACGTTGATTCTCAAGGACTGGATTGAACAGTTTTTCTAGATTGCCTGATAGGTTATGCTCTATTCGGGATGATGTTTCAGATGGACTAATTGATACTAATCCCATGTTTGCAAGATTTTGCAGTCGGATTTTGACATCAGCCTTGTTGACACCTGACATTCCTGCAATGTCAGATAGACTTGGACGGTATGACTTGTTGTCTGTGTCCTGTCGGTTTTTGATTAGATTGTGCATTACTACGCATATTTTGTGATGTTTTGGTTTGTATTCTGCAAGACTAATAGATGTCATATTTAGAATCTTTTGACTCTTTTGGATGTCAGTTGGACCTGTTGGTTTTTGCCTTTGTTGTTCCTCTTTTATTTTTGCCCTAATTGCGGTCTCTTGTGGTATTTGTATGTCCTCAGAAACAGAAGATGATGTCATTGTTTCTGTATTTTCATTGTTATCTATTTTCTCAAATAGCTTTTCTATTCTGTCTACAAGTTCGTTGTTGTTTATACGACACATGTCAAGTGTTTCATTACAGTATCTGAATATTCGTGGAATATGCACATCTTCCATCTCCTTTTTTACTGTTCTTTGCAGAAATTCACTTACCTTTTTATCCATTTTCAGAGTATCTGTAAATTTTGTCACCATGTCCTGAATAGAGTTTACATCTTGTCTGTGATCTTCTCTCATTGATGTAGCTGTCTCTTTGATTGTAGTTACAGCCTGCTCTAGGTGTTCTGTAACTGAAGAAAGATTGTCTGAAAACAGCTCCTCTCCTCGTTTTGTTCCCCACGAAAATGTTTTCCACGATACTGCTCCGCATATGCCTGCTATTGCAACTGTTAGTACTGTATCTAGAGGCTGCATATCTACAATGACCTGTTGTACCAAAGGAGATATCACAATACCATTTACTACTGCGATTCCCAGTATTGTGAGAAATCGTACTGCATTCTCCTCAATTCTGATTCTCTGCATCATTCCTGACTGGAGGGATCCTCCTATGGCAAATGGCAATCCAACCATACTGACAAGAGACACTATCAAAAGTATCATGTCCAATGGAGGCATTTTTACTGCTGCACCTCCTTCTGGTCATTCTTCTTCAGAGTTGTATTTTCTATTGTTTTTGTGTGATCTTTTTTCATGCAATATGATAAATGATTTGTATATAAGCGGAAAATTTTCCAATTTTTGCTTTTATACAAACCACAATACCATATTATGAAAGAAAATTGTTCAAATCAAAAGAAATCACATGCATTATTACTTGCAGAGCTAGATAGACTGCAAAAAATTACAGGCAATAACCAACAATCTGATCTAGTATGGTCTCCTCAAAGTGATTCGCAGATAGAGGGAAAAGTTGACGAAAACACGATTACAATCTATTCTGAAAATATTGCAGATGCAATAGATACATTGCAACACGAGTTTGTTGACTATGTTATTAGTCAAGCAATCAAACCGTATATCAAACTAGTAAATTTGTTGATGTCAATAATCACAAAAGATGCATATGAAACAAAAGAAGATGTAGTAGAATCATTGTTAAGATTAATGAATAATGATTCTACAAAAAATTAGTTGTTTCATTTTTGTTTTCTCACAATGACACGATTACGTGTTAATTCCTTTATCGGTTCCCACCCTTGACATATGTAATGTAATAATTGTTCACATTTTTTATTATCTTTCCATCGTATTGTTTCTGTTGGATTTCGTTAGTAGATGTTACAGATGATGACATTGTCTTCATTATTTCTTGTCTTATTGCATCTGTTTCTTGTTCAATGTCAAAAATTATTTCGTTGTCTGTATCATTTGAATTATTAATTTTCTTTCTTTGTCTTTGTTTTTCAATCTTGATCTTTACAGGATCAATTCCATATAACTTTGCTTGTTCTCTCCACATGTCAAGTAACATCTCTTTTTTGTTTTGAACAGAATTGCTGTTCTTACTATTTATGGTACACAGAAACTGTTGGCTTTTAGAGTATGCACTTCTCATGTCTGAGATCATCTCATCAGTTAACCTTCCTTTGTTTGTAGTGTATCTTGCCTCAATGTCTCCCTTATGTCCCATAAAGAACTGTCTGTATGCATGAGTCATCTTTCCATGGCTTTCAGCTAATAGTAACTGAGTATCAAAGTATGCACGCAAGACATACGGTCTTGCTTTAGTTATGCTCCAGATTGCTTTTCTAATATCTGATGTAATTCGTGGTGTTGTGATTAATTCTGTAGATGATTTGAGAGTTTTACTTCCTCTTCTTGATTGATATCCTTGCTCCAAAGATATTACAGGTGAATTTTTGGTAAGGTTTTCGCCAGATGAGGTTCTTTTTCTCATATAGCCTAGAACATATTCGCATCCTTCTGCAGGCAAGAATGTAAAGTACTTATTTTTGGTCTTGCTTAGTGATGCTCTCACAGTAATCATTGCAGGTATTTGTGCAAAACTAACTGTTCTACCATCATTTTCAATCACTAGATCATTCAAGTCAGCTAATTTGAGACCATCACTTGCGTCATAATTTCCCATTACTTGTGGTCTAATACCTGAAAATGCCATCAAACTGATACTAGTTCTGGTTCTAGGATTTGCAACATTGAGGATCGACTGTAATTGTTCTTTGGTAGGTACCTGCTCGTCTTGTATGTTTACTGGTATTCCTGCATTTGCAATTCTTATCTTTCTTTTTGGCTCTATGTAGTTGAAGACAAGCCATGATCTTATTGATTTGAGTATTCCATCGATATAGTTTGGTGCATAGTTTTGTGATTCAAGCCATGACACATGATCAAATAATATGTTCTCAAGCTTGATGATGTCTCTTTTTCCCATTTTTACAAGAAAAGATGGTGTAGTATTTGTCCTGTAACAAAATAGATTCAATCTGCGTAGTCTAATGTCTGCATTTAGCTTGCTACCTCTACTTGTGTTGTCATACCAGCGTTGTACATTTTTATCTTGCAGAAGAGCTTTTGTTGCAGATTTCTCCTTTGTTTTAGTAGACATTATTTTTCTCCACAATGTCATATTTGATTTGCTTAAAAGCAGGTCTCGGATCCTGGAGTATACGGGCTTGGAGGGCTTCGATCCCTCGACCTGTAACTTAGGAGGCTACCGCGCTATCCATGTTTCGCGTCAAAAATGACTCTGCGCCACAAGCCCAGAAAAAAAAATACTTGTAATTATTTAAGCGTAATCAAGGTTGCTTTTGATCATTTCCTGAATTTCTTTCCAATCAGAATTGTCTTTTTGTTCCCATTTTTCAAAAAATACTACATCTTTAAGATCAAGTCTAGGAAGCCAACCTGCCTTTTCAAGATCTGGTTTTTCTGAAAACTCATCAACATATCCTAAACATAGATATGCAATTGGAACAACATGTTCGGGTAGTTCTAAAACATCTCTAAGAATATCATTTGAAAGTATACTTACCCATCCAAGACCAACTCCTTCAGTTCTTGCTGCAAGCCATAAATTCTGAATTGCACAACAAACACTGTATAATCCAGCTTCTGGAATGCTAGATCTACCAATTACAAAAGGACCAAATTTTGATGGATCATATGTTACACAAAGATTGACAGGTGATTCTAAAATTCCCTCAAGTTTGAAGGAAAGATATTTTGATCTTCTTGGTTCTTCGACTAGTTGTGAAGAACGGTTTTTTTCAATTTCAAAAGACTCTTTGATCTTCTTTTTTGTTAAATTATCTTTTATCAAAATGAAATTCCAAGGTTGAGAAAATCCTACTGAAGGTGCATGATGCGCTGCATGTAGAATTTTTGATAAAATCTCATTTTCAATCGGTTTTGAAGTAAAATGGGATCTTACATCTCTTCGAGAATAAATAGCCCTGTAAAGACCTCTTTTTTCTTCTTCAGTGAATCCTGACATTTCTTTAGCCTTTTCTCATTTCATGCTTTTGTTAAACGTTAATAATGTCAGTACCTAGTCTTGTACTTCAATGGGCCGGTAGTCTAGCTGGTTAGGATACCGCCTCGACACGGCGGTGATCATGAGTTCGAATCTCATTCGGCCCACTTTTTTAATTTAAACTAGTCTGAAATTCTTTTTCAATTACACTCCAAGAAGTTTCAGTTGTAATACTTCCTTCAGCCCTAAAACTAGATATCTCATCATTCAACACTGAATCATAAACCTGAGAATCTACCTTAGACTTTACAAGAACAAATGTATTTTTCAATGGAATCTCTGCTCCTGAATAAAACACTGCTCTACCTGGCATCGAAATATCTTCTGTAGAATATTGTCCTGAACCTAACAATTGCCCATCAGCAAATAATTGATAACCAATTACTGGAACAGTAAATGTTTTCTCACTTGGATTCTTTACGAGAAATACAACTTCTAACTTTGCAGTATTTTCAATTTTATTCACATCCTTTACTTTAACTTCTCCTAATTTAATTTCCACTTGTTCTAATTCGGTATTATCCAAACTTGCATAATATACAATTCCTCCCATCATTGCTAGTAGGCCTGCGATAGCGGCGTATACAATCATCTTACTTTGAAGTGCCAATTTACTGGTATCACATTCTGTACAACTAAAAAAGGTTATCAAGATCCAAATACATAATATTTGATTTAAGAGCCGATATATTGTGTCACCATTAGAACAAGCAATTCTCACTTGGATTCATTTAATCTCGGCTGCAATATGGGTAGGTGGCTCATTATTCATTGGAATAGTTTTCTCGCCACTTCTTAAAACCATGTCAAATTCAATTGAGGATAGATTACAAATTATGATTAGAGTTGGAAAAAGATTCAACAAAATTGCAGTGCCATCTTTGATAATTCTCATGGGAACTGGTTTGTATAATTCCCATATGCTTTTGAGTAAACCTGAATTGTTAATAGCTACAAGCTATGGTACCTATCTTATAATTAAGATAATTCTGGTTATTGCCTTAATCATTACATATACTGTGCATGTAAGAATAATTCGAAAAGATGTTGAGGAAAAAATAATGTCAAAGCAAATGCCCAAGGAGCAGATTCAAAAATTAAGAAAAAAAATTATAATTTTAGGAGAAATCACAGTAGTTATCTCTATAGCAATTCTATTTTTTGCATCTTTATTGGATGCTGGAGTTTGAAACTCCCTCTATTCTAACCTCATAACCATTTTGTAATTTACCAATACCATATCTGCATCCTGTAATTTTTGAAGTAACAAACAGGTTTGTTTCTAAGTGTTTTGAAATCTTTGGTACTCTAACAATAGTCATGCCATTTGCTAAACTTGCAGGTAGAACTAACATATCTGCAAGATTTTCATCGACTCCTAAATCGTTTTCAATAATTTCTCTCAAATCTAAATTAAATTCATCACATTTTTTATCATACACACAATCAATGCCAATAATAGAATTCTTATCTATACTAGCAATTAGTAAAGAAGAGCCTGAATCAATGGCATCCTCCCTTTGAATTATAGATTTTACAACAAAATCGTTTTCAATCAATTTTTCTTTTATCTTTTCAATCTTTTTAGTAATAATTTCTTTTTTCAATTTAGAAAATGAACAAAACAGTCTTACATTTTTGGTTTCTCTATTGATTAGAGATATTGGTTTGATTTTAGAAGGAAAAACTTTCAACATTATTTCTCCTCCACCCTTGGGATAGTAACCTCGTTTGATTAAATTTACTGAAAAATTTATTCCCAGTCTTGCATATGCTTCTTTTAAAACATGTTGAGTATAATCCATTGTTGGACTCCAAAGAACATCAGTCCCACCTTTGATGACTAGTTCAAGTTTTTTTTGACAAATTGCTGATGCGGGAATTATGACTTGAAGAATTAAAGAAATACTTCCAGCCGTTCCAACATCTTCTTTTGTACTGACATCTTTTACCTTACCAGGAACAAATTTTAAACATGTTGAACCAATTACTCCTCCTTCTACTGTAGCATTACAAATTTTTTCCAGAATTTTAATGGCTGTTATATGCTGACGTTTTAATCCGGGATTTTTTCTGTTTCTCCTAATATTTTCTATAATTATTGGTGTATTTGTTATACACGACAATGTAATGGCAGTTCTGACTATTTGCCCACCCCCTTCTCCAAATCCACCATCAATTTTTACAAAATCCATAAACTAGATCTTAACAAACTCTTTATGATAGTTTTTTAAAAAGAAATTTTCCTACCTTTTCTATGAATGGTCTGCTAATTGGAAGATTTCAACCATTTCATTTAGGTCACTTGGATGCATTACATTTTGCTTTATCTAAAGTTGAAAAACTGTGGGTAGGATTGGGAAGCTCAAATAAACCTCCTCAAAAAAACAATCCATTCTCTGCTGAAGAGCGAAAGGAGATGATTTTAGATTCAGTTGATGATTCTGTTAAAAAAAGAATCGAGATCTATTTCATTCCTGATCTTGAAAATCATGTTAAATGGATTGAGTTGATAGGTACTATTGTTCCAAAATTTGATATAATTTTTACAAATGACGAATTAACCAAGCATCTTTATTCAAAAAGAAACGTCAAAGTTATTTCAATTCCTTTTACTAAAAGGGAAACGCTTTCGGGAACAAACATACGAGATTTAATAATCAGCGATCAAGAATGGGAAGATCTAGTACCTGAAGGAACAAGAAATTTTTTGAATAATATTTCTGTAAAAGATCGTCTTTCAATTCTTTAATTATAAATAAACCCCAAGAAGTACACAGTCAGGCGAAATTATTTGGAATATTTAGTAATGTTACCAGGACCAACAAACGTTCCTGAAAGAGTAACTAGGGCAATGTATGTGCCTATGATTAATCATAGAAGTGATGATTTTGTTCAAGTCTACGAACCATGTGTTGAAAAAACAAAACAAGTCTTTCAAACAGAAGGAGATGCGGTATGTCTTTCAGCTTCTGGAACTGGTGCTGTAGAGGCAGGTGTTGTAAACTTGATTAAAAAAGGTGATAAAGTAATAATTCCAGTAAATGGAGAATTTAGCACCCGACTTTCTCAAATGATAGAATGGGCAGGTGGTGAAACCATAAAAATTGAAACCCCTCCTGGTGAAAATGCTACCTTTGATCAGATAAAAGAAGCATTTGACAACAATAAAGATGTCAAGGCATTCTATTGTGTTTGGAATGAAACATCTACTGGAACAATGATAAATTATCTTGATAGAATTAAAGATCTCACCTCTAGAAATGACTCTTACTATGTTGTTGATGGCGTATCAATCGTAGGTGGAGAAGAACTCCAAATGGACAAATGGGGAATCGACATTGCAATGACAGGTGCACAAAAAGCATTTGCATGCCCACCAGGAATATCTCCAATCTGTATTAATGCTAGAACCAAAAAGTACATGATAGACAATCCACCAAATACAATGTACTTTAACCTTCCAAGATATTTCAAATATTATGAAGAAGCAAAACATACTCCTTTCACACCTGCACTTCCTTTACTTTACGCATACCGAGAAGCAATGGATATTATTCTTGAAGAAGGACTAGATGCTAGAATTAAAAGACACAGAATTTGTTCTGAAGCTCTCTATTCAGGCCTAAGTGCAATTGGTCTTACTCCATTTGCAAAAGAAGACTCTCGTTCAACTGTTGTAATTGCATTGAACTATCTAGATGGATTAGAAGATAAAACATTCAGAACAACACTCTCTGACAAATTTAGAGTACTAGTGGCTGGAGGATTTGGAAATCTAAAAGGCAAAGTGTTTAGAGTTGGATGTATGGGAGAAGTTAACAGATATCATGTAATGAGAACAATTTCTTCAATATCATCGACATTAGCTATGATGGGATATCAAACAGATGCTCAAGCAGGTCTTAACACAGCAGAAGAAAAACTCAAAGCTCTCTAATTCATGTTAACTTAATATAAGGAAATTCGAGACCGATCACATTGACTTTCGATAAAGGTTCATTGATACTTGTAGACTATACTGCTAAAGTAAAGGATACTGAAGAAATTTTTGATACCACTATCGAAGAAGAGGCAAAAACACATTCAATCCATGAATCAAATGTAAAGTATCAACCAAAACTTGTTTCAATTGGTGAAGTTTCTTATCCTGTCCTCAAAGGACTTGATGAAGCACTAACAAAAACATCTGTTGGGGACAAACTTACTGTCGAAGTTACTCCGGACAAGGGATTTGGTGAAAGAGATTCAGGTAAAGTTAGAATGATTCCAATCAGAAAACTTGGTGAAGATGCAGAAAAAGTTTCCGTAGGTGACACAATAGAGATTGACAACAAAAGAGGAATTGTAAGATTCATTGGTTCAGGAAGGGTTCAAATTGATTATAACCACAAGTATGCAGGAAAAACTATTCTTTATGATGTTAATGTAAAAAAATCCCTTGATTCTTCAAATGACAAGATAGAAGGAATTTTACAAAATAGATTACCCTTGGAAAACTCAAAAATAAATTTTGAATTAAAAAATAATGAAGTCAACATTACCATTCCAGAAGAAATTTTGAGAGCAGATGGATTACAAATTATGAAACACTTTATCCAATTAGATATCTTCAAGTTTGTCCCATCTTTAGAGAAAATCAATTTTGTAGAGACATACCTAAACAAACAAACTCAAAAGAAAACTGAAACTACAGAACAAAAAGCTCCTGAACCTAAAGCAGCATAAATCAAATTACTTTAGTACTTTTTGCTAGATTTAATGCAATTCTTTCTGTCATTTTAATTTCTTTGAGTATGGTGTATCGTTCAGGCCTCAAATTTTGTGCACTCATTAATGCATCTATCACTTCTTTGTCTTTTAGGCCAATTTGCTTTGCAGTTGTTGGTGCACCAACTTCTTTTAATGTCTTGACAATTTTTTTCCAGTTTTGTCCCTGTAACTTTGCCATCATTATTGATCCAATTCCACATTTTTCACCATGTAAGCCTTTTTCAGGTGCAATTTTGTCTAATGCATGAGAAAAAAGATGCTCAGCTCCAGAACATGGTCTACTGCTTCCTGCTATGCAAGAGGCAACACCTGCACTAATTAATGCCTCAACAATAACTCTAGCATCTAATCCCTTTTTGGCAAACTTTTTAGAATTCTCAAAAACTATCTTGGCACTCATCATCGATAAATCAGCTGAGTACATACCATAATATTCTCCAGTTTTTTCATGACCTAACTGCCAATCTTTGACTGCAATCATATTTGCTATCAAATCTCCACATCCACTGGACAGAAGCTTTGTCGGAGCTTTTTTGATAATATCAATATCTACAAAAACCCCTAGAGGTGCTGTGGCAACCATTGAATGAGGCTTGTCACTTTTTATGGACACAAAGGGACTTGCCATCCCGTCATGTGAAGCTGCAGTTGGAACACTCACAAATGGAATATCTAGGTTAAATGCAACCATTTTTGCAGTATCTACTGAGCGTCCTCCTCCTAGTCCAGCAATAAGATCGCTACGATCTTTTTTTACATCTTTTTGGATCTGATTCAGAGTTTCTATCTTGTTATCTTTTGAGGTATGCCAAGTAAAAGCAATTTTTTTTCTTTTTAACGACCTTTCAATTTGTTGTTTGAAAATTTTTTTAACATGAATTCCAGAAATTAATGAAACTTTTTTTGGCTTGTTTAATGAAAGTACAAACTCCCCAAATTCACCAATATTTTTATCACCAATTACAATCAGCCTGGGCAGTTCCATCGTATGAGATTGCATGCGATCTTGCTTTGTTATCATTATTTATCATTTGAAGGGATCAAAAAGTTATTTAAAAGGGTGTCATGCCACTTAGATCATCTCTATAGGTGTATTTTTTGTCAAATAACGTTGAAGAAAAAATTCTGCACGGGACAACCACTGTAGGTATCAAGGCTAAGGACGGCATAGTCTTATGTGCTGACATGAGAGCTAGTGCTGGCTATTTTATTGCAAATAACAATACAATGAAAATTCAAAAAATTGATGATCATGCAGGACTAACCCTAGCAGGTGGAGTAGCTGATGCTCAAAATATTGTCGATATTCTTCGTTACCATTCCAATCTACATAGAGTAGAAAAACAAGAACCAATTGCAATTCATTCTCTTGCAAGACTTTGTTCACTCATCTTTCACCAAAATCGTGGTTATCCGTTTATGGCAGATATCTTGATAGGTGGTTATGACTCAAATGGACCTGCATTATTCAACGTTGACATGTTTGGTTCAGTTGAAGCAAAAAACTATGTAACAACAGGAAGTGGTTCTCCTGTTGCATATGGTACGTTAGAGGAGGAATATAGTCCTGATCTAACTATCGAAGAAGCAAAGAAAGTTGCTCTTAAGGCAGTAAAAGCAGCAATCGTAAGAAATATTGGAACTGGTGACGGAATTAACGTTGCCATCATGGATAAAGACGGATTCCGTCTATTAACCAATGAACAAAAGAAAGCAATTATAGAACTTTAGTGATTTAATGCAACGAAAACAGCAACAAAAAGAAATACCTTCTAGCCAAAATATAATGGCCACCATACTGCAAAGTATTCCAAAAGAAGCAAATGTAACTAAAATTGAATATGAAGGACCACGAATAGCACTTTACACTAATGCACCTCGTTATTTGATGGAAAATAACGAAAAAATTTCTAATCTTGTAAATATCATAAAAAAAAGAATTGTAGTTAGAACAGACGAATCAATTCGTAAAACAGAAGAAGATGCTAGGAAAATCCTTACAGAATGTATTCCAAAGGATGCTAACTTTCAAGGTGCATTCTTTGACACAGCTACAGGTGAAGTATCAATTGAAGCAAAAAGACCCTGGTTACTTCAAAGAGACGCAAAAGAATTCAATCATGCTGAAGTTACTGAAAAAATTGGTTGGAAGTTAAGAATACGAAAAGCAACAACAATCCCTTCTCGTACAATTCAAACAATAAATTCAAACCTAAAACTTTCATCAGCTGAGAGAAGTAAGCAATTCAGACAGATTGGAGATGAAATTTTTAGGCCGAGATTGGCGCAAAAATCCGAGGTTTCTCTTCTAACCCTAGGAGGCTTTGGTCAGGTAGGAAGATCCTGCATGTTATTATCCACACCTGAAAGCAAAATCCTAGTAGACTGTGGAATTAATCCGGGGGCAAAACATCCAATGGATGCATTTCCAAGACTAGATTGGGCAAATATTACCCTTGATGAACTTGATGCAATAGTAATAGGACATGCCCATTTAGATCATACGGGATTTTTGCCAGCCTTGTGTAAATATGGGTATAAGGGACCAATCTATTGCACTGAACCAACACTACCCATGATGAATCTAATTCAATTAGATGCAATCAAAGTTGCTGCTGCTCAAGGAAGAACACCAATGTATGCTGAAAGAGATGTAAAACAAATCATGAAGCAAGCTATAACCTTACCTTATGGAACCGTAACAGACATCTCTCCTGATATTAAACTCGTTCTTGCAAATGCCGGCCACATACTTGGTTCAGCATTATGTCATTTCCACATTGGAAATGGCGATCATAACTTTGTGTATTCTGGTGATATTAAATACGGAAAGAGTATTCTCTTTGAGGCGGCAAGTTGGAATTTCCCAAGAGTTGAAACACTTCTAGTTGAGAGCACTTATGGCGCAAAAGAAGACATTCAGCCATCAAGACAAGAGGTTGAATCTGCTTTCATTAATGCAGTAAACAATACACTTGCTGATGGCGGCAAAGTTCTCATACCAATTCCTGCAGTAGGTCGTGCTCAAGAGATCATGATGGTAATAGATCACTACATGAAATCAGGAGAAATGGTAGAAGCTCCTGTTTTTACTGAGGGAATGATTTCAGAGGCATCTGCAATTCATGAAGCATACCCTGAATATCTTGCAAGAGAACTAAAACAAAAAATCCTTGAAACAGATGACAATCCTTTTGATTCTGAATACTTTACAAATATAGAACATGCAGATGCAAGAGAAGAACCAATGAGAGACAACTCTCCTTGTATAATTTTGGCAACATCTGGTATGCTTGAAGGAGGACCTGTTTTAGAATACTTCAAAAACATTGCTCCTGATGAAAAAAACAAGGTACTTTTTGTTTCATATCAAGTGAATGGAACTTTAGGTAGAAGAGTTTTAGATGGTTCAAAACAAGTTTCAATGTTAGGCAAAGAAGGAAAAGTTGAGGTTATTACAATAAACTGTGGAGTTGAAAAACTAGATGGATTCAGTGGACACAGTGATTATAATCAACTGATGTCTTTCGTCCAGAAACTAAGACCCAAGCTTCGTAGAGTTCTTGTCAATCACGGAGAACGAAAAAAATCAGAGAATCTTGCAATGAATATAAGAAGAATGTATAGAGTTCCAGCTCACTATCCACAAATCCAAGAAGCAATAAAATTATTTTAGATCATATTCTGGTTTCCAGATTTTAATATTTGATGGTGCTACAATTATTCTCTCTTCACCTAACCTTGCAATATCGGCACCGGCAGTCTTTGCTATAGAATACAGCTCTTCTACAACTTTTCGTAGTTGCTCTACATCTTTTTGGGCCAAAGGCGTAACCCTTAGAATTAAAATCATTTCTTTTTTGATGTCTTCTTTGATTGAATGCACATCACTAATGTCACGAATAGTAATTGCTTTCAAATATGTTGGATTTTCCTGCTTTTGCATCCTTGAGGAAAATGTGATCTACTCCCTCAAAAACTCTTCCTTAGCTTCGGCTATTTTTTTAAAAAATTTACGCCTAAATTCTAAATTTAATGTAATCTTCTTCTTTGGCACCCTGAGTTAAGATTTCTTCTTTGAAATTTTTCGTATTAGAGACTACATATGCTTGTTTGTCTTTTGGAGCATCAGAATACCTTAGAGTTACAGATACTGCAAATGAAATATGACTTGATGCATTTTTTCCACGTAATATAGAGACTGGTCCAACATGATCACGTGCTTCAAGTAAAATATCATCAGGTAATGCTACCGCTTTAATGATTTCATTTTCATCTTTGTTTCTTCCAACAACAAATTTAGTTTCTTCATCTAATCTAAAATGCCTTCCAATTTTTAGCAAATCAATATCATTAATTGTTGGAGTCTCAGTATGTTCAAACAAATCTTTTGCCTTTATTCCAAAAGCTGGATCAGTTAAGAGACACCCACCACCAGCATTTGGTGGATTTTCTATTCCATACTTTTTTGCCATTTCTAATTGTGCTCGTCTTGTTCTTCCTTTGATCATTCCGAGGTTTTCTCTTTTGATTAATCCCCCTTTTTCTGGATCGGTTTCTGGTAACAAACCAGCAGATAATGGTCTGACAATTTTTCCAACAAGTCCAGATTCTTTTTCAATAGTCCTTAGAGCAGGTGCATGCTGACTCATTGGTCTTTGTCCTAAAACTTCACCTGAAATAATAAACTCTGCACCAATCTCTTTCATGTGTTTTTTTGCAGCTTCAAACATCATAGACCTGCAATCTACACACGGATTGAATCCTGCACCTGTACCATATTTTGGATTTTTTAGCATCTCAATATATTCATCACCAAGATAAACTGTTTTTAGATTAACATTGAGTTCATCAGATCTTTCTCGAATCTCAAAACCACAACCCCTACCACAATCAAAGTCACAAAATGGGGTCTTTATTGCAACTGCTGAAACATCAAAACCTTGCTCCTGCATCATTCTAACGGCAAGCTGACTATCCAATCCTCCTGAAAGCAAAGCAACTACTTTCTTTTTTTCCTCAGTCACAATTTCAAAGCAAAAAATCGCATATACAAACTTTGCATCATACATAAATTAAGAATACACAAAACTGTCTCGTGAAACAGCGAAGAAAAAACCTCCTTAAATTTGCCAAGAAAATAAACTGTGACACACTAGTTACTTTTGAGCCTGAAAATCTATTTTACATGACAGGATTTTGGGGTGAGGCAATTGGATTACTAGAAAAAAATGGAAAAACCACAATTATTACTCCTGAATTGGAAGTTGGGCGTGCAAAAGCAGAATCTGAAGACTGTGATGTAATTACTGCTGAACGGGGTACTGGGCTTATATCCTCACTGGTAAATAAAATCAAGAAAAATAGAGTATGCACTGACTGTCAGAACTACTCTGTAATGATGTCTCTGAAAAAATCAATTCCAAAAATAAAATCCTCTACTGAACCGTTTTACAATTCTCGGATTCTCAAAGATGAAAAAGAAATTACAATTCTCAAAAAAGCTTCAAAAATAATTGATGAGATGTTTGAGATTTGCTCAAAAAAGATGAGAATTGGACAAAAAGAGACTGAACTCCAAGCAATTCTAATGTCTTATGCCATAAATCAGAAGATGTTTGACACTGGATACAAATCCACTCTCAACCCGCTTATAATCGCAGGTGGACCAAATGGAGCATTACCACATGCACAGGTAACTGAAAGAAAATTCAAGAAAGGTGACCTTGTGGTAGTTGATCTTACACTTCGATACAAGGGATACGTCTCAGATGCCACAAGAACATTTGCGATAGGAAAAATTTCTCCATTAGCTGATCAAGCTTACGAAATTGTCAAAGAATCACAGAGACTTGGATTAAAAGCCGTAAAACCTGGTAATGATTGTAAAAATGTAGATCTTACTTGCAGAAAATACATTGAAGATAAAAATTTTGGAAAATACTTTATTCATTCTACCGGTCATGGTATAGGCCTTGAAGTTCACGAGTTACCAAACATATCATACAAAAGTCAAACCAAACTAGAAAAAAATATGGCAATTACAGTAGAACCTGGAATTTACATTGAAAACAAATTTGGAATTAGAATTGAGGATTCATTAATTGTAAAAGAAAAGCCCATTGTAATGCACAAATTTACCAAAGATCTTGTTATAATTTGAGCCTAGTCATAAAAGTCTACTAAATCAATAATGTGCTTTGACTCTGGATTATTCCCTTTAATCTCTCCAGTTTCTGCATTAACATTCCAATCATAATTTAGCTCACCCTTATATGATTGAAAATTCAAAGTAACCTGATGGTCTTTTGATTCTGTAATGGTAACCAAAAGATTTACAGATGTTTTCTTGTTGTCATAAATTTTTTCATCAGGATATTCTTCACTTATTTTATTTGATATTGCATCTAATACACTAAGACCCACGTCATTTGGCCCTTTGTAGGACATTAGAGTATCTACAATCTTCCTCTCTTCTTCTGAGAGATTTTCTGGAAATTTACTTTGTAGATCTCCTTTGGTTAGTTCAGGAACAACAAAGACAACAATTAATGCAATTACACCCAAGTAAATTGGAGCACGTTTTTTTACAAATTTTTTAAATTCAGATTCTTTTGCCTTTTCTTCTTTCTTTTTTGAACCTCTTGCCATGACCATCACTAGTTTTTTGCAGTTAAAATTAAAACTTCCCAAGGAAACTTGATTATTCCATTTCTTTTTGTATACTGATTGGTATTTTCTAGAACCTTTTCTTTCAATTCCCTTTTTGTTTTTATTTCCAGGGAATCAAGTTTTTCCTTTAGGGGCTTTGCAACGTATTTTAGATAATTTCTCCAGTAATCTTCAAATTTTCCTGGACTATACTTGAACACATAATCTTTTACTGATATGTTTGAAAATCCTGCTTTTTTTGCTTCCTTGCTAAGTGAAGATTTTGTTCCAAATCTATCCAAATTTGGAGATTCCGGGGGAACATAGTCTGGAATAAATTCCAAAACTGCATCAAGTATGTTGCTAAAAAATGGAACGTTATCTCTATTGCCATGAACTGAGATGCCTATCTTTCCATTTTTTTTCAGGCTGTTTTTCATGTTTTTAAGGGCTCTTTGTGCATTTGGAAAAAAGAACAGTGCATACTGACATGTAATTGCATCAAAGCATCTAGTAAAATTAAATTTCTCAGCATCCGTGTTTACAAAATCTAAATTTGATTTTGAATCATTCCATTTTTTTGCAATTTTGATTGCAGTAGCTGAAGTATCTACACCAACAACATATCCTGACTTTCCAATTCTTTGACTAATCTTTTTTGTGACTACTCCCGTACCACATGCAACATCCAAGATTGTATCCCCTTTTTTTAATTCCATTAATTGAACTAGTTTTGATGTACTCTGAAAAGGTCCATCATTGATACTAGCCCATCTTTTATGATACCTAGGCGCTACCTCATTCCAGATACTCATGTTCCTTTGCTTGTATTGTATCTGATTGAATCTCATTTTACATTTCATCTCTTAATTTATGCAATTTAATCTGATTCTAACTGCCGACCTGTTTCATGATAATACCTATGCTGAAGCTCTCCTAACTTTTCAACATATTTTTTACTGTATGATTTTTTCAACTTTATCTTAATTCCTTTATACTCTGCAACAAGTTTTCGAAGCTCTGATTTTTTCAATTTACTTTTTCAATTGATTTTCTAGTTCTCTTCTGATAAACTTTGCAATTTTTTGCTTTTTTACCCAACCTGATGAACTTACTTTTTTTGAATTTACAATAATTACCTCATTGTTGTCTGGATTTTTTCTATACCTTGTACTGCCAATATCATTAGCTACTATCAAATCTGCTTCTGATTCGACCATCTTCTTTTTTGCTTCATTAATCAAATCTTTTTTTGATAAATTTGTCTCTGCTTTGAATCCAATCAAAAGGACATCTTTTTGGATTTTTTTTACTTGATTGATAATTTTGGGGGTTTTTTTGAGGCTAACTTCTAGCGTACTTTGGGAGCTTTTGATCTTCTTTTTACTTGGCTTTTCAGGAGTATAGTCTGCAGCTGCTGCCGCCATAATTACAACATCAAGTTTTTTCTTCATTGTTTTTTTTACTGCATCAAACATTTCTTTGCCAGTTGAAACCCTAATCACTTTAGCTCCTTTGGGTGGTTTTTCTGTGCCGGGCCCATAAACCAAGGTTACTTTGGCCCCTGCTGAAATTAATTCCTTAGCTAATAACACTCCTGTTTTGCCTGAACTCTGATTAGTTATCACCCTTACAGGATCAATGTATTCTATTGTTGGACCTGCAGTCATTAGCACTTTTTTATTTTTTAATTCAGATGAAAATCCAAACTTCCTTAACACATGATCTAAGACATCTTCAGGCTCTGGAGCTTTTGCTTTTCCTTCAATCATTTGTGGACTAAGAAATTGGATTTTTCTTTTTAGAAAATCTATGTTCTTTTTTACTGCAGAATTATCATACATTGATTCATGCATAGCAAGACACATCAGAATTGGAATCTTTGATCCAAATCCTACCGTAAGAACCGTAGATATTGGAGTATCATCAATACCATTTGCAAGTTTTCCAAGAGTATTTGCTGTAGCTGGATATACTATTATCAAGTCTGATTGATTATAATCTGCCAATCTGATGTGTTCTAATTCGCCAGTAAGTTTTGAAATGACTTTATTTCCAGTTGCCCATTTGAAATAATCTGGTTGAACGAGTTTGGTAACTGCACTACTAGCTACACATGTAACATTTGCACCATGTCTCATCAATAGTCTGGCTAACTCAATTGCTTTGTATGCAGCAACGCTTCCTGCAACGCAAAGAACTATTCTTTTACCTGTTAATTCAACACCATGAGAAAAAACAATATCTAATGAAGGATGATCGTTTTTTGAGATTTTTTTAGCTACCAATTTCATCTCGTAATTTTTTTAGCTCTTCTTTTTCCATTGAAAACCAATTCTCTTGGGCAGGAAATGTTCCTGATTCTATGTCAGTTTTGTATTTTTTTAGGGACTCTACGATATCTTCAGATAAATTCATGTATCTTTTTGCAAATTTTGGTTTTATCTTATCATACATACCAAGTAAATCTTGAACCACAAGAACTTGACCGTTACATCCGGCACCTGAACCAATACCTATAGTTGGCACACTGATAGTTTCAGAAATTATTTCTGTCACTTCATGGCTTATCATTTCTAATGCAATACTGAAAACTCCAGCTTCTTCAAGCTTCTTTGCGTCTTGAATTAATTTCATGGCTGTATCTTTTGTTTTTCCCTGAACTTTGTATCCTTCTGATAACATTGTTGTTTGTGGTTGTAAACCAATGTGACCCATTACAGGAATTCCAATATCAACAATTGCACTAATTGTTTCAGCCATTGGAGATCCTCCTTCAAGTTTTATGGCGTCTGCTCCTGCTTTAACCAGTCGTCCAGAATTTCTTATTGCATCATCAACACTTACTTGATATGACATAAAAGGCAAGTCTGCAACTAACAAAGAATTCTGTCGTGCTCTACTAACTGCTTCAGTAAACATACACATCTGTTCCATTGTTACAGGAATTGTATTTTCATATCCCAGCATTACCATACCAGCACTATCACCAACAAGTAATACATCAATTCCAGCTTTATCACACAATGATGCTAAAGTATAATCATAACTTGTAATGACTGAGATTTTTTCTCCAGTTTTTTTCATTTTAATAATGTCTTGAACTGATTTATGCAATTTTAGATCTCCTGGATAAATTATTTTTTATTTCAAGAATATTTTCTGAAAGATTTTTCTTGTTATCAAAATCTTTAATGATTTTTTGAAGAGATGAACGATTTTTTTTAGACATTTTTTTACATAGATCAATTAACAAATCTATACCTCGTGTGACGTTATCTACAATTGTTATGTTTGCAGTCTGCGATGTTCTTGAGAGCGGGTTTAGATCAAATGTAATGACTGTTTTTCCAGCCTTTCTTAATGCCAATGTCCTGTCTCCATCCTCTAGGGGAACAACTACAACATCTGCTGAAAAAATTCCATTTTTATCTACAATCCTTCTTGACGAATCAATTCCAGGCAATGTGGCCTTTGAATCCTTATCTGTGCCTAGAATCTCCTTTGCACCGCTATTTTTTAGGATCTTAACGATGTTTTCTTTTCTTTTCTCGTTGGCATAAAACAAATTTACTTCAATTTTGGCGTTTACAGTCTTTGCTAATCTAACAACTTCCTTTGGGCATAATGCGGCAAGATTTCCATTTACAGAAATTACTGGAAAATCTGCTAAAAGAATCTGAGCAGCTGATGCCCTGATCGCCTTTTTTGCTGTCTTGCCAGTTTTTTCACCTAACAAATAATCAAATGCCTCTCCTCTACCTTGAGCAAGAAGTCCTTCCTTTGCAACTAGTCCATTATCAAAACCACTAACTAGCCTTTCTCTAATTAATAATGATTTAACTCTGGGATGGGATTTTGGAATTATAGTCATCTGGATTCAATTAGTTATTTAGAACTCTTGCACCCAAATTGTCTAATTCAGATCTTATAATAATTCCTTCAGTATATTTTTTAAATATTTTCAAAACATCACCTTCTTTTCCTTTTGGAACCATTGAAAAAATCGTTTCACCGAAAAATGCTACTCCACATTTAATTTGATTAGAAGCGAGATCTTCAATTATTGTTTTCATTCTTGGTGTCATTACATCAACATATTTTGCAAACTCCAAAGACATATCTTGAAAATGTTCATAATTCTTCGATTCTAATAATCTATCAACCATCTTTTCACCTAAACCATTTATCTGTGAGAGTCTTTCTTTTAGAAAGTTGTTTGTTGAAATTGGAGAAAAGCAAATCATAATTATAGAAATAGGATCTGTGTCAATTTTTTCAACTTTGCCAATTCCTGGTGCACCTGGTTTAACTCTAATTTCAAAACCTCCAAAATATGAAGCCAAAACATCTCCCAATCCTGTTTTGCAATTTACTTCTGCATTATGGGCAATCTTTCCAATGATATGATCATCTAATCTTGTCTGAAGAGCCTTATCTAATGCAAAGGCAAGTGATAATGCAACTGCACTACTAGAACCTAACCCATACCCAACTGGAACAGACACATCATGTGTAATGTTGAAAAACAAATCATCAAATTTTCCAAGTTTTAGAAATTCCTTTAATACAAATTCAGAAACATCGGTTTTATCTGATTGATATCCATGAGCAGAAATTTTAAAGTTTGAATCACCATTTGTCTTTGGTGTGATTGCTACCTTTGTGGTAACTCCATCTTTGATTGAAAAACCAGCACCCATCGAACCAAGTTGCTCAGAATTCTTTTGATTTTCCTCCAAATGGGCCTTAAAAAAACCCGTAATGTGAGCAGGACAAAATGCTGTTGCTTCCATTGATCTGAGTTTAAATTTTACACAAAATATAAGAATATGGCTTAAATTAATTAAATTAGTATAAATTGACTAAATTTGTTCGACGCCTACAAAAGATTGGAAGTAGTATTCTAGTTTCTCTTCCAAAAGAATGGGTTGATGCTAATAATTTGGACAAAAGTAGCCAGGTGGAAATTGAGACAGGCCAGGACAGCATTTCAATTTCAGCAAATAAGGAAATGCGACCGACAAAAGAGCTAGTCATATCGTATCCCTTACCAAAAGAAGAAAATATTGTAGCTGACATTACTGGAGCTTATCTTTTGGGATATGACATTATCCAAATTAATTCAAAATCAATTATTCCTAGTGAAGACAGAGAAAAAATTCGAAATTCAATGAGGCGTTTAGTTGGTATGGAAATCATTGAAGAAGATGCATCTAAAATAAATATGCAGTTTCTATTAGATGCAACTACCCTAAACCCAGAAAAAATTCTCAAAAGAATGAGCTCAATTGCACTTGGAATGTATGAGGATGTATGCAATGGATTAACATCTGATGATAAATCAAACCTACCAACATTATCAAACAGAGATGTAGAAGTAAATCGACAATACTTTCTTCTTGTCAGATTAATTAGAAGTACTCTTGTTGATAAACGACTTGCCAATGTATTTAATTTAGAAAATATTGATGTTCTTGATTATAGGGTAGCTGCCAATCTTTTAGAAAATGCAAGTGACACAATAGTAGAGCTTGGAGATTTCATTTACAAATCATCGTTATCGGAGGATCATCTAAAAAAAGTATTTGATTTAGTACAACATTTTGAGGAGCTTGCAGAAAAATCAATTGATGCATTTACAAAACCTGATAGATTACTGGCAATTGAAGCTATATCCTTGCACAAAAAATATCAAGAAAGACTCTCTAAACTAAAAACCTCACTAGGAAATAAAAAAAATATTCCAATAGATTTTCTTGATCTTATCTACATGTTTGAGAGAATTGCAAAATCATGGGCAGATGTTGTGGATCTTGTAAAGCCTATTTACAAGGGATAACTAGTTTAGTTTCTTTTTTGAAGCAAAAGTCATTACGGCACATATGGTTTTTGCATCTTGAATTTCTCCTTTCTTTATCATTTTCATCAATTTATCAAGCTCTATTTTTTCTACTGATAATATCTCATCTGCGTCTAGCTTCAAATCAGCAATTTTTTTCAGTCCTGAGGCTACATAACAGTGGATAATCTCTGAATTGTACCCAATTGATGGGTAAAATGAGATAAGAGGAGTCATTTTTTTGGCCCTATAACCTGTCTCTTCTTCTAGCTCCCTGAATGCACACTTTGTTGGATCTTCATTTTTCTCCAAAGTCCCTGCAGGTATTTCAAGAACATATCCATGAGGAAACCTATGCTGCTTTACAAGAATTACCTTTTTATTCTCATCAAAAGCAAGCATCGCAGCTGCACCGCGATGCTCAATCATTTCTCGTTTTACTTTTCTTCCTTCAATAATACCATCATAAACACTTAGGCCTAAAATTTTTCCTTGGTAGATCTTTTTCTTTTTCATGTGGGTTATTAATTAAATTATTATTTAATTTGTTTGATAAGTTAAGTGAAGTGTTGGTGATTGTTTTGCATCTTCAATACTTTTCTCAAGCCACTTTTGAACAAAGGTAATTTTTTTTGGTATAAACAAGTCAGCTGTTTTCACATTTTCTTGGTTTCTAACCTTTTGAGTAATCTCATCCATTTTGAAAATATCATTGCTATACATAAACAAGACAATCTGATTTTTTGATATGAATGGAATTTGCATATAGGATTCTGAAAATTTTTTATTCATCTTTGATAATGTATCTTTAAGATCTCCTTCAATCCATGTAAGAATAGCATGAGGAATAAATCCCTGAATCTTTGTTGGGTTATAAATTAATGTGAATTGAATTCCCTCATTTTCTTGTAGCTTTTCTAAACAACGTGTTACAGTTTTTGTTGATAGGTTTGTACTCTTTGCAATTGAATCTATTTTTTGTCTTGGATTTTTCATTAATTCTTTTATTATTTCCAAATCTGTCTTTGTAAGATTTGAAGAATATCCTGGATTTTCTGCTTCAAAAATTGATAGAACCCTAACATCTTTCATTAATTGTTTGGCTAGCTGAATTTTTTGATCCAAATCCTCTTTTACAACAATACTACAAACTGTAACTCCACCAACACATGGTACAACAAAAAAAGGCTCTCCTACGAGACTGACTTGTTCTAAAATCTCCTCCATGTTTTGTCCAGTGACTACAAAATACAATACACTATACCCCAAAACAGGTGGCTCAACTCTTATAGTAAATTTCTCTATAATCTGGGAATCTTCCATCTTTCGAATCCTTGCTCTAACTGCTCCGCCTGAAATTCCCAAATCTTTTCCTATTTGTCGATCAGATTCTCTACAATTATTCAGCAGTCTGCTGAGGATTTTTATATCTAAATTGTCCAATTTATCACCTAATTGTTAATTTACAATATGTAAAGAACTAATTCAATATAAAAATGTCTATACTATTAGCACTAGGCATCATAGACATTAAATATTAGACTATTTTATGATATGTGTGGAATATCGATTAACGCTTGCAAAACGAATGCTTTTCAACAAAAAAGGCAGTTTGATTGGGGCGGTTCTTGCAGTTACAATTGGGATTTTAGTAATTCATGTTAACTTTGTAATTTTTCAGGGACTCTTTGATGCCATTGTTCGTGATATTAGTGACTATAGAAATGGAGATATCCTAGTTACAGATGAGGCAGATTACATTGACAAATCAGATCTGTCTGTGGTAAGCTGGTTTGAAAGAATCCCCTATGTAGATGCCGCGACTCCGCGGCTTTCATCGTCTGCTGAGATGAACATGACTAAAAATGGAAAATTAATTGAGGAGACAAGAATTCCAATAGTTGGAGTAGATCCATTCAGGGACATTAGAGCATCTACAGTTCATAAAACAGTCTCAGATGGTTCTTACGTTTTTTCGAGAAATTCTATAGTATTAGGTTCTAATGTCGCAAGAGATTTGGGTGGTGCTGAAGTTGGTGACAGTGTCAAAGTTTTAGTGGTTGATAGATTCGGAGAGGATCAAATTAGGAGATTTACAGTATCAGGAATTGCAAAGTCTCCAGGTGGACAAGGATTTGATTACACTGCCGTAGTTCACATTGATACTTTACGTGACATGATGAATAGACAAGGAGAAACCGGATCATTTATGGTAAAACTTAATGATCCTACTAAAGCATTTGAAGTAAAGGAATTCTTTTTGGCAGCGTTTCCAAATGATGACTTTTTGGCAGAAACAATAGAAGAATCTGCGGAAGAACAACTTGCTGGATTTAGGTCTGGTATTGCAATGATCAACATGATTGGATACTTTGGAATGATGTCCTCAGCGTTTGCTATTGTTACAATCCAGATGATGTTAGTTAACGGAAAAACAAGAGAGATTGGTGTAATGAGATCAATTGGCGCAAAGAGAAAAGATATTTTGATAATCTTTATCTTTCAGGGAATGATAATTGGTGCAATTGGTGCAGGTGTTGGAACTGCAGCAGGATTAGGATACACATTTTATGCAAAGGAGACAAAGATGTCCTTTAACAACAGTCTGCCTTTGGAGGTAAGCTATGATTGGCCTAAGATCATCCAAACAGCTATGACCTCATTTATTTTGGCTATAATTGCATCTTTGTATCCCTCGTATAGAGCTACAAAACTATTACCAGTGGAGGCGATGAGAGCTGTCTAAGGTACTTGAAATTCAAAATCTCAGTAAAATTTACGGTGAAGGAGAAAACAAAGTAAAAGCATTAGATGATGCAACATTTTCTATAGAGCAGGGAGAAGTCGTGCTAATCGTTGGCAGTTCTGGCTCTGGAAAATCAACACTTCTAAACATGATAGGACTCTTAGACAGGCCAACTCACGGCAAAGTCTTCATTGATGGAGTAGACACTACAAAACTTGATGATAACAAGATCTCATCATTTAGAAATAAAAAACTGGGATTCATCTTTCAATTCTCCAATCTCTTATCTGACTTGACCGTACTTGAAAACGTGTTACTCCCAAGACAGATTGCCGGAACAAATAGTTCTGCTGAAAAAGATGCTAGGGAATTGCTTACTGCTGTAGGACTGGAAAGTCAAATTAACAAGAGGGCCAACAAAATTTCTGGTGGTCAAGCCCAACGTGCAGCAATTGCCAGAGGGCTGATAAACAGTCCGTCAATTGTTCTAGCTGATGAACCAACAGGAAACTTAGATTCAGTTACTTCGGAAACTATAGTTCAGCTGATGAAGTCAATGGCCAAAAAACTTAATCATACATTCATCATTGTTACTCATGACAGACAGCATTTTGGAGAGGTTGACAGAGTAATTACAATTAAAGATGGACGTGCATTTGAAGGCGATCTTCCACCAGAGATGGAGGTTTTGACATGATCAGTTCAAAAATCATTATTCTCTTTGCATCTTTGCTACTCGTTCCTGCAATAGTTGATAGTTCATTTGCCCAAATCACGTCTGGTGGATTTGGTGATTCTCCATTTGAGAGAGATTTTGGAGATGTAAAATTCCTTGATGCATACTTTGGAACAAACGATGAAAAATTTGAAGTTAGTCCAGGAGACAAAAACATACCATTTACTGTAATAATGGCAAATGTTGGAACTCAAGATATCACTGGAATAAGAGGCCAATTATCATTACCTCTTGGATTCACAGCCTCTGATGGGCCAGGCTCGATAATCTATGCAGATGCTGATTCAAATGCACTTGCCGGTGAGAATTTTCATCTTACATTTTTTGTAGATATTGGTAACGGTGCTCAAATTCAGCAATATCCCGGCACTGTCAAGGTGGATTATTCCAGACTACGAGAATCTGGGATCCGAACTGCCTTTGAGGATTTCGATTTTAAAATAACTGGGGAAAGCGTCATAAACATACGTGCCCTCAACCCATTTCTTGTATCATTACAACAACAACGTGTAGCAATTGAAATTTCAAATGATGGAACAGCCCCAGTCTCAAGTGTAGATGTCGAACTAAAAAATACGCAAAGTGAGAGGGCATCAACTACCCAATCTATCACAAATGTAGAAAATGTTGTAATCCTAAACACACACTGGGAAGTAGGTGAAATCAAACCAAAATCAAAAAAAATTATAGAAGCTGATGTGTATGTGCCAGAATCTTTGAAGGGTGATACACTTCGTGCACCAATAGATATAACTTACTTTAATGCACATGGTGATCAACATACAGTTTCACGAATTGCAGATTTCTTTGTTAAAGGGTTTATTGACATATCAATTTACAATATTGATGTAATTGAGTTATCTGGTAAACAAATGGTAATTGGTGAAATTATTAATGAAGGAAACAATGATGCATTGTTTGGGTTTGTTACAGTTCAACCAATGGGTGATTCCAACATTAAAACAACAACTCAATTCATTGATGAAATTGAGATAGATTCTCCAGTACCATTTAATGTTCCAATCGAGTTTAACGGAGAGCCAGAATATAGAGAGCATGACATTCAAATTTCAGTAAGATACAAAGATGACATTAGAGAAGAGCACTTTGTAACTTTGGATACAACCATCTTTGTAGAGAACAACTCAAACTCGGAAGAATCTGAAGATAACACACAGTTCATTATCATTCCAATTATAGCTGCTATTGTAATTGGAATCTTCCTATATCGTAGACGTAAAAAAGCACAAATTGAGGCAAGTTAGACTCAAATTACAAATACCAAAAAAATACAACTAACTATAGTTGAGAATATCAATCGTTGTTTTAATTGTTGTAATAGCTGTTGGCGGATCTGTCATATCCTTTGGGTTTTTGACAAATCAAGAACAAGAGATGCATCAAGACCTTACTCCTTTTGAAAAGCTGCAAAACTACAAGAAAGAACTAGAGAAAATCAACCAATACAATCAGAATGTCTTAGATGAGCTAGAACAAACTGTTACAAATTCTGATAATATTGAAGACGAGGTTGATTTAGAGCAACTAAAAGAGGAGATCAAAGTTCTAAAGCGAGTAATTAGTGAAAACCAAGCAGAACTTGAAGAGATCACTCAAAGACTCTCTGAAATGGATTCTGAGCCATAGGATAAACTCAAATTTTAGAAATTTCTTTAATTCATATACTAATTTTCAAAATCATGATTATTGGAGACACATAGAAAACTCACAATTTTGGGCGTAGTCTTACTTGTGGCCACCATTGCAATCTATTACTATCATGAAGAAGATCATCCTGATGATGGATTCAACTATGCATATGTTACCGGCGTTGCTATGATAGTAGTATTTATGGCTAGTTTGGCAATAATCAACAAGGACAGATTCAAAGAATCAAAAACTAAAAAATAATTATTATAACAAAAAATTTTCTAATCAGTCTTTAAGCACAGTATTTTTCAATTACTAGCCTCAAATTTTCAAAAGCCTTTAAGATTATAAACAATTACTGGATCTTGCGATCATGCCATGTGATGAGATTGAAGTTCCAAAGGAATTACGTGAATTCATGCTTGAGGGAGCAGAAGAAACATACCTTGGAAAAATAAATGGCGCGAAAAAGCAATACCGTTATGGTAATTTACACATCAGAGAATATGATGATAAATTTTTGGTCCATACAGATAGAATTGATCCAAGAAAAGATCCATTAGGTCATTTGGTTTATGATGCACCAGAAGTATTGATTGGACTAGCTTGTGCAGTATTTGGTGGTTCTCAAATTGCAAAAACTCTTCAAAATAAAAATAAATCAAAAAAATCCTTAGTTGGAGTAGGACTGTTGTCTTCAGTTATTTCAGGCTACCTTGGATATGTTGCAACAAAAAAAATTAAAAATTATTTGGAGTAGATATGTCAACTGCTAGAACAATAAAAGTACTGGTAAAACTTTTGCCATCAATTATAGCTTTGCGAAAAGATAGAAGAAAATGGGTAAAACACGAACGAAGAGAAGAACTTGATCTAGAAATCTTTCGCAAAAATGCAAGAAAAGTTCTAAACACTTTCATTTCATTAGGTCCTGTATACATAAAACTTGGACAGTGGTTATCCTCTAGAGCTGACATCTTACCACAACCATACCTTGAGGAACTTGGAAAACTACAAGACAGTGTTCCTGCGGCTCCATTTGATCAAGCAAAGGCAATCATTGAAAAAGAAATTGGTCCAATAAATGAAAAATTTGATAAGATAGATCCAAATCCACTATCTGGTGCATCCTTAGGTCAAGTATATCGAGGGACTTTGTCTGGTCAAGAAATTGTTGTTAAAGTAAAAAGACCTGGCATCGAAAACGTGGTTGAGGAAGATCTCAAAGTATTAAAAAAAATTCTTCCGCTGGCACTGCGATTTGTAGATCCAAATCTTCGCTATTCTGCCAAGGCAATGCTTTCTCAGTTTATTGAGACAATTCATGAAGAGATGGATTATACAATAGAATCGGACAATCTAAAAAAAATAAAGCATGACATGAAAAAAAACAGCAAAGTTGTAGTCCCTTCAGTATATGATGATTATTCCTCAAAAAATGTCCTTACAATGGAGTATCTTCCAGGAATCAAGGTAACAAATGTAGATGCCCTCGATAAGAAGGGAATTGACAGGCAGAAACTAGTCATTGATGTACACAAGGTCTTTTTTACAATGCTTCTAAGATACTCTATTTTCCATGCCGACCCACATCCAGGCAATATTTCAGTGACTGATGATGGTAAATTGATACTATATGACTATGGGATGGTAGGAAAACTAGACAATGAGACTCGGCTTAAACTAATCCGCCTATACCTTGCACTAGTAGAAAAAGATCCTCCAAGAACAGTAAACGCAATGAATGATCTTGGAATGCTTACTCCTGACTTTAACCGCTCAGTCATTGAAAAAGGAATAGAACTTGCAGTTCGCGCAATGCATGGAAAAAAGCCTGATGACATGGAAGTAGAAGGATTGATGGAGCTCTCAAACAAAACCATGAGCAGATTCCCATTTGTTTTGCCAAAGAACTTGGCTTTGTACATGAGGATGGCTTCAATCATTGAGGGAATCTACAAGACGCATAAGATTAATTTCAAGTTTGTCAAAGTTATAAGAGAAATTCTTGAAGAGGAGAGTCTAATTAAAGATGCATACATTGAGGAGCTCAAATATTCCTTTGATAGATTTGCAAAATCAATTGACGCTACAATTTCAATTGCACCTGAGCTCAAAAAATTTCTAGATGAGAACAGATCACTACAAATGCTAAATGCAAAACCAAAATCAAATGTCCTGCTTTCAGGCAGTATACTTTCAGCTGCAATCTTTATGGGTTCGGCAATTTTGCATACAACAAATGAGACAGCTGGAATAACTGGAATGATCGGTTCATTATTGATAATGGGTATATTTGTGATATTTAGAAAACGATGAAATAGTTTTTGCTATTATTCTATTTTGATATTTGTTCCATGTTTTTGAACAGGGATTGTAACTGTTAAAACACCCTTATCATATTTTGCAGAGCTAACAGATTCTTCTCCTTCTTTTACCTCAATTGGCAATCGCATCTTTTTATCAATGATGTTTGGTCTTTGATTCCAAACCATGTTGTGTTTTTTTTCTTCAGACATCTCTTCTTTGCAGGCCTGAATTGAGAGAACGTTTCCATCAAGTGATAGCTTGATGTCTTTTTTTTCAAATCCTGGAATATCAATTAGTAAAGTTAGCTTGTCATCCTCTAGATGCATATCCACAGGCGGTAAAACAAACTCGTAAAACTCTCTTGACTTAGTCCCTATCTCTTTTATGACCTCTTTTGCCATAGCGTTTACTAATCCCATTTTGTAATATATGCTTGATTTTTGGTTATAAACCTTGATAGGATTCAGACATGAATATTGTTAATGAATTTATTTTCCAAGTTCAAATCTCATTGAGAGCACAAAGTGTATGGGGATATAGTTAGGGAGTGTAATTCAATACCCACGTGGAATGAAATTTGTTTTTAAAATCTAGGCTATATGAAAAAAATTAAATTCTAACAGTCGCAACTGCAACCTTTACCTTTCTTTGGGTTGCATATCTTACAATCAAGCAGACACTTGTCCTCAGGACAATAACCGCAAAACTGTTTTTTCACAATGTATAATTTATCAAGTTACAAAAAAAATCTTGTTTTAATGAATTTTCAAAATACCATATCTTCGGTCATCTTGTTTTTTCTGGCAGGACTCTGTGAAATAGGTGGAGGATACCTTGTATGGCTCTGGCTGCGCGAGGACTTTGGATTTGTAATAGGCGCATTAGGTGGATTTGTGCTGTTTTTGTATGGTATAGTTCCAACATTTCAGAAAACCCATTTTCACAGAATCTATGCCGCATATGGCGGTGTATTCATTGTAATGTCGGTATTTTGGGGCTGGCTTATTGACAGTGTACAACCTGACAACTATGACATTATTGGAGCAATCATTACAGTAATTGGTGTTCTGATAATTTTCTATTATCCGAGAAAAGGTGAGAGAATTTGGCAGAAGGAATAACTGTTCTCTCAACTCTTGGCGTGTTCTTTTTTGCAGCATTATTAGAGATTGGTGGTGGATACTTGGTATGGAAGTGGCTGCAAGATCACAAAGGAAAGATTCTGGGTTTAGTTGGAGGATTGATTCTGTTTTCATATGGGATAGTAATGACTCTACAGCCTGAAAACTTTGGCAAGGTCTATGCCGCATACGGTGGAATCTTTGTGGTATCTTCAATTATCTGGGGTTATTGGATAGACAAGAAAAGGCCAGACAGGTTTGAGATTATTGGTTCTGCTATAGTTTTGATTGGGGTTGCTGTCATGTTTTACATACCTCGTTAGCTTTCATATCTACGCTAAGTGTTTGTTTCCACAAGAAACAAATCAATTAATCAAATAGGTGTAGATGACATCGTCGTTAATCGCCTGAATCTACAAAAAATACTAGTATACTACATTTGATAACAATATTCTATTATAGAATTTTTTTCATGTATTATTTGTGATGACCCAATTGTAAATTATCCAAAAACTTCAAAAAATAAAAATTACATTTTCAAAAATCACTTTCATCTAAAATGCATAGAATCCTTGTTTAGTTGAGTCAAGCATCAAAACATAGATGAAAATAGTTAAAAATTTTCATCTTTTGTTAGGTTTACGACGATTAGAATTCTGATTTCGGTAAGATAATCTCAAAAGTTCTGGTGCAACGAAAATTGTGGTCAAAACAACAAAGATCATCATAGAATACAATGCCTGATCAATTACTGCATAAGACAAACCCAATCCAACTGTGACAAATGCTATCTCGCCTCTTACAATCATTCCATATCCTACTCGCAAACCTTTTTTCCGATTTTTTAGCAAAAATGATGCCGGAATCCCACAACCTAGAATTTTACTAAATATGGCAACTCCCAAAATACCAAGAAACACAACAATATTGATATCAAAAATAGCCCCCAGATTTACATGCGCACCAATTACTGCAAAAAACAGAGGAGTAAAAATCACCTTGAGCCTTCCAGCAAATTCACGCGCTTGCATTGCTAGCTTGGAATCAGCTAATCCCATTCCTGCAGCAAATGCTCCAATTATGGGATTCAGACCAAGTCCTCCAGCAATTGCAGCAAGTCCAAAGGCAGAACCTAAAGCCACAGCTTGATTTATTCCACGTGATTCAAGTGAAGTTGGACGCGCAATAGTCGTTGCATGAACAATTCTGGGCAGCAAAAATACCGCACCCAATAACAACACAAACCAAAACCCAATGGATTCTATTGTCTGCAGCGTAATTGTTTCAATTGTAGGAATAGAGTTTGTCACTATAATTGAGAGAATTACAGACAAGATTGCGATTCCCAAAATATCATCTAACACTGCTGCATTGACAAGTACGTTTCCTTCAGTGGTCTTTTCTTTTCTGAGCTCTTCTAATGCTGTGACAGAAATTGCAATACTGGTGGCACTTAGAGTGGCCCCTATTACAATGGCAGCTTGCCACTCATATCCGAAGATACTCGTCACAAGATATCCCAGAATCAGCGGCACTATCACGCCACCAATTCCTACAGAAGCTGCCTTCATTCCGGCTCGGCGCAAATCATGAAAGGTAAAGTGCAGTCCTGCAGAAAACAGAATGATTATTCCTGAGACTTGCCAAATTGACAACATTAGATCATCCATTACAACTATAGGTTCATCGTGGAATGGAATTAATCCACCAATTGCAAAATGGCCAAAAATAATCCCACCCAAAATAAATCCAAATATTTCAGATATTTTAAATCGGGCACAGAGTCTTCCGAGCAACATGGAAGGAATAACAATAACCAAAATTCCAATAATGGTAGGAACTACATCAAATTCAGTTACCACTAATAGAAAATAACATTACAATCTTTTAATGTTGTAACATAAAATCAAGTTTAAAAATCAATATTTTTAAAAAAAGAGAGTCAGGGTTAAGCAACAAGGTTTCCCAATTATCTTCATTACGTATTCATCCAATTGGACATAACTGTTAATGAAAAGCTATAAAATTACAATTAATTCGAAGCATCGTGATAGAAATTTTGAAATGTAAACACTGTGATTCGGAATTAATAGATATAGAATCTCCAAACGGTTTTCCATTAGGTTATTGTCCTAACAAATTTTGTGATTTTTATGGTAAATCTGTAGACATTTAGAGAAAAAACAAATCAAGATTTTTTATTATCTAATCTATTCTCTGCAATTCTTAATTATTTTGATGGTTATCTACAATCATTGTCTGAGAATGTTAAGCATTCTTTTGTACTTTTGACGTGCGATGAGAAACACATTGATTCTGCAATAGATGAAATAAAATCAATACCTATTGTAACCAATGTAGGTCGTATTCAAGGAATCTATGACATATTAGTACAGTTAAAGGCATCAAATGAGACAATAAAGGAGACAATAAGAACCAAAATAAGATATGTTACTGGAGTGCGTTCGGTGCTCACATTATTTGTATATGATACATCACCATAACCATGTATCAGTATTTTTAATCAGATCCATTCGGGCTCTTCATCATCCCATGTTTCTATGGGCATTCCGCTTACAGACTTGCTGTTCCAGATATTTGCAAAAAGACATTTGCTTGAACAGTGCGTAATTATATAATTATCCAGCTTTCTTCCACACGCCCTGCATTTCTTGCTCAATTTATGTAATATGACAAAAAGTTATTGAAAAATCCTGCCATCTTTTTCTTAGTATGTTTTGGGTTATTTCATATTCACATACATATTGAAAGTGCCGTAACTCGATATCAAAGATAAATTGATAGTATAGTACCAAAATCCACAGTTATCTTGTAACTAAGACAGGAACCTTGGATTTGTGAATTATGATTGGTAGTACTGCCAAAAAATACCTCTTTTGGAAAACTCCTCCCTCTTCGACCATTATGATCAGGTCAATTGTATTGGATTTGCTCTCAGCAAATGTTAGAATGTCATATCCTGCAGTTTTTCCTCCTATAACTAATTGCACCATAATCTACATTCTTTTTTTCTGCCAAATTTTGGAATAAAATGGACAAAACTGGACAAAACAAGGCAAGATCTGATAAAAAGGAGGATACCGGCTATGATTTAATGAAAATTCCGGATGGCTATGTAGTAGGATTTGTCATTTCAGAAGATAGTAAAGATATTGAAATTATTGGAACAAAAGTGATTCCTGAATTTGGAACGATTGCAATTATGATTCTTGCCGTTGCAATCACAAGTATCATCATAGTCACTGCAAAATCTAGAATCTCATTACGAGTATAACTCTATTTTTATTTCAAAAATTTTCTTAATCATCCTTCTTAGTTATTGATTCCAAATTGGTATTGAATTTTTGAAATGGTATATGCTAACTCAGATTGTCTTCAAAAAATTTCAATGTCTTTTGCCATGCATCTTTTGACTCTTCAGGTGCATATCTATCTCCCGATGGATTTGCAAATGCATGATTCACTCCAGGATATATGGTAATGTCATTTTGAATCCCAACTTCATCTAGCGATGATTTGAACTCGTTTACTGTTTCTGGCGGAATTCCAGAATCAAGTTCTGCAAATATTCTCAATAACGGCCAGTCGATCTTGGATAACTCTTCAGTATCTGTTACCAGTTGTCCATAATAGATCACAGTTGCATCCATGTTTTCGTTATTTAATGCTAAGTTCAGTGATTGTGCTCCTCCAAAGCACCAACCAATAGAACCCAAACTTGATGGGGTGTGTTGTTCTTCCAGGTAGGATACTGCAGCATTCATGTTATTTGTCCACTGGGACTGCTCAAATGAGCTGCGTAACTGTCTTGCTTCGTCAGCAGTTGTTCCTACTTGTCCTTCATACAGATCAACTGCAAACACGGCATATCCGTGCGATGCAAGTTTTTCAGCCATCTGCTTTATGTTGTCATTTAGACCCCACCACTCGTGGATCATTATTATTCCAGGATATTGTCCATCTGTTGCAGGTTTTGCCAAATATCCATTAGAATTTCCAAAGTATGAAACATTTGTCGTCTCTACATCCAGTTCTCCTGTTTCAAATATCACAGAATTGTTATTATCATTTTTTTCATAGTCAGGTAGTATGTGTATTGCCCATCCTCTCTCGATGAGTTTTTCAACAGATGATGGTTTGACACATGCAGGTTGCCCATTTGAGATCTTCATTACTAATTCCAAGCCTTCAGTACATGTTACTTTAGAAGGATCCGTACCCTCCTGAATCTGTTTTAATGGTGGAGTAAAATAAGCAAAGCCGTATGAAAAATCAAGGGTTTGTGATGATAAGGTCAATAATGATGTTGAAATTACAAATACGACAAGAAGCGGAATTCCCACAATTCGTATTCTTTTTTGCAATATTTTACCTTTAAGTAGAAAACAACTGGAATTTTTTTTATCTGGTGTTTTTATTTGATTCAAGGATGATACTGTTACATTTAGTGTAGACAAATCAAAAGTGATTCAAAATTAGAAATTAAATAAAAAAATTAGAAAGTTTGAATTTCTTCAAACATATTTTCCAATTCGAGGACTCATTATTATTTCATCATTGAATGATGCTTACAATACTGAAATCCTTCCTTGTCAAATCTTTCTTTCATTTCAGCAATTTTGACATCTAGTTCTGCAAGAGATATTCCTTCACTTGTATGAAGAATTTCTCCATTTCCTGCATCAACGATTACTCTATACAGATGATCATCTGCATATGATGCTACGCCATAATGATACATCAGATATCCTTGTGTAGGAATTATTCCTCCTAGAATCACTTTTCCTTCTTCAATGGACTCTGCAGCTATTGTTCCTGCTTCTAATGCATCAATCTTTACAGATTCAATGTTTTCTCTAATGGATTCACCAACAGCTATTGTTCCTTCAATTTCTGGAATATTGTGCATCATCATCTTTCCATAAAATCCATGGTCCATACCAGGTGGTCCAAAGAATCCGGGTTGAGCTTGTGCAATTGGATGTACTCCAAATGAAGCTACAACTGCGATTGCCAACACTACAATCCCTGCAGGCATTCCAATTTTGTATATTTTTGATTTCATATACTGTAATACATTTGGTAAACTTAAGGCATTGTTCAACCAAGTTACTTAACGTCGTTAAGTAATACTTTATTTTCTAAAATAGAAATTACAATAGTGAGTGAAAAGTATACGTCGGAGATATGGGTAAATGCCAATAAAACTAAGCTTCAAGGAGTAGTAGATTGGTCAAGGAACCAAGAGATAGAACATACATTAGAAAAGACATCATGTTTATGTTATCAGAACATGGGGAATTGAACAAAACAAGACTATTGAGCTACTGTGGATTGAACATGGCAAAACATCAAGAAATATTAGATGACATGATAAAAAAAGAGTTAATCAGCGAATCAAAAGAACCCTGGGGAAACAAAACCATTACAAAATACAAAATGACTGAAAAAGGAAGACGATTTTGGAATGCAATTCTAGAACCATATGAGAAAATGTTTCCAAGAGATGAAAAATTACAAATCAAAGAAGAAGATAAGGAGAAAGACTAGACTTGTCAAAACCAAACAAAAAAGACAATCACAAAGAGGGTGAAAAACCAGAAGGCGCATTTGAGATAATGGATGGGCTTATGTCCCAACTAAACTCCACAAAAAAGATGTTCTTGGCCCTGATTCTTACAATTATTGTATTACCTGCAATTGCAATGCTGATTGTGGTTGCCACGTTTGATCCTCCTTTTGATGATTTTGAAATAAGAGAATCTTATAGAGGACCGTTTGGTCCAGGAGGAGGACCTCCCTTTTTGCCAGGCTTGATAATCTTTGTTGCGACATTAGTGTGGCTTGGAATAGCAGTAAGGAAGTGGTTTGTCATATCAAAATGGAGCAAAAAATACAAGCAATTCAAACAAAGACAGGAACAACTAGAACGACAATTCGAAGAAGAGGATGGCAGCAACCAGAGATAAAACTTTCTTTAATTGTGGTGGTTTAGAATTTACAACATAATTCCATATATTTTACTTGAAAATCTAGGCTTGATAGATTTTTAATTAATTGACTTGGATGGTTTGGTATCTATGATTATTGTTATTGAAGGTGGAGATCAGGCAGGCAAGCTTACTCAATCTAAACTCCTAGCACAAGCATTAAAAAAAAGAAAGATCAAGACTGCACTGTTTCATTTTCCAGACTATATGACACCAGTAGGTAAAGAAATCAGAAAGTATCTTGATGGCAAGAGAAAATTTCCTCCACAAGTAATTCATTGCCTTTTGGCTGCAAATAGGTGGGAAAAGTTAAATGAAATTGTAGAGGCCCAGTCAAAAAATTCTGTTGTAATTATGAATCGATACTATCAATCAAATCTTGTGTATGGTCTTGCAAATGGAATGAAGCTAAAATGGCTTGAAAATCTAGATGCTGGACTTCCAAAGGCCGACCTTGTAATCGTGCTTGATGTCACACAAAAAGAATCATTTCAGAGACAAAAAACTAACAGAGACAAGTTTGAAAAAGACATTGATTTTTCTCAAAAAATTTCCAATCTATATAAAATCACTGCAAAGAAAAAACGGTGGAGAATTATTGATGCATCAAAACCAAAAAAAGAAATTCACAAAGAGATTCTAAAAATTTTCTCAAAAAAAATCGGCTTATGAAAAAAAACTATCTAGACATTATTGATCCAATTCATGACTTTATCCGAGTATATGATAATGAACTGCAATTAATTGATAGTCCAATTTTTCAAAGACTAAGACGAATCAGACAGCTTTCAGGAGCTCATCTAACTTATCCTGCAGCTCAGCATACCCGATTTGAGCACTCACTAGGTGTAATGCATATCTCTGACCAAGCAGGTCATGCACTAAATGAAAAAGGAATTCTCAAAACAGAAGACATTGAAATTCTAAGACTGGCAGGTTTACTTCATGATATAGGTCATGGTCCATTTTCACATCTTTTTGAGGAAATTATTTCAAAAAAAAAAATATCACATGAAGATTTTGGCAAGCAAATAATTTTAAAATCTGAAATAGGAGATATCTTAACTAAATCAGGTCATGATAAAAAATTAGTAACAAAGATTGCCTTTGGTGATTCAAAGTTACAGTTCATGAATGAGATTGTTTCTGGTGCACTTTCTGCTGATATGATGGATTATCTACTAAGAGATGGCTACTTTACAGGAGCAGAGCACGCAAAGATAGATCACAAAAGACTAACGCAATCCCTAGAAGTATACAGAAAAAAACTAGCACTTGAGCGCTCAGCACTGTACTCTTTTGAATCAATGATGCACTCTAGATACCAGATGTTCAAGGCAGTCTATTTTCACAAGACTGTAAGGGCAGCTGAAGTTATGCTCTTAGAAGCATTACGACTATCTGATGATGAGTTTGGATTTACCTCATTTGATATAGATGAGTATGTACAACTCACAGACGAATATGTCTTATCAAGATTAATCTCATCTACATCCTCAAAACTAAAACGAGCAAGACAATTTGCCATAGACTACCAAAACAGAAAATTGCTAAAATGCGTATATGAGAGAATTTTGACTAGTCCAAGTAATTTAGGAAAAATCAAAACTTATGAGCTAAGAGATTCCATCTCAAAAAAATCTAAGATAAGCGAAGATGAGATTTTTGTTGATAGCTCTGTAACTCCATCTATTCCACTTGCACCATCAAAAAAAGAATCAAAACAAATTATTCTCATTACTCATGAAAAGGGAAAATTATTTGCCCAAGAGATGCCTATTTCTAAAATCCCTGTGGTTTCAGCAATTTCTGGATTTATGAATATTCTAAGAATCTATACGCACCAAAAGAATCGAAACAAAGTTGAAATTGCCGCAAAATCAATACTTGATGATTTAAAGTAATGAAGAAAAGAATTGTAATCAAACTTTCAGGAAGAGTTTTTGGCATTGATAATGTCAAAATTCTAAAAGACTATGCGTCATTCTTGGTCAAAATTAGCAAGGTCTGCCAACCAATAGTAATAGCAGGTGGAGGAAACATCGCAAGACACTACATTTCACACGCAAGATCTTCAGGAGCAGATGAATCAACCTTAGATGAGCTTGGAATTGAAATCTCAAGACTAAATGCAAAGCTATTGATTTACGCTCTAAAGAACAAGGCTTATTCACATCCCCCCACCACACTACAAGAAGTAAGACATGCAGTAGATGATGGGTTGATTGTAGTAACTGGAGGTTTGCATCCTGGACAAAGTACTAATGGAACAGCTGCTCTAATTGCCGAAAAAATTGATGCTGAACAATTCCTTAATGCAACTGATGTTGATGGAGTTTATGATATGGATCCAAACAAGTTCAAAAAAGCCAAAAAGTTTAATCGAATAGAACTCAAAAATCTAAAGAATATGCTAGTACACGAGGACTCAGTTGCAGGTGGATATGACTTGATGGATATTGTAGCCCTTAAAATCATAGAGCGCTCAAAGATAAAGACTAGAATTCTAAAAGCAGATCCCAAAATTATTGAAAAAGCAATAAAAGGCGTTGACGTGGGAACAGAGATTGCTCTTCCTTCTAAATAATTAATCAGAAATTTCGTTTTGTATAGTTGGACGCGTCTCAGACCAAATTTGGATTTGGGTGCCAGGATATTCAGGAATCTCAGAATCTTTTAGTTTCTTGTAAATCTTAATTGCTTCTTCTTTTTCAACTGCTTTTGATTGTGCTTTTGTAAATCCATCATTGTCTACAAGAATGGCAACATATCCATCAGGTGAATTAATTACAGCAACAAGATCTTCTTCTCCTACTGGAACAAATTGCCCATCAACCTTCTTTGTAGTCAATGTAAGCATTCCAAATCCTGCAGCATCAAACATTTTCATTTGTGATTTGCTTGCTCTTTGTTTTCCTTTCTGTACTGCTTGAAAGTACTGCATATTTTTTTCCTATTTTTATGATATAATAACTATCTTTGTCTTAATCCATTGGTTTTGCCTTACCGATCTCAGTTGATTCGTCTTGTTTTTGAAAAATTCTGTATTCACCAATAACTGAATTGCATTTCTGACATATGTATTGGCCCCTTTCAATTAGATTCAAGTTTTCTGCTACCTCTTCATTTGGATTCTCTTCTATCTGAATTTTAGGAGGATTGCCAAATTCTTCCTCACAGTTTTTGCAAAAATGTTTTAACATTTTCCCTTCTTCAATCTTTCCAAGTGGAGCCAAAAATAATTTCCCAACTCCCAAGTCTGCCTTCTTGGTCTGTTCTTCAGTCAAATCTGCAATGATGTAACCGCCAGAGCCATGTACTGTTTGTTCAGCCATTTTAAATTGATGATTATTTAGACCTTAAAATACTATGTTGTTACTATTTAGAATCCCTTTTACTTTGTACCTTAACATTTAAGATATCAAAAAGGTGATCAGATACAGTGAATCCAAAGATCTTTGTTATTGCTGCAATTGCTGGATTGGTTATTGTTATTGGGGGAATCTTTCTTTCTGGTTCTACTCTTGAAAACCTTACATCACCACAACCTGAAAGAGTACCTGTAACAATTGAACCGATTGGAATTGAGCTGGATGATATTTCAGTACTGAACATTTCTGAGAGAGCTGCAACAATCGAGATCAAATTCAAACTCACAAATCCAAATCCAACTTCTGTAATTGTTCAAACAATGGATTATCAACTTTTTGAGAGTAATTTTTCAGAGGATAGACCAATTACTGGTGGTCAAATTGGTAGCAGACCAGAAGGAATGGTAGAATTTGGTTCAAACTACTATACTTTGCTTAGTGGAGCTGAGATGCTTCTAAAAGAGAAAGTAGAATTGAAAAATAACGGAAATATTCCAGAATTATGGTCTGCCATTGAAGATAATACTGCAAAATGGAGAGTCACTGGAGATGTTTTCTTTAATTTAAGTTCCATGACAAGTGGTCAAGAAAACGAAATCCATTTTGAATTTACAAGATAAAAGAAATTCTATTATAGTAACATAAAAATTAAAAATTATGTTACTATATTTTTAGAGAAAAAATATTAGCAAAATTATAAAAGCCCATAAGGTAGCAATTGATCAGATGGCAGAAGCAGGAATGGCCGCGTATGGCTCGGCAATCGGAATTGCAATTGCAGTAGCAGTACTATGTTTTGCTCTTCGTGGAAAAGGACACCCTGAACCAATAGACTAAGCACAGGAAATCTATCCTTTTCAATATTTTTCATAAATTCTTAGTTGTCTTTGCGCAGACCTAACATTTCAGCTATCGAAACATTCTCTGTGTTTTTCTTTGTGATGTAGCATCTTTGATAATATTGACAATCATTACAATCTTGGGAAGGCTCCAATATCGGAGTCTTTTGCTCCTTTAGAAGATCATTTAGAACTCTGACTCGCCTGACAACTTGTTCGAACATTTTCTTGTTACGTGTTACTGAAAAGCTCGTTTCTTCTCTATTACCTGAAATGTATACTAGTATCCCATCTATTTTATCATAAATCCACATGCAAGCATTTAGGTAAAGTAAATCCCCTGATAATGGTGACTCTGGTGTGCTCTGAGCAGGTCTAAACAAAATAATTGAATCATCTACAAGCATGTCTACTTGTCCTCTTAATTTGATATCATCAATTGCAAATTCTTTGGGGTCACTGCCATAATGCAGTTTTCTAAGCAGTCCTGCTAAAAGATCATTGAATCCTCTTCTATCAACTTGCTCGGGATCTATTCTATCATAGTATGAACGCCTCATACACTGCACTACTTCTTTCAGGTGGATAGTTTGGATATCTTTTGGTTCAATTTCAATTTCTAACTCTCTTCCAATAGAGTCCATGGCATTTTTTACGATATTTCTATAATCTCTATCTCCCATCATAGTAATTCACCTAACAAATCCATCCTTATAGATTAACTCATGATTTTGGTCAAAAATCTAGAAATTTTATCTGAAAAAGCAAATATGACAAAATGGACTCCAAATCCTGCAACTGCTCCTATTATGAGATTTCCTGTACCAAAATAAATCCCAAGAAATAGACCTAGTGAGGGCAAGGCAAAAATCATTGCCATCATTGTGCTAATCCAAATAGTCTTGATTAAAATCTCCGGAGTAATTTCAGTTTTTTTCCTTGGAAATTTGATCATCTTAAAAATACTATTCCTCTTCAAGGATTAACTTTGACATTGTAGTCTCTGTTGGTATTTTTTGTTCTATTGCATATGCAATAGCTGCCAAATTTCTGACCTCAAATGCAGTTAACTTTGTAATTCCAACAATTGTTGCAAAACTGAACATCTTTGTAAATGATCTTAGTGCTGCATGATAAATTGCCATTTCAAAGGCTCGTTCAAATTCAGCAATCGCATCTAATTCATTTTCAACTTGAGGAAGCAAATTCTTGTATTTTGTATTAGATAGTTCATTAAATGCATCCCTTACAGATGTTGCTGCCATCATTCGTCCCAAAAGATCTCTTGCAGGTGGACTGGTTGGAATTATCAAATCTTGAATTTGTTCTTCTTGTAGTCCCCAAAACTTTCCTCTAATTACACTTAGGATATTGTAAAAATCTATATCCATTGCAACTAGTGTAACTGCAGTTTTATCCGAATAGTTTTTCATTGCACCAGCAAGATGTTGATACAAAATTTTATCAAAGTATGTGTCAAAGATTTGGATATTCTTTTTTTCATTGTATAGTGCTGCTGCTTTTGCGATTTCCTCTCCGAATTGCACAGAGTTCAAACTAGCTACTGCTTCTTCAAGATCCTTTGCAACAAGTGCTTTAACTACAATGTCTCTTTGTTTTATCAACTCCTCAGCATGAAGATTAAGGTGAGTTTCAATCTCTTCTTGAGATTTACCTAATACTTTGCCTTTTAGAATTGATTTCAAATTAGAAATAATGAATTTCATATAATATGCATCTAAAACACCTGAACTACCTGATGTTTTTGCAATGGAAAAATGCACATCAGCAAGATGACTCCTTAAAGCAGATTCGATTCCTTGTGAAGTGTATGGTTTTTGCACATCAGCTACTGATTCACCATAAATAGTATTTTTGATTCTTGTCATTAATTCTTCAAGATCTCTTGATTCAGCAAGTGCCTGAAAATCAGCTTTTTTTAGTAATTTGCCTCTCTTGCCATAGGATTTCACCGAAGCATAGACGTTTTTAGAACCGGCCATACTAATACACAATAAGAAATAGATTTTAATGTTTAGTGCTTAGCCTTTCTAAAAAGCCTAACAACGTTCCTTGCTCTTCTTTACTACAAAGCAAAATTGATTCTATCAACTTTAAGTTATATGTTATACTCGTTTCATGTAACACAGATAGGTTCTCAAGAGTTATCGGTACTATTTTCGCTCTTTTTTTGCAATTTACGTATGCATATCTTTCTAATAATAAAAAGCATAAAGTTGGATTTATGCTAGATAATGCATTTAGATCCTCTCCTAGTTTATCATCTGATGTAAATTCTGTAAAATTAAGTTCAATTTTCCCTTTTTCAATACAGTATAAAAGTAATCTTCCTGCCTTGGTCAATTCATAAAATGCAGTTCCTTCTTTTTGTAATGATTTTGGACCTCTTTTTAGTGGTACTTTTCCTTTTTCTACTATTATGCCTAATGGAATAAGTGTATTTTCAATATCATCGTATACTCCAGAATATGTATTCCTCCAAGATTGATTTTTCTCAGCAGTAATTTTTTTTGCAATTTTAACTTTGGTGTATTTATTTAGATTTCCTACGCTAAGAATTTGTATTATTCTTCGTTGCCTTTTTGCTTTTCCAGTTAATTCGTCTTTTACCTTAAATGTATCAAAAATTGCAAGATTGTTCATTTAATGACGTATGTTGATATTTTAATTAACTTTTCGTTAGTTATTCTTTAAAAAATTAGAATTTAGTAACATGATTTTTTTAAAAAAATAAAATATACTTTTAAATTGCAATGAATTCTTGTTTTCGATGCAAAGGAAAAAAATTCATCTTTTGTTAATATTTACTAGTGTTGCGATTATATCTTCTACGGCTATGACACAAGCATTTGCTCAGTCTACTTCTGACGGAATGGATGGTTATGTGCTTGGCACTTCTGGCATTTACACTGGTAATCCTCATGAATGTTGGTATTCTGATGACGAAGGTAACATGTTACCTTGTAGAATTGATACAGGTGATACTGCTTGGATGCTTACAGCAACGTCTTTCGTTTTGTTAATGAGCCCAGGTGTAGCTGTATTTTATGGTGGATTAGCCAGAAGTAAAAACTCTGTTAATGTTTATGGAATGACTTTAGTTATTATGGGTGTTGCAGCTGTCCAATGGCTTGCGTTTGGTTATACACTTGCATTTGGGCCAAACTATGAAGCTGGAAACGCGTTTTATGGCGCTCTAGATTACGTAGGTTTTAACAATGTTTCCCACTTTGCTCCCTTAGGAACACCTGGACCATGTGGTGATACGTGGTCTGCTGCATATCAAATGAACCAGATGGTAGATGCGGATGAATGTAGCCAAGATTGGCCGGGTACTATACCTCATATGTTATTTGCAGCATTTCAAGGTACATTTGCAATTATTACTCCTATCTTAATTATTGGCGCTGTAGTAGATAGGATGAAATTCAGTGCGATTCTCATATTTGTGGTTGTTTGGTCTACTTTCGTGTATTATCCAGTTGCACATTGGATTTGGGGCGGTGGATGGATGGCTGATGGTACATTAGATTTGGATCCATCATTAGCTCCTAGTGGTGTGATTGACTTTGCAGGAGGTGCAGTTGTACATATTACATGTGGTTTTGCAGCACTGGCTTGTGCACTAGTTCTTGGAAGAAGAATGGGTCTTGGCAAAATTCCAATGGAGCCACATAATATTCCAATGGTCGTATTAGGTGCTGGAATACTCTGGTTTGGTTGGTTTGGATTTAATCCTGGAAGTCAAGTAATGGTTGATGGAGTAACTGCCAGTGCTTGGATGATTACTAACATTAGTGCGGGTATGGGTACTGTTACTTGGGTATTACTTAGTTGGGCTCATACTGGAAAACCAAGCATTGTTGGAGCTGCTACTGGAACTATTGCTGGACTAGGAACTATTACTCCTGCCTCTGGATGGGTAGGTCCTATGGGAGCATTGATAATTGGAATGTCTGCAGGTTGCATTTGCTATGGTGCAGTTGCATTAAAGAATGCTAGGAAATGGGATGATGCACTTGATGTTTGGGGTGTACATGGTATGGGTGGATTAACAGGAACTATTCTTGTAGGTACTTTAGCAAGTCCTCATATTTGGGATACAGGTGATGGAATAGGCGCTTGGACAGGTACGCCAGAAGGAATGGAGCAACAAGCGATTAATATTATAGGTGCCACTGTTACTGTAGGTTATACTCTTGCAGTTACTTTTGCTATTCTAAAAATAATGGATATTATTTGGCCTGGTGGAATTAGAGTGACTCCTAGAGAGGAAGATATTGGTCTTGATATTGCACAACATGGTGAACGTGCATACGTGAATGAATAAGCATCAAGTTTTCTTATTTTTTCACTATAAATTATGAATTGATAATCTGTTGTGTTAAGCATATAATTGTTATAGAATAACTAGAAATAATTTAGTAAAAGTGAATGTTTCTATGACTTAAATGATTAATTAATTTTAAAAATAATAATTTTGTGGCTAGTTATAGAGCCGATTCACCTGAGCTTTGAGATGCAATATTGACAACTCTATCAACATCAGTTATGATGATTATTCCATCTCCTGATTTACCTGAACGAGCAGTATTATTGATTGCATCAACGATACTTTGAACTTGAGAATCCTCAACAATAGTCATTATAGAATCCATTGTATTGTACTCAGCACGATACTGTGTTGTTCCACGGCCGCCACGTATCATTGGCCTTTCGCCAGATCCTTGACCCTTTACTTGTGTAATAGAAACTCCTTTCGCACCTGCTCCACGTACTGCTGAAACAACTTCAGACAATCTATCACTTCTAATTATAGTTTCAATCCGTTTCATGAATATCATATGATATAGTTATTAAAAAACATAACCGTATAGTTTTAAAATTTAATTCTAGTTTGTTCTATACTTCTATTGAAGATATTTTTTGAAAAAACGGTTCTCATTTTTATTATTAACCAAATAAATTTACATTCCAAAATTTTGTTTAATTATATGATAATTTCAACTTCAGAACTTAATAAAACTCTAAAGTACTCTAACATCATTTTAGTTGATACTCGTTCATTCAAAGAATACTTGGAAGGTCATATTCCAGGAGCTGTAAACTTGGATCTTTTTGCATTTCATTGGATAGATACAACAAAAAATGGAATTGAAAATTTTAACAGACAAACACAAACGCTTCTCTCTTTTCTTGGAGTGACTCCAGAAAAAAAAATAATCTTTTATGATGATGTCTCTGGAATGCTTGCTGCAAGAGGAGTTTGGATGTTGTTGTATTTCTCCCACCAAAATGTTTCAATGTTAGATGGAGGAATACAAAAATGGAAAAAAGAAAATCTTCCTCTTGAAACAAAACCAAATGGATTCAAACCAACTACTTTTTCAGGAAAAATAAACTCTGATATCATTTCAGGATTTGAGTACATTTTAGACAACATGGATAACTTAAAAATCCTTGATGCAAGATCAGAAGGAGAATACAACGGTTCTGTCCTTCGCGCTGCACAAGGAGGACATGTACCTAACTCAATCAATATTGATTGGAATAAAAACATCAACGAAAATGGTACCTTCAAAAATAATGATGAATTATCGCTCCTTTATGATTTTGATAAGAACTCTGAAATCATTACATACTGCCAAGGTGCCTATAGAGCCGCTAACACTTTCTTAGCCTTGAAAAAGATTGGATTTGAAAAAGTCAGAGTCTATTTGGGCTCCTGGGGAGAATGGGGAAATAAACTGGAACTCCCTGTGGAAAAATAATCTAATCTTTTATCTACATCTATCATCTTTATCCTATCATGGGTTTTCTAAAGAAACTAAAAGACACTGCAGAGAAGGGAGTCGAAAAAGGTGCAGAATTAGGTACCAAAGGTTATGAGGGTGCTAAAGATGCTGCCAAAAAAGGACACGATAAAGCTAAAAGAGATTAAACTTTAATCTTCAAAAATTTTTATTTTTTCTTCCAAACAAATTGATTGTAAATCAGTTCTGGTCTGATTTGCCTAAATGGCTGTGCGCCTCCGTCATACCACTTTGTAAAGAATTCATACAAATGCAACCTTAGGGACTGAATATATACAATCAATCCTTCAATCATCATAATACCCAAGTTTCCTCCAACAATCATGGCAATTGCTCCCACAGACTCGGCACCACCTAGTGAGGTAAACGCATTGTTTACAGTCAACAATAATGCCGCATGTACAAGCAGCATAATACCAAGCCGAGCATAACTAATCGTATGCGCCAACGCCTCTACTGTCTTTCCTAGAAAAACTTCCATCACCACACTTGCCGGATCTCCTCCATCTTCAGGGTGTTTCTTTGCATGCAAGATTCCTCCAACCATCATCATTACCATTGATGCAATTACAACAACAACTGCAATTCTTGTAACAATCCAAACTTGAGCCCATTCACCGAGGAAAATAGTTACCCATGGAACTGCTTCTGTATGTGCTCTTGAATACATGTTCATCACATCATACTGTGAACCAATAGCACACATCATGATTACCACAATTCCACCGTATAGTGTAATGTTTGGAATTGCTTCCATGTACATTACAAGTTTCTGACCTTTCTCAGCTAATCTCTTAATTCTTAGAACCATTGCCCAAACAAGATGAACTATTCCAAGGAATAATGAAACTTTGAGAATGTTAATTACTTGATCAAACGTTAACTCAGCTACGCTAAGTATTCCAACTATCCAACTAACCGAGTGTAGTGCTCCGCCTTCTTCTAATAATCCTTCAAATGGGCCCATATGATCAAGATGATAACCAAATGCCTCTCCTGCTGCAACTCCTGCAATGGCTGCCGCTGCTCCAGAAATTGCAATTAACATCCCCCATCTAGAAAGTTCACCTTGCCCTTTGACTTTGAACAAGAGACCCATTCCCATAAGCAATAATCCGTGACCCATATCTGCAAACATCAGACCATAAAATATTGGCCACATTAGAGCAATCATTGGTGTAGGGTCTGGCTCTCCTTTGTGAGGAATACCTTGACTCTTTGTAATAACCTCAAAAGTTCTTACGAACCTTTTATTATCAAATAATGTTGGTGAGTCACTACTAAGCTTGGGATCAGTAACATCTTCAATGACTGATGTCCATTGTTTTGTAGAGTTGGCAAATTTCTCCTCCATCCGTCTTGGGATATATCCTTGAATTACTGCAAAATGTTTTGTTCCTCCTGGTTTTCTCAAAGTCTCAAGTACATCTTTTGCAACAAGTGCTTTTTCATGAATTGTTAGAATATCACGCCTAATTGACTTTTGTAAGCCAGCCAGTTCTTTTGTAATTGCTGTTTGCTTTGCAGTTAACTCTTTAATTTTTGATTCTGCTAATGCATAAGCCTCACTAGGAATCTGAGGAAAACCCTCAGGAATTTTAAATAAATTTGAATTAAAACTTCTAAGTACCTTGAGTACTTTTTCAGAGTCTTCAGTATCAGAAATTACTAGTAGCGCAGACTTTTCTTTACTTTCTAAGTCGTATTTGTACATAGTAATATCCTCAAGGGAGTGACTAATTTCTTCAAAATCTGTTGAATTGATAACAAAAAGATTTACAAAAAAATATCTAGTTTGCCCAAAGCCTGATAAATCCATATTCATTTTTCTAATAACTTCTAGAGTATCTTTGAGTGACTTGTATTCCTCAATTGAGAGTCTAGTGTTGGCTGCTTCTTCAAGCAGTTTTGCTGGTTTGTCAATAATGGCTGGCGCAGTTTTAATAAGATCATTTACCATATCTTCAATCTCATCAATCTCATAGTTTGATTTCTTGATTACAGTCCCTTTGAAAAGAATCTCCATTATTCCTACAGTAAGTGGGATTCCCATTCCTTTGATTACATCGTCTATGGACTGGAATGTTTGCTGTGCCTTTAGCAGAAGATCATCAATTTCAGGTGTTACCTGATCACTTGGAGAATCGATCTTGTGAAACCATTCAAACTCTGTTAGCCTAGATATTGCCTGTGGTGATTCACTTCTTGGCAAAATTACGGTTCCAAGTTTTAGATCGGCGGTTCCCAATACAATTTCTGGGTTATTTCATTGAGTTTAATATCTTTCTGATTGCAACTTTTCCCAAACATTAAAATCCATTACGGATTTACGGCACTCATTGGCATCTAATACTGCATTAGAAAAAACCATAGACAAAATCCTTGTTCAAACTGAAAAAGATATTTTGTCGAATATTCAAACTGCATTAACTGAATGTCAGCAAAACCTAGATGATGCTCTTCCTAAATTAGAGCAAGAACATGATAAAATAATCTCAGATGGGAGAAAAGAGGCAGAAAAGATTGAAAAACAGATTATTGGCAGCTCTGACCTTGAGGCTAGGAACAAACAATTGATGACTTTGGAGGATGCAGTAGACAAAGTCTTTACCAAAGCCCTAGATCAAATTGCAAATAAAGATCGTAGTGGAGATTATGCAAATTTAATTAAATCCCTTTTAGATGAAGCAACAAAAATTTTGGGTACAACTGATGTATCTGTTCTTACAAATTCAAAAGATAAGGAGGCTGTTCAATCAACACTTTCACAATTTCCGGGAGCAGAACTATCTTCTGAGACAATTGATTGTCTAGGAGGAGTTATCATAAAATCAAAAGATGGTACAATGACTTTTGATAATACTATTGATGCAAGGATTGAACGTCTGAAGCCTTTAATAAGGAAAGAAATAGCAACAAAATTCGGGGTAGGTAATTAGAATGGCAGCACAAGGTAGAATTGTTTGGGTCAGTGGTCCTGCAGTAAAAGCTGATGGAATGTCAGATGCAAAAATGTATGAAACCGTAGTTGTTGGAGACTCTAAACTTGTTGGTGAAGTAATTAGATTAACTGGCGATGTTGCATTTATTCAAGTATATGAATCAACTAGTGGATTAAAACCAGGTGAACCAGTAATTGGTACAGGAAACCCACTAAGTGTACTTTTAGGTCCAGGAATTATTGGACAACTTTATGATGGAATTCAAAGACCCCTAAGAGAATTATCCAAAGCCTCAGGCTCATTTATCGGCAGAGGTATTACTACAACCCCAGTTGATATGACAAAAAAATATCATTTTGTTCCAACTGTTAGCGCTGGTGATGAAGTCAATCCAGGAAATGTAATAGGAACTGTTCAGGAAACAGACCTCATAGAACACTCTATTATGGTACCACCAGATCATCCTGGAGGAGTTGTATCAAATATTGTATCAGAAGGAGATTATGATTTAGAAGCTGAAATAGCAAAAACCGAGAAAGACGGTCAAACCATTACACTCAAAATGTATCATAAATGGCCTGTTAGAAAACCACGTCCATACAAAGATCGTTACGATCCTACTGTTCCACTTCTTACAGGGCAACGTGTAATTGACACATTTTTCCCAATTGCAAAAGGCGGTACCGGTTCCATACCTGGTGCATTTGGAACAGGAAAAACTGTAACACTTCACCAAATAGCAAAATGGGCAGACTCTCAAGTCGTAGTTTACATCGGTTGTGGTGAAAGAGGAAATGAGATGACTGAAGTGTTAGTTGAATTCCCTCATCTTAAAGATCCAAGAAGTGGAAAACCACTCATGGATAGAACTGTTCTTGTTGCAAACACAAGTAATATGCCAGTAGCTGCAAGAGAAGCAAGTATATACACTGGCGTAACAATTGCGGAATACTACAGAGATATGGGTAAGGACGTTGTCCTTGTTGCAGATTCTACTAGTAGATGGGCCGAAGCACTCAGAGAAATGAGTGGAAGATTAGAAGAGATGCCAGCAGAAGAGGGTTACCCATCATATCTTGCATCAAGATTAGCAGAATTTTATGAAAGAGCCGGTCGTGTAAGGGCAGCAGGAAGTCCAGATCGTGATGGCTCTGTAACTCTTGTAGGTGCAGTTTCTCCATCAGGTGGTGACTTTACAGAACCCGTTACAACACACACAATGAGATTTATCAAAACCTTCTGGGCTCTAGATGCAAAACTTGCATACTCTAGACACTATCCTTCGATTAACTGGATGAACAGTTATTCTGGTTATCTGGCAGACATCTCTAAATGGTGGGGTGAAAACATTAACGAAGATTGGCTTAGTTTAAGAAGTGATGCATATGGTGTTTTGCAAAGAGAAGATACGCTTAAAGAAATTGTGCGACTCTTAGGTCCAGAAGCATTACCAGACGAAGAAAAATTAATTCTTGAAATTGCAAGAATGATAAAGATTGGTCTATTACAACAAAATTCATTTGATGATGTTGATACCTACTGCAGCCCAGAAAAACAATACAAACTCCTTAAACTATTAGTTGATTTCTACAAGAGAGGACAACAAGCACTCAAAGAAGGTGCGGAACTCTCAGACATTCGCGCAATGTCAATTATTGGTTCCCTACTTAAAGCAAGAATGGAAGTTAAGGATGATGAAATGCCAAAACTTGAACAATTAGATAATGAAATGCAAGAACAATTCAAATCAATTACAGGAGTGAAAGTATCAAATTGACCGCAGAAGGTGGAGTTCAATACAGTAAAATCGCAGAAATTAAAGGTCCACTAGTAATTGTTGATGATGTTGAAAATGCAGCATTTGATGAACTAGTTGAAGTTGAAACTAAAGATGGAGAAAGAAGATTAGGAAAAGTCCTTGAAGTTGGAAATGGGAAAGCAATTGTTCAAGTATTTGAGGGAACAACTGGATTATCTGTTTCTGGAACTAATGCAAAATTTGTTGGAAAAGTTATGGAGATGCCTGTATCAAAAGAAGTACTCGGTAGAGTCTTTGATGGATTAGGTAGACCAAAAGACGGACTTCCAGATCCAATAGCTGATAAATTTATTGATATTAATGGTGAGCCAATGAATCCTGAACAACGAGAATATCCAAAGGACTTCATTCAAACTGGTGTTTCTGTTATTGATGGAATGATTACTCTAGTCAGAGGCCAAAAACTTCCAATCTTCTCTGGTTCTGGAATGTCACACAACCTCTTGGCAGCCCAAATTGCAAGACAAGCAAGTGTTATTGGTACACAAGATGATTTTGCAGTAGTCTTTGCAGCAATTGGTGTGCAATATAGTGAAGCAGAATATTTCAGACGAAGTCTTGAGGAATCAGGTGCATTAAAGAGAAGTGTTCTATTTCTTAACTTAGCAGATGATCCTGCTATTGAAAGAATTATCACTCCTCGTGTAGCATTGACTGTTGCAGAATATTTGGCATTTGATCTTGGAATGCATGTTCTTGTAATTCTCACAGACATGACAAATTATGCTGAAGCACTAAGAGAGATCAGTGCAGCAAGAGAAGAAGTTCCAGGAAGAAAAGGCTATCCCGGTTATCTTTACACGGACCTTTCCACCATTTATGAAAGAGCAGGAAAACTAAATGGAAAGAAAGGAAGTGTAACACAGGTTCCTATCTTGTCAATGCCTTCAGATGATATTACACACCCAATTCCAGACTTAACTGGATATATCACAGAAGGACAGATTGTACTTGGAAGAGATCTCTTTAGACAAGGAGTTTATCCACCAGTTAACATTTTGATGAGTCTTAGTAGATTAATGAAAGATGGAATTGGTGAAGGAAGCACTAGAGAAGATCATGGTGAAATTTCAAACCAAAACTATGACGCATATTCTAGAGCCCAAGAAGTCAGAGCACTTGCAGGAATTGTAGGTAAAGCAGGATTAACAGAAATCGACTTGAAATACATGGATGTAGGTGATGTCTTTGAAAAAGAATTTCTAACACAGGCAACTGATGAAAATAGAACAATTGATGAGACACTTGGTATTTTATGGAAAGTTGTATCCCAGCTTCCAAAGAATGAATTGACAAAGGTCAAAGACAAATTCGTAGATCAATATTATCAGGAAAAGTAGCAAAATGTCATTTGGACAGAATGTAGCTGCAACAAAAATTGAACTTCTAAAATACAAAAGATCCAGTCAAGTCGCAACAATGGTTCAGAAAATTTTAGACGATAAACGTAAAGTCCTCTTAAAAAATATCGAAGAAATGATTGAAGAAGCTTCCAAAGCAAGAGGTGGAATATGGGAACCATTACAAGATATTTACAAATCAGTCAATGAAGCATATCTTGCCTTAGGAACTGCTACAGTTGACTCTGTTGCTGAATCTACTCCTCCCGTAATGGAAGTTGAGGTTAAGATACGAAGAGTAGTAGATGTAAAAATTCCTGCTTTATCTGTGACTGAAAAAGACACAAAATCAATGCCATATGGATTTGCAGATACAAACTCTTCGATTGATAGAGCAGCAAAACAAATCAAAGAACTACTTCCAAAAATTTGTAAAGCAGCCGAATATGAAAATTCAATTTTTAGCCTTGCAAAAGCCTTAGAAAAAACACAAAAACTTCTAAATGCACTTGAGAATGTTATTATTCCACAATATCAACAACGAATTAGATTTATTCTTGCAACTCTAGAAGAAAGAGAAAGAGAAGAATTCGCAAAGTTAAAAAAAGTAAAGGCTAAGATGGAGAGTAGAAAATAATGGCAAAAGAAGAAATCAAAAAATTACTTGAAGAGTCTAAAAAACAATTAGATCAGGATCACGAAAAATTTGTAAATTCTGTTAAAGACGATCTAGCATCTTTCAAAAAGAAAACACTGGATCGAATTTGAATTTAAAATATCATCATGATTTAAATATGGACCCAAAGGAGCCACATCATAAATGAAAACTATCGTCTTGTTACTTTTGGTTGCAGCAGCAATTTCCTTTGCAGGATCTACAGGAGTTGCATTTGCACAAGAAGGCTCAGCTGGTAGTGCAGACTCTATGAAACTCCTAGGTGCTGGTTTGGCCTTTGGTATAGCCGCCGGTGGAGCAGGTATAGGTCTTGGTCAAGTGGGTGCAGCAGGTCTTGCAGTCATTAGTGAGAACCCAGCTTTACAGTCTAAGGTGTTCATCTTCGTAGGTATGGTCGAATCAATCGCAATCTACGGTATAGTTATGATGTTTATCATCTTAGGACAATAGTCCTAACATCATCTTTTTCAAATTTTTCAATTTTCTAATTTAATTATATTTTAGCTTGTTAACATCTAAAACTCTAGAACAATATCTGCACTTTAGAACTCGCCCTTCTTTATCAATTACATCCATTACAGATTCAATATGTTCAGGACTATTAGTAATACAATCAGGGTTTGAGCAACGAAATATCCTATCAATCTCATTAGGAAGAGCCACTCTTCTCTTTTCTACAAGCTTGTAGTCTTTGATAATATTGATAGTTGCTTTTGGGGCAATTACAGCAAGCTTGTTTGTATCATCATCCTTTAGAAATTTATTTTCAACTTTTATGATGTCTTTTTTCTTGAACTTTCCACTGGGTACATTTAATGCAATGGTAATTAGACTACCATCCTTTCCATCAATTCTAAGGGCATTGAGAACCTGCAGACCTTTACCCTCATCAATATGATCTAACACAGTACCCTCCTTTATTCGTCGAACCAAAAGTTCGGACTCTTGCATCAGAATACTTTGTATAGTCACCTGTATATATTATTGAAAGATGAATGAGTTCTATCAAAAAGATATCATCTCAATTAAGGACTTTGACAAAGAGCAGCTAGAGAAGATCTTTATTGCAACTGATAAAATTATGAAACTAGAGCCTGCTGAGAGAAGGGAGGTTTCAAAAGGAAAAACCTTAGCTTACTTGTTTTATGAACCAAGTACTAGAACTCGCCTAAGCTTTGATTCTGCAATTGCCTCAATAGGAGGAAATTCTTTAGGAATATCTGATATTTCTTCATCATCTACACAAAAAGGCGAGAGTCTAGGAGATACTGTAAAAATTATGTCCATCTATTCTGATGTACTTGTTCTAAGACATCCACTTGATGGTTCAAGTAGATTTGCAGCTGAAATATCCTCAAAACCAGTTATAAATGCCGGAAGCGGAACTGAAGAGCATCCAACACAGGCAATTCAAGATTTGTTTACAATTAGAAAAGAAAAGAAAAAGATTGATGGACTAAAAATTGGGATTGTAGGAGATTTAAAGTATGGAAGAACTGTTTACTCACTTTTATATGGACTAGGAAACTATGATGTTGACGTCCATTTAATTTCTCCAGAATCTCTGAGAATTAGATCTGATTCTGTCTATGAAATAAAAAAGAGGTTGTCATTTAACGAGTCAACAGAAATTGAAGAATACATTGATGATCTTGATGTACTTTATGTAACTAGAATTCAAAAAGAGAGATTTCCTGATGAGGAAGAATATCTGAAAGTTAAAGGAAGTTATGTTGTGGGATTGGATTTACTTCAAAAGATGAAAGATGATTCCATCATTTTACATCCTCTTCCAAGATTAGATGAAATTTCTACTGATATTGATAATACCAAAAATGCAAAGTACTTTGAACAAGCAGAATATGGAAAATATACAAGAGCAGCATTGTTGGGCTTGACTTTAAATGAAGAAGGTTTCTAAATCATAGCCGTATTCCATATATCTGAAGACAATTCAAATAATTACAGTTTGACTCAGAAAAAAATTCTACCTATATTTCCATTAGATTTGGTTTTGTTTCCAAGACAAGAACTTCCACTTCGAATATTTGAGCCTCGTTACAAGCAACTGGTTGATGATTGTATGTTAGGTGATGGGTTATTTGGAGTGTGCTTAATTGATCAAAGCAAATCAGTAAATGGTTGGAATGCACCAAAATCCATTGGAACCATCGCAAAGATCACTAAATGTGAAGATGTAGAACTAGATGGTCTACAACTACACATTGAAACCCTAGGCCGGAACAAGTTCAAAATTAATAAAATAATTCCACCAACTTTGGCACCTCCAGAAAATTATGATCCATATACTGTTGAGGGACATAAGGTAATCTTTGATTTACATGAAAGTGTTGGAACTGATGAAAAAATGTACATTTGTGCTGAAGTTGAAATGATTCCAGAAATTGACGACAACATTTCATTAGAAAAATGGAAAGATTTGGTTACATTATGGAAAAACAAAATCGTTTCACAAGCACTGCCTCAAATAGTGGAACCACATGCACTAGATCATGTTTTAGAAAAATACTATCTTACAACTGATCTTCCTACTATAGATTATATCTATTCATTATCTGCATTGGGTGCAAAGGATCCAAATGACCTACAACCAATCTTGGAAGCCAATACAATTGATGATCTATTGCAAAAAGTCGAAGAATTAATGACAGTAAAATAACCCTAATGATGGCTTGATCATGATGTTTGCTAAATTTGGAATTCTTGTTCTAGCAGCATTTTTGGTATTTCCTGTAACAAATGTCTATGGACATGGATTAGGAATTGATACAATATCTTCTATAGATATTCATGGAAAGTCAATATCTATTTCAGTAGAACTTCCAATGTACTTTGAAAAAGATGACAATAAGCAAATTACCATTACTGCAACAGAAGACGAAACAAACCAAACTGCAAAAAATGTAACATTTTTGATTGGGTTGTTTCATCAAAATGAAATGATTTTTAGAAATTACTTTTTTGCAGAGAATGGAGTACTTCCAATCAAAGTAAAGCCGACAACAGAGGGAGAAATTGAAATTAATGGAGACCAAGACTCTCTTTTGGGTGCGTGGCATGGAACAGAATCAAACCCAATTGAAATAACAGGACCTATTTTTAATTCAGGTGGGCTGTACAATTTTGAGATTGAAGTTAGAACTATTGATGAGCCTACAAACATCATTGAAGATTCTGGAATCTACAATGCTGATCTGAGCATTGTAGAACTAACTGAACACATGCAAAAAGACGAGCAAGGAAATGATGTAAAGTTTAGATTAAAATCATATTTTGACAAAATCTCACAGCTAGAATACAACCCTACCACTAAAGAAGTATCCTTTGAGATGCCATTTGATTGGAGTGAAAAACAAATGTCCCATATACCTGTAGTCCATGAGGAAGTACATTTTCCAAAAGAATTTGCTGAATTCTTGTATCCAAGCTATACTGGAAAAGTAAATGGAATTGATTTGTTTAAAGCATCCGTTACAATAGATGACTATACTGAAGAAGATGAAAGAATAGTTCATTTTGTTTTATTGCAGGATCATTTGAAATTCATAAAGAATCAAATGAAAAAATCTGACGAACCATTACCAGATAAAATGGTCTTTACTCTATTGGCAAGTGAGAAGATTGAATTTCCATTAACAGCATATACAAGAAGCGAAGACTTTCAGGTAGATTTGTCTTGGGATCCATTAGACATACAACCTGGTGTAAAGACAAATTTTGTTTTTACAATAAGAAATGGGGCAACAGGTGAACCTATGAGAAGTTCTGACTATACCTTTGTGATAATCCAAAACGGAAAGGAGATCCACAGAACAACTGGGATTGCTCAAGTAGGAGGAGATTTTGAATCATACGAATTTGGTGAGGATCAAACAGGTCCAACTGTTATTCGTTTTGAAAACATTAGAAATACCGGACAAGAAACTGAATTTGGAATAGTAGTTGCTCCTGAATTTGGTTCAATAGCATTACTGATTCTGGTGATATCTATAGTTGGTGTAATTTTCATTTCAAGACAAAAATTATTTATTTTAAAAACTTCCTAAAGCGTTGCGAGTTTAACAGCATCCATGTTTTTGTTTGTCTGAAAGTCCCTAGTCATTGTAGATACTTTTTCAGCTTGTTGGAACAATTGTTTTGTTGTCAATTGGTCTTTTTGCAGGTACAATAGGAATACGAGCAACAAGAATCTTATCAAGAAATCATTAATGAATTTAGTCTTCTCTTATCTTTAATATTTTTAACATAAAACAAAGAAGTTGCAATAATTCCTAATGCAATTAATGGTGATGCAATCTCTGTATATTTTAGCTCAATTCTGCTGGTAGGCTCTACAGTTGATGCTATACTTGGAATTTCAGTAATCTTTACCATTGCTAATTTGTTGCCTTGTTGCTCTACAAACCAAACATTGTCATTGGTATCTGCTGTTGTAAATTGAGCAAATGAGGTTACAGTTGGAATTGGAACTTCAATTAGATCATCATTGTCTGGATCATAAGCTCCAATACTATCTACGGTATGTTGTGCAAACCAAATATTCCCATATCTATCAAATGACATTCCATATGGTAATGCCTCTTGATTTGGTACGGGAATTCTCTCAAAGGTCTCTAAAATTGGATTAAATTTTGCTATGGCTAATCCTGTATGCTCTGCAATCCAGAGACTTCCATCGTCATCAAAAAGCAAGGCTTCAGGTGCCCCTAGCGGGATACTTGGAGCAAATTCTTTGATACTATTATCTTCTGGATTGATATAGCCAATTCTTCCTGTTTTGGATTCTGTAAACCAAATCTTACCGTCTTCATCAATTGTTAATGCAAATGGAAGAGATTCTTTTTCAGGAAGACGTACCTCTTCAAATGTTTTTTCTTTTTGATCATACTTTAGAATGACATCTTTATTGATTATGGCAATCCAGATATTGCCTTCAAAATCAGATTGAATAAAGGTACCAATATTATCTGAAATGATTGGTTGAATCTTTGGCAGAGTAATAGTTGAAATTTCATTTGTTTTTGGATCAATGTATCCTATTTGATTTCGGGGAGTATCTGTAAACCAAATCTTACCTTCATTATCCTTGGTTAGAATCATAGTAGTTAATCCATCAAAGGAAAACGATTCAAACTCTTCTGACTCTAAATCAAATCTCCAAATTTTTGGTGCAGAAGGATCACTGATCCAAATCGAATTTTTCCCATCAAACAATGGGTATAGAGGTTTTGCTGATTCTGGTAATTCATATTCACTTATTTCAGTTTGAAGATCCATCAATCTTGGTTTGATTAACAGCATTAACAAAACTGATTCATTTGCATTCTTAGTTCGTTGTGCTTCAACTTCTACTTGCCACTGTCCAGAAAATCCAAACGTTAACTCTCCTTTGAATTCTCTTGGTCCTTCTTCTTGCTCAGTTGTTTCGATAGGAATCTCTATTGGTGAGATATTTTTTTGAGGATTTGAAATTTTTATTTTGAGTTCATTAGAATCATAAAGTGAATTATTTTCAAAGTCACTTACTTTAACAAAAATTGAATTTGTTCCACTGGTAAATGGAGTAATTTCAATATCAAATCTTGCATTTTCTGTGTATTCTATTGTTCTAAATCCATATGTAATATCTTGTGCATCTGCTTTTTGAATTTCTCCTGCAGGCAATGTGCCATTTGCCAATAAAGCAACAACACCTAGTAGGATAATTCCTAGTGACGCATCAAACTTTAATGATCTCTTTAATTTTTTATGGACTGAAATTGATTTTGATTCCAGAGCCTTCTCTCCTGCTTTTTGAACTCTAAACTGAAAGAATCCTCCCAACCCTACCATAACTGCAGCAATTGCAATCTTTGCTATGATCAATTTTCCATATGTGGATTCAGTAATTATTCCAACATCACTTTCTAGGAGCCACATTAGGGTTGGCCCTGAAATTATTACAATTCCTACGGCAATCACAAATGCAATGGAAAATCTTGGAATCATTACCAATGACATTTTCTCCATTTTTATTTTTTCGAGTCTTGAAAATGTTGGAAGTAGCGTAAAGACAAAGTAAATTATTCCTCCTATCCATACTGCAGCAACCAAATTGTGTACATAATCAAGGACAACTGCTGCCATTTGGCCACTAGCAGCGCCATGTCCTATCATAGTTGAGGTTCCAATCAAAACTAATGATAAAACAAGCATTGGGATGTAATTGTACTTTGTAATCTGTTTTTTCCTGTCCATCCAAAACCAAATTCCAAGAAGCATTACAGTAATTATCATTCGAATAAGCCAAGAAGTACCAAATGTTGTTTGGATAGCCTCGATTGCAGAGGTTTCTAATCTCAAAGTTTGAACTGCAAGCATTATAATGTTTGAGGCAAAAACTAACATCAAGCCAATTCCGGTAATGGTCATAAATCGCCCATGATGAACAGTGTCGATTTTTTCAAACTCTTTTCTGATTAACTCTTTGTTTTGTGTTCCCCAAATTAGCAGAGATGCAATTACAGAACCTAGAATAATTGTTTGTCCAACAAGTCCAGGAAATCTAGCTCCTGCTTCTGGAAAGAACAATAACTCTGATGTAGACTTTTCAGAAACATCAATGTCAATCTTGACATCTCCTACTGCAAAGATAAAAGCACCATCTACCAAGTGACCATCAACTTTAGAGAGTACTTTGCTTGTTCCAGTATAGACTCCCTCTTCTAATGGTGGTGTAGTGACAATAAGAGAGGTTTCACCTTCATAATATCTAGTGTCCCTATTGTCAATTTGATCACCATTACTATCATAAATTTTCAAAGAGCTAAAATCTAATTCTACAGGTTCTGAAAATATAACGTAAACTTCAGTAATTCCTACAGGTGCATTAAGTGAGGAACTTGGATTTGTCTCTAGTGTAAATGGATGAGCTGAAGCATATGGAATCCCAATTGCTAAAATTAAAAGAAAAACAAATAGAAATTTTCTCATATTATTTTCATTTTACAACTCTTAATTTAAACAATTTAGATTTTGTTCGATGATTGTACCAAATCTAGTAAAGATAATAACGTGTTACAATAAAATGATAGTCGTGAATGTTTTAATTTTTGGATTAATTGCAATATTAATTTCTGCAGGGATTACATCTCAAGCCTTTGCTCATACTACAGTTCATGTTGAACAGTATGAAATTGAAGTAGGTTGGGGAATAGAACCACCCATTGTTGAATATAGAAATGATTTTGTTTTTGAAATTAGTGAACCTGGAGAAAATCCAGGAGTTAAAATTGGAGTAAAGAATGCGTTTAAGAATTTAGAAGCAACTGCAAAATTTGGTGGTGTTACTAAAATTTTAGATATAGGCTCTGATCCAAGACCAGGTCACTACTTTTCACACGTGATTCCAACAAAGACAGGCTCAATTTCAATACTATTAGAGGGAGAAATTAATGGAGTTCCAGTAAATATTGATATTCCAGTTGAAGATGTTGAGACAACTGCAGTTTTAGATTTTCCTCCTACTAGTGGTTCATCTTCAGATCAAGATGTTTCAGCTTTGAAAAATGCAATATCTCAACTACAAAGAGATGTTTCAGAAATTAAGACAGGTTCTGGAATCGAAGTCAAATCAGATACTGGTGCAGCATATGACTTTGCCGTTCTTGGTCTATCAATTGGTGCAGCGGCAATTATCTTAGCTGTTATTGCTTTAGTAAAAAGAAAATAGAAAAAGAGTGAATTCCTAAAGTCTTGGAATAACTCTAGATTTGGCAGTTACTGCTATGATGCTTATGATTGAAACAGCGAGTATCATCATTGCAATTGTTCCAAATTCAGGAACAACGTTTGAGAATACTACTTCTTCACCAATTGGTCCAGTTTTTTCATCTACACCATACCCTTGGAAGGTAATGGTAACATCTACTGGATCAGAGGAATCAAGAGCTTGTGTCATGTGTGATCCTTTTCCCTCATGGTGATGTGCACCCATATCATCTAGCACTGTATTGCCATTTTGTGTGACTTTGATGTCATGATTGACATGTTCTGAATCTTCGAATACAACATTGATCTCCATCATTTCACCAGCAGTTGGTGCAGAGGTCCAAATTGAAACAGTTGTACCGTCTGACAACATTCCTGTTGCTGTTGCATCACCTTCCATTTCCATCATTTCACCGTTGTCCATATGCATCTCTTCGTCATCGTGTTCGTCTTTCATTTCTTCAGCACCTGCTTCCTGAACAACTACAATTCCTTGCATCCATGGATGAACCATGCAGAAGTAGTCGTAGTTACCAGGTTCGTAACCGTCGAACTTGACAGAAAATGTAGATCCTGCCATGAACAAGCTACTATCAAATAGACCATCAGGTCCATCAGCTGGAGTTCCAGATGTTACAGTATGTGCTGCAGTGTCATCATTTGTCCATGTGACTTCACCACCAACATCGATTGTTACCTCGTATGGAAGATAACATTCGTTTGTTTCTTCACATCCTGGAACTGAGGTACCTGCAGGAGTACTAACAGTTGCAGTCGGATGATCTGCAAAAGCAGGATTTGCTGCAGTCACTCCAGCTACAATAGCGAGTAATACGAAGAGAGAGCCTATAGCTATAGTCTTCATTAGATCTTGTACTTGTTCGGATACATAAAAACCTCACTGGCATTTTCAGGTTGAATATTCCACTTTCTTTAGTACAAGTTCTTAAAGATAACAAGAGATCGTTAGAATACGTGGAGTAAAATCATAATTGACTTAAAAATCTATGACTGGATCTTCATTATTCCTTCTTTGATCAAGAATTGTATTCCTTGAACAAAGGAGTTATCATCAATGTAGCCATTTGCCCACCAGCCTGCGTTGTTCTTAATCCATTCAGGAATAGTCATTTTTGTATCATTAGGTTGCAATATTTCTATATTGTCCATGTCGACTACTTTGATGGCATCCTCAAAGTAATTTTTTACAGCATTTCTCCTTTCATCCCATATGTTGGTCATTATTGTAATATTGTTCAATACTGTTGTTGGCTCAAACTCAAAAATTATAATCTTAAACCCATCTTCATTTTCTGCACTAATATTCACCTTTCGTAAAAGGTTATCATCATCATAAATACCGATTATTTTATCATCAAATTTGTTATCCCATACTAAATGAGCTACGGATTTCTCTACTAGCACACCACTTATGAGTTCTTCATATGGTGCAAAATGTAATTCTACATGAGAAACGGCTGTTGCACCTTCGTTTTCAAAAATTTTTAACATAATTGTAGTTTTTCCATCTTTGTTTAGTATTTGGGTTGGAATAGTCTGACTATAATGATCCACATCAAAAGATACAGAGTTAATTGAAAGGCCTGCTCATGGTAGTGGAGGATGTGGAAGTGATTGTACACCTCCTACACTAGGTGTAGACAAAGATGGCAGAATTAGAGTAGAAGGAGCATAAGCAGATGTGACCCCAGTTATTGTAATTAATAATGCTATAACTATACTTACAAGAATTTTTATTTTCATTTGTTTCTTCTAATCTTTTTTTGTAATTTAAACAAATGGTATATTTGAAGCTTGTACCACTATTTTTTAATCCAAAAAATAATTTCTCATAATACCATATGAAAAAATATAATCTATCTTTAGGTCTTAGTGGCAGTACTTTGATTATGGACGTAAAATCTTGATAGTTTTTAGAATTCCAAATACAGGAATTCCAACATACATTCCAATATTTAGAAGAAGCATTGAGATTCCATAACCCAAAACTTCTTGTTCAGAATCCATATTTACATGATTTAGAATTGATAGCGATGAAATCATTGGAGTCAGTGCAATTTTTACAGTCTCTTTGAATAAAGGACTTTGGCGTTCCATATCTGCAATTGCTGGTGAGAATGAATAGTAAAACTGATTGAATCCGGCCATAAATGAAGATCCAGATTCTGTTGCAAGAAGGTTGTTGTCTCTTAGTTCTCTTAGTTGTTGTACTTGTGGTGCCATTTCAGAACCATATGTTGCAGTAGCAATAAGACAACCTCCACCTGGAGGCTCTTCTGAACCGTTATTTACTGAAACTGATGGTTCAGCATTTGCTTGCCCAACTATAACATCAAAGGAAACAGTTTCTATAGGTATTGGTTGAAATAATATTCCCTCTACTTCAAAGTCAACTGAATAAAGACCTTCATCATTAAACTCAACGGGAATCTTTACAGATCCTAATGATGTGTGAGTAAGTGGAATTGGACCGAAAATTGTTCCTCCATCTTTGAACACTGTTATCCTATAATCGATATGCTCTTGAACTTTTTGTGTTTGCGGATTTATAAAATCAATATTCAGTCTTGTTTGCTGACCTGGAACTATATCATCATAAGACAATTTCACATCTAGTGTTCCTTTATCAGTTGGCAAAGTTTCAGAATTTGTTTGAGCAAATGCAGGAGTAACTAAAAGTGGAATTAATAATAAAGCAATAAAATACTTCATGTGTTTTCTTTTTTTTAGACCATAAATAAAATTTGCATTTATTATCATTTGAAATACACACGCATGAGAATTCAATACCATCTTTAAATATGGAATTAGTTCAATTCAATCATTGTACCAGTATACAATACTTTTTGCTCTATTGGCAATTAGCGTTCCATTTTTAGTAACAGATGCGTTTGGTCATGGACTAGGTGGTGATCAAGCTGAACCCTTATCCTTTGGTGACATGGAAGTTACAGTTAGAACAGAACTTTCACCATCTGATATTACAGTAGGCGATATTGATGACATCAACATGAGTGTACGTTTCTTTGATACCATAACTGATGAAACTTTGGATAAGGTAACTTATAGAATCGAAGTATGGCAAAGTGGTGAACTCTTAGCTAGAAATTTGTTTTATGACTTAGACGGTAAACTAGATGTTAAGATTAATCCAAAAACGGGCTGTGCTGAAGGTGAATTATGGAAATGCACGGTATATGGAGGTTCTGAACATGTAACTGCACCAGGAGCATTATATGTCCATGGTGAAGCATGTGATGATACTAATTTAGATACTTGTGCTAGACCAACAATTACTGGTCCTTTGTTTGTGAAAGGGGGACTGTATAACATTAGAGTCGATATTGAAGGAGCCACTAGTCCAAAAACTGTTCTAGCTACACTACTAAGCTATGATACTTTTGTTTCAGTTGCACAAGAACAAAACTTTATGTTTCAAACTGCAAATGCTGAAGAAATACCAGTAATTATTAAAACATACTATGATGATGTTGATAATTTTAAATTTGATGAATCAGACAACTCAATTTCATTTGATATGCCATTTGATTGGAGTCCAGATTATGTAGACTTGGTACAAGTAGTACATGAAGAAGTAAGAGTTCCAAAAACATTTATGCCATATGCAGAAGGAAAACAATTCAAAGGATATGTTAACGGTGTAGAAATCGATCAGAGGGCCTTACTTAACGATCCCTATTCATATGATGATACCAATATTGTTCATTTCCTAATTACAAACACTGAACTGCAAAAAATTAACGAAACGCTGGGACCAGATAATTATGATAACCCAAAAATGGATTTGAAATTAGTTCCACTTGATGAAGTATCAAAAAGTTCAACTGAATTTTATCTAGTTGATACTACAAACTACGAGCAGGTCCCAACTACAGTGAATGTTTCTTGGGATGGAAGTTATGGTGCAGGAGATAATGTTCCGTTTGAAATAACATTCTTTGATGAAAACAGAGAATTGATACGTGACATAAAATACGCAGTTTCATTTATTGATGAAAATAATCAGGAATTAGAAAGATTCACAGGAGATGATCCTCAAAATCCTGGTATTACTGCTATAGAAGGAATTGATTATCAAAAAATCTTCATCCCTTCACAGGGTCAATACCGAATTGATATTCTAGTTTATGGAACAGGATTTGACTATGATCCAACCTATGCTGGAATTGGTTCAGGAATTATTGAGATTGGACCTAGCCTTCCAAAAACTACACCATCTACACCTGAAGTACAACCACCTGCTGCAATTCCTGAATGGATTAAGAACAACGCAGGCTGGTGGGCAAATGGCGACATTGATGATAACTCCTTTGTTCAAGGAATACAATTCTTGATCAAAGAAGGAATAATGAAGATTCCTCCAACGACACAAGGCGAAGGTGCTGGATCTAATGAAATTCCTGAATGGATTAAGAACAACGCAGGCTGGTGGGCAAATGGCGACATTGATGATAACTCCTTTGTTCAAGGAATACAATTCTTGATCAAAGAAGGAATAATGAAGATCCAGTCATAGATTTTTAAGTCAATTATGGGTTAAAGAAACAATGAAAGACATCAATGACATCATGCCCAAAATTCCAAACATGAGATGGGGAGCTTTGATGAACAAAGCTCCAACTAGTAAAAAAGTTGAAGAAATGAATAAAATTTTTCCTAGCAATGGAAAATGGCATACTATCTTTGAGGAAAAAGAATCAGTTACAATTGATGGAAAGCAAATTTGGAAAAAAGATCCAAACAAATGGACCTAATCTCTGAATTTATCAAATTTTACTTTGCATTCTCTATTTAGATCTTTTACTATCATAAAATAAGTGAAAACAAGTATTGCAATTGAAATTACTCTGAGAGGAATCTCAAAATTTGTAAGAAATGAAGTAGCAACACCTCCAGCAGCCCCAAAAATAGAGATTAAGGCAATACCTATTCCACCACAACAAGCTCCAGCACCTGCACCAATTATAGAACCTAAAAGTCCAGTACGGAGTTTCTTGGTACTAGCTTGGAGGAATCTAATTCGATAACTTGACATGCTAATTACTAGACCAGTTAAAGCACAAATTACCACAATTGACAAAAAATTAAGAATTTCATATTCTGCAACATAAAACAGGAGATATGGTTCAAAGAATAGATATTCAGTTACATAAATTAGTGGTAAAAACAAGCTAGCAAAAAAAACCACAAACAAAGCCAGATATCTAAAATTTGAAAATACTATCTTTAGAGCTAACTCATGTTTTTCAAAAAAAGTAAATTCAACTCATCTCCCTAATTACAGCTTCAAAAATCATGGGAGGTTGTGAACCCACAATTTTTTCACTTTGCCCATCTGGTCCTACAACAAAAAATGTGGGTGTTCCAACAACACCATGAGCTAATGCTACCTTTTTGTTATAATCAACTCTTAATGCTTGTTGATTCCAAAAAATACATTTATCAAATTCATCAGCATCCAAACTCAACCCATTTGCATATCCTACAAGTGCATCTAAACTAGCCCATCCATTTTGAACACCTGCATATTTTTTATTTAACACATCAAGATATTCAAAATAACTTCCTTGTTCTTGAGCACAATAGGTTGCCTCAGCAGCAGATATCGAATCTTCACCTAACATAGGATAATCAATAACAAAGAATTTTGCAATACCTGAATTTATCAAATTCTCATCAAGTATTTTTTTTTCATGCAATAACCACTTTACACATTTCTCACATTGATGATCACTGAACATAATAATTGTAAACAAGGCATCTGTTTTTCCTTCAAATGGACCTGCATTACTTAAATCAAAACCTCCAATCATCAAATCTTCATTTGAAACCTCATTACTAGCTCCCACAGAAACAATTCCTACTGAGATTAAATGTTGGATTCCATTAAGAAAATCTGCATCACCAATAGAGCCTTCAGCCCACCAGCCTGCAGTATTTTTTATCCAGGAGGGTATTTCATCTGATTTTTTATTTACTACAGAATCACTATCAACATGAATAATCTCTTCATTAACTAAAAATTCAATTCCTTTTACAAAATCTGCATCACCAATAGAGCCTTCAGCCCACCAGCCTGCAGTATTTTTTATCCAAGATGGAACATCTTGTGCAAAAACACTTGTTGTTACTGGAAAAACTATCAAAAAACTTAGAATAATAAAATACTTCATAAATTTCATGCTGCTCTTAGTACTAAAAATACAAATCATAATTTCCATAAATGAAAATTATTCGATAAACATACTATACAATCAAATCTGAAAATAATATTTGCACCTTTTATAGGAAAAAATTAGCTTATTATGCAATGAAATTAACAGCCCTAGCGGTACTATTTGCAGTAACAATTCTACTAACCGGTACAATATTTACATCTGTTTCAACACAATATACTGAAGCTGTCAAAGGTCAAGGAGTTTCTAGTTCACAATATGGTTCCCAAACAAAAGGAACGGTATGTGGTGATAGACTTTGTTCAGAAATCCCTGGTGGAAGAGAAGCATGGGAGAGACAACAAATCACTCCTTCTGCTGTAATTCCAAAATATGGTATGGAACAGAAAGGATTGCCTTTATCTCCTGAAACAGTTCATGAGAAAAGATCTCAAGGAATTACTTGTCAATGCGGTCCAGACGGATGTAATTGTCCTGGTTGTACATGCAGTCAAGATGGAATCTGTACTTGTCATGGTGATGCTCATCAATGTTCTTGTGGTGGACATGATGGAAAACATGGAGCCTGTGCTTCATGTGGTATGTCAGGCCATGGTTATCATGGAATGAGTGGTCATGAGATGAAATCAGTTACTGGAACAATTCAATCAGAAACTGATCCAGGTATGGGACATAAAGAACATCAACTTGCAGTATTATTGCCACCATCAAATAAAATGTACAAAGGTATTCTGACTTACTCGGCATCTACAGATGTTCAGCTTGTTGCACTTCACGGACCATTAGATAAAGATGAGGTTATGGACCAAACTATCTGGACTCCAGATAATGAGAAGACAAATTATGCCTTAACAGTAGTTAATCCAGAAAGTAATATGGGTACCTGGGTTTTTGCTGGCAATGCATTAGCAGTTCATTCATTTGAGAAGGAACCATTTGATGTCACTTATTCGCTTTATTATGCAAAAATTGCTGACGGTCATGCTATGTATGGAACTTGTCAATGTGCAAAGGATGCTCTTGTGATCAAGACGGATCTTGCATCTGCTCAGGTGAAGTTGGACCATGTATGTGCGGACCAAACTGCACTTGTGGAGATTCTATGAAACATGGTTCTCATGGAATGAAATGCAATTGTAGTGAAGACGGAACATGTTCTTGTGGTGCAGGATGCACTTGCTCTAGTGAGCACTGTTCATGCAGTGAAACTGGAGAGTGTACTTGTGGTGCAGGATGTGACTGTGCTGGACCATCAGGTCATGGTGATATGAAACATGGTGAAACTTGTACATCTTGTGGAAGTTATCATGATGCTCATAAAATGAGTGATCATGCAATGAAAGCCTATTCTGGAACAATCCAATCGGAAGATTATTCAAATCTTGAACAAGAACAATACCAACTTACTGTATTATTACCTCCAAGCTCAGATATACATGCTGGAGTAGTAACTTACTCGGCATCTACAGATGTTCAGGTTGTTGTACTCCACGGACCGTTAACTAAAGGTGAAGTTAAAGGACAAAATATCTGGACACCAGATGATAAGACAAATTATGCATCAACCGTTAACCCCGCAAATAAAATGGGAAGCTGGATGTTTGCTGGCAATGCATTAGCAGTTAAAGCATCTGGTTCTGATCCATTTGATATCACTTATTCCATTGTAACAATGGGAGGTGGTCAATCAATGCCAGTTCATGAGAAAAGATCTCATGGTGTAACATGCGATTGTGCAGAAGAATGCTCTTGTGATCAAGACGGATCTTGCATCTGTTCAGGTGAAGTTGGACCATGTATGTGCGGACCAAATTGTAACTGTGGCGAATAATCCACTTTCTTTTTATTTTTAGGATTACAATTTCAGAATCAATTAATCTAGATTTTTAAATAGAAAACAAAGGAACAAGAACTACTTGAAGAAAATATTCTATGTTGTAATTACTCTTTTTGTATTGTCCATTATGATATCATCAACCATTTCTTCTTCATTTGGTCATGGTGTTGGAAGTGAAACATTTCCTCCAGTTGATTTAGATGGTAAACTTGTAACACTAGAAGTTTCTTCGTCTACTAATAATCCTGAAGAGAGTAGTGACCAACAAATTTCTATCTCTATGATTGATTTTGATTCTAAAATTACATTAAGAGATGTTACTTTTTTGATTAAGTCAGAACGTGGAGAACAATTTCTGTTTGAAAAAGAATTTCAGGCTGATAATGGTTTTTTAGTCTTTAATTTTGTCTCAGAAGACACTGAAAAAATTCTGATTGAAGAAGAAAGTGGAGGTGATTTTTTTGGATCTTTATTGGGTCTTGAAAGTAGAAAAATAAATGTAATAGGACCAAGCCTTAGTGAAGGAGGACTTTACACCTTTGATGTTAGTATTCTTACTGCAGATGGCTATTCAAAAAAACTAGATAAACCCCTAGTGTTTAATGCCGGAATTTCAATTGCTCAAACAACCAAACACGAAATAAATGATCCAAATTTTGGCAGTCAAACAATTGATGTAATAACATACTATGACGAAATCAATGATTTTAGTTACAATCCTAATTTAAAAGAAATAAAATTTTCTATGCCATTTGAATGGAGTGAAACAAATGTTAATCAAACATCAGTGGTTCACGAAGAATTAGTAATACCAAAAACATTTGGAGATTTACTTGTTTCAGGATTTTCAATGTACGTCAATGACATCAAATTATCTGATGATATTGTAACAATTGATGATTTTTTCTCTGAAGGTAGAGTTGTTCATTTTATTGTCAATCAAAAAGAATTATGGAATATTCTTGAAGAATACGAAAATCAAAATGGAATGAATTTTGTTATAAAGCCTAGTTCAGAGAAAATTCAGCTAAGCTCTGTAACAGATAACGGACAATTTCGTTTACTTGTTTCATGGGAACCAGAAATTCTTAAATCAGATTCTCAAGCAAAAATTATTTTTGATATTACAGATATTTTCTTAAAGAATAGACCTGTTGCTGTTAATTATGATTTTTCCATAACTCAAAATGAAAGAATTATCCATACACAAAGTGGTTTTAGTACAGATTCTAGAGATGAGCATAATATAGCTAAATTTTTCATTCCTGAAGATGTTTCCGGTATTATTCATTTGAATTTCCAAAATTTAGATGATAACAATTTAGCAAAAACATCAATTCCTGTTGTAGTTGACCCTATTACAAATACAAAAAACACAATTGCAATTCCAGAATGGATTCGTAACAATGCTGCATGGTGGTCAGAAGAACAAATAGATGATAAAACCTTCATTCAGGGAATAGAATATCTTATCAAAAATGATATAATTGTAATTCCAAAAACTGCTCAATCTGAGTCTGACACTAAAGAAATTCCTTCATGGATTCGTAACAACGCAGGCTGGTGGGCTGAACAACAAATAGATGATGAAACCTTTGTCCAAGGTTTACAATACTTAATACAAAAAGGAATACTTCTTGTTTGATCGCTTGCCACTTCGAAGTATGAACCAGTCTCTTTAAATTAATAAAAAAATAATTTTCATTGAATTGTTTCGACCACAAAGCATAGTTGAACGAAAATCAGCATTATTCTCTATAGTTGTTACTGGAATTATTGCAATTTTGGCAATTCCTGTAATAATGCCTCATATTTTACATGGATTTCATATTGCTCATATTTTCTTACATATAGGTGGAATTACACTTGCAGTATTCATTACAATTCTTGCAACATTAGCCTATGCAAAATTAAAAACAAAACGACTCTTGCTTAGTGCAATTGCCTTTGGGAATTTTATTGGAGCAGAGACTGTATTATTAATAGATGCCACATGGCCAACTGTCTTTGATCTAAAGGATATGCCTCTATTAGAAGTAGGACATTTATTGACGTTTAGCACACTGGGACTATTAGCTTTGGGAGTTTTTAGAAATGATTGATAGAAATTTAAAATTACAACAAATAATTGAACAAAACCCAGGAATTCAATTCAGAGAAATCATGCGATCCTCTGGGCTAAAAAATGGTGTTCTTAGCCATTATCTAAGTAAATTAGAAAAAAGTGGAATTATCAAAGCAGAACGAGGTCCAAGACAAACAAGATTTTATCCACCAAAAATTACAGAAGATGAATCCAAAGTAATCAAATCATTACGCAGACAAACTCCTAGAGACTTGTTACTTGCACTTGTAAAAGAAGATGGTTTAGAATTTAATCAACTAGTAAAAGAAGTTGGAAAATCACCGTCAACTGTGTCACTTTATTTATCACAAATAGTTAACGACGGTCTTGTTGAGATAAAAATAGAGAATCTAAAAAAGAAATATTACATTAAAACAAGAGATTTGATAGATCAATTAATTGAAGATTATAGACCAAGCTTAATTGAAAAACCAACATCTGGATTCGAAGATATATTCAATTCTTTGTAGATTTTCTAAAATATTACGAAATTTTTTTGATAAAAAATTATTTTTGTATATTCAAAATAATCTAATAATTGTCATTCTCAAAGTTTAGATTATGTTAGTAAAATAATTTCTAATGTTATACCAGTACAATTTGTAAATGTACCAAATTCGTTATAATTAAAATTCAAAGAAGGAATTCAATGAACAAAAAACGTCTATTCATTCCAGCAGTAATTGCTGCAATTGCAATAGGAGCACTTGGTTATATCGGAGCACAAGAGGCAGATGCTCACCAAAGAATTACTGGCTTGAGCTTCGGTACAATCATCATAGGACATGAGGCTGAACCAGCGTTTGGTCATGAAAAAGGTGTTTGGCTTGGAAAACACCCTACTGAAGTATTCTTACGTGATGCAGACAATAATCCAATCATAGACCTCCAAGGACTCAAAGTAGACAAGTACTACTTCAAAAATGTTAAAAAATACAACAAAGCAGATTCATTATTTGACGCAACAGCAAAATCTCTCGGAAATGACTTGAGACAAGTATTTGGCGAACCTGGAACATATCATAGTGATCAGATAATCGAACCTGGCATTTATGGATATAGGGTATACGGAGATGTTAATGGCCATTCACTTGATGTAACCTTGTTTTGTGCTGCCGATGGAATGGATGATCCAACAAAATTTGAAGATACTGCTGATGGTGAACCAGCTAGAGAATTTGGATGTCCAAGAGACATAAATGACATCAAATTCCCGCCTGATAACAGCAAGAACAACCACGACGACGATGATTAATCACATCATTTCTTTTTCTTTTTTATTGTATAGGATAAACTTGAATTCTGTTTTAGATGAGTGTAATTTCAAATTATTTAATGAGATTTTGGGATAAAAAAATGAAAGAAAATAATGCACAAGAGCTTGCTTTTTGGGGATTACGTTTCTCTATTGGAATTTTGTTTGTTACTGTAGGATTAGATAAATTCAATGAATCATTTGCAAAGTATTTGTTAGATATAGGATTGCCATTAGAATTACAGATACCAATAGCATTAGCAGAATGCATTGGAGGAATTTTATTAATATTAGGATTTATGACGAGAATTTCAGCAGGAGTTTTGGCTACAATAATGCTTGGCGCAATTATTATAAAACAAATATCTTTACCGTTTGAGATAGCAACTATTGAAATGGATCTTATCCTTTTAAGCGTGTGCATTTTAATCTTAGTGGTAGGATCTGGAAAAGTATCATTGGCAAAAAAAATTGAAAACATCCCAAACATCCTAAATTAATTCTTATGTTACTAAATAAAATTAAGTCGCATTATATAGATAGTTCACTATTTTAACTACTATTACAGTTTACACATAAAATATTCCAATTTTATTTTTACCTATTATTGAATAGCATTACTATGCAAATCATGATAGGACGAGAAATGAAGGAGTTATACGGTTCATCTTTTACCTGTTTCTCTTTTTTTTAATTCTTTTTTGAACAATCTTATTATAGAATTTTCATTCAAGCTAAACATCTAATGTTTCCACTAAGAGATGAGAATCCACATCCACCTGGATTCAAACCAAAGGTAACTTACGCATTAATGATAATCAATATCATTGTATTTTTTATCGAAGTTGTATACACTGGACAATTCTTTGATTTTTCAAATCAAAATGCATTTAATTTATTTTATAATTGGGGTGCTGTTCCAAATTGTATAACAGGTGGTACTGTACTTAATGTTGATTTTGGTGCAGGGCCATTACGTGTATCGTGCCCTGATGTACCATATGTATCTCTGATTAGTTCTATCTTTTTGCATGGTGGTTTGATGCATCTTGGAGGAAACATGTTGTTTTTGTGGATCTTTGGAGATAATATTGAACAAAAGTTTGGAAAAGTAAAGTATCTTGGAATTTATCTGATGTGGGGAGTAGTTGCTGGATTAATACATATCTATGGTGATACAAACAGCGCCATTCCTGCAGTTGGAGCATCAGGAGCAATATCTGGAATATTAGGTGCTTATCTTGTAATTTTTCCAAGAGCTAGAATTCAAACTTTCATGATGCTAGGCTTCTTTTGGCGAATGATGCATATACAAGCAAGATGGTTTTTGCCATTTTGGTTAATTTTCCAGAACTTACTTCCATTTTTTATTGGAGGATTTGGTGTTGCAGGTGGAGGAGTAGCCTATCTTGCACATATTGGAGGTTTTGTTATAGGGCTTGCAACAGGCTACCTATACAAAAAGACACATACCTCAGACTTTACTTATGGAACAAGATACGGCTATAGACCCGATTACTAGTTTTTAAAGAATAAATCAACCAAATCAAACAAACTATTCATGCCTTTGATTACTGTATCAATGTATCCAGGAAGATCACAAGAACAAAAAGATGAATATGCAAAAGCAATTACAAAAGCTGCTGTAGATATTCTCAAAACAAAAGAGAATCATGTAATTGTTGTTTTTGAGGATAATCCAAAGGAGAATTGGTTTTTGGCAGGAAGCCAACTGTAAACAGACCTGTCATTTTCCTCTTTTTTGTAAATGCAAATGGTGATAACCATCATCTGCTTTATTATGAAATTTTAATGTATGTTCATAATCCTTACAAGGTTGCTCACTCACAGATTTTCACAATAATTCATATGTAAAAACAATCTATGCATCAACCAAAAATACGACAAGAAAATTTCACTAAACGAAATAGAATATGTAAACCAAAATTATACTCTGGTTAATTTTACTCAACTCTGTTATTTTTTTGTAATCTAGTAAGTGTATTCTATGGGTTATCATGAAAAATATGAGCAAGAAGATGCTTATTGGTGCTTAGTCCATAACTATTGGGAACCTCATAACCAACATTGTCTTCATCAAAAAGAATTACATATTCTACTTGAAGAGATCAATCATCCTCTTTCAACCTTAGAACATATAGTGGAAAATGCTGTTAGACACTCAATCATCCAATCAGGACACATACTTCATGACCACCTAATTCATAAACACTAACAAAAATTCACTCAATTTTGTAACTAATACACATCTTCTCAATTAAAAAATCTTGTAAATTTTATCAATTTATGGTAGTAATTCAACTTTAATTATTTTTAAAAAAAGAAAACAACTGGATTTTTTCCTCCAGTCACAGGAATAGACATACACACATTGGTCGATACCCAAATTATACATAAATAAAATAATAACAAAATGGTACATTTGATGCATGTACCAGATTTGTTTGTGTATATTTTTATTATAATTTCAAACTAGAAAATTTATGAAAGCTGCTATTGTACAATTCAACGCATCAACAAACAAAGAAACAAATCTAAAAAAAATTATAGATTACATTACCAAAGCAGCAAAAAACAAAGCAAGCTTAATTGCTTTTCCGGAATTTATGATGTTTTACACAAATTCATCACAAACACCAAAACAACTTGCAGATTTAGCAGAAACAATTACTGGGAATTTTGTTACCACTATTGCAAAAACTGCAAAAGAAAATCATATTCAAGTTATAGGTTCTTTTTATGAAAAGAGTAATAAAAAAGATCGTGTATATGATACTTCATTTATAATTGATAAATCAGGTAAAGTTATCTCAACTTATAGAAAGATTCATCTCTATAATGCATTAGGATTTCGAGAATCAGATAAGATAGTGTCAGGTTCAAAAATTACAAAACCAGTAAAAACATCAATTGGTAAAATAGGTATGATGATTTGTTATGACTTGAGATTTCCTGAAATGGCAAGATCCCTTGCAGTATCTGGTTCTGAAATTTTGGTTGCACCATCTGCATGGGTAAAAGGAAAAGGAAAAGAAGATCATTGGATTACAATAAACAAAACACGTGCAATGGAAAATGGTTGTTATGTGATTGCCCCTGATCAAGTTGGAAACATATACTGTGGTAGAAGTATTGCAGTAGATCCATTTGGTCAAGTCTTACTTGACATGCAAAAAAAACAAGGAATTGCTTATGTTGAAATTGAATTAAACAAAGTAAAACAAACCCGCAAAGTTTTACCGTTACTAAAAAACAGAAGAACAGACATATATCCTACTTTGAAGACTTAGGTTTTCTGCTATTACAATTAAAGTTTGAACATTGTTTTGTCCATTTTTGATTTTTGGAATATCTAAAAATAACAATTGGCCAACTACAAACATTACAAGCTTTCTTTGTTGCCCGAAGCTTGGCTTTCTGTAAAAGTGGAGATGAAGCTTTACATCCACCGTAAAAATTCGAGCACCCAATGAAACGTTTTCTTGTTGCTCTGGATCTGATTATCATTAATTGTCCTAATTTACATTCAGGACATTCAACAAGTCCTTTCTTTGGAGAATTTGTTCCCAAAATCATATACTTTTTGTCTTTTGATGACCACGAAAGAAATCCATTGGCATCTAGATACTGTGTGATCTCTTTCTTGAAAACATTGGTCTTTGACTTTGTATTTTTTACAACATGTCTGTTTGTTTTCTTTTTGACTTGAATTGTCTGAAGTTGAGTCTTTTTTAGCAACATTTCCTATGATGAATTTACTAAAACGATTTTTATAGGGATTAAGTCATGGAGATTTGTGGAAAAGGTTTGTGTTCTTGGTGCCGGTAGCACGAAATATGGAAAATTACCTGATAGCATTGCAGATATCACTACTCAGGCGTCAGTTTCAGCAATAGAAAGCGCAGGAATTGACCCAAAAGAAGTCAAAGCATCCTATATTTCTAATGTATTTGGAGTTGCTGATAAACAGGTACATATCGGACCTGTTTTAATGAGTAGGCTGGGAATTCCAGATAAACCATCTTTAACAATAGAATCTGCCTGTGGAAGCGGCTCAGTATCATTTAGAGAAGCTTATGCAAATGTTGCGGCAGGATTTTATGATTGTCTACTTGTAACTGGAGTTGAAAAAGTAACTCATACTGGAACCGAATGGACAACAACATACTTTGCATATTGTTCAGACTTTTTCTACGAAGGTCAAGCTGGTGCATCATTTCCTGGATTGTTTGCATCGATGGCAAGAGCTTACTTAACAGAGTTTGATGCAACTGAAGAAGACTTTGCAAGAGTTGCAGTAAAAAATCATGACAATGGCGTACTAAATCCAAAAGCTCACATGCAGAAGAAAATTACAGTTGATGATGTAATGAATTCTGCAGTTGTTGCTAGTCCTCTAAAACTTTATGATTGCTGTCCATTTTCAGATGGTGCAAGTTCTGTAATATTGTGTTCAGAAAAGTTTGCAAAAGAACACGGTGGAGATTATGTTGAAGTAATTGGTTCAGGTAGGGGTGGTTCACCAGCTGCATTACAAGGTCGTGAACATATGACTACAATTCCAAGTACAAAGATTGCAGCTGAATCTGCATACAAGATGGCAGGAATTACTCCAAAAGATGTTGACTTTGCAGAAGTACATGACTGCTTTACAATTGCAGAAGTTGTAGATACAGAGGACTTGGGATTCTTTGAAAAAGGAAAAGGTATAGAAGCTGTTCGTGAAGGTAAAACAAAATTAAATTCTGACATTTCAATAAATCCATCAGGAGGTTTAAAATCAAAAGGACATCCAATCGGAGCTACAGGTGTAGGTCAAGTAGTAGAAGTATTCGATCAACTAACTGGTAAAGCTGGTGAAAGAACTGTTAAAGATGCAAAGATTGGTTTAACCCATAACTTTGGTGCAACTGGAGCAAGTTGCGCTGTTCATGTATTCCAGAGTGTATAAAATGTCTATTGAAGAGCAATTGATTGAAATTGCTAAGCAAGGTAAACTCCTAACTCACAAATGTACTAACTGTGGTTATCTACATTTATCTACTGCCTATTATTGTCTAAAATGTGGTAGTAAGGGATTTGAGGATGTCATTTTAGAGGGTACAGGTACTGTTGCTACTTATACCATAATTACCGTCGCTCCTGCAGGCTTTGAAAAATACACACCTTATGCCTTTGTAGTACTCAAATTAGATAATTCAGACCTTAGAATTTCAGGATTTATGGGAGGAATTTCCACTCCTGCAGATCTTCCAGTTGGAACAAGGGCAAAAATCACCGGTTTTGATGAACGCGGTATCCTAATGGAAAAGCAGTAAAATTATTTGTTTGAATTATTAAAAAAATTCTGAATCGATTCTTAATTATTTTGAAAATTTGATTATTTTCATGTCTGTTGAAGTAACATGTGGAAAGTGTGGAGAAAAGATCACAAACATGAAGATGCTAAAATCATTAAAAGATGTAATGAATCCCTATAGTGGAAAATGTCCATCCTGTGGACAGAAGTTATCAAATACTGAATTTTCTCTTGATGTCCAAGAAAACTGATCTAAATACTTTTCCTATTTGATTACTATAAACTTCAAATGTTATACAAAAATTTTGATTGAAACCAAAACTGATCTAAATACTTTTCCTATTTGATTACTATAAACTTCAAATGTTATACAAAAATTTTGATTGAAACCAAAACTGATCTTAAAGTTTTCTTTTTTGATCTTTGAGAATATAAAATATATTAAAAAATTTTTGAAATTTTGTTTTCTGATCTAAAACTGATCAAAATTCTACTAATATGATCTAGTCACAAATCTTATTTAGTCCTAATTTTTAGCAAAAGCATGGTATTGAGTGAAGTAACAGAACCAAAGAGAAGTGGAATTCTCCAATCAACATCAAAACGTGTTAGAATGATCTTTTCTGTAATGGCAAGTCCTAACAGAATAGATATTTTGAGAATATTAAATTCCAAAGGACCTTTGACTTATTCAGAATTAAAATCCCTAGCTGGATTCAAATCAAAAAAAGAGAGTGGTAAATTTGCCTATCACTTAAGAAAACTATTGAGACAATCTCTTGTTGCCCTAAACAAGTCTGAAAGAAGATACACAATCACAAATCTTGGAAAACTTGTTTTAAGCTTGGCAAGACAGATTGAAGAAAGATCAATTATTGAAAGCGGAAAAATGTATGTCCGAACTTCACATGAATCAATTGAAGAATTTAATTCTCATAAGATCATACAATCACTTGTCAGAGAAGGAAGTCTTCCATTAGAATTAGCACAAAAAATTACTGAAGAAGTTGAAAATAGAATTTACAAATATCAGACTACCTATCTTACAGGCTCACTTATTAGAGAAATGGTCAATTCTGTGCTACTAGAGCATGGTCATGAGGAATATCGTAACAAATTGGCACGCCTAGGCCTGCCTGTTTATGATGTTCAAGAGATGCTGACAAATCTAGATAATGTTGATAATGGAGCAGAATGTCTGCTTTTCAATACTGGTCAAAGAGTATTCGCTGAACATCTTCTTACAAACATATTGCCAAAAGATGTTGCAGATTCTCATCTTTCAGGAGATTTACATATTACAAATCCAGGAATTTGGTCAATGATTCCTGATACGATATTTGTTAATGTTAAAGAATTAATTGATGACGGAATTGATCTTGGAGGAAAATATCTTGATGTATCAAGAATTCCCACATCAAAATCACTTGATGAAATTACTTCTTCACTATCTGTTATTATTTCTCTTCTTTCAAAAGAAGCATCACAAGAGATCGTACTAGAAGGAATTACTCAATTATTTACGAAACATTCAAAAAATCTTGAAGAACTAGAACAAAAACTTACAAACACATTTGCTACTGCTTCTACAACATCAAAATATAGCAAAGAAAGTACTCATGTTTCAATTAGATTACAACTAGGCTCCGATACAAAGATCATTAATGCAATTATTAATGCATACAAAAATTACACAAAGATTACACCAAACCCAAAGATTGGTTTGATCATTGATTATGAAAAAGGAAAAATCTTTGATGTATCAGAAGTACTTGCTGAAATCATCTCAATTGGTGGTAAAGTAATGTTTGCTAAAGGACAAGTATCAAGTCATGGTATAACAAATCCTACAACAAAGAGCTCTGGCCCCTTATCAATAACATTACAATCAGTTTCAATTAATCTTCCAAGACTTGCATTTGAATCTAACAAAGATGAAACATACTTTAGAGCAAGACTCGCACTATTAATGAAACCAGCATTAGCATCAATGGCATTAAGAAAGAAAGAGATATCTGACCTTACTAGAAGAGGACTCAATCCAATACTTGCAAAGAATACTCAATTTATGCAAAGAAGTTCAATGTCACTAAATGTTAATCTCGTTGGTCTAAAAGAAGCTGTATACAATATTCTTGGTTTTCAAGATAACAAAGAAGGAAAAGAAATTCTTCACAAGGTAATTGAGACTGCAGTAGATGTTGGTGCTAAAAAGGGCAAAGAGATTGGAGATCCTGTAGCCATATCCATGACTGAAACTGAAGGCTCTGTGAGGTTTGCCAGTCTTGACGGTGAGAAATACGGCAAGAATTCTGCCCTCAACTCTATGGAAGGCGACTCTTATTCACAAGGTATAGTAATTAATGCCTCTGAAATAGCCGAATTTACGAACAAAAGTGAGCCTATTGCTGAATGTAACAAATTATCTAAACTGCTTAATGGTGGTTTACTTGTTACCTTACAAATAGACAAGGATGTCAAATCTGCTGATATCAAAAAATTTATTGAAAAGGCATCAGAGATAACAAATTCATTCCAACCTAAAAAACATGTGGCAATTTGTGGTGAGTGTGGTTTCAAAGATGAACCATTTGAAGACAAATGTCCAAAGTGTAAATCACCTTACGTTGTCTGAAATCCGTAAATGAAAAACTTGTTCCGATCTTTTCAGAAAAGATTTTGATCCTTTTCAGATGTCCGATCATCGTTATTTATTAACAAAGTTATGCCATTATGAAATTCATAGTAGCGGTGTAAAAAATATTGACTCATGAACGCGACAAGATCAAAATTTTTCGAGCACACAAGTTATATCCACATTCATCATATGCCTTGCGGGGAGATTATAATTGGATAATTCACAAATAGAAAATACTATCAATGAGATCCGTAAGCGCAGTGGCGCAGTAACGGCTTTCAATAAAGATAAAATTTCAAATGCCATTTACAGGGCATTGGCAGCCACCTCTAAAGCCGATCGTGGCCTGGCTGATCAACTCGCAGCAAAAGTTGTTGATAAATTAGTAGAACAAGGATTTACAAGCTCGCGAACACCTAGTGTTGAAGATATTCAAGATATTGTAGAATCAACTTTAATCGATAGCGGTAACAGCGATATCGCAAAAGCATACATCGTCTATAGACATGAAAGAAGAAAATTAAGAGATGAAAAAATGAAAATCTTAAACGCAAAGAATCTAGATCCAGTATCCAAGAAATTTGATCTAAACTGCTTGAGAGTATTAGCATCTAGATATCTTTTCAGAAATGGAAAAAATGAGATCATTGAGACACCGACTGAAATGTTTGAAAGAGTGGCAATTTTAGTTGGTATAGGTGACCTATTGTATGATGCTCAATTATTTGACAAGTCAGGGAACATTACTCAAAACATCGATGAAGCAACAACATACCTTGAAAAACTAGACAACTTTAATTACAAATTCAAAATTGGCAACTACTTTCTAAACAAGTGGCATTTCCGATCCTTGATCAATCATTATGTTACTCTTGCTAGCAAGGGTCAGATGAAAATGAGTTTCAAAGATCTCTTGACAATGATTGCAGCCAAGAAATTCGATAATTACGAAGATAAAATTACCGAATACTTTGATCTGATGACCTCTCAAGATTTCCTGCCAAACTCACCAACAATGATGAATGCTGGTGGAAGACTAGGTCAGCTTTCTGCATGTTTTGTACTTGGAATGGAAGATGGAATGGAAGAGATCATGAAATCAACCTCTGATGCAGCTCTGATCTTCAAATCAGGAGGTGGAGTCGGAATTAATTACTCCGATCTACGTGAAGAGGGTGATATCGTAGCATCAACATCGGGCGTTGCATCAGGACCAGTGTCTTTCATGAATATTATCAACACTGTTACTGAAGTTGTCAAACAAGGTGGTAAGAGAAGAGGAGCCAATATGGGCATTATTGAGGCATGGCATCCCGACGTTGAAAAGTTCATTACAAACAAAACTGAACCCGGTGTTCTTGAGAACTTTAATGTTAGTGTTGGAGTTTGGGAAGACTTTTGGCATGCACTTGTAAACACTGATGACGGTAAGTACATTCTTAGAAGTCCACGTGATAAAAAACCTGTTAGAGAAATTAATGCACACCAACTAATTGATTTGATTGCATTATCTGCATGGAAAAGTGCAGAACCTGGATTGATCTTCTTTGATCAAATTAACAAATACAATGTGTTTGCAAAAGCAAGACAAAATCCACTAAGAGCAACAAATCCATGTGGAGAACAAAGTCTCTATCCATACGAATCATGTAATCTTGGTTCTATCAACTTGGTAAATCTTGTAAAAAGAAAAGCTGATGGAGAATACGAATTTGATTGGCAGAGATATGAAGAAACAATTAGAAAGACCACAAGATTCCTAGATAACATTATTGATGTAAATCATTATCCAGTACCAGAAATTAATGTAGCATCAAAAGAATCAAGAAGAATTGGATTAGGTGTAATGGGGGTTGCAGATTTACTATACAAACTACGAATTCCATACAACTCTAAAGAAGGATATGATCTACAATCAAAATTATCTGAAGCACTAACATACTATTCCATGGAAGAAAGTGTTGCCCTTGCAAAATCTCGTGGTGAATTCCCACTATGTTCCAAGACAGAATATCCTGAAGGAAAGATCCCTGTTGCAGGTTATTATGAAAAGCCAAAAGAACTACACTCCTACGAATGGGATGCACTAATTGAAAAAATCAAGAAACATGGAATTAGAAATGTTCTGACAACAACTGTTGCTCCAACAGGTACACTGTCTATGATTGCAGATTGTTCAAATGGAATGGAACCTGCATTTGCTTTAGTGTTTGAAAAGAGAGTTACTGTTGGAAGATTTTTCTATACTAACAAAATCATTGAAGAAGTCCTTAAAGAAAATGGTCTATACACAGATGAAATATTAGCCAAAATTGCAGACAATTATGGTTCTCTTAAAGGAATTCCTGAAATTCCAGAATGGATGCAAAAAGTCTTTGTAACTGCAATGGATATTCATTGGGCAGATCATCTCATAGCACAATCTGTATGGCAAGATTGGATTGGAAATGCAATAGCCAAGACCATTAACATGCCTTATGATGTTACTGCAGAAGATGTAAAATCTGCATATCTATTGGCTCATGAACTAGGTCTAAAAGGAATTACAGTATATCGTGATGGCTCGAGACACAAACAAGTACTCCACATGACAAGTGAAAATGCAGAAAAAACATTTGATGTAACGCCAAGTCAATACGTTACAGATTATGTTACCACAAAAATAACAAATCCATATATCAAATCCCAAGTTAATGCTGCACTTGCATTAAAAATTCATGATGAGGAAATCAAATCAGAATCTCATCAAACTGAAGAAATCTCTGAAGAACGCTTATGTCCAACATGCAAAAACAATCTTGTCTTTGTAGAAGGTTGCAGTATTTGCATTGAATGTGGATTTAGTGGTTGTACTTCAGGATAGAAAATTGCATTCGAAAATTTGAGTTATCACGTATACTTGATAACCGGTAGGCGGTTAAGATCTGCGAGTTAAGGATTGGTAATCCGGTTGCAGGTTAATCCAAGCCAAAGGAGCCACCTACCATTATCTTGATTACAAATCTTACAATTTACTTCAATAAAGGTACTGTGCATATTTTTCGATCACTATAATCATAACTTTTTTAGACCAACCATTCAGTCTGAGTTCATATGGATAAAAAGATCCTAGGTATTGGTACAGGAATTGCAATAATAATTGCAATAATTGCTATAACCATGAGTACTCCAGCATCAGAACCAATAACAACTCAAACTAATGAAAAAATTGGTCTGGTAATCAATCCACCAAATCAATCTGTATCATTACAACAAATTGATGAAATTTTTTCAGAGGCAGCATCAACTGGTATAGGAAGAAGTAATGCCTACCTCTTTTGGAATATTATGGAACCACAAAAGGGAAAATTTGATTGGAGTCAATCTGATGTTATTATGGGATTAAATGAAAAAAATAATCTCAAAGTTACACTTTACTTTTCAATAATTAACGGAGATACTCTAGGTCCATTTCCAGATTGGATTGGAAAACCATCTATTAACGCAATAAGTGAAGATAGTCTTGTAAATGTTCTTGATGCAATTCTTATGAGATATCATATTGTTGACACAGTAATCATTGCAGGTGAGACAGAATCTCAATTTCGTTACTATGAACAAAACATTCCAGTATACAAGGAGCTATTTTCTAGAGTTTATGAGAAACTAAAACAAAAATATCCTGATGTAAAATTTGGAAATTCTTTTGCATTACATCATGTAGTAAACAAAAATTTACAGCATATTGTCACTGATTTGGCAATAGGTGATTTTGTGGCATTTTCGTATTCTCCTGTAGATAGTCTAAATGAGATTGTAAAAACCTCTCAAGAAGCAAAAAAAGATCTGAACAAAATATTTGAATTGTCTCCAAACAAAAAAGTAGGATTTTTTGAGATTAGTTGGAGCACGTCAGATTTTGTGAATGGAACTCCTGAATCTCAGAAAGATTTCCTAGAAAAATCATTTGAATTTTACTCTGAAAATGAATCAGAGATAGAATTTTTTACATGGTATAGACAATATGACAGACCAGAAGGAACATGTGTTACTGAACAACAAGATGTTGGTGGTACTAGTATTAGTGTTGGAGGAGGTTCTGGTTTGGGTAGCAGCGAATATGTTATTGAAAGATTAAACTACTACGTTTGCAATGCTGGTATGATTGATGTTAATGGAAATCAAAAACCTGGATGGAATGAATTTAAAAATCAAATAGAAATGATCAACTAAAATGATTTCTCTAATCCTTGCAGAATCTTCCTTAGAGCTAGTGCCTGAAGAATTGGAATCTCGTCCTTCAGTAATTTCACATGCACAAAAACTTGGCAAGAAATCCTCTGAAATCTTACTTGATAATTCTTGGCACTTTGCAGCAATGAAAGGAATAAAAAATGAAATCAAACGAGGAAGACCTGATCTTGTTCATTTTTCTATCTTAGAAGCAACGACAATTCCTCTATACTTCCAGAAAAGAATCAAAGTTTTCATCCATACAATTAATGATAAAGTAATTGAAATTGGTGAAAATGTCTACATTCCCAAATCATATCATAGATTTGCAGGTTTGTTTGAAAAATTATTTTCTGAAAAAATCATCAAAGTAGATAATCAAGAGCTATTATCAATAAAAGATCAATCATTTTCAGAGTTAATTGATAAAATAAATCCCTCACAAATTATTGGATTGTCAACTACAGGAAAACCAAGTACATTTGAAAAAGTTAGTACCAATCTAACAGATAAATCATGTATTGTGGTAGGTGGATTTCAAAAAGGGCATTTTTCTGATTCAATCAAAAACAAATTTTCTCATGTATTTTCTGTTGGAGATATATCTTTAGAAGCACATGTGGTAGTAGCTAGAATGCTTTACGAGTATGAAAAAACCATTTTTATGTAGGAAAAAAAATTTGATTTTTTGTGCAGTCATAGTATAGCCTGGTTAGTATTCGGGGTTTCCAACCCTGTGACGCGGGTTCGAATCCCGCTGACTGCATATCTTAAAGATAACCAATTTTTAGGTGTAAATTGAATAATTACCATGAAACCCGCAATTAGAGCAATTGCACTTGAAAGAATGCAAATTCTAATTGACAATGCAATTTCTAATGTAATAACAAATCCAAAACTTTCTCAACGTCAAGCTTTACTTGCTCGCAAGATTAGCATGAGACACAAGATCCAAATGCCCTATGATCTTAGAATGGTTTTCTGTAAAAAATGTAAATCATTTATCGCTCCAGGAATAAATTCAAAAATTCGTCTAGGACGAACATCAATTAAGTCGATCAGAATTTCCTGTAACTTATGTGGCCATACCTATCGGAAAATAATATCTCAATGATTTATAAGACGATTATCGATTTTTTTTCTTCATGGCAAAGGTATACGACGTTCCGGCTGACGTATTAATTGGAAAACTGGCAGAGATTTTGAAGAATGAGGACATCCCTGCCCCATCTTGGATTCCATTTGTAAAAACTGGAGCTCATGCAGACAAGCCTCCTCAAGATAGAGAATGGTGGCATACTAGGTGTGCATCAATTTTGAGAAAAATTTACCTTCATGGTCCAATTGGAATAAATGAATTAAGAAAAGATTATGGTGGTGGTAAACCATCAGGATATGGTGCTGCTCATCACAAAGATGCAGGTGGTGCAATAATTCGAAATGCAATTCATGGGTTAGAAAAACTTGGTTATGTTGAAAAAGTTGAAAAGAAAGGCCGTGTTGTTTCAAAACAAGGAATGCAAAAACTAGACAGATTAGCAACAGAAATTCTTAGTGAGTTAGTAGCTGAAAATCCACAGCTAAAAGTCTACTCTTAGATTAAAAATGAGTTCTCCTGAGTCTGATGATTTTCAGGAAAAACAAAATAGTCAAGATCTATCAGCACAAAAAGAACAGATTCTTAAACAAATTTTGGCACCTGGAGCAAGAATGAGATTAAATAACATCAAGATGGTAAAACCTGAACTTTCAGACCTTGTTGAACAATATCTAATCGGATTAGCTTCTCAAGGAAAAATGCACTCTCAAATCTCCGACGATCAACTCAAGCAAATCTTGCTTTCAATCCAACAACCTAAACGAGATTTTAAGATAAATCGAATATGATCTAAGATAAAATATAATTATGGGCAAGGCTTCGAAAAAATATGAAAGCCGTAGTATACAATGAATACGCACCAGATGATAATTATGCTAAAATCCTCAAAGTCCAGGATATAGATGAACCAAAACCTAAAGCTGATGAAGTCATTTTCACCAACAAGGCATCCGCCCTAAATTACAACGATATTTGGGGTATGAGAGGAGTTCCTGTTGCAGTTCCTCTTCCACACGTATCAGGCTCTGATGTTGCCGGTGATGTAATCGCAGTGGGTGAAGATGTCAAGAATTTCAAAGTGGGAGATAGAGTTGTATCTCATTCTAATTTAGCATGCAGAGTATGTAAAGCATGTACAGACGGAAGAGAATTTGACTGTGTTAAGAGACAGGTTTGGGGATTCCAAACAGGACCTCTTTGGGGAGCTTATTCTGAACAGATTCATTTACCAGAAGTCAACGTTTCAAAAATTCCAGACAATCTGTCATATGATGAAGCAGCAGCTGCATCCATGACTATTCTTACGGCATGGCACATGCTTGTAGGTCGTGCAAAGATCACCCCAGGACAAACTGTCCTAATCATGGGTGGTGGTTCTGGTGTTGGAAGCTTTGGAATTCAAATCGCAAAGTTATACCAATGTGATGTTATTGCAACTGCAAGTCCAGACAAACTGGATAAATGTTTAGAACTTGGTGCAGATTATGCAGTAGACCACAGAAAAGACGACTGGAGCAAAGAAGTTTTCAAGATCTCCAAAGAAATTGCCAAAACAAAAGGTGAAGCACCTGGAATTGATGTTACATTTGATCATATTGGTGAAACTCACTTCAACAAGCAACTAACATTACTCAAGTATGGTGCATCTCTTGTCTCATGTGGTGCTACCACAGGTTATGACGCAAAAATAGATCTTAGACACATATTCTTCAAAGGAATTAACGTCTTAGGCTCAACACAAGGAACAAAAGCCGAACTTGATCAAGGCTTGTATTGGATGGGTCAAGGAAAGATTAAGGCTGCCATTGACTCTGTCTATACATTTGAGCAAGCAGCAGAGGCACATACTAAGATGGTGACCGGAAAAGGTCTCTTTGGCAAAATCTTAATGAAGCCAGAGGGCGCTTAGTCATTTAATGACACAGCTTTTCCGGAGTCTCATTTTTGTTCCAGGGAACAATTCTAGATTCCTAGAAAAAGCTAAAACCCTCAAAGCAGACATTGTATGTTTTGATTTGGAGGATTCAGTTCCAGATTCAGAAAAAAGAAATGCCAGACAACTAATCAAGACTGCACTGAAATCTCGTTCATCTTATTTGTCCTCAATTTTTGTTAGAACAAATTCCCCCTTTTCAGGTAGAATACCTGATGATCTTAAAGAAATTATACAAAAAGGAATTGATGGAATTGTCGTACCAAAAGTTAACAATGTTACAGAGATGAAAAAAATTGAAAAAATTATTTCAAAATTAGAAAAATCAAGAAAATTAAAACCAATACAAGTTATTCCATCAATCGAGTCAGCTGAAGGTGTCGTCAATACCTACAATATTGCTTCATTTAGCAAACGAGTTTCCGCAATTGTGTTTGGTGTTTTTGATCTATTAAATGATCTAGGAATTGAATATACAAAAAATCCTGAAGGTGGGAAATATTCTCGTTCAAAGATACCTGTTGATGCAAAAGCAGTAGGCATTGCATCTATTGATGCAATTTGGCAAGACCTTAAAGATCTTAAAGGTTTGGAAAAAGATTGTAAAATTGGAAAAAGTTTAGGTTATACTGGAAAAAGCATTATACATCCAGACCAAATTGAAATAACTCATAAAATATTTCATCCGACCAAAACTGAAATCCTGTGGGCAGAAAAAGTTTGCCAGACATACGAGAAATCTATCAAAAAAGGAAAGGGCGCAACTACAATAGAAGGAAAAATGATTGATGAGGTTCATTACAAGCAAGCCAAAGCCGTTCTTGAATTAGTAAAATAATTTAACTTGAAATTTTAGCTATAGATATATCCAAAAATTGATAGTCTAAATTTGAATATATTTTTAAATTAAATTTCAAAAAATATACTTCTATAGATACAGACTCTGGTTGTTATCTTGTCTTTAATAGAATAGAATAAAGGCAATAAAATTCTATTATTTTATGATTAAAACTGATAAATCTACTTGATCCAACTGCAATTATTACTAGAATGTTTGAAGCAGAAAAATATGATGACATGCTAGTTTATTGTAAAAAACTACTTGAAAACAACCCTGAAGATATGCTTGGTCTTCAAAACACTGCTTTGTCTTTATTATATCTAGAAAGATTTGATGAAGCAATTATTTATGCTGATAAAGTTTTAGAAATAAAAAATTCTGACATCTACGCATTAAAAAATAAAATCTATGCACTTGAAAAATTAAAAAAATACCAAGAAGCAATAGATTGCTGCAAACAAATTCTTGAAATTTCTAAAGATGATATTTGGACTTTGAACAGCATAGGTTTGTCACTAAATAAATTGGATAGACATGATGATGCCATCAGTTATTATGATATGGTATTAAAATTAGATGAACATGATATTACAGCACTGATGAATAAGGCTATCTCACTTGATCATTTAGAAAAAATTAAAGAATCAATAGAATATTATGACAAAGCACAGATATCAGATCCTAAATCAAAGGAAGCCTCTATTGCAAAATCAAAGGCATTTCAAAAACTAGGTCTAGACGATGAGGCATTTTTAGCTGCTCAAGGAGTTCTGTTAAAGGATATGGAAAAAATCAAAATTGATGCAAAAAATAACAAATGTACAGTATTTCATCAATTCTGTGAAAATGAATTTGCATATTTAGAATCTAAAAAATAATTTTATTGTCCAACTAAATCAATTTATAAAAGAATTTTTCAAAAAAAAACAATGTTTACTGGAATTGTTGAAGGAATAGGAAAAGTAGAAAAAATAACAAAAAATACCAAAAATAGAAGTGCAATACAAATGACGGTAAATCTTGGCAAGCATTCAAAAGGATTGAAAATTGGACAGAGTGTTGCTCTAAATGGAGTTTGCCTTACTGTTACAAAATTATCAAAACCTAACTGCATTTTTGAGATGATTGAAGAAACTACCAAGAAAACTGATCTTGGTAATCTTAAACCAGGAGGAATTGTAAATATTGAACGGAGTTTAAAGGCAGGAGATAGACTTGAAGGACATTTTGTATTAGGTCATGTTGACGGAGTGGGAATAATAAAGAAAATCCAAAAGAAACCAAAAGAAGTTCAAGTTTGGTTTGAAGTTCCAAAAAGTTTAGCAAAATATGTTGTTAAAAAGGGTTCAATTGCATTTGATGGAATTAGTTTAACAGTGGTAGATGTAAAAAATAATCTTGCATCTGTTTGCTTAATTCCACATACAATTGAGATCACAAACTTTCAAACAAAGAAAGTAGGCGACAAAGTTAATATTGAAACTGACATTCTTGGCAAATACATTCTAAAATAAAATCTATAATCTACTACTTCTTTAGTAATTACAATAATTTTAGTAAACTTTATAATCTGTTCAAAGTCGATTTTTCATACATGTCACTTGAATCTGGTCTTCAATCATTAAAAAGAGGAGAATTTGTATTACTATTTGATTCTGCAGGCCGAGAAAATGAAATTGATATGGTGGTGGCAGCAGAATTTGTTACACCAGAACATGTAGCTAGAATGAGACAACATGCTGGAGGTCTTTTATGTATTGCAGTGGACAATAATTTTGCAAATTCATTAGATTTAAGATACATGCACGAGATTTTGGCTAATTCTGACATTTCAACCAAAGAAATGATTATGGGCTTGGCACCTTATGGTGATCATCCGACATTTTCAATTTCTGTAAATCACTATCAAACTTATACTGGAATTACAGACAAGGACAGATCATTGACCATTAGGGAATTGGCCAATATTTATAATGTTGATAATCAAAAGAAAAAGTTTGTTTCATCTTTTAAAACTCCAGGACATATTCCATTACTTATTGCATCTAAAGGATTATTAAATACTAGACAAGGTCATACTGAAATGTCAGTTTACCTTGCTCAAACTGCTAACTTGACTCCAGTTACTGCTATTTGTGAAATGATGGATGCTGAAACCTATGCCGCATTATCTATAGAAAAGGCAGAAAAATATGCAAAACAAAATGGAATTCCATTGATTGATGGAAAAGAACTTTTAGAATACGCAAAGGTGCATTAACTTTGAATATTGCTGTAGTGGTTTCGGAATTTAATGAAGAAGTGACGTCTAGAATGCTTTTAGTAGCTCAAGAAAAAGCAAAAAAAATGAAATTAAAAATCAAACATACATGTAATGTTCCAGGTGCTTATGATATGCCTATAATTGTGGATGCGTTATTACAAAAAAAGTATATTGACGGTGTAATCACATTAGGTGCAATCATTAAAGGACAAACAAAACACGATGAAGTAATTGCAAATTCAACTGCTCAGGCATTAACTAATCTTTCCTTAAAATATCAAAAACCTGTCTCATTAGGAATTACTGGACCTGGAATGCAAGAAAGACATGCATATGCTAGAATACGTCCGGTAGCTGAAAGAGCAGTTGAGGCTATTGTAAAGATTTCAGATGAATTAGATCGGATTCAGAAATGATTCAGATAAGCATTTTGAAAATTAATGGATATGGACCTTGGACCCTTACTCTAGGAAGTGATAGAGAGCATGAACTACAAATGCTTCAGGCATCATTATACAAGGAGATTCAGAGATTATTTTCAGAAAATAATTGCCTAGTTTTCTTAAATAGATCTGATGAATTTTTTGTAGTCTCAAATGGTCTAGGATTAGATGAACACATAAAAATCCAAAAATCACTAGAAAAATCTTTTGATATTCGACTTTCAATATCTATTGGATATGGAGATTCCCCATTTGCAGCTAATCTAAAAGCTTATGATGGAAAAAAAAATGAAATCATTCTCAGTAAAGAACACAATATTTTTGGTTATCTCACCAAATCTCCACTATCAGTTTCTATAATGCATCTTGATGTAGATGATCTTACATCCCAAAGAAAAACAAACTCTCCATATGAGATTTCCTCAATAATCTTTAGTCTTTATTCAAAAATGTCAAAATATTTTATAGAAAAAAATTCTTTGACATTTTACGTGGGTGGAGATAATTTTATGGTTGTTGCAAGTGAGGAGGGAAAAAATTCAGTTAAGGAGTTTATTGAATCTGCAAAAAATGAAGATCAAATAATTTTGAATTGTGGAATTGGAAATGCTAAAACTGCCAGAGAAGCTGTTAAACTTGCCACAAAATCTCTTGATACGATAAGAGAAATTAGAGATTCAGGTAAAGAAAAGCCTGATGTTTATGAATTATCATGTTGATAAAAAATGCAAGTATTCTGTTAGGAAAAGAATTAGACTTTATTTCAAATACTAACATAAAGATTCAAAATAATAGATTCAAACGAATTCAACCAAAAATTAGAGCTAGTTCCAAAGAAGAAATTATTGATGTTGAAGGTTTATTGATAATTCCTGGCTTTGTAAATTGTCATACTCATATTGGTGATTCCATTGGAAAAGATGTTACACTAAATACATCGGTGAATAAAAAAATTCATCCTGTTTTTGGAGCAAAATCAAAAATTCTCAATAAAACTAACAAAGAAATTCTTGGAAGCTTTATGAAAAATTCATGTAATTCTATGTTAACAAAAGGAATTACTACTTTTGTTGATTTTAGAGAGGGAGGCATAGATGGTGTATTACTTCTTAAAGAAATACTGAAAAAATCTCCAATACGCTCAATAGTTCTTGGTAGACTAGATTATTACCAAAATCCCAATGAAATACGAAAAAATATCTCCTTGCCTAAATCAAAGCTACAAAATCTTGAAGAATTACTAAAAAAATGTGATGGCCTTGGAATCAGCGGAGCCAATGAAAACAGTACATCCGTGTTAAATCAGTATTCAAAAACATCAAAAATTAGAGCAATTCATGCCTCTGAAACTAAACAAAGCGTTTTAGCGTCAAAGAAAATGACTCGAAAATCAGAAACCATACGTGCCTTGACCCTAAAACCTCATTTTCTAATACACATGACTTATGCTTCTTTAGGAGATCTACATGCCGCATCAAAGAGAACTAGAGGCATAGTAATTTGTCCTAGAGCAAATGCCTCTCTAGCAGAAGGAATTCCAGATATTGAATTGATGAAAAAAGCTGGTTGTACTTTAGCATTGGGCACAGACAACGTTATGGTTAATTCTCCTGATATGTTCAGAGAAATGGATTATCTGTGGAAAGCAACTATGGCAATTCACAAAAAAAGAATCAATCCAAAAGAAATTCTAAAAATGGCTACAGTAAATGGTGGAAAACTTTTGAGAAAAGATATTGGTGTAATAGAAAATGGAAAACTTGCAGATGGTATATTTATTGAAAAACATTCACTAGACTTGGAACCTATGCATAATCCTCATGCCTCAATTGTACATAGAGCTTCACAATCAACAATTCGTGCAGTAATGATAGGAGGCAAAATAGTTCATGGACAAATCTAACTTGCACATTATTCTTAGCGCAGCCATTTCTTTAGATGGAAAAATTGCAACCTATGCTGGTGATTCAAAATTATCTTCAAAAAAAGATATTATTAGATTACACAAACTTCGTTCAAAAGTTGATGCAATTCTAATTGGAAAAAATACTGTAATTAAAGACAATCCATTACTTACTGTAAGATTTTCAAAAGGAAAAAATCCAGTTCGCGTTGTACTTGATTCTCAGGGAAAAATTTCTGAAAAATCCAAAATCCTTCAGACATCAAATAAAATACCTACAATAATTGCTGTTTCAAAAAAAATCAGTCCAGAAAATTTAAAAAATTTAAAAAAATTTCCTGTTGATATTATTGTTTCTGGAAAAAAAACAATCAACATAAAATCTCTAATTAAAGAACTTGAAAAAAGAGGAATTCAAACCATTCTTGTAGAAGGTGGTGGAACAATTAATTGGCAATTTATCAAAGATAATTTGTTTAATGAAATATTTCTAACTATATCTCCCTTTATTATCGGAGGAGTTAATGCAATATCTTTGGTTCAAGGAAAAGGATTTAAAAAAATTATAAACTCACCTAAACTCAAATTAGATTCCATAAAGAGACTTGAAAATTACCTTGTTTTACATTATATCAAAGTGTAAGTTATTATACTTAATTTAGAATAAAACTACAAGAAATTGGTAGTAAAAAAGAAATCTCTAACAAAGAAAAAAGTTGCAGCAAAAAGAAAAACTGTATCTAAGGTTACAAGAAAAAAAATGGTAACAAGTCAAAAACAAAATCAACTAAATCTAGCTTCTAACAAAAAAGCATTTGGAGGTTATGCAATTAGTTTTGCAGGACGAAAAGAAACTATTGAACAAGTTTTTGGTAAGAAACCTATTGCACCAAGTGAAATGACCAAAAAGATCTGGACATTTGTTAAAGAAAACAGTCTTTCAAACCGTTAAAAAATCAGTTAACGATTTATTCGTTAACTAATTTTATCTCTTTTAGCTAAATTAAAAAAAGATATAGATATGTCACCTTTGTCGTAAGTAATATGTCAACTGCATCATTACGAAAGGATCATGATCTTATTGAAAAGGTCATTAAAGCTATGGAGTCCACAATTGAATTATTAACTAATAATAAACAAATTCCGGAATCTATTTTATTACCTGTAATCGATTTTTCAAAAAACTTTACTGATGTATGCCATCATAGCAAAGAAGAGAACTCATTGTTTCCTGCTCTTGAACAAGCAGGAATGCCAAGAAACATGGGGCCTATTGCTATGATGTTAATGGATCATGAACGCTCAAGAGAAATTGGAAAACATATGGAAGAATCAGCAAGAGAATATCTTTCTTCTGGAAATTCTGAAAATCTGATTAATGATATGAAACAATATGTTGAACATATTATAGAACATTTGTGGAAAGAAAACAATAGATTATTTATGATGGCCGAAGCTCGTTTACAATACGTTTCTGAAAAAGTCGATAAAGAACTTAATGAAATTGAACAAGCTAAACTCAAGGAGACTGGAAAAACCCGAGAGCATTATGAAAAACTAGTTGAAGACTTAACAAGAGATGTTTCTGAACAAGGATCCTAAGTTTGCCTCAGTATTTTTGGTCAGGTATTAGGTGTAAGAAAATAAGCAAATGACGATATAGAGGTCGATTTTTGTCACTAAGATGAAAATTACATAGTATCGATATTCACTAGATCCTAAAAAATTGAGCAATTTTCCAAAATAACTGGTTGAAACTCTGGATACCTTAACATCAGATATCTGTGTTGAGATATATTTTGGAGAAGATGAAAATTTAAGTCATATGGAATTAGAAGCAGTGATTATGATAGTGAAGATGAAGAACTTGACTATGAATAATCTTCTCAAAATTCAAAATTTTGAATATTTTTAGAGACTTTTTATGGTATTGTAGAAAATTATTCTACATAGTGATGATGTGTCAAATTATCATAAAATCTCACAGACTTTATGTTTACAAACTCCAGCATTCCATATCTTGATAGTTCTCTTCCAAACCCACTATGTTTAATACCACCAAATGGAATTCTTGGATCTGAAATCACTACATTATTCACACTAACAATTCCAGATTCAATACGTCTTGACATTTTTCCTGCTTTTCCAAGATCTTTTGTCCAAATACTTGCACCCAAACCAAATTCAATATCATTTGCAAGCTTGATTGCTTCACTCTCATTTTCAACTACGGTAATTGGAGCTACTGGACCGAATGTTTCTTCCTTTGCTATTCGCATATTTGGTTTAATGTTTGTAAGAATGGTAGGTTGATAAAAATATCCCTCCCCATCAATTTTAGAACCTCCTAAAAGAATTTCAGCTCCTTTTTCTTTTGCATCTTCTACAATTTCAGATATGGTATCTAAGCTTTCTTTACTTGACAGCGGACCTAAATCAGTCTCTATTGATGTGGGGTCTCCTACTTTTAGTTGAGATGCTTTTTTAATAAATAATTCAATAAAGTTTTCAGCAATATTTTTTCCAACAAAAAACCTTTTTGATGCAACACAACTTTGTCCACAATTGATGAATCTTCCTTTAACTGCTCCTTCAGCTGCCTTCTCAATTATTGCATCATCAAGTACAATGAAAGGATCACTTCCTCCAAGTTCTAAAACACACTTTTTTAGATTCATAGCAGCGCGTTCACCGACCTTAGCTCCTGCATTCGTGCTTCCTGTAAAAGTTACGGCATTTACTTCAGAATCAATAAGATGATTTGCTGAATCTACACTACCTACAACTGTCTGAAATATACCATCTGGAATTCCTGCTTCTGCAAAGGCTTTTTCAATTTCTATGCCTGATTGTAAAGTGATTCTTGATGGTTTCATTACTATTACATTGCCTGCCATCAAGCATGGTGCTGCAAATCGTAAAGCTTGCCAATATGGAAAATTCCATGGCATAATTGAGCCAATAATTCCAAGTGGCTCAAAAGTCAGGAAACTTTTTCTTGCATCTGTATTTAGAACTTCATCTGAGAGAAAACTATCTCCATGATCAGCATAAAATTCTAAAGCCCATGCACATTTTTCAACTTCGCCAATTGACTCTTTAAGGGCTTTACCCATTTCATCTGTAGCTATTTTTGCCAGTTCAGTTTTGTTCTTTTTTAAATATTCAACTAAATTGTAAACATAACTCCTTCGTTTCTCATAATCCTTTTTCCACTCTGGAAATGCTCTCTTCGCTTTTCCCACCATTTGAAAAACTTGATCTCTATTCATTGCATCATATTTTGCAATTTCTTCTCCTGTTGCAGGATTTACTGTTGCTATTTGACTCAAGGATCAAACAAAATATTACTCCATATTTAATTTAGTACCCTCGTTTTCAACTTTTTAGAATACTTTGAAATCATTTCTACATTTGGGTTTCTTTTAATTAGGTTACAAGTTAGTTATGGATTTCTCAGTCATAGTAATTACAACTGATTTCTAATTAACATATTTTGCAATTATTATTTCACTATAATCACAGGACATTTGGCCTTGTGAATCACATAGTTTGAAACACTTCCAAGAACCATTTCCGTAGTAGGACCTTTGCCTCTTGAACCAATAACAATAAAATCAATTTCGTTTTTGTTTAGATTTGAAAATTTTACAATATCGTAACCTGGATTTCCTTTAAGGATTTGGCTAGAAAATTTTGTTTTATTTTTTTCACAAATCTCTTTTGCATTATTGATAATTTTCGTTCCATATTTGAGAACTTTTTTTTGGAATCCAATTGGTCTAAGTGATGATAAAGGTTGTAATATTTCAATGAGAGGAAGTGATGAAATATCTTTTGGAATCACATAAATTCCAACAATTTGTGAATCTGTGAATTTAGCTAGGTTTATAGCTTCTCTTAAAGCACGTAAAGAATTTCTTGATCCATCAAGTGGGACTAAAATTTTTTTAATTGATTTTTTAGAAATTTCTTTTTTTGTATGTTTTTTTCTAATCAAATACTTTCCTCTTTAAAACATTAATGCTAAAATGTTTGCTGCATATCTTTTTTGATCTCATCAATTTTCTTCGAATATGCTTTCTTTGATTTATCATTCTTTTTTAAATTTAAAACATTACCACAAGACGGACACTTGAACATTCCTTCTAATGCATCCTCAAAGGTTACTCTTGGACAATCTTCATTTCCACAATGATAAAAATCGGAAGCATTCTCATAATCCAATCGCTGTTGGAGTCTTTCGATGATTTTCTTTTTTTGGTTTTCAATAAAGTTTTCAACTTCCTCTCTTCTTGTTCTCCATCGATAAACGAACCAACCTTTTCGTTCATCCTTAACCCTAATTCCTGTGATTAGGGATTTTCCAAAAAGATCATACAGTACCTTTCTCACCATGTTAATTCTCAATCCCGTAGAACTAGCAATTTCTTCATCAGTAGCGTCCTCTGCCTTCAAAAGTGATCTTGCTACTTTGAGGTATTCATCACCCCCAATCATGGAGGCTATTCGAACAAAAGGATCTTCGTATTTGTCTACCAACTCTAATGACTCCTAATTTTCTACTATTAATCCCTTGTTTCCTCTACCTGAACATTTTTTCCTTTTTTTGCAGGTATTATCCTTCTTTTTCCACCAAAAAATTTCCTTTCAAATTGTTGTCCTCTCTGAATTCTGTCTAAAAGTATTGCTAAGGCACTAATTTCTGAATGTGGCTGACTACCAATTCCAACATTATAATCAGCTAGTTCATAAATTTCCCTTGGCACTTTTTCAGCACCTACTACAATAAGCAAATTCTCTTCTTTTTCAATTTTTTTTTGTGTCTCATTGATATTTTCTCCGTACATTGTAAGATGAACAATTTTGTAGTTATCGTTTTTTTTCTTTTTAATAATGGATTTCCAATTATCAATAAACTCAACAACAAAATTTCCTCCCCATGTTGTGTTTATTTTTTTTAAGGTCTCTTTTATTTCTGGATTAACTTTAGTCATGAATATTTTTGATGCTCCAAAGGCACGAGAAACTAAGGCAACATGTGTTGTTACTCTATCATCTCTAATTACTCTTTGACCAATTCTTACAACCTCAATTACCATATGTAATTTCCTTTTTGAATTGAGATAATTTTTGATTTCCTATGATGTTTCTGATAAGTTTTTTGAGATTATTTACATTTTCTCCTGTTTTTGAAGAAACAGTAATTCTTTTTCTGTTATCTTTTAAGTTAAGAATTTCAATTTTTTCATCTATTTGCTCTTTTGATAATAAATCTGATTTATTGAAAGTAAAAATTATTCTATCTCTTTCAACTCCTAGATCACTTAATGTTCTCATACAACTCTTAAATTTTTTTTTCAAATCAAAAATAGAATCACTTATGTCAACTACAAGAATGATTATGTCCGTATGAATCATTTCTTCTAATGTAGACTTGAATGCATCAATCATGTAGGCTGGAAGTTTACTGATAAATCCTACCGTGTCGGCAATCAAAAACGGTTCACGGTTTATAGTTACTCTTCTAGTAGTAGTCGAAAGAGTGGTGAATAATTCCTGGCTTTGTTCCCGTGATTCACCTGTCATTTTATTAAATAATGTGGTCTTACCAGCAGAAGTATATCCTGCAAGTGAAATTGTTTTAAATCCAAGTCTTTTTCTTCCTTGACGGTGTAATTCTCTTTGTTTTCCAGCTTTTTCTAGTTTTGATCTAATTGTTTGCATTCTATGCTTGATATCATTATAGTAAACATCTACCTCAAATTTTCCTATCCCCATAAATCCTGGTTGTTCTCCCATGCTTGAAAGACGAACTTTTTCTTTTGCTCTTGCCATCTCATATCTTAATTGAGCGAGTTTCACTTGGAGTTTGGATTCAGCACTAGATGCCCTACTTTCAAAGATTTCAAGAATCAATGCTTCTCTATCTAAAATTTCCCTATGAAGAATAGAAGCCAAATTGTAATTTTGACTTGGTTTTAGGATCTCATCAAAAATTATGACATCCGGTCTTAATCGCTCAGTAATTTCCTCTAATTTTTCTAAAATCCCACCACCAATTCCATATTTTGGCTTTTTGAGAAAATTTTGCTTGACCATATGTACAATTTCATATCCTGCAGCGTCACATAGTCCAGTAGCTTCTGTCACGGCATCCTCTTTATCATATGTAATTAAAATTGCAGATTTCATTCTCAATATTTTCTCAAAATTCACTCAAGTTTAAACTTCTGCCCTTAAAATGAAAAATTTAGCTAGTTTTCTTCAAAGCCTTTTCAATGTTCATATTTAAAACAATTTCCGCAATGTCACTTGCATACTCTGCAATTCTTCGAATATTTTCAGCAATTCTTCTGATTCTGTAAATCTCTTCATCGTCTTTAAGTGATTTTAAAGCATCTCTTATCTTTTTTTCATATTTTGAAATTAAGCTAGTTTTCTTAATTGTTTTTTCTGCTTGAGCATAATCTTCTTTGAATAAAGAAAGACAAGATTCATCTAAAACTGAAAGTGAGAATTCACTCATTTCTTGAATTTTATCTATAATTTCTTTTTTAATAGGTTTTTTAAATTCTATAATGTCTTTTGCAACAAATGCTGCATGATCTCCAGTCCTTTCAATATTTTTTACAACAAGTCTATATCCCAAACAATTCCTTACATTTCTGAAACCCATTTCTTTTAACATATGTTCATTTTGAATTGCTATCTTTAATTGACGAATAATGTAAAAACCAAATCTGTCTACTTCGTCATCGGTATTGATTACTTCCTCAGCCAGATCCAAATTATTTTCCTTAACTGCAAGAATAGCATCGCTTGTCATAGATTTTGCCAGATGAATCATTCTCTTAAATGCGCCATCTACTGACAACTCTAACAAATTCACTAAAACCTGTACTGTTATTCCTCCACTGGAATCTGAAATGATTTCAGAACCCATAAGCATTCTTTTTACAGCTTCTTTTACAGTATTACGTTGGTTTGGACTTAATCTCCCGGTTTTGGGTTTAACATTAATTGTTTTGAATCCTAAAAAATACAGTGAAATTAATTTTCTAACAATTGAAGATGCCTCTTCTTCAATATCTATCTCTACTGTAGCATCTTCTTTTTTCTGAATACGAATTTCAACTTTTGGTGGATATAATTCTAGTGTGGATGATCCTTTCCTGATCATCCTAATTTGATCACCTTGTTTTAATCCAAGATCTGTAATCCATTGTTTTGGCAAAGAAATAATATATGATGATTTACCTGTAAATTGAATTTTCCTGGTTTCTTCTCTTTCTTCCATAAACTAAAGATAAAAATACTGTCTATATAGTTTAGGTTAGAAAATATATTCTAACATTGAACTAATATTTAGAAAAGATCGGACTATTGATATGGATCACCATCTAAAGTTAAAACATACAATTGATGCATTATTTGGAAATGGAGTATCGAAATATTTACCTAAAGATATCGAAATGACTTTTTCAAAAAAGAATGGAAGGCTCAAAACTGTTTCTCATCACGGAAAATTATTATGCACATTGAGAATTGATGGTGGTCTAGCAATCAGTCCCTATTTTGCACAGATGTTATTAAAAAGCAAAAAATTCAAAGAAAATTGTTTGGAAGTAAATCAAGAGGCAGCCCCCTTTATTGAGGAAGGAAGGTCAGTATTTTGTAAACATGTTGTTTGGTGTGGCAAAAATCTTCAAATTTCATCTGATACACCAGTATTATTCCAAGATAAAGTAATTGCAGTGGGTAAATCTGTATTATCTTCAGAAATGATTTCTGATTTTGATAGAGGATTAGCAGTTAAAATCAGAGATAGTTTAAAAAGTCGTAAAGGAGAAATATTCTCATGATGCGAGGCGGCAACCGTGAAATGCGAAGAATGATGGATAAAATGGGATTAGATATGAAGGAGATCTCAAATGTCCAAGAGGTTATTATTAAGACTGACAAAAAGGAAATAATTGTTTCAAAACCCTCAGTAACTGAGATGAAAGCCAAGGACAATTCAATTTTTACAGTTACTGCGGATTCTTACGAGGAAAGAGAATTAGAAGTTCCTGTATTTTCAGAGGAAGATATCCAACTTGTTAGTCAACAAGCAGGAGTTGACGAAGAAAAGGCAAAAAATGCACTTGAGGAAGCAAAGGGCGATCTAGCACGAGCAATTTTACTTTTGACAACAGGATAAATGCTAGGCGATCTGAATTTTATCAAAAATTTGTTAAAACTGAATGATTTAAGTAATGGATTTGAAGGATTAAAAATATAATGAGCAGCATGGCTGAATCAAAGGTTACAGGTATTATTCAATCTCTGAGTGGACTAGAAAACGACTTGGACTCTCTTAATACCACTGTTGCCGATATGAAAAAACAGCTCTCTCTAAAAACCCAAACTGAAATTGATAAACTTCTTGAAAAAACTCGAGAAATGGCTACTAAAGAGGCTGAGATCATAATAAATGCCTCCAAGGACAAAGCTAATGCAGAATCTACAAGAATTACCCAAGAAGGAGAAACAAAATTGGCTGAAATTCAATCAAATATCGAGGCTAATTTTGATGAGGCAGTAAAGCATGTTGTGTTAACTGTTTTGAAGGCATAAACCTAAATCACACATTTCCTCTCTTATATTATCGAATCTTTACTAAATACTCGTATTGGAATTGCAACTACTTACGGCAAACCATACTACAGATTTGCAAATTTTCTGAAAATCCTTAATCTTTCCTTTGATTCAATTTTACCTGGGGAAATTCAGAATTATGATGGTCACCTAGTTTTAACAACCATTAAGGAAGCCCCAATTGAATGTAAAAAACCAATGCTTCATGAAGATATTTTTGAAAAACATCCTACTGTAATACGTGGATTGATGATGCAGAAACTAAATTTGGAATTTAATCAGGAAGAATTAGTGATTGGGATTGATCCTGGACAACGAATTGGATTGTCAATATTTTATTATGACTACGAAATTGAGAGTTCATTTTACCCCTCAATAGAGGAATTAGTGACGCATATTATCCAAGTTCTAGGAGGTTTGAGGGCTAAACGCAAAATTGTCAAAGTAGGTGATGGAAACATGGATATTGCAAAAGAAATTAAAAATATGCTAAATCTGAAATTTTGTTCTTCTTTTGAATTCGAATTTGTTGATGAAAGAAAAACTAGCCTAAAAATTAAAAATTTTAATCAAAGGGGTAAACGCGACATGCTATCTGCAAAATATATTTCTCAAAGAGATGGTTATAGACACTCAATTTTGCCTCTATCAATTACTGGATAAGCAGATAATTTTCGTTTATGGGGTATAGAATTTCTTGAAATAATTTATCTTTTTATGACAAAATTGTTTCTTTATTTTTTTTGAAATAATTGAAATTTTTATTAGAACATTATTACATGAATTATTATTTTACTAAAAAATTTGAATTTTTATAAAACTATACATATTTATTGAAGATTTTTCCGTTTTCATTAAAACAAATAATACTGATCGACTTTTTTATTATAATTTTTATACAAAATTTATAAAATTCATCAAAAAATTCTCGATCCATCCTTATATACTTATGAATTATATATAAAACTACAAAGATGACTTGTAAAGGAATTTGCGTTAGATACAAGGCTCAAAAGCCAGTAGGAACCGGAAGATATGCTTCTGGACAACGTCGATGCCAAATTTGTGAAATATTCATCAAATGGGAAGGTCTTTGGTGTCCATGCTGTGGATATAGACTACGAACAAAACCACGTAATCTCAAATACAAAGCAAAACTTCGCGCAAGAGTAGAAGCTGATTCAATTGAAGCAAAAGCTATTACTGAAACCCACGAAGTTGAAACTGAGGAATTAGCAGAGATTAAAGCAAAACCTAAAACAAAAACAACTAAAACAAAAACAACTAAAACCAAAGAAAAAACTCCATGCCAACATTGTAGCAAGCTGTTTGTAAATACTGACAAACATGAAAAGCGTTGCAAGAAAAATCCAAATGCTGAAGTTAAAGCCTCTCAAAATACTGAATCAATAGCAATAAAAGCATAAGATTTGTTCAAAAGTTGTTGAACTCTCCAAATGGGTTTTCTAAAAAAACTGTAAATTTGGAGAGTCGTAGTTTTTCTTTACGTATTCAAAAATTTGATAATGGATATTTTGTTTCTATATCTGAGGGAAATAATAAACTGGGTTCTATGGTTATTTCATTAGCTACTGGCCCTACTCCTGTTACATCCACTATAATTCCATCCGTATATGAATCTCTTTTTCTAAAATTGACAGCTGAAAAAATTAGCACAAAAATAAGGGGCATTGCCATCGTATCTTCATTTACTCATAAAGAATTAGATTCTGATACTGCAAAGGCCTTAATGTCAGAAATCATGGAGATGATTCAGAATTGACTGATTTAAGAAATTACTTATCACTTGTAAAAAAATTTTGTGAATTAAAAACCGTAAAAAAACCTGTTTCTACTAAATATGAAATTGCTGGAATTACAGCAAAACTCGACGGTTCTTATGCCATTTTATTTGAGAATATCAAAAAAAGTAATTTTAATCTAGTATCAAATTTAGTAGGTACAAGAAAAAGATTTGCACTTGCGGTTAATAGTTCTGAAGATAATATACATCAGAATATAATCAAATCAATCAAACACGCAAAAAAACCCAAAGTTATCTCTTCGGGTAAATTCATGGAAAACAAATCTAGAGATTTATCTATTCTTCCTATAGTAACTCACTTTGAAAAAGAATCAGGTCCTTTCATTACTTCTTCAATTGCATATGCAAAAAATCCAGAAACTGGAAAACAGAACTCCTCCTTTCATAGATTGATGCCTATAGATAAAACTCATTTTTCCATTAGAATGGTTGAAGGAAGACATTTGCACAGATGTTTTGTGAATGCAAAAGAGCATGGGGAAGATCTAAAGATTGCTATAACTGTAGGTGTACATCCTGCAGTATCCATAGCAGGAGCATATCAAGCTGAATGGGGCAAGGATGAAATTGATATTGCAAATTCCATTTTAAGAAGAAACCTTACTCTCGCAAAACTTCCTTTTTCAGGATTGAATGTACCATCTGGTGCAGAAATTGTTATGGAGGGAAAAATTCTTCGTGATAAAAACCACCCTGAATGGATGGTAGAAATGCTTCAAACATATGATCATCATCGTTCTCAACCAGTCTTTGAATTAGAAAATCTTTTTTTTAGAAATAATCCTATTTATCATGATGTATTATCTGGTTTTTCAGAACATAGATTATTGATGGGAATGCCCATAGAATCTAAATTAAACGGGGAATTGAAAAAAGCATTTTCACAAACAATTCAAGCATCAATGACTAATGGGGGTTGCAATTGGTTGCATGCTGTAGTACAGATAAAAAAGAAAACAGAGTCTGATGTAAAAAAAATTATCAAAAAAACATTTGAATCCCATCGCTCACTTAAACAAGTTACCGTTGTAGATGAGGATATAGATCCAAATAATGCCGAATCAGTTGAGTATGCTTTGGCAACAAGATTCCAAGCTGATAAAGATCTAATAATCTTGAAAAAGGTTAGAGGTTCCAGCTTGGATCCATCTAGCGATCAAAAAAATCTAAAAACTGCAAAAATTGGCATCGACGCTACAAGATCTTTATCTAAGAGACCTGAGGGATTTGAATTAGCAAAAATTCCTAATATTGATAAAATACAATTAAAAAATTACTTCAAATAGAAAAAATCTCCAAAAAATGATTAAATTAATGGGATGATTTCTAAACAATTAGATTGGAAAACAAAACTGAAGATTATTTTAAACAATATCTAAAAAATGTAACAAATGAACAACTAAACCAGTTTTATGATGATGTAGAGTGGACTCCTTTTCCAGTTCTTGTGATAAAAGAGTACCAACGTAGATTTAATCAAAAAAACAAGAAAGAGGTTATTGAAAAATTAAAGATGCACGCTGAACTCGCCAAGGAAAAAACTAGAGAATTACGTTCCAAGGCAAAAAATCGAAGTTCCAAGGTATCAAAAAAAATTCAAAATAAAAAAGAAAAATTATCTAAATCTATTAAGGACACCAATCGTTTTGCATCATCTGAAAAGAATCTTGCAATTTTAGAAAAATTAGGAGAATTAAATAAAAAAGGAATAATCACAAATAAAGAATTTCAAGATAAGAAAAAGGAAATATTAAAACGAATTTAAAATGACATCAAAGATTTCTATAAAACCAAAGAAAAGTCCAGAGGAATCTCATGCAGAAGTAATAGTTAGAATGTTTCCTTCTGATGCTAATCCTGCAGGAAATGTATTTGGGGGAGAGATTTTAAAACATATTGATATGGTTGCAGGAATAGTTGCTCAAAGACATTCTCAATCAAATGCAGTCACGGTTAGTATGGATAGTGTAAATTTTATCAAGCCTGTCTATGTTGGTAATGTTCTAAAACTCAATGCCAGAATAAACTATGTTCATAATTCCTCAATGGAGATTGAAGTAAAAGTTGAAGCTGAAGATATTGTCACAGGAATCCGCACAATTACTGGTACCGCATTTGTTACTTTTGTTGCATTAGAAAAAAAGGGAAAACCTACAACAGTCCCTAAATTAATGCTAAAAACAGACAAAGACCGAAAAAAATTTGAAGAAGGAAAATTAAGAATGCAAGAAAGATTGAAACATCGTCAAAAACCATAATTTTATCCTTAATAGATCAGTTTAAGAGTCACAAAAGTATTCAATAAGTCAATGTCGGAAGAAGAAACAAATGAATGGGATTCCCTATGGCAAGAATATTCTAAATCTCTAGAAAACTGGAAAACACTTTTTGAACAAATTCAAAACGCAAGTAGTGATATGCAGAATAAATTTAATGAAGTTTGGGAAAAAGCAACAAAAGAATCAAGTTCGGAAACTATGAAATTATTTACAGAAAATTGGCAAAAGGCACTTGCTGATGCTGGAATGAAATCATATAAGGAATTTGGTGAATCTTGGCAAAAAACACTAAATGATTCTAGCGCCAACGCCTTCAAACAATTTGCAGAAAATTGGCAAAAAACTTTTAGTTCTTCAGGAATGGAGCAAATGCAAGCTTATGGTGAAATAATGAAAAAATTTGCTGAAACTTGGAATTCAATGTGGCCAAAATCCCAATCTTAAACTGAATTGAGAAAAAATCCTCTCATTCTTTGTTCTTGTATTGGTTTAGAAATAATGACTTCTGTTGGTGTTACAACATATTTGTTATTTCTCAGAGAACCAATTTTGGCTCTTATTTCATCTATTGTTTTTGCAAAAATAATCATTTTTCATTTTGTTATGGAATATTTCGACAAAAAGGTATCTTGTAATAAATTTCAAAAAAATTTTAACTGTGTGATAAAATAAAACAAAGTAAATTCTATTAAATTTTATCTTACTGAAGCACGCTTTTTAGTAACTTTTCGCGCTGATTTAGAAGGTCTTGTGGTTTTTAGTTTGGATTTATCCGTAGTCAAACTCTTGCCCTTTTTTTGAGCTTTACGTCTTGCTGCATTTCTTGTCTCTTCTTCTTTTTGTAATTTTTCTAGTTTCTCAGAACTGATTTTGCGTGTTTTAACCGAAGTCATATAATATAAAATAAAACAAGTGAAATTAATAAAATTTTATGGAAAAAATTTTGAAAGAATAAAAATAGCTTTTAATCTAATAAGGCATTAATGTTACAAAATCAATGCTTTATTGAATTACATATCTTTAATGATTTAGCAAGATTTGTTTGCGCTTTTAGAGAATATCCTCTTAGAGTTTTTTCTCACGATCTACATGGAACCAGAGTTTTATCTAGCAGATTATCCCTTTCAAATACTCTTCTCTTATTCTATGTCCCTATGACAAAATTTGGAAGATACATTTCTTATCAAGCATCTACTGGAAAAGAATACTGTGATGTTGTCGAATCAACTAAGAATATTTCTACATATGCACCAATTATTCATATGGAGTCCGAAATTTCACCACTTCCAATTAAATCCGAAAAAATATCTGATACGTTTCATCCCATTAGAGTAAAAGATATTGGAAGTTTAGCGAGACTTACCTATGATCCTGAACTTCCAGATAAACCAAATCTTACATTATATGTAATTCCTCACAAAAATTCTTGGTTAATGGGGTATCTTACCTCATTAGAAATGGATAATGTTTACTATCAATTCAATTACGTTGAATTGAATTCAGAACCACTAAAACCATTTGTAAAATATAAAGGACATGAGGGAAAGGATCCAGAACTGTCTGACAACTTTGAACATGGTTTTTCTTATCTACCAATAATCAAAATAAAATCAGAACATGAAATTTTTGGATTTAATAGAACAACAAATAATCAATAAATTTAACTCCATTCAGTCAGTTCTCTTATTTTCTGTCTTGAATCACTTACAAATCTCTTTAAAATTGGTATGTATATTTCAGAAGCATAAGAAATTTCAAATTCTTCATTCCCATTAATTTTCATAAAAGTAGATGCAATAACTTGGTTTTGGTTAACTTTTGGTTCATTATTTAATTTTCTTTTATTGTTGATAATCTCTAAAAAAATTGGAAGATTTTTTTTAATTTCGACATTTAATTCCTCTTTAGATCTTAATTTACCATCTGTCAATTTTGCTACAATCTCTTGATTAACATCTTTAGAGTATCTTTGTTTAGCTCGTATCATTATTTCAATTTTTGGTAATTTGTTAAATTTTTTTTGAAAATCAATTACATCTTTTATAAATTTTGGATAAGGAGGCCTATGCTCGATTTTATTTTTTTTTTCAAACCAATCTAAAAATTGTAATGCTTTTCCATCTTGTTTTGTCAAAGCTTTTTTGAGAAATTTTCCTTTATCACAATCCATTAAAACAAACAAGCCAAAATCATTATTTGCTTCTTCAAAAATTCCATCATATACCTGTTTTACTGATTTGATAAATAAACCAAAAAAATAATTAACATAAAATGGATCCGGATCAAAATACCTAATCTGGTTTAAATTGAATATGCATTCTTCTATACTCTCTTCAACATTCATTATTCTTAAGTAGGTTTTTCATTTCTAAATTTAGATTGTGTTTTTAATTTCATAGATAATTCTTTGAAAATTTCATTAACACTAACATCTACAAGATTTATTGTTGCATTTTCAATTACTATTTGCTTTTCAAATTTTTCTTTTATTGCAAACGAAACTGATGACCAATGAAGTATTCCCTTTAACTGTTCTTCTACCGTTGCATTTGTAGTTGGAAAGTTTGCTGGCGAAAATACAATTCCATTCGTCCATTGCATTGTAGGAATAGCTCCTCCTGAAGATCTTGTACTAAATGCAATCTGCTTTACCCAGTCATCAAATTTGTATTCAATTACTTCATGAATTACTAATTTTTTCCAAGGTTCAATCGAAATTTCCATTTTATACAAAGATTATGAACCAATTATAACCGTATTTTTTGAGCTCAAGCCTATCTCAACATCCCTTGTCTCCCAAAATCTAGATTTTATTTAATTTATTGTATTTTTGATAGAAATCTCAATTGCTTATAAAAAATGTTCCAATCAAGTACTTATCTTTACTCTCAAATTATTTAATTTCGACATTTATTTCTCTGAATTCATACTTTCAAATAGGTAATTTAAAATTCTAATGAATAGATTTTTTATCAAATCTATTTTAAAATTAAATTTAAAATAACCGTTTATAGAATATTTTCTCGATATATCAAATACCATATAATTTGCAAATTCCAATTAAAAATTTTATTTTTTGCAGTTTGAATATTTCATTAGAATGATCTAATTTATTATGTCAAACTTTACTTGTGATTTGATTATTATATAATTGATTTCTTTACATCCTCTGTAATTTTTTCATTTTTTAAAAGTATCATGATTTTATCAAAATACTCTTCTTAAATTAAAAATCAGACAATGTTATTGCTTATTTAGTAGAAATTTATCAGTTCTTTTTATATGAGTAAATGGGCAGATTTTGTAATTTCTGAAGTAAGTTATGATTCAAACCATTTAATTTCTAAAGCTAAGCGACACAGAGATTCTGATAATGGAATAGAGGAAGGAAAAATTGTTGATAGGCTTACTATTGCTTCAGATATAAAAAATGGTTTGTCATACATAACAATTTACAGTGGTCTTTCATCTTGGAAACAAGGTCAAAAAATTCGAAAATTTCGGATTGGCGGACAACCTTATCTTAGAATCGATGATAATAAAGTAGAGTTAGACAATTTGGGAGATTTACCTCAAGTATTAGATACTCCAGAACCAATTGCTGAGGAAGAAGCTACTCCAGAACCAATTGCTGAGGAAGAAGCTACTCCAGAACCAATTGCTGAGGAAGAAGCTACTCCAGAACCAATTGCTGAGGAAGAAGCTACTCCAGAACCAATTGCTGAGGAAGAAGCTACTCCAGAACCAATTGCTGAGGAAGAAGCTACTCCAGAACCAATTGCTGAGGAAGAAGCTACTCCAAAACAATTAACCCGATTAGAACAATTAGAAGAACAAATTCAAAAATTAGAATCACAGCCTGAAAAACCACTTCCCAGTCCAAGAGGTTCACTTCCCAAAGAAGCAGCAAAAGAGCTTCCACAAGAACTAGATCTTGCTCCAGAACCAATTGCTGAGGAAGAAGCTACTCCAGAACCAATTGCTGAGGAAGAAGCTACTCCAGAACCAATTGCTGAGGAAGAAGCTACTCCAGAACAATTAACCCGATTAGAACAATTAGAAGAACAAATTCAAAAATTAGAATCACAGCCTGAAAAACCACTTCCCAGTCCAAGAGGTTCACTTCCCAAAGAAGCAGCAAAAGAGCTTCCACAAGAACTAGATCTTGCTCCAGAACCAATTGCTGAGGAAGAAGCTACTCCAGAACAATTAGAGACTATAAGTGAATCAGAAAATGAAAATAAAAAAATCGAGACTACTGAAATTGAGCATGAAATAATTCGAACATTACGAAAACAAATTCAAAAATTAAATGAGATTGAGAACCAACTTCAAAATCTATAAAAATTAGAAAAACCAAATTAACAAGTAAAGTTTGTAAATCTATCAAATTATTGGAGATTTAATTGAATTTGCAAAAATTAATTGTAATGATTTTGCTAGCAATTAGCATTACCGGATTAATTGGAATTCCAATGGGTGATCCAAAATTTTTAATTCAGGCAATCAGTCTTGAATTAATTTTTCTTGTATTAACAATTCTATCTATTAAAAAAATTCGTTATATTTTGATCCCAAACATAATTATTGGAATAGTTATAATAACAGGAAATACTTTATCATCTCAGCACATTGACATAATGTTTTCTTTTACCCCTTTTGAGAATGCAGTTATTTTGATTATTGGAGGATATATTCTTCAGGTGCTACTTATCTTTTTAAGCATACTTTTCTTGATAAAAAATAATTCAATTAAAATTACTAAAAAGTAAGTTTCTAAATTTGGTTTGTTTGCCAAGCTTCATTGAATCGTTTAATGGCTTCTTGGTAAGCCTTAATTGAATCATCGCCGGAAGTTTTTAGAAATTTTTCCCATTGATCGTTAAATTTTTTGATAGATTCAATGTTTGTTTCCTTGAAAATATTTTCAATCATTTTTTTCTGTTGTTTGATGTATTCTGGTCCGATTTCTTCCCAAGTCTCTTCCCAACTTGAACTAACTTTTCTCAACAACTCTGTATCTGATTCAAGAGCTTTTTGACAAGCATCATGATATGTCATTAATGTATCATTTGTGGCTTTTTGCCATTGAGCAAGAGACTCTTTCCATACGCTTAATGCAGTATTATATTCCCTCCAAGCTTTTTCAAATTCTGGTTTTGATGAAGATCCTGATTTTTTCTTTGATTTTGCTACTGGTTTTTTTTCTTTTGATTCTTTTCTTTCTGTTTTCTTGGTAACCGTATCTTTTTTGGCAGCCATAACTTTGTTTTAAAATAGTAGATGTTAAATCTTTCAATAATTCCAAGTATTAAAAATCTTCATTACGAATTTTCATTTAAATTTTGAAGCCTTGGTAAAATTTACCTTATGTTTTTCATCCTTATTTAGGAATAATTTATAATGATATTCACAAAGATTTCTTTTTTCTTTAAATCCAATATTTACTAACTCGAAAGATTTCATTTTGCACTCTGAAATACTACAATACACGTTCCTTTCTATTTTTATTAATTTATAAAATTTTGAAATTGTATTATTACCAATATTGCTAACTTTTTATGATTCTAGACTAACAAAAAATCATGTCTGAAGATGAAAAAGGAAAACGATTCTTAGAATTAATTGATAAACAAAACAATATTCAATGGAGCATTATTTCAAAGTTAAATGCACTAGTAAAATCAGAATGGAATTCAACAAGTATCAAAAATGAACTTGAATCATTAGTTAATCAACACTCTGAAATAACAAAAGAATTGAACAGCTTGGATCAGAAAAACAGTCTTCTATAATGCCGAATCAATCATTAATGCTATAAATAAAACTGCCAAGTATGGACTAGAAAATTTGAATAATGTCCATGATGCCTTTTCCATTGGTTTTGCTATTACCCATACAGATAAAATTATCATTAAAGCCCCAGAAGCAATAGCAGTCCACAAATATATTGGTCCAACCATTGGATCTCCATTTTCTGTTGTTAAAAAGAATGGTACGATTGAAAATAATACCATTACAAAAGTTGAAATTGCAATAGTTCTTGCAGATGTTTTCTCAGATTGAACAGCAGTTAACATTGGAACATTAACTTTGTTATAATCTTCTTTGAAATGCAAAGTTAGAGCCCAAATATGCATTGGAATCCATATGAAAACTAATCCTGCCATAACCAATCCCATTGTCCATAAATCCGACATTGTCACAGCAACCCAACCAATCATTGGAGGAGACCCACCACATAATCCTCCTAAAATTATATTGGTCCTTGAGTTTCGTTTAAGTGCGTACGAATACACGAGAACATTGTTTAATAAACCAAATGCGATAAAGGCCGTAGCCCAAGCGCCTTGTTCTAACGTAGTCGTAAACGAAATTCCAAATGCTAATACAAGTGATATTCCCGCCAAAGCTAATCCAAAGTTTCTTGCTTTTTCAGCTGGATAGATCCTTTTTGATGGAAGCGGTCTTCCTTTTGTTCTTTCCATGATTGCATCTATGTCTCTATCATGATAATTTGTCAAAGTATTTGCAGCTGCAGAACCTGCTGCAACGGAAAACAACATTAAGATCCATGTTGCAGGTGACACCTCAATATCATAGATATTAGCTGCAGTTAGGGTTGCCCCAAAAGCAGTAAAAACAAGTAGATACCATATCTTTGGTTTTGTTAACTCATAATAAACTGCAATACGGGATTCTGATTTTTGTTTCTGCACTGCTAGTCACTATCCTTTGATGGCATATATGGCATTGCTTTTGCTCGTGTTTTCATCTCTATGAATGACTCTGATGATTGTATGCCATCTATTCGTCCTATGCGTTCTGAAACCATTTTGTGCATCTGATCTAGAGATCTCGCATACATAGTTACTAGAATATCAAATCTACCAGTAACTTCAGCAATCTCCCTTACACCCTCAATTTTAAAAAGTTCATCAATAACATGATCTCTTTTCTTAGTATCCATATTTATTCCAGTCAATGCTTTTACATTGTAACCTAGCTCAGCATCATTAACAACTATTGTAAATCGCTCAATTAACTTTCGTTTAACAAGTCTTTTGATTCGAGAATATACCACAGACGAATTTATATTGATTTTTTTTGAAAGTCTTGGAACTGAAATTGATGCATCATTTGATAATTCAGATAAAATTTGTAAATCTAAATCATCAACTTTGACCATTAAAATCCCTGAGACGATCTAGATTTCTGGTTCTTATAAAGTTATTATTGAAAAAATTGCAAAAAATTTCTAGATTTTTCCTTTTTTGTAAAGCATTTCAGCCAACAAAACAGCACCTTTAGCTGAACCCATTTTCTTGTTGTGTGAAAATAGCATATACTTTAGGCCATTATCAAATAATTCTTCTTTTTCAACTCTACCAATAGTTGTAGTCATTCCTCCACCGATCTCTCTTTCTATTCTTGGTTGTGGTCGTGTGGGATCTTCATGAAATGCATAATAGTCTTTTGGTGCTGAAGGCAAACCTGCTACTGATATGTCTTTGTTGTATTGATTATAGGTATCCTTTGCTAAAGTTGGATCAATCTCCTTTTCTGTTTCAACAAATACTGATTCAGTATGACCATCAATAACTGGCACACGTGTACATGTACAACTTACTCTAATGTCTGCCTCTTCAATCTTACCATCTTTTAATTTGCCCAAAATCTTTCTTGTTTCGGTTCTAACTTTATCCTCCTCCTTTGGAATGTAAGGAATTATGTTATCAGTAATTCCCATTGCAGATACACCAGTTTTTCCACCACCTGAAATAGCTTGCATTGAAGTCATCATGACTTTCTTTGCACCATATTTTTCAAGTAATGGTTTTAGTGTTATCGCAAGACCCGTTGTAGTACAATTTGGAAGTGGTGCTACCCAACCTTTCCAATTACGATTCTTCTTTTGTGTCTCAAGAAGTTCTACTTGTTCATCATTAATACCTGGAATTAAAATCGGAACATCCTCTTCATATCTATAAGCGGAACTGGTTGAAATTACAGGAACTTCAGCTGCAACTTTAGTTTCAATATCTCTTGCAGCAACTGATTCAATTGATGAAAACACCAAGTCTAGATGTGAAGTATCTAACTCGTCAATTTTTTTTACCGTCATATCTTTGATATATTCTGGAATCTCTCCACCAACATCCCATGCAACAATTCCACTTTCATTTCTTATGGCGTCCAGATATTTTTTACCAGCAGTACGCTCAGATGCAGCAATTTGAGTTACCTCAAACCATGGGTGATTATGTAAAGATTGAACAAATTCTTGGCCCACAGCACCAGTTACGCCTATGATTGCTACTCTTTTCTTCTCCATGTCTTATTCAATACAAATTTCAATTAATAATCGTTATTAGCATTACCAAAAGATACTATATTGCATAATCTTACTTGGAATTGTGAAAATAAAGGCAAAACCTTCGATCGAGGCACATAACCCAGTTATTCATGGGGGAATATTCTCAAAAAATCTCCCTTATTCTGGAATTTTGGATTTCAGTTCCAACTTGACACCATTAGGAATACCTGATCAAGTAAAAAGAACTATAAAAAATAAAATTGAAAAAATTGAAAACTATCCAGACATTAATTCTTCTGAATTACTATTATCCCTCAGAAAATATACCAAACTATCAGAATTAAACTTGATAGTTGGAAATGGAGCAATAGAAATCATATATGATTTTTGCAATGCCTTTTTATCAAAGAATACTCCGGTATTGATTCCCATTCCTACATTTGGCGAATATGAAGCAGCTTCAAAATTACATACTTCAAAAATCTCATTTTTTAAAACAATGGACTTGACAAAAAATCTAAATTTATTTATTTCAAAAATACCCAAGAATGGCTGTATCTTTATTTGTAATCCAAACAATCCTACAGGAAAATTAATTTCAAAAAAAAATTTACTTCAAATAGTTCGTAGAGCAAAAAAACAAAATTGCATAATCTTTGTTGATGAATGCTTTATAGAATTAGTACCACAATCTAATGAATCAATAATTTCAAATGTGACAAAATTTGATAATCTAGTTGTTCTTAGATCCCTTACAAAATCCTTTGGACTTGCTGGTATTAGAATTGGATATGCTGCATCATCAAAGTATTTTATTTCTATTTTGAAAAAAATCAAAATACCTTGGAGCGTAAACTCTATGGCTCAACTTGCAGGAATATATGCATTAAAAAATAAATCTCATATTACTAAATCAAATAATATTATAAAAAAAGAATATGATTTTTTAAAAAATAAAATTACAATGATTGATGGATTTGAATGTCTTGATTCCTCTACAAATTTTATTTTAATAAAAACAAAACAAGATTCAACAAAATTACAAAAAAAATTACTTGAAAAGCAAGTCTTCATACGAGATTGCAAAAATTTCCGTGGACTGGATAAGCATTTTATTCGAGTTGCAGTGAAATCCCATAAAGACAATCTTAGACTTGTAAAAACATTAGAGGAAATCAAATGAAATCCTTAATGATTCAAGGTACTTCATCAGGGGCAGGTAAAACAATACTTGTTACGGCATTATGCAGGATTTTTTCAGACAAAGGATTTTCTGTTGCACCTTTTAAATCCCAGAATATGTCAAATTATTCGTATTTAGGAAAAAATTTTGAAATATCTCGTGCCCAAGCCATTCAAGCCATAGCTGCAAGATGTGAAATCACGCCTGATCTTAATCCAATCTTACTAAAACCGCTTGGAAATTACTACAGTACGGTATATGTTCATGGAAAAAGACTTAAGAAAATGCATGCGTCAGAATATTATAAAAAATTTGTAAAAACTAAAGGATTGAATCTAGCTACAAAGTCATTTCATTATTTAAAAAAGAATTACGATATAATAATCTTGGAAGGAGCTGGTTCTCCTGCAGAAATTAATCTCGAAAAATTTGATATCGCAAATATGAAAATGGCGGAAAAAGCAAAATCCCCTGTATTGTTGATTTCTGATATAGATAGAGGCGGGTCATTTGCGAGTATAGTTGGAACATTATCTCTCTTGGATAAACATTATCAAAAACTAGTCAAGGGTTTTGTACTTAATAAATTCAGAGGAGATGTTAATATCTTAAAGCCCGGATTTAAAAAAATTAAAGAAAAAACAAAACGTCCTATATATGGTGTAATCCCTATGATGAATTTTGATCTACCTGAAGAAGACTCTCTAAATGTAAAGGCAAAAAATATGTCATGGACAAAAAAAAATATTGATAAAATTGATTTAGAAATTCAAAAGATTAGTAAATTGATTATTAAAAATTTGAATATAAAAGAAATTGAGAGGTTAATAGAATGATAGTAGAATCAATTTTGGTTATATTTTTTACACTCGTGTTGGATTTTTCATTAGGTGATCCAAAAAATAAATTTCATCCAACCGTTTGGATTGGTTCATTAATTGCAAAACTTACACCTCTCTCAAAAAACTCCTCAATAAATTTAGAAAAGATTGGAGGAATATTTCTTATTTTAACCTCATGTGGAATTGTTTTATCTTTATTGATCTTGTTAGAATTTGGAATTGATCTTATCACAGTAGACTATGTTTCAACAATTATTTCTGTTTTTGTTGGAACCATTTTATTAAAGATGACTATTGCCATCAAAGGAATGGAAAGACATGCATTGGCTGTTCTTGATTGTTTAAAAAGAGGGGATATTTACTCTGCCCGAAATAATCTATCGATGATTGTTAAAAGAAATACAAAAAATTTGGACAAAAATCATGTGATTTCAGGTGCTATAGAGAGTATAAGTGAAAATACTGTAGATGGTATTACTGCACCCCTATTCTATTTTGGTTTATTTGGTCTTCCAGGCGCGTTTGTTTATAGAGTAATTAATACTGCAGATTCTATGATAGGATACAAAACAAATATTTTCAAAAATATTGGTTGGTTTGGAGCAAATTGTGACAACATTCTGAATTTCATCCCTTCAAGACTTACTGCTTTAACAATGATTCTAACTGCGATTATTCTTAAAATCAATTGGAAAGAATCATACAAAATAATGATTAGAGATGGTAACAAAACTGAGAGCCCAAATGCAGGATACCCTATGGCAGCTGTTGCAGGTGCATTAGGTAAAAAATTCGAAAAAATTGATCACTATTCACTGGGAGATGGAGACATAATTTTTTCCGTTGAACATATTAAATCAGCAATTACCTTAATGAAAATTACTTCAATTATTTTTGTAGGAATTGTGGTAGTTCCAATTATTTTGATCCTATCTTATTTTGGATGGTGGATTTATGCTTAAAGAACTAGGTTCTGTATTTTCATTTTTAACAATTATACCAACAGGTAATGCAAATCTTGAAACAATTGCAAAATACATGTATTTTTTTCCTCTTGTTGGAATTGTAATGGGGCTGATTATTGGTTCTATTGGGTTTGGCTTATCATTATTTCTAGATCCTCTGATAGTAAGTTTGTTAGTTGTTGCATCCATCACGATTGTTACTGGAATTCATCATACTGATGGATTGGCAGATTTTGCTGATGGCTTGATGGTTAAAGGAACCAAAGAAAAAAAACTTGTGGCAATGAAGGACCTTTCAACCGGTTCTGCTGGAATTACCGCAATAGTATTGTATATTGTAGGTCTAATCATTGCTCTTTCATTTTCTTCTGGATATCAGTTATTTGTAGCAATTTTACTAAGTGAAATTTTAGCAAAATTTTCCATGGTATTGATGGCCAGTATTGGAAGATCTGCTTCTATGGGATCAAATTCTCCATTTGTTGAGTTGATGAAAAATCGAAAAAAACTTGTAACAGCATCTGTTATTACTTTAATTCCTCTAGTTCTGCTTGGTGGAACTTCAGGTTTAGTAATATTTGGTTTTGGAATTGCCTTGACAATTTTCATAGTAGGATTATCCACACGTAGCTTTGGTGGAATAACAGGTGATGTTTTAGGTGCAACAAATGAACTTACCAGATTAGCATCTATTCTAATTTTTGTATCGATATGATTGGGATTGTTATGGCAGGTGGCAAAGGAAGTAGAATGTCTTTGCCTAAAGAAAAATTATTGCTTGAATACAAAAAACCAATCATCCTACATGTAATAGATGCACTAAAAGAATCAAAATGTTTTTCAAAAATTATCGCAATTACAAGTTCTAATTCACCTGAAACAAAAAAATTGCTTCAGCAAAATAAGATTGAATTGTTTGATTCATCAGGAGATGGTTATGTTCAAGATCTTAATCAGGTCCTAAAAAAAATAAATGATACAGTTCTAATAACTTCAGGTGACTTACCACTTTTAGATGGTGAAATAATTCAAAGACTTGTTAAAGAATACAATTCTGAAAAAATTTGGACAAGTTTTCTTGTGACTAGGAAATTACTTAATTCATTAAAAATATCAGCAGATCATGAAGTTGATTATAAAGATCAACATTGTTGCTATACTGGTATTTCTTTAGTTAACGCAGAAAAAATATCCAATTTGGAAAAAATACCTGAAAATTTTGTTATTTTAGATGATAAGAGAATAGCCTTTAATCTAAACACAAAAGAAGATTATGATTTACTCTGCACTACCTGAGATCTTGCCATTGATCTTTGCCTTTGAACCTGTAGGCTCAGCAATATTATTTCCACAGGAATTACAAGCTACTCTTTGTGAAGCATGAGAATATACAATCTGAAGCTCACCGCATTCATTGCAGTTAACTTTTTGGAATTTACTTGAGGGTTTTGGAATTTCAATATGATCCTTTTTCATGCTGCCATCAACTCAAATTTCTTAATTCTAATCCCTAGTTTATTGTATTTCTTCTTACATACAGTACAAGTCATAATAGGAGTAACTTTCTTTGTAACTTTTGCAGGCTTGGCTAGCTTTGGGAATTTTTGTCCACCATACCCTTGTTTTCGTTCTGCATGTCTACGCTCACCTCTTGCAGAACCACGTCTTTTTCCAGCCTTGTAAATTGAAACTTTTTGTTCAGTATGTGTCTTGCATTTTGCGCAATACTTTCTGATCGTCTTGGGTATGTTCACAACAAAAAAACCGCTTCAACGGTAATTTAAGCATTGAATCTATAATAGGCTCAAAAGATAACTATAATTCGTGAATTCAACCCTTGCAGATTCTATTTCCTTATTAAATTCAGTCGCAATTGGAGATAAGAAAGCCGATATAATTTTGCAAAATTGTTCTTTAATGTCAGTGTATACTAGAGAAATAATTCCTAAAACTCAGATTGCAATAATAAAGGATAGAATTGCATATGTTGGCCCAGATGCAAGCCATACAATTGGACCAAAAACAATCATTATTGATGTAAAAGGAAAATTTGTTGCGCCAGGATTTGCAGATCCTCATGTGCATATAGATCAATTTGTATTACCATCAGAACTAGCAAAAAAATCTCTTTTATGTGGGGTCACAACTCTTTTTTCTGATCCAATTGACGTTGTTAGCGTAACTGGATACAAGGGATTTCAGGAATTTTTAAAACTTGGCGAAGATCTACCAATTAGAATTTTTCAAGTGGTTCCAGGTGGTCTTCCTGTAGATGGAAAATTTAGCAACAGCAAAAAGTTGTCGTTATCCCAAGAAAAAACTGCCATAAAACATCCACATGTTCTAGGATTAGGAGAAGTTTTTTCATGGACTAAGGTTACTCTTCGTGATCCAAAGACCATGAAATCATTGTCTTCTATGTTGGAAGCAGATTGCATAATCAATGGACATACAGCAGGTGCAAGTGAAAAAAAATTAAATGCATATGTCTCTTCTGGAATTTTATCTTGTCATGAACCAATCAATTTTGATCAAGTACTAGAAAGATTACGTTTAGGAATGTGGATAATGATCAGAGAGGGTTCTATTAGACGTGACTTGGGAGAAATTATTCCACGAGTTATGTCACATGGAACTTATCGTAGTCAACTGATGTTTTGTTCTGACGGACTTGATCCTCTGGATATAACAAAATATGGCCACATAGATCATTGCATAAGAGAATCAATTACTCTCGGATTAGAACCCATAGATGCAATTACAATGGCTTCCAAAAACTGCTTTGATTATTATAACATGGGAAAAAATTTAGGAGGTATTGCTCCAGGCAAGTTAGCTGATATTCTTATTTTTGATGACTTAAAATCGATTAAACCTTCCAAAGTATTCGTAGGCGGAAAATTAGTTGTTTCAAACGGCCGAATTGTTACTACGATTAAGAAAAAATCAATTTCTCCATGGATAAAAAATACTGTTAAACTAAAAAAATTCGCTCCAAGTGACTTTATTATTAAATCAAAAATGGACAAAGTTGATGTAAATACCATCTATATGCAAACTGAAATCATAACAAAATTGGGAGATGCAAACCTAAACGTTGAGAAAGGAGACGTTTTGACTTCTCGTGAAAAAGATGTTTGGAAGGTTGCAGCCTTTGATCGAATTTATGGTACAAAAAAACACTCAATTGGATTTCTTGAAAACTTTGGAGCAGACATTGGCGCCTTTGCCTCAACTTGGAGCTTTCATGAAAATGATTTGATCATAATTGGTTCAGATAATTCAGATATGGCATATGCTGCAAATACTCTCATAAAAAATCAAGGTGGATTAGTAGTTGTTAAATCTGGTAAGGTTCAAGCATCTCTTCCTTTACAATTTGCAGGAATCATATCAACTGATTCATTTGAAAAAGTGTCTTCTAATTTTAAGAAAATTAATGACTCTATAGTTGATTCTGGTTGCAAATTCGAGAGACCTCATCTTATTCCATTATTCTTGCCATTTTTAGCTCTACCTTCTGTAAGAATTCTCTCGAATGGAATCGTTGATGTGAAAAATAGATCCTATGTCAATCCGATCAAGTAAGTAATGTTAAAAAGGGGGATTTAGGGGATTGATGCTGAATCTAAATGGCATCAATCCAACAAGGACCAAATGGACCTGTTTTAGTACTAAAGGAAAGTGCTTTACAACAAAAAGGCAAAGACGCCCAACAAAATAACATAGCTGCTGCAAAACTAGTCGCAGAGTTAGTTCGAAGTAGCCTAGGACCAAGAGGCTTAGATAAAATGTTAGTTGATTCATTAGGAGATGTTACAATTACAAATGATGGCGCCACCATCTTAAAAGAAATTGATGCCCAACACCCAGCTGCAAAAATGATGGTAGAAATTTCAAAAACAGTTGATAATGAAGTAGGTGATGGCACAACTTCTTCAGTGGTCTTTGGAGGAGCTCTTTTGGCTAAAGCTGAAGAATTATTAAAAAAAGATGTTCATTCCTCTGTTACAGTTGAAGGATATCAAGCAGCCGCAGAAAAAACATTAGAAATCTATTCAGAAATGGCAAAAAAAATAAAACCTGATGATCGAGATTCACTCCTTAAAATAGCAGTCACCAGCATGCAATCAAAATTAATCTCTGAAGATAGTGATATTCTTTCCAAAGTTGTAGTTGATGCAATTCTTAAAGTGGCTACTAAAAAAGGCGAAACTTATTCCGTAGATCTTGAAAATATCAAAGTAGAAAAGAAATCTGGTGGCTCTATTCAGGATACTCAAATTATTAAAGGAATTGTTTTAGATAAAGAAATTGTTCATAGTGGAATGCCAACCAAAATAGAAAATTCAAAAATTGCACTACTAAACTCTGCACTTGAAATTGAAAAAACTGAAATGAGTTCAGAAATTAGAATTACTGATCCTACTCAGATGCAGATGTTTTTGGAAGAAGAAAACAGAATGCTCAAAACGATGGTAGACAAACTTCATGATATTGGAACAAATGTTTTGATTTGTCAAAAAGGTATTGATGACATAGCTCAGCATTATCTAGCAAAACATGGCATTATGGCAGTCCGTCGTATCAAAGAAAGTGATATGATTAAGCTTGGAAAAGCAACTGGCGGACGAGTCATCTCTAATTTAGATGATCTTTCAGAAAAAGACCTAGGTTCAGCAGATCTGGTCCACCAGAAGAAAGTTGAATCTGACAAATGGGTTTTCATTGAAGGTTGCAAACACCCACAATCTGTTACTCTTCTGATAAGAGGAGGTTCTCAAAGGGTGATTGATGAGGTAGATAGATCAATCCATGATGCCCTTATGGTAGTAAAAGATGTCATTGAAAAACCGGAAATAGTCGCAGGTGGTGGTGCACCAGAATCATATGCTGCATCGCAACTAAAAGATTGGGCTGATAGTTTTGATGGTAGAGAACAACTTGCAATTAAAAAATATGCAGAAGCATTAGAGACAATTCCTCTAACTATTGCTGAAAATGCAGGCATGGATCCAATAGACACTATGGCAAATCTTAGATCTAAACAAAACCAAGGTAGAAAATGGACAGGAATAGATGCCAGAAATACAAAGATTGCAGATATGTTATCCATTGATGTTGTAGAACCAATAGCAGTAAAAGAGCAAATAATCAAATCTGCAACAGAAGCAGCATGTATGATTCTTAGAATTGATGATGTAATTGCTGTATCAGGCGGTTCAGGTGGCGGTATGCCACCACCAATGGGATAAATTTCTTAAGACACAATTCATTTTTCATTATTATTGTATAAAATTGGAATAGATCTTGGCGGAACTAAAATAGAAGGAATTCTTTTAGATGAAAACCTCAGTACAATACAAAGAAAAAGAGTCCCTACACCAAAAAATGACTATCAAAAAATATTACAATCAATAAAATCCCTTGTAGATGAATTATCCCAAGATACTGATAACTTTACCTTAGGCGTTTGCATGCCAGGAGCAATTTCAAAAAAAAGTGGATTAATTAAAAATAGCAATACTCAATCTTTAATTGGAACATCTCTAAATCAAGACCTAGAACAATTACTGAAAAAAAAAATTCCTATAGAAAATGATGCTAACTGTTTTGCAAAAGCTGAATCTACTATGGGTGCGGCAAAAGGATTTGGAATTGTTTTTGGAGTAATAATGGGAACGGGTGTAGGAGGAGGAATTGTAATTAATGGAAAGATCCATCAAGGCAGAACAAACATAGCGGGAGAATGGGGTCATCACACTTTACATCAAAACGGCAATGTTTGTTATTGTGGCAAAAATGGGTGTGTTGAGACCTATATCAGCGGCCCGGCATTAGAAAAACAATGGTTAGAACTAACAGGAATATCTCAAACTGTACCTGAAATTTTACAATTTCCTGAGCATCCAAAATACCAGCAATGGAAGAATGAATTTCTTGAAAATTTTGGCTTTGGATTAGCTAATGTAATTGATATTTTAGATCCTGATGTAATAGTTCTTGGTGGTGGATTATCAAATGTTGATTTTCTTTACTTTGAGGGAAAAGATTCAGTATATGACAAAGTTTTTTCTGATCTTGTAGAAACACCAATTCTGAAAAATAGTCTTGGTGATTCAGCAGGAGTATTTGGTGCTGCAGTATTAGAATAATTATTCAGGACAACCTTCATCTTTTGCCTTAACATAGGTATCAAAAACATGAAACTTCATGAAGGACAAAAATTTTTTCAATATTTATTAGATTACTTTTGAAACAACAGTGTAGAATCTACATCCGAACCAATACACATATCTGTGTATTCTTCAGGATCAAGAGAATAACATACTCTTGGTTCAAATTGAATTAGACAAGATTCTCTCTGACTGATTTTTTTACTTTGTCTGATGGATTTTTTTCCAACGTATTTTTAATGATTAAATTTTTAATTTCTGATTTTGTTGGTTCATCAGTAATAAACATGATAATTCCCCTAAATTGAAATCCTTTCAATTCTTCTTTGTTAAAAATTGAAACAGTCGCCCAGGGATTGACTTGCATATTTTTAAAAGATTTATGTTTGAAAAAATCAAGCCAATAAATTGTATTTTCTTCTACTTTGAAGAAAATTCGAGGTGATACATTTGGAAGATTATTTCCTCCTATAGTTCCAACAACAAAAATTCCTTGAGCGTCTATGAATTTCTTTATATCTTCAGGAATTTTTACCATGATTACAATGTATCATTTTTGTATTAAAGGAGTTTTTCAAACCCCAAATTTGAGAATAATTTCTAATATTTTTTCAGTCAGTTCAATAATATTTGAGCCTAATTCTGTACTGACTATAATTAGTCCTGCTCCTCCAATGGGTATGGTAACACAATAAATTTCCTCATATTTTGCCAAAGTAAAAATTGGTTCTCTGATTTCTCCTTAAGTTTTTTTTCTAGTAAACCATCTATATACAGTCTAAGATAAAACTGTCTCAGTTTCTTCTTTTGTGAGATAGTTCTTCAATCCTTTTCTTGTTTTGTTATACAATTCTCCATAGTCATACACTCCATAACGAATTGCTTTATCAACATCTAGAATTTCATCACAAATTTTTTCATAATCCCCTTCTCTTACTACTGTGGTTCAATTGTTGCAGGTGGTTTGCTAGAAATTGCATATGTAACCCAAGTAACATCCTCAATCTCATTTGTTATTCTATTACTCATTTTTTCTAATAATTCATGGGATAATCTTGTCCAATCAGCAGTCATTGCATCAATTGAATCAACTACTCTAATCATTACAATGTTACCGTATTTCCTTTCATCTCCTACTACTCCAACTGCTTTATCATCTCCAACCGAAGCATAGGCCTGCCATATTTTCCCATAAAGATCAGCCTCTAAAAGTTCCTCTTCTACAATCTTACTTGCTACTTTTGTAATTTGGAGCTTTGTTGGGGTTACATCCCCGATTATTCTTACTGCTAATCCCGGTCCTGGAAAGGGATGTCTCATGAAAAGTTTTTCAGGAACATCCAACAGATTTGCAATCTTTCTTACTTCATCTTTGTATAAGTCCCTTAATGGTTCTAGGATTTTTAAATTGAGCCAATCAGGAAGACCACCAACATTATGATGTGACTTTATTACTGCAGCAGGACCTTTCGAAATTCCACTTTCAATGACATCTGGATATAACGTTCCTTGAGCAAGCCATTTGAAAGGTCCTTTTTTTTCTGCAAACTCTGAGAATACACGAATGAATTCTTCTCCTACAATCATTCTCTTTTTTTCAGGATCTGTTATTCCCTTTAGTTTTTCCAGAAATACTTGGGATGCATTGATTGCCGTAAAATTTACCTTGAAATTATTCTTAAACATATCTTCAATCTCAACTTCTTCATTTAATCTCAAAAGACCATTGTTTACAAAAACACATTTGAGCCTTTCTCCAATTGCCTTATGAATTAGCAAAGCTGCCACTGTAGAATCTATTCCTCCACTAACACCACATAATACATTACCATCAATCTTTGAAATTTCTTTAACAGCTGATTCAATAAATCCTTCCATTGTCCAATCTTGTTTGGTACCACAAACCTTCAACACAAAATTCTTCAAAATTTCTGTTCCTTGTTCGGTGTGAACTACTTCAGGATGAAATTGAATACCAAACACTGGTTTTTCTTCTGATGCAATTGCAGCTGCTTTTGCACTTTCAGTATGTCCAATCACTTTGAATCCTGAAGGGATCTGTTCTGCTTCATCTCCATGACTCATCCATGCTCTTACTGATTCACCAATCCCTCTAAGAAGATCTTTATCATTATCAATTGTTAGAAGAGATGATCCGTACTCTTTATTTGCTCTCTTAACTTTCCCTCCAAATTTGTTTACTATTAGTTGATGGCCATAACAAATTCCAAGTAACGGCAAATCCATCTCAAAAATTTTATTATCAGGAAGAGGAGCACCCTCACTATAAACACTTGATGGTCCGCCTGAAAAAATAATTCCTTTAGGATTATGCTTTAGCAATTCCTCATAACTAATATCATAAGGAACAAGTTCAGCATAAACTGAAAACTCTCTAATTCTTCTGCAAATTAAGTGGCTGTACTGTGATCCAAAATCTAAAACTACAATCTTATCCATAAAATCACTTTTTGATATTTTCAAGCATACGTGCTAAGGACCAACCTGCAGTGTTAATAATCTCATTTACCCTTTCTTTTTGTCTATAGTTTCTGATTATTATTTCTCTAATGTCTGAACCAGTCTTTTTAATTATGTAATCGATAACTGATTCTTTTTGGATTTTTCCATTATTTGCGTCTATTGAATCCTTACGTTTCATTTCTCCAATAATTCTATCAATAAAGAACGATTTGAAGGGAGGTGTATCTACGTTGATCCCGACATTTTCATCAAGAATTATTGAAACCTGTTCGGGTGTGACATAAGCATTTGCAATAATTTCGTCATCAGCACCTCTTTTAATTGGAATTGAATTTTCTGTGAGTTTATTTTCAATTAAAGGTGGTCCTTTTTCAGAATTTGTTTTTTTTCTACTCAAAGTAGAAGCCTTTGTAAAACTAGATTCTTTAAGAACCAAATCTAAAATTATTAAATTCTTTTCAAGCAAATCTATTGCCTCTTGATGTTTATCAATCTGACCAATCAGGTCATCTTTTAAGGCAACAATATCTTTGATTTGTTCCTCTGAGATTTTCATATTTTTTTGATGTTTGTATAGGTATTAAATCCATTCTAGGTAATTATAGTATCAATTTCTTTAAAATCTATTTTTTTGAATCCTCTAATTGGATTAGATGTTGTAAATAATTCAGATTTTGATTTTTTTGCAAGCCATTCTAGAAGAAATTTACCCTTTTCAAGTTTTTTTAATTTTATTTTTCGTTCTGCTAACTTTGTGTTAGAAAACCTACCTATTTTATTTCCAAAATCCATTCCAAACAAAATAATCTTCTCTGCATCAAAATAATTTGCAAGAAAAACTGCTCTGTCACCATCAGTAAACCCACCAAAATTTTGAATTTTTCCTAATGATTTTGTTTGTGTTGTTCCAATACAATTTTTAAAATTTTTAACAAAATGTAACTTCAATTTGTTGTCTCCATGTGCATGAACTACAAAAATAGTTTTGGTTTTTCCTATTTTTTTTAGTGCTTTTTCATTACCATCTAAATCCGTTACAACAATATCTGGCTTAATTCCATTTTTAATTAATGGTTCAAGGGCACTATCTGCAACAATCATTGTAGTTTTTTTAAATTTTTTTAAAAAAGGAATTGCCAAAGCTAAAGATGGCCCAGAACCAATCACAAAAACCGATTTTAAATTAATCATTTCTTTAATTTTTTGTTCTATATTAGATTCTTTTAACATTGAATCCAAAATCAATGCTGATTCCAAATCTTGTTTTTTATCGTAATTGAACTCTTTTAAAATCTCCAAATATCTTAAATTCCAACCTGAAATCATCATATAACTCAAATTGGTATGGTTTTTGATAAATCCTATGAATAAGATTGGAAATGTCTTTGTAGGTTCTAAAAATCCAGTTCGTATAATGGGAATATTAAACACGAGTCCTGAATCCTTTTTAAAAAAATCAATTAAAACTTCAAAACAAAAAATTTCTGAAACAGTAAAAGAAATGGAGATTGATGGTGCCGACTTTATTGATGTTGGAGGCATGTCTACTGCACCCTATTTGTCAACTACAGTTTCTGAAAAAATTGAATCCAAAAGAATACAAGATGCAATCAGAATCATTCAAGATATTTCAAATCTTCCAATATCTGTGGATACATGTAGAGCAAGTGTGGCAAAAAAGGCATTAGACTCTGGAGTCGAAATAATTAATGATATTTCAGGATTAAAGTATGACCCCAACATGATTGAGGTTATTAGCAATTATAACCCATCCTTAATTTTGTGTGCATTTGATTCAAAACCCGTTTTTGGAAATCAAATTCTCGCAACAAAAAAACTATTACAAGAGAGTTTAAAACTTGCAAAAAAAGCAAGAATTTCTACCTCTAAAATTGTTTTAGATCCTGCCATTGGCTTTTTTCGAAAATCAGGACAAGGATCTTTTTTTACAAAGATCCAATCTGATTGGTTAGAAAGAGATCTTCATGTCATTCAAAATCTTAGATCTATTAAACAAAATTACCCTCTTCTGATCTCAATCTCCAACAAGTCATTTATTGGAAAACTATTAGAAAAAGAAGATCCTTCAGCTCGATTATTTGGATCAATAGCTGCCGAAGTTATTTCTGTTATTAATGGTGCTGATATTATTAGAACTCACAATATTACTGAAACTAAAGATGCTGTAAAGATTGCATCTAAACTATCAAGATCACACAAAGGCTTATAATCCATATTTGACTTTCTTTACAAGGTTTCATTGGAATTCAAAGAGGGATTAACTTTTGATGACGTTCTCTTAGTTCCCAAATATTCTGATATTACAAGTAGATCTCAGACCGATCTAAAAACTCAACTATCCCGTAATATTTCTCTCAATATCCCTTTTGTTAGTGCTAATATGGATACCGTTACTGAATCTGCAATGGCAGTAACCATGGCCCGTGCAGGAGGAATTGGAATTATTCACAGATTTTTAACTATTCAAGAACAAGCTAATGAGGTTCTCAAGGTAAAGAGATCTGGAAGTGTAATGATTGAAAATCCCTATTCAATCCATCAAGAAAAAACAGTTCAAGATGCAATAGACCATGCTGAGGACAAAGAAGTATCTGGTCTTTTAGTTGTTGACTCAGACTCTAAATTGGTTGGAATTGTAACTGATAGAGATCTATTATTTGAGACCGATTCAAAAACCCTTCTTAAAGATATAATGACCAAAGATATTGTCACTGCAAAACCTGGAGTAAACCTTGATGATGCAAAATCCATTTTACACAAACATAAAATTGAGAAATTACCTATCGTTGATGAATCAGGTCTAGTCAAGGGTCTGATTACTAGTAAAGATATTACAAATATTGAAGACTATCCCTCTGCATCAAAAGATAAGAAAGGTAGACCTCTTGTTGGTGCAGCAGTTGGTGTTAAAGGTGACTTTTTAGAAAGATCTGAATTTCTTTTAGATGCCGGAACTGATGTACTAGTTGTCGATATTGCACACGGACATAGCGAAAATGCAATAAGCACTGTCAAAAACATTAAGAAAGCATTTCCTGATTGTGAGTTGATTGCTGGAAATATTGCTACGGCTCAAGGTGCTGAAGATTTGATCAAGGCCGGCGTTGATGCTGTAAAAGTTGGCGTTGGTTCAGGTTCAATTTGCATTACGAGAGTAATTACAGGTTCAGGAGTTCCACAACTAACTGCAGTAATCGATTGTGCTAGAATTGGAAAAGATCATGGCATACCAATAATATCTGATGGAGGGACGAGGACTTCTGGTGATGCAACAAAGGCTTTAGCTGCAGGCGCTTCATCTGTTATGATTGGAAGTATGCTTGGTGGAACCGATGAATCGCCTGGAACCGTACTGACTAAAAACGGAAAAAGATTCAAAGTTTATCGAGGAATGGCATCTCTTGCAGCCTCTATAGGTAGAAAATCAAAAGAAACCGGTACAATTTCTCTTGATGACGATCTTAATGACTATGTTGCAGAAGGAGTAGAAGCGATGGTTCCATACAAAGGAACTGTAACTGATATTCTTAAACAACTAACTGGCGGGGTACGGTCTGGTCTTAGTTATTGTGGATCCCACACAATCACACAAATGCAAGATAATGCAGAATTTATCAAAATGTCTCGTGCAGGTTTTGCTGAAAGTCATCCTCATGACGTTTCGTTAATGTAAATTTTTAAACTTTGGAATTCCATTAATGAATTTTTCATTAGCTTTATTTGAAATTTTATTATTATGCAAATTCTTTGTCAACCTAATTTCATATCATGAGATTTCAATCAAGAAGACAATTAATTGTATTACTTTTCAATGTTGATAATATTGTTTTCAACTTGAGGAGCACATATGTTATTAATTAATACTTAATCTGAATCTATTCTAAAGAAATTTGTTTCTAACTAAAAATACTTCAGTCTATCATTATCTTTATCTAAAATTGTAGACTGTTAGACAACTACAACTTCAGGTTGTTTTCTGTTTGATTCTTGTGTAGACATTCCACCATATCCAGGATCTATCTTTTGTTTGGGGTTTAACGAAGTATCATGGTGACAAGGTTTATTGCATACCGGACAGAATTTTCTATCTAAAACAATACATTGACAGATATGATTTTTGATATATCCTTGTGCAGCTAGATTCCATTCTCCAGTACCATTACAATACACACATAGCTTTGATCCAAATTTGCCTAATCCTTTGCAAAAATCACAATAATCTTCTTTCATGTTGTTTTTTACAAATAGAGTAGAATAACTGGAAGCATTTAATTCTAGTCTATCCGCATCAATTAGGTCTTTATTTTACAATAAATGAAGTTTCTATAAGATTAATTCAATATTTTCTTTTGTGGCTAACTCACATTGATTTTTCTTCTTCGTATGTTTTCTAATCTCTTTTCTTTGCAAGAAAACAAGTCATTTTCTAGCCTCATTTATGCTAATTTCCAATAAAATCTCAAGTAAAAGATGGGTTTTACGGTTATTATCTGGTACAAGCCAAAATTCGCTAATCTTTTAAGCGGTATCCAAAATTATTGAATTGTGTTATCTAAAAGAACAATAATTGGATTAGTAGTGGGAAGCGCAATTATTGGAATCGGTGCTGTATCGTTAATTCAACATATTGGAACTATTACAGTAAATGAAAATTATTTAGTGGAAGTAGGTGATTCAACATTCTATACAATTCCTGCTCCTGCAAACACACCCCAATCCATGAAAATTGTTGGCGATAGTTTTGATCTAAAACTAGAAAGTCCTGCAGAAGGATTACAAATTCCAAAAACATCTTTCAAAAAGGAAAAGAAATTAGATTGGGTACATTTAGAAGATGGAGAATCAAAAATCCAGATTCAAAATACCGGCAACACTGATTTGGAAATCACAGGTGTTCTCATTCGAAGTTCTGATCCAATCTGGTTTACATTTGATATTATGGTAATTACTTCAGGAGTGGTAATCATTGGATTTAGTATGGGATTTACTATACGAAAACCAAAAGGATTCTAGTTTAACTTTGCTGCTGGATAAGAACCAAGAATTTTCATAAATAATGTCTCTTTTTTTATCTTTACAAGCATTTCTGCAATTTTAGAATTCTCAAAATGACCTTCAAAATCTACATAGAAATTATATTCCCAAGTGTTTGTTTTAGTAGGCCTTGATTCAATTTTAGTTAGATTTACTCTATAATTGTGAAAGTTCTCAATAATTTTGTATAGTGCATCTGGCTCATGTTTTATCGAAAAAATAATTGATGTCTTGTCTCTTCCTGTTTCTTTTTTTTGCTGTTTTGATAATACTAAAAATCGTGTATAATTGTTCAAATTATCTGCAATTCCATCTGCAATTATAGGCATATTGTAAATCTCAGAGGCCGTCTTGCTTGCAATACACGCAACATTATTCTTTGCAATATCTTTGATAATTTTTACACTACCCGCAGTATCATATGTGGGAACTGTTTTCATGCCATGTTTTTCAATAAACTTTTTGCATTGTCCTAAAGCTTGTGGGTGAGAATATACTACATTAATTTCTTCCAACTTTCCGTTTCCAATCAAACAATGTTCAATTCTTAGATAATATTCTCCTATTGCATTAAGCGATGTCGAATACAGTAAATCATAGCTTTCACCAACACTTCCTTCCAAAGAATTCTCTACAGGCAAAACAGAAAAATCTGTTTTGTCTCTTATTGTACTTTCTAAAACTTCAGCAAAGGTTGGAAGAGGAATTGTTTCTATTTTCTCATCAAACAATGCTCTTGATGCTGCCTCGCTATATGCACCTCGTTCGCCTTGGAACGAAACACGTTTCATCTCTATTCTCTCAGTTTTATAAAATCACTGTTGCCAAAATTAGTTGAAAGTTTTCTTTCATCAATCCATGAACATTCTGTACATTTAATAGCATCCCGCATTTGTACAACTTTGCCACCACACTTTCTACATTTTGTAAATAATACTCCTAAAAATGGTTCATCCATTGCCGCATGAATTGTACCATTAAGATGATTAACTATCTTTAAAGTGACAATGTCATTTACTAGTGCAACATTCTTTTTTCTAATGTTTCTAGTAGAACATACACATTCAACTTTGGATGTTGTAGGTTTTCTATTAATATAATCAATTGATACTGCAATCATTGAGGACATTACAGCTGCTACTGTACCAATAATAATATCTCCTGCTTTTGGTATAGACAACATTTTTGGATGTTTGATATTTGCAGTGCGAGTTGCTTTGTCAATGTCTTTTTCACCAACTGCTGCTGCTCTTACCATATCCCCGTCATCAAAGGTATTATATCCTGCCTCATATTCTTCAATTGCGGCTATTTTATCGCCAGGAAAAATGCTGGTCTCATACATAATGTGAATTTTGATGCTATGATTATAATTGTTTGTGGTAATATTGACACCTTGGCAAATCATATATCTAGAAAAAATAGAGGCAAACCATGAGAGCATTAGTATATGATCAATATACTACAGATGATAATTTTTCGAAAATTCTTAAAATAAAGGATCTTCCTGAACCAACACCAAAACCAGATGAAGTGGTTTTCAAGGTAAAAGCAGCTGCACTAAATTATGATGATATCTGGGGAATGAGAGGAAAACCTCTAGCTATTCCATTACCTCATATCTCTGGAACTGACGCTTCCGGCGAGGTTATTGCCATTGGTGATGATGTAAAAAATATCAAAGTAGGAGATAGGATTGTTTCACATGGAAATATGTCATGTCGTGTCTGTAAAGCATGTACATCAGGTAGAGAATTTGATTGTAAAAAGAGACGAATTTGGGGGTTTGAAACAGGTCCCCTATGGGGCGGATATTGTGAGGTTACACACCTTCCAGAAGTAAACGTTGTAAAAATTCCTGATGAAGTGAGTTATGAAGATGCAGCTGCTGCATCAATGACATTATTGACTTCATGGCATATGTTAGTTGGAAGAGCAAAGATTCAACCTGGACAGCTAGTATTGATTATGGGTGGAGGTTCAGGTGTTGGAAATTATGGTATCCAAATTGCCAAACTATTTGGTTGTACCGTAATTGCAACTGCCAGCCCAGATAAATTGGATAAATTACTTGAGTTAGGTGCAGACTATGCAGTGGATCACAGAAATGAAGATTGGTATAAAGAGGTACGTAGTATTGCAAAAAATATCCCAAAACCCTATGGAGACATTCCAGGTGTTGATGTAATTTTTGAACACATTGGCGGCTCGCATTGGAACAAAGAACTTACCTTGTTAAAGTATGGATCAACAGTTGTCACTACTGGAGCAACAACTGGATATAATGCAAAAACAGATTTGAGACATATTTTTTTCAAGGGAATTAATATTCTAGGCTCAACTCAAGGCACACGAGCAGAATTAGAACAAGGATTATTTTGGATGTCCCAAGGTAAAATAAAATCCATTATTGATTCTGTTTACACTTTAGAAAATGCAGCTGAAGCACACACAAAGATGCTTACAGGAAAAGGCCTATTTGGAAAAATTTTGATGAAACCTTAATTTGAATACAATGAACGATCCTAAAACAGATTCTATTTTAGATGAGGCAAATAGATTATTTCTCAAAGGTAAAATAAGAGAAGCAATATCTTATTATGACAAAATTTTAGATACAAACCTAGATCATCTCAGTTCTCTTAATAACAAAGGATATGCCTTAAGTAAACTCAAAGATTTTGATGGGGCTATGAAATGTTATGATGCTGCATTGAAATTGGATTCTTCTGATCTTTCGGTTTTAGTAAACAAAATATCTTCTCTTCGAAAAAAAGGAGATTTAGATGAAGCATTATCTTTTTGTAATGAAATTTTGAACAATAATCCAAATTACAAAATTGCTTTATATCATAAAGAAAGAATTTTATTTTCTCTGAAAAAATTTGATGAATCAATAATTTGTTGTGATACTATTCTTTTAGACTATCCAAATAATGGAGATGTTCTTTATGACAAGTCATGTAATCTAGTAATGCTTTCTAAAGTTGAAGAGGGACTAGTTTCTCTTGAAAAGGCAATAACTCAGGGAACTCACTATAAAATAAAGGCTAAAAAATCAAAATTTTTTGTAAAATTAATTAATGATAAAAGATTTCAGAAAATAGTTTCATAATTTTATAGCCAATGAGGAATCTCTAGATAACCTTCAATACTCTCATTTCTCAAAATTTTCAAAAGTGCATTTGCTTGTGGGGTTGACAAAACAGGTTTATCAAATTGGTTGTCCGTAGAAATTCGTGGGCATGCTACTTGAATAAACGCATCAATTCCCTTTAGATTGCTTAATCTTTCATTTGTAATATCAGTTAAGGCAAATAATTGGACAGATTTTCCTTCTTTTTCAAGTTCTTTTTTAAATTTAAGCGCAAAAACTTTAGAGAGTTGGCCCTCTTTGAGACCAACAATCACGCCAAATGATTTAGCTTCTGCTGCTTTGTAAATCGCAAGAGTAGCTTTTCGCTTCAATTTCTGCGCAAAATCCGTTATTTCTCTTACCTCATTAAAATATGGATCTAGAACATATGTTGGTTTGTTTGTAGACAATGCAATTCCTGAAGCATGAAAATTACTTTGTCCTAAAAAGACATAGGCATTAACTTCATCTTTTAATTGAATTGCTGGATAAAATTCACAACCAAATACTTGGCCGTCATTTAATTGTCCTTTACCTTTACCGATTTTTACTTGGATTCCTCCATTGGTTAAAATTTTATTAACTTTATCAACTTGATGCAAATGCTGACTATCTGTAACTAAAGAAATTTTTCTACCCTTTAGCATTTCAACACATTTCTTTGCAACCTTGTCAAATTCAACATCATCAAATGCATCAATTAATAGTACATTTTTTTCAAATGACTCCATGTTTATTGTGTGACCTATATTAAATTGGATTTCGGCACCAAGAACTTTTGAACCATTCGAGTTCAAATCACAAGTACCCCACGTTGTATCTGCTAAAATATATGCAGGAATCCCAAACTTTTCTGTAATTCTCATTGCAGTGTCTTGCACTTGAGACAAAATTCCATCAGGACCATTCAGAGATACTGATGCTGGTTTTTTTGATTCAATCTCATTGAAAATACGTTCTTCATCTATTACTATCAAGTTAACTTTGAAGGTATTGATATTAATTTAAACCAACTGGGTTTTACAACAACTAAAAATGCCTGAAATTCTAACTATAAATTGTGAAGTCTAGGAGGACTCTTACTATTGGTTTTGATGATACTGATTCACCAAAGGGTATGTGTACAACTTTTTTAGCCTACAAGATTGTTGATGAACTAAAAAAAGAAAACTCAGAATTATCAGATTTTCCAAATCTTATCAGATTTAATCCAAATATTCCATGGAAAACACGAGGAAACGGTGCAGTCTCTATGCGTGTACTGACAAAAAATCCTTCTAAAATAAAAAACAAAATCAAAAATCTTATTGAAAAATATTCTGATATTAAAAACGGTGCTAATCCTGGTCTTGTTTTTTATGAAAATGAAACTATTCCATCTGAATTTACAGAATTTAGCAAATTAGCATTGTGGCAATTAATTAATAGAAATTATGCAAAAAAATTTGCATCAAAAAATAATCTTGAATTTTTTTACCGTGGTAATGGTCAAGGTCTGATTGGGGCAATAGCTGCTATAGGATATCATTTTGATGACTATACCTTTGAATTACTTAGTTATAGAAAAAATTCTAAATTTGGAAAAGAAAGAATAATTTCGGCTCAAAGTGTTAAGGATATGCAAGAAAAAACTTTGCCCTACACATTCAATAGTTTTGATACCAAAAAGGGTAGAATTTTGATCACACCGCATGGACCTGATCCTGTTTTTTATGGAGTAAGAGGTGAGAATATTGATTCACTGTTACTTGCTACTAAAATTTTGAAACCTAAAGAAAAGTTAGCAGGACATATGATCTTTAAATCAAATCAGGGGACAGGTGATCATCTAAAAAACGAACTTGATGTGAATAATCTCAAACCATATGCATCTGGAAAAATTACAGGATTTGTTTCAAACAACCCAAAAATTCTAAAAGGGGGTCATGTATTTTTTTCTGTTTTGTCAAACTCAAATGAAATACCTTGCGCCGTTTACAGGCCAACAGGTATTACTTCCATCGCCCAATCTTTGATAGTAGGTGATAAAATTTGTATTGGAGGCGGAATCAAAAAGGCAACAAAGAAATATCCTAGAACCTTAAATGCAGAATTTTTAGAAATTCTTGCTCTAAAAAAGATTCTTCGAGAAACGAATCCAATTTGTAACAAATGCAATAAAAAAATGAAATCAAAGGGAAGAAACCAAAATTTTCAATGTATAAAGTGTGGCTCAAAACTCTCAAAAAAACAAATTTTGGAGATTCCAAGAAATATAAAAAAACAATTGTACATTCCTATAATTACTGCACATAGGCATCTTACAAGACCTCAACAACGACTAGGAATGATTAATAAAAATTCAAAATTTGATGAATCTTCTTCGTGGTTTTGCGTGTATGGAAATTAAATAGCGGGGAGTAGATTTGAACTACTGATTTGCGGGTTATGAGCCCGCCGGGATGACCTAGTCCTAAATAGTCTGACTTCCCCACCCCGCTGATTCAGAAATGAGGGTGGGCCGTATATACGCTTTATCAAATTCTTGAAAGTAATTAATAGGATTTTAGAAGATTTGTTTTTGTGGATAAAAAACTTCGAATAGCTGCAATAGCTGCTGCATTGGCTTTTTCAGCATTTATCTTAACATCTCCTTCTGATCCTTTACCTATTCCTGAACCCACGTTTTCTAAATCAGACAATGATTCTGTCTTAATATTGGCAGAAAATCTTGATTCGCCTCGTTCAATTGCCGTTTCAGAGAACAGAGTTTTTGTTACAGAAAAAGATGGATTAATTCGAGTTATTCAGGATAGCAAACTGTTAGATGAACCACTTGCTACACTAAGAACTGCAAATGTCTTTGATGGGGGATTATTAGGAATAACACTTCATCCAAATTTTTCGGATAATCACTTTCTTTATGTATTTTTTACATATGAAGAAAATGGAAAACTATGGAACAAAATTTTACAGATAAAAGAATCTGAAAATAAATTAGTTGATGCCAAAACAATATTTGATAAAATTCCTGGCTCAACATTTACAAATGGTGGATTCTTAAAATTTGGACCAGATAAGAAATTATATGTTGGCACTGGAACTATTTCTGATTCTTCACATCTTCCTCAAGAAATAGATTCACTATCTGGAAAAATTTTGAGATTAAATGATGATGGAAGCATTCCTAAGGACAATCCCTTTTCAGATTCACCCGTATTTACTTTGGGACATAGGAATCCACAAGGAATGACGTGGGATAAGGAAGGAAATATGTTTCTAGCAGAACTTGGACCAGAAAAAAATGATGAAATTAACCTTCTTAAACCAGGAAAAAACTATGGTTGGCCTGAACAACAATGTTCAGGGTATGACCAATTTGAAAACTCAATAATGTGTTATGATCCAAGTATTGAACCTGCTGGAATATTGCATTATTCAGAAGATAAGATTGACTTGGAAGCCTCATTTGTTATGGCATCACTTCGAGCAACTAATCTATACCAACTAGATTTTGAGGAAGGGTTAAACTCCCAAAAAACAATCCTTAGTGGAATAGGAAGAATACGTGATGTGGCACAGGGCCCTGATGGTAGTCTTTATGTAATAACTTCTAATACGGATGGAAAAGGTTTTCCAGATAGTAATGATGATAAATTATTGAGGATAACGAAATAAAATGCAAGACTCATCAATCTCAAAGTTTTTTGAAAAATCAAGAAAGGAGAGATTAGATATTGTTAAAAATTTTTCAAATTTATCTGAAGAAGAATTAAAAATTTTACAAGGTAATGATGGTGGAATCTCATTTGAAAAAGCAGACAAGATGGTAGAAAATGCAATAGGAACTTTTTCTCTACCTCTGGGTATTGCCACTAATTTCAAGATTAATGGTAAAGACTACGTAATTCCCATGGTTATTGAAGAGCCTTCTGTAATTGCTGCTGCATCAAAAGGTGCCAAAATTGCTAGAATAAAGGGGGGATTTGAGATAAGTACTGACGAATCTTACAGTATAGGTCAAATCCAAGTATTAGATGTTGATGTATCAAATGGAATTAAAAAAATTCAAGAATCCGAAAAAGAAATACTTGAACTTGCAAATTCCAAAAGTAACACCCTATCAAAAATGGGAAAAGGTGCAAAAGAAGTCTCTTGCAAAGAAATTGATACTCCTTTAGGAAAAATGTTGATTGTTGAGCTCTTAATTGATGTAGGAGATGCTATGGGTGCAAATGTCACAAACACCATGTGTGAAGGTATAGCTCCACTAATAGAAAAAATTACTGGAGGAAGAACATTACTACGTATTCTTTCTAATTATTCTACACGAAGAATAGCAAAAGCGAAAGCAGTGTTTGATAAAGATGCAGTTGGTGGAGAAGAAGTTGTTGATAATATTTTGATGGCATTTGAATTTGCCGATAATGATGTTTACAGAGCTGTAACTCATAACAAAGGGATAATGAATGGAACAATTGCAGTTGCAAATGCAACTGGACAAGATAGTAGAGCGATAGAAGCTAGTGCCAATGCTTACGCTGCTAGATCTGGACAGTATAGATCCTTGAGCAAATGGACTAAAGATAAAGAAGGAAATCTTGTTGGACACTTAGAATTGCCACTTTCAGTTGGTATTATAGGAGGAATAGCAAATGTTCATCCAATAGCAAAAATTTGTACAAAAATACTAGGAGTTACCTCTGCTAAAGAATTGGCAGGCGTAATGACTGCAACTGGACTGGCACAAAACTATAGTGCAATCAGAGCATTGGCCACTGAAGGAATTCAGAAAGGACATATGCGGTTGCATGCTAGGAATCTAGCTGCAGCTGCAGGCGCTAAACCTGAACAGATTGATCAAATTGTCCAAAAAATGATTGAAGAAAAGAAAATTTCTCTTGACAATGCCAAAGAATTGTTAGAGCAAATTTAAACATCCAATTATATAGATAAAAAATGAAAACCCAAACTATGTCTCAAGTAAAATTTGCAATACCAAAAGGTAGTCTAGAGGAGGCTACTTTTAAAATACTAGAAAAATCCTGGACTAAAGTTAATAGAAAAAGTAGAACCTATCGTGTTTATCTTGATGATCCAAATATTATTGTAAAAATGCTAAGACCTCAGGAAATTCCTACCCTAGTTTCAGAAGGACTCTATGATGTTGGGATTACTGGAAAGGATTGGGTTGGAGAAACTAAAGCAGACGTTGAACCAATTTTAGATTTAGAGTATGGAAAAATCAGACTAGTGATAGCATTTCCTGACAAATATAATTACAAAAATCTTGATTCAATGATTGCAGATTACGCAAAAAAGAAAAAAATTCTACGGATCTCATCAGAATATCTTACTACAGCTGCCAAATTTTTAAAACAATGCAAATCATACAAAAAATATTTTGGAAACAAAGAACCATTGATAGTAACTCCATGGGTTAGATTAGGTTCTAACAAAGATGTCCAAATTCATTTATCCTTTGGTGCAACAGAGGCAAAACCTCCAGAGGATGTAGATGCAATCATGGATGTCACTGAAACAGGCACTACACTAAAGCAAAATAAATTAAAAATCATAGATGAAGTTCTAACATCTACTGCACACTTGATAGTAAACAAAAAATCTCTCAAGGATCCTAAAAAAAGAGAAAAAATATTTGATATCATTACTTTAATGCGAGGTGCAGTACATGGAAGAAAGTATCTTCATATTTACCTAAATGTAGAAGAAAAAAATCTCAAGAAATTATTATCTCAGATGCCCTCTCTGAAAACCCCTACAATCAGTCCCCTTAGCGAAGATGGATGGTATGGAGTGAATACTGTAATCAAAAAAGATGAATTTCACAAACTTATCCCGAAAATGAGAAAAATTGCACAGGGATTGGTTGTTCATGAGCCTCGTCAGATACTGGAATTAGAGGAGATAAAGCGTGATGAAGAGAATTGATGAAGATAATACGCGTATCTGATATTGAAAACTTTGTAGACAAAGTTTCTCCAAAACAACCTCAAAAAAATAAATCTATAATAGAACCAATCCTAAAAAATGTTAAAAAAAAAGGCGACTCTGCTATCAGAAAATACGAAAAAAAATTCAATAATGTTAACCTTACTGCATTACAAGTAACCAAAAATGAAATCATTTCTGCATATTCTAAAACAAGTAAAGATCAAATCCAAGCAATCAAAATGGCAAAAAACAGGATTCAAAAAACTGAAACTGCGGTAAGATCAATATTAAAAAACCAAACTATTAAAACAGATGGCATAAAAATTTCAAAAAAATTTTTACCTATCAAGAGTACTGGCTGCTACATTCCAGGAGGATTAGCAAAATATCCAAGTTCTGCAGTGATGTCTGTAATTCCTGCAAAGGTGGCTGGAGTTAAAAGAATTGTAGTTGTATCTCCTCCTGATTCTGATGGAAAAATAGATCCTCTTACAATTGTTGCAGCAGATATTTGTGGTGCAACTGAGATTTACAAGGTGGGTGGAGCTCACGCAATTGCAGCATTATCATATGGAACAAAATCAATTTCCAAAGTTGACAAGATTGTGGGACCTGGAGGCGCATTTGTGACAAATGCAAAATCTTTGATAAGTAGTAGAACCTCAATTGATATGTTAGCTGGACCCACAGAATTAGGAATAGTTGCAGATTCTTCTGCAAATCCAAAATATGTTGCACTAGATCTTATTTCTCAATCTGAACACAGTAAGGATACTTTTTGTTATTTAATTACAAATTCTGAAAAATTAGCAAAATCCGTTAACAAAATCGTGTCGGAACTTATCCCAAAAATTAAAAGAAGTGATCTTGTTAAAACAAGTCTTAAACAGAATGGGTTTATTGCTATTTGTAAGAATAGATCTGAAATGATTAAACTTGCAAATGAGTTGGCACCTGAACACTTACAGGTAATGACTAGAAATCCACAAAATTTATCATCTAAAATAACTTCCCCCGGATTAATTCTTTTAGGAAACGAGACTCCCTCTTCAGCCAGCGATTATCTTTTAGGTTCAAATCATATTCTTCCAACAAATGGATTTGGAAAGACTCGAGGCTCACTTTCTGTTTTAGATTTTATCAAAACAAGTACCTATGTTACAAATTCAAAATCATCCCTGAAAAAAATCTCAAAATATCTTGATATACTTACAAATGCAGAAAATTTGCCAAATCACTATGAAGCGGTACGTGGTAGATTAGAATGAAAAAGAATTGGGTTGAAAAGAAGGTAAAAGAATTTTTGTTGATTGGTGGCTATAAAAAACCAGAATTACATCAAGATGTTCTAAAATTAGATTCCAATGAAAATTATGTAATACCTAAACAATTTCAATCTGATTTAATTTCTACAGCTAAAAAAAATTCTGATGTAAGAGAATATCCACTAGGAGGAGTAGAACGTCTAATTCAAATGATTTCAAAATTTATCAAAGTTCCATCATCAATGATTGGTGTTGGAAACGGCTCTGACCAAATTCTCGATTTAATACTATCTAATTTTGCATCAAAAGAAACCAGGGTATTAACATCGAATCCTACATTTGGTTTTTTTGAAGAAAGATGTAAATTGTATTCTATACCAATAATTACAATTCCATTTTCAAACAACATGACTCTGGATATTCAAGAATTTCTAAAGCAATCAAAAAATGCTGATATTTTGTATTTAGATACTCCAAATAATCCAACAGGTTTTCAGTTCTCAAAACCCGATTTAACAAAATTAGTAAAATCATTTAATGGATTGGTGATAATTGATGAAGCATATGGTGAATTTAGCGATTATTCTTTGTCAAGTATGGTAAAAACCCAAAATAACCTAGTTGTTGTTCAGACACTCTCAAAATCTTTTGGATTGGCTGGCTTGAGACTAGGATATTTTATTGCAAATAAGGAATTTACTGCGGCATTTAATCAAGTACTGCAATATCCATATCCATTAACCACTTTAACTATCGAATCAGGAATTCTAGGATTAGAAAAATCAGATCAAATGAAGGATGCAGCAAATACTGTTAAACTAGAAAGAAAAAGAATTATTGAAAATCTAAGAAAGTATGATGCCTTTGAAGTATTTGATTCCAAGTCCAATTTTGTACTTTTTGATGCACATGGTTCCTATCAGAGAGTATATTCAGCATTAATTGAGCAAGGAATTGCAATTAGAAAGCTCGGAAAAATAGGAAAACACGAAGGATGCTTGAGAGTTACAATAGGAACCAAAGAAATGAACTCAAAATTTTTACTTGCAATTCGTGATTTGTTAGGATGACTTTAACAAAACAATCCGATGGAATTTACATAGATGATACTATTTTAGAAAATCTAATAAAATGTGATGCAATAATATTTGATTGTGATGGAGTATTAATTGATATTACAAAATCATATGATCTTACAATAAATAAAACAACTCAATATATTTTAGAACATTTTGCAGACATTACTAATGGAATTACAATTGATTCAAAAATAATTGATGGATTCAAATCTACAGGTGGATTCAATGATGAAGTTGATGTCACATATGCTGCAATCATTTCAATTGTGGCTGCAAATAAACTAGGAGAAGATCAACATGATTTTATTTTTGAAGTCATTAAAAATGCAGATGTTTCTGGAATTACATCTGTTGAAAAATTTCTTGATAATGCTGATATTGAAGAAATTAAGGAAAAACTATCCTATCCTGGAACTCATCACAATAATCCATTATACAAAATATTTGATCAGATTTTTTACGGACCGGAACTCTACAAAAAACTATTCGGTCAGCCTTCTCAGTTTTCTGAACTGGGTTTAATTGAAAATGATATTGTACTTTTTAATGGTTTACTTGCAAATAAGTTCAAAAAGAAATTTTCATCAAATATTTCAATAGTTACCGGCAGGGGAAAAGAATCTGTAAAATATTCTTTAAAGAATTTGCTAAATGAATTTAATTTGAAAAATTCGGTATTTTTAGAAGACGAATCACGAGATTTAGCAAAACCAAATCCAGCATCCTTACTTCGCTCTATTAATGGAATGAATTGTAGTAATGTCATCTACGTGGGTGATTCAATGGAAGATTTCATTATGGCAAAAAAGGTCACAGAAAAAGGTCACAACACCATATTTTGTGGTATAATAGGAACAAGTAAGAATCCTCAAAAAAAAATAGAATTATTTGAACGAAATGATGCTAAATTAATTCTAGATTCTATTAAATTACTTCCGAAGGTATTAAATTTAGAATAAAACAAGTTACATCTCCTGTGAGAAATATGAAAACAAGAAAAAGTTCGATTAATCGTGCCACTAAAGAGACAAGTGTTTTGGTCTCTGTCAATCTAGATGGAAGTGGAAAAACAAGCATATCGACTGGAATAAACTTCCTTGATCATCTGATTACCTCATTTGGAAAACATGGAATGATGGACCTTAAGGTCAATGCCCAATCAAATGACAAAATTGAACATCACCTAATTGAAGACACTGCAATTACAATAGGATTGGCAATAGACAAAGCTTTGGGAAATAGAAGTGGAATCACAAGATTCAGCTATGCATCTGTTCCAATGGATGAGTCTTTGGCAGAGGCATCTATTGATCTCGTAAAACGACCTTTTTGGAAAATAGCATTATCAATCAAACGAAGTAAAATTGAAGACATGTCAAAAGAAGATTTGGAACACTTTTTCCATTCCCTACTTCAGAATCTTAATAGCTGTATTCATCTTACTGTAAAGTATGGAGAAAATGATCATCACAAAGTAGAGGCTGCGATAAAATCTCTTGCAGTAGCATTTAGATCAGCTTCTTCATATGACAAAAAACAAAAAGGAATTCCAAGTACAAAAGGTTCAATGTAATGGTTAAAGTAGCAATCTTTGATTATGGGGCTGGAAATATTTTCAGCCTAAAAAATTCTTTTGAGAAAGCAGGAGCTACAACAGATGTAATTACAAATTTTGATAAACCTAATGAATATGCTGGATTACTTCTCCCAGGTGTGGGTAATTTTGATCCAGCTATCAAAAGTATCAATCAAATCTCAAAAACAGGATTCCAAGATTTTGTAAATAATACAACTCCTGTTTTAGGAATTTGTCTTGGAATGGAAATGTTTTTTGAAAAAAGCGAAGAGGGTAAGGAAAAAGGTCTAAACGTAATTGATGGTGAAGTGATTGTTCTACCCCCATCTATGAAAGTGCCTCATATGGGCTGGAATGATTTGGAGATAAAAAAACCTGGTAAAATTTTAGAAGGAGTTGATAATGGTTCATGGGTTTATTTTGTTCATTCATACAGGGCTAAACCAAACTCAAATGATGTAATCACTGCAGAATCTGATTATGGCATCAAAGTTCCTGCCGTAGTTGAACAAGACAATTATTTTGGTACCCAATTTCATCCAGAAAAATCTGGTTCTGTTGGCAAAATAATGATAAAGAACTTTCTAAATGTGTGTAAAAAATGAAAATCATTCCTGCAATTGATCTAATGGCTGGACAAGTAGTTCGACTTTACAAGGGTGATCCAAAACAAAAAACAGTTTATAGTGACAATCCTGTTGATATTGCAAAAAAATGGGAATCGAATGGTGCTGATATGTTGCATATAGTAGATCTGGATGCTACTTTGGGAATTGGTTCAAATCTTTCTGTAATAAAAAAAATCTTAGAACAAATATCCATTCCTGTTGAGGTAGCTGGTGGTCTAAGAAGTGAATCTCTAATAATGGATATGGCAAAAACCTCAAAACGAATAGTTATTGGAACTTTAGCCTTTAAGGACAAAGAATTATTAAAAAAAATTTTTTCGTCTTTAGGACCTGAAAAAATTGTAATTTCAGTTGATCATAAAGATGGAAAAATTGTAATACATGGTTGGCAGGATGAAACCGAAATTAAATTAATTAATTCTATCAAAGAATTTCTTGAGATCGGATTTACTGAATTTTTACTTACAAATGTAAGTCGTGATGGAACTATGAAAGGGCCAGATTTAGAATTTCTAGAACAATCATGCAAATTAGAAAATGCTAATGTCATTGCTAGTGGTGGCATTTCAAATGTTGGAGATGTTATAGATGTAAAGAAGAAAAATGCATTTGGAGTTATCCTTGGAAAAGCACTTTATGAAAATAAGATTTCAATTGAGGAGGCAAAAAAATATTCATGACTCTAACAAAACGAATAATCCCATGTCTTGATGTAAAAAATGGCCGAGTTGTTAAAGGTCTTCATTTTGAATCAATAAAGGATGCTGGAGATCCAGTTGAACTTGCTGAAAAGTATAGCAACGAAGGTGCAGACGAACTTGTTTTTTTAGATATTACGGCATCTGATGAACAAAGAGAAACCATAAAAGATCTAGTCCGAAAAGTCGCATCTGTCATTAACATTCCATTTACAGTTGGAGGCGGCGTAAAATCTTTAGAAGATGCAAGAAATATTCTTCTTAATGGTGCTGATAAAGTCGGAATCAACACTGGTGCTATAAAAAATCCTAAAGTAATTACTGAATTAATGGAACTATTTGGTCGTCAATGTGTTGTAATAGCAATAGATGCCAAAAGAAATTACAACGTAAAAGAGGAACAAAATATTTTTTCAGAGAATGGTAAGAAATTCTGGTTTGAAGTTTTTATTTATGGTGGAAAACAGGGAACAGGCATTGATGCCATAAATTGGGCCAAGCAAGCAGAAAAGCTAGGAGCAGGAGAGATACTTCTTACCAGCATCGATAAAGATGGTACAAAAGACGGCTACGATATACTGCTTACAAAAAATATCGTCAACTCTGTTTCTATTCCAGTAATTGCCTCTGGTGGTTGTGGAAAACCAGATGATATAATTGATGTATTTAAGGAATCGAATGTTGATGCAGCTCTTGCAGCATCAATATTTCATTATGAATCTCATGGAGTAAATGGTGTAAAAAAATATCTTAAAGATAAAGAAATCCCTGTAAGATTATAAAGCATGATCCTAAACCATTCTCATGGAAAGATCAATTAATGATATAGATTTTGAAAAAAGTGGTGGTCTGGTTCCAGTAATAGTTCAGGATGCAAACACTAAAGATGTTTTGACATTAGCTTATTCAAATAAAGAATCATTGGAGCTTGCGAAGAAAACAGGAAACTCTTGGTTTTGGAGTCGTTCTAGAAACAAACTCTGGATGAAAGGAGAAGAATCAGGCAATACACAAAAGATTAAAGATATTTTGGTTGATTGTGACTCTGATGCAATTATTTATTTGGTTGAACCATCAGGACCTGCTTGTCATTTAGGTGAACGAGTATGTTTTCATAATATTTTGGAAAAATAAATCAACATACTGGTTGATAATTTTCTTCATCTCCAGGCAGGATGTCTCCTGTTATTCTGAATTGAATATCTGAATAATCTGTTCCTCTAAAAACAACTCTCCAGTTTCCAATAAGGTCATCTACAGTACAAAACCCATTATTTTTTGAAAGCTTAGGTTCTAAATAATAATTAAAATCAGATCTTTTTGCGCCATCAAATGGGATTGTCAGATAAACAGATTGATGTGTCACGTTTAATGGTCTAAGAAATGCAACTTGTCCTTTTTCATCTTTATTTAATCCACCAATAACAAGAAAAATCTTTTCTCCTAAAACATATTCACTACGATCAATTTGAAATGGCCCAGAAGTGATCCATTCTCTTGGTTTAGGTGAATATTCATTTTCCAAATTAATTTTCTCAATTTCATCTAGTTTTTTCTGAATTTCTGGCAATGACTCTTCTTCAAATCTTAATTCCTTGTCTAAGACATCTTCAAGTTCTATACTTCTAGGTTCTTGATTCGTAGCAAAAAATACTGCAATTATTATTACCACAACTCCAATTCCTATGGGTACAGAAATTTTTCCCTTGTTCACAGATCTCTTCTTCTAAAAATCTCTAAAAACCTTGCTCAAAATTGAAATTTTCATAAATTGATTCTTTTTAATTGATTTTTTCCAAAAATACAATTTTTCTGTATATTTTTTCTGGATTGGAACAAAAATATTCATTATATTTTTTATCTCTTAAAATTAAGTATTACTTAACTTGATATTAGGATTTTTTATGTATGCTAACAAAGGAGAAAATTAATCTTGGCTAGAATATCATTACGGTGTAGGGAATGCAAAAAGGACTACAAATCTACTTTCAAGTATATCTGCGATGATTGTTTTGGCCCTTTAGATGTAAAGTATGATTTTCCTTCGGTTTCAAAGGATACATTTACCAACCGTGAAAAAACCTATTGGAGATATTTTGAGCTACTTCCAATAGAACAGAAATCAAATATTGTTAGTATTGATGCTGGAATGACTCCTCTTACAAAAGCAGAAAATCTTGGTGAGCAATTAGGACTAAAAAATCTCTATATCAAAAATGATTCTGTAAATCCCACATTTTCATTTAAAGACAGACCTGCAGGAATTGCAGTATCTAAAGCAAAAGAGTTTGGAATGTCTGCAGTAGGTTGTGCATCCACTGGTAATTTAGCATCAGCAACTGCAGCTCATGCTGCAAAAGGTGGATTTCCATGTCATATATTTGCTCCAAGTGATATTGAAATGGCAAAGATTGCACAAGCATTGTCTTATGGTGCAAACTATATCGCTGTTGATGGTACATATGATGATGCAAACAGAATAGCAGCACAAATTGGAGATAGTAAAGGAATTGGTATTGTAAATATTAACATGCGTTCTTACTATGTTGAAGGTTCTAAAACTTTAGCATATGAAGTAGCCGAACAACTTGACTGGCAAGTACCTGATCAATTAATAGTTCCAGTTGGTAGTGGTGCAATGCTAAATGCAATTTGCAAGGGATTTGAAGAATTACAACACATTTCATTACTTGATGATGTTTCCAATATGCACATGATTGCAGCACAACCACATGGATGCGCCCCTATTGTTGATGCATATAAGAAAAATAGTAGTGAGGTAATTCCAGTTGAAAACCCTGATACCATAGCAAAAAGCTTGGCAATTGGTGATCCTGGAGATGGTAGATATGTTTTGAAACGATTAAAACAATACAATGGACTTGCTGAAGAATCAAACAACAAGGAAATTCTTGATGCAATTTTGCTACTTGCAAAGACTGAAGGAATATTTACAGAGCCTGCAGGTGGTGTTTCAGTTGCTGTTCTCCAAAAAATGGTTGAACAAGGTAAGATTGATTCAGATGATAAAGTGGTGTGTTATGTTACTGGTAATGGCCTCAAAGCAACTGAGGCAATAATGCAAGTTTTAGAAAAACCAACAGTAATGAAGGCAGATGTTGGAGAAATATCGGCGGTAGTAAACTAATGGCAAAAATTACATTTACAATTCCTTCTGTTTTAAACCAAGGTGGAGGAGAAAAAAAAACAGAGATTTTAGCAGAATCTCTAACTGACGCATTTGCAAAAATCTCTGAGTCTATGGGTGATGATTTTAAGCGAAGGGTCTTAGAAGGTGATGGAACCCCACGTTCACTAATAAACATCTACATCAATGGAAAGAATGCAAAATTTTCCGGTGGAATGGAAACTACTCTAAAAGATGGTGATGAAGTGTACATACTGCCTGCAGTAGCTGGTGGTTCTGAAGAATTATCCTCAAAAGAACTTGACAGATTTTCAAGACAAGTTATGCTAGAGGAGATTGGTTATCAAGGACAGCTCAAATTAAAAAATGCCAAAGTCTGTGTTGTTGGAACCGGGGGTCTAGGAAACCCAATAACCTCAAGACTTGCTGCAATGGGTGTTGGTACTTTGAGAATTGTTGATAGAGATGTAATAGAATTATCTAACTTGCATAGGCAGACAATGTTTGATGAAGATGATGTAGGCCAAGTTAAAGTTGAAGTTGCTGCAAAAAAACTGCAAAAACTAAATCCTGACTGCAAGATTGAAGCCTTGGCTGTTTCTGTCAATGATTATACTGCACTTGAAGTAGTTGAAGGGTGTGATGTTGTGATTGATGCACTTGACAGTGTTAATGCGCGATATGCATTAAACAATGCATGTGTCAAATTTGGAATTCCATTTGTAACAGGTGCAGCAGTTGGAGTTTCAGGGCAAGCATTTACAGTTTTACCAAGACAAAGTGCATGCTACTTTTGCATGTTTCCAGAACTAAACGAAGACACAATGCCAACATGTAGCATTGAAGGAGTTCATCCATCAATTCTTTCCCTTGTAGGTGGAATTGAGGTTGCAGAAGCTGTTAAAATCATAATTGGAAAAAAACCTAGTCTTTCAGAGAGGATACTTCATATTGATCTAGAAAATCTTGACTTTAACAGTACTAGAACATTTAGAGCAGAAGAATGCCCAATTTGTGGAACAGGGAAACTCAAAGTTGTTCCAAAAGAAGAATTGATCCTAGAAGAACTATGCGGAAGAAATAGAGGAAAGAGAACTTATTCTATAACTCCAACTGAAACATTTGATCTTGAAGTTGATGCTGTAACCAATACAGGAAAAGAAATGGGATTCACAGTTGAAAATCAAGGTGAACTTGGACTGTCCTTGCGAACAAATGAAATGTCTGTCAATTTTATGAAAAAAGGATCCGCTGTAATTGTTGGACCAAAAGATGAGCAAGAGGCAATTTCATTATATTATGAAATTTTAGGCAAAAAACCAATTGAATCTGCAACCTAGATTCATTGATGAAATAAAATCTGGATAAAAAGTACAAACTAGTTTGTTTTAGTTATTTTATAATTTTTTGGATACCTCCAACAATAACCAGAAAATAATTTTATCTTTTACCTTGATCCGATATTTTTAATTTAAACTTAATATCATAACTTAATGAAAGTTGTTAGAACAAGGAACTCCTTACTACAAGTTGTACGATTCGATAGTTAATTTAGATTCAAAAATAAGATTTGTGACAATCATAGATTCAAATGGTAGATTAATTTTAGGTGGCCAAAAAGATGGAATACAAAATTACTTGATTCCAGAGGATCAAAAAAAATCCCTCAAATCTGCAAGCAAAATGTGGGAGATTCGTAATCAATTTGTTGATTTTCTCGGTAAAGGAAAATACGCAATGGCAGAATATGAGAAAGTAAAACGATACACTTTCCCCTTAGATAATACTAATTTGTTATATATCACTACTGAACCAGAACTAGAGCATAATTTCTTTATTAAGCAAATATTCAAATTATTAAATTATTACAAAATTAAATCAGATTCAATTAAACAATAACAAGCGAATTATTTTCAATATTACCAATAAATAAAAAAATCAAAAACTCTTTGTTAATTTTTTTTCAAATAATTACCGTCAATTCGTAAATATTTTTAATAAAATCAAATTAAATGAAAATATTGTAGTTTATTTCTAAAAAATGCTATATAGTTGAATTTGATTAATTTGACAGATGGAGGTTGTTGATAACTCTATAGTGGAACCTATTGAATTACGAATGATAAGACAATCAAAATTTCCAGTCCGATACAAACTCCCAAAAAATACTGCAGAATTTACAAATCTCAAATCAAGCATTAATGAGCATGGACTTTTACAGCCAATTGTAATTAGACCTCTAGAACATGGATTTGAAATAGTTGCAGGGCACAGAAGATTTGCAGCATGCAAATCATTACGTTGGAGGTTTATTCCCTGTAAAATACGCGACTTTTCTGATAAACAAGCATACGAAATTCAGCTAACTGAAAATATCCAAAGAAAATCAATGGACCCAATTGAAGAGGCTGAAGCTTATCAAAAATATGTAAATGAATTTGGTTGGGGAGGTGTAAGTGATCTTGCCAAAAAAATTGGAAAAAGTGAAGAATATGTCTCCCACAGAATGCAGCTACTTAAACTTCCAGCAAATATGAGAGAGAAAATTGCTCAAAATGACCTGAGCGTAAGCCAGGCTTTAGAACTTACAAATGTAGATGCTTCTCTGAAAAATGAATTTGTCGATGAAATTGTCAACAATAAACTAACTGTAAAACAAATTCGAACTATGAAGAAAAATTTTACTCCTTCACCAGATCCTTACACACCAAGAAAAAACAATGATTCAAAATCAATTAATTTGATAAAGAAAAGCAATCTGGCCTTAAAAGTAACCCTTTCTAGACTAGACGATCTTATTGAAGATGCTCATGGAATTAATAATAAACAGAAAGTCGAATTAATAGAGTTCTTGATGAGTCTTAGATTAAAAACTCATTCTATGATTGATGATACCATCAAATTCAAAAAGAAATACTCAAAATAATATTCTATCAAGTACCAAGAAACGGTGGAACCCATTCCTTGAGAAAGGTTTTGTATTCTTTTTCTGTATATGTAAGAGCATAAAGTGATGCTTCTGTTTGTGGAACAAAATCATACACTTCATATGTCTGAATAATATCTCCAAACAAATTTCTGTAAATATCATTTTCTTCATCAGCCATGTCATTAGACAAAAAAGATTTCACTGTAATCCAATCATATCCTCCCCTTGTCCTTCCAGAAAACAAAACAAATGGTGCATCATTAAGATATTTCTTTAGACCAGCTAATCGCTTGGGAAGTGCTTGTGAAGTTCTAAACGTTACAAGATCTACTCTAATAACTCTATGAGGGAGTTTTTTTGCATCTACAGTAATGGTGTATCCCTTGATAATTTTTTCTTCTTCTAATCTTGAAATTCGTGATTCTATCTCTTCTTCAGTTAAATTATAATTAAATCCCTTTAAAAAATCCCAAATTTCAAATGTACTCTGTTTTGAATTCTGGGATAGAGTTGAAATTATCAACTCATCAATTTTATCTATCATTTGATATACTAGTCTAATTCCACTATTTAATGATCATTACTAATCAGTAATTAGGGCTAAAACCCATTTTGTTTTGAAATAAATTATAATTTATTTTAATACAAGTTTTTACCTTTTTTACTACCATGAGTGCGATTTTACCTGAAAATATTGGTTTTTTTGTCTTAATTGGAGTTGGTCTAATTATGGCATTATCTGTTTTACTTTTGGTTAAAGCTGAAACAAAATGGTTAGGTACTAGAAAAACATCTGAATGGTTCTATACTGCCGGCAGAACCATCAAAACTGGTTTAATTGCATCCTCTATTGTATCTGCCTGGACTTGGGCTGCCACTTTATTACAATCTTCTACTGTAACTTATGAATTTGGTTTAGCTGGTTCTTTTTGGTATGCTGCAGGAGCAAGTATTCAAGTAATTTTGTTTTCAATTCTTGCAATTGAATTAAAACGAAAAGCTCCAATGACGCATACTTTCCCAGAAATGATTAATGTTCGATTTGGAAAACAATCACACAAAGTTTTCTTATTTTTTGCACTTATGACAAATACAATTGTTACTGCAATGTTAGTTTTAGGAGGAGCTGCAGTCATTAATTCTCTTACAGGTGTTGACATTACTCTAGCTGCCTTTTTAATTCCTGTAGGAATTATTATTTACACAATATTTGGTGGACTAAAAGCAACATTTTTTGCTGAATATCTAAACGCTGCTTTAATTTTTGTTGTAGTTTTAGTTTTTGTAACAGTAATCTATTTTCTCACTCCTGAAATTGGTGGTATATCAGGCATGTATGAAAAGCTAGCCGCAGCTTCTATCCTAAAACCAGTCGAAGGCAATGCATTTGGAACTTACCTGACTTTGGCATCTGTTGGTGCATTGATATTTGGTATTATCAATATAGTTGGAAACTTTGGAACTATATTCGTTGATCAGTCCTACTGGCAGAGAGCAATTGCTGCAAGACCAAAAGCCGCTACTGGTGGCTTTATCATGGGTGGATTGGCATGGTTTGCAATTCCTTTTACTTTGGCTACTACCTTAGGACTGGCTGCAATTGCAACTGGAGTTACACTTACTGAAAATGAAATTGGATTAGGATTAGTTGCTCCCACTGCTGCAGCAAACTTGATGGGAGATGTTGGCGCCATCCTGATTCTAACCGTATTATTTACAGCAGTTACTGCTGCAGGTTCGTCACAACTAGTTAGTGTGTCGTCTCTTGTAACCTATGATGTATTTCGTACCTATCTAAAACCCTCTTCTTCAGGCCGTGAATTAATGAGAATTTCAAGATTTACAATTCTTGGTTTTGGAATAGGCATGGGAATTTTAGCATCATTGCTATTTCAATCAGGATTTAGTTTACAATATGTTTATCTCATGATGGGAGTTTTGATTGGTTCTGCAGTTGCTCCGATTTCATTTTCTATTTTATGGAAAAAGACAAACAAACACTTTGCCACAATAGCTGCAATAGTTGGACTTGTTTGTGGTGTGTCAGCTTGGATTGGTTCTGCAGGCTTTTTCTATGATGAAATAACTCTTTCTTCAACTGGTAATATGTTACCTCTTCTAATTGGTAACATTACTTCTATTACTGTTAGTTTAAGTATCACCATTATTGGAAGTTTGATAAAACCAGAAAACTTTGATTTTGGTCTTATGAAACAGAAAATTCTTGTTGTAGATGATAAGGTGCGATCTATGCTAAAACATGATACCAATGAGAAGATTCTTCAACAATCTCTAAATTTCTGCAAAAAAGCGGGTTTTTCCATATCTATCTTTTTGGTAATTGTATGGCCTGCATCATTCTATCTTTCTGAATTTGTTTTTGATGAACAATCTTTTCATCTTTGGGTATGGCTTGCAATAATATGGGCATTAGGTGCAGCTGGAATCATCATACTTCTTCCGTTACTTGAGGCTCGAAAAAGTATTGGTGAAATTTTTCATCGTGTTAATGTTGAATCCGATATGATTACACAACCCGAAAATAACTCCTTATCTAAATCGTCTGAAGCTCCTCTATTGAAAATTTTGGTTCCTGTAGACGGTTCGGCTAAATCCCTTAATGCTCTTTATCATGCTAATTATCTTTTAAGGGGAGCTGTAAAAGTGAGGATTTACCTATTATATGTAATTGAATGGAGTGATGAAAATGAAGAAAATATGGATGAAGAACTTTCAACTCAGATTCAAGAGGAAGGAAAACTTGTTTTACGAAGTATTGTGGTGCCAAAACAGCTTAATGATTACAAACGTATTGTGAAATTAGGAGACCCGTCTGAAAAAATTGCTGAAGTTGCAGAAAAACTCAATGTTGATATGATTGTAATGGGGAAAAAGGGAATTGGTAAAACAGATTCTGATTTAGGTCATGTCACTAGAGGCGTATTGAATATTAGCTCAAAACCGGTTATCTTACTCGATTAACATACTTTAGTCATTCATTTTAGTCGACGTCGACTAACTCATTCGTAATTTCTCATCCGTGTACCACGGTTATATAAAGAAATATTCTGCCTTAATTGCTAAGTAAATTAGATTTTCATTAATTTCGTGGATACGAAAAAGTCTACCCTTCTTTTGTTTTCCGTTCTAACACTGACCATAGTTTCGTTTGCCAGTAATCCACAAACAGCTGAAGCTGCCGGCGCAATATCTGAAGGCTTCACTCTCGGAGAAGTTCTTGACGAATCCTGGGGTTGGTTTATTGTAGTTGGCTTGGGTGCCGTCTTTGCCATTGTAATTTCAGCTGAAATCAAAATTGAAGAAAAGTTTCTAGGTGTTGACCAAAGTTCAGAATGGTTCAACACTGCAGGAAGAGTTATCAAAACCGGACTGACTGCAGCAGCAATAGTCTCTGCCTGGACTTGGGCTGCCACTTTGCTTCAATCATCAACCGTAGCGTACCTGTATGGTGTTAGTGGACCATTCTGGTATGCTGCCGGGGCTTCTATTCAGGTATTGTTATTTGGTATTTTGGCAATTGAATTGAAAAGAAAGGCACCAAATGCCCACACATTTTTAGAAATTATTAGAGCCAGATTTGGAAACGGCTCACACAAGGTTTTCCTTGTTTTTGCACTAATGACTAACATGATAGTTACTGCCATGCTCCTTTTGGGAGGTTCTGCAGTAGTAAATGGTCTAACTGGCATGGATATCTCACTTGCTGCATTTTTGATACCAATAGGCGTGATGATCTATACTCTGGTTGGTGGACTCAAAGCCACATTTGTTGCTGACTATATGCACACTATAATCATATTTGTTGTAATTCTGACATTTGTTGCTGCAGTTTACATGAATTCTGACATTACAGGTGGCGTTGAAGGAATGTATGACAAACTGGTGGAGGCTGCCAGGATAAACCCCGTTGAAGGAAATGCGATGGGTGCATATCTTACCATGGCCTCTCTGGGTGGATTGATGTTTGGTATCATCAATATAGTTGGAAACTTTGGTACTGTATTTGTTGACCAGGCGTACTGGCAGAGAGCAATTGCTGCAAGACCATCTTCGACTGTAAAGGGATTCTTACTTGGCGGTGCATGTTGGTTTGCCATTCCATTTACTTTGGCTACTACGATGGGACTGACGGCGGTCGCGCTTGATGTAGATCTCACTCCAGAGCAAGTCCAACTAGGACTGGTAGTTCCAGCTGCAGCTTCAGTATTAATGGGTGAAGTTGGTGCAATCTTGGTACTAACAATGTTGTTTATGGCAGTAACATCAGCAGGTTCAGCTGAGCTTATTGCGGTATCGTCGCTGATAACTTATGATATTTACCGAACGTACAAGAATCCAAACGCCAGTGGCAAAACGCTGCTTAAAGTATCGCGTATGAGTATAGTTGGGTTTGGCCTAGGAATGGGCGGACTAGCAGTTATACTACTTGGTGCAGGATTGAGTCTAGGCTTTGTCTATCTTGCAATGGGTATTCTCATTGGTTCGGCAGTAATTCCTATTGCGATGACCATCTTATGGAAAGGTGCAAACAGGGTAGCCGCTACCATTGCACCAATCATTGGATTGATGGTATCTCTTACTGTTTGGTTAAGCACAGCAGCATCACTTCCAGCATATGGTGGTGAGATAAATCTTGCAAGTCTTGGAGATAACTATTCGATGTTATTTGGAAACATTGCAGGAATATTGACTGGTGGTGCAGTTGTAATATTTGGTAGTTTGGCAAAGAAGCCCAAATTTGAATGGTCTGACCTTAAAGAAAGAATCACTCTAGTAGAGCAGACCCCCGCTGACATAGATGCAAGAGAGCAAGACGAAGCTGAGCTAAAAAAGGCCTTCAAGTTCAGTCTTAAAGGTGGAGGTATAATGACTCTCATACTAATCATAGCATGGCCAATGCCATTGTTTGCTGCAGACTACGTGTTTGATATAGGATTCTACTCATTGTGGGTGATAATCTCAATTGCATGGGTAAGCTTTGCAACCTTCTTCATTGTAGGATTGCCAATAATTGAGGCAAGAAAGGGACTGGCCCAAGTAATCAGTGGAAAGAAGACCGATTCTAAAGGAGGTACTCCAGCATGACATCTTGTGCTGGATGTGGCTGTGTCTTAGGTTTCAAGAAATACAAATTCCACAAGATGTGGCGTATCCCTGGATATTACTGCAAAAAATGTATGCACACGTTAGGACAAGACTTTGATGATCATGGCAAGTTGACTCTACCCCAGCGCCCATGTGATCTTTGTAAAGTGGAATTATTCTTCCCAAAGAGAATTACAAAACAAGGCAAAGTACATCGTTACTGTACGGTTTGTCATCAAGCAGTACAAAGTGGTGCAGTGCCAACAGATCCTAAAGCCAGACACATTCCAAACAAGCTTCCACATGTGATGATGGTATTTGCAGGACTGGGAGTATTGATGATGGCATTAGGTTTGATATTTACACTTAGCTCAGGTGGTGAGACAAACATGGTAAACATTATCTTCGGTTCAGTAACAACAGCACTAGGATTTTTGCTATTCAAAAAGACAATAAAGTCACGCAGTCTGCTTTTAGGAAAGACAAGACAACAACAAGAGACAGAGGCATTGAGGTGATAAAATGAAGAGTATCCGTGCAGTAATTCCAGAGAGAAATTTTGATGCAGTAAATGACGCACTGCATAAAATCGGAGTATCAGGATTAACCGTGTATAACAGCAAAGGCAGAGGCAAAGAGCCACCAAGACCTAATCAGATGGGTCACTGGTTTTACTTTTCTGAATTTGGTGATAACAGCTCAATTCTGGTTCTATCCAAGGATGAAGATGTTGGCAAAATTACAGAAGCAATAAGAGAAAACGCAAATGTTGGAAAAATATTCGTTAGTCAGCTAGAAGAGTTGATAGATATTAAAAACAACACAAGAGGCGAAGAGGCACTTTAATTATTCCCCAAAAATACCAATAAAAAACCAGTAATTCATGCGTAGAATCATGTATCATACAAGATACATAGATTAAATCACAATCCTCATCATCTTTGTTCAATTTCTATTCATGCAAATGAAAAACAAGATTTTTTCTGGGAATGTTATCTACTAACACTTCCATAGTTACTCTTTTAATCTCCTTGAGAAATGAATGGTATTTTGGTTTGAAAAATCGCTCTAACAAGTTTTTTTGAACAGCTTCAGACATTCTATTTTTTCTTATTCCCATAACCGCATTATATCCACAAATTATAAGAAATTGTTCCAAGTCTGTTTTTCCTTTTTTTTGATATTTTCTTTAGTTACTTCATACAATATGTCAAGATTTTTTTCATGATTATTACAGAATTCAATTTTCTTAGTAACTACATTATCATCAAATTGAAAAAAATATTTGATCTGAATCATCACATTAATTACGTAAATACAAAAAATAGCATTTTATCAAATAAAATGATTTAAAGAGAATTGTCTTTTAATTTAGTCGATATCGACTAGTATCTAGTTAGTCTGTCTGGTTAAATTTCTAGAATAATTTAACATGACAAATAATAATTAAACACGATACTTTCTATAGGTTTAATTTTAAAATAAAATAATACATTTGGAAGCCGATATGAAACTACTTTAACCATCGTCTGGTCAACCGTCTAATGAAGCAAATGGTTTTACTGGGAAATTCTTGACAAAGCCTCATTATCGGCTTCCAAATATTCCTCATAAATTTTTAAGATAAACATTTTTAGAAAATAAAAATTTATTTTCTAAAAATGTTATCTCCACGAAAATTATTGAGTTTTCTGATATTGCCATTTATCTTAGTGACGATATTAGAATAATTAGACTACAAAATTTGTTGTAATAAACTGATAAAATTCTTAATACATTCATTATTGATATTAATTACACGATAAAGAATTGGTTGAAGAAATTATCTCTACAATAACAGATTTCACTCCAGCTCTAATATTGGGCTTAGGATTAGTTATTGGAATTGAACATGCATTTGAGCCCGATCATATGGCAGCCATAGGAACTCAAATGATAAAAAAAAAGACAAAAAATACTTCAAAGAATCTTTTCAAATCTGCCTTTACTAAATCATCCATACTTGGTGCTTTCTGGGGGGCAGGTCACACCACTACCCTTGTAATAATAGGACTATGCGTCTATCTTTTTGCAATAACTATTCAAGATGAGATATTTTCTAGCCTTGAATTTGTTGTAGGGGTAATGTTAGTTACGCTTGGAATTAGTGCCATTTGGAACAAAAAATTCTTCAAATTTCAACATAGACATCCTCACCATCATGTAGATGGGAATCTCCATTTTGATGTTCATATGCATAATGATGCAAATCATAAACATGGTCATAAATCCTACATAATTGGCCTAATACACGGATTGGCAGGCAGCGGAAGCCTAGTTACCCTGACAGCAGCTACCTTTGGAAATATAGAGATGGCTCTAAGTTTTATTTTGATATTTGGATTTGGCTCTCTAATTGGAATGGTAATTGTCAGTGGATTGATGGGTCTACCATTTGTTTTTGCAAATAAGACCAAAAATCTTAACAAAATATTTCGTTACGTTACAGGTGCAATTAGCTTATCTATTGGGTTTAGTGTAATGTTTGATATTGGAATATTGTCTAATCTATCTGGATTCTAATTTTTTCGTAATTTACTAAATGACGCATTAAGAATCTTTTTCCTACAAACTTTAAGTGTTTCATAAACTGCCTCAAAAATATCTTCAGTCAAATTTCCTAGTATTCTAACCATTATTCCTGATTCATCTGGGAGAATAGATGTTCCAATTGAGACCTCTAATTTTTTTTTGATTTTACTAATCTCTTGTTCTAATTCTTGTATGTCTTTTTTTTTCGAAAGGATGTAAATGGTACCAACCACATTATAGTTCCCTAAAATACCGAAGTCATTCAAATTTTGTTTTTTTGGTTCAATCTTCATATTCTCTAAAAATCTAATTTTTTTATCTTGATTCTTACAATCCAATTTTAGATAACAAATATCATACTCAAAAGATTCTCCCATTGCTACTCTTCCAGGAGTTAAAATTTCTGAATAAATCAAAGTAGAATTGTCATGAACTTTTAGATTCACTTTTTGATAATATCTAGAGTTTTTGTAAGGAATTATCTGGTCAGGAATAAATTCAAGATAACAGTTCTCACCAACTGAAAGATTCACAATCTGTGATGCCGAGTTTGAATTCATGCTGTAAATTCTAGTCGCACCTTGAGTAGTAATGTGGGCGATTGCCTTGTTTTGCAATGAAATATCAATTCTGTATCTGTCTCCTTGTAAAATTCCTCCAGAAGGTGAAAGGACATAGAGATATGCCATTTCTGGAAGTGATTTTTCAGGGTATAATACACGTTGAATTTGTAATGGGACTTGAGAAAATTGGTTTGTAACTACTGTCTTTCCTAAGATATCTCTTTTCAACTCCAAATCAAGAATGCCTACTTTACCTGATTTTCCAACTTCTAGTTGTTTTACTTTGGAGTTGAAAACCTGAATCTCCTTTGGTATGTCATCTGGTGTACAATATTCTAGTTTATTCAAAAATCATACCTTTTGTGTAATTGCTGATTTTGGTACAGATCCCAATAAAACATCATGAATTATATGCTCAGTTACTTTCATTACCCCTTCATCAGTTTTACAGTTAACGAATTCAAATGGTTTATCTTTTCTAATTTTTTGTGCATCAATTCTCATAACTTCCAAGTCTGCATCCACCATCTCTGCAAGATCAATTTTGTTGATCACTAAAAGATCACAGCTCTCAATTCCTAAACCACCTTTTCTTGGATACTTGTCACCTCCTGCTACATCAATTATGTAAATAAAATAATCTGCTAAAATGGGACTAAATGTTGTTGTAATGTTGTCACCACCACTTTCGATAATTATTAGATCAAGATCAGGATGCTCTACTTCCATTTCTTCTATTACTGATAGATTCATGGAAGGGTCTTCTCGAACTGCAGTATGAGGACATCCACCAGTAGCAAGACCTATAACTAAATTTTCAGGAAGTAGTCCTCTTTTTGTAGCTAAATTGTTTCTCATTCGGTCTGCATCTTCTTTTGAAATTACATCATTTGATATTATACTTACACTGTATCCTTTTTTTGCTAACATCGGAACTAGTCTCTCAATGAGCATACTTTTTCCTGAACCAACAGGCCCACCAATACCAATTCTTGGAATATGAGTCATGTAAAAAAATCCAATTTTTACGTAATAAACATTTTAGAATCCATTTTCTCATGTGACATCTGGGTAATGTCTACCTGTGGAGCAAACTGCCACATCTCTGAAAGTGATTTATTTGAATACTCTTTGATAGTTTGACTGATAATTGGTTTTATGCTGTGAATAATTTTTTGACCTTCAAAATGCTGAATTATTCCTAACCTTAAGGCAGCACCTACCATACTGACAGTAAAACCATAAAGCATCATCATCATGCTTTTTTCTTTTCTAATCTTTAGTGCATTACAACAAACTGCAAATGCAACAGGAAATACTCCATACGCTTTTTTTTGTAAAATATTGTTATTATAGTGATTCAAAATTTCATCATCTTTTACAAATTCGGCCACACATTTGACTAATTGAACACCTGATCTTATTGAAGCATCCCGAATTTCTTTTATTGATTTTGTAGCAAAGATCAGGCTGTCTGCTTCAATAACTTTGTCATAATCATGATTTTTTGCACCCTCAAATGTATTTGAAAGGGCAACACAATCTGATGGTCCTAACTGTTGATTGATGTTTACTGTGATAACTTTAATTAAATCATCCATTACTCTAATTTTCTTCTCCGCAAATAGATATTCTAATCCATTTGATGTAGCAAAAATACCTGAAGGAAAAAAAGAATCAGATAACTGCATTACTCCTAGTTCTTGTTCTATCTCATCAATGTTCATGTACATCAGCTCCCGAGTGTGGTAAAAATATTCGCTCTTCTACTTTCATCTCAATATAGTCAATTATACTATGAAATAATTTTCTAAATACTTCTTCTTCTGAATCTGCTTGAATTGGAAATAAGACCCCATCATTTTGGATAGATATGGGTCTATGTCTGTTTCCAATGATGTGTCCTAAAAGCACTAAAACATCATTTGTGTTTGTCTTTACTTTTACAGAAATTATTTTTTCTGGTAACTGCTCTATGGCAATTTTTCTCTCATCATTTTTTATAATATCACCATTACGAAGTTTTACGCCCGGGGTTAAATTCAAACCAACATCTGTTCCATGATCAGTTTTTCTTCTCAAAATTCTTTTCTCTAATTCCATTCGTGTAACTTTGAGTTTTTCATAATTTTCTTGATTTTGCTCAAATCCTTTATCAAAAATATTTCCAATTGGTGAATTTACTTCTATCACAAATAATTTTAAATTTTGACAAAGTTAAATTTTCTCAAATATTATTGGATTAATTATTAAATAATATAGCTAATTATTCAATTCAATGATGCTTACTCCGCGAGAATTAGAAAAATTAAACGTATTTGTTGCAGCAGAACTGGCCCGTAGAAGAAAAAATCGAGGTTTGAAATTAAATCATCCTGAAGCAGTATCCCTTATTTCTGATCATATTTTAGAGGGTGCAAGAGACGGACGAACAGTACCAGAACTTATGAGCTCTGGAAAAAAAGTTCTAACAAAAGATGATGTTTTACCCGGTGTTGCAGAACTTATTCATTCCATTCAAGTAGAAGCAACTTTTGAAGATGGAACTAAACTAGTAACAGTCCATGATCCAATAGTGTGAAAAATATGATTCCTGGAGAGTATTTTCTATCTGATGAGCCCATAATTGCAAATGAAGGAAAATCTACTAAATCTATTAGTGTTAAAAATACTGGTGATAGACCAATTCAGGTAGGATCTCACACACATTTCTTTGAAGTAAACAAGGCACTTGAATTTCAAAGAGAGCATGCATATGGTCACCATCTGAATATTCCGGCGGGAACCTCAGTAAGATTTGAGCCTGGAGAAACAAGAGAAGTTGAATTAACTGAATTTGGTGGAAAAAAAATTGTCTATGGATTTAGTGGTCTTGTAAATGGATCTTTGTCTGAAAAACAAGAAGAGGCAATTAAAAAAGCAAAAGAAAAGAGATTTCGAGGAATAGGATCATGACCCTGACTATTCCAAGAAAAAATTATGCTGATTTGTTTGGACCAACCACTGGCGATAGGATTCGTCTTGCTGATACTGAATTGATTATTGAAATTGAAAAAGATTTGATCAAATATGGAGATGAATCTGTCTTTGGTGGAGGAAAAAGTGTAAGAGATGGCCTAGGACAGGCAAGTGGTGTTTCAAGAGAGAACTCTCTTGATCTTGTAATAACAAATGCTATTGTGATGGATCCAGTTTTAGGAATCATTAAAGCTGACATTGGGGTAAAAGATGGAAAAATTGTAGGCGTTGGAAACGCCGGAAACCCAAATGTTATGGATGACATTGATATGATAATTTCATCAAACACTGAGGTAATAGCAGGTGAGAATACAATTTGTACTCCTGGTACCATTGATTCACATATTCATTTTATTTCTCCGCAACAAGCAATACATGCAATTTGTAATGGTACTACTACAATGATTGGAGGGGGAACAGGTCCAGCTGATGGAACAAATGCAACAACATGTACTCCTGGAGAATGGAACATTCAAAGAATGATAGAATCTATTGATGAACTTCCTCTAAACTTTGGTTTTCTTGCAAAAGGGAATGATTCTCTTGAAACTGCATTAATTGAACAAATCAAAGCAGGAGCTTGTGGATTAAAATTGCATGAGGATTGGGGAACAACCCCTGCAGCAATTGATTCGGCATTAAGTGTAGCTGATAAAACTGACATCCAAGTTGCAATTCATACAGATACCCTAAATGAATGTGGATTTGTTGATGATACAATTGAGGCAATTGCTGGAAGAACAATTCATACTTATCACACAGAAGGAGCTGGTGGTGGTCATGCCCCTGACATTATGAAAATTGCAGGTGAAGCAAACATTCTTCCATCATCTACAAATCCTACAAGGCCTTTTACTGTAAATACACTTGCTGAACATCTTGATATGATGATGGTTTGTCATCATCTAAATTCATCAGTTCCTGAGGATGTCTCCTTTGCAGAATCACGTATTAGAGGAGAAACAATTGCAGCTGAAGATGTTCTTCATGATATTGGAGCCTTGAGTATGATGTCCTCCGATAGTCAGGCCATGGGAAGGGTAGGAGAAGTAACCACCCGAAACTGGCAGACAGCTGATAAAATGAAAAAGATGAAAGGCAAATTGCCTGAAGACAATGACAAAAATGATAATCATAGAGTAAAGAGATACCTTGCAAAAATTACTATCAATCCTGCCATCACTCATGGCATTTCAGAATATGTTGGCTCACTCCAACCAGGTAAATTGGCTGATATTGTGATTTGGTCACCTCAATTTTTTGGTGTAAAACCCAAAATCATAGTCAAAGGAGGCTTTATTGCATATTCATTGATGGGTGATCCTAATGCTTCAATTCCAACGACTGAACCAGTATTATATCGACCGATGTTTGGTTCTCTTGGTGAGACAAAACGTTTTACTTCTGTAACTTTTACATCAAAACTCGCATTAGATAATGGTCTTGAAGTAAAAGTAACATCAAAAAAGAAATTGGTTCCTGTAAAAAACTGTCGTAAAATTGGTAAAAAAGACATGTTGTACAATGATCTTACTCCACAAATTGAGATTAATCCTGAAACCTACGAAGTTAAAGTTGATGGTGACATTGCAACCATAGATCCTGCAGACAAAATTTCTATGGCAAGACTTTACAACTTGTTTTGAAGTATCACCAACTTGATTATTTTTTCAACTATCATAACCATTGATGTAATTACCACTATTGAAAAAAAGTTGCTCAGATTAAATATAATAAATCAGTATTTTAGTTAATGGGTAAAATTTGTGATGCATTGTTAAAACTTGAGGGCAAATATACAAAACATCACTCCGGTTATTTAGGCGAGAAAGTATGGATATAACAGTTCTTTCCTCTACTATAGGTGTTAGTTTTGCAATTGTGGCTCTTTGGTATATTGCAATGCGTCAAGATAAAGAAATTGAAGAACAAGGAAGTATGACAGCTTAGCAATTAAAATTATTTTAAAGAAAAATACTTCGTTGAAAATCACTTTTTTTCTTTTTTTAAATCTGCATTAGTCCTGAAAAAAATATCATCAGAAAAATACATTATTTTTCTTGGCAATAATTGAAAATCCATAACAAATAATGCTTTTTTATTTCAACAAGTCATTTTAGTACCAAGAAATGATTCCAAAAATTAAAAAAATTCTTGTTTTATTGGATGGTTCTCAAAACTCATTTCGTGCCCTTGATCAAGCAATTATTCTTGCTAAAGCAAGCGACTCTATAATTATTGGACTAAACGTTGTTTCATTTTATACGATGGGCTTTCAACCTTTTACTTCAATTACAGTTCACTCTCCAATTGAAAAAATATTGGAAAAAGAATCTTTACAATTCCTAAAACAGGCAAAATCAAGATGCAATGAAAATGGTGTCTCCTTTTCAAGTATTATAATTCACGGTCCAGAGGGTCGTACAATAATTTCATTTATTCAAAAAAATAAATTTGATCTTGTAGTTGTTGGTTCTCGAGGCAGAGGTTCAATTAGAGAAATATTTCTTGGCAGTGTTTCAAACTATGTTTTACATAGAACACACACTCCTGTACTTGTTGTAAAATAATTTGGTGGTATTTGAATTACAAGATACAAATTGCAAATACAATATTAATTAAAAATAATTTACAAGAAAATTATTTTGTTCCTTTTATTATGTAAAAAGATTTTCTAACCCAATATCTTACCAAGTACCTGTTCTTCCCTCAAAGTTCGGATCCATTTTCTTTTCAGGAACATTTCCATGTGCTTTTTTCATATGTCTTTTTAGTCGTTCAAAATTATGCAATTCCAATCCACATTCTTTGCATTTTGTTTCATTTTTATTTTCTTTACGAAATAATCCCAAGATAAAACAATTCGATCAAGCATACTATTAAAAATTTAATACAACATGAACAAGAAAATTATCTTTATGGTTTGGATATAATTATTGAGATTGTAAGAAAAAGTCTCAAACATGAGTAGTCTTGTTAATCCAATGAATTACACATCTCTTTGGATTCAACTAAAGATATGAATTCTTAAATTCTTTAATCATATGATGATAATATGAAAAGAGCAAAAAGTTCAAGATACCAAAAATTAATGTGGGCTTTGGTTGGTATTTGTGCTGCAATAATACTATTGGTGAATATGTGAAAATAATTGTGATATAATATTGAACCAATTGAATGCTCAATTTTTATAAAAATTTTATAATTTATCCTATCTTCTCTTAATACGTAAACCAGAAAGAAGTATCGATCATTTAACAAAATTAAAAATTATTCAAAGTCGTAAATTAGCAATCTTAAACTCCAAGTTTTCTATATAGTAATAAAGAAATATTTTGTAATAAAGGATAGAAAAATTATAATAATTACATAATCTAATCAAACTAGACAAAAAAGCATGTATTTGATCCAAGAAATATAGAAATTTCAAAAAAACTAGGATTCAAACAAAATATTTGATTGATGTAAAAAATAGGCATAAATTCTACAATTTGTGGATGAATCGTCCATTAGGCTTAAATACAAACTTCAAAGAAAAAATTCAATAACATGAATAACGAAATAGGACGTAAAATAACTAGTCTTACATTAATGACAATTATGGTTGCCGGTGGACTGACATTTGCTGTCCCGGGTGTAATGCCTGCAGCACATGCAGCCAACGCTAATCTTTTTGTTTCCGCAGAAAACTCTCAATTTGATAACTACATGTCAGGACCTCAAGTAATTGAGGTAGTAATAATTGATTCAGATATCAATGAAACTGATGAATCAAAAGGTGAGCCAGATGTTGAAGTAAACGGCCAGGACCTTAGAATGGTTCAAGCCGTTGACGGAAACTGGTATGGTTACTTTGCAGATATAACGCGTGCAACAATTGCTGATGCAACATCCACAGTCCCAGGTGTCGGATTGGACTTCGGTTCTGTCTGTACTCCAGCTGAGGGTACCACCTCAACAGGAATGGACTTTAGTGATGCAGATGGTGTTGCAACAAACTCTGCTGTTTGTGCTGGCGCTCCTGCTGTTCCTTCGATACTAAATGTACTCAGAGAAGCAAAGGACGTTAACACTGTTACAGCTAATCCTCCAGATTTAACAACTCCTGGTCATTGGCCATTCATTCAACTTTATGACCTAAGCGTAGGTGGTAACGTAGTCGTTCAGTATAACAAAGGTGGTGGTGTTCAAACAACAACACTAACTTATGATACTGTTGAAAACTATGCATCCGCCTCATTAGACAGGTCTTTCTATGCTCCAGGTATGGAAGTTCATGCAACCATCACAGATCTTTGGTTAAACATTGATCCAACTGATGAGGATTCATGGACATTTGCTACCCAAGTAGATGGACCTGCCAATACACTCGGTCCATACTATCAGATATTTGATGAAAACGGTGCCGTAGCAGGAGACGACGATGGTGTCGCTGCTAGTGTTTATAGATTAAATGCATCGGAAAGAGATGACCTCCTATGTGAGGACAACTGTATTATTCGCCTTAACATAAACACACAAGGTGCTCCTGACGATGTAATTGGTATTCAAGATAACGATGACAGTGAAGTTCTTGGTGCTGGTCCTGACAATGATGCAACAACAGCTGCAACATTGACATTACCAGCCGGAACAGGTCCATTAACCTTCACAGAACAAGGCCCAAACAGTGGTGTATTTAGTTCAACTGATGAATCAGATGTATCTAACATTATAATTTCAGCTATTGCTGAAAGAGGCACATCTGGTACAATGGATTATAACGAAAATCCAGTATCTATCCTAGTAGGATTTACTTCTGGTTCAATCGATATCCAACCAGTTGACGATGAATGGAATTCTGGTGAGGAAATTCCAGTTGTAGTAAATGATCACGACTTGAACACAAACAGTCGTGCAGATGAAGATTTGGATTTATTTAATCCAGATGTTGATCACATTCCTACACTAGAAACTGGTTCTCCAATAACACTAGAAGAAACAGTCGTTGCAACACTTGATGGCGCTGATGTACTTGGAGGCGCACGAACTTACGATGAAACAATTGAACAATTCTCTCAAAGATTATTCCTTGAAACTACTGGAGTTGTTCCTCTAGATGACGGTGATTCACTTATCATTGGACTCGATCAAACATTCGAGGACTTGTATGATGAAATCGGTCAAGATGGAGTAGACGGCTTTAGTGGCACATCTCTTATCAACTACGATGTTAGATCATTATTTAACAATGCAGATATTGACTCTGTAGACATCAGTGTTTCTGATGGTACAGACACAATACTCTTAGTAGATGATGGAGATTCACAAGGACTTGTCAATTTAGAAGATCTTGGAGTATTTACACCAGGACCTGACTTCTTCGATCTAGATGAAGATGAACTAATTGACATTATCATTGACTTTGATACTGACGGTGCATCCACTGCAATTCCTGCAAACACTGTAATGCCTGTTGTTGTTGACTTCTTCTCATTTGGTTTCATTGATGATGGTGAGGCAAGTAACGATAGAGTTGCTAACCAAATCATCAGATTGGAACTAGAAGAGACAGGTGATAACACAGGATTGTTTGAAGGCTCATTAGAATATACTATGATCAACCAGCTCAACATCTTAGATGATGAGACATATGAAGATCTTAGTACAATTGCAGATGATCCATCATTCATTGTAATTGAAGATCTAACAGATGAAGACTCACCAAGAGTAAACTACTTGGAGATTATCGATGACGGTGTGCCAACAAAGCGTGCTGATCAAGAAGAAGCCCCAAGTCACTCAGGTATTGTCTCATTTGATATGGATACTTACAAGGTAGCTGACACTGTTTATATCACTCTCGAAGACCAAGACCTAAACGTTGATTCTGACTTACTTGAAATCTATACTACTGTTGGCGATGACACTGATATTGCATTTGGTACTGTAGGAGCTGAAGACCTTCCGGAACTATCATTTGGTCCACTAGGTAGACTACTTGATGTCACATTTGATGATATTAGGTGGCAAACTCCAACAGGTACATGTGCAGCAGAACTTGCTGGTACTGATGATACTGGCCTAGATGCCGTCACATTCAGCCTAGTTGAAACTGGTGCTGAAACTGGTATCTTCATAGGAAGTTTCGAAATACCAGACAGATGGTGTCGTGCTGATGATGCTAGTGTAGAAACAACTACTGGTTTAGATATTGAAGTTAATTATGTCGACTTTAGAGATGCTTCAGGTGAAATCATTGAGGTAGGAGATAGTGCTGGAGTTAGAGCACATACCGGTTCAGTCAGTCTTGATAGAACCGTCTATCCAGTACCATTTGGTATCGCAAGTAATTTCGCATCAACTAGTGAGACATCTCCAGATGGTAGAGCCATATTCCCAATCCACGCAAGTGGAATGAATACGGCTGGCACTCCAAGAGAAGCTGCAGGTCTACAAACTGGTGAATTCTTGCCAGGTGGTGACTTGCAAGTTCATCTTAGAGTAAACGACCCAGACTTTGATACATCAGGTGCAGGTGAAAACTTCATCGAACAAAACAGAGCTGACGAACCTGTCGGACCTGTTGAAATCTCTGTAATTAGAGGTTCTGATACTGTGATCCTCGGTTATGCTGGTGGTCCAGAATCTAACATAGGAGAATCTAACGAAGGTTACATCAATGTCGGAACAACACTAATTGGAAACGGCATCATAGATGACGCATCTGAATTAGTTGATTATTCCGGCGGTGCAGGCTTCGTAGATGGTCAAGATGTAGTAATTTCACAAGTAGGCGCAGAAGATGCAGAAGGAACTTACTTCGATGTTTCAGCTGGTGTACTTAATCTAGGTGAAATCGACATTATAGATGATGGTGCTGATTTCACTTCAGGTCCAGTAACAGTTGAAGGAGCTAGTTCTGGAGCAATTGCAATAGTGTTGTTTGAGGATATGAACAGTGATAATGAAGTCGCAGCAGCCGAACTCGTAGATGTTCTTGCATCTGACGATTTCTTTGATCCAACTGAAGATGTATTCATCTCTCAAGCACCAGGCCCTGGTATTCCAGGTAGCTCTGATGATTCAGAGGGTGTATTTACAGATGTAATAGGTTCATTTGGTTCTGGTAGCATTGTTGACTTCGTATATGATCCTCTAGCAGGACCTCTAACAGGACCAAATGCTGACTTTACTGATGGTTTACCCGTCACTATTAGTTCAGCTACCTCTACTGAAGATGCAACAGCAATATTTGATGATGCACCAATAGTAAGAGAATTTGGACCAATCGAAGAGATTGCACCAGATGCAGGAATCTTTGAGCTTGACTTTGAAGTAAGATATACCGATGGTCCAGCTGATGCAAGATGTCCAGAAACTCTTGACTTTGAACCACTAGATGATTCTGATCCAGCTGGAACAAATCCAGAGTTGCATAGATTTACATCAACCTCAGGTGCAGGTGAGAACTTCTGTGTACTACAAGGAGATATCCTCCAAGTAGAATACGAAGATCCAACTGACGCTTCTGGTGATGCAAACACTGTTACTGACTCTGCAACATTTGACCTAAGAAACGGTGTATTACAATCTGACAAATCAGTTTACATTATCGGATCTGACATGATCTTAACCCTCATTGAGCCAGACCTTGATCTGGACAATGACCAGGCTGAGACATGGGACTTAGACTTAATTGAATGGGACTCTGATGCCGCAACAATTACCATGGGTAATGCTGACGGTGAAGGAGCCGCATTTGATCCAGAACCATCTGACTTTAGAGAAACAGGTGACAGCACTGGTATATTCCAGATTGTCATTGAAATTCCTGAAGTATTAGAAGGTGACAGATTAGAAAGAGGAGAAGAAATTATCCTTGAGTATACTGACTGGGGTCCATCCGGATCTGACTATGTAGGTGAGGAAGATGAAGATGTCAACTTGACACTTTACACTTCTAACTTCGGAGCAACTGTAGAACTTGACCAAAAAGTCTATTCTTGGACTGACAAAGTATACGTAACCGTTGTTGCACCAGACCACAACTTTGACGGTGACTTAGTTGATGAAATCGGTGAGACTGATCTTGATCCAATAAAGATCTCGACCAGAGGATTCGATCTTGACAACTATAAACTAGTCGAAACTGGTACTGACACCGGCATCTTCACTGGTGAGGTAATCCTTACAGGATTCCCACATGATGCTGACGGTGATGCAACCACTGGTGATAGTGGTATTGATACTAACCCACGTACATCAGGTGACGGTCCAACCGATGGATTCCTACAAACTGATGATGATGACGGTATTACTGTCTCCTTTGAATTCTCAGAGGATGAAACAGTAGTCGGCTCAGCACTCATCAGATGGAACATTGGTGAAGTCCAATGGCTTGAGGCAAGCTATCCAGCAACCGGTACAGGTGTTGTAAGAATAATTGACCCAGACATGAACTTAGATCCAGAAGCAGTCGACAACTTCGATGTCGATGTGTGGTCTGACTCCGACGCCGGAGGTATTGACCTTACTGTAACTGAGACTAATGAGGCAACTGGAATATTCGAAGGAACTGTGTTCTTCACAGTAACTGACGAATCATCTGGTCACAGACTCAGAGTCGCAGAAGGTGACACTGTCACTGCAGAATATGAGGACAATACACTACCTGATCCATATACAACTGCAGATGAACTTGATATCACTGCCACTTCACTCATAGGTACTGTTGTACCACCTCTAGAGAGAGCACCAATTGCTAGCTGTAGAGTAGTTGATGCATTTGATAACACTCTAAGTAGTGTATCAGTTGATCAACAAGTACAAATTGTCTGTGATATAGCAAATGGCCAAGATAGAGACCAACCATTTGCATACTTGATACAGATTCAGGATGCTAACGGTGTTACAGTTCAACTAGCATGGATTACTGGTTCATTAACTGCTGGTCAATCATTCAGTCCGTCACAATCATGGATTCCACAACAAGCAGGAGCATACACTGCCACTGCATTTGTATGGGAGTCTGTTGATAACCCAACGGCATTATCACCACCAGTAGACACACCAATAACTGTCAACTAAGACTAGAAAATTCACACTATTCCTTTTCTTTTTTTTGAATCACTCTTAACGAAAGTTATAGACAATTTTTCCAGAAGTAATATCTAGTAGAAGATTTGTTGAAAGGTAAATTGAGATTACAAATTATAGTGGTTCTTTTGATTGTTGTTTTAGCTATACAAATTCCCAATTCTTATTCAGAGACTTTGGAACTATATTCAAACAGTAAAGTTTACTCTGAAGACCAACCTTTGTTTGTTTACGGAAAGGGATTACCTAATGAAAATCTCATTATTCGTTTATTTGCACCTGATGGAACAATAGCAAAGTTTGATCAAATCACCACAAATGAGGATGACGGCACCTTTAATCACGTTTTGATTATATGGCCTGAATCATCATCTACTTTTCCTTTTGGAACTTATTCTGTTGAAGTAATAAGTACTGAACAAGATGGTTTATCTCAAATTTTAGATGTAAAGTTTACTTCAACTGATGAATTAATAGAGGTACCAGTTGAGAGACAGATTAACACTTTGGTATTTGCACCTGAAACAGCAGCAGTTGATCAATCATTAAGAGTATTTGTTCAAACAACAAGTGATGGTCTTTTGGTTGGAGGTGATCCAAGCATACTTCTTCAAACCACCCATGTACATCTTCCATCTGGTAAAGTAGAAACATTGACTGATGCATTTTCGACATTACATCAGGGATTATACTTTACAGATTACACTCCAACTGAACAGGGAACCTATGTATTTCACGTTGTTGCATTTAGCCGAGGAACTATATCTCATGGTTCTGTTGCAACAAATGTCATGAGTCAAGATATAAGAGGAATATCTAATCAAATTATAGAGTTAAACTCTATTTTGGATGAAACATCAAAAGAACTTGAAATCTTAAAATCAGAAATTTCAGGATTTGGATCTACCCTAGAAAATGCCAGTACAAATATAGAAAAAAGCACATCTGCTATTTCTTCATCAGTAACTAACATTGAAGAAGCCTCATCCCAGCTTAATTCTCTCTTCTTTCCAATTGTCGCCTCTATTGGAATAATTGTAGCACTTCAGATTGCCATTCTTGCAAGAAGAAGATAGTTATAATAAATACAAAATATGAAAATTTACCATATGCCCAAGGTGGCTATCTTCTTTTGTGTGCTTCTTCTTTCATCTTTATCTGTAAACTCTTATGCATTTCAAACTGGAGATACTATAGAATTTAATTCAAACCAAAATGATTTGATTTTTGATTCTGGAATTATTGATATTGAACAAGATTTTTCACCAAATAACTTTAAGCGATATCTTGTATTTGGCACAAATTCTCAAGATTTAGATTTTCTAAAGAATAATTCTCTTTATGGAGTTCAGTCAGATAATGGGTTTTTTTATGTTGCAGTGCTAAAAGAAAAATCTGCTTCAAATCTCATATCTCAGGGATATAATGTAATGGAAGATATTCAGCTAGATTTTCATTCTAAGGATTCAAAGTTTTTGGATGCATCACGAATTGGTAATGTTACTGGTTCAACACTGGCTGAGACAAATTATAACGTTACAGGACATGGAATTAAAATTGCAGTAGTTGATACTGGAGTGGATTTTTCAAATTTAGATATCAGGCATTCCCTTGCTAGAGATGAAAAGAATCATCCAATAATGCTAGATCCTGATGGTCAAGGAATCGTTCTTACAAATGCAACTTTTTTTGCATATATTGACAAAGATGAAATCATAAGAAATTACAGTAAACCAATTCCTGAACAAATTACATCATCAGCATATGTTACAAAGAAAGGTATCTTTCTTGATGTTTCACAGGGAGGTAAGGGAACAAAAATTCCAATTTACAACTCCTTTTTCCCACAATTTGGAACATCTATAATTTTTAATGGAACATTAGCTGATGATCTAAAGATTGGACAAGACAACAGAAACTATATCAAATCAAAAAGTGGGATTTATCATTTAGGTGTGATTTATCAGGGAGCATTGCAAGGGCCTCTGGCACGAGTACAGGTAGTCCCAGTTCTTTTAGTTGATTCTAATACTGCAGGAGTATACGATACAATAATCCCAGACATGACAACTTCTTGGGAAGATTATACCAGATTTGATTTAAAACCCGGAGAAAAACCAAAATACGATTTTGATTTTACAGATGAAAAACCAATTGTTTTAGGAAGTGGAAATGAATTTCTTGTTTATGATTCAAACAAAGACGGTAAAGCAGATTATAGTGCAGGAACTGTTGGAGCACAAGTTTTAGATGTATATGGAGTGATTCAAAATAAAACAGCTAACATTGATGATTCACTAAAAGCTATCAATGGAACATTATTGCCTGCAATAGATCCTGATGGGGAATTTTTTGGTATAATGACTGATTTTCTTGGACATGGCACTTCTAGTGCTGCTTCGATTGCATCAAAAGGACAAGAGACATATGATATCTACAACAACACAAAGAAATTTGTGATAAAAGGAGTATCTCCTGATGCAAAAATTATTCCAATAAAGGCATTGTGGTTTGGCGATACTGTATTTGCATGGTTGTGGTCTGCAGGATTTGAAAATATAGAAAATAATTGGAAATTCACTGGTACTCCAAAAGCTGATATTATTTCAAACAGTTGGGGAATCTCAAATTTTCCTTCCTTTGAATCAGCACCAGGCCTAGATATACTATCTTTGATTCTTAGCGTATTGGTAACCCCGCATTCCTTAGATGATGATTATCCTGGAATTACTATAATTTCTAGTGCTGGAAACTCAGGACACGGATATGGGACAATTGGATTGCCAAATGTATCTCCCTTTGGAATTTCAGTAGGAGCTACTACAAACAATGTTTTTGTTGGGTATGGGCCATTCAAAGATCAACCAAGATTTGGCAATACAACTTCTAACTATAACCACGTAGTTGATTTCTCAAGTAGAGGTCCAGGGATTATTGGAGATCCAAAACCAGATATTATGAGTATTGGTGCTCATGGATTTGTTCCATCCAATGTAATTAAAACTGAAAAAGATTCTAAAGCAGAATCTTTTTCTTTGTTTGGAGGAACTAGTATGGCAGCTCCTTTAGTTTCTGGCAGTGCAGCTTTATTGATGGAAGGATTACAAAAAAACTCTAAAGACTATGATCCATTTACAATAAAAAATATTTTAATGTCAACAGCAAAAGACTTGAAAAATGATCCTCTAACACAAGGTTCAGGTTTAGTTGATGTTCATACTGCATTAAAATTTGTAAATGAAGAGCCAGGAATTTTCATAGTTTACAATGATAATTCATATATTAACATCAAAAAAATTCTAGACCCCGTAATTGAAGATGTAAATTCTACAAAAATAGGATTTGAAAAATTCCAACTTCCATTAAAATCTAAACCTACAACAAACTGGTTTGCCGGACAACTTTTACCTGGAGAACGAAGTACCACTACATTTACTATAGAAAATCCAACAAATTCTACAATTCAAGTAAATATTAAACCCCAAAAATTATCTTTAATCAAAAATAGTGCATTAAATGGAACAACTATTGTACGTCAGCAAGATCCAATATTAAACAAAACGGATGTTTTTATTCCCAACTACATACATCTATCTGACGTAAAAGAACACAAAAAGATTAGTCAATTTTTTGAAAAAGAAGATCCTATTCCTGATGACTCTTCTTTAATGATACTTAATGTAAATTTCCCATTTCATAATTTTATGAATAAAACAGACGATGTATATGCAAATGATCTAAAAATTTCATCACTTTATCTTTATGACTGGATTGATAAAAACAACGATACAAAAATTGTTAGTGATGAACTATCCATGATTAGCAGAGCTGGTTCTTGGGGTACTGTTCAAGAATTACGAATATCTGAACCAAATGAAAAATTTGAAGGAATTCCTCTCGTAGGAATTTATCCAGTTCCCACAAGGTACTCTTACTGGCAAGGCGATACAAAACTAAATTCAACTTCTATGGATTATACATTATCTGCTAGTCACTATCAAAAAACAAAGTGGCAAGAATTTTGGGTAGATGATGAATCAATTACAGTTCCTCCAAAAGAAACAACACAAGTAAGTGTTACATTAGTTGCACCAAATAATTTGCAATCTGGAGTTTACCAAGGGTTTCTAACTTTTGAAAGTGAAAACCATACTGTTAATGCACCAGTTTCTTATGTTATCAAAAAAGAAATCAACCAAAAGGATTCTCTTTTAATAATATCTGGAAAACAGAGTGATGATGTAGTTTTTGGAAATGGATACATCAAGGGTGCATTTGACATGGTAAATAGATACATGGCAGGAGATTGGAGACAATATTATTTTGATATTAAAGATAAAACAATAGATTCTGCTTCAATTGAGTTCTCTTGGGAAAATGAGGATACCAATCTAGCAGTATTTGTAATGGATCCAAAAGGAAAAATTGTTCAAACTAACATGCCATCAGGGGTGTTTGGACATTTTCTTGGATGGCCGTCTCTTGATTGGTTAGGAAATTCACTTTTCAGTCAAGGCGGTGGCTTCTTCCCGGTAAAAAATAAAGATGATACTTCAACTGTACTTTTTGTCCCAATCAATCAAACCGGAACATATTCTCTTTTGACACATTCTACTCTTTTTGGAGGAAATCATACAACTGAACCAATTTCAATTGCAGCTAAATTCTCCACAATTACTTCTGAAGAAATAACAATTCCTCCAGAACCTACTCAATCTGAAACTACTATCGATATTGAGGAGAATGAAAATGAGTCATTATCTATTATACAAAATATATCTGAATCAAAAACAGAATCTATATCTGAATTCGTATCAGAACCGAATACATTTGAAGCGCAAGAAACATCTCCTGACAACTTTACATTTGGAATAATCTTAGGAATTGCAATTGGAATTGCGATCGGAGCTGCTTTCTTTTTTATCATTAGACAAAAGAAAGCAATTGATTGAACAAGGTTTATAAGCAATTTGGCGAGTACGACAGCTTGAATGTCAGAGCAGGGGACCCAAAAATCTGGCGGATTATCCAGAAGGGATTTTCTTAAATTAATGGGAGCAGCAGGAACAGGTTTAGCCTTTGCTCCATTTGTTCCATTTGGAAATTTCATGCCAAACCCATCAAGTGCTTCTCTTGAGAAAGTCCCAGTAATTTTACCAGATGGTACTCAAGCTCATGTTGAAACATTTCCAATTAATCATTCAGAAGTCATTACTTATCCAAGTACTGGTGATGCTGCACTTGATGCAGAGGCATTTAGAAAATGGCAATTCATTAGATTGCCAGAAGAACTTGGAGGTACTGCAAAGGATGTATCTGCTTTTAGGGCATTTAGTATGGTTTGTCTTCATCTTTGGTGTCTATGGAAATATTGGCCTGAAGAAGGACGAAAGAGAGGTGAGTGTCCTTGTCATGGTAGCATGTATGATGCAAGAACTGGTACTGCATATGTTGGACCCGCATCGTTACAAGCAAAACCTTCTGATACTTTACCAAAATTAGATTTTGAAGCTGATGCAGACGGTTTTCTGTGGATTCTTCCACCAACATGGGGAGTTAATGCCAATGGAGTAATAGGATATGGCCGTTTCGCTTAAACGACAAACAGGCGCAGTTGCGTTCTTTTACTGGTTATGGGATGGATTAGACAGAACAATCTTTACTGCAATTAAATTTTCATTCCCTGCTCGTTTTGTTAGTCCTTTTGGATTTTTAGGAATGTTAACATTCATTGTATTTGTAATCCTTGGAATCTCAGGTGCTCTGTTGATGTTTTACTATCAACCAATGTTAGATAGAGCTTGGGATAGTGTTGCATTCATTAATGATGAAGTACCTTATGGTTTCCATATTAGAAACATCCACTATCACGGATCTAATGCAATGGTACTTTTGGCAGTTCTTCACATGTATTATCAATACTTTAGTGGAAGATACAAAATTAGAAATGAAATTTTATGGGCAACAGGAGTTATTCTTGGAACCGTAACTATTCTTGAAGCATTTACAGGTTATGATGTTATATTTAGTGAAAGAGCGCAACTCGCAATTAGTATTGCTGCATCACTCACTACTTCCATTCCTCTTATAGGGCCGACAATGCGTGATGCGATGTTTGGAAGTGGGTTCTCTGACTTTGTTTTGAGATTCTATGCCCAACATGTGTTCCTCTTGCCGCTTGTCATGCTTGGATTGATGGCAGTTCACTTCCCACGATTCTTAGTATTTGACGTACCTATGGTAATGGCAATTGGTGGTGCTATTCTGATAACTGGTGGAGTCTTCCCAATTGATATGGGATTCAAGTTTGAACCTACAGTACCTCCCGGGATTACCGTCCCTGAATGGTATCTGACGGGAATCTATGCATTTTTGAGGACTCAATACGACAAATTTGTAACTGGTGTCTTATGGCCAGGAATATTCATAGCTGCTATACTGCTAACGCCTTTCATTGATCGATACAAAAAGTTCTCATGGAAGGATCGTCCAATTATTACAGCATTTGGTATAACCGGAATTGCCCAGGTTATGGTGACTACCTATTGGGGATTTTACATTCCACAAGACACCACTATTCCATTAGTAGAACGTCTAGTTATCGATCCGGTCTTTTTGTATTCAGTAATGATACTGATGCTTCCACTAGGATTTGGATTTACATATATGATGATTAAGCTAGCAAAAGAGTCTGAAAGAAAAGCAAAACTTGCAAAAGAAAAGGGCCCCAACAAAGTAGCAACAATTAGCCTCTCTCAACAATGGATTAATTGGTTACTTGTAGCACTATTAGCATTCCAAGTATTTCTTAACATTGCAGCCTACAATGCAGCCTTGACTGGAATGAAGAATATTTCGTTATTCTTTATTGGGTTGATATTGATTGTGTTTGCAGCATTCTTCCACATTTACAGATATGGAATGAATGAAGCAAAGAATGCCCCACCACCACCTCCAATTCCAATCCCAGAGGAAAAACCAAAGGAGATTCCAGAACCACAATCTGCACCAGAGCCAAGCAAATTACCTGAAGGTGAAAAAGAAACTGCAAAACCAAAAGAAATTGCAGCTGAGGTTCCTACTCCAAAGACTCAAGCTGATTCGGGAGGAGGAACAACAGGTGCAAACAACTCTCCTAACGTTGGCGGTTCAGATCTAAACAAGCCCTAAGTTCAAACAAGCTTTATAAGAACACCAAAGGCCTACTAAAATCGTTGAGTGCACCAACATCTAGTCATGCATATGGAGTTGGAGTCATTGCAATTGTTGTTGCATTATCAGCTAGTGTTGTTTTTTACACATCATTTTATCTTCCTGAATCTTTGGCAAAACCCTCAGTTGATGATCACATATTACATCCTGTTAAATCTACAATTATTGATATGATACCTGGTTCTGCAAGCCCAGAACAACAAGATAACTTTGTTCCAAAACTAGTCAACCTACAGCTAACAATTGATAATCATGTGATTTGGACAAATAGTGATGATACCCCACACACTGTAACTCCAGATCATAGACATGCAGATGGCTATAGTGGTGACTTTGGTTCACCTGGAGTAGTAAAGGCAGGTGAGGAATATGAATTCCTATTTACTGAACCTCAAGAAGTTCATTACCATTGCTCTCCTCATCCCTGGATGACAGGAACAATTATTGTAACAAAAGCCAGATTCTAGTTAGAATATTTTGCAAAAATTATCTGACTTTCGATTTCTTTGTGTTGTTCAATTATTGATGCTCTAAATTTTACCTCGTATTCTTGTTTTGGTTCGAATTCAATGGTTGCAGTAAATTCAGCCTTGTTTTCAGGCATCACGTCTTTGTTAATGAATAACCTTGAAACATGCTGTGATATTTTTTTTTTATTATAGGATTTATAGATGATGTGCTCATTTGAATCCAAAATTTGAGTATTAATTACGACTCCGTCATATCGTCCAGGATATGAAACAAAAATTTTCCCTTTAATCTCTGATTTGGGATGAATTTCTTTTGGTTCTAAGGAAAATTCTATGTCTTTCACGAGATAATCACGTGTACTTGAGAATAAATAATTTTGTTAAGTGGGCCCAAAGGTTCCTGCATTCTCCAGCATTTGAAACCTTGTTTTTTATTAACGTAATCAAGACTTCAGACGCTTTTACATTATCATATTTTATAATGTTTTAGTTGATCAAAATCAATCTATTTGAGATAACTGATCGCTTATGTTCTATCTCTGCTAACTGTACTTATTGCTACCATTAAGTTCATCCATATAATGCAAAACTAGACAGAGTTCATGGAATTTACATATTCTCAACATAAAAAACACAATATCTCATGTATCATTCTGACATATTCCAAGATTTGCACCAAATGTGGCACAATTTGTACAAGCAGATCACATTGAGTTTCAAAAAGGCATAATCAAGAGAAGATGTCAAACATGTGAAATATTTATCAAATGAGAAGGACCGTGGTACCCGTGACGTGGATACAGGTTAAGAACAATTCCAAAGAATAGACAACTCAAGTAAAAGTTTCACAAAGAGATAAAATGTAAAATCAAAACTATAGGTGAATGAAATAGCAGTATCATCTAATTAAATTATGTAACACTGTCACTATAACCTGTGTTGTAATTGGTGGAAAAATTTCAATTTTGGATTAAATTCCAGTAAATTATTATTTTAGGTTGATTAATACTGATTCTAGTGACATTTATGTTACAACAAACAAATCACAATACGGCATGGGAGATACAATCATAGTTTCAGGAATAGTTGATTAGACCAAAAATAATTCAAGAGTTACAATATAGATATTTCTAGAGTAATCTTGTAGATGTTGCATAAATCATGATAGCGTAAGACTGAAGTTATTCTCATACTATTACGTAGAAGGTCCATATGGAAAGAAAAACGGAGAAATTGAAAACTGGATAATACAAAAAAGAACAAAAGAAAATTACAAAACAAGAACAGATCAAGAGTTTTATAGTTGTACCAGTTTTTGTTGGTTTAATGATATCTAACAAAACAAGAACACTTGGCGTTTCTTCCATTGCCATACTGGCAGTAATAATAACGGTTACACTTCCAATGGGAGCAGCTGACGCAATAGGTGAGGCAGTTGACAAGGCACGAATATTGACATTTGATGACAATGAAAGTATAATCACACTTAAGGTCAATCCAACTGAAGACCTTAATGATTTGTCATTTAAAGGGTACGCAATATTAACTGCAGATCCTAATACTGAAGACATTGGAACATTGATTGCAATAACAAGACATGGTGGTGTGTATGACAGCCAGGCCCAAACTGGTCCTTCAGATAACAACTGGCACGCACATTATGTTGAATTAATACAGCAAAATGAATGTGTAAATGAAGAAACAAACCCAAACGGTCTTGCAGTAGATCCATTTAGAATATCCTTTACAGAACCTGGTAAAGTGATTGTAAAGGAAGGCAAGAACGGCTTGGTACTAAAGAAGGCACAAACTGTTGACTACATTGATATTAACTACTTTGCTTTCCTAAAAGATCCACTGCCTGCGCTTCCAACTGACAACATACAAAAATACACTTTGGGAGATATTGGAGATGGCCAGGCCGTATCCTTTGATCTATCATTAGGAGATCATGGATTTGCAAACCAAGATGCCGGAATTCCAAACGGTGTGTGTATTGATAATGTACAGCCAATCAAGACAAAACTAGTAAACAAATCACCTACTTCTGCAGAGGAAGAAGATAATAGTTAAAAAACTAGAATAGGTATCCAAAATACTCTCTTTCTATTTTTTATTTCATTTCGTAGTAACTTCTCAGGATCAATTTTAAATTTTACAAATGGAGGAAAATTCTCAATCTTAGAACCAAAAGTAAACTTAATTCCTTTCACTTTATTGAATTAACTTCTTGCACTTGTATATCCCAAACTAATCAAAAAAACCGATAAATTAAGTCAAAACAAATGACATGTAATTTGTTGACGCAAAAACCATTTTTCATAATTTTATTATTATCATTATTTTCTATTCAATAACTATGTGTTATCTCTAGAATTGTAAACAAATATTTCAAAAACACTATCTAACAAAATAATTATCTTCAATAAATTGACAGAATTTTTTCATCTTTTATAATATCTGCGATATTATACCATGAAGATTAAGTTTTTGTTATAATCATAAATTTGAAGTATCACAAGAAAAACAGTAAGGTTAACTGGATTAAACAAGAGAATTTTGACCAGCAAATCCCAATATCTTATGTAGATCTTCAAATATTTTAACATCTATGGATGGGGAACATTCTTTATCTTTTTTACAAAATGCTTCTGAATTTCCTACAAAGTAATAAAAAAGAAGATGAAATGATCATCATCTAGTTAGTTATTTCCAATCAGAAATATCACATTTGCAGTTGTTGTGACATCTTGGTCTGACGAGAATACAGGTGTTGAAGCGGCCCGTACTGCCATGCTTTCCTCAAATGCCATGTCAAACATTGGCATTGGCATAAGTGGAGTAGGGAACATTCCAAACTCAGATAATGATATTGCTTTTACTCCAACAATTGCATAATCGAGTGGAGCAAGTGCATTTTCTGCCTTTATCTTTGCGTTTTGTATTGCCTTTTCAATCAGACCGTCTTTCAGATGCATATACTTTTCGGATGACAGAGTAAATGACACGTTGTCTACCCTATTGGCTCCTGCAGTAACTGCATCATCAATGATGTCAGCTGACAAGTTCAAGTTGGCAGTCTCTACATTTATTGTGTTTGTAACCTGATATCCCACTAGATCTTGCTTCCATCTTTTGGTCAGCGTATCCTCATATCCATCATATATAGGATATATGTTGAATCGTGATGTACTGATCTCGTCTTCGGTGATTCCTACATCCTTTATTGCCTCAATTACGCTGTTCATTGCCTGAGAGTTTGAATCTAGTGCCTGTTTTGCAGTTGGTTCCTGGTTTTCCATGCCAAACGTGATGACCAACAAGTCAGGCTCAACTGTTGTAGTTGCCGTTCCTGTAACCGAGATTACATTTTCCTGAATGAGTACTTCCTGGGCAACTGCATGATTGCTGTTGAAGAATACAGAACCTACAGTAGCAATCATGACAATTGCAAGCATTGTACCAATTGTCAAGGTTTTTGTTTTGTTCATTGTATTGAAATAAAACAGTTAGAAGATAAGGTTTGATTAAATCAGGATTTAACCAGAAACATTATAAATCAAATCTACAAGAAAAGAAGAAAATAGATTATTCGTTATCAATCTTGACACTAAATCTATCTTATGAAGTATCGACTATTTGCAGGTAAATTACATGGTGTCATGATATATCGAATTGTGCTGAATCACAACTGCACAGATCAATTGTGTCTTCGTGTTAGATCCTGCTGACAGTTTTGTGTATGAACGTCTGATCCTGAATCTCCACGTATAGTATTGTGTGCAATACCTGTCATCAAACTCAGTCGCATCTGATCCTGCAAATACCCTACCAGGACAGACCATTTGGATGAACCTGTCAATAGCAGCATACAACAGTACATCACTCAGCCCTGATGCTGCCTTTTGCAGTATTGTAAAATGTGGAATGGTGTTAATGCCAAGCATTGCAGTTATCTGATTACATACTTGCAACCATTCTACAAATGACTCGTAGCTTTTTGATTCGTACTAACTAAGAACAAGCATGAGGATATGATGATGTACAGAAAAGACATGTTTTGATTTTGGATACAGATAAAGAAACATGCATTTTCTTGAGAATCTGGTGCATGAGTACAATCATACGTTGGTATTTGTTTTTCATGGAATGGAATAATCATGAATGATTCATTGATCCTGATGATCTGCTCCGATCTACAAATAAGTGAAAACTAGATTGTCTAGGGAGTCCTTATAGATCTTTTTGTATATCTAAATCAAACTATTACAAACATCATTATCGATTGTTGTTATAATATTACAACATAACGACAAAGATGTTCACTGAAGTAGACGGTAGTATTGATTTAGTACGATAATGGACCTGATGGGTGAAGGATACAGTAAAGAGATGACAGAACGTATAGACCAGATTACGTATATCATTAACTTAATTAAAAAATAAACTGAAAATTCCATGTCAGTAGAGAAGGGCTAAAACTTCAGTCTTAACAGATGGTTCTTGATTCTACTCAAGAGAATCTTCATCTCTATGATAATAACGTGGACGATGGATTCTCTCGAAAAATTATTGATTTGTAAAATCATAAATTAGAATTATCATTACAGCTATCGTTAAAGACTATGATAATCGGTGACATCCTCCATTATCACCTACATCTGTTGAACACCACAGTAAGGGGGTTCCTTTGTCTGTTTGTTGGCAAAACATTTCATTAGACGCATCAATCTTATCTATGTGGCCTTCAGGAAACTGAATCCAACATTCATCTGGAGGTTCAATTCCAAAAGTAGCGTACATACCATACGAAATTATAAGAGAACCAATAACCATTCCAATTGGAATTGTTACGTCTTTAGAATCCATAGTTATTGTTTAACTTCACATTCTAATAACTTTTTAGAAATCCTCTGAATTTACAACAATTCTAATATCTAGTTTAGTGCAGACCCTAACAGACTATCAGATACAAACAGTAATGACGTACGATGGCAGCATCAATTGCATCTGAAACCGTCAAGGCAGTTACGTAGTCTTGACGAATTTCTGGATCCCAAATTATTGTTATTATTTGATATTCATTCCTCCTATCGTTATCAGAATTCCTTGGTCATTGTTTTGCGTGATGGAAGTTACTGGCAATAAAAAATGACATTCATCCGATAAATTGGTAGTTTCTCAAAGGTAACCCATTGTAGTGTTAGAAGGACTGAAACACCACAAACTATAAACAAATCACATTCTGGACTTTACTGTTTTCTTTCTGTACTGGTTGCCCTTTGGCTTGCTTCTCAGCATAAATCCACAACAGGGACATAACAGCTCTTCCCATTTTATGTATATTGAACATGTGATACACTCTTGGCACCTTTCTTGTACTAGGAATCATTTTGATTCCTTTTATTGATTTTGTACCTGTGACATATTCCTTGGCATACTATGATGATAATGTTTTCACAAAGGTTTGTAGTCAATTAATTTTTGGATTAGATTCCATCCACATGGTCAGTCCAGTACTATGAGGAATTGGAAAACTTTCTCTTCCTTGGATGTGACATCCTGAGAATAAAAAGGAAAAGGGTTGGTTAAATGTATCATTTCATCTCATTTCTCTGATTGCGCAGATCCTGTAATTGCTCTCTGAGGGAATCAACCTGTGCATCATCGCTATTTGTGATTGCAGTTTGCAGCTGTTTTAGAAGATCAATAAACTGTGTCCTTAGCTAATCCATCTTTGGGATTCCAGCACCTTGATTATCTTTTCTTCAATCTTTGTTATCTTCTTTTCAATATGCTCTGGATCAGATGTTGCATATTTGTATTCTCTTTGGTTAGGATATGCCTTGTATTTTTTCATCTTCTTTTTTATTACTTTGTAGGAAATTCAGAAGCATTTTGTAAAAAAGATAAAGAATGTTCCCCATCCATAGATGTTAAAATATTTGAAGATCTACATAAGATATTGGGATTTGCTGGTCAAAATTCTCTTGTTTAATCCAGTTAACCTTACTGCTTTTCTTGTGATAGTGACCAAAATTTGTTCAAATGAAATCAAAATGGTATTAAGAATTTAAAAACAAGGCATCAGTAGGATTGTTTATTAATGTTGATTTTCTTTCAAAACCAATGCGAACATCAAAAGTATTTTCTGTAATTTCATTAATTTTGTTTCTTGTATCTTCAGTTGTTATTAACTCCTACAGCCAGACCGCATATGCATGCAGCTGCATGCAACCATTATCTCCTAATGAGGAGATGTCAAACTATGATGTAGTCTTTTCAGGAAAAGTAATTGATGTTAAAGATGTAAATCTTGATTCTCCATCACGGTCTAGTGCTGATCCTATATTGATTACAATTGAAGTTTATAATGTTTGGAAGGGAGATAAGAATGAAGAAATAACTGTCAAAACTGCATTAACATCTGCATCATGTGGATTTCCATTTGTAGAAAATGAAGAATACATCGTCTATGCGACAACAGCTGATGATAATGGAAAAATACTGGAAGTAAATTCATGCAGCAGAACAGGTCTTCTTGCTGATGCCGTTGAAGAATTAGATAAGTTGGGTACAGGACATTCCATAAACCCAGAAATTAAATCAAAGATGTTATCTCCACTAAAGCAACTCAAGAGTGGCATATCAGCTGAGGATATTAAATGCAATGATGGATTGTATCGTGCATTAAAACATGACAACACTCCAGTATGTGTTTCCAAACATGCTGCAATAAAACTAGCTGAACGTGGCTGGCTAAGTTCTAACCCATAGAAATTTGTTTTGATCAAGTAATTGATGGAAAGAATGTTACAAATTGTAGTTAAAACATAGTTATGGAATTTAGATGTTGTTTGAATATTTTAGCACATATTAGAATAAAAACAACAACTCAAAATTTCTGAAAAAATAATAAGACAATTACAATCCTCGGATCTTAAACATTATATTTACATTTTCAAACAAATTACGGTAAAAAACTAGCAGAAATGAAGAAACCATGCTTCCCTAATAGTTGATGGTGAGGAAGGGATGATGTCTACATTGAAGGAGACAAGATGGATATCTTCTTTTATACAGGTACAGAAAAGATTGAAATCTTTGGAAATATAATGGAATAACAATCCATAACACATTTTTTAATTTCATGATGGATACAAGCAAAATTTTTCCTTTATTGTTGGCTCCGTGTTTGACTTTTCTTTGAACACAAGTTCTTTGTAGAAGAGTTTAGATATTAACAATGGCAATTCTTCCCAAACATATTTTGTAGAATCATCATAATCAACATCATAGTCTAAATAAATATCGTCTTGCGATACTACAAATTTATGGAAACATCTAGAACATTTAACGTTCATAGTATAATAGGCCGTGTAGAAACCATCCAAAAATAACCATATAATTCCTAGTTAGTCTATAACAATTGTATGCCATCATACGAAACATTACTTCTCTGTTCTGCGTTACGATCTGTCTTGACATCACGTACTTACCAAATATCCTCTTGATTACAGAAAATATTGTCTCTGCCTTGCTTCTCTGATGATATGTCTTCAAATCAAAATGACATTTCATCATCTTACGATGGAATCCTCTTGTCTTATAGATGGGTAATGCTTCGTATTTTGGACGGATGATTGTGTTTTGTATTCCTAAATTTTCTGTTGCGATATGGTTCTGCTCAGACTCATATCCCTTATCTGCAACAACAGTATTGATAGGAATCATCTGACTCGCTCTATCCAATAATGGAACAAAATCAACACTGTCATGTCTTCTGCGGTGCCGTATCTTGATGCTGCATATTATCTGTTGTTTCATGTCTGCTGCAATGGATATTTTACAAATTTCCTCAGTTTGGCACGTTTTGTGTAGTAATATGATGCCGTTCGTGAGACCGTCCAGTCGAGTCGATTCCTGCAAATATCTTGCGTATTCTGCAGCGAGTCGCAAATGATTTCAGTATCTTTTGCAGTATTCCATGTGATAGTTTGGCAGCTGTCTTCTGATGGTGGTGTAGTGTGGTATTTTTGATAACCCTGGATACTGTTGTATCCCAATACCTTCTTGTATCATATCAGCAAACCTACGGTAACTCTTGTTCCCGTATTGCCTGAGAATTAACAGGACAAGGTGCTGCCATACCGTATACACGTGGTTGGAACATTTGTGAATGTATGGTGGTATCCTGGCCCTTTTGATTATATTTATCCAGATACACCAGAATTATACGTACCTGGATGATTTCATGTAATGATGGCAATGAAACAGCTTTAGATCTGGTCATATAATGTGATCTACAAATCAGTCAAAAATCAGATGGTTTCTACAGGGTCTATAAATTACTATTTTTTCAATAAATTTCTGAGAATAAATCTTTGAATCTTTAGAGACAGATGAATCTCAGTTTTATTATTTTCAATCATTTATTCATATGAAACTAAAATGTTCTTACTGTTCTAAAACAACTGACATTACCCTAGACAAATTGATTTTTGAAAACGAGGATGAGGAGATATTTGTAACATATTTGGCAGCAGAACTATCAAAGTCTAATTTGTCTAAATGATATTTTCTGATCCTTTTATTGTATTTGTGATATCCTTCTATGAAGATAAAATGTCCAAACTGTTCCCCCAAGTTCACACCATCAGAAGATAAATTATACCTAGATTATGAGATAGACTATGATATAGATGAGAGGTTTGTGTGGGAAAGGCTACCTATACTGAGATCGTCTTTTGTTGTTTCTGAAAATATAAAATAATAGGAATAACAATGAACATAAAACTTGATTGTAATATCATATATCTACATTCTAGAAGATTACATGTTTTTGGATTCTCATAATCCAAAAATGTTTGAGGAAGTTACAATCGGCAAAATTTTCTTGTAAATGTTATTAGGAATGTAAAAACAGGTCTGAGATGAAATAAACACCAGTTTGTCCTGCATGTTGTTTTATGCTATATTATCCGTATTTTAGAAAATGGTAAATTGTTATGCCAAAAATTGAATCAGAAAAGCTTCCTTTGCTCCAGCCGCAAACAATGTTGTCTATTGACCCCGTCTTGTCTCTTAGTCTGTCTATGTTATGTTCTTTGATTTCAGGAATCTGTACTATGTCATTTTTTGTCAAATACGAAAACGCGTTCTTAAAATCATTATTTGTTATTAGTCTTTCAGTGTACCAAATTGCAATATTTTTTGTCCACTCTGGTATGACAAATTCATTATGAGTTAACAGATGAGGATTTGCAAGCTGATAGTCCTGTATTATCTCCTGAATCTGGCTTGAATTGTACGAACAGCTTGACAGCCTGTCTTACTTTTGTTTTATCTTGACTGAGTCAAATATTCTTTGAGCGGCATCATCGTGCTTTGAGAATTTACTTGATTCTGTCATGAATCCTATGCTGTATATCTTGTTGTTTTGTTCAGAGAGAACCAAAAGTCCGGTCAATGAGGGTTCAAAGTCTTTCCCGGTTGTCAATTTTATCTTGTACGCTTGTCTACCGTCCATACTTGTCTGTGTCTTGCTTATCGCCTGAAAATCATTGCTTGGAAAGTAGCTGTTTTGTGATTCCACATAATCAAAAAGATCGCTGTATGGATCCATGCTGTATGTGTCTGCCAACACCACGACCTCATCTAGATCTGACAAATGCTCATGTGTAGTAAAATAGGCCAACAGTGAGGCTGAATCCTTTACCTGCCATCTATCCGGATAGTCAAAAACCATTTCTGAATCTGGCTCATCAAATGTAACATAGGTCGGCTTGTGTGACTCAGCAAATGCCAAATGTCTGTCTTCAGCTGAATCTGCACCTATGGCACAAAATATGCAAAACATCGTTACTGAGAGAACTAAAAAACCACTCCTTGTATTACCAAACAACAATTTCTCCTTGCTCAAAAACAATTTAAGTTATTCTTGACAGTACTCTAATGGTTTGGCTTGGATATTGCTATCCATGCTCACATAAAACAGCAAATTATTTTTACGTGTTTTTGAAACATACAACTATGAAAGTATTGTTTGCAATGATCTTACTATTGCTTGTTATCGGTATGAGTTCCGGTATTGCATTTGCTGATGTTTCTGTTCCAAAAAAGATCTATCAAAACCAAGAATTGTTGGTTACTGTAACTGATGCCAAAAGCAAGTATGTAACTGCAGTGTTCTATGATCTGCCCATGAAAACCCTGAAACCAAATACGTCGCATCACATAAAGGATTTGCTGCCATCTCCCACTCCACAAAAACTCTGACCTTGCCCTCTCCGTATAACCTTGGCCCACCATACTATGATTCGGCCATAAAGACGGTTGTGTACGTTGACGGGGAGAAACTCGAATTTCTCACCAAAATAATACGTTCCATCAGATGAACATTTCAAATGTTTCTTAATTGTTAAATATTTCCATATGTAATAAATTTTTTACATGACTAAATACGTTGTATTTTGAATTCGGTAGTAAAAATGAATAAAAAATTATTCAGAAATAAAGATTTGATTTCAGAACACTCTGTAGTAGAATGTTTCCAAATTTTTCAAAATAGTTTGCATTCAGATGAGTTTAAACGAAAAATTCAAGAAATATTCGATGAGCATAGTTCTAAATATTCTTCAGTCTGGCCTGCTCCTTTTACCAGACAAAAACAAATTCTAAATGATAAAAAATTTCAACTAGAACCTACCATTGATTCCTTACGAACTATTGAACCCCATAGATTAGTTGTTGATCTGACAGCCATTGGAGATAAGAGAATTCCATTAATTAGTGTCGTATACAAATTTTCTAAAATAAACGACTATGAAACAAAAATTGAAACATATATCGAAGATACAATTACAGGTCCAATTAATCGAGATCATGTGAAAGTAGGTTTACCAATTGCAATAAGTGTTGCTTCTCTCATGTTACAGCTCGTTAATGTTTTTGTTATTGATGACCAAACCATTCATGAGAATCTGGAAAATGGCGATCAATCAGATTCAACCAATAATGCACCTTTCTCAAAAAAATTAATACCAATAACAATAGTCCTAGTAGGAGCAGTAATATTTACAATATTTTTAATTCCTCCCGAATCTGCTCCTAATTGGCCTGTATGTGTTATACCGTACATGAACGCTCTTTCAGAAGACGAACAAAGACAACTTGGTATCAATGATTTAAGAATATGGCATTCTGATTTAGAACGTGAAGAATTAAAAAAGAAAATGCGTATGCTGTCTGACGAAGCTCATGCTAACAGAAATTATGAAAAGAGCCTTGCAATTTCAAGCACTGTCCTAAAAATTATTGATCCACATGATTTTACAAGTCTTTCTCAGATAGGCAATGCAATACGAGATACTAACAAGACCGATACATCTGCGTTATTATGCTCCAAAACCATTCATGAAATGCCAGAAATTCAAAAACAGGTTTTTGGTCAAATGGCTTTAGCAGAAGACTATCTGCTTCTGAGGGAATTTCAAAAATCAATTGATGTCATAAATCCTGTAATAGAACAGTGCAATGACGATAGTTCACTTGGAGTAAACTCATGCTCAAATTCATTGATAATTCGTGGTAATGCACAACTCAGATTAAGCAGTTACACTGAATCTGAAGATGATTATGTGCAATCCATTAAATTAGATGGTGAAAAAAGTGATTCTCTTTTTGGATTGGCCAATATCTTCTTTCATAGAGACAGTAATTTTCCAAAATCTGCAGAATACTCCAAAAAAGCAATAGCTAGTGATGACGAAAACACTGACATATATCAATTGTATTTTAGATCACTATATCACTTAGATGAACGTGACGAATTAAAAATGGAATATAATAAATTAAAGAATAAATATCCTAAAATTGCTGACGAAGTGAAAAATAGACTTCCTAAACAAATTTCTGAAATTTTATAGATGACCCATTTTACTCTGTTTCTATAATGCCATGTTGGTTTTTGAGCACATGAATATCTAATTTACAATATATGTGACAAAATAATTTATAATATGTAAAAGAAAACATAGCAAGAATTAAGAATAGATATTTGCTTTTTTCTTTTTTAACAAATACCTATTTGATTTTATGTGGTTACAATTCTTTTTGGTTCTCTTGATATTAAATAATATTATCCTATCATATGTAACTAATAATCCAATCTATGCTGATGATGTAATTTTGCATGAAACTCTTCAGAGATCAGGCAGCGATGAGGTATCAACTGACAACCTATACAAGGAGCGATGCTGGGTAAATGTTCAGATCACAATAACATCTGCACATCATGGAATTTATCACAGAAACAATCCTGACAAGACATTCTATCCTGCAGATGCATTTGACTATGAGATAAACACATGGACTGAAGGATGCAGACAACTGTGACTATGATGAGATGAATGCAAGACTGACAGAAATAATCGTGTGCGTAAATCATATCCTGCTGGCAGAGACTTCAGATTAAATTACTATATAGATTTGGGTGAAATTTGTACTCATCCTAGGTATGCTGTATATTGTAGTGACCTTTTTAGGTATGAATTCTGATCTATAGTTTTTGATGAACGATATATCTACAAAAGACGAGATCATAAACGATTTTGTAGGCATTATTAACCAGATTGACCATAAACCATCTGATGAGATAGAATCCAGCCTGCAAAAGATAGTCCATAAGGTCAGACCTCTTATTCATAAGGTATAGGCCGATGGACTTCTCATCTATCTGTGTTTTCGGTCTTAAAATATTCAAACCACAAAGAACACAAACTGCAAATCTCATTATGATGTTATGGGATTCTTAAAGAAACTCGAAGACACTGCCTAGAAGTGTCAAAAAGGGAGCAGAGCTAGAAAAAAAGGAGTATACAAGGGTGTTGACCTGGGAAAGAAGGTAGTAAAGAAAGGTGCTGAATATGGTTCTAAAGCTTATGATAGCACAAAAGATGCTGCAAAAAAAGGAATCGACAAGGCAAAAAAAGACGACCAGAATCAATGCCTTTCATATTATTTTTTAAAACTATATCTTGATTTGAATAAGACAAACAAATACAAAAACCATACCGCAACAATAAAACAATATCTAAATGATTGCTAATGAAACATAATCTATAATTCCTTTACAAGAAGGGATGGGAAGAAGATTCAATAGTTTGCTCACACGTCCTAGTTTTCTCCACATCCTGTCCCTTCTTCATCTTCTTTTAAAATATTCACCATGATATCTTATTGAACAAACCAAACTGTAACGCAGAACATACCTTGGAAAAGATAGAAAAACTAAATACACACAACACAGAATCAACATTCCAGATCATATCATTAGAAAACTAGACTGGACTGATGAGAATCAAGTCATCTTGAGTATAAACACAAAGAAGAAGTTCATAATTTTAGAGAAGGAGCTTAAGACCAGAAACCAGCGCTAGTATTTTGATGACAGCTCCTAAAGTCGTGCTGTTTGTAATTTGAGTGTGTCAGAATAGTATTTAGATCATACTGATAATTTGTATGAATGAATCATTCTATTTCCTTTTATATGAAATTCACACTATAATTTGGAGTTCATGCGGGTAGGGGTGATCATCGAATTCATGTATTATGTAAAGAATGTAATGAGGTATGCTACAAGCTAAAGTATCAGAAACTAGGCACACATGCAATTGACCTGTTCTACTGCGTCCATTGCAGCGGGATAATCACAAGACAAGGTCACAGGATTCTGCAGATGAGAGGTATTGTTCAACAATGAGTGAAATCTTTTCCAAAATTCCAAGAAGTCATAACCACAAAAAATCATTTCGAGGTTTGCGTGCAGGAGGACATTGCCGTGGAATCTGTTCAAGACATGCCTACAGGACCAGTTGGGGTAAGAAAAAGTATGAGCTGGGATTAAGATTTTGCAGTTACTGCAGAAATTGGTTTTTGTGTGATAGGTTGCATTGCATTTGCTGCGGCAAGCGACTTCGTTGCCATAGAAGGGACAAGAAGACAAAATGAAGTCAAGATCTGTCCAGCATCTTCATTCCATAAATGTACAGAATGAATATGGTACACCAAAGGAATTGTTCCAAAAAATATGTCAAAAATACAATATTTTTCCACAGATTGACATTTGTGCAAGTCATGCCAATCATGTCGTACCAAATTACATAACAAAGGAACAGAACTGTTTCAATTATTCTATCAAACAGGATTTTTTCATGAACCCACCATACTCAAAAATCTCAGAGTTTATGGAGTTTGCATATTCTCAACATCTCAAGAATAATATTTCCTGTATCATCTTGACATATTCAAAAACTGGTACGAAATGGTGGCATAAGTATGTGCAGGGAGTAGCAGATCATGTTGAGTTTCAAAAAGGCAGGATTTGTTTTTTGGATGAGAATGGTTATTCCACCAGACATTGTGCGCCATATGATTCTGTATGGATCATATTTGAAAAAAAAGAAATGATCAAATCAAACCACAATCATGCAAAACATGACTGCAAGACATAAAAGAAATGCAAAATTCATATGTAAACAGATTGGCCAGATGCAAGGGTATCTGTACAAGATACAGGGCAACACGAACATATGGAGGATCAAGATACGTAAATGGCCAGAAAAGATGCCAAACATGTACAATCTTCATAAAATGGGAAGGCTTGTGGTGTCCTTGCTGCGGATATCGGCTTAGGGCCACCCCAAGAAACAGAAAATACAAGGAAATATTTCGCAATTCAACAAAAACTAATTAAGAAATTTGATAGAAATGTACAACTCAATTATTTTGGTATGCAGCCACCCGGAATGGACCGTTAAATAACCCTGGAAATCGAAAGAAAAATGATCAGAGAAAAATAAAATGACATGTAAAGGAACCTGTATCAGATACAAGGCTCAAAGAATCGGACCCGGCTCTTACCGGTACGCAAATGGTCAGAAGAGATGCCAGGTATGTGAGATCTTCATCACATGGGAAGGACTGTGCTGTCCTTGTTGCGGTTACAGGCTAAGAACAAGACCAAGAACCCCCAAATTCAAGACCATATTACGTGAATATGTACAGGCAAATAAGAAGAAGGGAATGGATGGAAAGAATGAGTAGCGACAACGACAATTATTGTGACATGTGCAAGGGAAGCGGCAAATGCCAAAAACAAGTGACAACTTTTTCCCTTTTTTACTAGAAATCAGAATTGCAGGAATTGTTCTAGATTTAAGCAAATGAATGCGTCTATGCTCTTGAATTTTTTTGCTTTTATCAGATTAAATAACATCATTTTATTGAGAATAAAATGTGAGAGATGCTCACACAACCAAGACATCACATATGACAGTATCATCTTTGATGATGAGGACGAGGAACTCTTTGTCAGTTACCTGCAGCTGAGCTGACAAAACCTGAAAATAATAAACAACAATAAAATTTCTGCCTTTTAAAGTAACCATCATTTTATTTCATGAAAGTTAAATGTCCAAACTGTTCCCACAAATTCACACCATCAGAAGATGAACTGTATCTTGATTATGATATAGATTAGGAACAAGACCTAGACATCCTAAATTCAAGGAGAAGTTTAGAGAACGAATCAACATGACATCAAACGAGAATAAATAATTGAATCAGAACAAGATTTGGAAATTATAATGAAGATTATAATCTTGATTTAAGGTTGCACGGAACCGTGCTATATTTACTCCATACATGCTGTGCTTAGTTATCTAAAAAACATCATTATTGTTGATTATATCCTCTGTTTTCAGAAATGACAAAGGACGATTTTAGTATCGGTAATCTTTCCCATACAATACATGCTGTGCTCCCAGTCAAATTTGAACTGCTAAAATATGCCCAATTTTTATCTGTCTTTCAATCCTAAATAAAATATACCATCAAATTATCAGCACATTTCAAACTAAATTCTAGTCTATACCATAATACGGCCAAAATAAAATATATACAAAAAAATTTTAGAAACAAGACAAAAGAGCTATTAGATCACATCATTAGTATAATAGAAGAATATGAAGTGATGGGCTACAATCTTACGGTAAGACAAGTCTACTATCAGCTTGTATCACGAGATATAATACCTAACAGTCTTGGTTCATACCAGCTTACAAGTAGGGTTCTCAAAGATGCCAGAATGTCTGGATTAGTTGATTGGGACACCATAGAGGACAGAGTAAGACAAATAATCATGCCTAGTGAGTTTGATGACATCTCAGAGTTTATTGATGCTGCCATAAGCTCGTACAGATTACCCAGATGGAAAGACCAAGACCATTACGTTGAGGTGATTGTGGAAAAAGAGGCCCTTGCTGGAATACTACAACCACTGACAAGAAGATACCATGTGTTGTTGCTTCCAAACAAGGGATACTCATTTGCTAGTGCAATTCATGAGGCAGCTCAGAGAATCATATACAATACAACCAGCGACAAACAATGCCATATTCTGTATCTAAGAGACCATGACCCAAGCGGTATTGATATGGTTCGTGACATTAAAGACAGATTATCCAAATTACGTTGTACCGTATCAGTTGAAAAGATTGCCCTTACCATGGAGCAGATAGAACAGTATGATCCTCCACCAAATCTTGCCAAAAAGTCAGATCCAAGATCAAAAAAGTATGTTTCTGAATATGGAAACAAGTCATGGGAATTGGATGCCCTAAAACCTGAAGTTCTAAATGAACTGGTTGAATCTAACATCAAAAAGTATCTCGATATGGAAAAATACGATGATATAGTATCTCAGGAGAATAGTGAGAAAATGAGACTAGTTGAACTTTCTGAGGATGTTTGAGGGGTTTTGGATTCAAAACCTCAGTTCACAGATTCGGTTCATTGTTCTGGTTCATAAAAAATGCCATATTCTATGTATTATAATAAAAAGTGTGGGAACTATGCCGGTGAACCACATTTGTGAACCGGCATAATTGAGATTTTGTGTATCTGATCTTGCTCTATGTCCATCGTATCTAATATTTCTTGAATCTTGTCCTGAGTGTCTGCATAACACCAGACTTCAATTTTTGAAAACCATTTCAGATTCTTTGTCATGTTTGATTTGATCTGCTCTGGATGTGATCTTATCTCCTGCGGAGATTCTATCTCTATTGCTGCTGCATTTAGTATGTCAAATCCCTCGTTATCAGGTATTGGTATTGCAATACAGTCTGGCTGCTCTATTGAGATGTCCTGTTTGAGTGCCTCAAAGTAGTTCTCGCAATCAAGATGATGTTTTTTGCTTGTTGTATGAGATAAAATGACTTCATGCCTCCTTCTCTTTGGTTCTCAAGTACTGGGTTGAACAGCCTGTCAAGTTTTGGAGACAAGTCAAACTCTATCCTTGATTCGCCCTTTTCCATGGTAACCAAACCAAGATTTGCCAGGTTTTGCAGCCGGGATTTGGCATCAGACTTGTTGACACCTGACAGTCCAGATATTTGCGACAGATTTGGCCTGTATGATTTGTCAGAGATTTGCCTGTTTTGCAGCAGATTGTACATAACGATGCACAGCTTGTGAAGCTTTGGCCTGTATCCAGACAAATTTACAGATATCATGGAAAGTATCTTTTGGCTCTTTTGGATGTCAGTTGGATATGACGATAATGATGATGTGCCACTTTGTTCTGGGCTTGTCTTTACTACGTCTGCAGTGATGCTGTCATCTTTAGGCGATTCTGTATCATTTGATGTATCTTCAGAGTCATCATCTTTTTCTTCTAATAACACCTTGATCTCATCTACAATCCTGTCGGCCAGATTGTCATTGCCAGTTCTGCACATGTCAAGTGTCTCATCACAATACCTGTAGAGTCTTGGAATGTGTTTCTCTATCTCCTGCTTTGCTGAATCTCTGGCATAGTCTTTGATCTTTTGGTCTATCTGCAGCTTTTCTGCAAAGCTTGCCATATTTGACTGGATTGATTTGGCATTGTTGTCGTGGTCTGTTTGTATTGTGTCAGCTGTGTCTTTGAGGTAGGATATTGCCTGTGATAATTGCTCAGATATGGAGTTGAGATCAAACCTGAACAGATCTGTACCTCTCTCTGTTCCTTTTGAGAACATTATCCATGATCCCAAAGAACAACTACCAGCAATTGCAGCAGTTATTACTCCGTCGTAGTTGGCATCAATCCGTATCAGTGGAAGTATGACCATTCCGTCATAGATTGCAACAACAAGTATTGTGATTACTCGCACTGCATTTTCCTCTAGTCTGATTTTTTGCAGCTTGCCTGCTTGTATGGAACCGCCTATCGCATATGGTAGTCCCATTGTGGCAACAACGGCAGCAATCAGAAATATCACATCTAGCATTTGTGGTTCAATCATTGTTGATGTGACCTCCTACTCTTTGCAGTCCCATATGTTGTTGTCATAGTGATGATGGTTGTGACAATGTGGTTCTTTTTTCCTGAACTTTTCTTCATACAATAGTATGCTGGTTTATTTAAAAGGCAAAAAACTGCAAAGGGTTGCTTTTAAGCAAATCAGAATATTAGATTATGAAAGAAAATAACCGGAAAATTCTGACTGCAGAGCTTGCCAGATTACAAAAGATAACTGGATGTATGTACGGGTTTGATCTGGTGTGGAAACCTCTTGCTAAATCAAACATTGAAGGTAAGGTTGAGGAAAACACAATCACGATACACTCAGAAAATATCAATGATGCCATAGATACACTACAACATGAGTTTATTGACTATATGATCAGCCAGTCAATTCATCCATATGTCGCATTGGTAAATTCACTGATATCCATAATATCAAGACAAGCATACAAGACAAAAGAGAATACAGTTGAGGGTTTGATAAAGATAATCAATTCAAAAAGCTAGCCAACCTTTCTTCTAATTATTATGCGATTTTTAGCAAGTTCCTTGATTGGCTCCCAGCCCTGTATTATATGAGACAACAGTTGTTCATCATCCGTAACAATCTTTCCATCATATGGTTTTGGCGATTGTATCTTTTTGATTATCTCATGTCTTATCTCTTCTGTTTCTTGTTCTATATCGAACATTTTTCCTGTAGAGATTCGTTGTTTTTCTATTTTGATTTTGAATGGATCAATTCCGTAAAGCTTTGCTTGTTCTTTCCACATCTCAAGCAGCATTTCCTTTTTGTTTTGTATGTTGTTTTCTGTGTTAATCGTACACAAGAATTGCTGGCTGTTTATGTATGCTCTTCTCATGTCTGCCATCATCTCATCAGTCAGTATGCCCTTGTTAGTTGTGTATCTTGCTTCAATGTCTCCCTTGTGACCCATAAAGAACTGCCTGTATGCATGAGTCATCTTTCCATGACTTTCGGCAAGTAGCAGTTGTGTGTCAAAGTATGCTCTGAGCACGTACGGTCTTGTCTTTGTTATGCTCCATATTGCCTTTCTGATGTCGGCTGTGATTCTGGGAGTTGTGATGAATCTAGTATTATTTTGATTATGGTTATTTTTCCTTCCTCCTCTTGACTGGTATCCTTGCTCTATGGTTATCAAAGGAGTATCTGAATCCAGCTTTTCTCCTTGTGCAATTCTATTTCTCAAATACCCAAGAACATATTCGCATCCTTCAGAGGGCAAAAATGTAAAGTACTTGTTCTTTGTTTTGCTAAGGGATTTCCTGACAACTATCATTGCTGGGATGTTTTTGAATGTGATCTTTTTGCCATTTGATTCTATTATCAAATCAGGCAAATCTTCCAGTTTAAGGCCGTCTGTCCCATCAGAATTTCCCATAACTTGCGGTCTAATTCCTGAAAAGGCCATCAGACTGATGCTGGTTCTAGTTCTTGGACTTGACACATTGAGAATTGATTGTAGCTGCTCTTTTGTTGGAACCTGTTCATCTTGTATGCTTACTGGAATTCCAGCATTTGCAATTTTGATTTTTCTTTTTGGTTCGATATAGTTGAATACCAACCAAGACTTTATCGATTTGATTATTCCCTCAACGTAATTTGGTGCATAGTTCTGTGATTCCAGCCAAGAGACATGGTCCAGTAGAATGTTTTCTATTTTTATGACATCTTTCTTTCCAATCTTTACAAGAGAAGACGGTGTCGTGTTTGTTCTAATGCAAAACAGGTTCAACCTGCGCAATCTAATCTCTGCATTCAGCTTGCTTCCCCTGCTGGTATTCTGATACCAACGCAGCACATTTTTGTCTTGCAGGAGATTCTTTGCAGATTTTTTACTTTTGATTTTCATTTTCTCTCCATGATATCATATTTGATTTGCTTAAAAGCAGGTCTCGAGTTCTGGAGAGTATGGGCCCAAAGGGCTTCGATCCCTTGACCATTGGATTAGAAGTCCAACACTCTATCCATGCTGAGCTATAGGCCCAAGAATCTGGAAAGTAATTACCATTTTAAGGGTTTACAACCACTTTTTCATATAGTTCTCTCTTTCCATTTTAAAAAGAAATTGCTGTGCATATCCTGCAAATGGTCCAAAATAATCAATTATTTTTTCGTGTAAGTTTTGATATTGTTTTTCAGTAATTGATTTTGTTTCAAGTTTGAATGTGTTTGAATAATATTTTTCTAAAATTCTAATCATCCATCTATCCAATGGAAATGCATTTAGTTTTTCTAATGAAAAAAGTAATATGCAATCAGCAACTTTATTCCCCACACCTGGAACCGATAAAATTATTTCTTTAGCTTCTTGATAACTACATTTTTTCAGATACTCAAAATTAATTTTTTTTGATTCAATCATATTGGCAGCCTCAAAAACAAATTTTGATCGATATCCTAATCCACAACTATTGATTTCTTCAATTGATGAGTTTGCAATCGATTTGGAATTTGGAAATAAATAAAACTCTTTTTTATCAAATTCGATTTTTTCTCCTAGCTTTTCTGATAGACTCTCAAGATTTGATTTTATCTTCTGAATATTGGAATTTGAAGACACAATAAAAGAAATAAAACATTGAAAAGGATCTTGCCTAAGTATTCTTAATCCCAGATATTTTTTCACTGCTAAACTGACAACCTTGTCTTTTGAAATTGATTGGATTATTTCTTTCATATTGTCTTTTTTTCTAAAAAAATCAACTCTGTGATTTTGATATGATGTGATTTGACCTGACTTGTTTACCCTAAAAATATCTTGTCCATTTACTCCATACCAAAAATTTTTTTGTTTTTTCCATAAAAAGACCTGACCACTATTGATTGTATTTTCGAGATTGATTTGATTAAAGCCTGTCATTTTAGACAGAAATTGTCTCATTTATTGCTGGGGCATATGCCTCCAAACCAAATTTTTCATGAATTTCTTGTGCAAATTTCTCACACGATTCTGTATCTCCGTGTACGGTTAAAACTTTGGGATTTCCTTTAATTTTTTTAATTAATTCAAAAAGCTCATTTCTATCTGAATGTCCAGAAAACTCAAATTGTTTTACTTGAGCTAAAACATTGAGGTCCTTTCCACGTGTTAAAACTTTTCCTGTTTCAAGCAATTTTCTTCCAGGTGTTCCTTCTCCTTGATATGACACTAAAGCAATACCGTTTCTATCATCAAAGGCAAGCTGTTGTAAGTAATAAACTGCATTTCCTCCTACTAACATTCCAGCTGGAGAAATAACTACACATGGTTCTTTCATCACTCGTTTTCTTTCTCCATGCTCTCTAATTGAAATTGCATTATTGATTGCATCTGCAAATATTTTCGGATCTCGGAGATACTCAGGGTGTCTAAACATTATTTCATTTACCTTTAATGCCATTCCATCCATGATAATTTTGTGTTTGAAATTTGCATTTTTTAAAATACACACAATTTCTTGTGAGCGTTCAACTGAAAATGATGGAATAAAAAGAGTTCCTTTCCTATCTATTACCTCGTTTGCAAACTCAATTAATTGTTTTTCTGATTCTTTTCTTGGAATTTGTTCTGTTTGTGAGTAAGTACTTTCAGTTATCAAAAGATCAATATCTCCTACATCTAAATCTGCTTCACGCAACATTCTAGAACCATGAATTTTGATATCTCCAGTATAGAACAGTCGCCTTTTTCCTGATTCCACTAAAACAGTGCTTCCTCCAATGACATGTCCTGATTCTCTTAACTCAAATGTAGCATTTCCCTTAGTTATTTTTTGTTTGAATCCAATCTCTTTTGAATTTCTCATCATATTGTTTAATTCTGGTATGTCAAATGGGTGGGAATTTTTTTCAATTTTTAACATATCTTCAATTAATAATTTTGACAAATCAAATGTTGGTGGGGTAGCATATACATCTGTATTGCCACTAACAAAAAGAGAGGGTACATTTCCAGAATGATCAAGATGGGCATGAGTGATAACAATTGCATCTAAATCCTTTGGTTTTACATGAAGTGGGTATTCTGGTGGCGTTCCACGTCTACCAAAAAGCACTCCATAATCTAATAGAATCTTTGTACCCTCACAATTAACTAAAAAGCCTGAACGACCAACTTCATTTGCCGCACCTAAAACTTTAACATCCAAGGAATAAATTGAATTTTTATCAACGTTAAAACCTTCTCACATATGGATCAGATCATTATGTTTAGTAAAGAATCTACAAAAGCTTTAATTAGTGTAAGCTAAGATCCAATCCACATGGGAAGAAGCTTCCAAGAATGGTTAGGACAACAAGATCAAGCCGTCGTTGCCAAAACACGTGCAGGCGACGAAGCAAACAAACCTCTTCTTAACCAATTAAACTGGATTTGGGTAAACAATCTGATGAATCAGAAAGCAGACCTAAATCCATCTTCAGCTGAATTACTTGACTGGGTAACTTCTGGTCAAATAGACGCAATGAGAAAATAAACGTGAAAATCACGTTATCTTTTTGTTTTTTAACTTACCTTGTGTGAACCTTGCGCATGATTTTTGCCGATCAATTTCATAACAGGGTTATGAATTTCAATCATGGTTTAAATAGTAACCAAGCAATGATCAACTTGTAATGCCAATAGCAATACTTCCAGACATCGATGAACAAAGATGTATCGGATGCGCACTATGTGTAGAAATCTGTACTTCTCTTGGTCCTGATGTCCTTAGAGTAAAACCTGTTGAAGGCTGGAAGAGAGGTAAAGCATTTGTATTTTATCCAGAAAGATGTATTTCTGACGGTGCATGCATCGGTGTATGCCCAACAAAATCAATCTTTTGGATGAGACCAATGAATTACACTGCTGGACAACCAGTTCCTCTTCACAAAAACGGTGTCTTCATCAAGGGTTGGGCAGAAGACGCAGCACTATAAGCTGTTTCTAAAGCACACACTTTTTTCTTATTTTTAATTAAAGAATCGATTTCTTCTTGATTCCTTTTGGAATAGATTTTACATGATAATTTAAGAAATTATCATTCTCATCGAAATAAACCTCTGAAAATTTGTTGTTTTCAAAAAACTTTTTCCATGTAATCTCAAATTCTAGAAATTCTTTTGGATTAAAATCCAATCTCGTGGTTTCGTGATGAGCTGCCGGAAATACATCTGAAATCTCAAGAGGGATTAAACCCAGTTGTGGATTGTATAGACATATTTGAATTGAATCAATATCTGTGATTTTTTTTTTTAAGGACAAATACTGTTGAGACAAATATGCAGGTTTTGTGTTTGTTTCCTTTGTAAGTAATAGTCTATTCTTTTTTGTTCTGAAATTTCTAACCATTTTATGAAATGACTGTACTTCAGGACGGAATTGATCTTCTTTACCAAAAAGGAATATTGCTTTTTCCTTAAACTTTGGAGTGGAATTTCCAAGAAAATCAGCATTGCTGGTTAAAACTTCAATCATTTCAAATAATTTTGGATGTGCTCTTGCTTTTTTTAAGACATATTCCCATAATCTTCCATCATAAATGGCTTGCTTAACTTTGTCTACTTCTAACTTTATGGTATATAGATTATGTAATGCAATCTTGTTAGTTCTTTCACTGTTTTCTAATTGTCTTAATTCATCAGGAGTATACTTTGAACAAACTTCACAATTGCAAGGAAATACAACAATATCTTTTAGATATCTGGTACCATCTTCTGTAATGTATCTTCCCTGTTTTGCATATAACATGTATGATGCTGAATCAAAAGTATCACATCCAAGAGCCACGGCAAAAGGAATTGTTAATGGATGACCGGCACCAAATAGATGCAATGGAATAGAGTGCGGCATGTGTTTTTTTGTAGCTACTATCATTTGTGCTAGTAATTTATATTCATATGATTCCATAAACTCAACTGGACTGCCTAAAGCAAGCATCTTAAAACCAATTTTTACTAAACTTTTAGTAGACTTTGCAACCAGATCAAAATGCTCTCCTCCTTGAACCGGACCAATCCATATTTGTCCATTATCATCACTATTTTGTAACGTCTCTTTTGAAACTCGTAATGTGTGTTTAACATACAATTCAGCTTTTTTCCAAGGCAATCCATATCCAGTTGGTTTGTCAAGTGGAATTGCAAAATCTGTCATAATACCTTTCTCAAAATTTGCCATTTCATCTGGCAATACTTGAACATCTCCATATTCTAGCACCTGATAGCCACCAGAGTCAGTCATTATGGCAGCATCAAAGTCTATTATTTTATGAATTCCTTTTTTTACAGCCTCATCTCCATAATTGTTTCTTGTAATGTATGCATTAGTAATTACCAAATCAAAACCTATCTCTCTAATCTTCTTTGATTCAATTGTTTGTTTTACAGGATGAATAACTGGAACATATGCAGGCGTTTCAATTTTTCCATGATTGGTATAAAGAACTCCAATCCTTCCTGCCAAATCACTTTTTACAATTTCAAACAATTTACTTTACGCTAATTGGAGCTTTATTTAATCAATAAGTAAAAAACTTTTTCAAATCATCCTTTTCTGTTATCATGTCTAACCAATCTACTTCTTCTGAAGAGTAATTGTTTTCAAGTATGTTCAATATTAAATCTAAAATTTCTTTAACACTTTTTTTTGTAGTATTTAATTGAAAAACTTTTTCTCCAAATCTTGAAATTGAATCATGTGCAATAATTCCTAAGACTTCACTTCCTGCATTTTCTTTAGATTTTTTTTTGGAATAACCTCTTTTCTCATAAATTTCAAACAGATCATAAGGATTTTTTCGCAAAACAATTACTTTATCAATTTTTTCTGGAGATACTACATATGGAGCAAGATGACCTACAACTAAACTAGAATCTGAAATTTTTTGATCAATTATCTTTTCTAATTCTTTAACATCAACATCATTAGAATTTTCATTAAATTCAAACAATTCAGAATTTTTAGCTATTTTGTTGATGTTTAAAAATGATAATTTCAAGTGATTAACAATTTCTTTGGCAATTGTATGTTTTCCTACTCCTGGACTTCCTGTAATTATTATTCTCACAGTATAAAATTAAAATTAACTGAATTAAACAATTTCTGCAATACTAATAAGTGCAAAAGGATTCTTGTGTGTATTGCAAATAGGTTTACTTGGAAAGGCAAATGTGGGAAAATCAACTTTTTTCTCAGCTGCTACGGAAACACCAGTTCCAACTGGAAATTTTCCTTTTACAACAATTGAGCCTAATGTAGGAGTCGCTTATGTCAAGTCCGAATGTGCATGCATACATTTCGGAATTGATCATAAAAATGATCTTTGTTCGAAGGGCACTCGATTCATACCTGTAAAGTTAATTGATGTTGCAGGTTTAGTCCCTGGAGCTCATGAAGGAAAAGGATTAGGAAATCAGTTTCTCGATGATGCAAGACAAGCTGAAGTTTTGATTCATGTAGTAGATATTGCAGGAACTACTGACATTCAAGGACAACCTGTTCCTATTGGCTCACATGATCCTCTTGAAGACATTGAATTTGTCCAAGAAGAATTTGTTCAATGGTTTGTTGACATTCTAAAAAGAGAGTGGGATAAACTAACAAGAGAAATCGATCAAAAAAGAGCAAAGCTAACTGACGCAATAACAAAAAGATTTACTGGTTTAGGAATAAAAGACTATCAAGTTCAAGACGTTCTACAAAAATTGGGATTAATATCAAAAAATCCAAAAGAATGGGCTGATTCTGATCTTCTAACTTTTGTTAAGGAATTGAGGGCAACCACAAAACCGATTATTATTGCTGCAAACAAGGCTGATCTTTGTAAGGATTTAGATATTTTAAAAAAAATATCTGAACCTGTTATACCTTGCAGTGCTGAAACTGAATTATTACTACGAAAAGCATCAAAAGCTGGTATTGTTAACTATGAACCAGGTGATGATAATTTTTCTATTATTGAGAAAAAAAAAATTCTACCAACTCAACAAAAAGCATTAGATGTTGTTAAAACAGTTTTCTCAAAAATTCACTCAACAGGTGTTCAAAAAATTTTGAATACTGCCGTCTTTGATTCGTTAAACTTTATTGTAGTTTATCCTGTTGAAGATGAATCTAAATTAACAAATAAAGATGGCGAAATTTTACCTGATGCCAAATTATTGCCAGAAGGATCAAATGCTAAAGATTTAGCAGGTTTGATTCATGCAGATATTGCCAAGGGATTTTTACATGCAATAGATTGTAAAACAAAACAGAGAATTGGCGGTAACCATAATCTAAAAAATGGCGATGTGATCAAAATAGTTTCAACACTAAGCCGAGGATAAAATGTTAGGATTAGGAATTGAGAGCACTGCTCATACTTTTTCTTGTGCAATCTTGGAGAAAAAAGGTAAACACGGAAAAATTTTATCTGATATAAGAAAAATTTACCGTCCTCCTGAAGGAGAAGGAATTCATCCTAGAGAAGCATCTCGTCATCATATTGAAAATAGTTCAATAGTACTTTCTGAATGTCTTAGTGAAGCAGGCATTACAATAAAAGATCTTGATATTGTATCTTATGCAGCAGGACCTGGTTTAGGTCCGTGTCTAAGAGTTGGCGCAGTAGTTGCACGCTCTCTGGCCTCTTTTTACAAAATCCCAATTTATCCTGTTAATCATGCTATAGGACATATTGAATTAGGAAAGCTACTCACTGGAGCTAAAAACCCCCTTGTCCTTTTAGTATCTGGTGGTCATACTATGCTTCTTGCATTTCTAAACAAACAATGGAGGGTATTTGGCGAAACTTTGGATATTACACTTGGACAGCTTTTAGACCAGTTTGGACGTTCAATAGGATTTGCATCGCCATGTGGAAAAAATATAGAAGAACTAGCAAACACTACCAAAAATTATGTATCTCTACCTTATTCTGTGAAGGGAAATGACGTGTCTTTCTCTGGTTTATTATCAGCTACAAAATTAATTTCATCTAAAAGTAAATCTGATGTTTGTTTTTCACTACAAGAAACAGCTTTTGCAATGGTTGCTGAAACGGTAGAACGAGCTTTATCCTTTACAAGAAAAAAAGAATTAATGATCGTTGGGGGAGTTGCAGCAAACAAAAGATTATCTCAAATGTTACAAGAGGTGTGTAAAAGACATAACGCAAAATTTTTTGTTGTACCCTTAAGATATGCAGGAGATTGTGGAAGTCAAATTTGTTGGACTGGACTTTTAGAATCCCAGGTAAAAAAAGGTGCTTTGTTAGAAAATACTTTTGTTACACAATCATGGAGATTAGATTCCGTTAAAGTAGATTATTGATTTTTGAAATCTTCTATTGCTGCTTCTATATTTTTAAGCCAATCTTTGGTATTAAAAACACCAAATTTGTAGGTTTTTTCTTCTTCTTTTATTTTTACAGTAAAACAAACTTTTTTCATCAATCTTCCTTCCTTCCATACCTCTGTTACTTCATCTAATGTTACATCAACAAGCGTATCTCCAAAATGTTTTGAAAAATCCATCATTCTTGCTCTAGTTTTATCAAATGCTAGTCTCCTAGAAGTAAGAGTTAGAATACCTGAACCTAGGTTATCTTCATTGCAATCTTCTTGTTTTAGTCGTTTTTCTCCTTCTTCCATAATCTAGTTCTTATCTGATTTATTAGGTTATAATTTTAATGAATTTTAAACATCACCTAATTTGATTTAATTAATAAACTTGAAAATAATAAAAAGAAAATGAGGCTTAATTGAAATTATTAAAAAAAGGTGCAGAAGCTGATATCTACCTTACCAAATGGAATAAATCAAATGCCATCCTTAAAATAAGAAAATCAAAGAATTATCGAAATCCGACACTCGACTCTAAAATTCGGAAACAACGAACAATAAAAGAATCTCAAATAATTTCTGAAGTAAAATCATTTGGAATTCCTTCTCCTCTTATTTATTTTGTAAATCTATATAAATCAGAAATCATAATGCAAGAAATACCAGGTATTCCCATTCATGATTTACCTGAATCTAAAATAGTTAATTTATCATCAGAGATTGGAAAACTAGTTGGAACCATGCATAAAAATGGCATAATGCATGGAGATCTTACGACCTCAAATTTCATATTATTCAAAAATAAGGTTTATGTTATTGATTTTGGTTTATCACAAAAAACCGTCAAACCAGAAGATCATGCAGTAGATTTGAGGTTAATAAAGGAGATTCTAAATAGTGCTCATGCCAAAATCATGGAATCCTCTTGGAAGAATTTTCTATTGGGTTACAAATCAATAGTTGGTCCTTCGCAATTTACTAAAATTACAAATTTGGTATCAGTAATTGAAAGCCGTGGAAGATATGCAACAGTCGTTTAATCTTTATTTTGTTTCTTCAAATAAACACAAATACCAAGAAGCAAAAAAAATCTTGAAATCATATGGAATCAATCTTAGATTTTATAAATCTAAACTTGAAGAAATACAATCAGATTCTCTAAAAGAAATAGCATCAAAAAAAGCCATTCATGCCTTTGAGAAATTAACAAAACCTGTAATTGTAGAAGATGATGGACTCTATGTTGATGTACTTGATGGTTTTCCTGGTCCTTATTCGTCATATGTTTTTAAAACGATAGGTAACAAAGGAATCCTTAATCTTCTAGGAAAAAATAGAAATGCAAAATTTATTTCTATTATTTCATTTTTTGACAAAAATAATTCAAAATCTTTTCTGGGGGAAATTGATGGGACGATATCAAAAAAACAAAAAGGAATAGGATGGGGTTACGATCCTATATTTATTCCAAAAAATTCAAAAAAAACATTTGCTGAATTAACTAACAAAAATGAATTATCTCATAGGTACCAAGCATTAAAAAAATTTGCTAATTGGTATCTATGTAAGCAGAAATAAAGCGATCAATGAATCTTTGTTTGTTTTGTAAAATTACAATTCTTGATACAAAACTTTCATCCATAACTGAAAATATTTTACTTCTTTCTACTATTTTCTGACCGAATTTCCTTACTTCATCCATCTCTAACATATTTGAATATTCTAATCTGTTAGTAGAACGTCCAATATGCATATATGATTTTATTTCTATAAAATGAGGATTTGCTTTTTCAAACATTGATATAAAAGAAGGAATCATTTCTTTTTGATCATTATAATCTCTAATCAAGGTAATCCTAAGTACCGTTCTAGTATCCAAATCTTTTAGCATCTCAAGTGTTGTATTCCATCTTTCCCATGAATCATCATATTTTGGTTTGTTAATTCTCAAAAATGATTCATAATCTGCAGCATTTGTTGAAAGATAAAGTTGAGTTGGTAAGGCATCTTCATCTTGTAATTTCTGAATCATATCAGGTTCCTGTCCATTAGTGACAAGAAAAATTGATTTTGTTGCTTCAAGGGACTTTAGATATTTTATCAATTCAGGAAGTTTAGGGTACATTGTTGGTTCTCCTGAAAGTGAAATTGCATAATGACTTGGCAGTAATGATTCATCTAGTCTTTGTTTGTCGTTTCTAGAATCTCCATAATATCCCATGATTAACTTTTTTCTCTCTTCCATCAGTTTTCTCAAAATTTCTTCTGGTTCTGAAACATATTTGGGTTCCATTTTTAATGAATCATAAAATTCCATTGGTCTCCAACAGTATACACAACGATTCTCACAATGCATTCCTGCAGGAGAAAACTCCATACATCTATGAGTAGAAATCCCATAAAACTTGTGTTTATAGCAACTACCTTCATGTTTGAATGATTTTTTTGTCCAATGGCAGAGTTCAACAGTAGAGTGATCTGCTATACCATACTTTGCTTTTTTTAATTGATCCGAAATTGCGGGTTTGATCTGGATCAACTTATCATCACTTTCAATTATTTCTCCAGAACAGCTCATATGATAAAATCATGTTCTGGTTTACTTAAATTGATCGAGATTTTTGTCTGACATAGAACTTTTTCTCAAATCTTTTGCCAACTTTACATGATTTTAGAGTGAGGTTTAATTACTGGATCCTCAAGGAAAAATTAGTATTGAACCCAAAATACCTTGTCGGCTTTCTATTTCTACTTGTATCTGTATTAACTAGTATTCCTCTTAATCCTGCATTTGCAGAGCAGGACTTAGACAAAGATGGAATTACAGATACAATTGATCGTTGTCCAAATCTTCAAGAAGACTATGAGAGCACATTAGATGGCTGTCCCTCCAACTTTGTTCCATGGTATGATGAGGATTATGATGGAGTCGAGGATCATATTGATTTATGCCCAGATTTGAGAGAAAAATATAACAGATATCAAGACTTGGATGGTTGTCCTGATATATCTCCTGGAACAGGTTCGACTGGATTACCCGACTCTGATGGAGATGGTTTTGCTGACTTGTTAGATTTATGCCCTAATCAAGCTGAGACTTTTAATGGTATTCAAGATACTGATGGTTGTCCTGACACTCTTGGTTCTGCAGATAGAGACAGAGATGGAATTCCAGATGCAATTGATGCATGTCCATTAAGTGCTGAGACTTACAACAGACACCAAGATGATGACGGCTGTCCCGATTCTGTAACTGATTCTGATTTTATGGATACCGATAATGATGGTATCCCTGATAAAATTGATATTTGTCCTGAAGAACCTGAAGTTTACAACGAATATTTAGATACTGACGGCTGCCCTGATGCTGCTTTAGATTCGACATTTAGTGATAAAGATGGTGATGGAATTGCAGATAGATTTGATATTTGTCCAAACGAACCAGAGACCTTCAACCGATTTGCTGATTATGACGGCTGCCCTGATGCTGCACCTTCTTTTTCTGGAGTATTAAATGATGCAGACCAAGATAGAATAATGGATACAAATGATGCATGTCCATTAGAACCAGAACGATACAATCAATTCCAAGATGATGACGGCTGCCCTGATATTCCTCCATATTCAAGTGATAAAGATTCTGATAGAGATGGAATTCCTGATTCTATTGATCAATGTCCTGTTGTAAAAGAAACTTACAATCAGTTTAAAGATGATGACGGCTGCCCAGACTTTGTTAATGGTTATAATGAAATTCCAGATACTGATTCAGATGGAATAAGTGACTATTCAGACTTGTGTCCAAATCAACCTGAAACATTTAACGGATTATTTGACAGAGACGGCTGCCCTGATAGTGACACTACAACAGATAGAGACAGAGACGGTATTCCAGATATGAATGATGCATGTCCTCTAGTTAAAGAAACTTACAATCAATACCAAGACTTGGATGGTTGTCCTGATAATGTTTCAGGCTTGAATGTTTTAGATTATGATGGTGACGGAATTTTTGATTTACAAGATAAATGTCCATTACAACCAGAAGTTATCAACGGATACCTGGATGATGACGGTTGTCCTGATGTTGCTGTAATGGATTCAGATGGTGATGGAATTAGAGATTCATTAGACCAATGTCCAACAACTGCAGAAACTTGGAATAGATATCTAGACCAAGACGGCTGCCCAGATACTTCTACAGAATCAGATACTGACATGGATGGAATTCCTGATTCTATTGATCAGTGTCCAATTGACAGAGAAAGATACAATGGATTTGAAGACCAAGACGGCTGCCCAGACTTTCCACCTTACTTGACTGACATTGATTCAGACTTTGATGGAATTGTAAATAGCCTAGATTCATGTCCGCAAGTTCCTGAAACTTATAATATGTTTGAAGACCAAGACGGCTGCCCAGACTTTGTATCTGATGACAAAGGAGCACCAGATTCTGATAATGATGGAATTAATGACTTCGTTGATCATTGCCCAACAAGAGCAGAGACCTATAACGGTATTTTAGATTATGACGGCTGCCCTGACGATTACATTCCAAGAGCAGATAGAGACAGAGATGGTATTCCTGATTTAATTGATGCATGTCCAACGTCTCCTGAGACTTACAATAAATTTCAGGATGATGACGGCTGCCCAGATTCTATTACAGAATCTTTTATTGTAGATTCTGATAATGACGGAATTGAAGATATGACTGATAACTGTCCATTAGTTGCTGAAACGTATAATGGATTTGAAGACCAAGACGGCTGCCCTGATAGTGACATAACCCAGCCAGACTCTGACGGTGACGGCGTTCCTGATGCAATGGATATATGTCCTGATCAAATGGAAGTTTGGAATAGATATGTTGATCATGACGGCTGCCCTGACACTGTTCCAACTGGTAAAATGATAGTTGATACTGATGGTGATAACATTACTGATGACATTGATTCATGTCCAAATGAAAAAGAATCTTGGAATAAATATCAAGACCATGACGGCTGCCCTGACATTGTTCCAGAACAATCAAGATACAAGCATGATGCAGACCTCGATGACATCATCAATGATGAAGACATGTGTCCGCTAGATCCTGAAGATTACGACGGAGACAGAGATACTGATGGTTGTCCTGATCAATAGGAGTAAAGTAAAATGAAAAAATACTATATTCTGGGATTTTTACTATTACTTACATCAACTATTGGAATGTTCCCAAGTGGTGTTTATGCACAGACCAATGATAATGATAATGATGGTGTTCCAAACGATATTGACCAATGTCCTCATCTAAAAGAAGACTATGACCCACAGTATGGAAATAACATAGACGGTTGTCCGGCAGACTTTGTTCCGTGGTATGATGCAGACTATGATGGAATTGAAGACCATATTGATGATTGTCCAACTGTAAAAGAAAGATACAATCAATTCCAAGATGAAGACGGCTGCCCTGATATAGCTCCTGGTGCAGGTGCTGGATTGCCAGACTCTGACGGAGATAGTTTTGTCGATAACCTTGACTTATGTCCAAATCAACCAGAAACATTCAATGGTATAGACGATAAGGATGGCTGCCCTGATGATGTTTATTCTTTAAAAGATATTGACAGAGATGGTATTTCTGATAACTTAGACTCTTGTCCTGGAATACCTGAAACCTACAACAGATTCCTAGATAGTGACGGCTGCCCAGACTCTGTAACTGATGATGCAGCTGGATTCCAATTCCCCGATACTGACGGTGATGGAATCGAAGACAGACGAGATTCTTGTATTTCAGAACCTGAAAACTATAACCGATACTTGGATTGGGACGGCTGCCCTGACGTTCCAGGTGCACTTTCTCTTGAAATAAGTGATTCTGATTATGATGGTATTTTAGATAATGAAGATCAATGCCCTAAAGAACGTGAAAATTATAACAAATTCCAAGATGAAGATGGCTGCCCTGATGTAATTGATCTTAAAATAACTGGTGACATTGACGGTGATGGAATTGGTGATGAAGATGATTCATGTCCATATAATCCTGAAACCTACAACAAATTCCAAGATGAAGACGGTTGCCCAGATTATGTGGCAGATGACAAGTTTGCAGCTGACTCTGACAGAGATGGAATTCTTGATAACCTTGACTTATGTCCAAATCAACCAGAAACATTCAATGATTTCCAAGACACTGACGGCTGCCCTGATGATGTTTCCTCTACTCGTGATTCTGATTTTGATGGTATTCCAGATAATTTTGATACATGCCCACTAGATCCTGAGATCCACAATAACTTTGAAGACACTGACGGCTGCCCAGACTCTGTAACTGATGATGCAGCTGGATTCCAATTCCCCGATACTGACGGTGATGGAATCGAAGACAGATGGGATGCATGTATTTCAGAACCTGAAAACTATAACCGATACTTGGATTGGGACGGCTGCCCTGACGTTCCAGGTGCACTTTCTCTTGAAATAAGTGATTCTGATTTTGATGGTATCACTGATCATTTAGATGATTGTCCAACAGTAGCTGAAAGATATAATAAATTTCAAGACACTGACGGCTGCCCTGATTCTGTAACTGTTGATTTTGTTGGTGATTCTGATAATGATGGTATTTTAGATGATGTTGATCAATGTCCTCTCCTTAAAGAAACTTACAATAGATACTTAGACACTGACGGCTGCCCAGATTATGTGGCAGATGACAAGTTTGCAGCTGACTCTGACAGAGATGGAATTCTTGATAACCTTGACTTATGTCCAAATCAACCAGAAACATTCAATGATTTCCAAGACACTGACGGCTGCCCTGATGATGTTTCCTCTACTCGTGATTCTGATTTTGATGGTATTCCAGATAATTTTGATACATGCCCACTAGATCCTGAGATCCACAATAACTTTGAAGACACTGACGGCTGCCCAGACTCTGTAACTGATGATGCAGCTGGATTCCAATTCCCCGATACTGACGGTGATGGAATCGAAGACAGATGGGATGCATGTATTTCAGAACCTGAAAACTATAACCGATACTTGGATTGGGACGGCTGCCCAGAAATAAAGGGAGCAGAATCGTCAACTCCAATGATTTCCGATACTGACGGTGATGGATATCCTGATGCAATAGATACATGTCCAACACATGCTGAAACTTGGAATAAATATTTTGATGAAGACGGCTGCCCTGATACTGTTCCAGAACAACAACGATTTGTTCATGATGATGATCTCGATGACATCATCAATGATGAAGACATGTGTCCGCTAGATCCTGAAGATTACGACGGAGACAGAGATACTGATGGTTGTCCTGATCAATAGGAGTAAAGTAGAATGAAAAAATACTATATTCTGGGATTTTTACTATTACTTACATCAACTATTGGAATGTTCCCAAGTGGTGTTTATGCACAGACCAATGATAATGATAATGATGGTGTTCCAAACGATGTTGACCAATGTCTATATCTTCAAGAAGACTATGAAGGTGCATTAGACGGTTGTCCCTCAAATTTTGTTCCATGGTATGATGAGGATTATGATGGAATTGAAGATCATAATGACTTATGTCCTAATTTGAAAGAAACTTACAATAGATACCACGACTTGGATGGTTGCCCTGACATAATTCCTGGCGGCAGCACTGGTGAACTACCTGACTCTGACAGAGATGGGATAAACGACTTTGTTGACTCTTGCCCAAATCAACCAGAAACATTTAATGATTTTTTTGATCATGACGGCTGCCCTGACGATTACATTCCAAGAGCAGATAGAGACAGAGACAGCATTCCTGATTTAATTGATGCATGTCCAACGTCTCCTGAGACTTACAATAAATTTCAAGACACTGACGGCTGCCCTGATATTGTAAAAAAACTATCTATAGATTCTGATAATGACGGAATTGAAGATATGACTGATAACTGTCCATTAGTTGCTGAAACGTATAATGGATTTGAAGACCAAGACGGCTGCCCTGATAGTGACATAACCCAGCCAGACTCTGACGGTGACGGCGTTCCTGATGCAATGGATATATGTCCTGATCAAATGGAAGTTTGGAATAGATATGTTGATCATGACGGCTGCCCTGACACTGTTCCAACTGGTAAAATGATAGTTGATACTGATGGTGATAACATTACTGATGACATTGATTCATGTCCAAATGAAAAAGAATCTTGGAATAAATATCAAGACCATGACGGCTGCCCTGACATTGTTCCAGAACAATCAAGATACAAGCATGATGCAGACCTCGATGACATCATCAATGATGAAGACATGTGTCCGCTAGATCCTGAAGATTACGACGGAGACAGAGATACTGATGGTTGTCCTGATCAATAGGAGTAAAGTAAAATGAAAAAATACTATATTCTGGGATTTTTACTATTACTTACATCAACTATTGGAATGTTCCCAAGTGGTGTTTATGCACAGACCAATGATAATGATAATGATGGTGTTCCAAACGATATTGATAAGTGCCCACATCTAAAAGAAGACTATGACCCACAGTATGGAAATAACATAGACGGTTGTCCGGCAGACTTTGTTCCGTGGTATGATGCAGACTATGATGGAATTGAAGACCATATTGATGATTGTCCAACTGTAAAAGAAAGATACAATCAATTCCAAGATGAAGACGGCTGCCCTGATATAGCTCCTGGTGCAGGTGCTGGATTGCCAGACTCTGACGGAGATAGTTTTGTCGATAACCTTGACTTATGTCCAAATCAACCAGAAACATTCAATGGTATAGACGATAAGGATGGCTGCCCTGATGATGTTTATTCTTTAAAAGATATTGACAGAGATGGTATTTCTGATAACTTAGACTCTTGTCCTGGAATACCTGAAACTTACAACAGATTACAAGACACTGACGGCTGCCCAGACTCTGTAACTGATGATGCAGCTGGATTCCAATTCCCCGATACTGACGGTGATGGAATCGAAGACAGACGAGATTCTTGTATTTCAGAACCTGAAAACTATAACCGATACTTGGATTGGGACGGCTGCCCTGACGTTCCAGGATTTTATTCTAGTGTGATTGATTCTGATTATGATTCAATTCCAGATTATCTAGATCAATGCCCTAAAGAACGTGAAAATTATAACAAATTCCAAGATGAAGATGGCTGCCCTGATGTAATTGATCTTAAAATAACTGGTGACATTGACGGTGATGGAATTGGTGATGAAGATGATTCATGTCCATATAATCCTGAAACCTACAACAAATTCCAAGATGAAGACGGCTGCCCTGATATAGCTCCTGGTGCAGGTGCTGGATTGCCAGACTCTGACGGAGATGGAATTCTTGATAACCTTGACTTATGTCCAAATCAACCAGAAACATTCAATGATTTCCAAGACACTGACGGCTGCCCAGATCAATATTCCTCAACTATTGATAGTGATCAAGACGGAATACCAAATGTAATTGATTCATGTCCAAAAGAGCCTGAAACTTATAATTACTTCCAAGATGAAGACGGCTGCCCAGATGCAGTACCTGATGATCTAGCAGATTATACATTCCCCGATACTGACGGTGATGGAATCGAAGACAGATGGGATGCATGTATTTCAGAACCTGAAAACTATAACCGATACTTGGATTGGGACGGCTGCCCTGACGTTCCAGGATTTTATTCTAGTGTGATTGATTCTGATTATGATTCAATTCCTGATGATGTTGATCAATGTCCGCAAGAACGTGAAAATTTTAATAAATTCCAAGATGGCGATGGTTGTCCTGATGTAATTGACCTTGCAATATCAGGCGACTCTGACGGAGATGGAATTCTTAATCAAAATGATCAATGTCCATATAACAAAGAAACCTACAACCAGTTTCAAGACACTGACGGCTGCCCAGATTCTGTAACTGACTATAAACTAACAGCTGATTCTGACGGAGATGGAATTATTGATAACCTTGACTTATGTCCAAATCAACCAGAAACATTCAATGATTTCCAAGACACTGACGGCTGCCCTGACGATGTTTCCTATTTAAACGACTCTGACAGAGATGGTATTTCTGATAACCTTGACTCTTGTCCTGGAATACCTGAAACATTCAATGGTATAGACGATAAGGACGGCTGCCCAGATTCTGTATCTGATGATCTTGATACATTCCAATTACCAGATTCTGACGGTGATGGAATCGAAGACAGACGAGATTCTTGTATTTCAGAACCTGAAAACTATAACCGATACTTGGATTGGGACGGCTGCCCTGACGTTCCAGGATTTTACTCTCCTGGTCTTATGGATTCTGATTATGATAATATCCCAGATCATATAGATGATTGTCCAACATTAGCTGAGAATTACAACAAATTCCAAGATGAAGATGGCTGTCCTGATGTAGTTGATTATGAATCCTCTGCTGATGCAGACTATGATGGTGTTCCAGATAACATTGATCAATGTCCATATGCTAGAGAAACTTACAACAGATTACAAGACACTGACGGCTGCCCAGATTCTGTAACTGACTATAAACTAACAGCTGATTCTGACGGAGATGGAATTATTGATAACCTTGACTTATGTCCAAATCAACCAGAAATATTCAATGATTTCCAAGACACTGACGGCTGCCCAGATCAATATTCCTCAACTATTGATAGTGATCAAGACGGAATACCAAATGTAATTGATTCATGTCCAAAAGAGCCTGAAACTTATAATTACTTCCAAGATGAAGACGGCTGCCCAGATGCAGTACCTGATGATCTAGCAGATTATACATTCCCCGATACTGACGGTGATGGAATTGAGGATAGAAAAGATCAATGTATTACTGATGCTGAAAACTTTAACGGATACTTGGATTGGGATGGCTGCCCTGACGTTCCAGGTGCAAAATCTACTGATTCAACAAAGCCAGACTCTGACGGTGATGGCTATCCTGATGTAGTTGATTCATGTCCTACAAACCCAGAAACTTGGAACAAGTATAAAGACACTGACGGCTGCCCAGATACTGCTCCCGAACAACAAAGATTTGTTCATGATGATGATCTCGATGACATCATCAATGATGAAGACATGTGTCCGCTAGACCCTGAAGATTACGACGGAGACAGAGATACTGATGGTTGTCCTGATAATTAGATTGACACAGTAAATATATTCAAACTTTAAAATCACTCTAATGTTACCACATTTTTCAAGTAGGGTTTTTCTTGCTCCAATGGCAGGAGTAAGCGATCCTGCACTTAGATTACAATGTAAAAAGATGGGAGCAGGATTAGTTGTAACAGAATTTACTAGTATTCATAGTATTATAGCAAAAGAACAACAATTCAAAGAAAATCAAAAAACTATTCAAGAATTCATTGAATTTTCTGAAAAAGAAAGACCCATATCAGTTCAATTATTTGGCTCTGACCTTTTAGCTTTAGAAAAAGCAGCAAAAATTGTAGAACCATTTTTTGATATTATTGATTATAATATGGGATGCCCTGCTCCGCACATTACAAAACAAATGGCGGGTGGTGCTCTCTTACAGGAAATAAATCTAACAAAACAAATTTTTATCACCTTGAAAAAAGCTGTAAAAAAACCTGTTACTCTAAAAATTCGTTCTGGTGTTACAGATACCAGTAAGTATCTTTTCAAAGAAATTGCACAAATTGCTGAAGATGAAAAAATAGATATGATCACTCTTCATCCTAGAACCGTTAGTCAGGGATATTCTGGTAAATCTGATTGGAAAATGATTAAAGAACTTAAAGAAATTTTAAAAATTCCTATTGTTGGAAATGGTGATATCACAACACCAGAGGATGCTCAATCTATGATAGATGAAACCGGATGTGATTATATAATGATAGGAAGAGGTGCAATGGGAAATCCATTCTTATTTGAGCAGGTTAATGATTACCTAAAAACAGGTTCTTACAAAAAATATTCTTTTAAAGACAGATTAGACTGTTTTTTTGATTATCTAAATTTAACAAATAATTACAGAATTAAATTCGCAAATATTAAGGGACAGGCTATACGCTTTACAAAAGGCATGGTTGGTGGAACCAAACTAAGATCAAGAATATCTAAGTCAAAAAATTTGGAAGAATTAAAAAAAATTATGAATGAATCATATTCTTCTACTAACTTATAGATTTTAATAAAATTTCAGAAATTCTTTACATTTTTACATATTTTATTATCCAAGTATGAATTTATTTAAAAGAAATCAACTATTCTTATATATTTCAAAAAGCCAATTTATTTATGAACAAGAGAGATGAATCATAATTGGCTACTTCGTACGTACTCATAAATTGTGAATTAGGATCAGAAGAAGCAGTGATTTCAGAACTGAAGTCCATTGAAGGCGTTGTTGAAGTTCATGGTACATTTGGTGCATATGATATATTGGCAAAAGTTGAGTCAAGTCAAGTTGAAACCCTTCGAGAAACAATTACTTGGAAAATTAGAAAAATTCCAAAAATTAGATCTACATTAACTCTTATGGGAATAGAAGGACAGCAATAAATTAAACATCTTATTTTCCAAAAAACTCGCTCCACTCCTTTCCTATAACTTGAATTATCTTGTAAGCTAATCTATCAATATTTATGTTAGGCTCTGCTGTTATCAAAAGAATAAATTTTTTTAAAGGAAAACTCATCATTACTAATTTCTCACGTCTTGATGCTGAATATTTTACCCCTCCCATAGAATAATCAAATTTTTGTCGAGTAGATACTCTGATTGCTAACTCTCTATAGATTTTTCTTTGTTCATCATCTTTTTCAAATGGAATTATGCCTTCTCGAAATTTTCCCTTGATCAAATTTCCCTCAAGATCAATAAATCCTGCAAATCGAATATCTTTCTCAATAAAAATTTCATCGAGTTTTTCTTGAAAAAACTCATCACTCTTTTCATCAAACATTAGTTTTAATCCTCATATTGAACGATACTTCTCATAATTTATCTATAGATGTACATAATGCTGATTAGCTTTTATACTTATTTTGTAAGAACAATACGCCCTTCAAAAACATGTCACCCAAAGTGATACCTCACTGAGAGGATTATTTGATTCCTCTCAGTAGTTAATATGACTACTTTTTCTTACTACTACCCTTACCATTTCCTTCAAGAATGGTAATCCTCCAACTATGTCCTTAATCCATAAGATAGGCACTTGTTTTATCAATGTGACTGGTTGTCTCGATTCGTTTCATTTTCCTTTCTAAATCCCTATGATTTAAAAAAGATCAGACATTTTTATCTGAATTTTCTGTTACATTATCATATTGTGGTTATAATATAATCCTCTGAGCTTTTTAATTAAATACAAAAAAAATAAACATGAAAAATGATGAGAAAAGATCCCATCGACTTAACTATCTTTTAAAATACTATCTAAGTAATCCTACGGAAAAAGATCTATTTCAACGAGCAAAACAGATGGGAGTCTCTGATTCCACAGCAAGAGATTACATTAGAACCGTAATAATTCAGGCTCAAAAAATCTATTCAAAATAACCCCTATTCATTAACCGTAATCTTAAACAAGGTAACTTCATAAATAATCGATAGGAGAGTAAAACCGCATGTCCGATCCTCTTTTTGATGATGTCAAAGATTTGTTAGACAAAGAAAAGGGTGATGAAAGAATCCTCAAACAAATTCTTAGGGCTTGTGAAAATGATGAAGTAATTAGTAATTATGAAAGAAATTATGTGAAAAAATTAGCCGAAAAGTACCTTGATCATAAATCTTTTGAAGAAAAGCCCCCAATTAAGAAACCTAGTATTCCTGATGTTGTTCTTTCTGAACCTACATCAATTCCAAAATCACAAACTTTCCAAAAAGAATCGTCAAAAACGACAAAGTCTGAATCAAAAAATACAAAGATGATGTTAGGGCTTGGTGGTGTTGCATTAGTAATAATAATAGTTATTGCAATTACATCAACAGGAATATCAGATGTGACTCTAAATACCGGAGAAACAAAACCGACCATTGCTTCTCCTTCCTCAACATCATTTTCACTTGAAACTGATTCGGATTCTTATCAAACAAAAGATATTATTTCAATTAGTGGAAAATTCAAAAATTCTGGGATAATTAATCTTTCAATAGAAAAGCAAGATGGTACTCTAGTTTGGACTGAACAATTGAAAACAAAGAATGATGGTAGATTTTCTACATTAGCTATTGCTGGCGGTCCCGGATGGGAAGAATCTGGCACGTTCACATTAAAGGCACAAAATGATTCCCAAACAGAATCAAAGAAGTTTTCTTTTACTGCATAATATCTTCAAATTCTTTCCAATTTCTATCTACAAGTTCTCTTAATTTTTCAATTTTAATTTCTTCCATGTATTCTCTATATACAATGAATCTATTTTGTTTTGTTGAATCATTTCCATAAATATCAGTAGTGTTGTTTGGAATTGCACCCATTTTCCATTGATTCATTTCAAAAATCCACACTGATGCATCTGGATTTGAAAAATCAGCATCATCACAACCTATTATGTATAGATAGCATTTTGTAGCTTTGTTTAATTTTTCATATAATTTTTCATATGCAATCATTTGGCCTTTTGGAATGTTGATTTTATCATTGTGAAATCCCTTGAATTCTAAGATTACAAATCCTCCATTATGTTCTATTAACCAATCAATGTCTGTACCACCTGAAGTCATCATGCCATGAACAATCAAATCTCCTAGAACTTGTCTTCCTCGCGTAAATTCCGATTCGTCAAAAATTTGATATTTTGCCTTAGGACTCTTCCTTAAAATTTGTCGAGAATTGTCTTTCTTTGAGTTTTTTCCTTTATCATATAATGTGTCAATCAAATCAGATGTTTCATTTTTCATGAAAAGTCTTTTTGAATACTAAATGATAAAATAGTTTGTAAAATTAAGTAAAGCCTTCATCTATCTATATTCTAACGAGATAAATATTCTCCTCCTGGACCTTTGTATAAAATAAAATACTCTTCAGGATTTTTCCGGTCTTTTTTTGCATCAAGTGCATCTTGATATCTTTCAAAATGTTCTATAAAATATAATTGTCCTTCAGAATCTGAAAAATAATCAATCCCTACCAAATCAAAACCATTTTTTGGTGTCAATTTTATTATATCTTTTTTGAATTTATTATCTAACATAAGAATTCATTATTAAATTATTTACAAAAAATGTTCTATTGATCATAAATCATTAGATTTTTTTCTTCCAATAATGCATGTAGATTATGAACCGAACGATATACATCTGATTCTTTTTTAGCGCCAGTACAAACTAGTTTTCCAGAAGCAAATAGTAGGATAACCGTTTTCGGATCAAGCATTCTATGAATTAATCCTGGAAATTGCTCTGGTTCATACATGCTTCTAGGTAAGGTACGAGCTGCTTTTTCTAAATGAATTTTTCCACCTAAATTAATTGCGGCAACAATATTTTGAACTGTAACTATTGCGTCATTTTTTATTTTGATCTTACCTTTTCGTAATTTTTGAACTACCGTATTAACTGCCTTTATTGCCATCTCCTCAGATTTAGCCCCAGTACACACCATCTTACCAGTTCTAAAAATTAAAGTAGCAGTTCTAGGATTGCTTAATCTAAAAACTAATCCTGGAAATTGTTCAGGGTGATATTCAGTATCTGGAAATTTTTCGGTAATTTCATTTAGATCAATTTTTTGGTCTACTGATGCTGATGCTACAACATTCTCAACACTGACTATTGGTTTAGTCTGAGGCATGTCGAGGGATTTTAAATAGGCCCTTTATATATACTAGTCATATTTTTGCATAAAGAATTCTAATGATGTCCAATCCATTGGTATCTAAATTCCTCATCAATGATTTCTGTGATAAGATCTCTGTTTTTGATTCTAGATTTGGGTAAATTTACATCAAAGAATCCTAATTGACCTTTGTAAGGAATGGGTTCTCTTAATTTCTTAGCATTTTTTAACATGAATCCAAATTTTTTATTAAAATGTTGTTTTGATGCAAAATGAAATTTCTGATCATCTCTAATCTCTTTAATTGAATTGTATCTTTTCACATCATAGAGTTCTGCCTTGCCAATTATTGCCCCCGTGACAGATTTATTATTAATTTTTAATCTTTCACAATCTTCTTTTCTGATCTTTAATGGTGAATGAATTAAAAACTCTCCACGAAAATTTGTATTCCATTTTCGTAATTCAATTGTTTTCTTTTTTGAAATAATTAAATCGGCAAATGGTTGAGAAACTGAAAGACATTTCAAGACTTTATTCTGTAGCTATTTTGATATATTCCCCAGGATTCTTGCCTCTTCCTTCAGGTAAATTAGTTATTCCTCCATTCAAGCTCTCAGTAATAATTCCTTTACTTGCAAGAACATTGACTGCCATCAAAGATGTATTTCCCGCCATACATACCAGCAAAGATTTTCCTTTCGAGCCTTCTAGTTCCTTGGTTAATTCTTCAGGAATTTGCTGTGTTTGCAATAGTTGCCCTATTGTTCTTGCTTTAGGTACTGATATCTTTGATTTGTTCACTCCAAGGGATTTTGCAATAATCTCTATTCCCTCTTCTTTAGGTGTGTATTGAGTATGGACCCAAATAATCTTATCATACTCATCTACACTAGATGCTGCATCTTGTAAAGAGATCTGAGTACGATGTTGATTCTTTGACATCTCTTCAAGATTTTTCTTGTATTTGTCTATTCCATCTGCAATCATGACAACAAATTTTTTAGCATGGCCAAAGTTTGCTAATTGTATTACTGCATATAGTTCAAGTGCACTACTTTCACCAATGTCATAACCTTTGTCAACAAAAAATTTTAGCAGATGTTTTGCTTGATCAAAATCAATTTCATATTCTCCAACATAATCATCAGGTTTGTAATACTTTAATCCTGATGCTTTGTCTCTAGTTCTAATCCCTGCAACATCTTGTCCTGCTGGCGGAAAAACTACGTGAACAGATTTTCTTCCATATTTATCAGATACATATTTGTTCAAACCACCAGAAGTACCACCTGTGCCAAACGAACAAACAATTTCAAAGTCTTCCAATGATTCTCCATTTTCATGTAATTGCTGGTCTATTTCAACTCCAGTAATAGTTCTATGTGCATCAATGTTAAGATCATTATCATATTGTTCAGGACAGAATACTCCATAAATTTTTGACAGGAGTTTTGCCAAGTTAATGATATCTTGAGCAGCTAAAAGTGATTCTACTTCTGAGCTTGCATTATCAAAAACTATGGGATCAAAACCAAGTTCTGATAACTGTGAGCGAATATTTGCCGCAGTGGCCTTTGCAGCCAAAACATTTGGATTGTCTTTCATCCCCGGAGCAGGGCATATGTCCATATCAAGGTCCATGATACGAATATCCTCATTTCTTAATTCTGTAAAAACACCTTCTTGCAATTTTCTAGAAACAAGGGAAACTACCGTTATGCCAAGCTTAGATAATTGTCCCAGAGCAATTCCAAAATTACCTGAAGTTGCCTCAATTACCATTTGTCCGCTTTTCAGTTTACCTGTAGCGATTGCATCGTGTATAATATGAACTGCAGGTCTTACTTTAATTGAGCCTGATAATAAATTCGAATCAAATTTTCCATAAACTTTTAGATCCTTATCTGATAAATTTAGCTTGTAAACGCTTTTTGCACATTCCTTCAAATCCTCGGTAATATCAATTAGTGGTGTTGGGTTGACGACTTTTGTTTCATCTTGATTTTTTTCTAAATGAGGAATCTTACTCCATATCTTCTCTTCAAATTTCTCAAGAAGAACTGTGTCTACATCATTTCCTTGAGAATCCATGAAAAATCTTGATTCGTAGCTACATTTAGAATTTACCTATATTATCCAAATTCTATTTATTAATTCTCACTTAGAATTCCAAGAACCTTACTTGGAATATCGTTTAATCTACTTACAGCTAATGTTTTTTCATACCCTAAATATCTTAAATTCCCTGCAATCGTAGTAGCCCTGACTATATTTGGACCTAATCCAATAGCAACCATCTTAATTCCAAGTCCTTTCAAGGATTTTGTCATTATCCTTACAGCATTTGGATCAGATGGTTCCCCATCTGTTAAAGTTAAGAAAATATCTGGTCTTTTTGATTGTAAAATTGGAAACATCTTACTATAAACTTCTGCAAGTGGTGTTGAACCATTAGCTACTATTTGAGCCAACCGTTTTGCGGAGACATTATTCCATTTTACATTATCTGGTTTTACTAACCAACAGACAACTGCTCTATTTTGTGTACTGAAAGCATAAACTGCAAATTTCACTTTAAGGTATGCAAGAACTTCGCACAAAGCTAAGGTTGCTTTTTTGTATTCTAGTGCATCAGATGCTATGCTAGAGGAGTGATCTAATAAAATTACAATTTTTATCTTTATTGATTTTTTAATATCTGTGAAAAATGGTTCGTGTCCTTCAATGTAATTTTCTTCATCAAATTCATCTCCACTTTTTACATGTTGTTCTTTCCAACCAGATTTCCATTCTTTAAATTTAGTTTTTAAACTATTTATCAAACTAATATCGTAAATTACAGTTTCATCTACATTATTTGTTGAGGGAATTTGAACACCAATTGCTTCAGGCGCTAATCCTTTGTTGTCGCTTTTTTTATTTTCATCCAATAATACTTGGTACTCACTGTAAACATTTTCTCCTCGTAAAGCTGCTTTAGGATCAATTTTTCCAAAATCCCCTTCTTTATTTTTTGAAATTACTGTAAGAAATTTGAGAAGTTCTTGCTCTGTTAAGGCCATTCCTGTTTTCATCAATGGTAATGAAACAGGAATTGTAAGGAGAGAATCAATATCTAAAATTTTTATTATTTCACTTACTCTCTTTTCTAACCATTCTGTATCATAATTTTTCTCTATTGCCTCATCAACAATTTTTTTGGCAAAAATTGATGCCTTCTTAATTCTCTCAAAATGACTAGATTGAACTTCTCCCTTCAAAGCTCCAAATATAAAATACTGATAAAATGCCTCTACAATCCTAGCTTTTCCATAAACTGTATGGAGTTGTGGTCTTGCCACTAACATATACGCATAATTAAATATGATTTCTTCATCCATTCCTCTCCAAACTCTTCTTCCCAATTGTTCAATTCTCCTCGTTTCCATTGTGTTTAAAATAAATCCAAAGGCGTGATCATTGCTAAGAATTTTTTTACAAAATTTTATTCTCATTGCTTCATACCATAATGTCGTTCTAAATTGTCTATATCTTTGAAAATCATTACCAATTCTTTTCTCAAGAGGTGTTAGGATCACTTTGTTTTCTTTTAATCTAGTTCTTGTTTCTACTTTGTCAGAAAATTCAACAACAATGTTTTCTTTTTGAGACCACCTTCTAACTAAAAATGTTGCAATCTCTACTAATGTTTCATTTCTTAAATGTAAAGACTGCATTTAATTACCAAACATTGAGGTAATGATGTCACTTACCTTTTGATATTCTATGTTTCCCCATTGAGTATACACATTACCAAAAACAATCATCGCCGCATCTTTGGGTAAAACTCCTTTATCTAATAATTTTCCAAACGCAATAGTTTCTCTCAGACTTGGTGAGTAAAACAATTCTTCCACTGCAGCTGCTTGTCGTAAGGTGTTTGCTAACTTTATACCCTGGGCAAGATTAGACTCATGTTCTCCTGAAACATATTTCTTTACTATTTCTAACTCGATTTTTTCTGGTGGATATTCTAAACTAATTCTAACTGGAAACCTACTAAGTAACTGTGGTGGGAGTTCTTTTGTGCCACTATGGCTCAATGGATTAATTGTTGCAATTACAAACCAATTTTCTTTTGCTTTAACTACTTCACCAGTGGATTCTTTAAGAGCTATTTGTCTTCTGTCATCTAAAGCTTCGTCTAATCTAAGCAATACATCTGCTTCTGCTGAATTGATTTCATCTAGATACAACATACTGCCTTCCTTCATTGATTTTATCAAAAGACCTTCATCAAAACTAACAGTGCCATCAGTTAGAGTTTTTGTCCCAATCAGATGACTTTCTCTGGTTCTAAGACTGAAATTAATTGATTCTAATTTTGCCGTCTTACTTTCAGCAAAATCTCTAACTAGTGATGTCTTTCCAGTACCTTTTGGTCCAATAATGAGAACAAAAAGTCCTGCATCATACGCTTTATTCAATATCTGAATAGAATTATTCCAATCAAGATAAGATGGTTCATTCAAGTACGCTTTTCTTGATTATTACGATATTTAATTTTAGACCTAACTTGCAAAGGATGCTATTTTCTTATATGATTCATCTAGTGTTTTGTGTAATGACTTGTTCCATTCATCAAAACCAGATGGATCCTTTGGATAATTATAATAGTGATCCACTAACCATTTGTTTTGTCCAGATGTGTATTTGAGACCTTCTGCAACTGTTTTATTCATTATTCCTCTAATGATCATTCCAATTTTACCAAGACCAGAAAAATCTGGATGCTCACCTTTGCTAATTGATTCTACGTCGAGATTTCCCAGAAAATGTTTCATGCCATAACTAATTTGCTCATTAGTTAATGTTTGAACTAGCCGTCTAAATAATTCAAGACCTGCGGTCTTGTATCCATACTCTTTTATAAAATCTAAATTATATTGCCATAAACTTGCTTCTGAGACATCATTAGCTTCAATTGCTTGGACAACATTATTTCCAAGAATTGTTCCAGCAATCAACGCAGGACCAATTCCTCCAGCATCAATTGGTTTAGGCATCCAGGCCGAATCTCCTACCATCATATACCCGTCTGATACTAGACAATCATTTTGTCTTCTTACTGAAACCTGAAATATTCCTGAATTATTATGAATGTCTTCAGGATCTTGAGAAAGTTTGGCATTTTTTATTGCAATATTTCTATTCAAATACTCCTTCATCAAAGATTCTACATTGTCTTTTTTTCCTAATTTTTGATTTCTTTTTTCCAAAAGAGATTTCTCAACTCCTAAACCAATGTTTACTTTGTTTTCTCCTTTTGGGAAAACCCATCCATATCCACCTGGTGCAATATCTTGGTCAAGATGAATAATACAATAGTCAGGGTCAAATTCTGAAAGGTCTTTCTTCCCATTTTCAAAATACATGATATATCTGCCTGTAGACTCCAAATCTCTTCTGTCTATCCTTCTTTCAACTTTAGTTGTGTTTTTAATTTGATTTCTAAGCACGGAGGTAACACCTGTTGCGTCAACTACAATCTTGGATGTTTTTTTGTATGGCTGTTTTGTTTTGTTGTTGATTCCTTGAACTCCTACAACTTTTTGTCCATCATAGATTAAACCTGTCAGATTAATATCAAAATCAAATTCCACTCCCATTTTTTTTGTTCTCTCATTTTGAATTTCAGGAAGTTTTTGACGATTGAGCATGTATCCTGCTCCATCAAATGGAATGGCAGTTTCTTTATCAGGTGAAAATGCCATAACTCCTTTTACATCATGTTCGATCTCTGGTCTTCCCCATTGAACTTTAATTCTTTCAGTCATATAGTCAACGGCTTCTTTTGAGCATGCATCGCCACATGTCCATCCTCCTAATGATTTTCTTCCAGGATACATCTCAGGATTTCTATCAATTGAGAGAATTTTCAAATTTTGATTTGAATAGTGTGATATTGCTTGAGCGGTAATAGTGCCTGCTAACCCTCCTCCAGCAACTATAACATCATAATCTGCCACGATAAAGATCGTTGTTCATCCGTATTTAAAATAATACTTTACTTTCATCTGGTGAATAGTATTTCTATTAAATTGATTCTAAAATGGGGTCGGTTCGTCGCGGCGTCTTCAAAGCTCTCGCTCAGACTGGAGCGGCTGTTATTTCCTCATTCCCAAATTCAATTAGTTGTTTATTCCTATTTAATCTAGTTGGCAATTTGAAATATCTTTGTAAATATTCTCACAGTATCTTTCTTGTTATAAACAGGGGTATGGATTTTCAACTTTATCACATCTTTTTCTTTGAATTTTATTTTTCCTCTGATAAATTCTTGTTTATCAATTCTAATGTGATATCTAGAGTCTATAGTTCTCTCTTCAATTTCATTGATCATCATATCTAGTTGCTCTTTTGAAAGAAATTTCAAAAATTTTTCAATAAATTCTTCACCCTGTTTTTTTACTAGATTTACATTTAGCATAATGATTGGATTGTTAAAATGACCTTTAGTGTTTTTGAGGGAAAATTCTTCTTTGTTTAATCCAAAACTATCTTCAAACACTTCAAAAAATTTTGAAATATCTTCTGTAGCATGAATAATTACGTCAATTGTAACTTCTAATTTTTCAACCATTCTAAAGTGAGATTGGTAATTTTTCTATGCTTCAAGTAATGCTATTTCTTTCTCTGCCGTTCTGATGAGTTTGACTTTTTCTAGACCTACATGTCTTACTCTAATCACTTTCTTAAATGCGGCCATGATATCTGAGTTAATCTTGCTGTAACATGTTGCTTGAACAAATTGATCTATTGTCATTTGAGGAACTGTATTGTTGATTATCTCCCTTGCAATCAATCTTAAGGCATGTTTTCTTGATGTATTTAACTGTCTATGTGTTAATGCAATTACTTTGATTCTAAAGATGTACCCATCTTTAGTCTTGCTATCAATAATGAAATTAATTTTTGAGGAACCTCTTCTGACCAGACTACGCAAAAATTCTTTGGAATATTCGAACCTCTTAAAGATTGTTGAAGCCTTGTCATCATCTACTTTGTCAATTTGGAAGTAGATCTTGTATTGATGTTGTGATGGATCTCCTTTTAGAATATCATATAATGTAACTTCTATAACCCTTCCTGATGCATTTTCATCATCAGTAATTGGTACATATGCAATTGGGACATTGTTAAATGAATCTGGGGCATTTACAGTAATCCATCGTTTCTCTCTCCACTTGTCTTTTACTCGACCCTTTCTACGTGCCAATTATTATCGACCTTTGAATCCAAAATATAAGGGTATGTGACTAGATAATATCACAGCCCATGTATTTTTCTAAAACTTTTGGGATCTTAATATGACCATCTTTGGTTTGGAAATTTTCCATTATTGAAACTAAAACTCTAGAAGTTGCAATGAGCGTACTGTTTAAAGTATGAATGTATTTAGTATCTTCATTTGTCTTTTCCCTAAATCTTATCTTTAATCTCCTTGCTTGGTAATCCAAACAATTTGAACAAGAAACAATTTCACGGTATGCATTTTGACTTGCCATCCATGCTTCAATATCATATGTTTTTGCTGAAATTTTGCCCATATCTCCACTTGACAAAAGCATCACTCTATACGGAATTTCTAATTTTTGATAAAATTCTTCTGCAATTGCCAACATTCTTTCGTGTTCTTCCCACGAGTCTTCAGGACGAGTAAATACAAACTGCTCAATCTTGTCAAATTGATGTACTCTAAAAATTCCTTTTTGATCTCTACCATGTGCACCAGCTTCTTTTCGAAAACATGGACTTATTCCTGCATATCGTAATGGGAGGTCTTTACCTTCAATAATTTCATTTGAATGCATTGCAGCCATTGCATGTTCTGAGGTCCCAATCATGTAAAGATCCTCATCTTCTACTTTGTATATTACTTCTTCAAAATCATCTGCAATTATTGCACCTTCCATGGATTGTCGATTGATCATATATGGAGGTTGAATGAGGGAATAATTTTTCTGTACTAAAAAATCTAGAGCACAATGAATTAGAGATTGATTAAGGCGAACAAGATCATTTTTCAGATAATAAAATCTAGCACCTGCAACCTTTGATGCCCTTTGAAGATCTACTAAATCTAGGTTTTCAGAAATATCAATGTGATCATTTACTTTAAAACCAAACTCAGGAATTTTCCCCCATTTCTTAACCTCTTTATTGGAAGTGTCATCTTCTCCTACTGGAACCGAATCATGGATTAAATTTGGTATTGTAAAAGCTAGTTTAGTATACTTTTCTTCAATTTCTTCTTGAAATGCTTCCAATTTTGATAATTCCTCTGCAACACTTTTCATTTCATTAATGATTTCAGAAGCATCTTCTCTCTTTTTCTTTTTTTGAGAAATCTCCGAGGCCATTTGGTTTTTCTTTTTTCTTAGTTCATCAGTCTTTATGATGAACTCCCTTCTTTTTTGATCCGAGTCAATTAGTCCATCTAAATCAAAATCAACTGCTCTTGCTCTGAGCATATCTTGAATCATTTGAGAATTCTCCTTGATAGTTTTTGGATCCAACATTATTCAATCACCTTTAAAGCAACTTGAACATGCTCTAGAACCTCATCTATTGTGCCAATTAATTTTCTCATATCTCTCTTACCTTCAAAATTAAAAACAAGTTTATTATCAATTTTTTCAACATTTAGGCTTAATCCTTCTGGGAAATTTACATTATCTGGTTCAATTGCTTTTTTTACAGCATATGCCTTTTCATCTGAAAGATTATTGAGAACTATCTGAACTTGACATGTTAACGACATTTACATCTAGATAATTCAGAAACTCATCCAATTTGTTTTTAGTTATTTTTGCACCAGCAGCTGCATCATGACCACCTCCTACCCCATCAAACTTCTCAGCACCTGTCCTCATTAATTCACTTAGATTTAGATCTGATTTACAACCAAAGGACTTTCTTGAAGAAAATTTGATAGTGTTCTCGTCTCCCTGAGTTCTCAAAATTACAATTTTTCCTGCATTTTTTGGAGAACCTGCAATTAGTGATGAAATAGTACCTGTCATCGTTTCGGGAACAATTCCTTCTCCATTAACCATAACACATGTTTCACTTTCAGAAATCCTCCATCTTTCATTTGAAAGAATATTCATATACTCTCTAATCATTTTTCTATAGTCAGTTAGTATGGTTTCTCCCTCTCGAAGAATTCTATTTCTGTCTCCCATACAAATTGCTATTCCTACTCCTGACCTATTGATTCTGCCACAAGAATTCAACATGGTAGAAAATTCTCTCCCATCCCTCAAGAAGCTTCTTCTATCTTCTCTGGGAAATGTATAGGTATATCCAATTAATTCGGACATTATTTCAGTTGCATTTTTTCCTGAGGTGAATTTTGTAATCGATTCAATAACCTGCCTTTTTTCATCTTCATTTAGTTCAGCGGGAACTCTCCATCTTCCCCCATCTTTTAATTGAATTCCAGAGGAATTTAGAAGTGATAAACAGGCGTCTCTATTCCAAGTGAGACCTTCTATAAATGGCTGAGATGTAAATGCTAGTGCATCAGGAAGAGGTCTAGTTTCTCTTCCAACTAGTAATAGGTCTAAATCAATTTCTACTAGACCCGCTTCTTTTGCAGTATTAGCAATTTCATAGTTCTTTCCTGTAAATGACTTTCTTTCCCCTTGATCCTGCCTATCTCCTAATGCTGAAACCACAGATATTGCCGAAAGATCCGAGTTCTTTTCATCTAGTGCAATAGATACCAAATATGCCATTCCACCTGCACAAATTTCAGTACCCCCATCAATTTCATATTTCCATGAATTGATGACTTTTTGATTTTCTTGTTCTTCTTCTGTAATCTGGTGATGATCCAAAATAATCCAATTGTCACCAAATGAATCATCCAACTCTTGCGCAAATCCTCCTCCAAGATCTGTTATAATGTGAAAATCTCTAGAATCCTTTTTTAAATTAGTAATTACCCCTTTGCTGAATTCCTTAGAAGTTCTAACTGTACAATTTGCTCCAGCTCTGATGAGAGCTTTAGAAATTATGCTTCCAGAAGTTAATCCATCACAGTCGATATGAGTTGTAACTGAAATTGATTTTTTCGATTTTATACAATCGTAAATTTTATCTTTAAAAAATGACAGTGACTCATCTAGAGTTTTTTCCATCATTCTAATTGAGCAACTACAGATTTATATTTCCAATTTTTAGGAATTCGATCTATTTTTTTGTAGTAAACTGAGAGTCTGTGAACTTTGGCTTCAATTAATTCTAGGGATCTAACGTTTCTGCTATCACCTTTGTTTGCCTTGAGATGTTTTTGAAGTCCTACTGCTTTTTTGACAATATTTTCAAGATCCTCGGGCATTTCTGCTTGAAGTTTATTTTCTTCTAAAATCTCCCCAACAGTTTTCTTGGTAATTGGTTTGATTAAAGGAATTGAATGTTGATCTCTTAGTTTGTTTCCAATCTGACTTGGAGTTAGGCCATCTTTGGAATATTTAATGACCAATTCTTCGATTTCTTTGGGACTTTGTGTAACCCATGAAGGTGCACGTAGTGTAGCTGGTCTAATAGAATGAGATTTTCCATGTCTATGAGTGTGCATCCGTCCCATGATGAGGCTGATTTTAGAACAAAATTAAACGTTACTTATTCGGATCTCGTACATGATATGTGTAATTTGGGCTTTAGAATAAAAGTTAAATAACTACACTGGCAACACAACGAACAGGTAAACGGTATGAATAAAACAATACTTTTAGCAGCATCCTTGACTGCTGTCGTCTTCACCATGGGTTACTATGCAGAAAATACAGTTGCATTTGCACAGTATATGGGTAACGTAGGCAGTGGAGGAGAAACCGGAGCATATACCTTAGAAGAAGCACTCGAAATTCAAAGAAGAAGAATTGATGCAGCAGAAGCAAATCCAGCATCTGGTTCAGGCACACCCTATCTTGATGCAAGTGGTGTAGTTGGTGCATCAGTTATTGCAGGTGCAGTCTTTGGTGGTATTGCAGCAGCCTTCTTCATTAGAGGAAGATCTGGAAAATACGCAGCAATGGGAAGAGGGTAGACAAACCTCATTTTTCTCTTATTTTATTAGAATCTCCCTTAGAGGATGCTGATCTCGTACTTTTTGAAAATAAAGGAAATATATATATCGCACAAATTTAGTCAAAATATACAATGACTCCTATCGTAGGAACTTTCCTAAGCATCCTGTCATCAGTAACAGGACAATTAGGACCAAACTATGATCCATTATTCTATGATGTAATGATTTACATCTTTGGAACCATGATGTTTGCTGTATTCCTTCTTGGAATTATCTCATTTTGGTTACGTGTTCACGGATGGTCATACAAGGATAACCGTGAAAGATGGATCGATGAATTGGACAGACACTTTGAAAGAGAAGGTATCGGTCTAATTCCAGACAACGGTAAATACTGGTAAAATTACTTCCTTTCTTCTTTTCATTATTTTTAGATTTTGTAATTTGTGATTTTACCTAAGTATTATTTCCAAACTAAAAACTTTGAAATTTCTAGTTTTCTGGAGGCAAAAAGTCTGATTCTTTTGCTTCATCAAATGCCTTTGAGGTAAAGACTGCCTTGTAATAATATCCGTCCTGGAATGGATGATTTATGAAATGTTCTGATTCTATACCATTAACATAAATGGTTGATTTTGACTGGTCCATATCTCTTAATGGAAAATCCCACATCCATAAAAAGTGGCCAATTTCAAATGGGTATTCTTCCTCCCATTCCGCATAAATGGTCCCATCATCAGTTAAAGTATACATAGTTCTATGACATTCACCATCTCCAATTCCTATGTTTGCTGGTATGTCTGCCTTTTGATTGTCTACAATCAGTTCTAAGGTTGCCTTTATTTTGTAAGGTGTATTCCTGTCATTTATGCAAACCTTTAGAGGGTTATCTGTGTTAAGTGCTTGCTGAGCAAATGTACTGACTGCCGCTACTGAAATTCCTATTATGGCCGTAATTAGCAGAAATTTTAGAGTTTTTTTTCTCTTGTATGGATCCCCCATCCCTGGCCAAAACATGTGATGATTCTCCATAGATTCCTTAAAGTCCTTTCTGTCAGTCATCCATAATTTCAATGGTATCTAATTGATCCTGATGATCTGCAAGAAAATAGGTTATTTCATCTGAATCAATCTCGAGCCATTCTGACTCTCCACAAAAAAGAAGGTAATCCTCAACAACCAAATCTTTAGGGCCTGTAATTCTTACAACTAATCTTTCTTTTTTTGGTTTGTATCCAAAGGGGAGTTTTAGTACTTTGCCTCTCTTTTGATTTTGTATGTTGACTTTGTATTTGTCATCTCGAAATTTAACTTTGCCAAAAAAATAACTTTGAAAAATATCTAGTTTTATAATTTTAAAACTTAGCATATTTTTCCTTTTTTTTCATTGCAGATAAAACTTGGTTATTTTTGATTGTGAGTTGTTATTGCGTAAAACGTAATGATTGAATTTAAAATGAAAAGGAAAAGGTTGGGTGGTTTAGATTACTTGCCAGGGTCGTGTTGCAAACGTGATTACATATCCAACGCCAATCAGAATTGATTGATATGCGATATTGGTATATGGAATTGGTTTGAGAATTGGATCTCCTTCAACAACTACTGTTTGACCTGGACCGAGTCCTGGACCTACATTTGCTACATTGAGCTGAGTGTGTACATGGTAGACACCTGGCTCAAGTGCTTTTGCAGATAGTGCATAATCGACAACTGCGTTTCCTGGAATGTCAAAGACGTTTCCTGGTGGGTCTCTTGCCAACATTTCCCATCTGTTTCCTGCATTAGTAGATTCTGAGAAAATGGAAATCCATCCTCTTAGGTCTCTCTCTACAAGGCTGACTAGTGTTCCTTGAACAGTCAAGGTTTCGCCAGTTTGTAAGGACTGTCTGTTGAAGGTTTCATCTTCGATTCTGATGAAACGACTCTGAAGTTGTGCTTGGACACCGTGTGCATCTGCAGTTGGTATAATGAATTCAACCCAGTCAAATCCAAGAGTACCTAATGCTAGTACTACGGAAAGCCCTAATACGAAAATCTTTTTTTCGACCATAGTTATCCCTAATAATTCTGAAAGTATAAGACATGGTTATATGCTTTACCTTGATAACGAGGATCGATCGTTATTTATTGTTAAACATTAATGTTAAACATTAAAAATGAAAAAATAACTATGAAATTATTACATAAATTATCTGTTTAAAGAAAAAATTTTGGATCAAAATAACTTAAAATTAACAAGAAATTTTGAAAATTTTTTGAATTTTAGAACTCTTGCTTTATATTCCGAATTTACTTGATTAATACCATGGCACAGATGCCCGCATTAATCCCAAAAGAAGTTGAGATTCAGAGACTAAAGAAAATCTGGCTCATCGTTATTGCTATGGGATCCACTGCAGCATCAGTCGAAGTAGACAACTTCGTTGATGGTTCTTTACATCAAACCTCTATCAGAGATAGTGCATTTACACCAGCACACTGGTGGCTATACTCCCACTTCATTACATTACCTCTTGGATGGGCAGCAGCAGCTATGTATGATAGAAAAGTTCCAGTTCTTAGAGGTCCAAATAACTCAATTAACACTGGATTGAAGATGACCATTCTTGGTTACCTTGCAACCATGTTTACAATTGGAGTCAATGAGATGTGGCACTTTTGGTTCGTAGAGGAAATCTTTGCAGTTCCAAATCACTGGATGTTTAACATGGGTGTGGTAGTTGCATTCATGGGTGCATTAGCATACGTAGTCAGAGTATATGCTAGACTCGTAGAACTTGGTGCAGAAACTCCTGGTGAGAATCCATATGTTGCAGAAATGTACAAGATGGCTTTAGAAGGCAAATTGTACAGCAGAGCAATCCCATAGAAATCGTGCAATACGCACATTTTTTCTCTTTTATTATTTTTATAAAGACGTAGATCGTACCTGCTTAACCATTTAAGAAAGACTTAAAAGGATTCTGATTAGTTATAATTCCATAATGACTCTTCCTAAAGGATTCGGTTCTGGCGGAGGCGGTGGTGCATCCAGCGCTGATGTAGAACGAATGATTGGAAAACGCGTTGAAAACATGACTGGTATGATTACTATATCATACATAGCAGCTTGGTTGGCAACTTTCGGTGGTACTGCAGCCGGATATTTCTATTATCCATGGGCATATCCAACTCCAAGTGGCCACTTTGCATTCATCACGCTCACAATCATTGAGGCGATTGGTTATCTCTTCTGTGTTAAGGTAATGCAAGAAGGTTCCAACAAGAATAGTAATGGGTTGGTTGCTGGAGTAATAGCTGGTACAGCAATAGGTACACTCATTATTGTATGGTTCGTCGGTCACTAGAAGGGAATCCCTTCAGACACTTCTTTTTCATTTTAATTTTTACCTGAAATTGCCGATCTTCATCACACTCTAAAATTTTATATACTGACCATTTCCTCAGTTTGATAATGGTCTGGTTAAGACGATGTACCCACTACTTGTTCATAGTAGTAGTTGCAGTTAACTCAACACTGTTAACAATTAATGCAGGTGACTACATCTTCTACACTGACTGGGCTTGGACTTCGTACACGGTATTCTCAATATCGCAAACGTTGATGCTTGTAGTAGGTGCAACATATTACCTAACATTTACAGGTGTTCCAGGTACAGCAACGTACTACGGCCTTATTATGACAGTATACACATGGGTTGCAAAAAGTGCATGGTTTGCACTTGGATATCCATACGACTTCATTGTAACCCCAATTTGGTTACCATCAGCAATGCTGCTTGATCTAGCTTATTGGGCGACAAAGAAGAACAAGCACTCTTTGATACTGTTTGGCGGAGTACTAGTAGGAATGTCATTGCCATTATTCAACATGGTAAACCTGATAACAGTAGCAGACCCACTAGAAACGGCCTTCAAATATCCAAGACCTACTTTACCACCATACATGACACCGATAGAACCGCAGGTAGGAAAGTTCTATAACAGTCCAGTTGCACTGGGTGCTGGTGCGGGTTCAGTATTGGGAGTAACGTTTGCAGCGCTAGGTTGTAAACTCAACACTTGGACATACAGATGGATGGCCGCTTGGTCAAAGTGGGACTAAAAACCCAACCTTTTCCTTTTCATTTTATTAAACACACTTAGAGTATTCTCTACAATTCGGTAAATTTGATTAAAAAATATTGTACAGGTTGTGATCTTTTGTTGCCTATTTTGACAATATGCATAATCAGGATTAATATTTGTGAAACAACAGTATGGTCAACTTTTGACTACTCCAAAACCGTTTGTAAAATGGGCAGGAGGAAAAAGACAATTAATCCCAATCCTAAATCAGAATCTTCCAGAAAACTTTGGCAATTATTTCGAACCCTTCATTGGAGGAGGTGCATTATTGTTTCATATACTCACAGGTAGGAATAATCAAAAGTGCAATATATCTGATCTTAACTCTGATCTGATATTAGCATATACCACTATTAGAGACAAAATAGATGATCTAATCTTATCTCTCAAAAACCATGAAAAAAATTATCAAAAAGATTCAAACTCTTACTATTATTCAATTAGAGATAGTACTCCCAGAGGAGATATTGGAAAGACTTCTCGATTAATCTTCTTGAATCGAACTTGTTTTAATGGACTTTACAGAGTAAATAGCAAAGGAAAATTCAATGTTCCATTAGGAAAGTATACTAATCCAAATATAGTAAACGAAGGAAATCTTCGTTCGGTTAGCCAAATTCTCAAAACAAATAGGGTTTCTATAAAATGTAGGGATTTTGAGGCACTTCTTAGAGATGCAAAAGAGGGAGATTTGATTTATTTTGATCCTCCTTATCAACCAATAAGCACTACTGCCAATTTTACAAGCTATACAAACAAGGATTTTACATCTGGTGATCTATTACGACTAACTGAACTTTGTGAACATCTTGATTCTAAAGGATGCAAGGTATTGCTCTCAAATTCAGATTCAAAAGAGGTGGCAAAGTTATTTTCCAGCAAACCTTGGAAAATTACAAAAATTCAGGCAAATAGGACAATTAATTCTAACTCTAAAAATAGAACTGGTCACTTTGAATTATTGATAAAAAATTACTAAGCTTCGAACGGGATCCGGACCCGCGACCTTTACCTTACCAAGGTAACGCTCTACCAGGCTGAGCTATCGAAGCACAAATTTACAATAAAGAAAATCCTTATAATTCTTGATTCTAAATTCATAATCCCTAAACTGTTAAATTTCACACAAATTTCTACCATTTTGGAGGAGTAATCAAGCCTGGCCAAAGTAAGCACCATGTGCTTTTGGACATGCAGGACTTAAGATCATAAAAATGGGTGATCCTGTCTCTCAGGAGTTCGTGGGTTCAAATCCCACCTCCTCCACTACTCTATTTTGGATGTTTAATTCCACGAGCATTCAATACTTCGTAGACATCTGGAAGTGAAAAGACAAATCCAATATGAACACAATCTTTTTCGTCACAAAGCTGACAAAACAACTCTCCTTTCTGAACTGCAACTTCGGCAATTCTGTTTTTGATATTGTCCTTCAGAATAACTCTATCATCATCGACTGAAATTTTTTCAATTTTTGGAGCATATCTTGCAAACGTTTTGTCCTTTTGCATCATCTCCTCTAACATGAAAGTAACATAACCTGAAAAGCTGTTAACTCCCTTCATCGCTAGATCTTCTTTATTTTTCTGATACACATCTTGGAATTTATCGTAGACGGTCTCAGAAACGGTAATTGATTTGAATCCAGCTTTCGGCAATTTACTTTCCTCTTACCGTACAATAAAGTACAGAAGTATTTAAGATTTTATTTGCAAAATCAAGTTATTTGGGTGAATGGAAATTAGTCTTTATACCATACCTTTATTCAAGAGCACTATGGGTCGAGGATATCAAGCTGAAGATATCAGGGAAAAGCTGATTGATGTTTTTGGAGATTCTAAAACTGGAATGTCAGGAGTTGAGATTTCTGAAAAGATTGGCATCAACAGAGTTACTATGACAAAATATTTGAAAATTTTTTCGGCAGAGGGATTTCTTCGTCAAAAAAATATTGGAAATGTGACCTTGTGGTTTTTAGAACCAGGACAAGAATCCTTTGATTTTCCCGCTGATTATTTCAGAGTTGCCTCATTGTACCTTGAAAGTCTCTTAAAAGGAACTGAGAGTCAAATTTATTCTCTAATAAGAAATTGTATTCATTCTGGAGTATCTCCAAATAGATTTGTAGTTGAGGTCATATTTCCAGCCATTCATGCTGTAAAGGAGATGTATAATGATGGGAAAATTGGAAGTTCTGAGAAAAAATTACTGGAAAATACCATCTCAAAATCTATTCAAATCTTTAATCAATCTCAAATTGAACCAAACCCTAAAAGAAATATCATTGTAATTTCAGCAGATCCTGATAGTAGTCTTATTTCTGAAGCAGCTTCGGCCTCATTTTATTCTGATGGTTGGAAAGTTTTTCATCTTGGGGATATGTCTTCTGCAATCGATGTTCTATTTGACCTTGATTTGCAGAAATTAATGGGCAAAGTTTGGAAACAAAAATCAGGATTTATGGTAGTTGTAGTCTTTTCTAAAACAGAAGAGGGGCTGAACTTTTTTGCAGACTCTGTAAATTCAGTAAAAGAAAAATTGGGTAAAAAAATTAGATTAGCACTTTGTGGCAAAGTAGGAAAAAAGTTCAAAATTCAATCAGATTTCATATCTGAAAAATTTGAAGATCTATTACAGTGGTCTAAAATGGTATATCAAAGCCCAAAATAGAGAAATGGGCCCGATGTGATTCGAACACATGACCTTTCGATTTCTGAATGGTTTATCAGTCGAACGCTCCAGCCAAGCTGAGCTACGAGCCCACAGAAAAACCTCTAGGCAAGAGTCATTTAAGTTTAATTTTCTTTCCACTTGATTGAGCAACCAATTGACGGATCAAAGTCTTTTTCAATTGTTTCTCCGGTAAGTAGTTTTTCGATATTGTTTATCATTGTTTTTTCTGTGGGAGTATCATCTGGTTTCATAGCATTATCAATTCTTCCATGAAAAACAAGTTCTTTTTTGTTGTTAAATAAGAAAGGATCAGGTGTACACATTGCACCATATTTTTTAGCAATTTCTTGAGTCTCATCAACTAAATAATCAAATTTGAATTCCTTCTCTTGAGCAGTTTTTTTCATGTTATCAAAACTATCTTCTGGATAATTGGTAGAGTCATTACTGTTAATTCCAACAATTGCAATTTTATCCCCAAATTTTTTATAAATCTCGTTGAATGCATCTGACTTTGCTTTCACATACGGACAGTGGTTGCACATGAAAATTACTAGAATTCCTTGATGATTTGTATAATCATCAATTGTGTGTTTTTTATCATCTATTCCTAAAAGTTCAAAATTTGGTGCAATATCACCCTTCTTTAATTTGACCTGAGATTCTAAAAGTACCATGACGTGACAATGATTTTTTCAAATAAAATCCTTCCCAAGAAGACAACAATTAAAATCCACACAATAATCATTCTTGATGTGGGCTGGTAGTATAGCCTGGTAGTATACCCGCCTTGCACGCGGGGGGTCATGGGTTCAAATCCCGTCCAGTCCACTTTCAATATCCGATCAATTCTGAAATTCAGATTACTGGATGGATTTAAATAGGATAAGTTTTGGTTTCAATACATGGCAAGTTATACAGACGCATGGCCTGTGTGGATTCCGCTCATTGTAGGTTTAACTCCAGGATTCATTTACTGGATTGCAATTACTGCAATGAAGAAAAGAAGATAAAAATTTTAATCCATTTTTAATCTCTTTTTATTGAAATTCCATAGTGGAAACTGGGTTAAAGGTTGCTACCTTTTTTGTTGACTATATGATATATCATACAACATTAATCCCTTTTTTAATTAATTTTATATGAAGAAAATTTTTCTTAGTTTATTTCTGATTTTAATGCTATTTCCAATTTCACAAAGTTACTCTCAAACGTATGACAAGGAGCCTACCTTATCAGTCAAACTTACAAGTGAATCCCCTTATGTATATCAGGATGACGAAGGATACACCATAGTTGTTGGTTCTGTTGAAAATACTAATCCCTTAACTGCAGTTACCAATGTACAAATTCGCGCAACATTTTACGACTATGTTAGTTTTAGTCCTCTAGAAGTTGTCAAAGGAGGTACAGTCTTAGATGTAATTCCTTCACTTGGTACATCCCCATATGTGATAAAGTCAAACACACCCAATCCTCAAATTACTCAAGCAACTGTTTTTCTAGAAACCTTTGATTCATCTCTTTCAAAATCCAAACTTCTTATCCTAGAATCAACAGATATCTTTGTAAAGGATAGTCTTGTATTTTCTGGAATTTTAACAAATGGACCTGCCCCTGCAACTGATGCAAATGTTTACTTGGCTTTCTATGATGCATTTGAGCCTCCCAGAATTTTGGGCATCTCTACAATTCCTATTGGCGAAATGGAACCAAACGAGAAAATTCCATTTGAATTCAATAAAAAAATAGATCCTAGATCTGTAGGATTTAACCTGTTTTCTGAATCTGATGTATTTTACTCAGATTTTATTAATATTGAAATTCCAGATCCTGAAATACTAACCAAACGGGTGACCATATCTGATGTTTCGGTAACTGATTTCCAGGGAAATAGTCTTCCTGAAATAAAACTAGGCACTACAGTAAAAATTCAAAGTGATTCATGGATAGAACTATCACCTGATCATACATCAAATGAGATACCATACAGATACTATGTCCAAATAAAGGAATCTGGTGAAAAACCCTATGTTGAATTTATTGGAAAATATGATGGCCGATACATTGAAGGTGGTTCACAAACTCAATCAATTGACTGGATTCCAGAAAAAAGAGGTGTATTTTTCATAGAGACCTTTGTCTGGGATAGAAGCAATGTACCAATAGCAGACCCAGGCCCTATTGCATTAATTATAGTAAGCTAGTAGATTTATTTTATAACAATCCATCTCTTATCATGTCCGAATTTAATCTAGTTGCAATGGGTGGGACATTTGATATTATTCACAAAGGCCACATTACATTACTTACAAAGGCATTTTCAATCTCATCTAAAGTGATTATTGGCCTTACCAGTGATGAGTTAGCAAAAAGAAAAGGTAAAAAAATTCAAAATCAATATGATATAAGAAAAGAAAATTTAGAAAATATGATTAAAATCAAATTTCCAAATATCTCGTATCAAATAAGCAAATTAGACAATGATTTTGGTCCTGCTGTTTTAGAAGAAGGAGTTCAGGCATTGGTGGTAAGTGAAGAGACAGAAAATCAGGGTTCAGTATTAAATCAACTTCGGTCTGAAAAGAACCTAACTCTAGTAAAAGTAGTGGTAGTTCCAATGGTCATGGCAAAAGATGGAAATCGAATATCTACAACTAGAATAAAAAACTGCGAAATAGATACTCAAGGAAACTTGTCTTGAGTTGACTAGATGATTGTTAATTTTTTAGTAATCGGAATAAAACAATATTTCTGAATTTAGTCCTATGGCAATCATAAATAACATGATGAAAAAAATCAATTCAGATATCTCTTATCTTCAACAAGGTCTTCACCCTGAAAATCTATCTTATTGGTACGATAAAATAATTAAAGAAACAATTGAGATGGCACCTCCGTGGCTTGAAGACAAGATCAAAGTCAAACAGGACCCAATTCTTACCATGAAATTTAATTTAGATATCTCAAAAAGAGCAGTCAGATACTTTATGATTGCAGTTGATAATAACTTGGATGATATGCCATCTTCAACTAAACTGTATTTTCTCAAGGTTCAAGAAATGTTGGGAATTGAAATGGACAAATCTCTGGTTTGATTATAGTTTCAGGCATAAGTTATAGCTCTAACTATCTATAACCATAAAACTTTGAATAATTAACGATGGACCTTTACAAAGCAAAATATTCTGATAAAAAATCTGGAAGAATTTCTAAATCAAACAAAAATAGATTTGATAGAAATTTCCGAGATACCCCTCGCTCTTTTAGGAATTCTCGTCAATCTAATTCTAAATTTGATAGAAATAGAGAATTGTTTAACGTAACCTGTGGCGATTGTGGAATAGAATGTAAAATTCCTTTTGAGCCAAAATTTAACAAACCTGTTTACTGTAGCAAATGCTTTGAAAAAAATGAACCAAGAAAATCAAGAAGATCAAGCAATTCTAAAGATGACCGATCCCGAGAAAGATATTCCAGGGATATCAATAAACCAAAAAAATCAAAAAGTGATAAATTTCAAAAAAAGCAAGAGAGTTTCTATTCAGGTGGTTCTGAAAAATTTTATGAATCTCTTAAAGAAAAATTATTTGAGATCCTTGGGGGTAAGGTATGTTCTAGTTGTGGGTTTAGAGATGTAAGAGCATTAGGATTTACACACATTTACGATACTGATGCTTTTGATCGAATTCGAAGAGGTGGATTTGCATCATCATGGGGAAAATATATCGCTGAACCTGATTTGGCTAGAAAAGAACTACGAATTCTTTGCTTGAATTGTAATGAAATAAGAGAACCTCAAAGAAAAACAGAATCTGAAAAACCCAAAAAAAGAGCCGATATTTTCCACGATGATCATTAAAAATCACTCTTGAGAATTTGTTAACACTTTAATTATAATAATTTTGGACTAATTTTATGAGTGGAGACTTTAAGGCACTAGGACTAAGTCTAATTGCAATGGTTGGAATAATTGCATTTTATGCAGCATTTATGAAATAGTTCATCCTTTGACAATTTCTACATCCTGTTCCAAAACTAACGTTGAAATTATCTTATGCTCTTTATCAATTACTGACTGAATAAAATCTGCAAAAATTTCTACGTGATTTTCATCTTTTAGAAGAATACTGTGAGCTGATTTGTCCTTTAGGGAAACTACTAACTCATTTTCTATAACATTAAGAATTGATGTGATAAATGTCTCCTTTGCTTCTTTGATAAAAATTAGACTGGCAAGTTTTTGAGCCTCATATTTGTCTTCACAACTTACTCGAATTTTCATTTATTCTCAAAAAGAAATTGGTCTATCTGGTCTTTTGCTTTTTCTCTTTTTTCTTGATGCACAGAAAGGAATTGATTTATTTTTTCAATCAAAATAGCCTTTAACTCACCAGTTAACATTTTTCCAGATTTGTAATCCTCATAGATGGAATTGAGTTTGCCGTCGTCTGGTTCAAAGAATATTCTGAGATATTGATATGAAACATCAATGTCTGGATTTCCTCCTATCTTTCTATGTTGCTCTATATCTGGCTGTCCTCCTGAAAATGCATACTTGTTGATTTTCTTTTTTACAACATTTGGAGAGTCAGTAGTGTATACAGTTCCATTTTCATCAGATGCTGACATCTTTCCACCAGGTCCTCCTAATCCTGGAATCATAATATTGTGAACCAGAGCAGGTTTGGGTTTTCCAATTTTTGGTGCAATGTCTCGAGTTAATCTGAAATGTGGATCCTGATCAACACCTAATGGAATCAAAACAGGTTTGTCTTCAATAAAACAGGGTGCCGATTGCAAAGATGTATAGAAAATCATTCCAATGTTGGTTTCGTTTGTAAATCCAAAGACTGCTTTAGTATTTGAAAAGTTTATTTTTTTTGCAACTTGAGCAGCTATTGGATATAGAGTTTGAATATTTTTTGTATTGATTATTATCTTAGTGTTTTCAGGTCTAAATCCAAGTGCAATGAAGTCAAGTGCATTTTCATAAGCAAATTTGCTGGTATCTTCCAAACTCAAATTTTGTTTTGAGAAGAATTTTTCATCATCAGTTAGTTGAAAATACATATTTACTCCAAATTTTTCCTGTAACCATTTTGCAAAAACCCATGGAACTAAATGACCAATATGAGTATGACCTGACGGACCACGGCCAGTATAAAGAAAGAATTTTTCTCCTTTTTCATAATCTTCTAAAATTCTACTCATCTCTCGATGTGAGAAAAAAATACCTCTTCTTAACATAAAATGGTCCTCTCCTGCAATTTTCTTTATTTTATCTAAAACTGCATTTGAAATTTTTTCAGTACCAAACTTCTTTATCAGTTTATCATAATCAATATCCCCTTCCACATGCCAAGGAGTTACAACAAAGTCATCAACTGACATTTATTTTGACTTAGGTTAAGGTTTAAAAAGTCTTTTTCGAACTTTCTGCTGTTGTCACAAGTTTTTCATGAGATTGAAAAAAAAATTATCACAGCTCTAAAAGAGACTTCAAAACAATCAATGGAAGAACTTGAAAAATCAACCAATCTTTCACCTGATCAAATTAGAAGAGGAATAGAGTGGCTTAGATTAAAGGACTTGGCAAATGTTAGTGAATCAAAAACCATTACTCTTTCACTTGGGAAAAATGGTATTGAAGCATTTGAAAAAGGATTGCCTGAAAAAAGATTACTTGATTTACTAAAAGACACGCCAAAAAAAATCAAGGATTTACAAAGAGAACTTGGTTCTATTTTTGGTCCAGCAATGGGTTTAGCACGAAAAAACAATTGGATTGAATCTTCAAATGATGAAATTATTTTAAAAAACTATCCTGATAATCTCCCAGGAGAAAATACCATAAAAAAAATTGGAAAAGGCAAAGAACTCAAAAACCAGATTAATAAAAATGACTTAACTAGTCTTTTAAAAAGACCTGATTTTATAGTTGAGGAGGTAATATCCTCAAAGGAAATCTCTCTAACAGAGAATGCGAAATCCATTAAAATCTCTGAATCTCAAGGAGCCATTGATGTTGAAGCCAAAGTTCCTGAGATATTTGTAGCAAGAACTCATCCTCTAAAAGATACGATTGATGAAATTCGGGAAATTTTTGTCACATTGGGATTCACTGAAATCATTGGCAACCTGACTCAATCAAGCTTTTGGAATTTTGATGCATTATTTACTCCTCAAGATCATCCTGCAAGAGAATTACAAGATACATTCTATCTTAATGGCATATCTGCAAAAAAGATTGGAACCTCAGAGCAGATAAGAAAAGTTTCTGAATCTCATAAGAAAGGATGGAATTATCTTTGGGATATTAATGAAGCCAGAAAAGTGGTTTTACGAACTCATACGACTTGTGTAACGATTAAACATCTAGCAGAAAACAAACCTGATGAAGCAAGAGTTTTTTCACTGGGACGCGTGTTCAGAAATGAAAAAGTTAGCTACAAACATCTCGTAGAATTTAATCAAATAGAAGGAGTTGTTGTAGGAAAAAATGCAACACTTCGAGACTTGATGGGAATTCAAAGAGAATTCTATAAAAGGATTGGAATTACAAAAATAAAGTTCTGGCCTACATTTTTCCCATACACAGAACCATCTCTGCAAACAATGGTTTTCAATGACCGATTAGGAAAATGGGTAGAACTATTTGGGATGGGTATTTTTAGACCTGAAGTGACAAAACCCCTTGGAATCAATAAACCAGTTTTAGCTTGGGGTGGTGGGATAGAGAGAATTGCCATGTTAAAGTACGGTCTTGATGATGTAAGAGAATTTTACAATAATGATCTTAATTGGTTAAGGAGTGCAACAAATTGCCAGTAGTTGAATTATCTTATTCTAGACTCCAAAAATTAATTGGAAATGTTTCAAAAAAGCAAATATCTGACTCACTACCTTTTCTAGGATTGGATATTGAATCAGAAGAAGGAGATGTAGTTAGAGTAGAGTATAGTCCCAACAGACCTGATTATTCAACTGATTTTGGAATTACTCTTGGTTTGCAAGGATTACTTGGAATTAAAACTGGAGCAATAAACTTGAAAATAAAAAAATCCAACTATTATACCCTTAATGTAAAACCAGGAGTATCAAAGATTCGTCCATTTGTCACAGGAATTGTAGCCAAAAGCGGAAAGATAGATGACAAAATTATCAAACAATTAATGGTGATGCAAGAAGATCTTCATTTTGGCATTGGAAGAAAAAGAAAAAAATCTTCAATTGGAATCCATGACCTTGATAAAATTTCATTTCCCTTGACATATACTACAGCTAAAAGATCTTACAAGTTCATACCTCTAAATTCTGATGCTGAACTTTCAATTTCAGAAATTCTCAAAGACACAGATGTGGGAAAAGACTATGGAGATATTTTGGGAAACTCTTCTCAAGTTCCAATAATAATTGATTCAACACAAAAAACAGTGTCATTTCCGCCTATCATTAATGCTGCTGTTACGACTGTTACTACCAAAACAAAGAATCTCTTTGTAGAAGTTACTGGAATCAGTAAACAAGACGCTGAAGATATGCTTTCAATAGTTGCTACAATTCTTCAAACGGCAGGATTTTCTTTGGTAAACGTAAAAATTTCAGGTTCTAAAAACACCTCTCCAAAACTAGAATCAAAAAATATGACCATAACTCCAACTCTGATTAATCAAACCTTGGGATTGACTCTCAAAACTCCAAAAATTCTTTCATCACTAAAAAAATCAAGACTAGATGCAATATCAAAGGGTAAAAATATTGTTTGTACAATACCTTCATATCGATTTGATATTCTTGGGCCAATGGACTTGGTAGAAGAAGTTGCATTGGGTTTTGGAATTCAAAATTTAGAACCTGAATTGTCTCCATCTCAAACAATAGGACAAATAAATAATGTTTCAATGAATCTAAAATCTCTTTCACAAACAATGATTGGACTTGGATATTCTGAAGCCCTAAACTCTAGCTTAACAAGTAAACGAGTATTATATGAAATGATAAATAGAGAACCTAAAAAAATTATCTCCGTTTTAGACTCGAAAAGCCAAGAGCATACAATTCTTCGTGATTCTATACTTCCTGAATTAATTGAAAATCTATCCCGTAACATTCATGCATCATATCCTCAAAAATTGTTTGAGACTGGAACTATATTTTCAGAAGATAAACCTATCCAAGAAAAAATTAGTTTAGCAGGAATAAGTGCTCATCGAAATGCAAATTTTACAGAAATAAAATCAATTTTACAGTCAGCATTAAAAATTGGATTAAACTTGGAAATTCAAACAAAAACTTCTTTTGATCCTATCTTTGAAGAAGGAAGATCTGCATCAATATTGATTAATGAAAAACCTGTTGGAATTATTGGCGAGATAAATTCAAAGACAATAGAAAATTACAAGATTCGTGTTCCTGTAGTTGGATTTGAAATTTCCCTTACTGGGATTATTGATTAAAGAAAAATCTGCTATTTTAAAATAATTCATAATTTTTATGCCTTATTTTACTATTCAAACAATGGACCTCAATAGTTTTTAGCAGAGTTTGGTTCTTTATTTATTGCCCAAGAGCAGGCACGCAGACGGATTAGGATGATGTCGATCGTATTGATACCAATGATTTCTAATTCACCCAGGTGTGCTACATTATGGGCAAACCCCGGTTAGAAAACCCAAGGAGGTTTTGGCTAAATACCAATGATCTTGTGCGAGTCAGAACCGGGGAACAATTTTGTTTTTTAAAAAGCATAAAGCATGCTTGATCTTAGTGATAACTGAAAATGGTAAAATATTGGCTAGCCAAACAAGAACCTAGTGGTCCTAGAGGATACAATTTTGAAAATCTAAAAAAAGACAAAAAAACAGTTTGGGATGGAGTCCACAACAATCTTGCACTAAAACATATGAGAGAGATGAAGCCAAAAGATCTGGTCTTGTTTTATCATACCGGTGATGAAAGACAAGCAGTTGGAATTATGGAAGTCGTCTCAAAACCATATCCAAATCCAGAAGAAGACAACGAGAGATTTATTGTAGTTGATGTCAAATACAAAAAACCGCTAAAAAAACCTGTAACTCTAAATGAAATGAAGAAACAGAAAAAATTTAAGGATTGGGAGCTCTTACGTATTTCAAGACTGTCTATGATGCCTGTTCCAAAGGAAATCTGGGATGAAATTATTCAGATTTCCCAAAACTAGTTTGGATTGAATCGGTTTATTGATATAGTCGATTTGTTTAATGTGATTTATGGCAACAGCTTATGTGTTAATAAACTGTGAACTAGGTTCAGAAGAGGCTATTATTCAGCAACTTAAGGGTCTAGAAGGTGTAAAAGAAGTTCATGGAACTTTTGGTGCATACGATATCTTGGCCAAGATTGAATCTGACACTGTTGAAAAACTTAGAGAAACCATTACATGGAAAATCAGAAAAATTGAGAAGATTCGATCGACACTAACCCTAATGGGTATAGAAGGTCAGACATAAACACCCCCTTTTCTTATTATGATTTTACATTTTATTTTTGTTGTAAAAGATGAAGATCTTGAAAAACGAAAACCAGAATTTGAGTATATCCAAAAAATGGCACAGTTTTTCAAAGTTTGGATTAAGGAAAAATTCAATAAGGATTTTGATATTCGATGTGATGAATTAGTTACAAAACCAAGAACTTTGTTTCAGAAACTAGACACTCACACTATGTTACAAGATCACGAGCAACGAGGAAAAGAAATCTTTCATTTCTACTTGTGCCATTTTAGGCCATTGTGGACTGACTGTACCTGTGAAGGATATCATGCTGAAAATTTTGGAATGATTTACTGGAAGCGTCCTACAAATCCCAATGATACCCTATTCCTTGCAGAGAAAAACTGTACCACAGTTTCTCATGAATTAGCACACGAACTCTTAAGGTCAATTGGATACAAGAAATTCAAAGACGACGTTCATGAGATATGGAGCAAACACTTCTATGATCAGTTATACTTTGAACAATATGATTCTGATTTTAAAAAAACAGATGGGAAACCAACCTTTCTTACAATTGATACCTCTGATCTAAAAATTTAGTATTTTTAAAATTCAAATTTTAGGATTTTTCTCACTAACACTTTGTTACTGAATAGATATTATTTTCAAAGTTTGCTGTCTTAAAATCTAGTTTGTTTTCAGGATCATTTGTTCTTGATTTGCTCAGGTTTTCTAGCTCAACTAATGCATCTCCTCTGAATCCTACTGAAGATCCATAAATTGCATCAGTTAACATAGTTCCATGATCTCCTTTCTTAATATCATCTACCATCTCATAGAATCTTGTAGTTTCTTTTTTGTTTACAGGGTTTCCAGTTGCTTTGTTGTAAGCAACTGAAATATACATTCCATTATTTTTTACCGCTACTGGAATCTTGTGATTTTTACCGCTAACACCTGGAATGGTCTCATTAACTAAAACTTCACATTTGTGATACATGCTAGATACATAGGCAAAGAATCTGTATTGTGCAAATTTTCCTGCCTTGTCTTCTTCACATTCGACAAATACCTTATGTAATAACTCTAGGGCATCATCATTCATACTTTGCAGTCTATCATCAATTCTTCCTCTTTCAAGAAGATCTGACTTGCATTCTTTTGCAACTAACTCTAAAATAAAATCCGGTAAATTGTAATTTTTTAGTGCAGCTACAAATGCTCCTGCCTGTGACATACCAAATTTTGGAAAACCTTTATTCACCATATCAATACTCCCTCAGAATTTTGTAACTCCCAACAATCAATTAGGAAGCTGCTTTTGGCTTATAATTGTTAAGGAATTTTTCAATATATTATGATATTTTTCATTAATTTAGAATTGATAATATTAAATTCCCGATAAATTAACATTCTCTCATGGAAATAGAGACAACTTCTGAAATGGTTTCAAAAGTTTACAAAAAATTAAAAGAAAATTCAGAAAAATATCGAAAAGTTGTACAAAGGCCTCTCACTCTTACTGAAAAAATTTTGTCGGGACACTTGCAAGATGTAGGTGAAAAAAGTCTTGATGGAGGAAAAAATTATGTTTTTCTTAGACCTGATAGAGTTGCCCTTCAAGACGTTACAGGACAAATGGTAATGCTTCAATTCATGCAAGCAGGACTAAAACAATCCACACTACCCACAACCGTACACTGTGATCATCTAATTCGAGCTCAAGTTGAAGGAGATATTGACATGAAGGTCTCTCTGGATGAAAATAGCGAAGTATTCAAATTCTTGCAATCAGCTGCTGCAAAGTATGGCTGTGGGTTTTGGAAGCCTGGTGCAGGAATAATTCATCAAGTGGTTTTAGAAAATTATGCATTCCCTGGTGGATTGATGATTGGTACTGACTCTCATACACCAAATGCCGGAGGACTTGGAATGATAGCAGTTGGAGTCGGTGGTCTGGATGCTGCTGAGACGATGGCTGGCATGCCTTGGGAATTGTTGTATCCAAAGAGAATCGGCGTTAGACTTACTGGTGAGTTAAATGGTTGGACTGCTCCTAAAGATATCATACTCAAAGTTGCCGAACAATTAACAGTTTCAGGAGGGACAAATTCAATTGTAGAATATTTTGGTCCGGGAGCTGAATCTATTAGTTGCACTGGAAAGGCTACTATCACGAACATGGGAGCAGAAATTGGAGCAACATGCTCAATTTTTCCATATGATAAAAGAATGGAAACTTATCTGAATTATACTAATAGAGAAAAGATTGCCGAACTTGCAAATCAATACAAGGACTTGTTAGTAGCTGATCCAGAAGTTGAAGAAAATCCAGAAAAATTCTTTGATAAAGTCATTGACATTAATCTATCCACTCTGGAGCCTCATATTGTAGGTCCGCATACTCCAGATTTGGCAAGATCAATTTCGGACTTGGCAAGCGATGTACAATCTAATGATTACATTGATCCAATCTCTGTTGCATTAATTGGAAGTTGCACAAACTCATCTTATGAAGACATGTCAAGAGCTGCAAGTCTAGCTGAACAAGCAAAATCAAAGGGCATTAAAGCAAAAATTCCATTATTAGTTACTCCTGGTTCGGAGCAAATACGAGGAACTATTGAAAGAGATGGACAAATGGACTCTCTCAAAGACATTGGTGCAACAGTATTGGCAAATGCCTGTGGTCCTTGTATTGGACAATGGTCAAGACCAGAACTAGAAAATGATGATAAAAATACAATTGTTACCACCTTTAATCGAAATTTTCCTGGACGAAATGATGGACACAGAAACACTCTGAATTTTATTGGAAGCCCTGAAATGATAATTGCTCTAGCCTTAGGTGGTCGTTTATCATTTAACCCACTCAAAGATCAATTAACTGCAGCAGATGGAACCCTATTCAAACTTGAACCTCCAAAACCTGCACCTGAGGTTCCATCTGAAGGCTTTATGCGACCAGAGGGAATCTATGTTGCCCCTCCAGCAAACTCTGATGATCTTGATGTGATTATTGATCCTAACAGCAAGCGTCTACAACGATTAGAACCTTTTTCAAAATGGGATGGAAAAGACTTTGAATCTATTCATATAATGGTAAAGGCCAAAGGAAAATGTACTACTGATCATATCTCACCAGCTGGAGCTTGGCTTTCTCTGAGAGGTCACCTGGATAATCTTAGCGATAATATGCTGTTGGGTGCTGTAAATGCATTTAATGACAAAGTAGGTGAGGGCAAAAATCATCTAACAGGAAATATTGAAAACTTTGCAAAAATTGCAAGGCAGTACAAAGAAAAAAACATGAGATGGATAATTATTGGAGACAACAACTATGGAGAAGGCAGCAGCAGAGAGCATGCAGCTATGACCCCAAGACATCTGGGATGTGCCGCAGTGATTACAAAAAGTTTTGCTAGAATTCATGAAACAAATCTGAAAAAGCAAGGAGTCTTGGCATTAACCTTTGCAAATCCAGATGACTACAACAAAATTCAAGAAAACGACAAAATCAGTCTTGTGAAATTAAATGAAATAGAACCACAAAAACAAATCAGTTGCATTTTAAATCATAGTGATGGTCCTCAAGAAGAAATCCTACTAAACCATTCATACAACAAAGCTCAGATTGAATGGTTCAAGGCAGGTTCTGCACTAAATGTTCTAAGAAACAAAACTTAGGATTCTAACGTGGGGCCGACCGGAATCGAACCGGCGACCTACGGGTCACTACAGCTCCAAACTTACATCATCCGTTAGTCAGTTTTAGCTTAGTTTAACCTCTGGAGCCCTTAGCGGTGATCTATTCGTAGACACTGTCGCCCTACCAGGCTAGGCTACGACCCCACGATCATGAATGAAATGGACTTGAATTTTAAGTTATTTTAACCAAGATTTATTTGCGAATTAAAGGAAAAAATTTGTAACAAAATCATGGTAAAACCAATCCTTTTAGCAATAGGTGCAATTCCAGTTATTCTTGCAATTTTAATTGCAATTCCATTAATAACAAAACCCGAAATTCCTTTTTCAGCAGCTAATCCAAGTGATAGAATTGAAATTGAATACACAAAGCATCAACTAACAAAAATATCAAACAGCATAACAGATAGAGTCATTTCACAAAAATCAGAAATTCTTGTAATTGAGAACAACGGTGAAGTAAGATACACTTTAACTGAAGCAGGATATCCAAATCCGGAAATCCGGTCTAATATAGATGAAACCAAACATAAAAAACTAAAGGCATTAATCAAAGAGACTGGATTTGTTGCAATTCCCTCAGAGTCATTTCCTATTTTAGAAAATGTAACAAAATATCAAAAATCGAGTGTCAAAGTCACTGTAAATGCTCAAGTAAACCAAATTCACTGGCCTGAACAAAACGCAACTGCCAAATTCATTCCGCCAATTATAACAATGGTTGAATCTCAACTAGATCAAATCATAAAGCAAGTTAGTGAATAGGTACAAATAGCCTTCAGGTAAGACTCTGTGCATGCTTTCACTATCTGGTCAAAGAGATGATGCAAAGGGAATAGTTTGTGAAAAATCAGATAATAGTGATATTTTACGTGGCACATCAACTCTGAAACGTGGATTTGCTCATATGCTAAAAAATGGAGTTGTAATGGATGTCACAAATGTAGAACAAGCACAGATTGCTGAAGAGGCAGGGGCCGTATCTGTTATGGTTTTAGATAAACTTCCCTCTGATGTGAGAAAAGCAGGAGGTGTTGCAAGAACTGCAAGTATTAGAATTATTGAAGAGATTATGAATTCAGTAACAATTCCTGTAATGGCAAAATGCAGAATTGGTCACGTCTATGAAGCTCGAGTACTTGCAGAGACGAATGTTGATATGATTGATGAATCAGAAGTCTTGACTCCAGCTGATGAATATCATCACATTTGGAAATGGGATTACACCACTCCTTTTGTTAATGGAGCACGCTCACTAGCTGAAGCTCTAAGAAGAATCGAAGAAGGTGCTGCAATGATTAGAACAAAAGGAGAGCCAGGTACTGGAAATGTAGCAGAAGCTGTAATTCATATCAAAAAAGTAAATGATGAATTACGAGCAATAAAATCAATTTATGATTCTGGCGATGATCAAGACCTGGTTAGGATGGCAAGAGAATTCAAGGTATCTTATGATATTGTAAGAGAAACCGCAAAGCTAGGACGATTACCTGTTGTTAATTTTGCAGCCGGTGGAATTGCAACACCAGCTGATGCTGCATATTTGATGTCACTTGGATGTGATGGAATATTTGTTGGTTCTGGAATCTTTAATGCAGATGATGCACAAGAGCGAGCAAGATCAATTGTTTTGGCAACCACATTTTGGAATGAACCTGAAAAAGTAAAGGAAGCACAAAAGATGATTGATGAAAGACAATCAATGTTAGGCCTTGATGTAAAAACTTTGGAGCTAAAGATGCAGGAGCGTGGTAGTTCAGCATGAGCCTTAATGTTGGTATTTTATCTATCCAGGGAGATGTTGCAGAAAATACTCTTGCAACAAAAGCAGCACTAAAAGAATTAAACTTAGAGGGAACAGTAACTAGTGTAAAAACTCCTGAAGAGATCTCTCAAATTGATGGGCTGATAATTCCTGGTGGTGAGAGTACAACAATTGGCCAACTATCTCTGGTGAATAGTTCTCTGAAAAAAATTAAAGAGAAAATAGAGGGAGGAATGCCTGTCTTGGGCATTTGTGCAGGAATGATCATGTTATCTAATATCGCAGATGATAGAATAGTTGGAAAAACAAATCAGCCACTAATAGAATACCTAGACATTAAACTTGAGAGAAACTCTTTTGGTAGACAGCGAGATTCTTTTGAGGCAGACATTTCAATGGATTCAATTGATATTCCAAAATTTAATGGTGTTTTCATTAGGGCTCCATCAGTTACAGATGTTGGCTCTGATGTTGAGGTATTATCAAAGTTTAATGAAAAAATTGTTGCAGTCAAAAAAGGAAATGTAATTGGAACTTCATTTCATCCGGAACTGACAAAAGATGTATCATTGCACAAATATTTTGTAAAACTGGCTAGTCAGATAAACTAATTTTTTAGATTTCTCTTCATATTGTAAATATTCAATTTTTTTTAAAAGCTAGATTTTATATCCAGGGCTTTTCAACCTCATCTTATGTCTCTATTGGAGTTTCTCCAATAGACTTGGTGTTCCAAATGTTGGCAAAGAGACATTTGTTTGAACAAAAAGTAACGGCATTGTTTATAGATCTTTTCAACAATACATAATTGCAACAAACAAAAAACAATCCTGGTCGTTACATGAAAGCTTCAGATCTCTTAATCAAATGCTTAGAGGCTGAAGGTGTAGAGTACATCTTTGGTATTCCTGGTGAGGAAAATGCTGCTATGATGATGTCTCTTGCAGAATCATCAAAAATAAAATTTATCCTAACTAGACATGAACAAGGTGCTGCTTTCATGGCTGATGTCTATGGTAGGCTTTCGGGTAAAGTAGGTGTTTGTTTGGCCACCCTTGGACCAGGGGCAACAAACCTTGCAACAGGTGTGGCAAATGCAAACATGGACAGATCAAGATTGCTTGCCATAACTGGACAGACTGATTCTTATCTTTTACACAAAGAATCACACCAAAATCTTAACGTAGTAAAGATGTTTGAACCGATTACAAAATGGAGTTGGTCTATTAGAAATGCAAAAAATATTCCTGAGATAGTCAGGCGAGCTTTTAAGATTGCATTAACCGAGAAACCTGGAGCTACACACATTGAACTTCCACAAGATGTTGCAAAACTAGATTCTGACATTCCTCCTATTGGTTCTCAAGAAATTTTTAGATCAAAACCAAACTCTAAATTAATCCATGAAGCAGTAAAAATTATTCTTGAGGCAAAAAAACCCATAATATTTGTAGGAAATGGTTGTATCAGAGAAGATGCAAGTGAACAGATAAGAAAATTTGTTCAGAAAACAAAAATCTGTTCTATTAACACCTTCATGGGAAAAGGAGTAATTCCTGATGATTATGAAACACATCTTCAAACAATTGGTATAAAGGATGCTGATCATGCATTACAAGCAGTACTGGAAGCTGATGTTGTCATATCTGTAGGATATGATCTAGTAGAATACACTCCAAGAATGTGGAACTCTGAATTAAACAAGAAAATAATTCATGTTGACTTCACTCCGTCTGAAGTTTACACCTTTTATCGACCAGATGTTGAAATTGCCTCTGATATTGGCGATGCGATTGACGCAATATCTGAAGAACTAGAAAAAGTACAATCAGAGAACTCTTTACTTGATATTTATCCGCGAAAAGAAATTCCAGATGTTTTCAGAAAGGTTCGCTCTGAAGTACTAGAAAGAATTGATACTTTCAAAGATGAGATTTCATATCCAATAAAACCCGAAAAACTAGTCATTGATGTGAGAAATACGTTGAATCATGATGATATTTTGTTGTCTGATGTAGGTTCTCACAAACTATGGATTTCAAAAATTTATCAAACATTTGAGCCAAACACATGTCTTGTGCCAAATGGATTTGCCTCAATGGGATTTGCATTGCCCGGCGCAATTGCAGCAAAGCTAGTCTATCCTGAAAAAATCATTGTTGCTATGACTGGGGATGGTGGATTTTTAATGAATGTGCAAGAAATAGAAACTGCAGTCCGATTACAGTTGCCCATTATCGTCATTGTTTGGGTGGACTCTGATCTTAATTTGATTTCACTTAAAGAAAAATATGAATTTGGTAAAAGCGTTTTTACGAAATTTGAAAATCCAGACTTTGTTCAGCTTGCAGAAAGCTTTGGGGCAATAGGACATCATGTGAAGTCCGTACAAGAATTTTCCCAAGTTTTAGAAAAATCAAAGACCATAAAAGATAAACCAGTAATTATTGCAGTAGATGTTGATTACTCTAGAAACGCAGTTTTGCTAGATGATGACTTTCCGCCATACGTTGATTCTCTTAACCATAAAGTCTAGACTTTAAATAGATATTTTAAAAATAAATTCCAACAATATGAAATACTATAGATCTATATTCTAAATTGGGAAATCTGTTAAATTTAAAAAAAAGATGTTATAATTATGGAAAAAGAATCCAAACCTGAAAAACAAGAAGAAAAGCTGTCTGTCTGTGACATTATGAAAGAAGACACATCTGAAGTAATTAAGAAGATGGAATCCCAAATACCATCAATATTTCAAAACTTTTCAGACATGTACACTGCCTATCTTCACACTTTAGATGATATTTTCGGAACCTGCTATATTGCAGAAAAGGAGTTTTTTGACAAGCTAAACATAGATCAGGGAGTGTTAAGACAAATCAAGAAAAATTCTGAATCAATCAAAAATAACTATATTGAGAATTTTGAAATGGCCTCAAGATTATTTGATGAATACGCCAAGATACGAGTAACTGCCATTAAGTCATTTGATAACTATGTTCATACCATGATGGAATCATATGCCCAAATGCTGTCGCAATATAATAAATCCACAAAAAACTCTTGATTCTTACAAATGGTTCCATGATGAAATAAAAGAACACTGGAAAATTGTATCTTCTACACAAGTTATTATTACCAAACCCTGTATCTAGACTCAAAAAACATTCACCTTAGTTTCTTTGTTTGATTTTTCATACGTCAAATTTTGAATTAAGATTGCAGTTTTTGCTTTATTGCAATTCTAGTAAAAATAACTCCAATTATAGTTGCAAACCCCATTGTACACAACCTTGTTAATATTACAAGTGATGATGCTACAAAGAGCTCCAATCCTTGTTGTATTAGCAAAAGATCAGCTACACTTTCATGAACACCGATTCCTCCAGGCATAAAGGACAAAACACCATATCCTAAAGAAGTAAAATAGATCTGAGATGTCAAAATGTAACCTAGATCAACATTTAGTGCAAGAAAAACTACATAGACTGCCAATGAGTCAATTCCCCATCCTACTGTGCTAATTACCCATCCTTTTGTCATACTTTTTGGATTTGTCAAAATGGAAAATGATTCGCTTGGTCCTATATCAGGCAGACGCTTTGATATGAATTTGATTTTTGAGAGTTTACTGTATACAAATACCGAAAAATTTTTCTTTCGAATCAATAAAAACGTCCCAACTAGTATGATTGCTGAAATTACGACCAAAGAAACTGATATGGCACCAAAATAGATTGAAAGACTTGCAATAATTATTGATGTTCCTGCAAGTAAATCATGAAATCTTTCCATAAAAATAACTGAAATGGACTTGTCAGCTGGAATATGAAATCTTTCTTTAAGGTACAGTGACTTTATGAAAGTTCCAACACCGCCAGGCGTGTTAATCAATGATAATCCTGCCATGTAAATAACCATATTTTGAGTAGATGAAATTTTCTCACCAAGGAAATTCAAGAATTCTTTTTGACGAAAACTCTTTACTATATGAGATAAAAAAACAAGTCCAAATATCAAAAATAGAAATTCAATTCTAATTTGTGAAAAGTGTTCAGAAATCTTATCTACATCAGAAATGAAAATTAGCAGAACGTAAAAAAGAATAGTTGCAAGAATGATCCATAAAATTTTTGTTCTTATTAGTTCTAGTATCCCCATTTTTTATCTCAATACCCATTACTACATTTTTGTCTAGATTAACTTTGTAATCTAAATTAGATTATGCATTGATGCAAAATCTTTTTTAAATACACTCAAATCCTCCGGAACAGAAATTGAGATAGAATCTTTTAATGAAAGTCCCTTACTCTTCTTTTCATTCCATACTTTGGAATTAAATTCTGTAATCTCTTTTGTAAAAGAAGAATAATCGTCAGCTGATTCAGATTGAGCTTGTCTTTGTTTATGGATGCTTTCATCTGAATATAGAGTCTGCCAAAGATATTCAGTGATAAATGGAGCAATTGGTGCTAGTAATTTGAGAATTGTTGATAGCACTTTATGCAATGTATAGATTGCTGCATTTTTCTCATCATCAGAAAATCCAATACCATATGCTCTTGTCTTTACCATCTCTATGTAATTTGCAGCAAAAAGATTCCATGTAAATTCACGAATTGCAACTGCTGGTACAAAAAAGTTGTATTTTTCATATCCCTTTTGGCATTCTATGACTAGATTGTCAAGTTCTGATAATATCCACTTGTCAGTTTCAGTTGGTGCAGCAGATTCTATAATCTCAAAACTTGATAAAAATCGTGAAACATTCCATAGTTTGCTTAGGAACTTTTTTGTTGAATCCATCTTTTGCTCAGAGCATCTAAAGTCATATCCATGGTTTATCTCACTGGCACTCCAAAATCTAAACGTGTCAGCCCCAATTCTCTCAATAACCGGTAATGGATCAAGGGCATTTCCCTTGCTCTTACTCATCTTCATTCCTTTTTCATCAAGTCCATATCCCATAATCCATGCCTCAGACCAAGGCTTTTTTCCTGTGAGTTGCTCACATCTCAAGAGGGTATAGTATAGCCATGTTCTTACAATGTCTTTTGCCTGAGGTCTCAATGCTGCAGGATATGTCTTTTTGAAGAATTCCTCGTCTTTTTGGAATTTTGTTACAAAAAGTGGTGATACACTAGAATCCATCCATGTATCAAAGGTTCTCTCCTCTCCTACAAATTCTGTTGCTCCGCACTTTGAGCAGTTTTTGATTGGAGATTCTTCCTTCCAAGGTCTATAGTATTTTCCAGGTTCCGGAACATGTGGTTCAGAACAACTCTTGCAATACCATATCGGAATCTCAGTGCCATAGTATCTTCGCCTTGATATTGGCCAATCAATTGAGATAGAATCAAGCCAGTTCATCAGGATTTGTTTGTGCATATCAGGATAAAATGTAATTTCATCTCCAAGACTTTTCATTTTTTCAACTGAATCCATCTGCTTTAGATAGTATTCCTCCATTGGTATAATTTCAATTGGATTTTTACTTCTCTCAGAGACTGGTGTTCTGTGATATATCTCTTCTATCTTTTCAATAAATCCATTATTTTCTAAATCTTCAATAATTTTTGCTCTTGCTTGTTTTGGTTTTAATCCTGCATAGTTGCCTGCAGCCTTTGTCATTCTTCCATCAAGACCAATTGCAACAACTTCTCCTAGCTTTAACTCACGAAAAAGTGCAACATCGTTTTGATCACCATAGCTACAAACCATCATAGCTCCTGAACCAAATTCTTTTTGTGCAGAGTAATGTGTCTTAATCTCTACTTCTTGGTTTGTAATTGGAACAACTATCTTTTTTCCTACAAGATTAGTGTATCTCTCATCTTCCTCATTTACAATAATTGTCTTACATGCACAAAGAAGCTCAGGCCTTGTACTTGCAATAATAATTTTTTGATCAGAATCTTTTACGCTAAATCTCATGTAAACTAGTTTTGTTGGAAGTTCAAGGTATGTAATTTCAGCATCTGCAATCGTTGTTCCAGAAACCCAATCATAGTTGTTTGGTCTTGTGGCAAGATAGATTTGTCCTCTCTTCCACAATTCAATAAATGTAGATTGTGTAAGGGCTCTGTATTCTTCAGAGTCTGTCCTGTAGTAGTCTTTGATTCCCCCGCTTATTCCAAGATTTTTCATTATCTGAATCATTTCTGATTCCAAGTCATCAAGTGCATCTCGACATAAATTCAAAAATTCCCCTCTCTCAGTTTCTCTCATTCTTATGTTGTGCTTTTTTTCAGTATACACCTCCACTGGAAGACCGTTTCTGTCAATGCCTATTGGAAAATAGACATTTTTTCCAGCCATTCGTGCGGTTCTGGCAATCATATCGATTTGTGAATAGTGAGATGCAGCACCAATGTGCCATGGTCTACCTGAAGGATAAGGAGGCGGTGTGTCTATGGTATAGTTTTTCTCTGCTAAAACAAAATCATAGATGTTAGAATCTTCCCATTTTTTTAATACTTGTTGCTCTAACTCTGGATTCCATGCTTTTTCTTTTATTTTCGGTTCCATTTTCTACTTTCTTGCAATGTTTGATATGATATGGGATCCCTTGTTGTATCCCTCATAGATGTAAACTCCTAATGCCTCTACGTTCTTTGGGAATCTAGGTGCAAGTAATCTGATTATTTCAGTTGATAAATTCTCAACTGTTGCTTCACCTTCCAAAAGATATGTGGTGTTTTTTGGAACTTGTAAATCAAACATGCCTTTTGGACCATCAAATTGAATCTGATAATGAGATTCATCTTCTTTTTTTAGATATTTTTTGTTAATGAAGAACTTGTGATCAAAGATATTGATTACATCTTTGATAATTTTTTTTGCCTCACCAAAATCAATTAACAGATTGTTTTTCATCTGTCCTACAAGTTCTACCATTACAGAAGATGTGTGGCCATGCAAGATTGAGCACTTTTCAACTAATGGCAAAATATGAGCATAGTCAAATGAAAAAGAAGCATCCTCTAAAAATATCGAACCTGTCTGTGGGGTTTTATCATAAAACACAATATCTTGCAGTTCTTTTATTTGAGCAGAATACTTTGGGTGACCAATTGCCATTACTTTTTTTTCAGATAGATCGTCTTTGATCTCTTTGTATTTTGTTATGTCTTCTTCATTATCAATTACTTCGATTAATCCTTTGTTGGTCTTGAAATCCACATTGATTGTTTTTCCTTTTATTGATAGTTTGTAATCATACTCATAATCTTCTTCAAGAAAGGTAAGCATTTGGGCTATTGTAAGCTCTGTTCTACTTCTTAGCAGATTTCCTTTTTTGTCTATATATCTAAAATCTGAATCTAAAATTGTGGGATTTGAGGTCATTTGACGTCATCTCTCTGAAGTCTGTATATAAATTCTGTAACGAAATTGAGATAACCTTTCAGAACAATGAGTTTAGAATTTTTGCTAGATTGATATCTTTATGTGTTATTCCACCTGTGTCATGAGTCATAAGATCAACTGAAAGTCTATTGTAGACATTGAACCACTCTGGATGATGGTTCATCTTTTCAATCTCCATAGCGGCTCGAGTCATAAACCCAAATGCCTGATTAAAGTCTGTAAACTCAAAGTCCTTGTGCAGTTTTCCATTAACGAGACTCCATCCTGTTAGATCTTTCAGCTCTTTTTGAATCTCTTCAAATGATAACTTTATCACGAAATAACTTGTCTGCCATCAAAATTAATAGTTATGATCGGAACCACTTTGTATCCCTATATTTTGAGTATTTTTGTTGGTATCTGAAGTCTTAGAAGAAATCAAACAAGCTATTGTAAAGATCGTACCACAAAAAAAGATTGGAGTCGCCTTTTCAGGAGGAGTGGATAGCACACTTGTGGCAAAACTATGCTCTGATCTGGGATATGATGTTACTTTATTGACTATAGGGTTTTCAGAGTCACATGACATTTCGTTTGCAAAACAGGTAAATGAACAGTTAAACTTTTCTCAAAAAATTTTAGAAATTGATCCCAATTCATTTTCAGAAACCACATCAAAAATCCACAAAAAAATTGGTACAGATAACCTCTCTTGGAACGAGAATTGTATTGCATTTTACTATGTATCAAAGCTTGCACAAAGTTTGCAAATAGATACTGTAATTACTGCAAACGGGATTGACGAATTGTTTTGTGGATACAATGCTTATCGTGATGTTGTAGAGCAAGGTGAAGACAAAGTCTTGGAACTAATGAATTCAAAACTTGAAAACGAATTAAATATGATGAAAGCAGTAAACGATGTAGCATCCGAGTTTAACGTAAAAATATTACAGCCTTTGTTGTCTGATGATTTTATAAAATTTGCAAAGACTGTACCTTTATCAAAAAAGATACGCAACAAGTACGACCTAATAAGAAAACATGCCATAAGAGAGGTGGCAATAGAAGCAGGAGTGCCTAGAGTTTCTGCAACCAAAAGAAAAAAAGCATTACAGTATGGCTCTAAAATTCACAAGAATCTCTTAAAATCTAGATGAATTTTCTGATTGTCTTTTGAACTGACTTGTTGACATTGCTGATAATTGTAGGTGATGCACCTAGATGTTTCTCAGGACAAAATATTGCATCAATCTCTTTTTCTGAAAGTTTTGATGAAAAGGCCTTGTCATTTTTGATTGCATCAATATATTGTATTTCCTTGTCTTTTGCCTCAAATGCAACCCTTTGAACATCTCTATATGCCACAAAACGTGGAACTCCTTTTTTTATTAGTGCCTCTAAAACAAACTCTGCAAATATCTGACCCTTTGTGATGTACAGGTTCTCCACAATCTTTTTCTCATTTACTATCAAATTTGAGACAATCCTAGTCATGGTTTCAAGCATCTCATCTACCAGTATTGACGTTGTGGGAATGACAAATCTTTCATTGGCAGAATTTGAAAGGTCCCGTTCATGCCATAGTGGGATGTTTTCAAAGGTAATTCCAATTTGGCTTCTAATCATCTTTGAAAATGATGAAACTCGTTCACTTTTGATTGGATTTCGTTTTACAGGAACTGCACTGCTTCCCATCTGCCCTTTCTTGAATTGTTCGGCAACCTCTCCAATCTCTGTTCTCTGCAAGTTTCTTATTTCTATTGCAATCTTTTCTAGAGTAGCCCCAATTAATGCCAACTCAAAAACAAACTCTGCATATCTCTCTCTAGCAACTACTTGAGTGGTTACTTCAGCAGGATACAACTTTAACCTCTTTGCAACTCTTTTCTGAACTTCAAGGGATTTTGCCCCCATCAATGAACCAGTACCTACTACGCCGAGAGTCTTGCAGATCAAAATTCTCTTTTTTATTTCCTCTATTCGTTCTACATGTTTTGCCATCTCTGCTGCCCAGTTTGCAAACTTTAATCCAAATGATATGATGCTTGCATGTTGACCATGCGTTCTTCCAACTGCTGGAATTTTTGCGTGTTTGATTGCCCTTTCTGCAAGAATTGATGATATCCTTGCAACCTTGGGTTCGATAATTTCCAAGGCATCTCTCATCTGCATTGAATTGCTAGTGTCTACCAAATCATTACTAGTCAATCCATAATGAATCCATGGCCTTGCATCTTTGGGACACTTTTCACTTAATGATTCAACCAAAGCTGCTGTATCATGATCGCTTTTTGCTTCTAACTGTTTGATTCTCTTTGCAGTAATTTTTCCTGACACTGCAGCTTTGAGAATTTTTCTTCCAACTGTCTTTGGGATTAACCCAATCTCGCTTTGTGATACTGCAGCTGTCCCTTCAATTTCTAATTGATAGTCAACTTTTTTTTGTTCGCTAAAAATTTCCATCATTTCTGCGGTGCCATATCGACCGCTATCAATTGGTAAAATAGCCAATAATTGTTCTGTTTATGTATCGAAAATAAATCTACTTATTAAATTCAAAATCTCAACTTTTAAAATTAGATATCAAAAATCATGTCTGTATGAAGGCTGCAGTATTTGATGGAAAAAGTATGACATTTCTTGATGACTATCCAGATCCCAATCATGAGGAGACTTGTCAGAATCAATCTAGCAGGATTATGCGGGACTGATCTGGAAATTTTGGATGGATACATGGATTATCATGGAATTCTTGGGCATGAGTTTGTAGGAACAGTTGCAAAATCTCAAAACAAGGATCTGATTGGTAAAAGAGTTGTAGGTGAAATTAATGTTGGCTGTGGTGTTTGCACTTCTTGTAAAAATGGTCTAGAAAGGCATTGCCCTAATAGAACTGTTTTGGGTATTCTAAAAAGAAACGGTGCTTTTGCAGAATATCTCTCACTTCCAGAAAAAAATCTTCATGTAATTCTTGACTCTATCTCCGATGAGCAAGCAGTTTTTGTTGAACCACCAGCTGCAGCATTTGAAATTACAGAACAAGTTAGTCTAAAATCCGATTGGAAAGTAGCAATTGTTGGTGATGGAAGATTAGCGTTTCTTATTGCAAATGTCTTGAAACTTTATTGCAATAACATTGCATGTTTTGGAAGGCATGAAAAAAAACTTGCAAACTTCAAGAATCTTGTTGCAACAAAGATAGGAATTGATTCTGATGATGAACATAGATTTGATTTGGTTGTAGAAGCAACTGGAAATAATTCTGGATTTACAGATACAATGAAGTTAATAAAACCACGAGGAACTGTAATTTTAAAATCAACCATAGCTTCTAAAGAAAATCTGAACCTTACCCCTACTGTTGTCAATGAAATAACATTAATTGGTTCAAGATGTGGAAAATTTAAACCTGCAATTAATGCTCTTGCTTCACGAAAAATCTCAGTTGACTCTCTAATCGATTCCACTTTTTCTCTTGAAAATTTTCAAGATGCATTAGACTATGCTAAAAAACCAGAAACTCTGAAGGTTTTTCTCAAACCATAGAGTCTATTGATAAATTTTAGGTTTAAATTGGATTGACCGAAAATTTTACCTGTCTTTATGTCTTCAATAACTCCAAAAAAAATTGCAGAAAATCAGTACATAATTGAAGCAGATTCTAATTTTGGGATGAAAGTTCCAGTGAAAATCTATGCTGATGAAAGTTTACTTCAAAAAATGCTTACAGATAGAACAATAATGCAAGCAAGAAATGTGGCCTCTATTCCGGGTATTGTGAGTCATGGGGTTGTCTTGCCTGATGGTCATGAAGGATATGGCTTTCCTGTTGGTGGTGTAGCTGCAATGGATGCTGAAGAAGGAATGATTAGTCCTGGAGGAGTGGGTTATGATATTAACTGTGGCGTAAGATTGCTGAGAAGCACTCTAAATGAAGACATCGTCCGCTCAAAACTAAAGGATCTTGTTACAGAATTATTTGGATCCATTCCTTCAGGCGTTGGATCAAAAGGAGCTGTAAAACTTTCTCATTCACAACTAGACGAAGTTTTGGTTAATGGTGTTAATTGGGCCATTGACAATGGATATGGTTCAACACATGATGCAGATGTTTGTGAAGAAAATGGCCAAATTGCAAATGCAGATCCAAACAAAGTTTCAGACAAAGCACGAAAAAGAGGTGCTCCTCAACTTGGTAGTCTAGGTTCAGGAAATCACTTCCTCGAAATTCAAAAGGTAGCAGAGATTCATGATGAAGAAGCTGCAAAAAGAATGGGGATCTCAGAAGGAACCATCACAGTCTTGATTCATTGCGGCTCTCGAGGATTTGGTCATCAAGTTTGTAGCGATTATCTAAGAGTTTCAGAGCAAGCTTTAGAAAAATATGGTATTCACTTAGCAGATAGAGAACTAGCATGTGTCCCTAATTCCTCAGAAGAAGGTGAATCATATAGAAAAGCAATGTTTAGTGCCCTGAATTTTGCATGGAGTAATCGACAAATGATTACACATTGGACTAGAAAATCATTTGAAAAGGTTTTCAATCAATCAGAGTCAGATCTTGATATGAAATTAGTTTATGATGTTGCTCACAATATTGCCAAAGTGGAAAAACACAAAGTTGATGGAAAAGAAAGAAAAGTTGTAGTCCATAGAAAAGGTGCTACAAGAGCATTTCCGGCAAATCGTGAAGAGATACCTGCAAAGTATCGTGATATTGGACAACCAGTTTTAATTCCAGGTTCTATGGGCACTTCAAGTTGGATTCTGCTAGGAAAACCAAATTCTATGGACTTGAGTTTTGGCTCAACAGCACATGGTGCGGGAAGAACAATGTCAAGGTCAAAAGCACGAAGAAATTTCACTGAAAACGACGTAAAAAAATCACTCAATAACAAGGGAATTTTCATAAAAGCATTGACTCGAGATGGAGTGGTAGAAGAGACTCCTCAAGCCTACAAGGATGTTGATACCGTCGTAAATGTATCTCATAATCTAGGAATCGCAACCAAAGTAGCAAAATTAGTACCTATAGGCGTGATTAAGGGATGAGTGAAGATTTTGAACTAGAAAGATTAAAGGCAAAAAGACTAGCCGAAATGCAAAAAAATATCTCTTTTCAGGAAAATGCTCAAAAACAACCTGAGACAAAACCAGAGACAAAAAAAACTCCTCGGGAAATTTTAGTTCCTACACTAGGGTACAGAGGCCTTGAAGTATTACAAAACGCAGAATCACAATTTCCAAATGAAACAAAAATAATTGTTGAAAAACTAGCAGAATTGATTAAAACTGGAGAAATAAATGAAGTAATTGATGGTGGAAAACTATTGTTATTGTTCAGATCAGTTGGTCTAAACATAAGAATGCAAACAAAGATCAATGTTGAACAGGATGGAAAATTCGTATCACTATCTGATAAACTAAGTAACCAATCACTTAACGGTGAAGAGTAATGGATATTGTTCTAGAAGTTGGAACTAAAAATTATTTAAATGATCTACTTTCTATTAAAAAAGCATTATCTCATATGGAAAGTTTGGTTGGATGTTATAATGGTTATCTGCTTAGTGATCCATCTACAAGTTTTGGTTGGACATTTTTTAAATTAGCTTTCAAACCCGATTTACAAAGAGGAATTGAGGAAAAGTTTGCAGACATGATTAACAAATATCAATGGAATAAGCCCGAAGAAAAATTTGGAAAATTTATGACTGATTATTTTAAAGCTAGAGGTTGTGATGTTAGAATAAAAATATCTAACTAAACTCTTCTTCCTCTCTTTCCACCTTTCTTTCTTGTGGTGTCATGAGGAATTGGAGTGACATCATCAATTCTTCCAATCTTAAATCCGCCTCTTGCCAAGGCTCTAATTGCAGCTTGTGCCCCAGGACCTGGAACTCTAGATCCAACTCCACCAACTGCTCTTACTCTAATGTGAAATCCCGTAAACCCTTTTGTTCTTGCAGATTCTACCACTGCGTTAGCAGCTTTCATTGCAGCAAATGGTGATGACTCATATCTGTCAGCATTTACATGAATTCCGCCTGAACTAATTGCTACAGTTTCCCCTCCTGTCAGGTCAGTCATATGGATAATGGTATTGTTATAACTGCTGAAAATATGAGCAATGCCCCATTTTTCAGGACCTTCTTTTTTTGTTTCTGGTTCTACTTGTGGTCTTGATTTGGCCTCTGTTTCAGCTTTGGTTTCCTCTATTAGTGCCTCTTCTTCTTCTATTTTAGCCTCAGTTTCTGACAATGTCTACTCACACCTTAAAGGGTTTAAAAAACATTGATTTTTGAGAATGGCTTTTCTTGATACTTTGTATTTTTTGTGACTATCACTAAAATACTATGAAAAGTCGTTTTTTTAATGGGATCTGTAATCTTACTTGCCATAGGAATTGCAGTAGCTGCTGCGCTTTTGGGTTCTGTTGCTTTTCAGTTTCTAACTCCTAACAATGAAATCTCTCCATTTCTTGCAGTTGAAGAAAAATGTGAAAAAATTGCATTGGAAGGTTATAAAATACATCTAAAATATCCTGACTCACAACCAGATGATTTACCATCTAATGATAGGGACCGTTGGTTGTATCTTGATGAGATATGGATTAATGATTGTGTAAATGTTTTACCTGCTGCAACTGTTTTTGATATTATTCAAAGAGTAGAGCTTGATTTTCGTTTTGGGGAATGATCATTTTGTAAAGTGGCGCCACCCCAAATCTTTTAGATGGTAAATTTTTTCATCCACTTTAGTATAGACTCCAGTTCCATTTGTTACGAATCCAATTTCTTCTATTGGTGTTTTTACTTGAGATGATATTTTTTTGACAATTGGTTTGTATTTTTTTGGTATAGTAAAAACAAATTCATATTCTTCACCTCCATGAAAAATTAAATTAGTTGGATTGATCTTGTTTTCTTTTGCAAATTCATAAATCTCCTTTGGTGCCGGAATTTTATCTATGATGAACTTTTGATTGCTTTGTTTTGACATTTCATTTAGGGTAGTAGATAATCCATCACTAGAATCCATTGAGGATGAAAAATACTTTCTACTCTTACAACCAAACTCAAGTCTAGGTTTTGGTTTAAACACCGATTTTAGTGCTTTTGCAACAAAGATTCTCTTGCCTTTTCTTTTATCAAGTAAAATTTTCAATCCTGCTGCAGTGTATCCAAATGGACCTGTAACAAATATTGAGTCTCCTGCTTTTGCACCCTTTCTGGCGATTATTTTGTCTGATTTCCCAAAAATACATACATGAAAAACTAATTCTTTTCCCTCATTTGTGTCGCCTCCTAGAATTTTAATTTGAAATTCTTTTGATGCAGTTTTCAAACCATTTGATATCTCTATAACTTTTGAGCGTGAGATTGACTTAGGCATGTTTAAGGAAATAATACCAAATTCTGGTTTTACTCCTTTTGATGCAAAATCACTAATGCATGCTACAATACTCTTTCTTGCAGCATCCGCTAATTTCATTTTTGGAGGGATATCTGTGCTTTGAACTAAGGTATCTATCTTAACAACAATCCTTGTTTTGCCAATTTTGAATGTCTCTACATCTTCAGAAACAAATTTTTTATTTTTTAGTTTGCTTTGAAAAATTTTGATAATGGAAGATTCATCTAACTTCTTCATAACACTTTTTCACTACATTTAGTGTGTCTTTTACAATTTTTTCACATTTTGCTAAATCATTAGATTCTCCAGAAACTCTGATGATATCTTCGGTGTTTGATTTTCTGATCAAAACCCAGCTATCTTCATCTATTATTCCTTTTACGCCATCTTGCGTAATTACTTCCGAAAAATCTTTTGAAAATTTTTTAGATATTTTATCAATTATCGTATCGTGATAGTTTGCATCCACTTCAATTTTATCTCTAATTTGCGTATAACTTTCCATGAAATTTAATATCTCATCAAATTTAGGATTACTCAACATTGACGCAATTAGGCCACTGGTAAGAATGCCTTCTCTACAATAATTAAATTCCGGTAAAATAAAACCCCCACTACTTCCTTCTCCCCCAGCTTGGGAGTTTGTCTTTAACATCAAATCAATTACATTTGCTTCTCCAACTTTGGATCTTTCTACCATCCCTCCCTTTTCTTTGATGAATTTCTCTACTGAAACACTAGTGTCTATGCTTAAAACAAATTTCTTGTATCCAAGTTCAAGCGACTTTGCTACTCCCAATCCCAATGTTACATCAGGAGTCTGTTTTTTTCCATTTCTTACAACTACTAATCTATCACTGTCGAGGTCAAAAGCAAATCCAATGTCTTTGTCTTGTGATGCTAAAATAAGATCAGATAAACTCTCTGCTGTTGGATCTGGTCCTCTAGTTGTTGTACTCAAATCTTCATTAATAACGCTGACTTTACATCCTAGCTGTCTTAACAAGTCTGGTGCCACCTTTTTTGCTGCTCCTCCTCCAATATCTACAGCAATTTCAGGCTCGCTACTGATCTCTCCTATCAATTTTTTTGCCTCCTCTATGTATGAAGATGTAATTTGTGTTTCTGCTCCAATCTCAGATTTTGGCAAATCTTGTTTTTCTAAAATTTGTGGTAATTCACGTTCATTAATTCCTCTTCCTTCAACTATGAATTTTAGGCCATTCCACTCAACTGGATTATGAGATGATGAAATTATTACCCCTGCTCCATATTTTCTTGCCTCACGAAATACCACAGGAGTTGGTACCGTGCCTAGATCAAATACATCAATCCCATTTTTCAGTAATGCAGCTGACGCAACCTCCTTGATCATTTGACCTGAAGGCCTTGTATCCATTCCAATAACACATTTCTTTGATTTTACTAGCGATGAAAAATTATTACAAAAATAAATTGCATCTTTTAAGTTAAAATCTTGACCAAATATACCTCTGATACCCGAAATGGTTTTCTTCATTTGATCAAAAATGGAAAAGGCTTTTTATTAACTCTAATGGCTCAACCAAAAAGTGCCTCGATAGCTCAGCCTGGTAGAGCGAACGCCTCGTAAGCGTTAGGTCGCGGGTTCAGATCCCGTTCGAGGCTTTTAACGCTAGCGTTAAGAACCCTAACTGCCTATATTGTATTGAAAGAAGATTTGATAAAAGAAAAAATAATTTCTACTAAAAGAAAGAATGAAACGTTTGTAGTGCATCCCTATGATTCGATAATAAAACAAACTCATGATTTGATTAAAAAACAACTATCAAAAGAAAATGCATCTATGATTCAAAAATATGATCAGTACATGATGAATCATTCTTTGTCAAAACCTACTCGTATGGGTCATCTCAAAGTTACACTAAATCTTTCTAGAATGTTACGAAAAAATTGGATAGATGCAACTAAAGATGACATTGATGAACTAGTCTATAAAATTGTCAGCACGTATGGTGACAACAAGGGTCAGGAAACAAACACTAGTTATGATCACAAAAAAGTTCTAAAGATGTTTTTTAGATGGGTAAAGCTTGGTTCTCGGAATTTCAAAGAAGTAGGAGATCCTCCAGAAACAAAAAGCGTTCATCCACGCCCAATCAAGAATAATCTAATACGGGAAGATATGATTACCAGTCAAGATTATAGACAACTACTTGTTGCAGCTGAGAACAACCCTAGAGTAAAGGCATTAATTGCAACACATTTTGAAGCAGGAACAAGACCTGGTAGAGTAACTGCAAGAATTCCAACAGATCTTCAACAAGGACAATATGAAGTTGAAATTAGGAAACCTAGAAGCGTTCATCCGCGATTCTAATCTCTTGCACTAAAGATAATTTAGAACCCATCAATAGAAAAAGAACAAACTAGGAAAATAACAATCCGCAATTATGAAAGATTTTTCTGAATTAGGTCATGCAACTCAAAAAAACAATTTCCATGTATGTGAATTACTGAGAATTATGTCATAGAAAATTGCAATGTTAACATATTTGTAAATTCTCTCAACATAACATGTATTAGAAACTATGCTTGATCTCCTTGTTTGCAGAAGATTCAAAAATAGTTTTGTCTGCAATGTCATTATGACAAAGCAGAAGACTAAGACAGACCCAATTGCTAGCGATATTAAGAAAATTAAACAAACACTTAATGTTCTTTCTCGCAGAGTATCACGGCTGGAAAACAATGTAAAAACCAGGAACAAGCGTAGAGACAGCAGCACTTTAGCAACCGAAGCAATTCTGGTAAATGCCTTGTACAGCGATATGATGTATGATGCAGCAAGAAAACAACGTGAGATTGTGAAGAATAAACAAAGGGAAAGAGATATTCAGAAAAACCGTAATCTAAAAATGCTACGTGAAGTAGAAAAGATGAAAAAAGATCTTTCTACCCAAGACTATGAGAAGCTTAAGAAATTTTTCAGTTCAAAACAATCTAAAAAATAAATTACTCTAAAAACACGCATCAAAATACATTGATTTGTCTTAAAATATAATCCAGAAATTTGTTGATGTTTCCATATGTATTGTAATAGAATTTCAACCGTTACATTTACTTTCACAAAAATGGAATATATCGCATGTATGGAAAACATATGATAAAAGATGAACTTGTATATTTGACCCGTCTATGATCTACAAATACCCTTTTATCTCAGAAAAAGACAGTGTAAACATGTTGTAGATGTCATATACTATACAAATCCAAAAGACTGTTTGTTTTTGTCGTAAACCAACACTTCTTACCATCCCACCAGAAAACGAAATCATCTGCAAGAACTGTGGTGTAACATTTGGATTCGATGAATATTACGATACAGAAAACACAATTCCATTTTATCAAATCTCAAAATCAAATCTAAATATCTCACAATCAAGACAAACCGGCTCCAATCCATATGATGTCAAAGGATTCACTCAAATCAAAAATCTAAGAATCGAAAATAACAATTCTGCTGATATTGCATCAATTGCAGATATTTGTAACAAACTAAAACTACCAAATACCATATCTGAAGAATGCTGGCAGTTATACAATTCAACAAGAAAAAAGAATCACAGGTTCACTCGAGCCAAATCCATCTGCATGGCAATCTACCAGACATGTCAAAATCACAAGATTCCATATGATGAAAAATCAGTTCAAAACATTGTATGCCAAAGCTTGGGAGTCAAGAACGCACCAAAGTTCAAAAGTGTAATCTTTAAGGTTCGTAATCATCAATCAAACTCTAAAAAATATGCCTCTAAAAGAGAATTTTATCTAAATCAGCACATATCCCAGGCACAAAACAGGCACAAACTGCAAGATATTACGACACTACAACAACTCTCCATACAATACTATGAGAATTTTGCATCAATCTTCCGCTTAAATAATAATGGCAATTCTATGTTGATGAGCAATCAGGCAGATCATAACACTCTGGCCAAAAGAGCCGTGAGTCTGGCCATTTTGAGGTGTTGTGTCAATTGAGCATCATAGAACAAACGACAATGGTCAAGATATCTGATATTCTTTCACCACCAGTAAACGTTGGCATATCAACTAATTCAAACATTGAAAAGTTTGCACAAATTGCAAAAGAGAATCCAAAATCATTGCCAACCATAAAACTTGGAAGAACACAAAACGGTAAACTGCATGCAATTAATCATCATGATGTCATACTGGGATGCAAGCGTGCAGGACCAAACACGATAACTGAGATCCCCGCAACTATAACAGATGATTTTGTTGGTTTAACAGATATCTTGATTGCACACTTTAAAGAAATAACAAACAATGAGACATTCAATACAATATCAATCTATGATACGATTGATTACTTGGAAGAAAAATTACAAAAAAACAAAAAAGAGATTCTAAAATTATTATGGCTCAATGACACTCCATATGAGAAATTAATTTTATCTAAACTAGATAATTTTATCTCTGTAAAATCAATTGAGAAGCTGCAAAATATCGTAAACCAATTATCCGAAAGAAAACTAACTCCAACTCAAATTATTGTTCCACCATATGTCTTGTCGAAAATTTCTATATTACAAGATGAGAATCAACAGCTGTTACTAATTTCAGAAATTCAAGCTGATCTAGAATCAATGACTGATGGCAAATTCGCATGGACCACACCTGAACAAATTGACACCATGATAAAATACAACAAACAAGACGCATCTCATGAAGAAAACAATAGAGAAGAATCAGAAATTGCAACAATGACAAAAATCAAAGATGTTGGAAAAAAACAACCAAAAACAAAGAAAGATAAAAATTCAAAACAAAATGATTCTTCAGAACTTGATGATGATGAAGAAACAATACTAATTCAAAAATCCATTCCAAACATGATCATTATTCCAAACGAGAAAACTGGGAAACCTAGTATGTTGGTAAACAAGAGAACCGGCGCAGTATCCAAAATTGAGAAATCCGACCGTAAAGACATCATAAAGACCACCAGTGTAGGCACAAAATCCTTGTATTCTGTGCCTATTGAGGTGACATCTCACCTGAATTTTGATAGTAATGATGATGGTGAGATTAATGACAACGATACAGAACTTAATTTCAAAATCAGATACAGAAACTTTGACTCTGTTTTGGATTTGGAGAAATTTCTCAAGATGTTTCCAAAAGACAAACCAGTGATAAAATTGTCACTGTTTTGGAATGCTGCATGATCTGATAACAATGAACAACTATCATTATCATAACAATAAAAATAACAATAATGGTAGCTGCTATTCAACCGAAAGAACAATAGAAAATCTGCTTTTTTATAGAAAAAGAATCCACAAAAACTCTACAAGCAGCAATATATTACAATTGTTGTATCCCGACAAAAGTCATACAATAAAACAGATAGCATCACAGCTTGACAACAACAATAAATCATATCACTACACAAAAAAGATCATACTAACACTACACTCTAATGGTTATTTGGATGATGATTCAAAATCATATGGTAAGTCATACCACCTCTCACAAGTTGGACGATGGTTTGCAATATGTGTTCAGCTTGACAACATTTCGTTTCAGTCCTTGTGCATTTTAGCTGAGGCCTACACAAAGATAAAGAGACATCCACGAAGATACTATCTAATATCGAAATTCAGAAATTATTTTGATGAGTCATATGACAAGGAGAGAAACTGCGCAAGTGCAATCTATAGCTCATCAAATATTCTAAAGTCAATCAAACAACTTGAAGAAAGAAACTTGGCATACTGGACATTTAGAGGAATCTTAAAGATAAATTCTAAAACTTTTGAGATGTTGTGCAAAAAATATGATGAGGAACTAGAGTCACTGGCTATTTGGAACAACAAGATATTTGATAAATGCAAAGATCATTACATTAACAATTTTTCACTAGAAAAAAAGAGACCTGTAATTAGACTAACAGCTGTAGGCAAATAATATCGAAAGGCCCAACTTCATTCCATTTTTTTTCGGAATGAGTTTGGTCCTTCTTTTGATTTGGTTTTATGATATCTATGATATGAAATAGTGGAATTTGACATTACGTTTATCAGAATCATTCTATTGTTATTGATGTTAGGCATCGCATCATACTTTGATATCAAGACAAGAACTATTCCAGATGTGCTATGGTTGTTTTTTGGTGGATTAGGCACGATTTTGTATGTTTTTGACTACCAAACTGTGACTTCTTACTATGTTATAGCCATGATTGTGGGCGATTTGCGTCATTTATGATGTGGAGATGGAGGCTGGCTGGAATCGCCGACATATTAGCAATATTGGCAATGACTGTGATTTTACCTGTTCATTATGAGTTTGTTATGATGCCAATTGCAGTGCTGATTGGTAGTTTTATCATCGCAGGATTAGTTACTGTAATTCATTACGCTTTATTCCGACTTTGGCATCGCACACCATTATCACAAAATCAGCCCAAACCGCAACCATTTGTAGTGTATCTGTTCGGGTTTACGATTTTTTTACTATTTCCTGAAGTTCCGGTTATGTTTGCATAATACCCTTGTATCATTTTTAAAAAAATTCAATTCTGGCAAGTCTAATCAATAAATCTTAAATATAAAACCATCTCACTTGTTTGCAAATGAAGTATTATTCTGGTTTGTTGTCTTTTTCTGCAATTATTATGATGATTGGCATGACTGCATCTTTTGCTTTCCCTGCTGCGTTTGCAGGAGGCGTTGATTCTCCACTCAAGCAGTTTGTTATGGGAACTGCAGCTGAAGATGTAATATGCAAAAATAACTTTCAACTCATGATTCGCTCTTCAGGTGATCCTGCTTGTGTAAAACCAGAATCTGCAACAAAGCTTGCTGATACAGGATGGGGAACCATAGTCGAATCTATGAAAAAGATGATGGATGAAGATAAACATCAAGACAGAGACATGATGATGAAACAAGAACAAACAATGGATCGTGATATGACTCACAAACAAAAAGATGGCATGATGATGAACAAGATAGGAAACATTGATGTCTCAATGTCCCCACCGATTGAAGGTTCTGAAGATGCTTCAGTAACTATAATTGAATTTGGTGATTTCCAATGTCCAAAGTGTGACCGGTGGTTCCAAAATGAGAAGCCCACCATAAAACAAGATTACATTGACACTGGAAAGGCAAATCTTTACTTTGTTGATTTTCCATTTTTAGGTGATGACTCTATAACTGCTGCAAATGCATCGTACTGTGCAGATGAACAAGGAAAATACTGGGAGTATCACAGTACATTATACAACAATCAAGGAGGAATAAATGAAGGATGGGCCTCATCTGCTGCACTCAAAGCATTTGCAATTTCAGTTGGACTAAACCAAAACGAGTTTACTGATTGTTTAGACTCTGCAAAACATGCAGATAGGATATCTTACAACAAACAAGTTGGCCTAGATCACAATGTAGAAGGAACACCCGTATTTTTCATAGTAGATTCTAATGGAAACTCAGAGAGAATCGATGGACCACAGCCAGCTGCAATATTTGCAGGTGTGATTGATTCAATGCTTGAGAATACATCATCTTCTATACCAACACCAACATCTGGAGATACTGCAACACAGATTGGCGGAATTGACATATCCATGGCAGCACCCATTGAAGGCTCACCTGATGCACCATTTACAATAATAGAATTTGGTGACTTTCAGTGCCCAAAGTGTGACCAGTGGTTCCAAAATGAGAAACCTGATATCGTCAATGATCTGATTTTGACAGATACGGCCAAACTGTACTTTCTTGACTTTACTTTTCTAGGTGACGATTCCATAACTGCAGCAAATGCATCATATTGTGCAGACGAACAAGGAAAGTACTGGGAGTATCACTCTCATTTGTACAACAACCAGGGTGGAATAAACGAGGGTTGGGCAAGTGCAGATAATCTCAAGCAGTTTGCAGCAGATATTGGATTAGATACTGCAGCATTCAATGAATGTCTTGATTCAGAAAAATACAATGACAGAATAGCACACAACAAGCAAGTTGGCGCATCTCATGGAGTTGAAGGAACGCCAACATTTTTTATTGTAAGTGAAGATGGTACAATGGTGGAACGAATTGATGGACCACAACCTGCATCCATATTCATGGACCTGGTAGGCTAAAAAAAGTTGCACAAGCTGGCACTACAACTAGTCTTTTCAAATAAACTGTACACAATATTATCATCTGCAATATTTGTTGGGATGCTCATTCCCTTATCATACATTGCAGAATATCTGTTCTTCAAACCATACTTTGTCTTACATGTGGCAGACTATAATGCTCTGGGATTCTTGCTGATAGTTGCAGTATCTGCATTGACTGGACTTGTGATCAGTATGGCCATATACAGAATCAGGATTCTAAAGTCAAGCAAGAAAAAGATGGGTTCAGGCTTTATTGGTTCGATAATTGGTGCAAGTGCAGGAGCATGCAGTTGTGGTTCCATTGGATTTGCAGTAATCTCGGTGTTTGGTGCAATAGGAGGAACAGCTACTGCATTTTTGGCAAACTATGAAATTCCATTGCGTTTGTTATCAATTGCAATATTGGTTGCAACGTACTTTTACATGGTAAAGGGACTGACTGCAGAATGCAAGATTGATTTTCAGAAGAATATCAATGAGAAACAATCATCATCATGATTTTGTTGTTTAGCCAGTATATAAAACAACATAATTATTGTTTTTAGGAATATCAATCCAAAACATTTCTGGATTATCTTGTTTTATCAAAATCTTTGATATGGGTTTTGAGTCATTTTGGGAACAAAATACTGGAGCCTATCAAACATTCAAAAACAGAGAGGACAGATGGACAAAACTTGGGAATTTCTTGGAATTTTAGATAAATCAACAATCTCGTGCTGTATGGTTATAGTTCCAATAACAACGGATGTGAAACAGGCCATACTTGCAGCATCAAACATTTCAGGACAGTCATCCAAAAACCCATACAACAATCCAATCCGCTCCTTTGAGGTTTGGTGGGACAAATCACAAAAACAACTGCAGATAGTACTGTGTTCGCATACAAGAGAAGATCTAGAAAAATTCAAGATGTCATTTAATGTAATGTATCCCAATACATCATTTGTAAATTTGAATAGAATAACACCAAAGTGGTATCATCCTACCAAGATACAATACCAAACATTTGATGTTTCTACATATCATGGCCATTATTCTACTGCTCTTGATAAAACAAATTCTCATCATATCATAACTAGAATTGCAAATACGATACAACTATCTGACAAAGCCTGGATACAGTTTGTATTTGCACCATACAACTTTACACCATATCTCAAGTTACATCTAAGCAGACTAAATCAAAAGATCAAGACAGTAACTACTAAAAAATACAGAACATGGATTGAAGAACTACAAAACAAAAAACCATATGAGAATCCTGAAAACGGTTTGGACTTTTACAATCATTACAAGGAATTGCAATCGAACACATCACAAAAGATGCAAGACTCTCACGTCATGATGAGCATAAGAGGATTGGTACAATCAGAAAACAACAACAATTTACCAGAATCAATCTCATCATTTGAAGATATAAAATCAAACCATGATCATCTTACCACATACAACTATAACTATTCTAAATTTTACAACATCAAATCAAATAGAGCTGGTTGTCCAATCAGGATAAACAACACAAAGAAGAGATTTCAGAGAATCTCCATATTTGAATTAAGATTGCTGCCATCTCCTAGAAAATATCTAGAAAGAGCAATCAAGGACTATTTTGAGCAGTCCATAATTTTTGGAGAGTACAAAACAAGAAAACCTCTTCCATTTTTGATTTTAAATCCATCAGAATTATCATTATTCATTCACCTACCAAATCCTACCATCACTAAAAATCTTCAAATCACAAGAAATGTATCACTACCATCAAAACAGACTAGTAAAATTGGTCTCAATATTGGATATTTCAACAAGATTGAGGCTAAAAATCAGGAAATTTACGGTGATTTGGTCAAATCAACTGATAATGACTGTGCAGTAATCTCTCCTGAAGATTTCTCTAGACACATCTATTGTGTTGGAGGAACAGGTGCAGGAAAAACTACTCTGATCAGACAAATTGCAAAACATCTAGAGATTTCAAATCTAAATGAAACATTTCACAATTCATTCATTTATCTAGATCCTAAGGGAGATGATTCACTAAAGTTCATACAACAATGCAATGAAGAATCAATTCAAAACAATAATGTACATTTTCTAGATCCAATTGAGACAAACTTTTCAATTAATCCATTAGAGTTACCAAAGTACAAACCAGATGAAAGGCAACAAGTTGTTTCTAGATATGTAGGATATTTTATGGAAATTCTAAAAGAATGGTACAACCAACAACAAAGCTTTGTCCAGATGGAGAGAATATTCCGCGTTTTATTGTTTTACATGTATCTGAATAATGATGCACCAACATTTTTGGACATGTACGATATCATCATACATCTACAAGAAGAACAAGAGAAATTCCTGCAGATAATGTTCAAAGCTTTGGGAATGCCAGGTGATGAGCTAAAGCAAGCCTTGACATCAATTGCCACACTCAGACCCGAATCATTCACACCATTGCTAAACAGAGTAGAACAGTTTGCAACAGATCCTATTTTAAAAAAAGTGTTCTGTGTAAGACATGGTACCGTCAAATTTGAAGATCTGATAAAACCTGGACAATATACTATAGTTAGAATATCCTCTCTACATATACCACACCATGTGCAACCGTTGGCAATACAGGCTTTTGTGATAAAATTATGGTTCACAATTCAAGAGAGAGATGCAAGAATTGAAAATGAAAAAGACAGAAATTATGTGATATTAGCTTTAGATGAATTTCAAATTGTAAAAGACTTGCAAGTATTACCGATGATTCTATCACAAGCTAGATCCTATCATCTTGGTTTGTTATTGGCACATCAAACCACAGCTCAAATATCTGAATCTTTGCTGGAAGAAATTACTGGTAACTGTGGCACTCAACTAGCTGGAAGAATCTCAGGAAAAGATGCCTCCAAACTGGCAAATATTTGGGATCCTAAATTCTCAAAGGAGATTCAGCAGCAGTTAGCCTCCCAAGAAGACTTTCACTGGACCATAAAGATGAGGGCATCTGCAGGCCAAGAACAGCCAACTCCACTACAGTTCTGGCTACACAACCCTCCAGAATTGAGGCTAAAAGATGAGAAATTAAGAGAATTTATCATAAATCAATACAATCTGTACGGATATGGTAAGATAGAAGAAAATAATGATACTTTTGAGCCTCTTTTACAAAAACAGCAACTACGAAAAAACAAGTGGTTACGATATATCACAGTTGACTTGCCAGAATCAAAACAACACTGGCAAATCATGCTGATGTTATACAATGAAAAATCATTACAACTAACTGAAATAACTGAAAAGTTGGGAGCCAAAACTCGAGATGATGTTGTATTAATTCTAAAAAAGATGGTAAAAGACAGTCTATTGAAAGCTGACAATTCTACTAGAAACACAAAATATTCCTTATCTAAAAAAACAATCAAGAATTACTTTACATTTGATCCTAAACTGATTGGAACAGCAGAAGATATTCCTCAACTAACAGAAAAGACAGTAAAATCATATCTTGACATGGGACTATTTGTCACTTTAGCATTACAAAAGATAGAAAAGGATGAGGACAGAACAGATCTGATAGTCTATAGTTTTGATACTGAAAAGTCAATTAGTGTGGAAATGGAATCAACTAGTGAACTATTGAGTCATCCAGAACACGCTATATACAACATGAGAAAATGGAAAAAGATGGGATTTGACATGTGTCATGTGTGGTCGTCCAGTAAGAAACTTCAAGAGATTTATGACAAGCAGATTGACGATACTGAAAATGTCAAGGTGTTTGTTGTTTAAAGATCAAGATCTTTTAGTGGATTGATAAAGTCCTCTTCATCGTTAGATCTTATCTTCTCTTCAATTACAATTGATTTTTCATCCTCATTGGGTTGATATGATTGAACTTTGCTTAATTCAGTTTTTGTAAATTGTGGATTGTGTTTTTTCATTACAATCAACGAATCATCTACAAGCTCAACTAAAAGATAATCATCTTGTCTTAGATTTAATTTCTTAACGATTTCAGAAGGAATACTAACACAATATGTTGTGCCGCCTTCAATCCAAACATTCCTAATACTTTGAAATTTACTCATCAAGATTAATCTTAGATTCTGATTTAACTCTGGATATTCCTGATATTCCTGAGACTCCAGATACTCCTGAAAAGAAATTCATGTATAATTATTCAAATTGGCCCCATTTTAGGCACGAATTTGGACCAAAATCATCAATTTATGGTTCATTGACATGGTTCATAGAATAGTTCGCAATTATACTATAACATAATAATCTGTAATCATAATTTTTAATCCTCTAATCCTAAAGAAGTGAATCATCTCATTGATTCACATACTTTAACAATCAGAAAATCTAATCATTTCTAAATGATTGACCCTAAAAATCTACGTGTATGTATGGAGTGTGGAACTGTATTTACCAAACTCACATCAGATAGAATATTTCTAAAATGTCCTAATTGTAACAGTCCAAGAAGAGAGAGGATAAATTTTGAACAATCAAAATCGTAATTTATCTTATAATTCACTGGTTCAATCATAGAATGTACCGATTTTGTTTTTAATCTCAGTATGATATTTCAAACATCTAACACGAATTCATATCAGACCATAGGCAGTCATCTTGTATAGGGTAACACCCTATACTATTTTCTCAAAATAATGTGGTATTAATACTCAAAATGACATCTTAAGATTGTATACCATGTCATCTCAAAGAATAACTATAATGTTGGATTCAGAAGTATCTTCCAAACTACGAAACATACAATCAAAGATGATAAAATCATCTGATAAATCAGTTAGTTTCTCTAAAGTAATCAATAAAGTGTTAGAAGAGGGACTAAAACACTACAAATTATGATGAGATCTCAAATGAACACTCATTAGAACAAATTCTCCTGTTAAATACATCTTCATATTCCCTACCACAATGAACACACTTTCTAAAGCTCATCTCCTTTTCTATAATTGATACAGATACTAAAAGATATTCTGATGTTGGCGGCATGGTATCGATCAGAAATTATTATTATCTATTTTGTTGATTCATAGTTTAGCGGTTTGATATTTTTAGAAAACTCATGTAGGAATTTATTGTATGACTCCATCGCAGACAGTCTCATGTTCAATTATTCCTTGAAGAGCTGATTTGACATATCCATCTGAAACGTGAAAAACTGAGAACCCACATCCGAATAGTTATCCAATATACTGATTGTTTTCTCATCCATACCACAATTTCCAAACATCTTGTTCTCTATGGTATAACCAATATCGTAGATTTCCTCCAATAACTTCATGTATTCTCTTGAAAAATCAGAAAATGACTTGATATGTAGTGGCATCTGGGATTCTAGTGTCTTTACCATGTTTATGGTGTGTTTTTCCATGGTTTCTGAAAGTGATGATGAGGATGATTTTGATTCTGTCTCAGACAATGTATAAGATTTATTTTTCAAATATTTTAAGATACAAAATCAAACCCACGGATTGTTGTCCCAATTCTCTATGGGAGTATTACTGATTGATTCAGTATTTTTTATCCCTTCAAACAGGCACTCATCAGAACAATGTGTCAGCCATGGATAGTCCATCTCTTTGTCACAGTTGTGGCATTTCTCACCCATTATGGTGGAATTCAGTCTTTATTGATTTTAAGATATTCTACTCATTTCATCTGGTGGAAGTTATGAAAATTAGAAAGAATTCATCAAAGTTATGAAAGTTAAATTTCAGAAGTCTAAATTATTCTCTCTTTTCTGTCACTACATACAGTTTAGGTTTGTCTTGGTTACTTGTACCTAGGGACATATTCCATAACAAATCATGGCTCATTCATCAGAGACATTTTTGATTAAATTCAGTATCTCCGATATGATCTTCTGGTGGTCGTTTCCCATATTGGTATGAACCATCAAAAGGTACCTGTCATTTATTGGAAACGACATTCTTTTCATCTTTTCGTACTCTCCCATGGAATATCTGGTCTTTCCAATTCTATATTCAATGTTTTTTCTTGTGTCCCATCTCTGTACGGCATAAAAGTGGACCATCTTCAATTCGTCTTTTGTGAGTACAGGAGTCATACCTTTTCTATATCCTCCACAGATCTTCTCGCCATTCTTGGCCATAATTACGGCATACTGGATTGACTCATCTATGTTCATTATCTGTTCATAAAACTCATCAAGGTTCACAGAATAGTTTGGGAAAGGTTGTTAAAATAAGATTCTTGTAACGATTATTTTTCTTGAAGAAATCTGTCAAAGTCCAAATGATTACCCCTATCTCTGAAATTTTCTCAGACTCGAGATTCTAAACGAATCAAATCCACAAGATCTAAAACTTAATCGATTCTCTTAAAGAGAATCACAAGGGAATGTCATAGACTAATCCAGTATAACGTGATATCGTAAAATAAAATTTCTAGTTTAGGAGTGTCTCTTTTACTCCCAACAGAACTGTCTCTCGACCAAAGTCATCGTCGAGTTTTTGTTCATTTTGTATTAATCTTTGTTTCATGTCAATTATAGTATGTCACCATAACTATTAAACCACATCAATCTAGTTTTAGAAAAACCAAAATTCAAAATCAAGTATGTTCTGTCTTTTATGATATTCTAGATATTATTTCATGAAGATAAAATGTTCTCACTGTTCTAAAACAACTGATGTTACTCTTGATAGACTAGTCTTTGAAAACGAAGATGAAGAGGCATTTGTAACGTATTTGGAAGTAGAACTGTCTTCTTCCCAAACAAGATCGTATTTTCCAGAGGAGGAAAGAAAATGAGAATAAAATGTCCATGTTGTAACCATGTTTGCAGTATCTGAAGATGACATTATGCTAGACTATTCTGATGATGTGAATTATGGTGATTCTACAAAATATATTTGGGAGGAGTTGCCGTTGTTGAAATCAAGATTTTGTGTAACCTCAAAGAAAAATTAAACATGAAACTAACAATAAAGGAGAATTTTTTTTGTATCAGTCATTAAATTAAAAAATTAAAAAAATGTGTTATGGATTGTTATTCCATCATATCTCCAAAGATTTCAATCTTTTCTGTACCTGCATAAAAGAAGATATCCATCTTGTCTCCTTCAATGTAGACATCATCCCATTCCTCACCATCAACTATCACCATAAACACATCCATGATTGACGAATCCAGATTTACAATTACATTTCCATCATCTTTTGCATCTATTGATAGTGTGGCTATTCCCGATTGTTTGTCCATCTCAGTATTTTGTACTGTAGCTCCAATTATCGAGTCGACTGAGACATCACCACTCTGTGCTGATGATGCTGTTGTCATAGGAGGTGATTTTGTACTTGTTGCTGCAGATTTACTGATCTCATTATCATTTGATGTTTCTGTTTGGTTTATCTCTGAGCATAATCTGTCTCCACAGACGACCCCCTTGGTAGCTGAGCCATATTTGCCGGTACTGGTTCCTTTGCTCTTTAGGGCTTCTGCATCTGAAATCATGTCTACTGAAGTTACTATGATCATGGTTGCAAGAATTGCAGCCATAAAAGTAACAGAGAAAATACGTCTCATAATCTCTGTTTCATATGGTATAATTTAAGCTGGATCACACCTTTTAGCAAAAAACAGGTTTTATTCAAAATTTAAATTAACGTAAATTATTTCTCAAACATATATTCTGATTAAAATGAGTTGTAATGGTGTATGCAGGAATTTTAAAGCAACAAAACCAGGCAAAGGAAGCAGATATGAGAGCATGGTCAAAAGAGATGCCAGACATGCCAACTTTTTCTAAACTGGAATGGGCTTTATTGTCCATGCTGTAATATGAAATTGCGTTTGGCCTCAATATATGTCAAGATTAAAGAAAGGTCTATTCAGATAGTTAGGATTTAATTAGAAAAAATCCAAAACCAATAGTCTTTTTTTCTTTTTAAGAAATACTTGTTCTATTTTTGTGAAATCAAGGATATTTCTAACGGTCTTGTTGATACTTGGCAATATGACCATATTGCATAACAATCAAACATATGCAGATGAAATTATTTTATTTGAAACCCTTCAAAGATCAGGCAGTGATGAGATATCAACAGACAATCTATACAAGGAAAGATGCTGGGTAAACGTACAAATCACAATAAAATCCTCACATCATAACATCTATCATAGAAACAATCCTGACAAGACATTTTATCCTGCAGATGCATTTGACTATGAGATAAATACATGGACTGAAGGTTGTCGTCACTTCCAACCTTGTCCGTTACAGTCAGAAAATTTGATTGGCGTTCCAAACGGTCCAGAATGCGAGATACATGGGCATGATTCTGAAGACGACACAGTTGGTGGAACGTATGGAGCAGCATCTGACTCTGGTGTTGCAGTAATTCCTGCTGATTTTGATGATTCAGATTCTGCATCAATATCAAAGAAGGCTTCGGCTGAGCAATATGTCTGCAACAAGGTGGGAACAAAATGGGTCTGTGGGTGGCCCACAAGGACTGCAAGTGCAAGCTACTCTCCAAATGTAATACAACCAAACATGGAAGTCACAATGGAAACTATAGGATATGAGTTTACTGAAGAAGCAGGATACACATCAAGAAACTTGGATGAATTCTATTACGTTTGGGATGCAATCAATGTGGTTCACAATCCACATTATATGTTCAAAAATGATAGGGTTGGGACCATCTTTGTAGAATATGAAAAGATTCATGATCCGTTGGTTTTAGAGGATGAATTCTTTTGTGAATTTGCATTTTGTGTAAACACGATGGAGATATCAGGATTCTTGCCATGGACTGGAGAGTTTGATTATGGTGGAGGAAACACTGTGTACAATGCGACTTCTTTAGAGGACATTGGAGAACACGAGATAAAGTACATTGCAAGACTGTACAATATAGCACCACAGATTGACGAGTTTATGCAAAGCATTGATGAGTTGGTGGTGGAGTACGAGCCAATCTATGACACATATGTATATCCCGTGCTGTCTGATGATGAAAAGTTAGCTATTCATGACAGGATAGGTGTTGCACTGCATTATTTTGGTTCTGAGAGTACGGATGAAAATCCAGATGATGAGATAGGTATTCATGAAGATAGACGTTCCAAAATAAATAATTATTTTTACTCTACTTGGGATGCAGACCCTTGGGAGTATGATCTGCTAGACGGCACTGTATCTGATACAGATTATTCTAATGATATTCAATTAGTTTGGGATGAGGCACATGATGTTGGAATAATAACAAACGAATCACCTGTACAAAAATCTGAAGACATTGCAGATCAATTGATTCTGACTGAATTTCCAGAAATAATTCCATTTGAGGTAGAACAACACGAGACTGCAAACTTTGTAAAGGCAGGATATGGCAAAATCAAGTTTGAATATCCAGGTTTGTATGATGTTTTGGTGGATCCTGTACTGAACATTCCTAGGTTTGAAAATGCTACTGTGTTTGACACGTTGCAGTCATCATATTTTGCAGGACATAAAGTTACTCATCTTACAAATACGGAATACATGTATCCTGAAAGTTTTTTCCATAATTCTCTGGGTGTAAAAGCAGTTGATTCAGAAGGAAATCAAGACAGTTCTATTGAAATTATCCTAGAAATCATCCCAAGACTAGACATTTCAGGCACACAATACATTGACGGATACATGCATGATAAAATTTTGTTTGACACGCAAGATGATGGATTCTCCCAGATAATTACCGGTCTAGACATTGACAAAAATCCAATTGCTATAGTCAATGGACATGACATTTACACTTTGGATGAGATTGAAAAATCTGGTTTTGGTTCTACATCCATAGACAAAACTAGACGAATCCTGTCATCATTTACACAATATGACATGATAGCAGATCAAACGTTTTCAAATGATGATGTGACTGATGTTTCAAACAAGTATCTGTTGGACACTCAAGACGCAATACTGCCAATCCCATTGACAACTGGTTTGGATGCACTATCGCCATTTACCATATCAATTACGGCAAATAATGGAATCGATGAAATCACAAACACATTTGATCAGACGTGGTATGATTTCTCTATAGATTATTCATATGAGATAAACATGAATGATGATAATATACTAGACATCAAAAGAGATCCTGCAAATCCTAGGGTTTTGCTGTATCAATACGATGATAATTTTGGAAAAATAAAATCATTGAAGATAAATGATGTTACAATTACTGAAGACAATTTACCAAAATGCTTTAAAATAAAATCACCAAACACTTGTGTAATCTCAGTACCACAAGAACATCAATTAGACGAGCTAAATATTGTCGCAATCAACATTTGGAATGGAAAAGCATCTACAATTTTGCCAGAAATTGATGAAACACAACTAAATCCACAACCGCCTGATGCAGAACATTTGATATTTGATGGAGTGCTAGAATCATGGATAGTCATAGTTTTAGTATTTTTGCTGATGGTTCTTGCAATATTTTGGATTGTCAAAAGGATCTATGATGAATAGTGCATTGTTACTTGTGTTTTTTATTATTGATACAGATTAAAAAAAAGATTAATGAAATTGCTGTTTATGCACTGCCTGCAATCACATTTCCCACTATCTGAACCACATTGGGTTCATTTACCTGAACAGATAGAGTCAGATCTTTTTCAAATCTCAGTGGTGATGGAAATCCAACTGTAAAGTTGTCTACAATTCCGCCCTTGAGAAGAACTATTCCGTATGGGTTTTGTTGTGTAAGGCCCCAATTCTGTGCTGCAGCATAAGACAGGCTGGTTACATTTTTGCCATCAATATGGAGATTCACAAAGGTCAGTCCGTTGGAGCCTCCTTGCTTTGTGACTGAGGCTGCCAAAAATACGCCTGGACCCTTGATTGACACCAAAGTGTACTTTCCTTTTTTTGGTCTAGCTTTGAGACCCTGGGTTCGTTTTGGATTGCATACTCCAGTAAGACAAGTCTTTTCTGGTTTGAGTGCTACGACTCTTGGGGTCTTTGTTCTGACTAGTTTTGCCATTGTGTCTTGAATTGAATTATGATATTTAAGTACAATTTTAGAATAGTTTTCTGTATGAGCTTTTTTCTCTGTTTTATTATTTTCAATACTTTATCCTGTGAAAAAAATCAAGCTTCAACACAGAATATACCTTGGAAAAGACAGGAAAACAAGATATGTACAACATCGAGTGAACATTCCAGACAATATCATTAGAAGAATAAACTGGACCAATGAAAGTCAAGTTATCGTGAAGATAAACACAAGGAAGAAGATCATAATTTTGGAGCTTAAGACCAACAACCACTAGTAGTTGTCTGATGACAGCCCCAAAAAGCTTGGTCAAGATAACATATGTCTAATAGTATTTAGATCATACTGATGATTCCTCAGTTTGTCTTTTATACAAATTTTGTAACAATATGGATTGTAATTCAGTGGTAAGAGTCATTAATCGTTTACCAGACCATAGTAATTACGTCCCATAAGGATTGGGCATCTTGGCCCAATTCCAAATTATAATTTCATGATCAACGAATGTAACTTTGTCTTTTCACACCATTCACTGATGATTTGTGTGAACAATTTCTTCTTGAATCTTTTATACAAACTTTGCAAAGAGATATCATGAATCAATCTAATAATCTGACTTGGGAAGAAGTGCAAGGACTGTCTTGGATTTTCGTTGATGAAAACGAATAACCTGTTTTCTTCCTTTTTTTCCTTTTAAACAAATTACAATTATCTTTTTGTGAAAAAGATCAAGATCTATCTTCCGCTGTTTGTAATTATTATGACTACAATTGGTTTGACATTTGATGTGATAATTCCAAATGTGTATGCTTCGACTCTGCCTATCTACAATGAGCAGGTTTCGTATCAGAAAAATAATTTATGGCATCTTGGAAAGAATCTATCAATTGGTGATTCATATACTTACAAGATATGCGATCCTTCTGCCATACTGAACTATTCAGCTGAAAGCTACCATTACTTTACAAAAGATCTGGAACACAACTCTAGTCTATGTTATATTATAAAACTAGATTTTGTCAACCTGCTAAATTCAGATGAAAACCAGATTAACAGCGACATCTGGGTAGTTCAGGCGTCAATCAGTGACATTTTAGGCACGGATAACTCCATTAGACGCTCAGTATTTCATATTGATTCTGATAACTTTGAGGTTAGATCAGCTGACACCATCCATCCAGACACAATAAGATACACTCAATCCTTGGAAAATACAATATTTTCAATTGTCAAATACACTGCATCTGAACCTAAATTTCTGCAAGAAGGATCATGGATAATAGTAATTTTGGTGTTTTTGCTGATGATACTTGTGATATTTTGGATAATCAAAACGTATTGGAAATAAAACAGAACATCAAATAACTACAAAATCTTTAAGGATTCGTTTATCTATTATTTTAAGTGGTCAAAAAGATATCTGTCATATCATGGAATATTGAACATTTTAATGAAAAATAAAGATGATGAACGTATAAAAAAACATATCCAAGATGCCAATCCAGATATTTTGGCTGTTTTTGAAGTAGAAGGAAAACAAGTATTCCAAAAATTCATGGAACACTTTCCACAATATTCTTTTCATATTACTGAAGGTACTCAAACTCAAGAGATTCTACTCGGTGTAAGAGGAAATCTAACCTCATTTTTTACCCAAAGAACAGAATTCAAACACGGAAACGAGTTTTTGCGTCCTGGAACATTGCTTACTGTTCGTGTCGATATAGATAATGACAAACATGAAGATTACACATTCTTGTTTTTACACACAAAATCTAAGAGTGTGGCTATTGGACTTGGCACACGTGAGAAGCAATTTGATCATGCATTTAACTTGAAAAAAAAGTTAGATGAAGTTGATCCTAATCATGATACCAAATTTGTCATAGTAGGTGATCTTAATACTATGGGAATGAAATACGGAGATTTTAAGATTACAGCTGAAGATGAATTGAAGTTTCTCAAATCACAGGTATCTGAGAAAGACATGTCTTTTCTTGACAAGGATTATGGTTTTACATATACTACAAAAACAGGCAAAAAGAAAACGGATCTTGATCACGTGGTTGCTACAAAAAATATAAAATTCAGACAATGGGGTGAAAAGAAAGTCAAAGTATCAGGATGGAAAGAGTTTGATGAGGCAAATGATAAAGCTGGCTTAAGAGATTTTGTTGAAAAGGTTTCTGATCACAATTCATTGTATTTTGAGATAATCTATCAAGACTGAATTTCTATCTTTTATTATTAAGATTATTCTGTATTTGTGAAACAAGTCAAATTACAACACAGAACATATCTTGGAAAAGACAAGAAAACAAAATACATGCAGCACAGAATCAATATTCCAGATTATATCATTATAAAACTAAATTGGACAACCGAAAATCAAGTCATTCTAAACATAGACACAAAGAAGAAAATTCTACTTTTGGAAACAAAGACTGAACAAACAGCTTTATGAGATATATTGCAAATGCAAGATTTCAATACCATTGAAAACATTTCATCATTCTTTTGTTGTAGGTTCCCCCATTGACAAGGTGTGGAATTTCTATACTGACTTGCATCATTTGCAGGTAATCACTCCAAAAAGACTAGATCTTCAGATAATAGAGTCAAGCGGTGACAGAATAGCCTTGGGTCAGATTGCCTCATTTTCAAGCAAGCTGCTGACTAGAGTGACCTGGAATACCAGGATTACAGCTTGCAAGCCATATACGTATGTAGATGAGATGAGCAATCATGCGTTATTTAAACGCTGGAGGCATACTCATGTTTTTCACAAAATAAAAGAAAATCAGACAAGGGTAGATGATGAGGTTAAGTTTGAGTTACGGTATGGGTTTGTTGGTAAGATGTTTGAATGGTATGCCCGGGACAAGCTCAAGAAAATCTTTGCGCACAGACAGCAGGCAACAATTAGGGCTTTGGACAATGCATGAAACGGCACCATTACTGCATTAAAAATAATTTTGGAGCTTAAGACCAAAAACCAGCGCTAGTATCTTGGTGACAGCTCCAAATGGTAGAAGGACGTTATTATTGTAATTTACAAAATTAGAATATAGAGAGATGGTAATTTCACTATTCTTTATAGGATCGTTTTGTGTTGTCTTTTGATTAGTGATGATTTATACGTTAATGTTAAATTTCTAAATGTAATATCAGATCATTGCCAACAACTACTACCACCATCTGGAAATGTTACAGATGTGATCTCCTCTTTGCCAAAGAAAACACTGCCAAAATTCATAACGATGTATTCAAACACCCTGTCCAAAAGATAGAGACCACGCTGTTTGCCTGACTTTCTTTATTTCTTTTTTTAATGATGTATTTACTATATCCTCTGAACTGTAGTAATTCTCCATGGCCCTTCATCTAATCTCTGCAAGGTCCACCTTCTTCTAACATTGACATCCAAAAACGTTTTGTATTTCCCATTCTCAGACAACTCATAATGATCTACAAACACATCGACCTCATCAATGTCAGGAAATCCAAATTCATCATCTTTTTGTAAAATCCTGCGCACTGTGTTGGTCTTGTCTACACGTACATCATGAACTCTGTCTGAGATTAATCTTCTTGACTGCTCCCATGCTCCTGGAAAGGAGCCTCTTGGAACATATGATGGGTCAAATGTCACATGATTTTCCCAGTATAGGCGTGCCCTCCACGTTGCAAATAGACTCTTCCATGCCTCCTCATGACCAAGCTTGACTGCTTCAATCATGGCCTCTATTACCTCTCGGGGTGAAGCATCATCTTTGACCTTTATTGGAGCAAACTGGTTTACCTTTTCTTGACCTGCAAACTTGATTTCATCATCGTTTTCTGTATTTCGCAGATCAACAAAAAACTCTCCATCGCTTCCTGCCCTTGCTGCAACAATTTTTGCCATAAGACCCGTAATTGCCTTTCTGTCTTTTGTAATTAGTGCGGGTTCATCGATAATCTCTGCAAGATATTGGTAGCGCTCTGTTAGTTTGGGGCTTACTTGTGCCTTATATCGGTACATTGCATCATAAAACTTTCTTACATATGCAGAATCGGATAACTGAATAAAGTAAAATCCCTCTGTCATGTTTCCAACTACTGCAAATGTCTTGCCTAGATCATTGATAATATTTCTTGTAGTAATCCACGGCAATTCCACTATTTTTCCTGCAACAGAGTCTCTATCATCTATATGCACTGTTGGAAACGCTGTAATCGTTTTGTCTTTTAAATCTGCATAAACCTTATTCCATGCAGTTTGTGCTTCTTGTTTTACTGTTTCAATTCTCTTTGCACCGATCTCTCGGTATTCCAAGTCAACCTCGTCAATCTCTTTTCCAAGTAGACTGTCGTATACTTTTTGCCAATCTGATAAAACAACATCTGCAAATGGTCCGGGATATTTCTCTTGCAGATAGTCAATTCTCTCTCTATGTCCTTCATGCTCTTGCAGTTCTTTTTTGTTGTTGATACGTTTATGATCCCATCCACCATCCAAAATGCTAGACATCTTTTTTGCTAAACTCTCATACCAGCCTGACCATGATACTGAAAAATCATCCCGTGACATGCTTGGAGGGCCACCAGGACCTAATGCTCGTTTTCTGTCTTCTGTTGCAGAATCATAGTAGAATCTTTGTGCTAACAGCTTTCCCGGAATCCCAAGTATTTCTTTGACTCCTTCACGAAATACCTTAAGTGTGATGGCATGACCATGCTTTATTTCATCTAGTTTCTGCCAATATGCAGTCTCGCCATACTGGCCTATTGCACTTCCATGCTTTCCTGATTCCAAAAATGGCTCAAATGAGATGTCATCATATCCTATAATAATGTCTTCAATCTGCAAATCACTGTTACGAAAATCACTATCCCAGTCAATCCAGGTGACCCTGAATCCCTTTTGCACAAAAGAGTCAGTTACTGCATCAGTCTTTATCCATGCCTTGACGTCAGTCTCATCAAGTATCTTTGTAAACTCTGCAATACCCATGTTATCATTGCTGCTCATTGTAATCCGCCTTTTGAGCTTGAAACCTTGCTTTCCAATTGTTTTCTGTTTGTAGTAAAGATCTGTTTTGTTCTGTCCCATGTTGATCCTTCTGCAACACGTCGTAGCCCTCGCCCTAGTTTTTCAAGCTCGACTCTCCAGAAATCCTCAATCTCCTTTTTTTGTTTCTCTGTCAATCCGTTGATATCCACATGCCAAGCTCTGACAGTGTCATTGTGAATGTCCTTTAATTTTTGTTGTATGTTAAAACCATTTATGTCCCTCCATGCGTATTCCATACTTCTTCTTTCTAAAAGATCCTCGATCTGTTTGTCTCCTACAGGACCCACAAAAATTCCTCGATTGTCAGAAATAAATTCCTCGTACTGCGTCTTAAATTCATCAAACAGATTTTTGACCAGAGGAATTGCTTTTTCTACAAATTTTACTGCATCCTCAATCTGTCCTTTTGTCTTGCATTGTTTGGCTATGTCTATGCTGTTTTTACAGGTCTCTTCAAACTCCTCACTTGCAGTATCGAGATTTGTTTTGTTTAAAAATTCACGTACTCCATTTCTTGTTTGATCAAACAAGATAACTACCGTTTCTTCACTTTTGTATGCATTCATGTATACTCTAACCAAATCATCAATACTTTTTTGCAATTGCTGTGCCTTCATTAACATCACTTGTACTGCAGTCAGTGCAGCATTTACTTCCAAAGGAATACCTGGAGTCCTCTTTGCGGCACCCACTGCTTTAAGCAGTGCAGTTTCTCCTGCCCTTTCCTGAGTTACCAACTCATTAACTATATTTTTAAAAATTTCAAGTACCTTTGCAGAGGTGTCTTTTACTTTTGAGTCCGCTAATTGGTCTGTACTTAGTAGATTCTTCCATTTTTCTTCAAGACTATTCATTTCTGTATAAAACTTGTATGTGTATACTTGAACTTGACCTTGAAACCACGCAAGTGGAACACTTTTGAGCTTGGCAAAAAATATCGACTCTAAAGTTGCAATGCCTTCGGAAAACAATCGTAATGCAGGAGTCTTGTCATCATCTGGTACGAATCCTAGAATCATCTTGTGTGCTTCTTGTCCCATCTTTTCAAAGTGGTCATCCCACTTGTCTTTCTGAGCAGCACCAGTAATTGATGTGGACTCGTTTTTTAGTATTGGAAGCGCGCTGTTTAAGGCTTTGTCACGCCAATCCATGTATTTTTTCATTGAATCTGTAAATGTTGTGTATCTAGTTAGAATTGGAAGAATCTCCACTTCGTCTTTAGAGCCTATCTCCAGTTGTTCAGTTGTTTTTATCTTGTCCTCCAGCTCATCCCATCTTGCAGCATACTCTGCCATAAATTCTCATACTATCAAGAATTACCTAATTAATAAAAAGTTCACATCAGCAAAATGTGATTTCTGATTTATGGATTCAGATTCATTTAGCATTATTTGATTTTTGAAAATACATGTCTTCCAATATCTCCTTTTAAACAAATTATAGTTATCTTTTTGTGAAAAAGATCAAGATCTATCTTCCATTGTTTGTAATTATTGTAACTACAATTGGACTGATATTTGATGTGATAATCCCAAATGTGTATGCTTTGACTCTGCCATCATACAACGAACAGGTATCATCTAAAAAAGACAATTTGTGGCATCTTGGAAAGAATCTGTCCATTGGTGATTCTTACACATACAAGATTTGTGACCCCTCTGCAATCCTAAACTATTCGGCAGAAAGCTATCATTACTTTACAAAAGATCTGGAACACAATTCCAGCCTGTGTTATATCATAAAACTGGACTTTGTCAACCTGTTAAATTCAGATGAAAACCAGATTAACAGTGACATTTGGGTGGTTCAGGCATCAATAAGTGACATTTTAGGCAAGAATAACTCCATAAGACGTAGTCTCTATTATCTTAAGATCAAGCCTTTTTGGGGTGATTACCTCCAAATGGTGCAAATCAGTATAGAAATCCCATACCTTGTCAATTAGAGCATCCACAACGAAAGAATGGTTAAAGGTTCTCAACTATGTTGAATTCTGACACTTGTAATATATCCAATAAAGTGAATCTGGAAATTTTTTATCACCCTATCTTGTTCTAAATTATTTTCTTGAAGTATAGGGCAGTAATATGATGATAAGATCATCGGTTTTTCTCTATGTATTTTCTATAAGCAACAAATCCAACTAGCATGATCAAAGACAGTCCCAACAACACTGCAATCCATTGCGCAAAGACTCCTTCAAACAACAGGCTTTCGGCTTTTCTGTTTGGTGGATTGATTATGTGCTCATCAATTTTAGGCAATGTGGTTTTTGCAGTGCCATCCCAAATGTTTTGAGCTGAAATTGTCAACTCATCTGCAAGATATTCTTGTGGCACTGGAATTACACATGTATTATTTGATTTTGTTTTGAAGCATTCTGGTAGGTCACCACTGTCAGTTGTAATGTCATTGATCTGCAGTGATTTGATTTCTCCAAAGTTTGGATCATAATCATACAACAACACTTTTGGGTTTGCAGGATCTCTTTTCATGTCAAGTGTGTTGTTCTCATCCATGTTTACCAGGTACTTGTATGGTATGGAAAATTCATGCCATGTGTTATCAAACACATTGGTAACCTCTTTTGTTCCATCATCTGCAGATATGCTGATAAAAAAATGGAGACAACGCATGCAGTCCTGTAGTTAACGGTATTGGCAACCTTGCATTTTCAGAATCTAACAAATATTTCTCAGAGATTTCAGTCACGTCATCATCAGAGAATGACTGTGGCAATATGACATCGTATTGCGTAAACAATGATGCTGTCCTTCTAGTCTTTTCCAGAGTGACACTGCCAAACCCAAAAACATGGTTCTCATCCATAGAGTAGACATCATCGCCATTTACTATAGTAATTGAATTGCCATCCTTGTCAAGTCCAGTTATGATTTGCGAAAATCCGTCATCCTCACTATCAAAGAATATCTTGTCATACATGTATTCATCCAGATATTCGATGTCTGGAATGTCGAATCTAGGCTCAATCTCAAGCAGAATCTCTACAGAGTTGTCCTGGTTTCCTTCTGAATCCAGTGCAGTTACAGTTACCGGATTGTAAAAGAAGCTTTCAGGATACATGTATTCAGTAAATGTCAGATGTGTAACATCATGTCCTGCAAAATAGCTTGACTGCAACGTGTCAAACACTGTTGCATTCTCAAACCGTGGAATCTTTTTTGATTCATCATATACTGTATTTAGGATTCCTGGATAGTCAAAGAATATTTTTCCGTATCCGGACTTTACAAAGTTTGCAGTGGTGTGCCTTTCTACCTCAAATGGAATCATTCCTGCAAACTCTGTTGCTATTAGTTTGCCTGAAATATCCTCAGACATCTTGACAGGCAACTCGTTGTTTACAATACTGACATCATGTGCCTCATCCCAGATCAGATCAATTTCATCAGAATAGTCAGTATCAGCAACTGTGCCATCCAGTAATTGATACTCCCATGGGTCCGCACCCCATGTGGAATAAAAATAATTATTTATCTTGCTTCTCCTGTCTTCATGAACTCCAATAACGTCATCTGGATTTGCATCTGTGCTTTCAGAACCAAAGTAATGCAGTGCAATTCCCATTCTGTCATCAAATGCAAGTCTTTGGTCATCTGATAACACGGGATAGACATACGCATCATAGATTGGCTCGTACTCCACCACCAAAGCCGAAGTTGAATTGTTGTTCTCATCGATTTGTGGTGAAATGTTGTACAGTTTTGTGTTGTATGATATGGTGTGGTTTCCAATCAAATCTAATGACGTTGCATTGTATACTGTGTTTCCACCACCATAGTCAAATGATTCGGTCCATGGCTGGAATCCGGAAATGATCATTGTGTTTGTACAGCTTGCCGCATTGCAAAAAAACTCATCTTCCAATGTTAATGGTGAATAGTCCTTGTCAATCTCGGCAAATATTGTACCGACTCGGTCATTTTTCCACTTGTATATTGGATTGTGAACGACATTGATTGCATCCCACACATAGTATGACTTGTCAAGATTTCTGGACATGTATCCGTCATCTTCTGTAAATTCGTATCCGTCTTTTTCCATGGTGACCTCAAGATATGGCAAGATCACAGGAGGAGCATAGCTGGCAGATGCACTGACAGTTGGCCATCCGCAATGCCATGTGCTGCCTGACTTGTGACATACGTATTGTTCAGCAGAAGCCCTCTTTGACACTGATACTGATTCAGACTCTCCAATTGTTGGGGATACGGTTGCAGTGCCAGAATCTGATGAAGAACCATATGTGCCTCCTACAGGATCATCTTCTGAATCGTGTCCATGTATTACACAGTCAGGACCATGTGAGATGCCAGTCAGGTTTGGAGTTGCCTGTACAGGACAAGGCTGAAAGTGTCTGCACCCCTCAGTCCACGTGTTTATCTCATAGTCAAATGCATCACCAGGATAGAATGTCTTGTCGAGATTGTTCCTGTGAAATGGTCCATGATGTGTAGATGTAATTGTAATCTCTACATGGACATAGCATCTTTCCTTGTATAGCGTATCAGTTGATACGGCATCATTGCCAGAAACAGAATGGGTTGTAAACAACACTACAGAGTAGGCAAGAACATGATTGTACAATATAGTTGTGTTTCCAAGAACAAGTATAGCTACAAGAAAAATTCCTAATCTCACAAGATACAGTCATTGTTTTTTTAAAACCAAAAATATTCAGATGTCTTTGTAATTTACTTGAGATATTTTTTGTGGGTCTTGAGATATCTCTTCATAAACCATTGCAAAAACGGCAGCTCATCATTTTTGGTCTGTGATCGTTCCAGTGCAGTATAGTATGAACGCCTGTCACTATAATCAATGTCTAACAACGGATAGCCAAACTTGTTTAGAACATGATTCATCATCAGTCTTGTGGTTCTGCCATTTCCATCCCCAAACGGATGTATCGTGACAAATTTCAGGTGAACCATGGATGCCAGCTCCGCAGGATTTAGTTTCATCTTGTTTGCATTGTACCATCTAAAGAACCCGCTCATCAAAAGATTGACAGCAGTGTGTGGCGGTGGAACAAACTTGCTTTGACTGATACGTACGTCATAGTTTCTGATGATTCCAGCAATGTCTGGTTTTGTCTGCAGGAATAATCTCTTGTGCCATCTTTTTACCAGTGCAAGTGATAGGTCATTGTCTTGTTTCATTATCTCCAAGAACAGTCTTTGATGTATCTCTGCTTCTTTGATGTCACTGCTTGGCCTGTTTGAAGGAGTCAGTCCATCCTCTAACAAGAGTGCAGTATCATTTAGCGTAAGAGTAGAGCCCTCAATTCTCTGCGTATTGTACGTAAATCTTACAGAAAATGACTTTAGGTTTTTTTCCTGGATTGACTTTGGGATTCTTTTCTGTTCGCGTATGAAATTTTTGTGGATCTTTTCTAGCTTTGGAAGCCAGTCCTGTCTTTCTATCTGTATTGCAAATTTCTTTTTTCTCTCTTCAATGTCTTGGGGTATTTTTTTTCCAAGATATGCCTCGTGCTGTCTTCGTCTTCCTTTTTTAGAGTCATGGTAAAGATAATAGTAATCTTGGTTTCCTTTTTTTCTCTTTACCACATTGACCATAATTTGTCTTACCCAGGAAATTATTTAAGATTTATTGATTTTGGTAAATTTTCCTGGGGAAATCATTCCTAAAATCAAAAACATCAAAACAGAGAAGAAAATATTGTCTCACACTTTCCAGTCTTCTTCTAAGGTATATTGGAAGGTAATAAAACAATTTATGGTATACAAACCCAACAAACACCAAAATCTCAAGTACCAGTGTATTCATGTCTCTTCCTCAAGGGAATCATCATCTGTGTCGCCTCTGCCATCGTATTGTTGACTATGGTAATGTGCGGCAACAAATTCAGGGTTGTATCTCTGACTGGTTTTGGTGGATCTTAGCACAGGTATTGTGACCCACATGTATTGGTCATCATATACAATACTGTCAAGAAAGATGTCATCATGAAACGGCAAAAACAGATGACAACATATGGGACACTTTATCTTCACAAAGTTATACTATCCAAAATAATTTAACCAGTATTCAACGGTCTGCTTCACATTCAATGTCAGACTCTAATTTCTCCAGTCCTTCCCACCACATGGGAATAGATTCAGATGCCATCATAAGGTAGCGAGGATCTTTGCTTATAGCTCTTACTGAGAAATCAGAATTATTTTATTTCAATCAATTATGACGTAACCAAAGTTAGAGTACTTAGGATTCCAGGTCTGTTTCGTATCTTGTTTGCCATTATGTTTTTGATTTTTTGAATTGACTCTGCTTCTATCTTTATTACTGCATTGTATGCCCCAAATGTCTTTTCCATTTCACTGACTTCATTAATTGATCTGATATCATCAAGTACCTCTTCTTTTCCATCATCACATTTTACTAGTATATGTGCCATTTGCATTGTTTAACAGAGATGCTTTAGGATTCTACATTAAAACCGGTGTTGAGAAATTATTCGCAAAGGATATTATCATCTATCTTTATGACAGTCACAAGAACATCCAACTCCTGATGCATGCTCAATCATACAGCTAGGGCATGATGCAGATGATTCATTCAATTTGTGGTTTTTTCAAAAGTTATGGTTTATAGATCTTGTGCATGAATCATACTATGGTATGAAAAATTTTTGATCTGAAAAGTCAACTACATTGCAAAATTACAGTTAAGTCATGATTACCAAAAAAGACGCATTGCTTAGTCCAATAGGTTTTGGGATAGTCTAATTTGCCGCACTGCTCAGTCTTCTTGCATACCTCAAAGATACTTTGGGAATATGAAATTTCAAGGCTAAAAGAAGTAATAAAAACAAAAGAGATGTAATGAGTCATCATGGTTGGATGCAAGGCTATATGCTACAAGTACAAGGCTACGCCAAGAGGCATGGGCCCTCTCAGATACTCTATAGGCCAAAAAAGATGCCAGATGTGCGAGATATTTCTTGATTGGGAAGGCCTGTATTGCCCATGCTGCGGATTCAAGCTCAGAACTCAAACCACGAGCCTCTGAATGGCAACATCTAGGAACATTAGGACCAATTATTCATGCAGAAGTATGTGACACTATCAAAGTCGTTTTCAAGAATAATTCAGAAAAACTAGACTATTCTGTTCATCCTCATGGTGTCTTCTATGAGAAAGACTCTGAAGGAGCAGAATATATGATGGAACGTCTACAAATGACAAAGCTGATGGAATAGTTCCACCAGGACAAACACATACCTACATCTGGACTGTTCCTGAACGTGCTGGACCTGGACCAAATAATCCTAGCTCAATAATCTGGATGTATCACTCCCATGTTGACACTCCTATGGATACCAATTCAGGACTTGTCGGCCCAATTGTTGTGACTGCTAAAGGAATGGCAGATGCCGACGGCAGACCTGTTGATGTAGACCGAGAAATGGTAAGTCTGTTTACAGTGTCTGATGAAAATTCTAGTCATTATCTATGTGACAATCTAGAAAAATTCACAGATGAGACCTGTGACAACAAGGAATTGATAGGAGACGACGATTTTGCTGAAAGCAATCTCATGCACGGCATTAATGGATATGTATATGGTAACTTGCCAGGACAAACTGTTCAAAAAGGCGAACATGTACGTTGGTATCTAATAGGAATGGGAACAGAAGTTGATTTGCACACACCGCATTGGCACGGAAATACCGTCCTGTGGAATGGAATGAGAGTTGATGTAATGGAGTTGATGCCAGCAAGTCTAAAGACAGTTGACTTTGTTCCAGACAATGTGGGAACATGGATGTTTCATTGCCATGTCAATGATCATATTTCAGCAGGAATGATGTCACTATTCAAAGTGATCTAATCCTTTTTCTTTTTTCATTTTATTTTACGCTTTTATGAAAACCAATCAAAAACTAGTAATTTAATGAAAAAAGAAATAAAAAATATTAATTTTAGTCTGGCTCATAATGATATTTTTTGGATATCGTCTTGTAAATTAGTATTTGTCAATTGTTTTTGTAACTTGGATGTTATCATAATTTCTAATCCGTACGTGCAGTCAAAGTGAATTCTTTCTAATGTGGCATAACCACATTCAGGACAGATTTGTTGGATAGGCTGATCGCATTGAGAGCACTTTGATTCCATTTGAAGCCCAGTACCGCAATTTCTACATGACTCATCAGGCATCTCTATCACCTCCTTTTACATTGCATGCTTGCCAAAAGAGATCATGTTCTCCACCTCCACTTGGAGAATTGATCTTGGAGTGCGGATATCTTGTTTAGATATTGGCCGAATATACCAAACTTGGTAAAATAATGATTTGATATACTTCTGGCCTGATCGAGTTGGCTATCAAACCACATCTGTTATTCACCATGTAACTTTCTCATCCAACAAACATTAATTCTAGGCAACAACTGGCACGACAAATAATGCTTTTACAAGAAAAGTAATGCTGATTATTTACTAGTAAATTCGTAATTTTACTACCCTCTATGAGTAATTATTTTATATTAAGATCATGAAAACACAAACACTTCAACCTGATCTTTTATCAACGGAGATAATTACTTGTGGCATATGCGAACAAGAGATAACACAATACTATTCATATAATTACAAGGGTTACAGAGGAAAATGCTTACGCTGTGATACTGATTTCCCTTTGGATTGATGATTGTTTGTAGAGCAAATCAGCTTTTTTAAAATTTCAACAAGAGATTCAAACTCATCTTTGTTTAATATTACAGTATCAGAGCCATGTCTATAATTAAATTAAAAAGAAAAAAATTGCTCAATCGTGAGCATGAGGGTTTGCAGAACCTGATTCCATCTTTACAAAGGTACCAGCTGCCTTGTCATGCGCTTCCTGGTTTGACTGATCAACTTTGATTGCCTGCGGAGGACAGACAGAAACGCACGCCATACACCAGATACAGTCATGTTCCCTTATTGGGTCTGCCTTGTCAGTAAAGTCCTTTCGTTCATTTTTGACCGAACTTCCATTTCCTTGAAAAGTCTGTCCAGCAACATCTTTTGCTGGAATGTCTTTTTCTGTTCGGTACCACTGAAACACTTGGACAGGGCATGCCTCAATACACGCACCATCTGCAACACAGGAATCCCAGTCAACTGCCACCATTGTACCACTGACACCCAGCGGAACTTGTTCTTCGCCTCTGGCAGCATATGCTTTTTTTACATCCTCGTTTTTGAATGCCTCACCATCTGACTTGCCAGGACCCCAAACCCAGTGGAAATGTTCACCATCTGAATGGTTGATTTTTCCGATTGGTTTTAGATCCTCAGGAAAGTTTTCAGCTATTGGCATTTGCATTCTCCTCCTGATTTTTGCATTAGGTATCTTCTAGAAGCATGAACTGCTTTTACTGAAACCTGTTGATTCATGACACATGTAATATTTTTTATTATATATAATATTTATTAAAATTTGTAATGTATATTACATAAAAGTTAAAATCTGACAAAAATTGGCATTATGTTTAATCTTAAACCAGCCTAGTTCCACACCTGGCACAATAATTCTCATTACATGCAATTTCACAAATTGGGCATACTTTGGTGTCCAATCCACGCGACTTGAATTTGATTAATCGTAGAAAAGGCAGAAATATCAACGGCAAAAAGAAAAAATAAATTCCAACCCACCACAACGCTACAGATATCGCAACTGCAGCTGACGCGATGCACGTTGTAATTACTAAATTATGTTTATTCATTCCATCTTTTCTCCATGGTCAATTGAATCTGAGCAGTTTTTACACATATGGTAGCTGCATCCATCATGAAAATTACTGTAAACATATTCTATTTTTTCTTGCATATGGTAGACTAGAGGATCATCACAGATAATACAAGACAAGTATTCTCTCATCCAGACTCACTTTCAGTTAATTTGCTTGAACCTATGGTATCCTTTAACAATAGTTTTCCAAACAGATGGTGTGCTTTTTTTACTACGTTTTCGGGACTGGCATCAGGTTCGGCAGAGATCAATATTATGTGATCCAAAATCGGCATGCTAACCATCAGGACCTTTCCTCTTTTTGATGCAAGATATTCTACAGGGCCCAAAGTATCATCATGTTCCCTTCTCATTGCAACCTCAAGGCTTAGCTGCATGTACATGGACCTTCTCTTATAGTCATCTTCATGCGGAGTCAAACCTTCTCTGAACCTGCCCGCAATTAGATTTCCCATGTTGTTGATTACGCCACAAAATCTGACTTTGTCCCATATTAACATCTCATTGCACATGTATTCCAGCATTTTTTTTGATTTTTCTTCATCTAATTGTATACCAAGCTCAGAATTTTTCATTGTTGACAAGAACGCTATCTGTTTTAGGATTTTGTCTGGGTGCACTAGTTTTTTTAATACCATGTACAATCCCTTGTTCATCAACTCATCAATTTTATCTTGTTCAATATCTAAACCTGTAAAAAGAATTTATTTTTTGTTTCTTGAGAATGTTAGCTTTGTCTAGCTGCCTCAATACCTCTAATCCCTTCTGTTTGGGCACTGGTATGTCTAAAAATACTGCATGAAAGTCTTGTTTTTCAAGTAATCTCAATCCTACATCTAACATGTCTGTGGATTGCACATGATATCCATTACCTTTTAAAATACAAGACAAACGTTCAAGAATTTTTCTATTGTCGTCTATGATGAGAATATCTTTTATCTCTGATTCTGGATTCTCGATGTGTTTAATCTTTTTTTGTATGCGATTTTGCATACTATTTGTAGTTTTTAGACATGTCTTCTCCTGCTGATATTCTTGTTCGTACTGATGCTGCAACATTTCGCTCTAATTATGGTGAACATAAAATAAATTCTTTTTACAGCTGCAACGTGATTAGTAAAGACTCAACTTGACTGCAAAATAAGAATGATTTTCACAAACTCAAATCATGAAAATCAAAAATGCTTTGACACAGATATTGTGTGCAATGACAGGGCATGACAAGTGTCTTGATATAGATAGCAATACTGGCAAGTGGTTTGATTACTGTTCTTTATGCCACAAACGATGGGAAAACGAATCTCTCAATAATGTTGTATCTGGGGTGAAATCATCATGACCAAAGTTCACAGCAATGTTTACATTCCAAGAGAGTCATGGCCACACTGGACATGGTTTGCAATAGAGTTTTTCATTGTTCTTGCTGCATCTTTGTTGATTGCCAGCGAGATTATGGTAACAGTGTTTGATGATACAGAAATGGGTGAAACTATTCAGAACTGGATATTTTGGAGTATAGTTGGAATTTTATTTTTTATGTGGTATATCATACTGCGAGGACTGGTCTTAAAAAGAACCATATTGGAAAATAGATACTACCATTAATTTTCTTTAGGGTATGTAGAAATAATTTTTACATGCTTTCGATCTATTCTAAATACTTCATATTTACCATATTTTCTTTTTGGCTCTTGACCATTCAACATACCTCATTACTATTAGCTGAACATGATACTGCAGTTAATACACAATCATCACACAATATGATCATGAACATCTTAAAAAAATGCCTACATTGCGGTAAAGAATTTGCAAGCAAGTTTGAGAAAATCTGCTCTTACAAATGTGCAAATGAGATATCAACATGAATTTACAGTTTACCAAGAGGTGATGGTGTACAGTGACAGAATTACTTTATGTTTCAGACACGTTTGGGTACGATCTTGCCCAGATGGTGATAACACTTTTTGTTGTAATGGATCCGATTGGAACCATACCAATAATCATGGGATTGACTCAGAAATTAGAACCTAAAGAAAAAAAATCACTTATGAAAAATGCCATAATCACAGTAGCAATTCTTCTTTTTGTATTTGCATTAGTCGGAAATCATCTGCTTTCACTTTTTAATGTGGAAATTGCAAGTTTTATGATCGCAGGAGGTATACTGTTGTTTATTGTATCAATAGAATTTTTGACACATGGTGAATGGAGAGTGGGGGGCGGAAATCTCAAACATGAATCAGGTATTGTGCCATTAGCATTTCCACTGCTTTCAGGTCCAGGTGCTTTGACTGTAGTCATGATATCTTATCAAACCGTAGGTTTGCTCACTACAATAATTGCAATCGCAATAGTTGTTGCCATGTCGTATTTTGTCTTGGCACTAACAAATCCCATTTACAAACTGTTGGGAAAGAGAGGTTCCATAATAGTTACAAGAGTATTTGCAATTTTCATTGCAGCGTTTGGAATACAGTTCATATTAAATGGAATACATGAAGTTTTTCTTTAATAAGACACATTCAAAAATTAACAAAAATCTATTTGGTTCTTGCAATCTCTGAACGCAGTACATCATATGCTCTTGCTGCGTTCTGCTCACTTAGAACGATGATTATGCTATCCTGGCTAAAGTACGCATTGATGATTTCAATTCCTTGTGAATGCAGAGCTTCGGCAACATAAGAGACCACATCAGAGCGGTTTTGTGTAGGAGGGATTGAGATTTTTATTTTTGCCAGTCCTGTACTGAACATTTTTTCTCGGTTTGGATGGCTCTCAAAAATCTGTCTAATATCATCTACATCTTCAGTTAGAAATCTAAATGAATCTGAAAGTCTGAAAAAGTCATAATTGTTTGTGATCTTTGAGAACTTGTCAATAATATCAACCGCATCCATATCAGAGTCCTTTACTGAAAATTTGATATCCATTATTCCATCTGTCAACGCAAGTCTGGCATTTTTGAGGACTGATTCTTCCTTAACATCTTCTTTATCTTCAAAAGAATCTGCGTATCGTTTTATTGCAACAACAATAGTGTTGAGATTTACAGAATTTCCTAATATCTTTTCAACCTCTGGTTGAACCTTTACAGCTAACGCGGTATAGTTTATGATGTCCATCTTCATACAATCATAGATGGATCTGTTGCGTGTGATTATCTCCCGAACAATTTCAGGTATCGACATTTATCCTCAATAGAATTATTATATGTTAGTTATAATAATATTTTGTAAAAATTTGTTATAATTATAATAAAACATATATATTGTAATATGTATTACATTACACAGGTGAATATGACAATGTTCTTTGACGACGAATTTGACAGAATCTTCAAGAGAATGTCTCACTCATTCGTAAATCTTGATGATCTGGTAAATGAATTCAAGGACACGCACAACCTTACTTCCGGTCCCTACTATTACGGATACACGTTGACTACCGGACCTGATGGAAAGCCCATTCTCAAAGAGTATGGAAATGTCAAACCAGGACTGTTGCCTGGTTCAGATACCAGAGACCCAGTAGTTGATACCGTACTTGATGAGAAAGAAAAGACAGTCAAACTCGTAGCTGAGATGCCTGGTGTTGACAAGTCCAACATCAATGTGGTAATTGAAGACAACATAGTCCAGATTGATGCAGAACAAGACAAGAAAAAGTATCATTCCAGGGTACCACTGCAAGTAAAAGTAGATGAGAATTCCGTAAAAGCATCCTACAAGAACGGCATACTGGAAGTTGCGCTAAAGCTCCTTGAAGAAGAAAAGCCAAAAGGCAAAAAGGTGGAGGTGAACTAAGTCTTCATCTTTGAATTTTTTCTAGGTGATGAGAATAATGAAAATGAATGACAATAATATTGAATTAAAGATTGATGAGATTCCACAACAGCATGTAGGACGTGGAAGAGCAATAGTTGATCCCAAGATCATTGAAGATACCAAATGGAGTACCGGACAAATTTTAGAATTAACGTACAATAAAAAAACACACGTAAAGTTGTGGCCAGGAACACCGGAGGAATATGGAGCTGGAATTATCAAGATAGACGGAATTACCAGACAAAACATTGGAGCTGGCATTGGTGACAAGATTACCATCAAGGCTGTAGAAGCTGCAGATGCAAAACAGATTGTCTTGTCTCCAACTGAAAAGATTCAGACAGAGGGATTACAAGATTATATGATTCACAATTATCTTAACCATGTCTTCACAACTGGTGACACAATTTCTCTTAACACGCAGATGGGCGGAAAGGTACAATTCATTATAACAAGTACAGAACCATCAAAGCCCGTAATTGTCACTGAAGATACATCATTCAAGCTTGGCTCAATGACAAAAGCAGTTGATGCAACGATTCCACGTGTGACATACGATGATCTTGGAGGACTAAAAAATGAAGTCCAAAAGATTCGTGAGATGGTTGAACTACCAATGAGGCATCCAGAACTTTTTGAAAAAATCGGAGTTGAAGCTCCAAAAGGAGTACTGCTTTATGGACCTCCTGGAACTGGAAAGACTCTGCTTGCCAAAGCCGTAGCTGGTGAGACTAATGCCAATTTCACTTCGCTTAGCGGTCCTGAAATCATGGGCAAGTATTATGGAGAAAGTGAGGAAAGAATCAGAGACATATTCAAACAAGCTGAAGAAAATGCTCCAAGCATAATATTCATTGATGAAATTGACTCTATTGCGCCAAAAAGAGAAGAGGTTACAGGAGAGGTAGAAAAGAGAATAGTATCTCAGCTTTTGACGCTACTAGATGGAATGAAGAGTAGAGGAAAAGTAGTAGTCATTGCAGCTACCAACAGACCGGACTCGATTGATCCAGCATTAAGAAGACCCGGCAGATTTGACAGAGAGATAGAGATTGGAATCCCAGACGAAGAGGGAAGAAAAGACATTCTTGCCATCCACACCAGAGGAATGCCAATTGATGAGAAAGTTGACCTTGATGGTATTTCAAAAATAACACATGGTTTTGTAGGAGCTGATCTTGAGATACTTGCAAAAGAGGCAGCTATGAGATCTTTGCGAAAAATACTTCCAGACATTGATCTTGATCAAGAAAAGATATCCTCAGAGATTCTGCAAAAAATCAAGGTCACAAGCGATGACTTCAAAGATGCATTAAAGGAAGTAAAACCATCAGCATTACGTGAAGTTCTAGTCCAGATTCCAAATGTAACATGGTCTGATGTTGGTGGATTAGATGAACTAAAAGAAGAGCTACGAGAGACAGTAGAGTGGCCATTAAAACACAAAGAGGCATTTGATTATGTTGATGTCAAACCTCCAAAAGGCGTACTGCTTTATGGACCTCCTGGTACTGGAAAGACATTGATTGCAAAGGCTTTGGCAAAAACAACCGAGTCCAACTTTATCAGCATAAAGGGACCCGAACTTCTTTCAAAATGGGTCGGAGAATCTGAAAAAGGAGTTAGAGAAATATTCAGGAAAGCAAGACAAGCAGCTCCATGTATCATTTTCTTTGATGAGATTGATGCACTAGTACCAAGAAGAAGTGGCGGAGATTCATCACATGTCTCAGAAAATGTAGTGTCTCAGATTCTTACTGAGATAGATGGTTTGGAAGAATTACATGATGTGCTGATAGTTGGTGCAACAAACAGACTCGATATAGTTGATGAAGCATTGTTACGACCTGGTAGATTTGATAGAATAGTGGAAGTACCAATACCTGATGCAAAGAGTAGGGAACATATCTTCAAGATTCACACCAGAAAGAAGCCTCTTGATACTGACGTCAAGATATCTGAAATTGTTGAACGTACAGAAGGATTTAGCGGAGCTGAGATAGAAGCAATAGCTAACAGGGCAGCAATTGCAGCACTAAAAAAACACATAGAGAGCAAGTCCGAAGATGTCAAAAACATCAAGATTTCCCATCAAGATGTAATTGATGCTATTGAGAAATTAAAGCCAGAGTTACCAACAAAACAACTCCAGCAACACAACATAAAACCTGAAAAACCAGATCCCGCAAACTAGAAAAAATGAATTTCTAACACAGGTAAAGGCTAAAGCTTACTGGTAAAACTTTCAGTTGACTCTAATCTATTAATATCAAATCATTACTATAGTCATGACAACACAAACCTTTCAAAAGAATCCCACAAGCACCTGGGACAAAATGGTGCATGCCCCATTCAAGAAGGTAGTTGCTTTTGATCTTCTATGCATGGCAATAGGAATGCCTATAGGTGCAGGAATATTGGCTGCCTTTATTTATGGGGCTGAGCCGGTAACAGACGCTCTGCAAACGGTTTCAAAGATTTGGGGAGGTTAGAAATGCCAGACGAGTCTTGCAGAAGATGTGGGGCTGAACTGGAGATAAGGAAAGCTTGCCAAGAGTGCAAGTCTCCCATCTTATTTTTCTGTTCTCACTGCAACTATGAACCAGACGAATGGATTCATGCAAATTGTATGATTGCGATGAAACAACAGTTGATGTCAATAACTGCATAATAATACTACACAACTTCAAGTTTCGTCTTTCGAAGGGTTCATCAAGGTGTTGGGCTGGACCGCCCAACATCAACATTTTACTTTTCCTAGGTTGATGCAGATCGAACCAAAATTTAATTGCCTCAAATAACGCGATATGCTATGGCCAAGGGCATAATAATAGGAGTCATTGTTGCTGCAGTTACCATAGGACTAATTTTGACATACACCAATACCTATGATGTGCTAAAGCCCGAAGTAGAACCAGGAGTTGATACGGCAAAAGATGCAATATCTAAGATAGATGGTGATGACGTGGTAGAAAAAGCAGGAGAGGTCACAGATAAGATAAAGGATGTGACTGGTAAAATCAAAGTAAACAACCCATTAGAACCAAAAGAGTAATGAATTGAAATTCTATTGACCTAGATCGAATACAAAATTAATCAAATCTTTCAAATTGTCTTTATAGGAAATGAAAATCCCATGAAGGAGTTGTTAAGATTTAGGGGGTTATGCAAGCAATGTTACTCATCTGGTGTTGAACTGGTATTAAATGAAGAAACATTTGAAGCAGCTTGTGACAAGTGCAGAAGTTCTAATAACGTCTGATTTCTGGGCAAGATCTATAAACCATAATTTTTGAAAACCACATGTTGAATGAATCTGCTGCACCATGCCCAAGTTGCATGATAGAGCACGCATCAGGAGTTGGTTGTTCCTGTGACTGCCATGGAAACAAGTAATATCCTTTACGAATGACTTCTCAACACTGGTTTAATGTCCAGCAAGTCATTTCACATGTGGAAACCACATATTCTTGTAAAGTGTGATGACAATGAAGAGGGGGATGACATATTAGACAATATAAAATCCATCAAGGAAGTAAAAAAGTTGAAAAGACGTTTGGCGCATACAATGCAGTGATAAAACTAGAGGCAGAATCCATCTCAAAGATCAAAAATATAATGTCTGAGAAGATAAGAAACAGACAAGGAATTCAAAGTACACTGACACTTGTAACCGCATAGCTGTTGCAGCAGCAACTCTTTGTCAGTAAGATCTATAAGTAAAGATCTTCTTGTCAAGTGAGATGTCTGGTTCTATTTCAAAATGGTGGGAAGGAATAAAAAAATTAAAAGATGACATTGAATGCGATGTTTTGAATCGGGATTTGGATGTAAATGTTTTAGATGCTTGAGTATTTTACATGAGTAAAAATCCAACTTGTCACATTCACCATAGTATTTGCTGCAATGCTAGTTAAAATAAAATAGAGTTAATGGATTGCTTATTCCAATTTTGCTTTTGCTTTTTTGATCATTGCCATCTCTTCTTTGAGATGTTTTTTTAGAACACGTTCATGGTCTTTTTTGTGCGAACTGTATGCCTTGTTTAATGCCTGTTTTGTTTTTGCTTTTTTTATTGCAGCATTGAATTTTTTATGAATTGTGTTCACTTGGGCAGTATAGCTTGCCATGAGTAGTTTTTTTGTTCATTGTTTAAATTGTATCATTAAAGCAAAAATTAGACATTCTTGTCTAGTTTTACATATTTTGAAAATTCCTTGACTCTGTTACGTATTGTTATTGCAGACACACCAGACGTTTTTGAAATAACATTCTGTGACACATTTGCGTTCGTTTTGATGCAAACCATGTAGACTATGGCAGTAGCTATTGCTTCTGGTCTTTTTCCCGCAATTATCTTTTTTTCGTTTAGTGTATCATAGATTAGTACCGCCTCTCTCTTTGCGGCTTCAGAAATATTCAAGTTGTTTGCAAGCTTGATTATGCTTTGAGTGGGATCTGCCATTGGGACACTCAACCCAAGTTTTCTGAACAGAACACGGTATGACTTTGCAATCGTCTTTCTTTTCTCGTGCAGATGGTTCGATATCTCTATTATGGTTCTGTGTGCATTCATGTCACGGCATGCAGCATACATACATGCACCAACTATGGATTTTACTGTTCTTCCTTGTATAAGATTGGCCTCAGAGGATTTTCTATATAGAAATGAGGCTCTTTCTATAATGGCATCGTTTAGGCCGAGTTTCTCCTTTAGTTTACTCATCTCGCCAAGTGCAATGCGCAGATTGCGCTCAGAAGTGGACTTGACCTTGCTCCTGGAATCCCAGACCCTCATTCGTTTTAATGCATGCCGCATCTCCAGGACTAGCGGCTTTCCATCTGAGTCACAGTCAACTTTGCCAATCATGGTAGATAAGCCTCGATCATGCATTGTCAAAGATGTTGCCGCCCCCGTTCTTGCATTTTCCATAAAATTATCATGAAATATTTCAGCACGTTCATCACTGATTCTTTGTTCGATTACTTTTCCGCACTTTGTACAGATTTTTTCTCCTCTGTCTTGATCATATGCAAGTTTCTCATGAGAACAAGAAAGCAGAAAAGAAGATCGTTGCATGTTACTTTCTCCTTATTGGAATTTCTAGTAACTGGTAATGTGGTTCAATCAACATGCATTGAAAGTGAATCTGTTCTTCTGTAACGTTACTGCAGCGATGGCAGAAAAATTGGTTTGCTTCTCTGCATATGTCGCATTTTTTGTTTACTTCTTGCTCTGTTCCACATTTTCTACACAAGTCAATTCTCATGTTGCAATGTTACGTTTCTAATTGATTTAAATGATATGAAAATTAGATGCCACTAATTAGAAGAAGCTAATTAGTGCAAGCTATTTGCTCTCATTTTATAGAATCAGAATGATTCTGGAACTATGTTATGTTTAATTATAATTTCAGCTCATTTCACATAATGACAACACAGACTGCATTACTGCAAGAAAAAAAACTTTGGGTTATAGTAAACACACTGAAAGAAAACGTGTCTGATGCAGAACTAGAACATGTCAGTTCCTCCATGAAAGAACTGATTGATGATTGGCATTCACAACAAAGATTTGTTTGGTCTGGTTCGTTGGACGATAACAAAACTGGAATGGCAATCTTTGAAGGGACTGATGAGGAAGCGAAGGAATTCTTTGAGAAGAATAAAAAAGCATGCTCTGGTGTCCTAGACTCTAGTCTTCAGCAATGGAACGCCATGCCGTTTCTTTCGCTGTTATAACCTTTTTTATTTTTTGTACAAGATGATAAACAAAGGCAAAACCACAACAGCAGCAAATGGCAGCAATCACATAAGATCTGATGAATACTCTCTTTTTGAGCAATGCCCTGAATCACAATGCAAGAAAGGGCCCATTATTGCAGATGAGAGTACAGGTGACGTAATTTGTGGCACTTGTGGCTTGGTGCTAGTTGAAAAGAGCACAGACATGAGGGAGGAATGGAATAATTTTGAAGGAAAGCAGGATAAAACCAGGGTAGGGGCAAAAACTAGCCTGGTAATCCATGACATGGGCTTGTCTACTGCCATCAAGCCTGTTAACAAGGATGCAGGAGGAAACCGTCTGTCTTTTGAGGCAAGCAGGCAGTTTCGTCGTCTTCGTATCTGGGACAACAGAAGCAAGACAAGCTCAAGGGAACGTTCGCTGCGTACTGCATTTGTCATACTAGACGGTATGGCAGACAAGCTTGCATTGCCTGATATTGTGTCTGAAACTGCAGCATACTATTACAGAAAAATAAAGTCAAGAAATGCAAAGACAGGCAAATCTACAGCAGCGCTGGTATCGGCGGCACTTTATGCAGCCTGTCGTTTTACCCACACACCAAGAACATTGCAGGATATCGCCAAAGTTTCAAACATCAAGAAAAAGAGCCTTCAAAAGACATATCGAGATCTGGTAAAACAGCTAGACTTGCAGTTCCCGTCATATGATCCTGTTGCATTTGTAACAGGGCTATCCAGCAGAATCAAGGCAAGTGAGCAATCAAGAAGATTGGCCATTAAAATTTTGGAGGAGGCAGAAAGGAAAATGCTTCTGACAGGAAAGAATCCAATGGGAATGGCAGCTGGCGCATTGTACATTGCATGCATCAATAATCTGGAAAACATTCCGCAGGCCGTAATTGCAAAAGAATCCGGAATCAGTAGTGTAACAATAAGGCATAGCTGCATGTCTCTCAAAAAAATAAAATTTTAGAATTTCTTAAAAAAATAAACTTAATTTTTGTCGGAATAAACAGGATAAATAGAATTTTTGCATTGAAAACAATTTCTGATTACAAGTATTTGGAAAAATTAGAATGGCCTAATTAGCTTTTTCTAATTTTCACATTATTTTTAAGACACATTATCTATACATGTTTCATGGAAAATAAATCATGCAAGATTTGTAACTCAAATCTTGAAGTAGAAAGAAGATGTAAATTCTGTGATGAGCCAACAAGATTGTTTTGTCATACTTGTGGGATAATGGCAGAAAAGATGAGTCATCCTGCATGTATGATTATTGATGCAAACACAATGCTGTTAGAAGCTCAGATTCACAGAAATTAATTTTTATTTTCATTTATTTTTTTCAATATGTCTGATGACTTGATGTTAATATTCAAATCCTAAAATAAAAAGATAAGATTTTTGAGATGCAATTATTTTACATGAATCTTACACGTTTTAAAAAGATCTTTGGTTTTGTCTGCCAAAGTTGCAGCATCAGAATCAGGTTCTGCTGAAATCAAAACAATGTGGTCATACATGGGAACACTTACCATCATAACTTTGCCTCTTTTGGATGCAGTATAATCAATTGGGCCTAGCGTTTCATTGTATTCTTTTCTCATACTTACATCCAAGCTTATCTGCATGTACATCATTTTCATTTTCTCTTCGGTTTCATACGGTTCTAGATTCTTCCTAAAACCACCAGCAACCAAGTGTCCCATACTGTTAATGACTCCTGCAAACCTAACTTTAGGATCCTTGTGCATCTCATTACAAGCGTCTTCTAAAGATTTGTTTTGCTCAAAAGTCAGTAGAGGCATTTTCGTTTTGCAGTATGGTAAATCAAAAATAAATTTCTTTCTTCAAAATTATATCTTCAATAAAAGAAAAAAGAAAATGGAATCACATATCCATTCCAGGCATTCCGCCCATGCCACCCATTCCTCCTCCTGGAGGTCCTGGGGGAGCTGCGCTTTTGCTTCCTGCTATGACATCATCGATTCTAAGAATCATACATGCAACTTCGGTTGCCCCATTGATTACTTGCTCTTTTACAGCCAAAGGATCGTAAATGTCGCTATTTGACATGTCTGCAACATTTGCGTTTTCCACATCTATGCCATAGACGGCTTTTCCGTCAGTTGCCTTTTGCCTAAGCTGTACCTGGGCATCAAGTGGATCCATTCCTGCGCTTTCAGCCAGGATCACTGCCATGTTCTCAATGGCGTCTGCAAACTTTTGGGCTGCTAGTTGAGAGCGTCCCTCAAGAGTGTTTGACCAGTACCTTAGCTTGTTTGCAACAAACGCTTCGGGAGCTCCTGCACCTACTAGTGCGTGTGGGTTTATTACCACGTCCTTTACTGCCATCAAGGCATCATGGATGGAACGGTCAACCTCGTCGACTATCCTTTGAGAACCTCCACGAACCAGAATGCTTACAGCTTTTGGATTCTTGCATCCTTCGATGAATACCCACTTGTCTGTCTCAACTTCTCTTTCTTCGGCAAGCTCAGCTGATCCAAGATCGTCTTTTGTTAGCTCTGCAATGTTTGTGATTACTCTAGCACCTGTTGCTTTTGAAAGTTTTATCATGTCACTTTCCTTTATTCTTCTTACTGCCATTATGCCAGCTTTTGTAAGATAATGTTGTGCCATGTCATCGATTCCTTTTTGACATAACAGAACGTTTGCACCAGATGCAGATACTTGATCAACGAGTTTTTTGAGCATCCTGTTCTCCTCATCTATGAACTGTTGCATCTGATCAGGAGAGTTGATGTTGATCTTTGCATCAAACTCTGTCTTTTCAATTTCTAGCGGACAGTTCACAAGAGCGATCTTTGCAGTCTTGATCTGTTTTGGCATTGCGCCATGTACAATTTCTTTGTCCAATATGATCCCCTGGACAAGCTCAGTTGATTTCATGGAGCCTCCTGCCTTTTTCTCTACCTTGATGTTGTCAATGTCTACCTTTGTTTTGTTATTTTGTTTTTCACTTACCGCAAGAATAGCTTCTACTACAACTTCAGATAATATCTTGGAATCGGATGTAGTGATTTTAGATTCCATTGTAGTCTTTGCTATCTTTTTGAGAAATGCCTTGTCTTGTGGATCTACCTTAACTGCTACACTTCTTAGAATTTCCAATGCTTTGTCAGCTGCTTTTTTGAAACCATTTACCACTATTGTAGGATGAACATTTTTTTCTGTCAGCTCTTGTGCTTTTTCTAACAGAGAACCAGCTAAAATTACTGTAGATGTGGTACCATCTCCTACTTCATTGTCTGTAGTCTTTGAGATCTCAACCATCATCTTTGCTGCTGGATGTTGAACATCGATCTCCTTGAGAATTGTAGCGCCATCGTTTGTAATGGTTACATCTCCCAGAGAATCGACAATCATCTTGTCCATTCCGCGTGGACCTAGGCTTGTCTTGACCAATTCGGCCACCAGCTTTGCAGCTTGGATATTGTTTTTTTGGGCATCATGCCCTTTTGTTTCAGTTGATCCTTCCTTTAGAAGGACAACAGGTAATTGTTGTTGTGACATTAAATCATCAAATGCAATTAATTACAAATCCGTTATTTTAATTTTGTCATACATATGACAATCAGTCAAATACAAAATATATGTACAAAATCTTTAAATTATGTAACACACATTACATACACTCAGTGATTAATAATGTGGTTTGATGATACATTTGATCGAGAATTTCGAAGAATGTCGGACCGCTTTTTTAACTGGGATGACATCTTTGAAAACAATTGGTTTGGAAACCGACCAATCCAAACAGTAGGTCCTCATTACTATGGTTATACCATGACAATCGGGCCAGACGGAAAACCAGTAGTCAAAGAGTATGGCAATTATAAACCCGGAGGAAGACCTTCTGCCCTGTCTTCAGGGACATCTGAACCATATGTAGATGAGGTCCTTGACAAGGAAAACAATTTGCTCAAATTAGTAGCAGAGATACCTGGTGTAGAAAAATCAGACATTCAGGTTTCAGTGGATGGGAAAGCCGTTTCACTGAAAGCAGAAAATGATAATCGCAAGTACGAGACTCATGTTCCATTAAAGTACAAAGTTGATGAGAACTCTGCCAAGGCACAATACAGAAACGGAATCCTTGAACTGACATTCAATCTTGCAGAAGAGAAACTAAAAGGCAGAGTTGTGTCAGTAGAATAACTCGAGGTGAAAGAAGATGAAGGACAACTATTCATCTATCTCAAAAATCAAGGATTCCCTTAGATCCTCAATTGCTAGTCTCCTCGTTTCCAGAAGAGACCATCAACAAGTGGAAGATTGGAAGAAGAAACTTTCCTTGAGGTAAAAGAAATTGTCTAATGCCACTTGTGCGAGTCGAAGAACAACAATCCAATCTGGAAGGAGGGGAAGATCTGTCTTCCTCTCTTCTTTGGCCGTTGAACGAGTGAAACTGCAATGGAGGTCACAGTAGTCTTAGGTGAGCGACCATGAAATGCTATCATGCTGTACTGCTAAGTCAATCACCATCACGAATCAAATACAAGTGCATGTACTGTGATGAGGTATTTTCCGTGAAAAAATTGAAAACAAGTCTGAGAGGAATGTAAAAGATGGCAGAAGGACAGGGTTGTAATTTATGTAGTAATGAACATGACGGTAACTTTTACAGATTTTGTAAATGTACATGCCATGATAGAATTGCAAGGCAATCTGTTGATCCATAAATCATTTTAGTTATTATTGTTTTTTCTAAAATTTTTGAATCAAAATGTTTTGCATAATAATTATATGACAAGTCATATCTATCAATAACATTATCAAATTAGAAAATCTAACTTGCAAATTAAGTATCAGAAAATTCTTTTTTTGTTGATGGCTACAAAAAAACCTGTAAAACGAGAATCAGGTCTAGTTCCATTTTGGACATCAAGTTGGGCAGACATTGACAAGTCAATTGAAAACCTGAGAAAGGATATGGAAAGAGCATTCTCATCATTTCCATCAATGTCTATGCCCAAAATGCCAGAGGCATCTTGCGATGTTATTGATGAAGGTAACCAATTCCGTGTGAAAATGGATGTTCCAGGCGTAAAGAAAAATGAGATCAGCCTCAATGTGACTGATAACTCCTTGGAAGTGTCAGCAGAGCACAAGGAAGAGTCTGAGGAAAAGAAGAAAAACTATCTAAAAAAGGAGAGAAGCCATGTCTCATATTATAGGACGTTGCCAATGTCCGAAGACGTAGTTTCAGGTAAAGTAAAGGCAAAACTAACTGATGGGGTACTTGACATCATTCTGCCAAAAGCAAAACCAACCAAAACACAAAGGAAAAAATCAATATCAGTTCAATAACCAACTTTTTTATTTTTTATGTCATAATACACAATCCTGATGAATTATTTTCCAGAACCAAGTTGGCAGGACATACAATCATTTCTTGAAAAAGAGGGTTTTGTAGAAATAAAGTTTAATGAGAACTGGTATGTCTTTATGCAAAAGGGAAACAAGAACATACGAATTCCAAAACTAAGTAAAATTTCAAGACCGTGCTTAGAGAGCATAATTCAAGCATCTGACGTGGACAGAGATAGTTTTTTGAATTCATTGAAGAAATAAAAGATGAAATCGACAATTAGAAAATTGTTATGAAAAAGAACAACTCTTCGGATAAAATAGAAACAAACACATCATCATTGTCATTTGGAATAAGTAGTGATGAGCTATACAACATGCTTAAGACAAATGATGCGTTATTTTTACTTGATATTAGGAACCAAAATGAATACAAATCAAAACACATACAGGGTTCGGTGTTGGTTTCGTCATATCACAAAACTGATTTGGGCATGGTACCAAATATTGAAAATTCCAACAAAACACTTGTATTGATCTGCAGGAACGGAACAGAATCTAGTCAATACGCAGACATTCTTAACAAAATGGGAATCAAATCAAATTATCTGATTGGTGGAATCGAGGGATGGAATCACAGTCTGTACCATCCGTCATACATGATAGGTGAAAAATTCTCATAGACGATAGCAGTCAAATCATTTATTATATTCAATTTCAAATTCTCTGCGAGTTGAAAGTAAAAAGGATACTGGTGCCACTTGATGGTTCAGAGACTTCACTTCATTCTCTAAAATATGCCATTGATTTGGCAAAACAATGTGATGCCTCCATCTTAGGCCTACATGTAATTACTGACATGAGCCTATTTACCGCAGCTCATGCAATAGTAGTAAAAGAAGACAAATGGCCAAGTCACGTATCTGATTTTATGAAAGAGGCACAAAGTTTGGCAGAAAAAAAGGATGCAAACTATGAGCAACTAGTCATAGGCGGAAAGACTGCAGGATATGACATTCTCACATTTGCCGAAAGCAAGACCAATGCAATTGACCTGATCATAATGGGTCGAAGGGGAAGGAGTTTTCCAAAAGAAGTGTTTTTTGGAAGTACGACCAATTTCATAATTCACAAATCCAAGGTTCCCGTTCTAGTTACAAGATGAAATAATACATTCTTTAGATTTTTGCAGTGTATAAGAAATTAGTTTACAATTTACTGCTCACTAACCAATATACTTGATTTGGATAATGAAATTTTCAAAAACGAGTATTGATTCCTAATCTTGGTTTTAGATTACAACATTAAAAGATTACAAAATCCATATCGGCAACGTGGTAACTGAGTTTGATGTAGTTCCTACCATTATTGGCATTTTGGTTATTGTCATTCCTTCCATGCTGCTTGGAAGACTATGTGCTAGATTTCGAATATCTGAAATATTTGGATACATCATGGGCGGGATTATTTTTGGCCATTTTGCGATTGGCGGGTTGATTTCGTTTCATGATGAACCAATAGTTATAATGGACGATCTAATGCTGTCAATTTGGCAAATCTCAGGAATAGTAATTTTGTTTTCGGCAGGACTGCATTTTACATTTCATGATCTGCGCAGGGCAGGAATGAAGGCAGCATCGGTAGGAATTGGTGGTGTTGTAGTGCCACTGATTCTGGGATATTTTGTTACCGGTGGTTTTGGATACGAATGGCAAGCTGCAATAATTATAGGGGCCACTCTAAGTGCCACCAGTATCGCAATTTCTGTAACATCCCTAGAGGAGCTCAGAAAAGAAAAGACCACTGAAGGAAATGTACTTGTCAATGCGGCAGTATTGGATGATGTTTTAGGAATTGCAATTCTGTCTGCAATTCTTTCAATCATAGTGACAAACTCTCTTCCTACAATCGAAACAATCACTCTACAGACTATCGAATCTATCGGATTCTGGTTTGTGTTGTTGTTAGGAGCAGTATTTTTGCTACCAAGAATTGTGCATGCAACAACAATTGCCCATCCAACCTCAATTGAATCACGTGGCATAAACCAAGCTGTGGCCCTAGGCTCTGCTTTTGGACTTGCTGCAATCGCAGGAGGTCTTGGTCTGAATCCAATAATTGGAGCGTTTGCAGCTGGCATGGGATTAGCAGGATCCAAGCTAGCAATGCAAGCGCGTGAATTTGCTGGAAGACTCAAAGTAATTTTTACACCATTGTTTTTTGCAGTGATTGGTGCGCATGTGAATCTGGGCAGTATTTTTGATATTAACATTGGCGTGTTTCTTGGTATTTTAGGAGTTGCAGTAGTCAGTAAAATTTTAGGTTGTGGAATTCCGGCATCATTTTTGCTAAAAAATCGCAAGAAGGGTTTGAGGGTAGGCTATGGAATGATTGCAAGAGGAGAGATAGCATTTGTTACAGTTGGATTTGGTTTGTCTTATGCTGTGATTGACCAAACACTGTATTCTACCATGATCTTTGTTGTTTTGGCTACGATTTTCATTACACCAGAACTTTTGAGATTATCTTACAGAAATCAGAATTCTAATCGTCATAAATCCAATAAAACCAAATTCAAGTAATTTGAAAAAATTTAGCTATTTTAGTATGTTATAGTTAAAACAAAAAAACAAAGATTTTATGCATTTTAAATGAAAGTAATCCTTGAGAATTTGATTTCTGTTCTTTGGATTTTTTAAATAATTTACAATTGGGTCGTTACAAATTAAACATGAAAAAAATTCCATGATGAATTATTGATATTATATGAATATACTAGTATCACTTTTGAATATTTAATCAAATCTCATGTAATCTACAACTATGATTGTGTAATCTGTTTTTAACGAAAAAAACACTTCCATGTGGGTCTAATTTACAATACCATAACTACATCCCCATGCAGGATATGTGGGGGACTAGTTTAGGGAGGATTTCCAGACCCACATGGAAATAAAAATTATAAAATAAATGAAAAAAATTAATCGATTAGCATTCTGGCCATGTACCAAATCGTGTTTTCTTGTATCTAATTTTCATTGTTTTCATCTTCTCTTAGAACACTAAGTTAAATCACTTGTATGCTTCCAATATTTCGGCTTCAAACGTTGGTTCTGACTTTCTTTTTTTGAGTCGTTGCCTGACGTTAATTAGGGAATTATTGATTTGGTATTCTAATAGATACAGTGAAGTTTCTATTGTCTCTAACATATATCAAAATCATCCTCCTTTGCAAAGATCCAAGACAATCCTATCAAATCCATCGCATTGATTCTGAGCATGTTATCAGTAGGAAGAGCGTTTTTGGCATCACTTCCATCCAAACATGATGATTGTATTTGACTCGTTTTTTCTGATTCATATTTTTTGTTTAGCATGATTTGTTGTATCATGAAATGATTAGCCAATATCAGCTAATTAAGACAGAAGAATTTTGAATAAAAATTATCTATAATTAACTAGTTGATTTGCATCAGAATAAAGTCAACTCATTTGTAAAAAGATTAACCGATGGGAATAATAGAACAGACGCACGCGATTAATGTTTTATGTTACATCAATTGAAAATTCAAGTTGCAGACTGAGTGCCATTGGATTATCCAAACTATGCCAAACAAATATTGTAGCAGCATATTTTCCTGCACTCTCAGGAATCCATGATACTGCAGGTCAAAAAGTCTGTCCCGTAACCAGTTTTCCTGTAATCCATGATAAGGATTGTACTGCCTCTGATGAGTCCTGAATCTGAACCAAATATGTGAAGGGTTGATCTGTAATGTTTTTGTTTGCAATGTTGGCTGTAATCTGAATCTGTTGATTGATCTTGATTTGAGTGATGTTGTTGCCAAACGAATCAATTACTTTGTGGCTTGAGACAGGTACCCTTTCTAATGGAGGGATAACAGGTCCAACAAAGGTGCCCGCTGAAATTTTGAGATCATCTGTCTTGGTGTATGGTTTTGGTAATGTATTGTCTTCATATTTTGCAGTTACTGTATCGCCATCAGATACACGAAGTCTATGGCCTGAAGATTGATCCTTGCTTGAAAAAGTGACGTGTCCCTCAAATATTCCGGTTGCAGGACCCGTCTCAGTTACTGCCAAGTCAATGCCTCCAGTCCTTGGGTTTCTATCTGCATCATGTTTGAAACCAGTCAGGATTACCTCACCTGCAAATAAACTCTAAGATGTCCTGATTGTAGAAATTTCAGCATAAAGTTGCATTCTGACATTTTAACTCACACTCAAAGTGAATCTGTTCATCCACGTACTTGTGGCACTCAATGCATTGAAATTGGGTTGGCTGCTTGCAGCACTCGCATGATTTTATAACAGCAAGTGAGTTTCCACAGTTTCTACAAGAATCGATTCGCATTACTATGATATGTTGATGTTAATACATTACACTTGGTCAGCTGATCAGCTTACTGGTAGTTTGAGAAATTTACCAGACTCTATGAGATACCATGACATACCATAACCATGAAAACAACAACTCAGATACAAAAAACCAGCAACTGGGACAAGATGGTCCATGCCCCTTTCAGAAAAGTAATCAAGTTTGACTTGATCTGTATGGGACTTGGTATTGTAATGGGTATGGGCCTTGGTGCCTTTTTAGTTGCAGGAGGAGGAGCATAGCTCCTCAATTTACTTTTTTATCAAACTTGGGTGTGAATAAGACAATGATGAAGTTTACCAAAGTTGAACCAGCATATACCTCAAAACATGGATGCAGGTTGGTATGGGAAGGAATCGACGAGGATGATTCAGACACAGTAATACTGAACAAAGATGAGCTTGATTCGCTTGTAGAGATTCTAAAAAAGGACAAGACGGGTACAATAACACTAGAGGATCAGATGAGCTTCATTCTGGTAAACTCTGATGTCACGCAATTTATGTTACAGGGTCACGGACCACTGGAAGCTGACACATTTGATTTACAAAAACAAGTTTTAGAGTACGCAAAAATTCCTCACGAGCCTCAGTATGTCTACATTAATCCAAAAGAATTCTATCCTTCTGTATGGATAAGAAAAGAAGAAGAAAACTCTTCTGGACAACCAAACAAACAAAAATCAAAACCATCATTATTGCAGGCTATTTTATCCTCAGACCCAGAGAAAAAAGATCTGTCTCCTTCAGACTCTGACGTGTTTCGTATATTTTCAACAAGACGTTCTACCAGAAGATTTGCAAAAAATAAGATAGAAGACTGGAAGGTTGACAAGATACTGGCAGCAGCTGACACTGCACCAACTGCAGGAAACTTTCAGGGTCTCAAGATATTTTACGTAAAAAATAACAAAACAAAAGAAGCATTAGTCGAGGCTGCAAATAGACAGCCGTATGTGAACGCTCCTCTTGTCCTGGTGTTTTGCATGGATCCATCCAGAGTGAATCTGAAATTCCCGCCGGAGATACTGGAAAAGTTTTCGATGCAGGATGCAACGTTAGCAGCTGCCTATGCGCAGATTGCAGCCTCAGGATTGGGCTTGAGCTCCATCTGGATAGGCATGATTGACGAAGAAAAGGTAAAAAATATTCTTGGAACCAAATTAAGACCGTCTTCCATTCTCTGCATTGGATACCCTGACAAGAAAAAGCCACCAAAATCAAGAAGAAAACTCAAAGAATTAATCGAGGTCATTGAATAGATTTAATCAATGTTTCATTATTTTTACATTTTTTCCATCTGTATAGAAAACAGATGCCGTGTGAATAATTAAATCAGTCCAGTGGAAAGTCGGTTTCACAAATGACGCACCTACCTCTTATTCCCTTATAATTTCCATTATAGTATTGGATTATCTCTTTTTTGCATATGATACAATTCAAACTATTTTTGGGCAACATATTCATTTGGTTTTCACGCTATAAAAACAACATATTACTGAAAGTTTTTTTTGTTATTTTGAAATCTCAATGGCACACTTTGTTGAACAGATTCTTCTGTTGAAAACATCTTCATACTCTCTTCCACAATGAACACATTTTCTAAACACCATGTCCTTATTTGGAGTTTCATGAATTTAAAGAGATCATGTATCTAATGATTAAAAAATTCATTTTACATTTGTAGAATATCTCTTAGTTATAGCTCATTTTCATCTGATTTTTATGTAGTAAATAAAAAAGTAATTACTCATGAGTGACCTCATTGATGAGACTGCAAACTATGTTTTAGATCTTGCAAGCCCACAAAGATTGTCAATACTATTCAAACTGCTTGAGAAAAACTATACTCCAACTGAGATTGCAAAAAAACTAGAGTCTACAAAACAAGAAGTTCATAGAAATTTCATCAGGCTGACAGAAAGTGGATTAATCGAGAAAAATGTTGATGGAAAATATTCTCTTACGACATTTGGTGAAGTTGTGTGCACTCAAGTACCTACACTAGTGTTTTTGTCTCAGAACAGAAAATATTTTGAGGAGCATAGCTTTGGTGAAATTCCTCACAAGTTCAAGATGCGATGTGGGCAGCTTGCCAGCGGAAAGCACATCAAAGGTTTTTCTAAAGTGATAGAAAAATGGAAATTAATCTACAAAAATGCTGATGATTACATCTATGAGATACTCTCTGAAGTTCCACTTGATTTGATTGAACCGCTAGTCAGACGCGTTAAGAAAGGAGTGAAATTCAATTACATCTTCTCCGAATCAATAGTTGTTCCAGAAGGACGTAAGTCGTTGTTAAAGAAACTTGGATTTGACAAGCTTGTAGATAAGGGACTAGTAGAACGCAAGATGGCAGATAATGTACAGACGGTACTGGTCCTCAGTGAAAAGGAAGCCTGTGTCTTGTTTCCAGACAAAAACGGAGAATCTGACATCAGTGAGATGTTTTATTCTGATGATCCAATGTTTCATGAGTGGTGTCTTGACTATTTCAGGTACTGTTGGTATGGCTCTGATGCATTCAAGGAAAGCAAGTTAAAAGAATAATAATCAGATCTGCAAAAAAAGGATTAGGAAACAATTACTGTTCCCGTCATCCATGGGTGTACCATACAAAAGTACTCATATTCTCCTGTAATCTCAAAGTCCAACGAATAGGATTGGAAAGGCTCTATTAGCTGACTGTCAAACAGTCCGTTTGGACCATCTCTGGCGTTTCCACTTGTGACTGTATGCACCACTGAGTCATTGTTTGTCCATATTACCTCTCCGCCATTGTTGATTTTGGCTTGTGATGGAATATAGCAGGTGTTGTTATCTTCACATCCAGGAACATATGTCATAGGAGATATGCGTACTTCTGCAAGGAATCTGTCATTCATTGACTGTTTTACTACATCTGGAACATCAGGTATTGTCTCTCCGATGTCCTCTATTGTTTCTTCTACCTCATCAGTAATCGTTTCAGCTGCGTCTGTCACAATGTCTATCTCATCGATTGTTTCTTCTATCATCTCAATTGATTCGTCAATGAACTCTTCTGTGTTTTCTGGGATTTCTCTTAGCTCTGCAGCAGTTCTTGCTATTGCAAGTTCTCCCTGCAATTGCATAGAACTCTCATTTGTATTTGAGGAATTTGCAACAAATGCTACTGCTGCTGCAGTTACTGCAAGCACAACAAGAATTCCCATTTTATCTGTGCTGCTCACATTACTGCTTACGTCTTAATTCCAATAATCCCTCATAAGCTGGGAACATTAATGTCAGCTACTGTTTTGATCAAATAATAATTCATCATCTATACACTCTGTTTGTATTCTGTTTCAAGTTTTGTAATGTTTTTTACTAAAGAATCAATCTCAAGAACAGTATTTGACAAGTGTGCAAGGGCTTTTTTTCTTTTTTCTTGCATTTGCTGAATTGATCTTGTACTAAGTTGCTCTATTCCTGTTATTGAGATATTGTTTTCGCGTATTTTTTTGATATCGTCTTTGAGCTCAGTTAATAATCTTGATTGTTTCTGACGACATGACAGTATTTCTTTTTTAATTTGTGGTAATTTTGATTTAGTTTTATGCGTGTTGTTTTTAGATTTGGATTTTTTGATGTTCTTTCCAATCGGTATATTTCTAAGATTATCTTTTTTTATTTGTTTCAGATATTTGGACAGATATAATAATTTTCAAGAATTATTTTACTAGACATTCACATATGCCACCTGATATCTTCCAGCTCTTGCCACCCATCTTTTTGCATTGAGTTTTGGATACATTTTTTGCAAGAACATTCCTACACCCTGATTGAAGATAACATGTGCCTAGAGATCTTCGTGCATAATGCTTCTTTTTATTTACAGATCTGTGCGTGGCACTTCTCGTCTTTGTTTTACTATCAATCTTTTTGACTGATAAGGCAGGAAGTTTTTTTCTGATGCGTCTGGTCTTTGAGATAGTAGGTTTCTTAATTTTTGGGATTTTTGGTTTTGGCATTCTGGGTCTTTTTACACCTGGCATCTTACTAACAAAGTCTTTATTGATATTAAACCTAGCACTTGAAGAGCAGCATGGTATTATCTTTTAAGCACATACTTGTCCCATATGATGGCACCAAAACTGGAGACAAGGCATTTAATGGGGCATTACAGCTTGCAAAAAAATTTGAATCAAAAATTATCCTTTTGTCATGCATAGAGCGTGAACCTACATTTGTTTTCTTTGAGACAAAATCAGATAAACAAAACGTAAAAAAACGAAACAAAGCAATGCAACAAAGGATGGATAAGCTAAAAAACACTGCAGCCAAAAATAACATAACATGCAGTTCCAAAATAACTAACTGTAATTTGGCTTCAAAATGCATTGTATCTTATGTGAAATCACACAAGATTGATCTAATTGTTATGAGCAAATCATCAAAGATAAATCCTGAAAAAATATATCATGAAAGCACAGTCAACTATGTCTACGGACATGTAGATTGTCCAATGTTTAACATTTAGTAAATTTTGTTTTATTCAAACGTATCACCATGTCTACAACTTCCAACCTCCTAATTGATTAAATCTAAAAATCGGTATATTTTATTGAAGAAAATCATTTTGACCTTACATGAACCGCAAGGTCAAAGCATTGAATACGTATTCAAGGAATTCAAAGTTCCGTTTTATAAAGAAAAAGTAAAAACTGATGAGATGGAGTTACTCGAATATACTGCACTTGCGCCGGACAACACTGCAAGAACAATTCTTGAAAAAGTCTCCAGAATACTTGATACTCGACAAAAAGAGGTTACAGTTACAAGTCAGACCCTTGATGCTGCTTTTTCAGATTATCTTATGAACCTAGAACAACAGGAGGACTCGAAAAGTACAGGACGTCTAGCCGAAGAGTTCCATGCAATAGCTGAACCCTCAGTGGATTTTAACAAGAATCTTTTGGCCATGGTCGTAATTGCTTCCGCAGTAGCATTGGTAGGATTATTCACCGACAATGCAGCACTTGTGATTGGAGGCATGTTGCTTGCCCCACTGATAGGGCCTATGACTGCTTTTTCGTTTAATGTAGCCGTAGCCCATCCTGAAAAGATGGCAAAGGCCACAGTCAACGGCCTGTTGTTGCTGATTGCATCATTTGCAACTGCTGCAATACTCACACTGGTTGTATCTCAGTTTGTCGACCTGCCCATAACTGAGGAGATTCTGCTTAGAACAGAGACATCTGTTGTTTTCTTGGCATTAGCAATAGCACTCGGAATTGCAGGTGGAATTGCAATGTCTACTAATGTTCCTGGAATTTTAGTAGGTGTTGCAATTGCAGCAGCACTGGTCCCTCCATCGGCAGTAACTGGAATTGGACTAGCATTAGGAAGAGTTGACATTTTTACCGATGCACTAGTACTTACAGCATCAAATGTAATTGGTCTTATACTTGGTATGATGGTAGTATTTTTTGTAAAGAGAATAACTCCAAGAAAATATCATGAAAAAGAAAAAGGCAAAAAATACATGATTATATCAATTTCAATTTTTGTTGGGCTTAGTATGATTGTAGGTTGGCTAACATTTTAAATTAATGGTACAATCTTGTGGTATTTTATGGTTAACATTGACTTTGTTTTCTTTTAATCATCCTAATTCCTTATGATGGAACAGAAAGCCGTAAGATTGTATTTCAATCTTCCAATAAGATAGAGTTTGTTGAAGAAATATTCGCCCTTTTTTACCATCTATGTTTTTACTTTGAATCGATTTTTGTACTCATGAGCAAGCAATATTGGAAATGTAGTAAGCTCGATGTTATCATATAGATTTTTGAGTTGTTTGTCGCCAAGTGAATGCAGATACTTCTTTATGTTAATTTCAGTTTTAATATGATCTCCTTTAGGGTCGATAAGATTTTTCACGCGTTTATTGCATAAATTTTTGATATATTCTATCATAAGCTTCTGTTATGATATTAAGCTGTGATTTGTACTAGTTTTGATATCAAATGCACAACAAGTGTTACTATCATGACAACATTGAAACAATTCAAAGAGATCCTTGATGATATGGGCGAGCTAATGCTCATGACAGACACAGGAGAAAAATTTGAACTGCATAAACACAACGTGCAGTTTGATGAACAAAAAGATGCAATTGTAATTGATGCAGCTTCAGAGACCTTCTGGTTGGATCCTGCAAAGATAGCATACTATTGGATCCACAAAGAAGCCAAAGAAGAGAAGTAGTAGGTAATCAATTAGCCCATTACAACATCAATTCATCAATTTTTTATTCTTATGGGCTTTGTTCTTGATATTTTTTTAGATTTTTTCCATATATGCTCAAAGTAATCAAGACACCATTCGTGAAATCCCAAACTTTTTCCATAAAACATGTGTCGTAAATCTGGCTCTCTATTTGATGTAGAAAATACAACACCAGCCTCTTTTTCGTTTATCAATAAAATCACAGATACCGAACTGTGTTCCTTACGATGTATTTTTTTATCTTCTATGAATTTGTAATAATTCATCTTCTCCAACGTTTTGGTTCTGTCTTCTGGTTCTTGTAATTCTCTTGAAATGATATGGCGGTATTGTACTCCTTTTGCGATTTTTTTGAGTAAAGGACTCATCATTTCCGGCGGAGATTCGGATAATATGTCAAACACATATTCTTCTGCATTGGAGTATATTGATCTCCATCTCTCCAGGACTGATGTAACTCCTTTAATGTGCTGACATCCTTCAAGTACTCCCAATCGTTTTGTAAACTTTGTTGGCAGATCTGCAAGATCATGATCCTCAAAGAATTTTTTATTCTTTGTAAGAAACGAAACGAGAGACATCTGAGACAGCATTACGTTACCAAATGTGGTTATCCTATAATGGTCCCCAAGTCCTTTTCTGACCATTCCAGCATGCCCTAATCTGTCAAGGTTTCTGTGTATCTCTTGCGGTGTAACGTGAAGTTTTTTTGCTATTGCATTTATTCTTGAAGGTTTTTTTGAAAGATGGCTTAATATCTGGAGTCGCTGCTCACTGGCTAGTTCTAAAAAATAACTTGCAATGCTCTCAAAATTTGCTGTCAACAAAGAGATGATTTTTTTATCATATAAAATCAATTGCCATGCTACCATAGACATAAAAAATATTAAGCAAAAAGAACCAAAGAAACAATTTCCTATCAAAGCAGTTTTATCTTTAGTGCATAAGCTTGACATATGATTTTCAGCTTATTTTTTTATAAATAATAATATCATTTGTACACAAATTGTTCATATGAGAAATAACCCTGATCAGATCTCAATTCATGATGATAAATTTTACACTCATCATTCTTGTGCGGATAAGAATTATTCTGTCTTGGTAACAGATAATGAAAATGGCGAGGTTTGTTGCAGTAAATGTGGTACTGTTCTAGTTGAAAAGACAATAGATAGGGCTAACCCTTCCCGAATATTTTCAAGCGAGGATCATGTTTCCAAGAAAGCAAATGGCCCACCTTCAAAACTGTACATGTCTAGCTTGAAAAGCTCATCTATTATCCCTGACACAACTCTTGATGCGTCAGGAAGAAAAATGATACCAGAAAACCGGGCACGTTTTTCTAGAATGCGTCTATGGGACTCTCGTAGCAAAAACAACAAAGAAAGAGGCTTTCTACGTGCATTTACAATACTTGATTCTTTTGCAAATAAGCTACACTTGCCTGAAAACGCAAAAGAACATTCTGCCTACATTTACAGAAAGGCAGCAGATAGAAAAATTATCAAAGGCCATTCGATTTTATCTATGATGTCAGCATCAGTATATGTGTCTTGCAAACAGCTTTCGATACCAAGAAGCATTGATGATGTGGCACAAATTGCAAATATTCCAAAAAAGACATTAGCTCGTTCTTTTAGGCGTCTTGTACGTGAGTTGGATCTAGAAATTATATCATCAAACATTGACTATGTTTCAAAGGTTGCAAGTTCAGTTTCAATTGGAGAAAAAAGCAAGAGAATTTCAAGCAAAATATTACAAGATGCAAAAAAAGAAGGTATTCATGTTGGGAAAAATCCTATAGGACTCACTGCTGCATCGGTTTATCTTTCTGCCATTGGCTCTGGAGAATATGTTACTATGAAAAAATTGTCTCAAAAAAATAATATCAGCACGGTTACAATAAGAAAACTTGTAAGGGTATTGAGGCCCTTTGCGGCAAGATACATCAAAACCATAGAGGTAAGCAAATAACAGGACAGAGTATAACATCATGCCAATCAACCAAGACGAATGGAGTAAAGGAAGTATTTTATCAAAATTAAAACCAACAGTCATAAAGTTTCTTGAAGGCAATAGATCTCAAGCCTTTACAGATGTTGAGATTCTGGAGTCTCTTAAACAAGACAACCAGAGTGTTTCTAGCCAAGGAGGTCTTCTTACGGGCATGGATTCATTACTTCTTTTAAGACAAAAGCTGAAGGAATTGATCAGTGAAGAAGTTATCGAATCAAAATTAATTGAAATCGAAGATTCTTCATCTATGATGTATTACAAATTCAAATAGAATTTTGGCATGTATGTTACAGGCAGGATGGCACAAAAAAATCCAAAAACATCAAAATAGGGAAGAAAGACTCTAAATTGGAAAGTACAACCAATGAAATTATTATTAGGACAAGAGATTTTGAATTATTGCCTGATGTTGAGCACTATGTACAACATCTAAAAGACGAAGGGATACTAGAGAAACTTGCAAGTGAAAACAAACTAACTGCAGAAGAATTAAAAAAACTTCCTCTTGGCCGAATGTGTGATATTTTTGAAGAAAACGTAGGTCAAAATATGGAATCAGGAGATGTTATTATTTTTTCTGATACAGGAAATTTTGAAGTATATACTGGAGGCACCTGATATTACAAAGTTTTTAGATTCCGAGTGGGCACGTTTCTAGACTCCTTACTGTATCCTCTTACATGTTATGCTTCCAATCAAATTTGAACCATAGAAAACTTTATGATTAAGAAACAAGAAGTATAGTAGATAAAAATGCCCAAAGGTAAGAAAAACCAGAGGGTGTCCAATCTTGCAAATACCAGCCCGCCCCCGGCACACAACGTTTAGTTCGAAGCCCATCCAAAGGAGGAATGCAATAAAGATTCCATTTAATGAAAAATACTATGACAATAACTGAATATTCTGCGGAAAGTGCGAGAGATTCATGAAGATTCCAACTGTTAGATGCCCATGTTGTAAGGGATCAGTGAGATACAAACCTAGGAATAGAAAATTATTCTATTGAGAAGTGCTTAGAGAAAAGAGATCAGAGTAGAAAAACTAGAAAAATAAATCACTAGTATTCAGCCTTTTTCATTGCTATGACTCAAAAATAAGTAGATTTTTGTAAATTATTGAAGGGAATTATGACAAATGATAATTAAATGTCTCATCTAATTTTCAATAATTTTTAGATCATTTCAGAAATGAAAATTGTGTTTTGTTTATAAATACCGAATTAAATCAATGTTGAATTCATGACACAAGTAGGTACAACTTCAGAAGGAGTACCAGTTATTTTACTAAAAGAAGGCACAAAACAATCGCGAGGAAAAGATGCCCAGCGAAATAATATCCATGCTGCAAAACTAATCGCCGAAATAATTCAGACCAGTTTGGGACCACGAGGCATGGATAAGATGCTAGTAGATTCAATTGGAGATATCACAATAACAAATGATGGGGCAACCATTCTAAAAGAAATTGATGTTCAACATCCAGCTGCTAAAATGATGGTAGAGGTTGCAAAAGCTACAGATAGTGAAGTTGGAGATGGCACTACATCTTCTGTAGTATTAGCTGGAGCATTACTTGAAAAAGCTGAATCACTAATTGATGATGAGATTCATTCAGTAATTATTGCAGACGGATACAAAAAAGCATCAAGAAAAGCTACTGAATTCCTAAATAACATAGCTATCAAAGTAGACCCAAATGATAGAGAAATTTTAGAAAAAATTGCTCACACATCGATGCAAACAAAACTAGTGTCTTTGGATGCATCAGACCTTGCAAAGCTAACAGTAAATGCAGTATTAACAATAGTGGAAGAAAAGAAGGGTTCTTTCAAAGTCAATTTAGATAATGTCAAAGTAGAAAAAAAGACAGGAGGTTCTATTTCAGATAGTGAACTAGTTAGTGGAATAATTCTTGACAAAGAAATTGTCCATAGTGGAATGCCTCGAAAGGTAGAGAATGCAAAAATTGCTTTAATTAGTGAAGCATTAGAGATCAAAAAAACAGAGTTTGATGCAAAATTGAACATTTCATCACCAAATCAAATAAAGTCATTCATGGAAGAAGAAAGTCAATTACTGCGAGATATGGTAAAGACGATAAAAGAAACCAATGCCAATGTTGTATTGTGTCAAAAAGGAATTGACGATATTGTTCAGCATTATATGAGCAAAGAAGGAATTCTAGCAGTCAGACGAATTAAAGAAAGCGACATGTCAAAATTAGCAAAATCGACTGGAGGAAGAATCGTAGGAAGTGTAAATGATTTGAATAATTCTGATTTGGGTTCGGCTCAAAATGTTGAAGAAAAAAGAGTGGAAGAAGACAACTGGGTATTCATTGAAGGGTGCAAAAATCCAAAGGCAATCAGCATACTGATTAGAGGAGGTTCACAACGAGTAATTGATGAGGCAGACAGATCAATGCATGATGCATTGATGGTAGTCAAAGACGTTATTGAACATCCAAATATTGTGTATGGAGGAGGAGCACCTGAAGCATATGTTGCCATAAAGCTAAGAGAGTGGGCAAAATCGTTGTCGGGAAGAGAACAGCTTGCAGTTGAGAAATTTGCAGATGCTATGGAGTCAATACCTCTAGCCCTTGCCAGGAATGCAGGAATGAATCCAATTGATTCAATAACTCAACTTCGCTCAAAGCAAAATTCAGGAGAATATCATACCGGAATTGATGTCATAAATGGGATTGTAACTGATTTTAAAAAATTGGGAATTGTAGAACCGCTTAAAGTTAAAGAACAAATAATAAAATCTGCTACAGAAACGGCCAATATGATTCTAAGAATCGATAATGTTGTTGCAGTATCAAAAAGCAGTCAACCTGAAATTCCTCCAGCAATGCCACCTGGAGGCGGCATGGGCATGTATTAAAAATAAGATCATTTTAAAAAATAGTAAAATAAAATTGTATTCAATAAAAGTAAAATCACAAAATAAAGTTTTATTAAATTCAGGAATTAAAAATAAAAAACTATCTTTTGAAGAATTAAGCAAGTAAAAATAATTTTAAAAAAATAATTGCAAAAAGCATAATTAAAAAAAGTAATTTGGATAAATCCTTTTAAAAAAAAATTTGTTTTTTAAATCAGATGCTAACTAAAACAGATACCAGAAACAATTTGTTGCATGATATTACACATTGGGGCATTCGTGCATCAATTGGTGCTATATTCATTGTTCACAGCATAAAGAAATTTGATCCAAGTTGGCAGGAGTGGTTAATCAGTATTGGAATTCCACCTGAAATGCAGCTACCAATTGCCCTTGCAGAATTTTTAGGAGGGACATTCCTGATTGTAGGAATACTTACTAGAATTAGTAGTGCAATATTTTCGGTAATTTTACTTGGCGCAATATTTCACATTAGATGGGAAAATGGATTTTTTGTTTCTGAAGGAGGATGGGAATGGGATCTCATAATGCTTGCTGCAGTATTATCCATAATTGTGGTGGGACCAGGAAGACTATCTATTGCAAGTAGAATTAAGAAAATTACAAAATACTTACAATGACATTTTAGATTAAGCAGATAAAAATTCATTTATTTTTCTTGAAACGAAATATTCTACCAAGTTAGCAAAATTTGTAATAATAGCAATCTTCTCTTTATTCTTGATTTTTGTAATAAAGTTTGATTACCTCAGCAACTACTTGATTTGTATCTGCATCTTTTTCAGTACTTACCAATAACAGATTGTCATCTCCAAGATAAAATGAAAAGCGTTTTACTTTTTCATATTCACCTAATGTGTAAATTGTCTTTCCAAGCCATTTTGCCATTTCTTTTCTTGCTTTCCAATCCATTATTGAGAGACTTACCATTTCTTTTTCTGCATGGGGGGAAAGAAGATTCTCAATTCCTTTTCTCATACCTCCACCAAGGCAAACTGCCCATTCATCATAAACGGTAGCAAATCGGATTTTAGGATTGGATTCTAAGATTTGTGAACAAAATTTCTCATAATTCATAATTTCTCTAAAAATCACATAGGATAAATCAGTTTTTGGGAACTTTTTTTTTGAGATTTTTCAACAAAGATGGAAACTTCGTAAATCACGCTTCTGATTTGTGCAAAACGTTTGATTTTCAAAAACTTGAATTACATTAATTCACAGTTACAGATGCATTGGCCCATGGATGAATCATACAAAAGTACGGATATTCACCTGTATTATCGAATCTATGAGAGAAAGTTTGTCCAGATTTGATTAAGCCACTATCAAAAGTTCCAGATGGACCTTCCAAGATAGTTCCACTTGTTACAGTATGGGCTGCATCATCATCATTTCTCCAAATTACCTCACCACCTTTGAAAATTATCAGAGAAGGTGGATCATAGCATAAATTAATTTCTTCACATCCAGGTATACTAGTTCCTGCAGGAATGCTCACCAATCGTGCAGGTAGTTTCGATGTAGCTAGTTCTTTTGCTGTTTCACGTATTTCTTGAGTCTCTTCAACTGCTTGTTTTGTTTTTTCTGTGACTTTTTCCAAGACCTCAACACTAGATTCTTTTATTTCTTGTAATTTCTCAGATGTTTCCTGACTTGCTTCTTTGAGAGGAACAGTTGTTCTTTCCATAGCGGGTGGAATATCAGAGGGTATGCCAGAACCTCCAGTTGCAGTAAAACCCACAGCTGCGGCCACTATTGCAACTGCAATGACTATCCCTGCTTTATCCATTGACGTCATGATGCTTTTTTGTAATCTTTCTTTTAAAAGCAAATACAACATTATCAAAAAATGAAATTGTCATCGTAGTTAATTAGAATGGCAAAAAAGTAAGAAACAAATTATTTTTTTGCAACTACAAAATCAACTTTATAGTTTAATGTTGAGCGAGAACTAAATTTTAAATTCCAAGGATAGTAGAAAGGTTTTTTTGTTTTGTCAGATACAGAAAATCCTAATTCCACAAGACTTTTCCTAAGAGAGATCTCATCAAGTGGATAACTTACAGAATTTTTTCCTCTCTCAAAATCATAAGGATCAGAAACTACAAAAAATCCTTTTTTGACTTGTTTAGAAATGTGTTTTAATAATTGGAGAGGTTCAATCAACTCTAAAACATTCAATGCTAGTATTAGACCAAATTTTGTCTTTCCAAAAAGAGGAGAAAGTGAATCAGCTACAAAGTAATCCAAATTCTTCATGTAGGTTTTTTTGCAATTGAAATTGCACTATATGATCTGTCTATACCAAATACAATACCATGATAATCTGCTAAAAACCTGGTCATTAAACCTATAGAGCAACCATATTCTAAAATCAAGTCTTTTTTAGAAATGAGTTTTAGATGATTTTTGACTAGGGAATAAAATTTTGAGTTTTTATTGTTTTGATAGATTTTACTCCATTTCTCTTCAAGTGCTGTTCGATCATCTTCGTCTTTTTTTGCTTTTGTTAAAGATTCTTTGAGAAATTTTTTCATTTTTTCATGACTGACATGACGATACATCTTTCCTCCAAGAACAAATCGGGATGAAAGATATTTTGAAAAATCATCCCAAATTATTGGAATTTTATTAATGATAGGGAATTGTAGTTTACAGTTTTTGCATTCTAAAATGCCTTCAACAATTTCTTTATCCTTACTAAAAATATCCATTTCTAGTTTTGAGCCACATCTGACACATCTTAGGTAATTGAGACTAAATTCGTGCATTTTAGATATGATGTAGTTGATTTTGAACTAATAATTTGTTTTAGGTTCAAACCAAGATAATGTTAAATGTAGTACAAAAAAGGATTAACTCAAAATGAGCGAATTTGAGGAATTTGCAGAGGCGTTATTTGGTCAACTATCAGTAGAGATTAATGAAGAAAAAGAGATCATTCAGCTAGCTGAAAAAACAAAAGAAGATCTTCAATCAAAAGTAAAATTTGATGAATTAGATAAAATTACCAATGAATTATTTCTCTCACTTAAAGAAAAAGTAGAAAAATTTTTAGATATTAAAATTCCAGATGTAAGAGTAGAATTTCCAGAACTCAAAGAGTTAAAGAAAATAAAAGGAGCCAAAGTATTCTCTGATGAACAATCAAAAGAATTTGTAAATGAATTATTTTTGGCAGTTGCAAATGAGGATCAGAAAACAATCGCAGATTTGATGAAAAAAGAAACTGCAAAGTATCTAGTATATTCTACATATGCTATTCAATACATTTCAAAGATTTCAACAACATACGGAGATTACTTGGATAATGTAATTTATCTAAATAAGTTTATCCTATCAAGATATCCACAGATTATTTTACACAAACAAGGAGAACCTTTTGATGCAAGATTTGAAACTGTAAACTCTGGTTATCATGGAGCAGTAAAGATGACAATTCTTGAAGAGTTGATTCATTCTTCTCAGAAAAACCTACAAGAATTAAACAAAAATGCTGCAACTCAGGTAAATAAAATCAATGAAGAGCTTGCAAGAATAATTCTTTCACTAGAAACTGAAACCATAAACAAGCTATCTGAGTATTTGCAATTACAGGCAGTACCAGACGATTTTCCATTTGCAAAAAAGGCAAATCTGTTTTTCTTTTTGAATCCAGATCATTTCTTAATTGAGCAGATAGGTCCCGATGTAATGACATTTACTCATGTGGAGATTGACCCAAAGATTTCTGAATCAATTCCAGAATTGCTTGAAATTTACAAGAAATGGCTCATTCCCATACAACAGCACCACGCAGCATTTACTGTTATGGAAGGAATGGCAGCATTTGCAATAGAGAATATCCTAAAAGACGACCAAGATTTTCAAAACTATCTTACTACCTATATGGGCACAGATTTCTCATCATATCAAGTAAGAAAGAACATGGGAAAGGACTTTACAAAAATTATTTATGAAAAACTGGGAAAAAGTGCCTTCAAAACAATGATTGAAAACCCACCAAATACTAGAGAGATAAAAGAACCGCAATTATACCTCAAACGGATAAAACAGTAACAATTGCAAGAAAAATTTGATCCATATGTTGCTGAATGGGTATCATTTGTAAAAAATCCAAATTTCAATCTAGTTGAAAAATGTCTAAAATTTGCACAGCTTTTAGAATATCCTGATCTAAACATTGATGCATACATTCAGAAAATTAACAGAATTGGCATGTCACTAAAAGAATCAATTAACGAAGTAAAAAATCCAACATATCTAATTTCAATGTTAAATGAACATCTCTTTGAGAATTTAGGATTTAGTGGAGATGATGATGACTACTATAACCCAAAAAATAATTTTCTAAATAACGTAATTGACAAAAAATCAGGACTGCCAATTACGATTTCAATTTTGTATGTAGAAGTTGCAAAGTTTGTGGGTCTTGATCTAAAAATGGTAGGATTTCCAAGTCATGTTTTGGTAAAATATAGTGAAGAGATGATTTTAGATCCATTCAATGAGGGAAGTTTACTTGATTTAGATGATCTGCAAGAAATTTTAGATGCAAATTTTGGAGGACAGTTAGAATTTCAACCAGAGTTTCTAGATGCGATTGAACCAGAACAAGTTTTAGTTAGACTTGCAAGGAATTTGAAAAATTCCTATGTTCAATCTTTTGTATATGACAAAGCACTAAGATGTGCAGATATGGTTTTGGCAATAGAGCCAGATTCTCCTGAAGATATAAGAGACAAGGGGATTTTAGAAGAAAGATTACTGCATTCAGAAATAGCATTAGAGTATCTAAACAAATATTTGGAGATTAATCCAAATGCAGAAGATGTTGATTTTATTCTAGAATTGATTAGAAGTATAAAGACAAAAAATTAATCAATAATAGAATTGATATCTTGTCCTTTCTTGATCATTGATATTTCGTGTCTGGCAATTTTGTTTCTTAATGCTCTCTTTAAAATATCAACTTCGCTTCGGAGTAAAGCGATTTCATCTTCAAGCTTTGCTACTCTTTCATAGATTATTGCAGCTTGAGCGATTTCATCTTCAAGCTTTGCTACTCTTTCATAAATTGTTTCAGCTTCGGAACTCATAATTATCTCTCATCAGAAAATTGTCTTAAAAAGTTATGGGTAAATTTGTTGATAGGCTCGTAAGCTTTTTGCACTATAATTCAAATTCTTGGCGACATTTCTCGCATTTTCCCCTCTCTTCACCAGGTGGACCAAGAAGAAATACTTTGCCAATTGTCTTACAAACTGGGCACATTCCAGTTGTAGCATTTTTTGGACCTGTGCGAATAATTTTTTGTGTTTTTCTTCGCCCCATAACACTTACGCCAAAATCGGACTATTAAGTTTAATTTTTTAAAAGGCGCGGGGAGGGGGATTTGAACCCCCGTGTCCTTGCGGACATGGGATTAGCAATCCCACGCCCTACCAGGCTAGGCGATCCCCGCACAGAGATGCCTTGAATTAATCTGTAAATAAGTCAATATTTTTGTGATATTATTTTAAAAATTCTCTAATTCTTTTTTTAATATACTTCAGATTATCCATAACAGCGAGATATTTTGGATCAGCCTCAATTGCACTTTGAAGCTATTTGATTGCATCATTGTGTGACTTGAGAGCTCAGTTCAGACATACTCTAAAAAAGTTCATTCTTTTAAATTAAATTTGATTTCACCGTCTAATCAATCTCATTTTCTCCATTCTATTTGGACATGTTCTAGTTGAGAGATTTGTCTCTTATCTTTGAATTTTCTTAATTGGGTCAAAGTACTAAAAGCAAGATAAGACTATCAAGTCAATACATTTTGTCACAATACTGAAAAATTTAGCGGTTGGATCTCAAATCTTAAGATCAAACTGCCTGACCTCCTCTTTCACCAGTTCTGATTCTGACAGAGTCTTCAACATTGTATAGAAATATTTTACCATCTCCAACCTTGCCTGTTCGTGCAGAGGTACTGATTACAGAAATAACTTTCTCTGCTTGGTCATCATTACATATCACTTCAATCTTGATTTTTGGATTCAGGTATGATGAGGTAAATGTGCCGGGTCTACCACCACTTGTAATTTGCCCTTTCTGAGTTCCCATTCCCTTTACTTCGTAGACAGTCATCCCACCTACACCAATACCTGCAAGAGCAGTCTTGACAGCATATAGTCTTGTACTTCTAAAAATTGCCTCAATCTTTTTCATGCTTTCTCCAAAGAATAAAATTATTTATGCCTTATAAAATGGACTGATGTGGTGTTTAATAATCGAATATCTTTGCACGTAATACTGTAACTTGTAATGCATAATATCATGAATCTCGCAATTTAAATAAGGATATCATTGCTCCAGTCGGCTTTAGGTTTTGTTAGTAATTTTCATTTACAGAAATGATGATTACCGATAAATACAAAACAACTCAAGTCATGAGCGTTCCTCTGAAATGCCCAATATGCAATATTGGTAAAATGGTAAAAAACAAAAATCCCGAAATGCTTGCAGAGTACGATGCTAAAGAAAAAAAGCCCAATTCACACGGCATATTGACCAGAACATTTTACTGTGAAAAATGCAGCTATATCATGTTGTATAGGGAATAGCAATTGAATATTTTTATGTCTTGAATGTAGCTTTGCTGTGAATGCTATTCTCAAAAAGTAGCGATCTTTGCATACGTATAACTACGGTAAATTTGTAATAATACACACCTTACAAGTATTAATCTGTAAATAAATTCATTCTTCACCAAACTGACTGTAATTACTTACAATTTCATCAATTGAAACTCTTTTTCCACCTACAATCTTTAGATCAACTTTGACTTTTTTGTTATTTACAGTAATGATATTGTAGGTGTTCTCAAATAGGCCCCTTACTCTTTCAGAGGTTGCAGTTCCAGCATTTACTACCATGGGCTTTCCAAAGTTCCAAATCCATGGTCTGTGTTTATGACCACATAAAACAAGATCAACATCAGTATCCATTATAGTTCTTAGTACATCACCTGCATCAATTACTGTTAGTTGATCAGAACCAGTGTCAGGAATTGCAACAAGATGGTGGTGCATTGCCAAAATTTTTACTTTATCTTTATATTTTTTCATGGTTCTCTCAAGCCACAGGTTTTGTCTGTATCCAACCTCACCTTCATTTCTGTCTGGTCTTGCAGTACCTAAAGTAACTAAAACAACATTATCACCTAATTCATTAATAGTTTCAAATGGAAAGAACTTTTTGAAAAGCAAGTATCCAGTGTTTCTATAATCATGATTTCCGCTAATTGTTATGATTTTTTTTGCATTAAATTTTGTTAAAAGAGATTTACATTTTTCATATTCTTTCATTAACCCTTCATTTGTAAGATCTCCTGTTACTACAATTGTATCAGGATTGAGTTGATTTACCTCATCTACTAAAGTATCAAATTTTTCTTGTAGGAATTGTGAACCTACATGAAGATCCGAGATTTGCACAAGAATCATTTTAGGTTTTTTTCTTGAATCATTGCTATAAATCATATCCATAGAAAAATCAGTTGTCAAATCAAGGTAGAATTAAATAATAAGCACTTCAATTTTTTGCAGTTTTGGGCAAAAAAGCTGCTGTTATGAAAGGAGACGGTATTGGACCCGAAGTAGTAGACTCTATGCTCAAAGTTTTAAAAGAATGCAATATTCAATCTGAAATTATTCTCTGTGAGGCAGGCTCTGAACAGTGGGATAAGAATGGAAGAAAAGACAAATCATACATTCCTGATGATACAATAAAAATTCTAGAAGAGTCTGATGCTTGTTTTAAGGGACCAACTACAACAATCCCAGTTCCAAATGCCCCAAGAAGTGTTGCAGTAACACTACGTCAGAAATTTGAATTATATTCCAACATTAGACCAACTAAAACTTTTGATAGACTAACACCAGATAGAAAACTTGATTGTGTCTGTTTTAGAGAGGCCACCGAAGGACTATACACCGGAGTTGAAGCACAAATCACAGATGATGCAGCAATTGCAATTAGAAAGATTACAAGACAAGGATGCAGAAGATTTTTGGGTTCAGCAATGGACTGGGCAAATAGATACAACATGAAAAAGATGGTTGCCATAACAAAAAGAAATATTCTAAAACAAACAGATGGAATTTTTTGGCAAGAAGCACAAAAGGCAGTTGAGGGAACTGATGTGGAATTATCTGAAATTTACATAGACAACATGGCACAACAAATGGTTGTAGCACCAGAGCAATTCAATGGAGCAGTTCTTGTAAGCACAAATCTGTTTATGGATATTATTTCAGAATTAGCTTCAGGGTTAGTAGGATCTATTGGATTAATTTATTCAGCAAACATGGGAGATGACTTTGCAATGTTTGAGGCAGCCCACGGTAGCGCACCACAATTTGCAGGACAAAACAAAGTAAATCCGACTGCAACTATATTATCGGGTGCATGGATGGCTGAATACTTGGGTGAAATTGACATTAGAAATGCAATATTTGAGGCAACTGAACAAGTAATCAATGAGGGAAAAACAGTTACTTGGGATATTGGTGGTGATGCAGGTACAACTCAAATGACTGATGCAATTATTACATATGCAAAAGATAAACTACGAAAATAATTAGATTCTGTTTATTCTCTTTTGGCCTCAACTAGAACTAGCTCTTCAAAGAAGAGTTTCTTTTTTGCAATGATTTTTGCATTCAAGCCTAGTTTCTGTGCATAATCAATTAATTTTTGATAATTTGAAAGAGAAGAGGTAACAAAGATGAATTTACCACCCTTTCTAACTTTCTTTATTACAGAATCAAAGATTTTTTTTGGAATCTCAAATCCATCTTTACCTCCATCAGTTGCCATATCTAAAATTTCATCAGTTGCCAAATATGGAAGGTTACACACGATCAAATCAAATTCATAATTTATTGCATCTGCACCATTACAGCCTACAATATTTTGAGTTTTGTATGTCTGATTTGCTAGAACATCAAAATTAATGTCAGTCCCAACCACAAAAGAGAATTTCTCAGAAAGCATCTTTGTTAGATATCCTGAACCACTCCCAACATCTAATGCAGAAAATCCCTCTTCATTTTCAATGTTTGAAGCAATAAAGAATGTATCCTCAGATGGAGGATACTCTTCATTATCGTAAAATATCTTTTGCAATATTTACTATCTCTTCTCCTGAAATATCATCTAGTCGTTTATTGGATGTAGTTTCTTTACCAAACTGTTTTAAGATATTTTGAATTGTTTTTCTTCTGTATGAGAAAATTTTATTTATAGTCTCAATGAGTTTTTTATCAATAGTTTGTTTTTTTATTATTTTCAAAACAACTGAATCAACTTTTGGTGGAGGATTAAAGTTGTTTTTGCCAACATTTACGATCTTTTTGATTTCAAGAGTATGATTTGCAATAATGGTAATTGCCCTTCGTTTCTGAAAGGATTCTTCAAGTAATTTATCTGCGAATTCCTTTTGAACCATGATAACACCATGCGAGAATTTTCTTTGTGCTAACCATTCAATTGCAGCTTTACTCTTAGAATAAGGAAGATTTGAAACAAATATTGTAAAATCATCTTTCTTTTTGAATCCATCACCTGTCTTCAAAGTGAGATTCTCGATTTTTCCAAAGTGAGACTTTGCGTTCTGAAAGAGTTTCTTGTCTTCATCAACTGAGATTACTTTTTTGGCGTTTTTGCATAACAAAGGCGTCAAAATTCCCAAGCCTGTTCCTAACTCAAATACAGTATCTTTTTTGGTGATTTTAGCCTCAAAAGTAATTGTTTCTGCTATATTGTTAGAGTTTAGAAAGTGTTGGCCCAGTTTTTTTCTTTTTATCATCTCTTAACAAAGAGATTCATTCTGCTTTCTCCAGTAATCTCATCCATGATTCTCTCAGAGATGTGTTTTATTGGCTCCTTGAATCCAACCCGTTCTTGCAGGTCTTCATAACTTTCAAACTTTTTCTTTTCTCTTTCTTCTAGCATTGTCTTCATGTAGGTTTTTCCAATTCCAGGAATTAGCTCTAGCGCATGAATTCTGGGCGTTAGTGGTCGTGCGTTATTTAGATATTCTACAAATTTAGACTCATTTTCAGTTACAATTTTTTCTACCACTGTTGGTAATTCACTTTGCGTAGAAGATGATACGTGTTCATAATCCATCTTTCCCAATACTGAGAGAACTTTTGTTCTTCCTTCCTTGCCAATGTATATTCTTTCTCCAACTTCAAAAGTAGAGTTTGGAACTCCAAGAACTTCAAGCAATGTCAATCTATCCTCACCGATTGCTGTGATGATAATTCCTTCTCGTCCTCTAACGGTTGAAGATTTTCCTCTAGGATTAAAATCTAAAACGTATGCATATTCCTCATATTTTCTAGGTGGGGGATGTGCCCTGTACAAAATTAGATACACCTTAAAAATTAAGAATGCTCCTTGATTATTTTGAGCATTTTTTCTAGAGTTTCAGCAAGAATGAGTTTCTTCCATCCAAATGTAAAGGAACGTAGTTCTGCTAGGCTTGTTGGTCTAATGTTTACAATTTCAACAGCTTCTTCTTCTGTCAATTCGCAATCTTTCATTAGTTTCTTTTTCATGTCTTTAGCTTCTTTAGGATCAATTTGGGCAAATTTGGAGACATAATCAAATGTCCATCGCTGAATTTGGTCCATCTGTTCAGCATCAACTTTTCCTAAAATCTCTTTAACTTCTGAAAGGGAGATGCTTTGTTTCTTTTTTACTTCTTCCATATCTATACACCGAATGGTTTGATATGATCCAATCGAGTGATTAAGGTTTTCGATTTATTTCCCAATTTCACATCTAATGTGACAGCACGCCTACCAACATCTGTGACAATTCCTACCTTTCCGTGGTATCGTCTGTGTGGTAATCCTTTGTGTTGTCTAGGATCGATAATGACAAGTGCCTGCTGGCCCTCATGATACTCTCTGAGTAAGAATGATACTCCTCTTGGAGCTTTTTTCTTCATCACAGATCTAGACTTGTGTTTAAATCCATGTGAACGACCAGAAGTTTTCTTAGTTGCCATGTATGAGTAAAACCTCCAAAGACCCTATTTTAACACTTACGAAGTATCCAGGCATATTTTAGTGCAAAACGCCAAAAGAAGATAGTGAATCTTTCAATAGCCGAAAATTTGTAAAATGGATGGCATTTATCCCAGATCTCTTTGCAGCATCGATATTTGATTTCTTGTCATCAATAAAGATAGTTTGGTTTGGTTCAAATGACAGTTTTTCAATCACATATTCATAAATTCTAGGATCTGGTTTTGAGAAACCAATTTGATAGGACATGAATTTGTACTCAAAATTATCCAATACATTCCAATCCTCAACTACGTTGTGAGTAATTTTTTCAATATTTGAGATTATTCCCATCGTGTAAGAATTTTCTTTGATTATTTTTGCAAGATGGATTACCTCATGATTTATTCTAGCTTTTTTTCTAAAGTACGTATTCCATAATGATTCAGTATTTTCTTTGAGCGATATAGAATCTACATCACCTGCAATCTTGTCCCAAAATGTTTTCTCTTCAATCTTTCCTGAATCTAATTCATGAAGATATTTTGAAAATGCGTTTTCAATTAAATATTCATTAATTTTAAATCGTTTTGAAATCTTAGATGTAATCCAAGACATGTGCCAATAAACTAAGACCCCTCCGATGTCAAATAATACACATTTTATCTTCGACACAAAAAGAAAAGCATTCTAGTCATATTCATACATTACAAAAGTAGAAAAAGAAGAATTACTCTTCTATTGGTTCTGATTCATCTACAGATGTTTCTGTAGGCTCAACTGTAGTTTTAATATAAGTTGAGTCTGTTGGTGTTTCCACTTTGGGAGCTTCAACTGTTTCTTCTATTTCAGGTTCTTTGGTTTTTTTGGTGGTTGTTTTTTTAGTTGTCTTTTTTGTTTTCTTTTCAGCCTCTTCTGGGTCCATAACTCCAGCCTCACCTAGTGCAAAAATTATTTCCTCTTCAGGATGATGTGGACTATCAACCATTCTTGCAATTCGTTTTTTGCCGGATTTTTTAAAGTATATTCTATATGTACTTGTATGTGCAACTACATTTCCACCAATTGGACGAGTTGGATCACCAAAGAAGACATCCGGAGATGCCATAACCTGGTTTGTTGCAATTGCAGCACAATTGTATGTCTCTGCAATTCTAGATAACAGATGAACAAAATGATTTAGTTTCTGCTGTCTGTTTGAAAGTGTTCCTCTTCCAAGATATTCAGAACGGAACAGGCCTACTGCAGAGTCTGCAACGATTAGTTTTACATTGTTTTCCTCAATTACGGGTCCTGCCTCCTCTAGAATCAGTGTTTGGTGTGCACTGTTGTATGCACGTGCCACAATGATATTATCAAGAACTTTTTCAGGATCCATTCCATGCGCTTGTGCAATAGATACAATTCTTTCAGGTCTGAAAGTGTTTTCAGTATCAATATACAACACAGAGCCTTCTAGTCCGCCTTCCTCTTTTGGTTTCTGAACCATTACAGACATTGTATGTGCAAACTGTGTTTTTCCACAACCAAATTCTCCATAAACTTCTGTGAGTGCTTGTGTTTCAAGACCACCATCAAATAATGTATCAAGACAATTTGTGCCTGTTGTAATTTTACCTATTGATTGTCTGTGTTTGTAAATCTCACTTGCACTAACAAAATCTTTAGCAAGTAATCCTCCTTCAACTAGATGTTGTCTGGCTTTGTTTACAATTTTTTCAGCAGTGTCCTTTTCCATTCCAGTTATTTCTGCAATCTCCACTGGACCCCTAACTATCAGATCCATTACATTGTGAACACCCGCATCAGATAATTTTCTAGTAGTTACAGGACCTACGCCCTCTAAACTATCTAATCTTAAATCTTCTACCATACCGTATGGTACGGTACCTGTACTTTATAAGAGTATTGTTTTAGGGTTCTGTTAAGTTATGGGGGCATTAGTCAAATTCTTTACGATAAGCTTCTGAATACGAGTTTAATCCATCTGTGATAATGATTTTTGATTTTGTAAATATTTGCCATATGTCGCTTCATTTCCAATGATTGGTTCTAAATAGGCATCACAATCTAATTTTGATTTATCACGACTTGTAGAGTTTGTCAAAGATTTTAGAAAGTCAAATTCATCATTTGATATTATTGGTCCATCTGTAACTATGTGTTCAGATATTAATCAGAAAGCATCAGATAACGGAGTAGTTATAGGAGGGGACTTGCATGAAAGAGTAAAAAGTTTTAACGAATACAAATTCAAGCAGATTAAAGATTTCTCGCTGGGCTTCAAATTCTCTTACCCAGTTTATAGTGTAATGAGAAAATAACGAGAGTATTAACAATGATAATCGATTTTGAATTAATAAATTCTAAAAGAGGAAAAGAGATCATAAATCATCTTGATGCATTGAGTAAAGAGATATGGGATAAAAAACAGCAGTAAAAATCAACAAAAAATTCAAGATAAAGTTACGAATTAATGGGTTTTACTTAATTGATATTTTTATTATCTTCTCTTTCTTCGTTGGCCAGGTTTATTCTGCCCTGGAACTCTACCAAGAACAAATCTTTTTTTGAAGTTACTCTTATTTCTGAGGCTGGAATTAGTACCAACTATTTTTCTTCCTTCAACTTTGGGCGTTTGACCTCTTACTTTACCTGCTTTTGTAAGCGAACCGTGAGTTGCCATGTTTTAGTTACCGAGAATAGCGAATTTATGTATTTGTATATTACCAATATTTGGCCTTTACAGTCTCTATGACTTTTTCGTGTTCATGTCCCTTTTTACGTGCATATCTTTCCATTGCACCTAGTGGAACACCTCCAAGTGATCGCGCAATAGCATTAAAGAAGTATCTCTGTGGACCCTTGGCACCGGTCTTAGTCATGAATTTTTGAATTCCGTACTTGAAATTGTGTTGCCAAGTCTTGTATAAGACTCCAAGTTGTGCAGGAGTCATTTCATTTCCAATGTTAAAGAAGTCAGATTTTTCTAACAACCCAATAGGAACAAATGTCAAAGCAGTAGCAGTAAACATTGATTCTGGCTGTTCATGTTCTAGCTCACTAAGTAGCCTAATTGTTTCCCAAGAATCTTCAGGCGTCTCATCGTTATCAAGTCCCATAATTAATGTAAATGCAGGAATCCAGTAATGCTGATTTAGGCTTTTTACGCCCTCTTTGACAACCCAGTGCCATTCATCTGGAGAATATGGTGCAAGTTTTCTGTCTGCATATTTTCCAATCAATCTCAAACTTCCAGTTTCAAAACCAGCCTGTACACCAATCATATTATCAGGTCCAGATTTGATTATTTTTGATAGATTTGGAATTAGTTTTTCATCAGCAATAGCTCCGGCCAATGTACCATGTGTGGGGTTTGTATGTTCAACACCTGTAGACATGATTGCAGTAAACAATTCCTCAAGGGCTTCTCTATTTGGTTCCATTCCTTTTGCAGTTCGAGGGTCCATTCCATAAACAAAGATGTCATCACTATGAATCCATGCAGATTTTGAACCGCCTTTTCTCATGTTAATTTCAATTTCTTTTTTGACTTTTTCAGGAGGATAGTATCTTAATGATCTTAATGTTACATCGCAGAATTTACAACCTCTTCCACATCCTCGCATAACTTCAACCATTCCGTGCATGCTTGGTTCAACAATGTCAGGAATTTCATCTAATTCAGGTCTATCCCAGAAATTTACAAATCTTCCATGGAGTTTTCTTCCATTTCTTTCAAATTCCTTGATGTTTACTTTAAAGTCACTTCTCTTTCTGAAAGGATCCATGTTTTCAAAATCTCCGTTAATTAAGTAGTTGAAAAATCTACCAGCATGTCCGTCAATCTCAGGTGCAATTCCTCCAAGCTCTCCTTCTAAAATTGCATAAATTCCAAACTCTTCAATTTTTTCTGGATCATAGTTGTATTGCCAAGTTCCTGATGCACCAGAAATTACTTTTGCTTTACTTCCAGTTTTTGCTTTTGCAGCTTTGATTCTATGATGAAGTTCAGTATTGTAAAGCTCATCATATGAAATTTGTTTTCTACCATAAGTAAATGTCATTGTTACTGGACCCATTCCAAGAGGATCCATTTCGTATGTACCTACAACTTGAGTCTCTGGTCCAATAAATTGTTCGATATGATCAGGATGAGCTACTACTACTTCATCTCTTCTAAAACCGTCTCGAAGCAAACCTGCCTCAAGTTTTCTGAGTCCATATGGAGCATACTTTGCAACTCCGTTTGTATGAGGAATGTAATTGCAAATAAAATCAAATAATATTTTGGGAGTAACCTGTTTTCCTAAAATTTTATACCAAAAGCTGCTTTTATCTCGATTTGGATCAATTGCTGGTGCACATCCGAAAAATGTAGCTAACGATAATCCCCGATACGGAGACATCAAAGTTCGATCAGCTGTCAGTACGATCTTTGGGGTACCCATATCCTTCAACGCAATAATTTCGCGATTTGCTTTAAACCTTGCTGGAAATATCTAATAATTTTCAAGAATTCCAGCCTTGTTTCTATGAAAATGACCAAATTCAGGGTTAGAAAGTAGGTGTTTCCCATCAAAGACAGTACCATCTCTGCAAACCAAATCTTCACCCATACAACAGCTTCCACATATACCAACGCCACATTTCATCATACGCTCAAGACTAGCTTGAACAAAAAGACCCTTAGAATGAGCAGACTGAACGGTTTTAAACATCATTATTTCAGGGCCACATGTGTAAACACCATCGTAATAATTTTCATTAATTAATTTCTCGACCATGTTCGTGACATAACCTTTTTCTCCATAACTTCCATCATCTGTGGTTACGATTACCTGATGAGAATTTTTTTCCAAAAGATTATTTGCTAAATCTTCAAAGAAAACCTCATCTTTTGATTTTGCCCCTATTAGAACAGTAACATTGTCATCGGGTTTTACAAAAGTTAGTAATCGCATCATTGGAACAAGTCCAGTACCGCCACCAACAAGCAAAAGTTTTCCTTGTTTCAAATTAAAAGAATTTCCATATGGACCTCTGACACCAATCTTATCTCCGACTTTAACATTAAACAAGCCAGTTGATGCAGGACCATGTTTTCGTACTGTAAATGCAGCTTTTCCAGATTCATTAGCAATCATAACACTCATTGGCAGTTCATTTATTCCAGGAACCCAAACCATTGCAAATTGTCCTGGAAGAACACTTGACATTATTTCATCAGAAAAAACAAGAGTCCTTACAGTAGGTGTTTCATCAATGATTTTTTCTATTTTGCAAATTTTTGGATGATTATGATTTCTTTGCAAGACCAATCATCTCCTCAATTTTTGAAAAACCATTATCATTCATGTATTTTTTTATTCCATTGTTAATATCATTGAATATATTTACCCAATGATCACCAAGTGCACTTCCTAATTGAACAGAAGATGCTCCTGCTAAGAAAAATTCTACGGCATCTTCCCATGTTGAGACTCCTCCACAACCAATTATTGGAATTTCATATTTTGAAGAAATTTCATAAACACATCTAAGTGCAACAGGTTTTATTGGTGTACCTGATAAACCACCAAACTTGTTACTCAGAATAGGTCTTTTTGTATCAACATCAATTGCCATTGCTCTAATTGTATTGATTGCAGTAATTGCATCAATGCCAGACTCTATTGCAGTTGCTACTGTATTGAGATAATGAGTCGTTCCCAGACCTACTTTAGCAATTACTGGAACAGGGGTTGTATTTTTGACGGTAGTTACAATTTTTTTAACTAATTCAGGATCATCTCCTACTTCAAGACCAACTTTGGCAACATGAGGACAAGAAAGATTTAGCTCATATGCAGTAACATTACAATTTGCAAATTGTTTTACCATAAATTCAAAGTCCTCAGGAATAGAACCAACTAAGCTAACAATTATTGGGACATCCTTGTTTGTTTCTATCATTTTTGCAAAATATGGAGCACCAGGATTTGAAAGTCCGACTGCATTAATCCATCCTCCGCCTTTCACGCTAAAGATGGTAGGATTAGCATAACCGTCCCAAGGTTCTTTACTTAGAGATTTTGTTACAACTGCTCCAGCTCCTGAGCGGTATAATCGATTAAAAACATCAAGAGATATTCCCAAAATGCCAGATGCCAACATTATAGGCCTCTCTAGGCGGATTTTACCTATAGAAGTAGCAAGACTTAATTCCACTTTGATTCGTAAATCAAGTTTTGAATATAACAGTTGATTCGCATGTTTCTGTACCTTTTTTAAAGGAGACTCTGAATGAGCTAGTCATGTATTCTGTGATTTTAACAGAATTGGGAATTTCAGTTTTCAAAGATGAAAAACTTGAAAAATCATTTCCATTCTCCAATTTGGTAAAAGATTATCTAGATATTAAGAAAAAAGAAGCAAGATTAAATGACCTTGTGGAATTTCTTGGTTCCATTCAAAGAAGTGTTTTAGTCAGCGATGAAGCACTACTTGCAATACTAAAAAAAAAATATATTGATTCTCAATTAATGGATGAATCAGAATTAGAAAGAATTCAATCTTCTAAACCACAGATTATTGTAGAGTCAGGTTTTGCTGTAAATATTCAAGATGCTCTAGGAAAGCTAAGAGAATTTGCAATGGGATTATCATCTACAAAAGTTACAGAAGTTTCTGAGAGTCCAGATCTTCATATAATTCAAGCAATTAATTCCCTTGATGAAATTGACAAAATCGCAAATGCATTGAGTTCACGATTACGTGAGTGGTATGGATTACACTTTCCAGAATTAGACAATGTTATTGATAGTATTAATGGATATGCTCAAATTGTAATAGCAGGAAAACGTGACTCTTTATCAAAAGAAATCTATGAAGATGCAGGTTTTCCTGATTCAAAAGTTGAAATGCTGTCATTAATTGCCTCAAAGAGTAGAGGAGGAGATATTTCAGATGTCAATCTTGCAATTGTTCAATCTATTGCAAAACAGATTCTAGATTTTCACGATTTACGAAAAAAAATAGAGGATCATATTGAATCTGAGATGGAATCTATTGCACCAAATATTTCTGCAATTCTTGGAACCGCAGTAGGTGCAAGAATATTATCAAGAGCAGGAAGTCTAAGAAGATTAGCATCAATGCCTGCAAGCACTATACAGGTACTTGGTGCAGAAAAGGCTCTTTTCAGATCTTTGAAGACAGGGTCTCAACCACCAAAACATGGATTGCTATTCCAGCATTCAATGGTTCATGCTGCACCAAGATGGCAAAGAGGAAAAATAGCTAGAGCAATTGCTGCAAAAGCAGTTATTGCCGCTAGAGTAGACGTTTACGGAGAAGGGCTCAACAAAACTTTGCTTGAAAAGCTCAATGTAAGAGTGGACGAAATTGGAAAGAAATACGAAGAGCCATCCGAAAAAGACACTAGAAAACCAGAATCATTTAGACGCGATAAAAGTAATTTTGGCAGAAGAAAGGATTCTAGAAGAAGAGATGGCGGAGATTCTAGAAAAAAGAGTAAAAAGAGAAAAAAGTTTGGAAGAAGATAATCAATCATATTTCTGGATAAAAACAGAAGGGGAAAGCAAATTAGCTACTGAGAATTTAGTGGTAGGAAATCAAGTATACAAAGAAAAGTTAATCACAAAAAAAGGAATAGAGTATAGATTATGGGATCCTTTTAGAAGTAAATTAGCAGCTGCTATAATGAATGGATTAGAAGAATTTCCATTTAAAAATAAATCAACTGTTTTGTATCTAGGAGTCTCTACAGGTACCACGGTAAGCCATATTTCTGATATTGTAGGTCCTAGTGGCATAATATTTGGTGTAGAACATGCAAGTAGGGTTGCAAGGGATTTTTTAGACAGGGTTGCGTCATACAGAAAAAACATCATTCCAATTTTACAGGATGCTAGAAAACCAAAGGAGTATTTTTCTGTATTTGGTAAAGTAGATGTAGTTTATGTAGATATTGCTCAACCCGATCAAACAAAAATTGCAATTGAGAATTGCAATATTTATCTGAAAAAACAAGGATATTTCTTTTTGGTAATCAAAACTAGAAGTATAGATGTTACAAAATCACCAAAACAGATTATTGAAGAGGAAGTTAAAAAAATAAAATCAAATTTTGATATTTTACAAATAATTGATCTTCATCCATATGATAAGGATCATGCAATAGTTATTGCAAAATCATTAAGATGAGTTAAAATTCAAAATTTTCTGAGTGGGTTTCCAACTTTTTCGCACAAATGTTGGAATGGTTTTGTGTGTTTTATAGTAGGATTTTACAAAGTTTATAGTCTTTGAGTCAGATGGATATCCGCTACCAATATTATAGTTTTTTCTGAGCCTAGAAATTGATCTATCTCTTGAAACTTTGGCAATGATTGACGCCGCAGAAACTATAACAAACTTGCTATCAGCATGATGATAGGACTTGATTTTTTTATTATTTGATAAGATTGAAATTTCTTTTCCAAATCTTTGGGGATTAACATCACATGAATCAACATAAGACGTATCAGGATCAAGTTTTGAAATTACTTTTGCCATATATTTTGCTTCTAGATGATTTAGATTATGTTTTATTACACTTGCATCAATAGATTTTGGAAAAATTCTCACTACACAGTAATCATCCACTAAAGAAATAATTTTTTTGTAGAGTTCTTCGCGTGATTTTGAAGGTAATTTTTTTGAGTCTTTAACTCCAAGAGACGATAGTTTTCGAAGTTTTGTTTTATTAAGAGAGATCCCAGCTATTACAAGTGGACCCAACATAGAACCACGTCCTGCATCGTCTACTCCACAAATTTGCACAAATTTTGTCTTTGAATTAGAGTATTAAACCATTATAGGTTTAAGAACTATAGAAAAATAATTGCAAATTCCAGATGAAGATTTTAAAGATATAATAGAAGGTAAAACGAAATTATGTGTTCCTAAAAAATCAATTACAGAAAAAGTACCTCCAAAAGAACCAGCATTTTTCAATCCAAAAGCAAAATTGAATAGAGATTTGTCAATTATTGCATATGCATCATTTCTAAAAAATTTTGAAGGGCCAAAAATCTTTCTTGAAGGATTATCAGGATTAGGAGTCAGAGGTTTGAGAGTAGCAAATGAATTAGATGTAGATAATATTGTAATAAATGATCTAAATCCCACTGCGCTTAAACTAGCTGCACATTCTGCAAAATTAAATAATTTAAAAAATATCAAGTTTTCTGAAAAAGAAGTTTGTAGATTTTTTAGTGATTATTCCAAAAAGGGAGAAAGAGGCTCAATTGTAGATATTGACCCATTTGGTTCACCTACACCATTTTTTGATTGTGGTGTCAGGGCAACAATGCATGGAGGGATTCTATCTGCTACTGCAACAGATCTACAAGTATTAAATGGATTATTTCAGAATGCATGCAAAAGAAAATACGGAGGAGTGCCGATAAGAGTAGAGTATGGAAATGAGATTGCTATCAGGCTCATTCTAGGATGTCTTAGATTGGTTACAGGAAGATTAGGAGTAAAAATAGTTCCTCTTTTTGTTGAAAGTGACATGCACTATTACAGAACTTATGTTAGGATTTTGAATCGGCCAGACCAAGAAGAAAATATTGGATATATTGTGCATTGTAAAAATTGTGGAAACAGAAAAACATCTCTTGAACAGATTCACAAATGCGAGTTATGTAAATCAAAAAACATTTTTGCTGGGCCTCTTTGGATTGGAAAAGTTTTTGAGAAAGAATTTGTAGAAAATATGCTAAACGAAATTCCAAATTTTACAGTGGAGAAAGCTTGTGAAAAAACATTACAAAAATGTTTAGTTGAATCTGAAATGCCTGGAACTTATTTTACACTAGATGAAGTTGCATCAAAATTAAAATCATCACCCCCAAAACTAGAAGAGGTTATTTCTAGACTTGGAAAAAATGGATATATTTCTAGTCCAACTTCCTTTTGTTCTACAGGTTTTAAGACTAATGCCACCATTGAGCAGATTATGAAATTAGCCTTTTCTTAGCCCGTATATCCAAGACATACAAAGTATAATTCACTACTTTGTTTTCTGCTTGCCTTGGGTTTTGTCATATTTATTCTTGCAAATTTTTTCTTTACATAATCTTTAAACTCCATAGAATATTCTCCATCAAATACCTTAAAGACAGCATTTCCTTTATGTGCTAAAACCTTATCCATGATTTTTGTACATTCGTAATTTAGTGAGATCTGTTTAGCATGATCGACTGACCAATTGCCAGTAACTTGGGGTGAAAGATCACAAATTACAGCATTAACCTTCCTTTCAAAATAAGACAGGATTTCATCAACAACAGACAAATCTTCAATGTTTTCTCGAATTATATAAGCTCCGGGAATATCTTCAACGTATGAAAGATCAATTCCCATTATCTTTCCTTTGTTTCCTGCTAGTTTTACTGCCATTTGGGTCCAACCACCAGGAGCACAACCTAAATCAAGTACATAAAAACCAGGCCCAATGATTCGATAAGATTGATTTAATTCTTTGAGTTTGTACGCAGCTCTACTTCGAAATCCTTGTTCATGAGCTAGTCTTCGATAGTGATCTTTTCGTGCATCAATTAATTTCATTTGGCTTTCTTTGGTTTTTTCATTTCTGCAAGTACCCAATCTTCAATAAACTGACAATTTCTTGGGCTAATTTCTCCTTCAAGTGAACACTTTTGTTCTACTGGACATACAAGGCATGGAGAATTTTCAATTGATTGAGTACTGATAGGGGTTTTCTTTAAAATTAGTTTGTAAGTCCATCTGCCTTTTTCAAGAAGTTTTTCTCTAGTAATGATTCCCATTCTTTCGAGTTTTAATGCAAGTCGAGAGCCATCTCTACTGGTAAGTTTAAGTTTTTTCCAAAGTTCACTTTGAAACAGTCCATCAGATTCTTTTTCTGCTAGAATGTCACAGACTTTATTCGTCAATCTTTCCATATCTACTTTTTCAATTTGGAAATTTTCTATTTCTTCATCAGTAAGTTGCTCTTCTAATTCTTCTTCAAGTGTTTTTTCAGCTTCTTTCTTTGCTTCTTCTATTTCTTTTTTAGTTAATTTCTTTTCTTTGGTTGGTTTTTCTGCTTTTGTTTTCTTTTCTTTGGTTGGTTTTTCTGCTTTTGTTTTCTTTTCTTTGGTTGGTTTTTCTGCTTTTGTTTTCTTTTCTTTGGTTGGTTTTTCTGCTTTTGTTTTCTTTTCTTTGGTTGGTTTTTCTGCTTTTGTTTTCTTTTTTAGCAACTTTGAATCCATATCTTTCTTTTTTTCCTTGAGTTCAGCCAATTCAGCTTTAATCTTTTCAGCCTCTTCAGTCAGATTATCTTTTTTCTTTGCCATTAAATCATCCTTATTTTAGCATAAAATTCCTATTTATTATACAATAGTGTATTCCTATTTAATAGTAAATTTCCCAGTTGTTGTAATATTATGTTTTTGAGCCTTGTCTTTCATCTCTGCTATAATTTCATACTGTCCTGGAGTGTTAATGACTTCAGAAAATTCATCTCCAATAGGTAATTGGGTGTTATTTTTAGCAAAACATTGCTCTAAAAAGCCGTTTTGGGCAACTATACTTTTGTCTGATGAATATATTGTGACATAAAGATCACCACAATCAAAAAAGGTGTCATTTACAGTAATGAAAATTTTTACTGGACTAGAAGTAGAATATTGTTGAGCAAGACCAATGATTTGAATAGATTTCTTGTGTGATTTATCAGATGAACCATCACGCCACAGCATTAGTTCACGATCTGGTGCTTGTAAAACATCAGCCATAACAACTGAACCAAATACAATTGAAAATATTACTGGTAAAACAAATACAGCATATAGAACTCCTCTAGTTGCCATTTGGTTAATCTCCAATAATTCCCTTATATCTATTTAGCAAATTCAATAATGGTGATAAATCTGACGAATGAGTTAAATCGTAGCCAACTAAAGAACGCTAGATGCGACTTAGAAAATTTCGAGTTAGAGCATATCGTTGCATTCATGATTCTGGAGAAATCAATGTAGGAGATTTAGCAGCATTTGTTGGAAGAAATGAGAGTGGGAAAACTACAATCCTTCAAGCTTTGACACTGCTAAACAAGGATGAACATGTTTCAGATTTGGATCTTTGTGATGAAATGTTTGAAGAGCTTAAGGAAGAAATTAGACTTGCGGAGGGAGAATTTGAATTAAGTATAAATGAAATAAGAATCCTAAAAGAAAGATTTCCAAATCTACCTGAAATGAAAAAAATCAAACTTTTTAGAACTAATAAAATCCCTAAAGTTCAATATGAATTTCAAGATATTCAATTAAGTGAGGATGAAAATAGAGGATTAAATTCCTGGGAAAATTTTGCAAAGCGAATTATTGATTTTTTAGATACAATTCCTAATCATCTAAGAATTCAAATTGATACAGGATTTTTTGAAGGAGATCCTCCTAAGAATCAAGAAGCATTTGACAGGGGAATGGCAGAATTTAGTAATCAATTTCATGTTATCGCTATTCAGGAGCCAAAGGTAATAGAAGAGTGGGAAAAAATCTATGAAAATCCTGAAAATCAATTTTCTAACCTTCTTAGTGGTGAAAGTGAAAAAACGGCATTAGAGAATTTTGTAGCAGCACAGTTACATCCACGTTTCGTTTATTTTTCAGACTATAAGAAAATCTATGGAAATATCAACCTAAATGAATACATCAGAGAGAATAGAGGAGAAAGAGGTGAATCAATTGAATATATTGAAGAGTTTGATAAGGCAGAAACCGTAAGAAATCTGTTTTATTTGGCAGAATTAGATATTAAAGAATTAGATGAGGTTAAGGAGACACCATCAAAGTGCATAAAAATTCTCAATACTGCAAGTAACAGATTAACAAGTAAACTTAATCCTGCATGGAAAGGAGATCCGATTCATGTTGACTTGAGATACAATCCAGGAAACATCATGAGTGTAGTAATTTCAGATGTACACAAAGATGGAACTATTACAAACACAGGTTTGTTAAATAGACGAGCTGAGGGTTTCAAATGGACATTTTCGTTTATTGTAAACTTTGCAGCAGAAACACAAAGAGCAGAACTAAAAGAAGCTATTCTTCTTTTAGACGAGCCAGCAAGAAATCTTCATCCAACACAACAAATGGGAATATCCGATCTTCTAAAAGGGCTTGCAGGGTCAAACCAAGTGCTTTATGCAACTCACTCACCTTTTATGATTTTTGACTATACTCCTGGAAACTTGCTTGTAGTGGAATTAGATAAGAAAAAACATCTTAGCAGAATCTTTTATGATTATTGGAATGCAGATGATAAAACATTAACTCCTATACTTTACGGATTATCAAGAGGATTAGTAGAGTCAATAGTTGACCGAGAAATTGGAACTAATTCAAGACCAGTAATAATTGTAGAAACAATGTCTGATGCAATGTATCTAAATGCATTTGACAAATTTTTACAGGATCCTAACATCTCAATGAATCCATTAAATATAGTTGCAGCTTATAACAAAAATTCAGTCTTACCATTAGCAATATTTTATAGAAATCATGGCTATAGAACATTTATTTTACTTGATAATACGGAAGAATCAAAACAGATTTCATCTCAACTAGCATCAAATGATTTCTCACCACTGCAAACAATTTTCTTTGAAAGAGAGGCAAAAAAGCTAGAATCAATTGAAGACTATATTATTTTAGAAGACTATCTTTATGCAGTAAACCAAACTTATGAGATTAAATTAAGACATGAGGGGTATTCCAATCTCACACCAGAGGATGTATTATCAAAAGAAAAGAAGGGAATTTTAGAGAATCTAAGAAGCATTTGGGAGGATCATAGAGATGATGATTGGGGAAAGTTTGACAATGAAGAAATTACTCGGTATATTTGTGAAAAAATCACTTTTGAGGAGACTGATTTCTTATCAGATAAGACAAAAGACCAGTTTAGATCACTATACAGGATGATTGCAGAACGAATAAGACAATATCAAAATGTTGCCACAAAACCAGACTTGGACAAATATCAGCGTACAAAAGCCTAAGATTAAAGAAGATTTCTGATGATAGATACTCAATTAAAAAATACAAAAACTCCAAAATCCTTTAAGGTTTAAGTTAGAGATGACGAAAAATAACTTCATGAATAAATCCTCGTTGAGAGGAATTTTCCTTTCAATTCTGATATTTTCTATTGGATTTGGAGTTATTCCTAGTGTGTATGCAGAATCAGTTACTGCAAAAAGTATTGCATTTGAAGAAACCACCATTATTGAATTTTTTAATCAAGGTACAAAAGACATCAATACCTTTAGAATTTGGCTAAGTAGTGATTTTAATTTCAAGTCGTTTAAGACAGAAAAAGGTTGGACTGGTGAAAAAACGTTACAGGGAGTTATCGTCTTTAACTCTGAAGAAGCTATTAAACCAGGAGAATCAATAAAATTTGGAGTTAAAACAGACAAAGTAAGCTCAGGAATTAATTGGAAGGCACTTGACAACAATGACAAACAAATAGATGCAGGGAAATCTGTTGCAGATGATCTTCCAGAACCAATAACAAATACAAAACCTCAAGAAGATAGCACATCAACAAATGGAGTTTTGTCAGATTCAATTTTTAGGATCATACCGGAGAAACCAAATGTTGGTTCAACAATTAGAGTAACAGGAGATAATTTTGGGTCATCCCAAGAATTTGATTTTTTGATAGATTCTAGGAAAATTGGAAATTTTGTTACGAATGATGCAGGTTATTTTATGACAACTATGAAAATTCCAGATAATATTGACGCAGATAGAGTAAACTTTGTTGTAAAAGACAATAATAACAAGGAAAAGACGATAAGCCTGAGATTAGGAGATGTAGAAAGTAGGATTCCCGAAGACAACGTGAAGCTCACCATCAAAGGAGTTCCAGACATAATGCATAGAGGAGATTTCTTGGAGATCTCAGGTACAGGTCAACCAGACAGTGCTGTTTCAGCAACAGTGTTCAATCCAGATGGAGAGATAATCAATACAAGAACGGCTGAAATAAATTCTAAAGGAAATTGGGAATTAGAAGAACCGATTATTGTTCCACTTGACACGGAATTTGGAGTATATAGTGCTGAGATTTCTGATGGAAGAGAAACCATTTTAAAGAATTGGACAGTCGAATCATCTAAACTAATTGTAATATCTCCAGAAGTTTTAAAGTTTGATCCTGGTGAAACTATGAAATACAATGGCACTGCAATACCAAATACCCCAATAGAATTGATTCTGGAAGATCCTTTAGGAGATGAGAGATTTGCGGACATTATCGAAGTAGATTCTTCAGGAATTGTAGAATTTGAATATCCTACCATTGCAAATGTAGACAAGGAGGGAACATGGACATTGATTGCCACCCAAGGCAAAAATAAAGAATTTATTTTTGCAGGATTAGGAGAAGTACCAACAATTCCAGTAAATTTTGAATTTGACAAGTTAAATTACAAATCATCAGAAACTGCATTAATTACGTTGACTGGAAAACCATCAGACATTCTTAGCATGTTAATAGTTGACCCTTCAGATAAACCAAAAGGAGAAACAATTTCAATTCAGTTAGAACCAGATGGAAGATCCATTTATGAATTAGATTTAGACAAATATTCCTCAGGAGTTTATACTGCAGTGGTAAGTAAGGGAACAACAAAAAGTAGCGAGATTTTTACAGTAGGATTACAGACAGGATCTGGAGATGTCGATATTAACACTACAAAATTAGAATATGGACCGGGAGATTCAGTGTTGATACTAGGGGATACAAATTCCAATGTACTCCTTACAATCACATTATACGACCAAGATGGAAAGGAAATAAAATCTAAAGAAACATTCTCAGACAAGAATGGAAAAATTACAGAAGAAGGTTTCAGGATACCTTCTAGCGCCGAACCAGGAACATGGCAATTGAAGGCCACTAGTGGTTCAAACTACGATATTGTAGATATTGAAATAACTGCAGTTAAACAAGAAGGAATGGTAATCAAGGTAGTTGAAGGTACTGAAATTCCAGGTATTGGAAAAATAATAAACATTATGATTGATGGTGCAAATCCAAGATCTACAGTTTTGATCGAAATACAAACAGAAGATGGTGAGACTATTGATGATACTTTAAAATGTGTAGCTACAGATCAAGCAAGTTGTGAAATTCCGTGGACAATTTCCAAGGATACATTACCAGGCATATACAGTGTAAAGGCAAAAGACGGACACGATTCAGCTGAAACAACGTTTGTTGTAGATTAATTTCAAACAATTTTATTCCACCAGTTTTGAAATTTTTTTATGAACCTTAAAGACAAAATTTCAGAATATCCGGATTTTCCTAAAAAAGGAATATTATTTAGAGATTTCAGTCCAATTCTGAAGGATCCATCAGCATTATCATATATTGCTGATGAGTTTACAAAGTATTTTCATCCAAAAGAAGTCGATGTTTTTGCAGGAGTAGAATCAAGAGGTTTTATTCTTGCCTGTATTATGGCTTCAAGATATAACAAAGGCATGATAATGATTAGAAAGGCAGGTAAACTCCCTGGAAAAACTACGAAACTATCATACAAGATTGAATATGGTCAAGATACAATTGAAATTCAAAAGGATGTAATTCAAGAGGGGCAAAAAATAATCATATGCGATGATCTGTTAGCAACAGGAGGAACTGCCAAAGCTTCGGCAAGACTTATTGAAAAAGTAGGAGGTATAATATCGGGATTTGCATTTATCATTGAACTAACTGATTTGAATGGAATAAAAGGCATCAGCAAATACAATTGCAAATCATTGGTGAAGTATTAATGGAAAAAGATGTAGAGATTGGAATTTTTGGAGGAACTGGGATATACGACTCGGGACTGTTAGAAAACCCTCAGGAATTAGATATTGATACTCCTTATGGGAAACCTTCAGATACAATTACTGTAGGTGTTTTCAGGGGAAAGAAAATTGCATTTTTGCCCAGACATGGAAAAAAACACTCAGTTCCACCTCACATGATAAATTACAAAGCAAACATCTGGGCATTTAAGGAATTAGGAGTAAAAAGAATTCTTGCACCATCGGCAGTAGGTAGTTTAAAAGAAGAACTAGAGCCGGGACATTTTGCATTACCAACTCAATTTTTAGATTTTACAAAATCAAGAGAAGGATCATTTTCTGAAAATGGACGAGTAATCCACATTTCCGTTGCAGAACCCTTTTGTCCAGAGATACAATCATCAGTTTTAAAAGTGGTAAAGAAACTAGATTTTAAAATTCACAAGGATTGTACATACGTATGTATTGAGGGACCAAGATTTTCCACTAAAGCTGAATCAAAGTTTTACAGAACAACTGGTGCTGAAATTATTGGAATGACACTTGTTCCAGAATGTCAACTTGCAAGAGAAGCGCAAATATGTTATACATCTATTTCAACTGTGACAGATTATGATGTCTGGGCCGAAAAGTCTGTTACGGCAAAAGAAGTACTAGAAACATTATCAAAGAATGTGGAAAGAACAAAGAAAGTTCTAATTGAATTAATAGATAGTATTCCTAAAACCAGAAGCTGTTCTTGTGCAAAGGCTCTTGAAGAAGCAGAATTCTAATCATCTACATCAAAGAGAATTCAAAATCCAATACACAAAAATGGGAAGGATATTCGTTATTTTAGCCTCAATTTCCTAGCTTTACTAATAATTTTAGAATGATCAGCTCTAGCGCTTGTAGTCAGATACAGAAGATGGGCATCATCTAGCGGTATTACCAGACGCTTGATCTTGTCATACTCAGCAAGAGCATACTTTCCTTTGCCTATCTTTTGTGAGAGTTTGTTTCGAGCTTTCCAAATGTTTGCAGATGTCTTTAGTGATTGGAGACTCTCTTTTGCTGTTAAAAGATTTTTTACTCCCTTTTTGTGCCCGCTAGATTTTATTCTTCCATTGATGTCTGTGATGGTTGCATAACGAATTGCAGGGCTAATTTTCATAGCTTGTTCCTGAAGACTTTGATAGTCCATGTGATATATAGGAATCTGCTATATGTTAAAGATTTAAAAAATTAGATTTTTAAAATACCCTTTTATTTTCAAAAATCTTCAGTTTCAAAAAAAATTGATCACATAATTATGAGAAAGACAATTATCTATTATGGCAGATCCAAAAAAGGAAGCTGAACATTTATGGAATTTGTATGTCCAGTCGCTTGAAACCTGGAAAAAAGCTCACTAATCATGGCAAAAATCAGGAGAATATGCACTAAAACAATAATGCCAAAGCCATGAATTTTTCATGGAAACAGTATGATGCAGGTCAGATAAACAAGTACAATGAGGCATGGGCAAAGACTTGGAGTGAAGTTGGAGAAAACCCATACAGATGGTATTTGAAAGCCTGGGAAAAAATATGGAAGGATTCAGGATTTGTGTCATTAGGACTTTTAATCAACAATGGCAGAAGATATGGGTAAATTCTACTCAAGAAGTATTCAAAAAATATCTTGAAGTTCTAAAATATTCAGAGAATAATTGATTCTCTACAATTTTTTGATGATAAAAATAAAGAGTAAATAATACTGGTATTTTCACTACGAAAATTCTTAGTTTTTATGAAATCAGAGATGCAGTTTCTCTTTTACTGTCATCATGAGGATCAAAACCTCGCTTTTTGTGTATAGTGTCTATTACGCCTTTGGTAAATTTGTCAAACTTTTCATCTTTCATAGAGTCTATGACTTCATCTACTGTCTTTTTCATATCAATTTTCTTGCATCTGCGGTCTGCCTCAGAACAATAAAACTCGATATATCTTTGAATGTAATCGTATTCTGGTCCCTCTATTCCTATTTCAAATCTCCTTCGGCTTAGTCTTTGCCTCCAGCTTTCACTCATAATGTTACTTTGCTCTTCTTTTGTATTAAACCCTCTAACCATAAAGTTAACTTGATTCAAAAATTTTTGCAGTAATACCTATTGTACGTATAGAAGATACAGAGGATGTAAACAAAACTCTTGATGGAAACATTGCATCAAGAGCATTTACTGTATATCAACTAGCAAATACCATTATTCATGACTTTGTATTTGCAATCTTTCTCTTGACCTTCGTTAGATAGGCAATAATGCCACCTATAACTGCTGTAATAGCTGTGATTCCCGCTACTATGTCTGACACTGGTAAATTCTCCCATAAAATCAATGCAACTGTTTTCTTCTGCAATCAGCAATTTCTTTTTTTGTACATCTTGGTATCCTGATTTCCAATAGATTTTTGGTAAATCAAAAATGGAAAGACCTATAAGATTTTAGATAAATTAGATGAAAAACTGAGTTAATGTAATTTCAACAATTTGAATATCTGCATCAAATTCATCGTTTTAATAATGCTAAATTAAGACATTACAGAATAAAATCACTGCAAAGTTTATCTAGTCATCTACAAAAGTCTCACGTCTTAGTCCTTCAGGTAATGTGAGATCCCCTTTCAAAAGATTTTCCTGAAGAGATATAATTACTTCATTAACATCATAGTCTAGTTTTTTCAATTCTTTTTCAGTAGTTTTTGAAATTTTTGCACCAATATTTTGACCTCCTATTCTACCAAATGCAATAGCACTAAATCTAAATTTATGATCATCAATCGTAAAATTACCGGTAATTTTTGCAGCCATTTGACTCCCGTGAATATTGTTAATGTGAACTTTAAGATTCATTTTAGAAATCAGATTTCAACTGCCTTATTGATATGATCATCAATTAAAAAACTCCAGTGTTTGTCATCTTTAATTTTGAAGTTCTTTGTATTAAGAGAAATTACCTGTTCATCTAGACATTCATGTTTTATTTCACCATGTTTTTTTAGTTTAACTAATTTCCACCTGTATTTTCCTTGTTGTAATTTGCATACAGTAACACCCCATTTTGCGTCAGGATCAATTTTTGGCATTCCTACTAAATCTGCTAATTCTTCAATACCTAGTTGTTTTTCTTCACAAAATCTTTTTTTACAAACTCCACATCTCCATACATCAATAGAACCTATTGTTCGTTCATCAATATTTATATTTACTACACCAAAATAGACTGGTTGGTGTTTGCATGTTTCTGTATCTATTGTCAATGCTGTTCACCATTCCTTAGTATTATTTAGTTCTTGCATCATCATAGGGTTTTTCTAAAATTATTCCGATGTTATCGACAATCTTGTTTCTCTTAAATTCAATATTATCTCTTTCACAAAGTCTTCTATACATATTAACAGATGTAAACCTTGGATGCATTGCCTCAAATTCCGTATCAGTGATATCTATGAATGCACCTAATGCCATTAGATCCTTTGAAGTTTTCAATGATTCTTCAAGTGAGATTTTTAATTTTTCAGAAATTTTTTTTGAAGTCATTTTTCCATCGCAAGTTACCAATAAAAAGACTTTAGCTTGTATACGACTCAATTTAATTTCTGATATAAGAGCTTCTTCAAGTTTTATGAGATCAATCATTTTTTTACCAACAATTTTTTAGAAATTTTTAATGAAAATCCCATAGCAAGAAAATGAACAATTGCTCCAACAATTGCAGCTTGAATTAAATCATTTAGGATATTCCAACTTAGAAAAAATGCTATAATCGAAGGGATTGTAACGATAATGGCAATAATAGATCCTTTTAAAATAATTTCTTTCAATGAAAGTATGTCAATTTTTTTCTCTGCCAATATTTCAAATTTTTAAAATTGGTAATAAAAACTAAAGATAATTCATTATTTACATTATAATTTTTTTCATTCTTTATGAGGTATTATTTAATCAGTTTTTGATATAAAATTAATTCGATATAGATAAAAGAAAAAATAGATTATTGAATAAAATTTCCTTGTTTGTGAGGGATACACTCTTGATAAAGTTCGCTTCTAATTTCATTGATTGTACAACCACATTTTACAACAATTAATTGAGAAAGTTCAGAATCATTCATAAATTAACCTTTATGAAATTTGTTTAAAATTTCATTTAATAGAGTCTATAAGGTCAACAGAATAGTAGAAACTAATAAAATTTCTAAGTGTACTTTATATTTGGTGAAGAGAGATTTTTGATGTTTGGCAAGTTATAAGGGTGCTTATTCAAATGAACAATCTCTAAATTTCATTATTCCAATTATGGTAATTTTATTTCTTGGAATAATTTATGTAATGACTCAAAGATCTGGTTCAGGTTTCGTAAGCTTTATTCTCATTGGAGCAGCTGCAATTACAATGTTTTATTGGATAAGAGTACTTAAGAAAATGACCAAGGATCAAAAACCACTTTATACTGCAAGGGAACAAGAAACCAAAAATTGGGTGTATGACCTTATCAAGGGAGAGGGTGAGTTTGTTTTTGTGGCAGAAGTTCCCGGTCCAGAAGACAAAATTGCAGTTAGATTAATTGATGGAATTTTATATATTCGTGGTTCTGGAGGTTTTTCTAAAGAAGTTCCTATAGAAGGATCTAATGAAATGCAGATTTTTGATTTTAAATATAGAAATGGAGTTTTAACTTTAAGAATAAAGTAACTATAGACTTTTTGCTAGCTCTAATTTCTGTGGAAGATATTTTTCAGTAATATTAGTTAGACCATATTTTGAAAATGCTTCTAGCTCTGCTTTTCTTTTAATACGTAAAAATACATCTAATTCCTTTTTCCAAATTCCTTCTTGATATCTTGGATCCTTTTGTAAATCATAGCATCTCTTGATGTCAGATTCAGTCATTGGTATTGTAGGAAGTTTGAATTTTTCAATATCTGTGGCCCACACCCCTACCCACTTTGCATCAGGTACAGTTAATTCTCTTAAATGTGCTGCATTGGCAGAACCAGATTTTATAACCATTGCAATATGTTCCCCATAAACATCTCCATCTGTTAGAACAATTATGGGTAATCCCATTTCATCATGAAGTCGTTTAAGAAGAGTTCGAGTTGATCGAGGTGCTTGACCGCCAGTATTTATGATAATTGATTTGAATTTCTTATCAACTTGTTCTTCTACAAATCTAGTAAACAAACCTCCCTTTTCTATGGCAATTACAATTTCTGCACTAGTATCAAGCAACTCAGCAGTAGTCAAACTAGGTCCTATAGAATATCCATCAGGATGGTTTGAAAGATTCATTGTCTTCCCTTCATACCCTGGAATAGTATATTCTATATTCAAATCACCAAAAATAGAACTTCTTTCTTCAGGAAATATATGAAAATCTTCTCTTGGTTTTGAGGTAACTGCTTCTAAATCTACAATAATGTTATCAGATTCAGCCTGATCTTCAAATTCAATTGCAAAAGCCTGAGAGGAGTAATAAACATCTCTTAAGGTTGATGATTTTTTTTCTTGAGTAAGTCGATTTGCAAAAAATGCTAACCACATTAATTGTGTAAAAGATCTCAGTTGAGATGAATTTCTTGAGCTGCGCAAAGATGTAGTGTTTCCTAAAATGTATTGTCTCAATTTTTTGTCATATACAATATTACTAACTGACCTACTAGGAATTGAAAATTTTGGAAACTGACCATTGTCCAGATCTTCATATATTTTAGCTCCATGAGTTTTTAGAATTTCGATTACGTCCTTTTGTTTTTTTTCAGATTTTTTACGTATTTCTTTTGATTTTTTACTTGTTTTCAATGACTGTTTCCTCCTCTAGCATTTTCTTATAGCTTGGCTCTTTCTTCTTTCCAGCAAGTTCCGTGCAGAATTGAGCAATTAATGGAATATATTTTGCATAAAGATTTGCACGTTTTTTAGCCATTTCAGCTTGGCCTTTCTTTGACATGTATGCTGCAAGTTTTCTAGATAAGAATTGTAATGACAATCTCAACTCACGTTCTATTTCTGGTCTGTCTGCAACATTTTCTTTTCCAGCGGTTTTGTATGGAATTCTAGTAGAACAAATATGAGAAACTATGATAAATGGTGGATCTCCTTTTACCTTGTATCTTCCCCAATCAGTATCATTAACAACTTTTAGAACAACATCACTACCTTCATCATAAAGCAATGGGATTCGATTTGCATATCTGTAGACATGAGGTCCTCCAGATTTAATATCACCACCATAAGCTATTCCCATTTCAATAATAAAGGGAAATCCAGAATAAGCAGATGCTGGACGTTGAACTACTGCTGTAAAATCAGGATTAAAGAATTTTTTTATTCCTTTTTCCAATGGTTCTTCTCCTAATGGTGCAAGACAACTTGGATCAGGAGAAAGGAAATCTTCAAATTTTTGTAAAGAGTCGCTTAGTTTTACTAATTCTTGATTTGTCATTGTTCCCATTCGTTTTTCAGGTTTAAATCCGGCAAATTCTGCAAATTTAACTGCAGTTGTAGGACCTACACGTTGGAACCTTTTTGTCAAAAATGTTGTTAGTGCTTCTCCTTGAACAGTGTTCGTAAGCTGTTTGTAATAGGAACTTTCAGGGTCCATATTAACTGATTTTGATTGTGAATCACCAAAATCCCAATAGTATAATTTTTTGTTAGGTACATCCATTTCTTCAATTCGTATTTTACGGAGTTTTTCAAAATCCATTTTAAGAAATGACATTAATGCAATTACAACTCTCACTTGACGTGACAAATTTTTCCATTTCTTCCTTGCTTTTTCCATGATTGCAGTGAAACTAAAATTCTTTTTTGATAAACCCAAATCCTTTCTAACTTTTTCAATCATATTATCATCAATAGTAGGAATTTCAAATTGAGATTCAACAATCATTCTACGTATTCTTTCAACATCAATTCCATGTGGATGAGGTCTAATTATAGTGGGCGGTGGAGGAATTTCTTTAACAAACCTAGAATGATGAAATTTTTGCCCTTTAGGATCATCAAAGGTAATCGTCGCATAAGGAGTAATTAAAGACGTTTCATAAACATAATCTCTAATTTTTGTTCCTGCTTTGGAATAATCACCCTCTAAGCAGATACTAACTGAAAGACCCTTTTTTGATATATCTTTTGTATTATGTTTTAGAATTACAGGTTTGTTTTTTTGAATGTCTAATAATATTTCAAATTCATCTTGAGTTTTTCCATCAGTAGAACTTTTTACAATAACTGGTTTGTTGGTAGTAATTTGGCCGTAAAGAATAGCCATTGTTGCACCAAGTCCAAACATACCTCTGGCTTGTTTTAATCCAAATTTTGAACCATATAGAACTGTTCCAAATGCTAGAGGAATATGTTCAGCATCAATGCCAGGACCGTTATCTTTTACAGTCAAAATATAGGGTTTTGGGTCAGATTTTTCAGGATCTACTGCCTTAATTGTAAGGTGAACATCAGGAAGAATTCCCTTTTGGTCACAAGCATCTAATGCATTTTCAACAAATTCTCTTACAGCAGTATAAAGAGAACGAGTAGGATTACTAAATCCAGCTAAATCACGGTTACTATAAAAAAATTCACTAGGAGATATCTGATTGAATTGTTCTTTAATCAAAGACATCTTGATCTTCCCACAGTTTTATTTTTTCTTGTTTTTCTTTACGATTTACAGCTTCTAGTCTGTTGTAAACTGCACCATGCATACTTCCACTGGAAATAGAAGAAATTGCATCAACTGCTGATCTTAATTTTGTGGTGTTGCCAATTATTGAAACCGTTTTTCCATAAACAGAGATATGTGTATCACTTAGATTTTCCATATTTCTTCTTGCCTTACCACCTTCTCCTATGATCCTCCCTTTTATCCTTTCAATATTTGAGCTAGACTTACCGGCAAACTCTCTCAAATCGATCACATGTAACGTGTTGTCATTTTCTAACAAAGTCATTGCTTTTTCGGGAGAAAATCCTCTCCCAATTGCAGTGACAATCTCAATTGCCTTAAAAGGTTGGATTTTTTCGATATTTCCAGCTGATTTTATTAATACTTCACCAGTATCTCCATCAATTTCCAAAGTCACAAGACATAGCTTTTCAATTGTTGATTTTGTTTTTCCAGATTTACCAATTAAAACACCTATCCTTTCATTTGGGATACGAATCAATTTTTCAAAGCTCATTTTACAATTTCCTCAAATATTTCTGTTGGATTATTAACTGAAATACCTCTTTTAGAGAAGAATCGCGTTATGTTATTAATATCTCTTTGAAGAAATTTTTTTGCATTGGGGTGTCTCAGATCAACTGCTGAGCCAAGATCAAAAACAATCAATCCCTTTTTCGTTTTGAAAATATTATATTCAGAGTAATCACCATGTACAAGTTTTGCATTTTGGTATAATTTTTTTAAAATCGATATAGATTCATGATAATCATTTTCAGAAATTTTTGATTCAAGTAATAATTTTGCAGGAGCTCCATTTTTACCTACAAATTTCATTGCCAATACATTATTTGTAACATAGAGGGGTTTAGGTACAGGAATTCCACAATCAAAACATTGAGAAAGATTTCGGAATTCCTTTCTAGCCCAAAAATGAATCAAATTTTTAGTTCCTTTTTTTAATTTCGAAAATCTTGGATCTCCCAGAATATAGGGCTCTCTTTTTTTAAAATTTGAAGTACTTACCAAATAAATCTTCAAAGCTACATCTTCATTATTTTCATCAACTGCCCAAAATAGAAGAGATTCCTTTCCACCGCTAACAGCTCCATTAACATATGCAATAATATGATTCCGTATCATATTGTATAGAGTCATAACAGTTGGCTTGTCTAAGACTTCGTTGATTACTTTACCTTTTTTAAAACCATCATCAAGATTTTTCTTTTTAGATTTTGAAATTAATTTTTTTTCAATTTTTGATTCTAATTTTTTTTCAATTTCATCTGACAACAAATTATTTTGCTGATACTAGATAAAATGGATTTCTTTTTATTTTTGTAAGTATTGAATAAATCATGTATTAAAAACAATTAAGAAAGGTACCCCTGAAATTTTTTTAATACCATTTTCTGAACCGATTCCTAATTCTATTGAAAGTGATACAGTATCATTTCCAACCATATTGATAATGGATGATTTTTTGAGTAATATTTCAGCTTCTTCCTTGTTTACAATTTTTTCTCCATAATAGCTCTTATTGATTTTCATAATCAATTCACCTTGAACAATTTCTTTTCCAAGTAAATCAAAATCACAAATATTTAACATCATATTTTTTTGATAATCAGTGGTTTTGACAGAAAATTTCATTATGCATATTTTCCTTTGAGTGTAGATTTTGCTCCACATGCTTCACACATCAAAAAAGAAATTCGATTTTCTTTGACAATTTTTGTATCAGGACTTTTGCATGTAGGACATTCCAAATAATCTTTCACATAAATTTGAAATAACCGTGTAAAATCATCTGGTGCTCGTCTTCCAATAAACATAGCTTTGTCTCCTAAGCGCTCTGCAGGAACTGCAAATTCTTTTGATAGGTACTGTAATACTTTGTCAGGATCTCTGCGTAATATCTTTGGAAATTCTGAGAAATTACGTAGAAATGTCTTTTGTCCCTCCCACATAACGTCAACTATAGGAAGTTCAAATCTTGCAGTGGTTTCTTTTTTAGTATTACCTATCTTATCCTGAATTCTTTTCAGCAGACGTTCATACTCGGATTTGGTCACTAATATTTAGTGGACAGTACACCCTATATGGGTTTTTGAAAAAGAGAAATCGTGGATTTCTGTTAGTGTTTTATTCCATCTTTCCTATTCGGAAAACATTAGTTCCACATTTTGGACATACTCCTTTCACAGCAGGACGTCCATTTTTTAGTTTAGTTACTTTGGGACCTTTAATTTCCCTTTTAGCTCTGCATTTTACGCAATATGCTTCAACCATTCTAAAAAATGTCAAACTCGGTTCTATTTAGGAAGAGCCTGTGAAAATTATTTAACTATAGACTAGATGTGTGTAAATTTTTTAGAGTGTTAAGAAACAGACTTTATAAAAAATACAACTAATAATATGAATTTGTTAATAATTCTAAAAAGAATTGTGACAGAATTGATTTTTTTTAATATTTGTTCAAGAAGGATGTATTTTACGACTAGTTATCAGTTATAAACTCCCTGTTTGTAGGATCACAAAATGGCATCAAAAAAAGGAATTACAGTTACTGTGATAATTCTAGCAGTTATTACAGGAGCAAGTTTTCTATTTTGGATAATGCCTGAGGAAACTGAATCAACCTTTGTGGTTTCAGATTATGAGGATTATTTAGATGGTATAAAAAATATCCATGAAGTTTTGCAAGAATCAATAGATATAGAATTCCAAAATCTTATTGATGGAAAAATTACACCAGATGAGTATATTGCAATTACAGAGATAACAACAACTCAAGTAACAGCAAAAATAAGTGAATTTGTAACATCAAAACCGTCAGAACCCTGGCAAGAAAGCTACATTAGTTATATGGATGCTCTAAAAAAATTCAATTCATACATTGTAGAAACTAAAGTTTATGCAAATATGATTAAAGAAGGGAGTGATCAAAATGAAATGAAAGAAATTTTCCAAAAGATAGAAACGTTAAAAGAAGAATCCAAGCAGATTGCAAAAAATTCAGATAACTTACGACCATAAATAGCCTCAAAACCGAAGTATAATATTTTCAAAAGTTGGAAATCGTTAAAAAGCAATTTCACAAATATGAAGTCAATGTCTCAAAGTTCTGAAAAAATAGAAAAGGACGTAAATGCATCTACAGTCAACAAATTACTTGTAATTTGTGTGGATAGAGACAACGATATAGGCGAAAAAGCAGGTATCACTACACCAGTTATTGGAAGAGATGAGTGTATAGAGGCAGCTCAAAGATTAGCTTTAGAAGATCCGGAAGATGCAGATTCAAATTCTATATTTGCAGCAATAAAGACCTATGAAGACCTAATAAGTAAAGGATACCAAGTAGAAGTTGTAACAATAGCAGGAGTAAAAGAACGAGGTGTACAAGCAGATGAAAAGATTTTATCTGAAGCTAGAAAGGTTTTGGAAAAATTTTCTGCGAATGGAGCTGTAATTGTTTCGGATGGAGAAGATGATGAAAGTGTAATTCCTGTGATTCAAAATGTCCTACCAGTTGTATCGGTACAAAGAGTGGTAATGAAAGTCAGTAGAAGTGTAGAGTATTCTTATGCGGTTTTTGGAAAATATCTAAAAATGATAGCATATGATTCAAAGTATTCAAAATTTTTCTTAGGTGTTCCAGGAATCCTTTTGTTAATAGGCGGAATTGCAACTGTTTTCGGATATACTGCAGAAATTTTTGCAGTTTTAGTTAGTATTTTAGGAGGAGCATTTTTGATTAGGGCTTTTGATGTAGATAGAGCTTGGTCTAGCTGGACAAAACCCACTCCAATGGGATTCATCAGAATGTTTACAATGGTTGCAGGAGTTCTACTTATTCTGTCATCAGTTCCAGCTGGAATTAGTTCAGTAGATTCAGAATTATTAGAAAGGAATACAGAATTTATTTCAAAAATTACTGACAAAGTAATAATTGGACAATTTGTTTCAGGTGCATTACCAATATTATGGATTGGCATAGGTTCAATTTTTGCAGGGATTTTACTTAGTAATTGGATAGGAGAAGTTCCAAGACAAATTAGTGATATACTTAGGCTAATTGTTCTTGGAGCCTTGTATCCCACAGTATATCAATTTACAAACATCATGATAAATGAAGAAAATTCATTTACATTAATACCACCTTTGTTAGCAGGACTTGCAGCCACGTTAATCTCAGCAACGATTTTGTTTAAAAAATATAGAAAACACAGACATCAAGAAATGGTTTCAGATTAGGATTCGAATCATTTTTTAATATTTTTTTATCTGAAAAACACTGATATCTTCACATGTGTATTATACATCAAAAGGTGACTGGATATTAGCAAGTTTTTAGATACAATATTTCAATTATCAGGCCTATACAAAATTTACTCAAAGAGACTTGAAAATGAGGTTCGTAATGGAGATATCCCAAATCATGTTGCACTCATTTTAGATGGAAATAGAAGATGGGCAAAAAGACACTTAGTTATTCAAAAAAAAGGACATTGGAAAGGTGCAGATGCCGTGGAAAGACTACTTGATTGGTGTGAAGAATTTGATATTAAGATAATCACATTATACGCACTTTCGGCTGAAAATCTTGAGAGAGATGATGATGAGTTGGAATACATATATGATTTGATTCGTATGAGATTAAGAAAATTGTACAATGATCCTAGAATCCATAAAAATAAAATGAGAGTAAAAGCAATTGGAAGGATAGAACTTTTACCAGATTCTATTAAAGAAGTTTTAAAGCTATTAGATGATGCTACAAAAAATTACAATAATCATTTTCTAAATATTGCACTTGCATATGGAGGACAGTGCGAACTTGTTGATGCAGTAAAGAAAATAGGTAATAAAATTAAGAATGGATCTTTAAATGTAAAAGAGATAAATGAAAAAGAAATTGAATCAAATCTTTACACTTCGCATCTTCCGCAATCATCTCCAGACATGATACTTAGAACGTCAGGAGAAAAAAGATTGAGTGGCTTTCTAATGTGGCAAAGTGCCTACAGTGAATTAGTTTTTATGGATATTTTTTGGCCAGAATTTAGAAAGATTGATTTGATGAGAGCAATTAGAACATTTCAAGAAAGAAAAAGAAGAATGGGAAAATAAAAAATGATTGAAGAAACATCAGCAGGAGTAGTAATATTTAGGAGAGAAAATTTGAAAATTTTGTTTTTATTGTTACATTATCCATCTGGACATTGGGATTTCGTTAAGGGGAAAATGGAAAAAGGAGAAACATTTCATCAAACAGCAATAAGAGAAACTAAGGAAGAAACAGGAATCACAGATATTACTTTTGTGGAAAATTTTGAAGAATGGATTGAATATAATTTTCAATTTCAAGGAGAACTTGTTCATAAAAAAGTTGTGTTTTTCTTGGGTGAAACAAAAAATAAAGAAGTATTAATTTCTCATGAACATCTTGATTTTACTTGGATGGATTATCTTACCGCAATAGATAAAACAACATTTGATAACGCAAAAACAGTTTTAACAAAATCATACTTGCTTCTTAGTAAGACTCTTTAACTTCAATTCTTTTGAGATTAAAGCAGGATTTTTGTTATTAAGAATAGTCCTGCCTACAATAAGGTAATCAGTGCCTGCAGACATAACTTCATTGGCATTACCTCCTTGGGTTCCTACTCCAGGAGAAAAAATATTTAATTTTTTTCCAGCCTTTTTTGAACAGAATTTTATAATTTCTGGGTATGTAGCACCAACTACAATACCATCCACCTCCGCTGCGAGGGCCCAATCTAAAAATAGTTGGTAGAGTTGCTCTTTTTTTTTTATTTTAATTTCCATATCGTATGATAACTTTGCTTCAGGTGCACTCATATGACAAAGTGTAATAACACCCTTGTTGTTTTTATGAGCAGATTTTACTAGATTCCTTAAACTTTCCAATCCCATGATTGGGTTTGCAATAACTGCATCAAACCCAAAATTCCATAGATGTTCAGTCGTGATTTTATTTGTATTTCCAATATCGTTTAATTTAATGTCAGCAATAGTTTGTAATCCATATTGATGGGCTACCGTATTTATTCGAATAATCTCTTTAGATCCAAGTGGTAACAATAAATGAAAATTTAACTTAATTCCACATAAAAAGGAATGAAGATTTTTTATATTTTGAATAGTTTTTGATTCCAAATTATGTATAGAGGTATCATAATCATTAGCAAGGATTACTTTACCATTACTTTTTGATATGTTTAAAAGTCTAGTTTTGAAGGTGGCCATAATCTACTAGGGGATGTGTATCTTTTAATTTTATTATTTTGATATATGAATATCCATGTTCTGATGGATTATCAACAAAAGTTGGGTCTAATCCATTATTTGTGGAAAATTTCAAAAAGGGTTTTTGTGGATCTTTATCAAGTACAACATGACAGAAATATGATGTTCCTTCTTCATTGAAATTCATAAAAACTCCTATAAGCCATTTTTCATTACGTGGGAACAAAAACAAAGGAAAAGGAATTTCTTCAAAACCCCAACTAAGTTTTGCAAGGCTAGCCATATCCTCTAATTCAATAGGTTGATATCTATCAAGAGTGCCATTGCCAGGCTTGAGAGTTTCTGGAAGAGATTTAATTCTAACAATAGGAGAATATAGCTTACTAGAATCAGAAGTTGTATCCGCTATTCCCGATTCTTCTTTTCCACCTTTTAATCCATAACAAATGTAATGTCCATTATTTTCTAGAGGAGTATAGTAAACAATTGGTTTTTCTTTAAGAATATCCATTTGAACTGATAAAACTTTCTTACCATCATGTTCATGAAGAAAGGATACACGTGGAGCACGTTCAAGGGCACATACCAATCTTGAAAATTCTAAAGAAGAATAAACTTGAATATATCGAGGTAATTTATCCACGTAAACTTTTTGCAGATATTCAAATTAAACTTATCCAAAAAAATTCAGGCTAATTTCTTCTATCAATAACATCATTGATTGCTGGACCTGTTCCAATAATTGTTACAGGCGTGTTTAACTCCTGCTCAATATTTTTTATGAAAGATTTTGCATTTTCAGGAAGATCATTGTAAGAGGTCATGCCTGCACATGTAGGAAATATTACATCTAACTTTGTTATTGAGATTTGTGTCGCACTGTTTAGCATAATTGCACGCCTAGCTAAATCAAAATCAAAATCTGCAGCCCGTCTCTGCCTCCCAGTAACAGTTCCAAATTCAGACCATCCTTTTTTTTCAGCTTCTTCAGAGGTGAGTTCTTTTTCTAAAGGACCAGTACCTACACGTGTTACATATGACTTAAAAACAACAATGACTTCATCTACTTTTTTTGGACCAAGGCCTATATCGGCACAAATACCTGAGGCCGTAACATCTTTTGAGGTAACAAATGGATATGTTCCATGCCACAAAGAAAGAAAAGTTCCTTGAGTACCTTCTACTAAAACATTCTCATTGTTTGATATAGCAGAATTGATTTGTTCAGGAACATCTACAACTAGTGAAGATAAAGAATCAAAATCTTTAGCAAGTTTTAATATTCTCATGGCTCTATCAGCATTTGCAGGTCCAGTGCCAGAGCCAGTACTACCAATTTTTTCCTTCAAGTCACCCTTTGAATCACGAGATAAATGAGTCTCTTCAATAATTCCGCAGTGTTTGTCAATAAATGAACGTCCTGATGCATCAAAATCTTGAATTTCTTTAAACAAAACATCGGGATTGATTACAACGCCTGGGCCAATCATCACCTTAGCACTCTTATTTAGAAATCCACTTGGGAGCATTCTAACTTTGTATACTTTTTTGCCATCTCTAATGGTATGACCTGCATTTGGTCCGGCACCTCCACGAACAATAATTTTTGGATTATCTTTAATTGCCAGATATGAAATAATTTTACCTTTTCCTTCATCGCCAAAAAATCCGCCAACTATAACTGTAGAAGTCATAGTGTTGAGCTCAAATTTGGTTTATTTAAGCTAAAGTGTTGTCATATGTTTTAATATCCAACAAATAATGAAAGTGATCGTTGGCAGGTCCAAATTATGCAGGTAACATCATAGTAAACTTGGCGAATCTTCCAGATTTTTTAAGAAAACCAATTTTAAAAAAAAGAATGATGGAATTTTTTATGCTATCAGAACCAGAAAAAAAAGAAATTATCAACAATGCTCTTGAAGCAGGACCAAAAATTCCATTTCCAAATTTTTCAAAACTTTTCAAGACATGGTTAGAAATTTTAACAACTTTAACAGAAGAGCAAAGGGAAGGACTCTTCTTTGCATATATTAGTGAAATAACACAGTCACCACAAAAATTGATCACATTTAATTTGGATGGGATTTTAGAAATTTATCTCACATTAGATGAAGAGAAAAAAGAAATTCTTGCTAAAACAATTAAAAAAATTATCGATAGTTTAGAGAATGAAAGAAAAAGGAGGGTTTTACTTGTTATTCCAGAAAATGCTAAAAAACTTTTGAGCCTCTAAACAATTGGTTCATCTGGTTTTCTATTGTCTTCATTTGAGTAATCTACAATATCTCCTTCAGGCGTAAGAACTCCTGCAAATATTTTTTCATGTTTTTTTAAGAGCTTCCTATGATCTGGCATAGACATATCAAGTCTCATTTCATTCATAACCATTACTCGGTATTCCTTCCATTCAGCCCAGCATTTGTTACATACAGGGTACTTTTCTGCCATCATGTCTAGTTCTTCTGTATCAGAAATAGTATTCTTACATTTTGTGCAGGTACGACTCATAAAGAAACCAAATGGAAACTCCTTTTATTTTTTATTGAATGTAAAGTAATAATAAATATCATTAAGAAAGTAACATGTGAAGATCAAGTGTCCCAAATGTAGTGAAAATGCAGAATTAGCCATGGATTTTTCTTTTGTTAAATGCGATAAATGTGATTTAGATATGAGTTATGGAGAATATGTAAAATTTGTTGCACATAATGAAAAAACATACTCAGATATTCTAGGAGACTATGCAGGGAGTACAGAAGGTCAATCAGCAGGCTCTTTGGACGAATGGGATTAAACAAATTAGTAAAATCATCATCAGATTAAAATAATTAGTTAAACAAATTTCTAAACACCATTGGAATTTTTATTAGAAAATATTCTTAACTTGGTAGGATTCTTAGTAGGACTTACCATTGGAATAATGTCGTTAATTGGATTTAGAAATACAGGAAGTCCTACTTTATTTAGATTAACAATCGCTTTTTTTTCAATTAGTATTGGTTTCTTTGTAATTTGGGCAGGATATACCGTAGAGGATTTTATAATAAAATCAGGAAGTTTAGAAAGATGGATTCAAACGGTAGGAATCGGAATTCAAACGGTAGGATATTTTTTTATTGCATTTTCACACAGTATAAAATCATTTTTTCCAAAATCAAGATACTTTAGGTCGGTTGGCATATTCCCATTATTCCTAGTATCATCAGTACAAATAGAACATATTTTCCGATCAGTATCATTTATTCTATTAGCATATGGGGCAATTGAAACAATGCTTTCATATTTTGAAAATAAAAACAAAGGAGCCATATCTGTTGCCATAGGATTAGCTCTTTTAGCTCTTGGAGAATTTTTGGGATGGTATGCATTTGTATTTCCTGAATCCATTCTATATTCAGGATCCATGATAATCAAAATAGGAGGTTTAATTGCGTTGTTTATTCCAGTCAGTAAAGTACCATTAACTAAAATAAAATTTGATGAAGATTTCAAATGATTGCAAGTATAGGCTCAGATTTTGAAGGAAATTATAATTTGTCAAATTCTTTTATCTTTTTAGTATATTGCAAAATATCAACCCACTCTCATAGAAATTATAAAAAATAACTTGCAGAAAAATGGTAGAGTATAGAACGCATATGAAAATCATTGGAGACATTCTATCAACCACAAGAGATGATCTCCAGGATGAAGATGGGGCAACAGTAACATATCTGATTAGAAAAGCAAATATTTCACATTCAAGAATTTCTAGAATTCTAAAGACATTAGTATCACAAGGACTTTTGGAGCAGGTGGAATTACAAGGTTCTAGCAAATATAAAATCAGTCAATCAGGCAGAGAATTTTTACAAGCATATTATACATTTAGTTCTTTTGCAAACACATTTGGATTAACTATATAATCCACTATTTCCTCAAATTCATCTAGTTCATCATCAAAATCATCTTCAAAATCAGTATCTTCATAATCAGAGGGTTCAGACATATCTATTAAAGTGAATTTTATCAAGTTTAAAACTTATTCAAAGGTAAATGAATAATTAAAGAAAAAAACAGAAGAGATGTTGAAAGTTAATTGTGATAAAAAAGGGATTAGAAAAGCCACTAGCATAGTAAAAAAAGGAGGAATTATTGTTTTTCCAACAGACACAGTATATGGGATTGGTTGTGACCCTTATAACGAAAATGCAATTAAAAAAATTTACAAAATAAAATTAAGAGAAAAGACAAAAGCCCTTCCTGTTTTGGTTTATTCAAAAGAAACAGCTTCAAAAATTGTAAATTTTGATAAACAATCAGAAAAATTAGCTGAAAAATTTTGGCCTGGTCCATTAACGTTGATATTAAATTTAACAGATGATAAATTAAAAAAATCTCTAAATCTTGATAAGAAAATTGCTCTTAGGAGTCCTAACAATAATTGTGCATTAAAACTGTTAAAGAAATGCAATCTCTTGATTGGAACAAGTGCAAATATTTCTGGACAAAAGTCAATTACAGATCTATTGGATTGTCATCAAAACATTGAGGGTTTTGATCTTTTTTTGGATGGAGGAAAGATTTCAGGGATTCCATCAACCATTGTAGAAATTATTAATGGACAGATAAAAATTCAAAGAGAAGGAACGTTAACAAAAGAGGAGATCATGAAAGTTCTTTGAATTTGATTATTACTTGTGCAAGACACCTGGAGCCTGAAACAAAGCAGGAGATAAGGAGCATCTTAGAGGAATTAGGAGATTTAGAACCAGATATCACCATTACAAGAATGTCGGGAATATTAACTGTAAATACGATAATTGAACCTACAGAAGTGGTAAAACAAATCAAAAATATGATAATAGATGAACCATGGTCAATCAGATATTGTTTAAGAATAATACCTATTCAAAAAATTACAGAATCTAAAATTGAAAGCATAGAAAAACAAATAGTAGATATGTCAAATTTAATTTTAGAAAATGAATCGTATAGAATTTCAATAGAAAAAAGGAATTCACAAATCTCAAGTCAAAAACTTATCGCAAAAATTGCCAAAAATATCAGAAATAAGGTTTCATTAGAGTTTCCAGATAAAATAATTCTCATAGAAATTTTAGGTAATCAAACAGGATTAGCTATTCTTAAAAAATCAGACATCTTGAGTGTGGAAAAAACGAAACGAAGTATATCAGAGTAAAACAGTAGCTTTTTCAACAAGTAAATCTTCTAAAGAATTTTTTGATAATACGCTATCAAGTTGTTTTTTATTAATTTTAAATTGTTTTTTTAGAAATGAGTAGTTATTTTTTGAAAACGTAGCAATAGAGTAAGAAAGTAGTTTAGTTTTTAGAAGATCTAATTGTTTTTTTTCACCAATTGTAATGAGAAGGAAATTGTTATTTGGTTTAATGCCAGCAGTGAATATAGCCTCAGAAATTTGTAAAGTTAAAGCAAATCTCATTAGAATATCTGTTTCTAATTTGTTTGAAAGTAAAATGTTATTTTTTTGAGATGAAAACGATAAAGAAAGAATCTTTTTTACATGAGATTTATTTAATATAAAATTGCTATCTATTGCTTGAATTTTTAATTTAGGAAAATCTTTTCTAAGATTGTCAAGAAAATTTACATCAAGATTTTTTTGGCCTTTAATTTCAAGAATTTGGATTGTTTTTTTAGAAATTTTAAACAGAATTCTTTTTGATGAGCCCCCATGAATTACAGGGATAATGCTTACAATATCATTATTTTTCAGTAAAGTCATTTTTCCTTCCAAAGCCGATGAATCAACCCCATTGACTGCAATCAAAATGTTGTTAATATCTAAATTCAAAGTATTTTCGGGTTTAAGAGAAAGAAGAATTTCAAGAAAATCATTAATAGAAATATCAGATTTATCTATTTCAAGATGATCAGTTGAAAAGGATTTTTTTGCTCCGCCTAAGAATTTAACAGTAATCATTTAAGATGATTTGGAAGATCAGGATTTATTTCTTAATTATTTTGCTTTCTTCAACAGATTCTGTTTCGGGGGATGCTTCAGAAACCTCAACTTCTACATTTTGAGGCATATCAACAGCATCAATGTTTTCTTCTTGAATAGGCTCTGTTTCAGCGTTAGTCTCAGTTTGGATAGTTGATCTTTGTGCTTGTTTTATTTTTTCTTCATAAATTTGTTTTTTGATGAATTTTGTAATATATCCTGCAACTTCATTTTTCAATCCCTTCGAGCGAATAATTGTGATCTGATCTAGGACTTTTTTGTTATCAGCAAAATCTTCACCAAATTTCGATTGGTGCTCATCTAATACTTCATAAGAAAGACGCTTGATTCTATCCACTCCTCGTTTAATGAACTAGGGTTTTTTATACCTATATTCCAAGGTAGTTTTTGGAGTTTGTTTCAAGTAGCAAAGACATATCATCAAAGGTTTTTCCAAGAATTTTTGCCGCGCAAAAAATAACACTAGGGATAAAGCCTACCTGAGCTGATTTCATTTCAAAGCATCTTGAGAATCTAACAGGACCATCTGTTTCCACAAGGATTTTGGATTCGTGAGTTTTTGATAACAAGGTTTGTTTATCATTTGCATAAACCATGACGGGCCCATAAGATACAAAAAAATTCATGTCCATGGCTTTTTGAAGTTGCTTTTTGCTTCCATCAAACCAATGAAGTAAGGCGTGTTTGGTGTTATATGAGGTCATTATTTGAAGAATGTTATCAAGACTTTTTCTTGAATGAATTGAAATTGGTTTTTGGTATTTTTCAGCTAATGAGAGAAGAGTTTCAAAAACTTGAACTTGTCTCTTTGAGTCAAATTCAGATTGGGCATAAGTTGGGTCTAATCCAATTTCACCAACACCATTAATTGATTTATAATTTTTATTAATTAATTCTACCATTAATTCTAAATCATCATTGGCATATTCAGGATGAATTCCAATAAAAGGTAAAACTAATTCAGTAGATTTTGCAATCGTCAATGTTCTTTTTGCATCATCATTATTCATTGCGACACAACATGCTTTCAGTTTAATTTTTTCCATTCCTGATAAAATGTAATCCAAATCATCATAATAAGACGGATCGGATAAGTGGACATGAGAATCATAATACCAAGTCATTTTTATCATATGTGAGACTAGTCTGTATAAATCGATTTCTTGGTGATATTTTTTTACTCACAATCTTTTATCATTATCATTAAAAAGAAAATTAATGAAGTCATCTGAGTTAGGTCTTTCTGCAATGTATAGGATTTTGAAAAAAGCAGGAGCTTCAAGAGTAAGTGATGAATCAGCAGACGAACTCAGAAGAATTATAGAAGAATTAGCTGAGGGTATTGCGAAAAGTGCAGTGGAAATGGCTTCACATGCTGGAAGAAAAACAATCAAAGGAGACGACATCAAACTTGCCTCAAAACCATTTACAAAATTCTGATCTAAAGAGTTTAATTGTTCATTTTGTGTTTTTCAAAACGGTACTCTGGCAGAACGGTTATGCGTGGGCCTGCAAAGCCTATACAAGGGGGTTCGACTCCCTCGGGTACCTTTATTCAACTATAACTTGTCCGTCCATCCAAGGATGTAAAGTACAATAGTAATCATAAAGTCCAGTTTTTTCAAAAGTAAATGAAAATGACTGGTAGGGATCTAGGTAACCACTATCAAAAAGTTCTGTTGGAGAATCATATAATCCAGAAGTTACGCTGTGAAATGCAGAGTCCTCATTTAGCCAAGTAACAGAATCTCCTTTATTGATCACAATTTTTGATGGAATATAACAAACATCGGTTTCCTCACATCCAGGACGAGAAACTTTTGTTGGCATGATAACATCAGCTGTGACTGACATATTTTCAGGTTCATTTTCCTCTTTGATTGAATTTTCAGTGGGAGTAGAAAATGCCATAATTAGAATTGCTGCAACAATTGCTGAACTAATGGATATTATTATTTTCTTCAAATCACATCACATGTAAGATCTAGTTATTATGTAATTACCAAATTCTCTAAATATATAGCATATTAGAAAACCTGAATGACACAAAATGGTAATGGGTTATTAGAATATATTCCAGGTTCACAGACTTTGTTAGTTCAAAAAAATTCTAGTCCTCCTCTAGAAGGATTTTCAGAAAATATTAGAGGAAGTATTAAGGAATATGCAGAAAATTCAAAAAGTGAAGTAGAGAAGGGAAATAACTTTCTTCAATGGGTTTTAACAAGAGTGTTTGAGGCTACTGAAGATGATGCTGCAGATGCAATTATTGATGGTGCAAATGATCTAGGAATTGATGCCTATCTTCCTGTAGATTTTTCTGATAATACAATTCGCTTATTTCAATCAAAATATGGAACATCCCATTCTATTGAAGCAATAGCTAAATTCAAAGAAGACGCAAAACGTCTTCTAGGAAAAGATGTTACTAAAATGAGACCAGAGATTGCTCAACTTGTTACTAAAATTAAAGAAAAGAATTTGAAGATAAAATGTTGCTATGTAACTGATCAAAAAGTCGAGTATGAAGATGACTTGATTGAGGTAATTGATGTTGAAAAAATTATTCAAAAATTATGGGACAGGATTAAAAAACCTGCTGCAGGTAAAAAATCATCAATAAAATTAGAGAGAATGCTCAGACATGAGAATACAATTTTAGGAATTTTAAAATTAAGAGAACTGACAGAATTCGTAAGTAAAAACAGAGATTATGTTTTTGAATCAAATATCAGACAATGGATGCAATTTAAGACTACAGTAAATAAAGGACTAAGAGAAACCCTCCAAACAGATCCTGAGAAATTTTTCTATTATAATAATGGGATTACAATAGTAGTAAGTGATTTTGAAGAATTGGGAGGCAACATGATAAAACTATATGCACCACAAATTGTTAATGGCGCACAAACATCAAATTCGATTCTTGATCATTCTAAGCGAACAAAAAACATGGATGGCTCAATGACAGTTACAATCATAAAAGCAGATGATGAACAGGAACAAAACAACATTACAAAATACAGAAATTCTCAAAATTCTGTAAGAGGAAAAGATCTTGTTTCATTAATGGATTTTCATAAATCAATAAAATCTCAACTAAAAAACTGCGGATATTTTTACGAAATTCAAGCTGGTTCCTTTGACACAAAATCTAAATCTAAACAATGTGAATATGAGGGAGATTCTACATACAACAACTATTTACCCGATAACCACAAAAAAGTAATTGTTGCAAAAGACGCAATTCAAGTACTTGTTGCAGGAATAGAACAGAGACCTACAGAAGCATATAGTTCTCCAGCTCAGTTTCTTCCAAGAGGTAGTAAATATGATGACATTTTTAATGACAATCTCAAAGACGATTACAGAATATTGTTTTATCCATATCTTGTCAAAGAATATGCAAAAAAGATTCTAAAATATGGAAAACAAGGAGGGCATAAAACGAAAAGATATGCAACCTTATTTTATGTAGCTGTGTATTTTAGGATTCTTCATAAGAAAATCCTCGAAACAAGAGGAGATTTGAAGGTAGACATACGGAAATTAGAGCCCATATTTCGTAGTTTTAAGCTAAACTCTAGAATTTTAAAATTAACAGACATTATTGTGACTAAATTTTTGGAAGATACTGTAGTAGATGATGAAATAGAATTAGCAAATACAAAACATAATTTCTTTTCACAGCACGTATGGAATGATACTATGCTAAGAGTAGTTGATAAAAAAATAAGACAAGAAGAAGATGAAATTTTAGCCCTAAAAAAACTAGTTAGTAATTTACTTTAAGTTTTAAAATAGGCAGCAGCCTAACCAAGTAAAAATTTGCAGGAGGTTTACATTGGCCAGACTAGCTACCTAAATTTCCTATAAACCAGTATTATTTAACATGATTTTTTCTGATACGCCTAGAATGTTTTTTATATAGATTGAAAAGAACAAAAGCACTTTGGGTTTGAAAGAAAAATGTTCAATTTGTAGTGAAAAAATTGAATTGCAATTTAACCCAATGCAAGAATGGAAAATTAAAGGGCCTCTTTGTGGAAACTGTTATTCAAAAAAACTAGATGAGTATTATCCAGGAGATCATATCAGAGTTAACAAAGAAAATTGAGTTAGTCAGCCTTTGAATATTTGTTTACATATAGACAATTCCATACTAGTGGGTCTTCTTTTACATTTTTTTCATCTAAAAAGGAAATATCAGTAACAGTTTTTTTTCTTTTTAGCAGATTTATTTGAAAACTAGAAAATTTTTCACATTTACATACATTATACAAACACACATCATTATCTCCTTCATCGTGATCTTCTGCGGTATGTCCACAATTACATATTGCGTCTCTTTTCGCTTTGTCTAAATTTTGTTCAGAATAAACACCCAATCTAAGATAGGCCTCACCATCATGACCTTTCTTAAAACGTTCATAGTTATCAGATCTTGGTAATTCCTTGAAAAATGAAAGATTTGAATCAGGTTTTTGAGATTCTGAACCCATGATAAACCAGTATTGATCACCAATTTCGACAAATCTAATTTTTATTGATGGATTAACCCACCAATTTATTGTCTCATGCCAAAGATTTGTTGCCTCTTTTCTATCAGAAAATAAAGGAATGACATTCATTCTAAGATCATAGTATCTATAAGCTACGCCAAGAAAGTCATCAAACCAAGGTACAGGAGACTGGGAAGACAACTCACAGAAATCAGGCTAGAGCATATTTATCTGATCTGAATTGATGGTAATACCCTTATATCTTGGTTTTATACTTAATTTCGTATGGTTTCCTATAGGACAAGTATGCAAATTGTTGCAGATCTTTTGACCGTCACTGAACAGTCTGGTCAACAAGGTATCAAAACAACATCATTACTTACAAAGGCAAATCTTTCACATTCCAGACTATCAAGATTCTTGGAAAATTTGACTGGATCTGGACTTATAAACAGAATTGAATTTGATGGGAAAAACACATTTGTTATAACCGAGAAAGGCAGACAATATTTAGAATCCTACTCAAAATTCTCAAGTATTGCAGAATCCTTTGGTCTCGAACTTTAAAATCTACCTTTTAGATTTTCTTCTTCTTTCTGCATTTGCTTTTCGTCGTTCTTGTCTTTCCTTATACGAACTATAAATTATAATTATGCATATTCCGGCAATAGAGGCATAAAACAATGGAATAACTGGCGGAACTATCAATTCTCCGTTTGCTGGATTTACAAATGACATAGGAATTCCAACCACACAAAAAATCAAGATCACTAAAAGGTACTTGTCCATAACTTTTATGATTTACAAAACCATATATCTTTTTGAGTTAGCTATTATCTTAACTGAAGAAGCATGACAAAAATTTTAGAAGTAATAGGACTGGTTTTAGTAGGGATTATGTTCTTAGCATTTGTTGGAGTAATTCCCCAGGTTGAATCAGGATTATCTCCAGTATTTTGGGGATGTGCTGGTTGTGCATTAATGATAATCTTCTATAGAAAGATGAAAAGAAAACAACAAGAAGAAAAAAATTGATTTAATTCAAGACAATGCTAAGAACTGATCAAGTATTGATCAACCGACAGATCTATAAAGGAGAATTAAAGTAAAAGTTTGGGAGGAGCATGAAAGAAGAAACTAAGCAATGGTGGGAAGGTTTAGGAAAGGAGTTAGAAGTTGACATTGAAGCCTTCGACGAATCAAGCTCTTAAAAATTTCATATTAAAAAATAAAATAATTTTAAAGCCTCGAACGGGATCTGAATGCAACCGTTCAGAGCCCTAACAAATTAAGAGATTATTTCATTGAATTATAAAATAAAAAATGAAAATTATTGCTCTATTTGATCACAGAAAAACAGGATTGAGTATGTTATATGAGGAGCAATTTGATTTTGAATTAATTTTATAGCAAGATCTATAAACAATGATCCTTCCCATGTTGTAATGTCTGATTCTGTTATTCCTAAATGGTGGGAAGGAATGAAAGGGTTAGAGACAGATATTGAATGTGAGATGTCTTAATTTAGCATATATTCCTAAAGGGCCTTAAGCTAAATCTTGAAGGCCCTCGAGGGGTGTTGCAATATTAGTTCAGGGCCCCTGTAATGTTAGAGTCAAAATTTGAGTTATTTTCTAGGTTCAACAAAGTTTGACGTTGAGAGAAGGCTACAATGACAAATCTCCCTGACTCTCTTCTGGTTTTGGGTCTTATTTTAGTCCCAAGAAAGCATATGGACCCACAGCTACTTTCAACAAATCACTAGATTGAAACTAGTGAAAAAACTCATCCATATAATCACAGTACTAAAGAGAAGATTTAACTCATCTAGTATTAAGTACAAAATTATGAAACTGAAGTTTTCAGCTTTGATATTATCATTTGTTTTGCTTGCAGGTTCTATTCCCTTTTCTATTGCCCAACAAGAATCTACACTGATTCCAGAATGGATAAAACAAACTGCAAAATGGTATTCTGAAGGAACCGTGTCTGAACGAGAATTTCTGGATGCAATAAGATTTCTTGTTCAAAACAAGATAATCATCATAACTGAGGAAGAATTCACAGAAGATCCAACATTACAAACTGATCAAATCACCGTCACAAAGCCAAGGATCAAACAATGTGAGGTTTTGTTCCAATCCTACAAAAATATTGGTGAACATAGATTCAAAAGCAAATACTCTCATGTTGCCTACTTGAAAGATTGCATATCTCTTTACAAAGATCCTGTGTGGAAATACCAGGGAGAAGATCGTCACGATAAATTGTATCAAAGGCTAATAGACATCCAACAAACAAAACCAGAACAAAAAAAACTGTCTTTTCAACCTGAAGTAAATATTCTATCAAAAATTAACATTGGAAAAGAAAAGTATGATGTAAAGTTCAATGTATGTGCAGGAGACAAGAAAATTGACAAGGCAAAAGTATTGATCAAATCTCAGATTGAAAGTATTGAGTATGGCACCAACAAGGACATTGCCGAAAATACTTGTAGAACTTATGTTTATCAAATAAACGCCAAAAATCCCGATAATATTTTCATTACAATTCTAGAACAAGTACTGGAATAATTTAACAATCTCTGTAAATAACAAAATTTGGACCTAACTTACAGTTGACGTGTTATATTTTGTCTCCTAATCCTTATCTAATGGGGGTCGCCGCATTTAGAACACCAATGAATCTGCCATGACTGTCTTTGATTTTTAGAACAATATCAGCTGATAATATTTTTGCACTCTCATCCCACAATACTTCCCTTACATGAACATCTTGTTTTAATGCCCTGAGCCATCATCCCTCATCTCCTTGATTGTAGTCATCAGTTCTGCCAGTTATTGCCACATTTGCCCCAAACTCATTGGTTATTATGATTTCAGGAAATATTACATCGCCAAATTCCTCAGTTGAAATTGTTTGTTTTTGCTTAAGGATTTTTGAGATGTTATTTTCAATCAAGGATCCCATAAAAGGAGATGGCTTGTCTTTTGGAGTGCTCTTCCATTCTTTGTCTCTATCTACAATGTATGTTTCAGGGTCTTGCATTGCTTCCTGCATGAACTGCCTGTTTTGTCCCATATTCTCTCTCATCTGCTACCTGAATTCTGGATCTGACATCAATTCTGGCATCTGTTGCGGGGACATGGCCATAGGACCAGGAGAAGAGTTCTGCATAGCTGCAAATCCTATTCCAATTCCTGCAACAAAAACGCCAACTGTAATGCCTATCCAAACATATTGGCTAACCATAACTTGATGACGCTTTTTGATTCTTATGTTTATGTCCAGTTTTCAATGAATGTTATCATGTATTGTTGTTTAATTATGGAATCAAGATATAGAACAACTACATCATCTTGATATTGTGTTTTATCTAATAATTATTCAATCACGATGACAACTGTTCAATCTATCTCTAAATTATGCCAGGATAAACTATGGAAATTAAGAATTCTCACATTTACTGCCGGTGCAGTGGTCATGGGCTTGGAGATTGTAACAAGCAGGATACTGACGCCTGTTTTTGGAAGTACAATATACACGTGGGGAAGCCTGATTGGAGTAATTCTGAGCGGTTTAAGCCTAGGTTACTATTTGGGTGGAAAAGTTGCTGATGACCATCCAAAATTTGAAAAGATTTGTGGGATTGTTTTTTCAGTTGGATTGTTTATTGTAGCAATTCCATTTTTTGCCTCTTCAGTAGTTGATTTTACTATTGCAGTATTGCCTGGCACCCAGTTCACTTCCTTGGTTGCAACGTTTTTGTTATTGATGCTTCCTTCTGTTTTGCTTGGCTTTGTATCACCATATGTGATCAAGCTTGGAACAAGCACATTGCAAAGAGTTGGAAACATTTCTGGAAACCTTTATTCAATTGCCACAATTGGCAGCATCTTTGGCACATTTGTAACGGTCTTTGTCTTGATTCCAAATGTTGCAGTAAACCAGATAATTTTTGGACTCGGAATTGCATTGATTGCAAGTTCCTTGATTGGTCTCAAAGCATCTCCTAAAATCATTGCAGTTGCGATTGTAGTAATTCTGATAGTTCCTTGGTCTTCATTGTCGGTAAATACAATATCACATAATGGAAAGCTAATCTATGAAAAAGAGACTCTTTTCAGTCATTTGGACATTGTAGAGTATGGAAGTAACATAAGCATGTATCTTGATGGTATGAGACACAGCTCAATGAATGTCAATGATCCTCTAGATTTGGTAATAGATTATACTGAATACTTTCACTTAGGTATGCTGTTTAATCCCACAGCCAATGATGTTTTATTTGTTGGTGGTGGAGGGTTTACCGGTCCAAAAAACTTTCTTGCATTATATCCTGATACAAAGATAGATGTAATTGAGATTGATTCAGATGTGATTGATGCGGCAAAGACATACTTTAGTTTGGAGGATAACAATCCAAGGCTTCAGATATTCAATGATGATGCAAGAAAACACCTATCTACATTTGAGAAAAAATACGACGTGATAGTTTTAGATGCATATGCAGCAAACTATGTGCCCTATCATTTAATGACACAAGAATTCTTTCAAATTATTGAGAAAAGACTAGAACCAGATGGTGTTGTGGTATCTAATTTCATAGGCTCCATTGAAGGAAAAGATTCTCAGCTAGTTAAGGCTGCATACAAGACAATGAAACAGACATTTCCAGTAGCATATATTTTTCCTACAGAAGATAAACCAACAAATGTACAAAATATCATGATAGTCTCATCAAACCAGCCTTACGAATTTGATAGATTGTTACTACTAGAGATGGCAAAAAACAGTCCTGCAGACTATCTAGTGGATGAACTAAGCAAACCTGAGCACTTTTACCAAGAAATAGTTGATACTTCGGAGGCTCCATTTCTTACTGACCAACACAATCCATCTGAAGTTCTGATCAACCCCCTTACTAGCAAGCCCTATGTTCAGGAATTTCAAGATGAGCAAATAGAAAAGAGAGAACATCGAGACGATCTGATAAATGTGGGATTGGGCATAGGATTATCTGTGATTGCAGCAATATGGTTTCTCTATTTTAAAAAGAAGGTTTGGAATCCAGAATTAACTTTACCATCTTAGCAGAGAACTAACAAGATTTTGCATTTGCTAGTTTCTGTCTAGAAATAACAAACAACATAACAATTGCAGCGCCACACATCACCATACTGTATCCATAAGCCTGTTGTGTGCCAAAATTCTCTAGCAATACCCCAAAGACCGTATTTGCAATCAAAAATGACACGCCAATAAACAGATAATATATTCCAAATGCAGTACCTCGGAGCTTCTCAGATGCTAATTTTGAGACTATCGTTTTCTGGCTGGTAATGGACATTCCCAGGTATATCCCAAATATTGAGGCCATTGCAATTGTTACATGCCATGTATCTGCATTAGAAAATCCTAAGAGAGCAACTGCAAAGAACAAACCGAATCCAATGAGCAGAATTTTTTGAGGACCAATTCTGTCAGACAAGATTCCTGCAGGATATCCGGAAATGGCATGTGCGATGTTTATCACCACATAGACAATTGGGATCAGAGCGGCTGTCAGCCCTGCATCCATTCCCTCTAAAAGTATGAAGGAGAAATTGAACGCGCCAAGAGAAAATACCGTAAAGACTATCATGAATAACAAAAATCGACCACGCAGCACTTCCCTAAAGTTTGAAAGTATGGTTGCATCCCTTGGTATGATTCTTTTTTCTTTGACAAAGAACAGAATTATCACCAGTGCAGCAGCTGCAGGTATCAATGAGATCCAAAATATCTCTCTAATGCCTAAAAGAGGAATCAGCAAAAATGCAATTAACGGACCAACTACTGCTCCAACAGAATCCAGACTTCGATGCAGACCAAAGGCACGTCCCACTTGAGTTATGCTGACAGAGTCACTAAGCAGGGCATCACGTGGTGAGTTTCTTATCCCCTTTCCCAACCTGTCTGAGACTCTTATTGCCAAGACATGCTGCCAAGCTGTAGATATTGCAAACAGTGGTTTTGCTACAGTAGACAGAAAATATCCCAAAAACACCAACGGCTTTCTTCTTCCTAGCTTGTCAGATAGTGCACCAGAAAATGTTCTGGAACCATATCCTACTGATTCTCCAAGACCCTCAATGAATCCAAAGATTCCTTTTCCTAACCCAAGCTCATCGATCATGAATACCGGCAATATGCCAAAGATCATCTCTGAGGAAATGTCAGTAAACATGCTGACAAACCCCAGATTCTTTACGTTGCTTTCATAATTGGTCTTCTTTTTGGCCAAACAGTAAACCAAGTCAATTATGATTTTTTAATGTCATTAAACTGAGATTATATTTTGTAATTTTGTAATAAAATTGTGGAATAACTCATAGTACAATACAATTCTCAAATTAGAAAATCAGATATTCCAATTAAGTATTTGAAAATTCTTTTTTTTTTGTTTATGGCAACAAAAAAACCAGTAAAAGAGAATCAGGACTAGCTCCATTTTGGACATCAAGTTGGACAGACATTGACAAGTCTATTGAAAATCTGAGAAAAGACATGGAAAAGGCATTCTCATCATTTCCTTCAATATCGATGCCAAAAATGCCGGAGACCTCTTGTGATGTTATAGATGAAGGTAACCAATTTCGTGTAAAGATGGACGTTCCTGGAGTAAAGAAAAATGAGATTAGTCTTAATGTGACTGATAATTCATTGGAAGTGTCAGCAGAACACAAGGAAGAATCTGAGGAAAAGAAGAAAAACTATCTCAGAAAGGAACGAAGCCATGTGTCATATTATAGAACACTGCCAAGTCTGAAGACGTGGTTTCAGGTAAAGTAAAGGCAAAACTCACCGATGGAGTGCTAGACATCACACTGCCAAAGGCAAAACCAACTAAAACACAAAAGAAAAAGTCAATATCAGTACAATAATTCTTTTTTATTTTTTTATTTCAAAAATGAGCATTGATTTCTAATCTTGATTTTATGTTACAACATTAAAAAATTACAAATTCAATATCAATAACGTGGTAACTGAATTTGATGTAGTTCCTACCATTATTGGAATTTTGGTCATTGTTATTCCTTCCATGTTGCTCGGAAGACTCTGTGCCCGATTTAAAATATCTGAAATATTTGGATTTATTTTGGGCGGGGTTATTTTTGGCCATTTTGCAATTGGTGGATTGATTCCATTTCATGATGAACCAATAGTTGTAATGGATGATCTAATGTTGTCAATTTGGCAAGTTTCAGGAATAATCATTCTGTTTTCTGCAGGACTGCACTTTACCTTTCATGATCTGCGCCGAGCCGGAATGAAGGCAGCTTCTGTAGGAATTGGTGGCGTGATAGTGCCGCTGATTCTGGGATATCTTGTGACGAGTATCTTCGGATACGAGTGGCAAGCTGCAATTGTAATAGGAGCCACTCTAAGTGCCACCAGTATTGCAATTTCTGTCACAGCATTAGAAGAGCTCAGAAAAGAAAAGACCACTGAAGGAAACGTACTTGTCAATGCAGCAGTGTTAGATGATGTTTTGGGAATTGCAATCTTGTCTGCAATTCTCTCAATTATAGTGACAAACTCTATTCCTACAATCGAGACAATTACACTGCAGACAGTAGAATCCATCGGATTCTGGTTTGTGTTATTGTTAGGAGCAGTATTTTTGCTGCCCCGAATAGTCCACATGACGACAATTGCTCATCCAACTTCACTTGAATCACGCGGAATAAATCAAGCCGTGGCTTTAGGTTCTGCCTTTGGATTGGCTGCAATTGCTGGAGGCCTTGGCCTGAATCCGATAATTGGAGCATTTGCAGCAGGCATGGGGTTAGCTGATTCCAAGCTAGCAATGCAAGCACGTGAATTTGCTGGAAGACTCAAGGTGATTTTCACTCCTCTGTTTTTTGCAGTAATTGGTGCACATGTAAATCTGGGGGCTATTTTTGATATCAATATTGTTGTGTTTCTTGGTATTTTGGGAGTTGCCATATTTAGCAAAATTCTAGGATGTGGTATTCCTGCGTCATTTTTGCTAAAAAATCGTAAAAAAGGATTGCGAGTAGGATATGGGATGATTGCAAGGGGCGAGATAGCATTTGTTACGATTGGATTGGGTTTATCATATGCTGTTATAGATCAAACAATGTATTCTACGATTATTTTTGTTATCTTGGCAACAATTTTCATTGCACCAGAACTTTTGAGATTATCATATAGAAATGAAAATTCAAAAAAATCAGCCTAGGACCAAAAAATAATTCTTCTTTATTCTTAATCGTTCAAAATAGAAGTATTTAGGAAATTCTGGTTTTGAATCATTTTCTGAAATTTTTATTATAGTTTTCATTATGCCGAAAATTATGGTTACACGAAGCCGGCCCTATCTATACCCCAGCACAACTTGTATGTGATAATAGGAGTAAGCCTTTTTTCTTCACAAACGTTACAGTTTGAATGTATTGAATTTTGATAATGGATTTCTATTAATTCAGATTGTCCTCAAAAAATTTCAATGTCTTTTGCCATGCATCCTTTGATTCTTCCGGTGCATATCTATCACCGGATGGATTTGCAAATGCATGGTTTACTCCGGGATATATGGTGATGTCATTGTCAATTCCAACTGTATCCAGAGAAGTCTCAAACTCGTTTACAGTCTCTGGGGGAATTCCGTTGTCGAGCTCAGCAAATATTCCCAATACTGGCCAGTTGATCTTAGATAATTCTTCAGTGTCTGTTACAAGCTGACCGTAATAGATTACTGTAGCATCCATGTCTTCATTGTTTAATGCCAGGTTCAGTGATTGTCCACCTCCAAAACACCACCCAATTGAACCCAAGCTAGATGAAGAATAATTTTCTTGTAGGTAAGATACTGCAGTATTCATGTTTTCTGTCCAATAGGATTGCTCAAAGGAGGTACGTAGCTGTCTTGCCTCATCAGCAGTTGTGCCAACCTGTCCATCATACAAATCAACTGCAAACACGACATATCCATGTGATGCAAGCTTTTCTGCCATCTGCTTTATGTTGTCATTTAGTCCCCACCACTCATGAATCATTATCACTCCAGGATAACTTCCATCTGTTTGTGGTTTTGCCAAGTATCCGTTAGAATTTCCAAAGTATGAAACATTTGTTGTCTCTACCTCCAAGTCTCCTGTTTCAAATATTACAGAATTGTTATTGTCATTTTTTTCATAATCTGGTAAAACATGTATTGCCCATTCTCTTTCGATCAGTTTTTCAACTGATGATGGTTTGACACATGCAGGTTGTCCGTTTGAGACTTTCATTATTAACTCAAGGCCTTCAGTACATGTCACGTTAGAAGGATCCGTACCATCCTGAATCTGCTTTAATGGTGGAGGAAAATACGCTATACCATATACATCATCGTAAACTTGAACGGTCAAAATTAAAGATGAAAATATTGCCATGATGAAAAATGAATTCTTCACAACAGTGATTATAATTTGTAATATTTTACTTTTGAGTAGAAAAATAATCTGAGATTTTTTATTTGTTAATTAAACAAAAGATTACATTTGTGATAAAAACAGGTCAATGAAATTTCAGTTTTGCAGTTATCTAGATTTTGTACAAGTAAAAATAATGATTAGAGAGTTTTTCGGATTCATTTGGGATTTGATTTCTGGAAATTAGCTTCGTATTCATAATTTTGAACCAACATTTGAATTTTCATTTCCAGATTACAAATAAGACATTTTTGTATCAGAAATTTCGTAAATCTATGTTACAACCATAGAGAACACTCAGCAACCTTAAATCTTGGGTTGACCATATTTTCCTATGACCAAAGTGTTAGTCCCTACACTGTTGCTTTCTTTTCTGGCAGTGGTGATGGTGTTTGGTTCTGTCGCTCCTGCAATGGCTGATTCAGAAGGAGACAAATCCTACAAAAGAAATTGGGTTGTGCCAATTGGTGAAGCAGTTGGAACAATAGAGATTTCTGAAGATACTAACATTGATGATGTAAGAGATCTTGCAATTTCTGAAGAGCAAGCAAGACAAGGATACGATGGTATTGACAAGGCCAAACTCAAAAAAGCCGTAAATGACGCTGGTCAGTATTTTCTGGTATGGAAACTAATTGACTATACAGAATCTGATACAAAGATAAAGTATATCCTTGATGCAGGAACCGGAGAACAACTAACTGAACCAATTGTCAAAGAAAAGGGTTCATGCGGTAAACACAAAACTGGTGAGAACGCATAACCAACTTTTTTCTGATTTAAGATGAATAAAATAGATATTTTGTTTTATGCTGCTGCAACTACTGTAATTGCAGGAATCATCCATGTAGTTTTAGGATATGATTCAGGCAGGATAAACACAGATCCTATTTCTTGTTGGAGGGGTCGCACAGATATTTTGGGCAATTCCGATGGCAAGAAAATGGGGACCCGTATGGTATTCGGTAGGATTAGGAGGAACAATTATCTTTATTCTAATTTGGGTAATTACTAGAATTCCTGATAACTTCATTACCGGCAGAGGAGGAAGAATAAGTGATAATGGCATACTGACAGAAGTATTTCAGATAGCATTTGTTGGTATTGTTATTGCAATTTTAGTTCTAGAGAAGAAAAGATTATCTCAAAATTAACTTTTTTTTAAAATTTCTTAATTCCTTTTTACTTCCACGTGGGTCTTTTATTAAATCAACTAACTATATCCTCATACATGTAGTACTCCCAGTCAAATTTTGAACCATATGATAAATGATTACCGTTACGTACTGTTACCAGGATTAGAACGCAACCGTTCAGGTCTCTCAAAATAGATCTGCATGGTTATCACACAATCACAAAAAGGTTTTAGGTAAAATCTGTAGTAGATACTCGTTGGCGTTGTCAAGTTAGGAATGACGAAGGTCTGAAAAACCTTTCTGGTACCATGGATCGTGGGTTCAAGTCCCACCGCCAACGGGTTTCTAAATTCTATAGGAAGATATTATTATTAAAACTTAGTTCCTCTTTGCAACCAATAACATTCTACATCTTCCCAAAGTTCCTCTAGGTTTTGTTCTCAATACATAGTTACAGCATGGACAATACTTGCCATCCCATTTCATAAAAATTTGGCAGTTGGTGCATCTCTTCTGTCCCAATTCATACCTGCTAGCCATTCCAATTCTGGTAGCTTTGTATCTTGTACATATTCCCTTACAGACATACCTCAAGAATCTTATTTTGATATTATTTATGAATCAAGATGCTTTTTTGTGCAATTAATTTCAGAATTGCAAAATGTGTTGACCTTGATCGAATACGAAATTAACCAATTCTTTCAAATTATGTTTTAATGGAATCACAATTCCATGAGTGAGTTGCTAAGATTTAGAGGACTATGCAAACAATGCTATTCATCAGGTGTTGAACTGATATTAAATGAGGAGACGTTTGAGGCAGTTTGTGAAAAATGCAAGAAGAGTAATTAATTTTAAAATCCATCCATTGCCAAACAAGCGTGCACTTTCTTGCCGTATAGATGGATGGTATAATTTAGTATATGATCGATATATTCCTAGATCTCACCTATAGTTTATTCCAATGGAAAATCAACCTTACAGTTTGGGCATTTGCTTCTCTTGCCCTTGTAATGTTCATCATAGTATGCCACAATTGTAAACGAGCAGTGTATACAGACAAGTTCAGACATTATGTTTGATTATTCTTTTTGAATCATTAATCTTTTGCCTGAAACCTTTGCATGTAATGAGTCACCTTTTTTCCATTTTAGTTGTGCAACAACATCAGGTGAGACAGGGATGTACCACTTGTAATATTCCTCGTCTCCAACTTTCCGGTTTAGTTTTCTCTGTAGTTTCAATACTATAAAATAATGATTTCTTACACTATTTAGAGTTTAGGGCCCTAAATATTAATATACCAGATAATTGTACTATTAGGTATGTTGAGCATGATTTTGAAGAAGGCCTTTTATGTAAACGGAGGCAATATTACATGAGTAACACATTGACTAGTCCATATACTCAGAGATTCGAAGATTTGCTAAAACCATTACAATCTAAATTATCAGAACTAGAACAAAACCTAGATTCTATTAGTGATGATCATCCATACAAGCAGCAAGCTAGACTAGATGTTTTAGAAGAAATTAACAAAATTAAACAAGATATCGAAAACACTAAAAAGAATTTGGAATCTTCTAAAAAGATGGAAATAATTCGTTCTGACAAATTACCTTCTAACATTCCAGATCATAATGTTTGGAATGATTGTTGGTATGATGAGGAAAGAAAGTTGTATGTCACATTTAACGAATATTTTATGGAAGGAGAAGATGCGTGGATACGCCCTCATCAGAAACAATACACAGAAGAGACAGGGATTAAAGCAGCCATTATTTTACCTGAACAGATAGAATTTAGATTTGGATATCCTGCTATGTTACAGAAGGATATACAAGGACGAAATGTTTCGTATCTTCTTCCTACACTATCGGATTCAATGTTAACGACACAAATGTTGGAATCTAGATTCAAACCAAAAACACAAGATGAAGCTATTCTATACTCTGTTGAATCAGAAGAATGGATTGAAGTTTTGGGAACCAAATTATCAGAAAGAGAATATTTGTTGGCCTGTGAAGTATTACCTCATTTGGTAAAGACACCAATTGAGGTTGCTAAATTTATTCATGACAGACCGTATGATCCAGTGTTGTACAAACAACAAATGGAGCAAATGAATCAAACAGTACAAAATTGAACATACCTAAACTAAGACAACAGTAATCTTTTTACATCTTAGAATCATATATCCCGTAAGGCGGTAGAGGTGGGATTTGAACCCACGAATGTCTACGGGAAACATTACCGGTTATCAGCCAGTCGCTTTTGACCAAGCTGAGCCACTCTACCAATATTTCATTACAAAAATTCTATTTAATCACGTGGTTCTAGGCAAATCCTCTAGAAGGAGAATCTGTTCTGAACCTATTTTCATTCATTCTTGCTGCATCTACAATCTTTCCTGCAGAAGCAGGATGATTATGTAATTGTTCTAAGAATTTCTGATCTGCCTTTTCTTGAACGGAAGGCATCATTTTATCAAATCCTAAAATGTTCTTGTGTTGTACATCCAAGTATTCTTGTTGTGATTGTGGCGTATCCATTATGTGTAATCCTCTGTCAATTGAGGATGCGTTGTTTAGAGAATCTCCTGGATTCATCATCATGAACAGCTTGAATAATCTCCATATTACTGAGATTCTCCCTTACAATCTGACTTTTTGGTAACCTATCCCCTGAAATGTATTCCAGTTTAATTTGATCCAAAACATCACTTAGTGGTTGGTGTGACTCCAGATGAACCTGCATCACTGGCATGTCTACTGTCTGACCTTCAACAGTTATGGGAACCATCTTCGTGATATTGTAATTTTAATTCTGTCTTCAATTACTCTTAGAATATCAAAGAACTGGCCCATCTTTTGTGCCTGATTTTCTTCTGATAAATTGACAAAGTTGGTTGGGATTATGCTATAACTGTACTTGAATTGTAGTTTTGATTCTACTGGTTTGTTGTTTTGATTATTCTGTTGTTTGTTATTCTTTTTACCTTTAGAAAGGATTGAAATCGATTTCACAAATTATGATATAGGATTTAATAAAAGGAGGAAAACTGAGGAATAATCATTTTTAGATTTTGTACAAATCACTTGAACAAATCAATAGAAAAGAGAGAAAAACTCTATCTTTTCTACTGACAATGAAGACTATAGGTTGAGTAATATAGGAAGTTCTTACTCAAAAACTTTTATGCTTTCTATGAGCCAAACCATTAATGAAATTAACGACAAAAACTTTTATGCTTTCTATGAGCCAAACCATTAATGAAATTAACGACAAAAACAATGACATTCTTTTCAATACTGACAGTAACCATTGCAAGCCTAATGCTAATGACAGTTCCTACATCTGCTTATGCAGAAACCATGGTAAGTGTTCCAGCTGGTACTTCTGTCCCTGGATGTGAGGAGACAAACGAATGCTACATTCCATATGAGGTAACGGTAGGTGTTGGCGAGACAGTAATTTGGTCAAATGACGACACTGCGGCCCACACCGTAACCAGCGGAACTGCTGCTGATGGTCCTGATGGAATCTTTGATTCTAGTCTGTTCATGGCAGGAACCACATTCTCCCACACGTTTGAGGAAGAAGGTACCTTTGACTACTTTTGCATGGTACATCCGTGGATGATTGGCAGTGTAACGGTTGGAGCAGGCATGGGTAATGGCGGTAACGGTGATGATGGTGATACCAATGGTTCTGGTGGTGACACTGAAGAACTAATGGTAGAGATTGTAACGGGTGAGGCAGCTCAAGACCAAATGCTGTCAATTGATGTAACCTTTACCACACTTGACGGAATGAGCGTGGAGCATGTCAACTATGACATCATGGCAACCCAAGGAACAGAAACCGTTCTTGATGACAAGGGAGTACATGATCATGACGGAGTCATGAATCATATGACTGCACCACTGCCTGCAGGAGCATCTGATGAAATGCCAGTAGACATTACTGTGACATTTAACGGATTTGGTGTTGAAGAGCCATTTACTGGTCCAACAGGACAAGTGGCAACAAAACAAGTAGTTCCAGAATTTGGAACAATAGCTGTTATGATTTTGGCAGTTGCAATAATATCAATAATTGCGATATCTGCAAAGTCAAGACTCAGTATAATGCCAAGACTGTAAAAATCAACAAAACCACTTTTTTCTTTTTGTTTTGATAATATGTATTACTTGGCAAGTAACAGTTTGATTTCTTGCTACATAAGATAATAAAAAAAGGAAAAAAGAGATCTGTTATTTGTTCTTGGCATTTGCTACTGCCCTTGCAACTATGATAGTCAGAATTACGGCTATTATGGTAACTATGATTGTATAAAGCAACATTGGACCAATAGTTGACTCTTCGCCAAATACCTCCTTGAAGATTGTCTTGATTGCATCATTCCAGCCTAGTCTTCTGATGATGCTATCAGGAATGTTGACTCTGTGCTGCACATATTTGGTTTTCTTGTCTGTTCCAAGGTATGTCCTGTGTTGGAGCTTGACTGTCTTGTTATTCATCAAAATGGTATTGCAAATTTTTTAAAAAAGTAACAAATCAAATTAGAATGCATTGCTGTGATCCCATGTTGCAAAGTATTTTGGCTCTAGCTCCAACAGTACAGAAGAGCCATTCTTGACACCATCTAGCAGAAATTTTGCCACCTTGTTTTCTAGATCACCTGTATACTTTACCATTATCTTTTCTGCAATTGGGAGCATCTTTGATACATCATCCTCAATTATTGTTGCCAAAGCCTTGCCTCTGACTCCCTTGTATGGGACTTTCTCATCGTCAATGCAAAAGTATACTGTCTTTTTGTTGCTGTTGCGAATATTTTGAGCCTTTTTTGTGGTTTTTCCAGTCTCGACATACAGTCTTCCGTTCTCATAAAGGAACCATACTGGATGGATATTTGGTTCACCATCTTTGTCAATGGTTCCCAAAAGCAAATTCAGCTTAGAGTCTGTCAGAAACTCATTTACCTGGGATTCTGATAATGCAGAGCCAAATCCTGGACTGGCATGTGTAATCTTCATAGTCTTGGTTTGTCTTTGAATTTTTCTGATATAAAATATTGCTTGAGATGATTGATGATTATCTGATATGTTCTTTGACAAAAAGTAATTGTTCTGCAAACAAGAACCAATCTAAACAACACACAACTGAAAAAATTACAAATCAATTATCTTGTTGGTATTTTCTAATAATCCAAAATATGACAAGTACCATCAGCAAAAATACTAAAACTATGACTATCCATGATTCTAGCACTCCATCAAATATCAAATGTTCTGCATCAGGCGGTTGTGGATTTAGTTGTGTTTCATCAATTTCTGGCAAAATTGTAGATGCTTTTCCATTCCAAATGTTGATTGCGACAATATTTAGCTCGTCTAATTGATGTTCTTGTGGTACTGAGATTACACAAGTGTTTGGTGATTTTATTTTAAAGCATTTTGGTAAATTGTCTTCAGTAATTGTAACATCATTTATCTTCAATGATTTTATTTTTCCAAAATTATCATCGTATTGATACAGCAAAACCCTAGGATTTGCAGGATCTCTTTTGATGTCTAGTATATTATCATCATTCATGTTTATCTCATATGAATAATCTATAGAGAAATCATACCACGTCTGATCAAATGTGTTTGTGATTTCATCGATTCCATTATTTGCCGTAATTGATATGGTAAATGGCGATAGTGCATCCAAACCAGTTGTCAATGGGATTGGCAGTATTGCGTCTTGAGTGTCCAACAGATACTTGTTTGAAACATCAGTCACATCATCATTTGAAAACGTTTGATCTGCTATCATGTCATATTGTGTAAATGATGACAGGATTCGTCTAGTTTTGTCTATGGATGTAGAACCAAAACCAGATTTTTCAATCTCATCCAAAGTGTAAATGTCATGTCCATTGACTATAGCAATTGGATTTTTGTCAATGTCTAGACCGGTAATTATCTGGGAGAATCCATCATCTTGCGTGTCAAACAAAATTTTATCATGCATGTATCCGTCAATGTATTGTGTGCCTGAAATGTCTAGTCTTGGGATGATTTCTAGGATAATTTCAATAGAACTGTCTTGATTTCCTTCTGAATCAACTGCTTTTACACCCAGAGAATTATGGAAAAAACTTTCAGGATACATGTATTCCGTATTTGTAAGATGAGTAACTTTATGTCCTGCAAAATATGATGACTGCAACGTGTCAAACACAGTAGCATTTTCAAACCTAGGAATGTTCAGTACAGGATCCACCAAAACATCATACAAACCTGGATATTCAAACTTGATTTTGCCATATCCTGCCTTTACAAAGTTTGCAGTCTCGTGTTGTTCTACCTCAAATGGAATTATTTCTGGAAATTCAGTCAGAATCAATTGATCTGCAATGTCTTCAGATTTTTGTACAGGTGATTCGTTTGTTATTATTCCAACATCATGTGCCTCATCCCAAACTAATTGAATATCATTAGAATAATCTGTATCAGATACAGTGCCGTCTAGCAGATCATACTCCCAAGGGTCTGCATCCCAAGTAGAGTAAAAATAATTATTTATTTTGGAACGTCTATCTTCATGAATACCTATCTCATCATCTGGATTTTCATCCGTACTCTCAGAACCAAAATAATGCAGTGCAACACCTATCCTGTCATGAATAGCTAACTTTTCATCATCAGACAGCACGGGATATACATATGTGTCATAGATTGGCTCGTATTCCACAACTAGAACATTTGTTGAGTTGATGTTCTGATCTATTTGAGGTACAATGTTGTAAAGTGTTGTGGTATATTCTATCTCATGCTCTCCAATGTCATCTAGTGATGTTGCATTGTACACTGTGTTACCACTACCATAATCAAATGTGTAAGTCCATGGTAAGAATCCCGATACTTTCATTGTGTTTATGCAACTTGCAGATTCACAAAAGAATTCATCCTCTAAAACCAACGGATCATAACTTTTCTCAATCTCTACAAATAAGGTGCCGACTCTGTCGTTTTTCCACTTGTATGATGGATTGTGGACCACATTAATTGCATCCCAGACATAATAATATTCATCAAGGTTTCTTGATATGTAACCAGCTTCTTCTGTAAACTCATATCCTACAGTTTCCATTGTGACTACCACGTTGTCTGTCTAATGCATAGCCAAACTTTGTTAGAACTTTGAGAACCTCCCGCCAGCTGTGGTTTCTAAGGCTCATGATTATGATGATGTAGGAATTGTTACCGTGATCTTTTCTTCAGGAGGACAGTCCTTCTCAATTGATTCCAGTACTAATTGTATTACCTTTTTCATGTTTGTCATCAATTCATCCATTGTTTCACCCTGGCTTATTGCTGCTGGAAGCTCAAGACATCTGCCAGAGCATCCACCTGTAGGGTCTTTGGTGGCCCTTACTGTAAATCTTCGTTCTTCTCCCATGAGATGATTTTATTTTTTTGATATTTAAAATTAGGTAGGACTACTAGACATTAACATTTATCAAACAAGTCTTCGAGTTCTGTCATATTTTGCATGCAACATCTCAAAAGTTTTAACGTTAATCTTTAGAATTCCTCTAAATGCCCAGTACACCAGGTTTCTCTCTTCTAGTTGCTTTATTGATTTTAAGATTTTATTTTTCGTGGACCTGTCTTACCATCTACAGAAATTATTGCGCCAAACTTGTCAAATTGGACATGCTTGATGCGAAGCGATAACAGTTCACTTGGTCTGGTGCCAGCTTCATAGTGTACCGCAATCGGTGCCTTTACTCTGTAATTCTTTTCGACAGCCTTTATCAACTGTCTGTATTCCAAGTCCGTCAAGAGTTCTTCTCTTACTAGATAGTCTTTTACTTGTCGTGCCTTGACTCCTTTTGTTTCGGGAGGATCTCCTACATCTTTGAAATCCCTTGAGCCAAGCTTAAACCATCTAAAAAATAATTTTAGTATCTTTTTGTGATCATAAGTGTAATTGGTCTCTTGACCTTTCTCATTTCCGTACATACTCATAATCTTAAAGACGACCTCATCAATGTCAGATTTTGTAGCATCTGTCCAGTCTTTTTTCAATATTCTTGAAAGGTTCAGGACTGTCTGCAAATGCTTTAGTCTAGTTGATTTTGCAAGAGATTCTTGTACCATGTGTTGATTGTATTTTTTTATCAGTCTGGCGTTGTACTCTGAAAGATCTCTGTCAATTACCTCATAAACTCTCTCTAGTTTTGTATTATATGGATGGATATCAAATCCTTCGCTTTTCTTTGATGTCTTTGATATGCGGAGTTGCTTTACTATGCTAGAGGGAATTCCAAGATATACTGTTTCTCCATTTCCGCCAACCCATGGCTTTTTGACTGAAAGAAATGGACTTTGTGTTTTTCTCATGGTTTGTTGTGTATGATTTCATTTAAGGACAGTCCTGACTGTCAAGCTGTCCTGACTGTCAAGCTGTCCTGACTGCTCCTATCACAACAGAGATGACACAAATTATCTCCATTTTAGGCACAAATTCTCACATTACAGACCAATTATGAATACAATTCACAGGACAAAAGAGTTCGCAATTATACTATTATTACATAATCAATTAATTTCTAAATCACAACTCATCTTTGATTCCACCGGCAATCTGTTCTTTTGATAATTTAGATGAGAATGATTTTTCTTCTTTGAGTGTCAATTGTATACAGACACTCCGAACAAACCTGTAATGAATCATCATACTCTGAGACATGTCTCTTGTTAAGACAAATGTCACAAAAGATATCTCCTGTCACTGGTACCTATCAGAAGTTTTAGTATATTTGAAATTCTATGTTTCTATTTTTCACATAACATGTGGTATTAATACACAAAATGACATCTAGATACCATGTCACAACGAATTACAATAATGTTAAGTTCAGAGATTTCATCTAAGCTACGCAACATACAGTCAAGGATGATAAAACCCTCTGACAAGTCGATTAGTTTCTCCAAAGTGATTAATGATGTTCTAGAAGAAGGACTAAAACACTACAAGCTATGATATCTCCAGTGAACATTCATCAGAACATATTCTTCTGTTAAACACATCCTCATACTCTCGATTACAATGTACACATCTTCTAAAGCTCATAATACTATTACACAGTTCAAGAATATAATCTAGTCAGATTCTGATCTTTGTCTTTTTCTTTCTGTACTGGTTGCCCTTGGGTTTACTTCTTAGCATGTATCCGCAACACGGACACCACAGTCCTTCCCACTTTATGTAAATTGAACACGTGGTACATCTCTTGGCACCCCTTGTATACCATGACTCATACCTTTTTCCTTTAGTCATTTTGTACCTGTGGCATATTTCCTGGCATACCATAATAACCTCATACCAAAATTATCCTAATTATTTCTGTTTTCACTATACATTTGTGGGCATGATTTTTCAAATTAAGCTAAGTGATCTTTAAAGATCATAAAAACCTGAAGCAATCATGGCCGAATATGTCCAGTCATGGAGAAAGAGACTGAGACTCAAGCATCTTGTAGATCTTGCACAAAAAGAACTGGGAGAAGAATATGACTATAAGGACATTGAAAAAATCCAAGAAAAACTAGATTCTGAGATGAAGAAAAAGTGGAAGCTGATAAAAAGTACCAGAAAAGAGTATCTTGAGATTGTACAAAAAATTCTGAGAAAAGAGTATGTGCTTCAAGTCTAAAATTATTAATAATTGTCATTTCATGATTGGGATATTTTTTTTGAATCAATGGTATCTCAGGTAAGATAATCAAGTAAAGCTAAATCAAAAACTAATGACATTAGACAACAACAATTAACTTGCAGTAAGATGTTGTATCTTTATTCGTTATTACAATAATGAATAAAATCAATTGGAAGCTGACTATCGGTCGTGCACACCCTTTACGTAGCGTCACTGTATGCTTCGCCAGCAAACCGATGTAAAGTATGAGACTGTCGGGAAAACAGTGTCAGCTTCCTTATATTATATAACTGAATTTGAGATAAAAAAGATCCGATCATCGTTATTTTATTTAAAAAATATACAAAAAACAAATTTTATTCTGATTTGTTGCCAAATCAATCAGTTTGCATCTGTAAATTCTGCAAGTCGCCAACCATCCAACCAAAATTTAATTGTCTCAAAAAACGTCTTATCGTGTGGGCAAAGGCATCATCATAGGAATTATCATTGCCATTGTTGCAGTTGGCTTTATTCTGACATATACTAACACTGCTGATGTGCTAAAGCCTGAGATCGAATCATCAGTGGATACTGCAAAAGATGCAATATCCCAAGTGGATAAAGATGAGGTGGTAGAAAAAGCCGAGCAAGTAACAGAGAAGATCAAAGACGTGACTGGCAAGATCAAAGTGACAAATCCTCTAGAATCTGAAAAATAACTAGCTAACTCTAAAACTGGCTTTATTCTATATTCTGTTGATTTTAGCCTCGTTTCTGTACTTGATTGACTTGGTTTTGAGCTGATATTTGCAGCATGGACATCTATTCTCATCAATCTTCATAAACACTGCGCAATGCGAACAGTATTTCTGTCCTGATTCATATCTTGAGATGCCAGTATCGGGTTTTTTGACTCTATACTGATGGCAGATGTTGGTGCAGGACAAGTGTAAAGATGATTGAAATGCTTGATAATTAATTTCAATGATGTAAATTCTGTTGACCTGGATCGAGGCAAAATTAAATTTTATAATTCAAATTATATCCTGACAGGTTTTTCTCATGATAGGGTTGTGCTGCAAATGTTATTCTTCAGGAGTATCTCTTGTGTTAGATGTAGATGTCATTGAGGCAGTTTGCAATAAGTGCAGAGAAAAGAAGAGTTAAAACTTGACAATCCTTGGATGCGAAGTTTAATTTCTGATTGATTTGATCATAATTTACGGTATGATGTATTGTAGTTATTGTGATGGCACATCATAAACAAACAATGTGAGTGCAGAACGTACTCCATTTGTGTATCTTATCTTGGTTCTTACCGTTTCTTTTATTATTTCATTTGGAGCCCTTATCTGTACCAAGATGTCATAGATTCCCTGGATACGATTAACATCAGTTACGCCAGGGATTGTTCTTATCTTTTCTATGGTAGAATCCATCTGTTTCTCATCACAAGTAAGCAGCACAAAAGAATGTTCAACATTCTCAGACAATGTATGTATATGGATTTTAAAATAATTAAGAATTACAGACACTCTTGTACTACTCTAAGGTTATCCTCCTTTGCTTAGTTCTGATTCTCTTATCATCTCGTCTTGTTCTTGCAGTGCCCTTGTGAGGTCCTTTCTTTCTTGCTTTGTTCCAGTACATGCGAACTTTCCTTGGTTGTATGAATAGTGAGCAGAACCATCAGAATTTTGCCACTGCAGTTTGTTGGTGTATGGGTGCTTGTAGTTTGACATTCTGCAAGTCAGAGTAGCACCACATGCAGAACAGACCATTGTCGCGCCTTCCTTCTTTTCAACCATCTTCTTTGTTTCCTGGAGATGATGCAGATAACATTTCACGAAGTTTCTTTTTGAATTTGGCACTTCGTGGTTTGAGTTCTGAGCTTGAATCCGCAGCATGGGCAATACAGGCCTTCCCAATCAAGAAATATCTCGCACATCTGGCATCTTTTTTGGCCTATAGAGTATCTGAGAGGGCCCATGCCTCTTGGCGTAGCCTTGTACTTGTAGCATATAGCCTTGCATCCAACCATGATGACTCATTACATCTCTTTTGTTTTTATTACTTCTTTTAGCCTTGAAATTTCATATTCCCAAAGTATCTTTGAGGTATGCAAGAAGACTGAGCAGTGCGGCAAATTAGACTATCCCAAAACCTATTGGACTAAGCAATGCGTCTTTTTTGGTAATCATGACTTAACTGTAATTTTGCAATGTAGTTGACTTTTCAGATCAAAAATTTTTCATACCATAGTATGATTCATGCACAAGATCTATAAACCATAACTTTTGAAAAAACCACAAATTGAATGAATCATCTGCATCATGCCCTAGCTGTATGATTGAGCATGCATCAGGAGTTGGATGTTCTTGTGACTGTCATAAAGATAGATGATAATATCCTTTGCGAATAATTTCTCAACACCGGTTTTAATGTAGAATCCTAAAGCATCTCTGTTAAACAATGCAAATGGCACATATACTAGTAAAATGTGATGATGGAAAAGAAGAGGTACTTGATGATATCAGATCAATTAATGAAGTCAGTGAAATGGAAAAGACATTTGGGGCATACAATGCAGTAATAAAGATAGAAGCAGAGTCAATTCAAAAAATCAAAAACATAATGGCAAACAAGATACGAAACAGACCTGGAATCCTAAGTACTCTAACTTTGGTTACGTCATAATTGATTGAAATAAAATAATTCTGATTTCTCAGTAAGAGCTATAAGCAAAGATCCTCGCTACCTTATGATGGCATCTGAATCTATTCCCATGTGGTGGGAAGGACTGGAGAAATTAGAGTCTGACATTGAATGTGAAGCAGACCGTTGAATACTGGTTAAATTATTTTGGATAGTATAACTTTGTGAAGATAAAGTGCCCAAGCTCCAGTATCGCATCTTCTGCATCCTTGCCTGAAAGATGCACATATTTTTTTACCATGTCCGAACCAGGACTCCAGTTTCCATAGACGCGAAGTGTCTGGTCTGAGAGTTTCTTTGATAGTATGGTAAGCTGCGAGTGTCTGAACAAATAGTTCCAGACGCGTCTCTTAATTTCAGCTTTTGCAGTGCAGCGCTTGAGCTGCTCTCTTAGATATCCATATGAGACCTGTCTAGTTTTTGATTTGGGGGAGTATGAATACCACAAGGGTGCATGCGGATCATCTCGCAGCGGATGGTCATGCATCCATTCAAGCAACGGCTTGAAGGATACCACCAGCAACACGCTTGTTTCCTGTCTTTCCATGGGTGCTTAGCAGAACATAGTTTTCCTTAAACTCCACTCCTCCCACTTTCAGGTTTAGCAGCTCACCTGGTCTGAATGCACCTTCAAACATTGACCAAAACATTGCACGGTCACGTCTGTTTGTTGTTTTGCTGATAATCTGCTGTATCTCCTGTATGTCTAACAGATCCTCTGATCTGATCTTTTCTTCCTTGCTGTTGTACTTGCTTGGCTTTATCCAGGAAACTTCTTTGCAGTATCCGTCATCTCTGTTTCCTATCTCGTCTTTTTTTGCATAGTGCACCAGTCTTAGCAGAGTCAGTGCAAAGGCCTGTCTGCTTTCACCACCATAGTCTCTTGAGAGGATATCTGACAGTACTGTCTCACAGTCTTTTTTTGTCGCATCTGCAAGTCTGACATTTATCTTCTCAAATGCCTCAAGCAACGGCCTTATTCTGTCGCCATACACCGATATCCTGCCGTCTGACAATCCAAACAACTTTAGCTTTTCTAGGAACTGAATTCCAATGTCACCATCCTTGCATTGCAGCAAACGATTCTTGGCATATTGGATTCTACGCCAATACCTGTGAATATCAATTGGTCCAGTGTTGTATGGCTTTTCCTGTGTTTGGTTTTTCTGATTGCTCATCCTCTCTTCAAAAAAACATTGAGCATTTTGACTTAAGGTCAATTTTTTTCCCGATTTTAGGGGTGGGTGTGCAATCTTACTTGTGTATGCCGGGGGCGAGTTTCGAACTCGCGACCTCCAGATTATGAGTATTGCCTTAGTTGGAGAACCGCTAGAGTTTACCAAATGAACTGGCACTCTAACCCGGCTGAGCTACCCCGGCATGTTATATGGCTAAAAATTTGGGAAATTAAATGCTACGTATGCAATTTTAATTGAATTTTTTATTGTTTTATAATTTCTAACCAATTCAATTTTTCATTTTGAACCCAAAGGAATTTTTTCTGAAGAGCTGATGTGTACAATTTCTCCCATTCAGCACCAACCTCATCTGTCCAAGACTTGAATACGCGTGGGTCAATATAGTTTCTAAGTGAAGTTCCCAGATTATAGTCTCTCGTCTTTTCAGATAGTTCAATTTGCAGCTTTAATTTCTCGATTCTTTCTTTGTGTTTTGTTTTTTGCTTTTTGATTTGTCCATTGAGTGTCTTGATCCTTTTTTCTTTGTTCTTCTTCTGTGTTTCAGTTTTTGGCTGAGAAACTTCTACTTTTTTTAAGGTCTCTTGGGTTTTTACCCAAGGCTTGTCTTTGTCTATTTTTTTGAGAGTGTCTTTTTTCTTTTGTAGTGATTGCTCAAAAGTCTTGGGAATTGTTCTTTTGTGATTACACATTACAGCTGCTTCCAAATTTGCAAGTTTTGCATGGTAAAGTTTCTCATTTGCAGTTTTCATTTTAATATTGCTATGATCTTTAAGATAGTTTTTAACTACAGTAGTTGCTAAATATGTTCTGAAAACTTTGGCAGTTAATCCCTTTACTATACTAGAGTAGTATGCATTAACATGTCTTGATGTAATGTCATGAAAAATTTCGTCTTTAGGTTTTTTGTTTTGAATTAATTTTTTTAGATTTTCTTGAAATTGTTTGTCGTGTCCTTCTGCTTTTACTGTCTCTTGCCATCTTACGCTATCTTTTCCCAAAAAGTCAAACTCTATTGTGTTTTCAGTAATTTTGATATGTTCATTTCTTAATGTTGTAGCACCAACAGTATCTGCCTCATCTGGATCCTTTTCATCTCCTACTCTCATTGCAGTCCTGTAGATGAGATAGCATGCAGTAGCAATCCTGCTAATTTTTGGATCTTTACTTTTCATGTCTTTTACAATTCTGTCTTTTATTTTTTCAATCTCTTTTGACAAATTAACTGCCTTTTCGTATTTTGCCTTGTCTCTATCTTGTTTTAGTCCTGCAGTATCTGCCAACCATACATACTTTCTTTTCTGAGTCAAAAAATCTGTCCAACCTGCAAGCCACATTGAATCTCTGTCATGAATAATCTTTCCCCAGTCTCCTTCAGGAACTTTGGCTTCTTTTCCTAGATTCAAAGTTACATCTTTTGGAGTGACTCTGGGTTTCCATCTACCACGTAATGGATGCTCCCCCCTCCCAATGAAAATTCCTGGGGGTTCAGCCATGTAGTTTGCAACTTCAACTTCTTTGCCATCCATTATTGCAATTCCGAATTTTTCTTTGAGTTTTTCACGTAGTTCTTTTCGTTTTGCTGCAAGTGCCTTTTTTTCTTCTTTTGACATCATCTCCTTGAGATCTTTTTCCTTGTCTACTATCTTGTAGGCTGAAGAAAAATCAATGTCTTCATATGAAATATTTTTCAATTTTGATGGAAGGGTTTTTGCAAAATCTGTAGCAAAGTTCTTCTGAAAAACCTTGTCTTGAGAATATGGTGTATCTTTCTTTTTTGCCCATTGGTAGACCATTTCTTCTTGGTTTACATCTAGTTCTATGCTTTCTCCTTTGATCTTTACCTTAATTCCCTGTTTCTCATAGGCAGGTGGGAACAATATCCCATTATGTTGTAGTGTTTTCCATTTCATTTATCATCACTTGAAAATTGCGGACTTTGACAAAAACTGGATTCTATGTGTATATCAAGTTACCGTAGGTATCAATCAACTAGGAAATAGCTCTTTGCTCATGTATTTTTCAAATTCAAGGTCTGTCTTCATCTTTTTTGCCTCCATAAACATTGCCGCATCAGTTCCTACTATGTATCTGGGGAGGATCTCCTTGTCATGTATTGCCTTGAGGACCATTTCGGCAACTTGGACAGGTTCAGTTCCCATCTCTGCCATCATCTTAAGACCTGCAAGAATGTGTTCTGTAAGTTCTTTATATTTAGGATCTACTTTTGATTCTGGAATCCTCATTGAATCAAAAAAGTTAGTTTTGATTACCCCTGGCTCTATCATTGTTGTTTTGATTCCAAACATTCCAAGCTCATATCTCAAACATTCGCTTAGGCCTTCTAACGCAAATTTTGTACTGATATAAGCCGGTGATCCAGGTAATCCCATTCTTCCTGCAACTGAGCTAATATTTACTATAATTCCGGAATTTTGTTTTCTCATTATTGGTGCCACTTCTTGAATAATTCTTATGATGCTAAAGAAGTTGGTCTCAAACTGTTTTCTAAAGTCTTCAATAGAAACATCTTCAGTACAACCAAATTGACCATATCCTGCATTGTTTACCAAAACATCAATTCTTCCTGAATCTGTAACTATCTTCTTAATAGCAGATAAGATGGATTCTTCTTTATCTACATCAAGATCTATTACTTCCATTGAAAGATTTTCATTTTTTGCAATCTCTTTTAGCTTTTGACCTTTATTGATGTCTCTCATACTTGCAAAAGTCTGATATCCATCTCGTGCAAGCGCTAATGATGTTTCATATCCTATACCAGATGAACTGCCTGTTACAAGGGCTACCTTATGCATGTTGTTACTGGATTTTTGTTATATTTATCCCATTTTGATTTGTTATACTAGAGGTCTGTCTCCCTTTGTTGCATCAATTAATTCTGTTTTTTCACCTTGATTGATCCTACGAAGAACTTCAAGCGAAGAATATTTGTGCAAAAATTCATTATTGTTTCCGCATCTATATGAAAATGTACAGCGTGGGCATCCTGCTTCATTTTTGCATGGACATTCTTTTACAATGAACATACTTCTCTCAAGGGCCTTTTCAAATCTGTCATAAAGTGCCTTACTTGCTCCATTTCCACCAATAGCACCATCATAGATGAAGATCAAACCAGATGTACCAAGTGAAATTCCTCCCAAATCTTGAGATACTCCTCCAGTAATCATGTTGCTTCCTTCAATCACTACATGTTCTGTTGCATGATAGCCGCTAGCCTCAGTATATTCTTCGTCATTTGCCTTTTGGATTTCTTCGAGAGGTCTTGGGGCATGAAAGACTATTCCCTTTGTTACAAAATCATATTCTAATGGATAATCAAGTAGTACTTTTTGACCTTGGGTAATTTCTTGTCCCAATTCAATATTGACATAACCATAAACTTTTTTCTGAATGTGAAGCTTACAAAATGCAACTTCCAAACCAAACACTCTTCTTCTTTCAAATATAGTTTCGATTGTAGGCCATTCCTCTGTTAATGATTTTGTATAATATGGATAGTCTTTTGGGATCCTCTCAAGCTTTGCATAGTTTTTCTCTGGATATCTAAATTCTTTCACTCGATAACGTGTTCCAGCTAGAAAATAAATTGCATCCTTGTGAAGTTCTTCTAATGCAATTGGAAGAATTCTATCACCTACTTTTTTATCATTTAAGAAAATATCAACTGATTTTCCAATTCCTCTGATGCTGTAATCATTTAACATTGAACCAATTTTATCAAAATCTGGAATTATTCTGTTATTGAATAAAACCAAGTTTTTTTTCAAAAGATGATAGTCAATTACATCTTGATGTTCCTTTAACTCGTGTTTTGATATTGGCTTGTCACATGCCATTGATAAAACTTGAAATTCTTCAACGAAAGGATTTTTTGGATCAATGTATGTTCTTTCAACATCTTCAAAATAATCATCTGGATGGTTCTTGTAGTATTGAGATATGGGATCGTTTCCAAGCGTCAAAAATGCATATCCCCTCTGGGCTTTTCTTGCAGCTCTTCCAATTCTCTGAATTAATCTGTTTACTGGTATTGTTGATGAAATTACACAGTCAACGTTTCCAACATCTATCCCAAGCTCAAGAGTTGGAGTACATGAAATGGCAGGTAATACATCTTCTTTGAAATCTCTTTCTACTGCTTTTCTGTAATTAGCCATTAGTCCTGCCCTGTGAACCTTGATGTTGATTTTTTGTTTTCTAGCCTGGATTGCCAAAAGCTCAGAGTTTAGGTGGGAATTGTTAAAGACCATCGTTTTGTGATTTTTATCAGTCATTTTTTTTGTCAAATCTACCATCAATGCTCTCTGAGTTCGAAGTGATGGAAAAAGCATAACAAAATCGGTTTGTCCTTTTTTGCCCGACCCATGAATTAGATTCATTTTTTCTCCAAACAACTGTTGACAAAAGTCTTGTGCGTCTTCAAGGGTAGCTGATGCTGCCACAAATTGAATTTTGTTTCTGCAAATTCTCTTGAGTCTTTTAATTATATAATGAACATTTGAACCAAAAATTCCAGAGTAAACATGTGCTTCATCTACAATCAATATTTTGAGTGTTGAAAGTAACGAGGCAAACTTTGTTTGATGCCATAAATGGTAATGTATCACATCAAAATTTGTAACAAGAATCTGTGGCGGATTTTCAAGAATTTCTCTTCTTTCATTTTGTTTTGTATCTCCATCAAATACTCTCACATGCACTCCGATTTTTTCTGCAAATTTTTGGATTTTTGGATACTGATCACGTGAAAGAGCCTTTGTAGGATATACAAAAACAGCATAAACCTTCGAAGAATCTTGTATTTCTTTTTTGATCTTTTGAATCACAGGAATCAAAAATGCCTCAGTTTTACCTGATGCCGTTGGTGCTTCTATTACTATATTTTCTCCAAATGAAATTTCTTGTATTGACTCTTCTTGGAATTTATAAAACTGCTTTATTCTTATCTCTTTAAGATGATTTGTTATGGATTCGTCTAGCCCAATATCTTCTACTTTACATCCCATTTCAGGATCAGGGGTTTTCAGAATTTTATATTGTGATATATAGTCCTTTTTTGAATAAAGAATTGATTTTGTAACGATATCAGGCTTTTTTTTGCCAATCAACTCTTTGATTTCAACTTCGTCTCTAACTATTCCTTCGTCTTTGAGATTATTCGCAATTCCTTTTTCAGTTACAAGCCCTTCGTCAAATCTTGATAAAAATTCTAAAAATACTTCGTCAATGTTTTTTGAAAATTCTAACAGATCTTCAATACCGCAATTATCACATGAAATATGTATTTTTTTGTTGAAAGTTTTTTGAATTTCAAGTTTTGATTTACATTTGGGACAAGAGAATTTCACAATATATCAAAATGATTTGTAATAATTCGTGATTTATTGTTTGAGTAGTATGTTGTTGATTTTGAGTTTCACGACATTATTAAAGTGGGTTTCTGTCCTTTTTTTAAATTGAAAAAAATTGAGATTAATAAAATTTATAATTCAAATTGCATAGAAGGAATGAAGTCTATTCAAAAAAGTAAGATTGATTTGATTATTACAGATCCTCCTTTTGCAATTAATTTTAAGGCTAAAAAAGCAAATTATAACCGACTTTCCTCACGAGTCATGTCAGGATATAGTGAGATCAAGGCTAAAGACTACTATGATTTTACATTCGATTGGATGAGTCAGGCATTTCGAATCCTTAAAAAATCTGGAAGCATGTATGTTTTTTCTGGCTGGAACAACCTCAAAGATATTCTAAGGGCATTAGATGATGTAGGCTTTACAACTATTAATCACATTATATGGAAATATCAGTTTGGAGTTGTTACAAAAAAAAAGTTTGTCACATCTCATTATCATTGTCTTTATGTTTGCAAAGATGACACTAAACGAAAGTTTTATCCATTTACAAGATTTAAAAAAAATTCTAAAACAAAAGAAGGTCGTAGCTTACACTATAAAGATAAAGAAGATGTTTGGGAAATCAAAAGAGAATATTGGACTGGAGATGAAAAAACTCCGACCAAACTTCCTGCTGAATTAATTGAAAAATTATTACAATATTCTAGTAAAAAAAAAGATATTGTTTTAGATCCTTTTCTTGGTTCTGGTCAGGTTGCAGTTGTTAGTAAATTAATGGGTAGACAATTCTTGGGATTTGAAATTGTCCCAGAATATTTCAAATTTGCAAAAAAACGACTAGACAAAAACTTGTATCGTATAAAATCTGATTAGCTTTTTTGATTGTTTTCAGGATCATCGATCTTTTTTTGGCCAATTTTATTTGAAATGATCTTTCTCAACTCATCATCTGATTTTTCATCTATTTTTACTCCTAGTGATTTTGCAATCATTTCAAGTTTCTGTCTTTCGTTTTCTACCGGCCGTGAAACATCAAGGTTATGATTAGTAACATCTTTCATGTGGTTTTGAACTTCATCTTTTGCCTTTTTGTATTCGTTAACTGCTTTTCCTAATTTTCTTGCAGCCCCTGGTAGCTGATTAGTTCCCAAAATCAATACTAGTGCTACAAAAATTATGATTATCCATTCACTACCTACAATGTTTAATGAATAATCAAACATATCCTAGAATGTTCTTATTTGAAATTAAATCTAATGTCGGAGATTTGTGCCTAAATCTGCACTTTTTTTGTATTTCTAAAAATCAATAGGGAGAATATCAATATTAATTTAAAGAACATCTGATTACAGTCTAAACATGAAAAAAGTTGAAGTGATCATTCGACCTGAACTAAAAGATAAGGCAGTTGCTGCAATCAAAAAAGTTGGGGTTGGAGGAGTTACTGTTTTTCCTGTGCAGGGTCAAGGAGCTCAAGATCCACCACTTGTAGGCCAGTATTTCTCTAAGGACATGATAATCTGTGTAGTTGATGATCCAAAATTAGATGATATTCTTAATGCAGTTGCAGATGTAGCATGTACTGGCGAAAAAGGAGATGGCAAAGTCTTTGTAATGCCCGTAGAGGATGCACTTGACATTTGTACAAAGAAACGTGGAACAACTTCCATCTAATTTTCTTTTTACTTTATAATCTTTGAATTCTTTTAGGTTCTAGTTTTCGTCTAGAAAGTATTGCAATAACTGTTACTCCAATTCCTATGACACAAAATATCAGATATGGTGCTTTATCTCCAAATGACTCTGTGAGTGGTCCTCCTAATGTCGGTCCTATTGCCCAACCTATGCCAAAAACAGTTTCATACGCTCCGATTATTTTTCCAGAAATATTCTTTCTAGTTTTACTAAGAATAATTTCAAGTGTAAGTGGAAAAAATATACTAAATCCAAATCCCATCAAAATTAGAGCAGCTCCAAATATTATGATCGAATTTGATACAACTGAAAGTGCTAGCCCTACTGAAACAGCAACAGTAGCTGCAATTAGTGTTTGACTGGTTTTTCTTGAAAATTTCCCTGCAAGTGCAAGCGATGCAACTCTTGAAATTCCAAAAACAAAATACAGATACAAAATATCTGTATCTGACATTCCATTATCGTTTAGAAAAGCAGGATATATTGATAAAATTATTCCAAAACAAGAGGTACAAAATATCAACAAGATTATGACTTCTGGAAATTTTTTCATCTCTTTGATTGATGATAAGGAGAATCTTTCATGATGGTTTACAATATTTTTCTTTGATACTAGTAGAGCAGATATTATTGCAGTGGCCAAAATAAATGCCGTAATTTGGAATAATACTCTATAGGTGATGTCAAAGCCTTCAAGAAACGCATTTCCAAATAATGGGCCTATCATAAAGCCTATTACAAAAAACATTGTAAACCAAGAAATATTTTTGACTCGATTTTGCTCTGTACTATGATTTGAAATTATTGATTCACATGGAGGCCAGAAAAATGCATGTGCCACTCCTGTCATTATTCGAAATCCCATAATTTCTGGAACTGATTGTGCAACAGAAAGTAAGTAAATTGATGCCGAGTTTATTACAGCCCCTAGTGCAAGAAGATATCCATTATTGAATCTGTCTAAAAGAATTCCTACAAACACAGGAATGAACATGTAAGGAATAAAGTTTGTAAGTCCAATCAGACCTAGCTCAGAATATGATGCTCCAATAATGTTTTTTGCAAATAATGGAAGAATTGGACCATGCAAACCATAAGAAATCCCTATAATTAATCCTGTAATATTTACTAGAATCAGAGCTCTTTTCATTTGTATGCGGCAATCATTATTGCCCCGCCCATAAGATCTTTCTCAAATTCTACTCTGGAAAATTTTTCTAGCAACATATCTTCTAATTTCTTGTTTTTTGGCCATCTCTTGTATGTACTATAAAGTGTTCCAAATTTTAAGCCCAGTTTTCCTCCTGCAATCAATGCCAGTATTGGAAGAATGAATCTAAGATAAAATGAAACTCCAAATCTGATAAATGCCTCATCGGGTTTTCCCAAGTCTACAATTACAAATCTTCCATCTTTTTTTAGGACTCTATGGATTTCTGAAATTGCAATTCGTAAATTTATTGCATCTCTAAGAGAATATCCACATAAAACAGCATCAAATTCCCCATCTCTAAAAGGAATGTGTTCAAAAACACCATTTGCCATGTCTGGGGTTTTTTTAAAAAATGTGCTGGTGTTCTTTAGCATTGGAACAAGTGGATCATAAAGCGTGATTGATATTTTACCATTACAGATTTTTGATGCTGTCTTTGACATGTTGCCAAATCCGGAGCCTGCATCAAGGATTTTGTTTCCTGGAATAACTCTACCTGAAATGCCTCTGTTTCTGTGTTTGACGTCTTTTCCAAGTGAAATATATGAATTTACTTTGTCATAAATTGGTATAATTTCTTGAAGAACTTCTATTACTTCTCCCCAGTAACTTCCTAATCCCATAATTTATCGTCTCTACAAACTAATTTGAATAGTTTTAAAATTTCAATTATTCCTTAGAAAACTTTGCTGCATTTTGAGCATAAGTTTGTAAATCTGATTCAGATACTTTTTCAAACATTTTTCTCTCTGAAGTGACTTTTGCCATCTTGATATGGTTTAGTCCTTCTTTTTGTTCTGCCTTTAGATTGATTGCTGCAATAGCCAATGATGCCGCATCATCTAAACTTATTTCTACATTGTAATTTTTTTCTAAGAATGCGTTTACCTCATCAGAACCTGCACCAATTGCAATTGCCGCATACTGAACATAAGTTCCACTTGGATCAGTTACATAGATTGATTCTCCTTTCTGATCAACTCCTGTAATGATTAGTGCAACACCATTTGGACGAACTCCTGAATACTGGGTAAATTGATGTGATTGATCTGCTAAATGTTTTGCAACTGTTGCAACTTCAACTGATTCATCATATGTCATCTTATTACCCTGAGAAAATAACCTTGCATTGTCTACCTGCACACGTGCATCTGGAATGTATCCTGCAGCAGCTACACCAATGTGAAAATCTACTTGAAAAATTTTCTGTGTAATATTTGAAGTCTGTAAAGCTCTCGGCTTTTCTTCAACAGCCATAATGACTCCTTGATTGGTTTTGATTCCAATTGCCAAAGTTCCTCTTTTTACTGTCTCTAAGGCGTATTCCACTTGGTAGATTCTGCCATCTGGTGAATACATTGTTGGGGTCATATCATAACCACGTGATGCCATCATGTCATCACGAGTTCATCCTCAGTCAATTTAAGGGTAATTATCTTTGCAAAATTTGTAATAGATTAGGAAAAGATCTGGGAATATTGTTTTAAGCAATCATGACAAATTATGAGTAGATATACATGACTAGTGCTCAACTATTGGAATTCAAACAACTCCTCAATTCTAGATCTGAATATGAGCCTAGAAAAATCGATAAACAGACTCGAAAATTGCTTCTTTACTTGTTTACAAGTACAAGAGGAGGTTTTACAAGACTCCGAATCATCATTCTCTTATTACAAAAACCTCTCAATACTCATCAACTAGCCCAAGAACTACAATTAGATTACAAAGCCATTCAGCATCACATGCAGGTATTAGAGAAAAACAATTTGGTAACAAAAATTGGAGAAAAATATGGTGCGATTTTTCATCTGTCTAATTTTTTGGAAATTAATATTAGTGCATTAGATGAGGCAATTGATAAACTAGATAGAAAACTAAATCACAAAAAAGTATACTTGTAATTTAATATTTCAAAAGCGATCTAGTTTTTTGAATCAAACTTAATATAATATTAATAGAATGAAAAATTGTCTTGGTTAAAAACGATCCTTTTGAAAATGCAACAAAGCAAGTCAATGACGCATGCGATATCTTAGGAATTAAAGACAAAGGATTACGTGAATACCTTGCTACGCCAAATAGAGTTTTGAGAGTTAAAATTCCAGTAAAAATGGATAATGGAAAAATTAGAATATTTACAGGTTTTAGAAGTCAGCACAACAATGATCGAGGTCCATACAAAGGGGGTATTCGTTACTTTAATCCAGAAGGTGGTGTTGAGTACATGGAACGGGAAGTCATGGCACTTTCATCTTGGATGACTTGGAAATGTGCAATTGTTGATATTCCATTAGGTGGAGGAAAAGGTGGAATCTATGTTAATCCAAAAACTGAAAAACTTAGCGATGATGAACTTGAGAGACTAACTAGAGGGTTTGCCTATAAGATTGCTGAAGTTATAGGACCTGAAAAAGATGTTCCGGCACCAGACGTTTACACAACTGGAAGAGAGATGACACAGATAATGGATACTTTTAGCAAACTAAATGAAAACAAATTTTCTCCAGGCGTAATTACTGGAAAGCCAATATCTATGGGTGGTTCTCTTGCAAGAAATGTTGCAACAGGTTTAGGTGCAGCATATTGTGTAAGGGAAGCTGCAAAAACCCTAAAGATAAATCTTAAAGGCGCCAAAGTTGTTTTGCAGGGATTTGGTAATGCATCAACATTTGCAGGAGAATATCTCGAAAAAATGGGAGCCAAAGTAATAGCAGCTAGTGATTCAAAAGGTTCTATTTTAGTAGAAAAAGGTGTTAAAGTCAGTAAATTAATTGAACATAAAGAAAAGACAGGCTCTGTAGTTGGATTCCCAGGAAGTAAGAAAATTTCAACTGAAGAACTTCTTACTACAAAATGTGATGTTCTTGTCCCAGGCGCATTAGAGAATCAAATTAATGCAAAGATAGCAAAGAATCTCAAATGTAAAATTATTGCAGAAGCTGCCAATGGTCCAACATTACCTGAAGCAGATCCAATCATTTATGATAAGAAAATTTTGGTAATCCCAGATATTTTAGCAAACTCTGGTGGTGTATGTATCTCATACCTGGAATGGGTACAAAATAACATGGGTTACTATTGGAGCTTTGATGAAGTTGCAAACAAGATGGAGGCAAACATTACAAAGGGATTCAAAGATGCTTATGCTTTGTCAAAGAAACACAAGATTGACATGAGAAAGGCAACAATGGCTTTGGCAGTTCAACGTGTTGTTGAGGCATTCACCCAAAAAGGAATCTGGCCATAAACTAAACTAAATAAGATTCATAACAAATCAATTGTTCAATAAACATTATTTTTCCCTTAGTGATGACTCTGAGCCTTTTTTTAAAGGAAAGATCAATTCTAGTTCTTCTTTGTAATAATCTAATTGTTTTTCCAGTTAGTGTTCTTCCTTTTCTATCTCTATCAAAAAGAATTATCAATCTATCATACTTTGCAACAGAATCTGCAAAATTTACCATTCCTCCAAACCTGTGAAATTCTAAAACTTTTCCAGAAAATCCTACCTTTCTGAGAGCTGCTGTGTCTCTTTTTCCTTCAACAATAACTACACTTTTTTTCATAGAGTTTAGATGAGAAATAAAATTCTTTATCTCGTCAACCTCTTGCTCTGTTACAAGCACACTTTAGAATTGGCTTTAACATATTAAGCACTTTTGGTAAAAAATCAAATGTGAGTGATGTCTTACTAATACAGAATACTCGAATTGAAGGTTCTGGATATTTGGGCGAATTATTAAAACAAGATGGTTTTGAACTTTATTCTGTTCATGCAAAAACAGAAAAACTCCCTGAAAAAGATTTCTCACTAGTAGTTATTTTAGGTGCACCAGAAAGTGCAAATGATGATTTAACATATCTATGGGAAGAACAAAAACTTATCAAAAAAAATGTAGAAAAAAATACTCCCGTGCTTGGGATTTGTTTGGGTTCTCAATTAATTGCAAAAACATTTGGAGCCAAAGTATATTCTGGTCCTAAAAAAGAAATTGGCTTTTATGATGATTTAATTCCAGATGGAAACTCAAAATTGTTTTCAGGGTTTGAGAATCCTTTTACTGTTTTTCATTGGCATGGTGATACTTTTGATTTACCGACAAAAGCAGTTCGCCTTGTTTCTTCACAGAATTATTCAAACCAAGCATTTCAAATAGGTTCAGCAGTTGGACTTCAGTTTCATTTAGAAGTAAATACGGAAATGGTGAATCTTTGGTTAGATAAAACTAAAGAAAAGTTAGAAAAACTTCAGTACATTAAACCTGATAAAATTCGAGCAGATATTGATAAAAATATTCCAATTGTCAAAAACAATATGAAGAATTTTTACAATAATTTTAAAACATCTTTCGATCTTTGACCAAAGTTTAATATACTGAGTTTTGATTTTATCGATAGACAATGGTCACAACTAATAAAATTTTTGAAGAAACTATTCAAACCGATCACAAAGTTATCACTGAAGAATTATCAAAATCAATTCTAAAATCGTATGGAGTCAAAGTGCCACCTTATGCGCTTGTTACTTCTGCTGAAGATGCTGCAAAACAAGCAAAAAAGATTGGTTTCCCATTAGTAATGAAAGTTGTATCTCCACAAATTTTACATAAAACCGATGTTGGTGGAGTTAAAGTCGGATTAGATAATGTCAATGATGTAAAAAAAACATTCACTGATATGTATGGTAGACTTTCTAAAAAGAAAGGCGTTGAAGTAAAAGGAATTCTTTTGGAGAAGATGGTTCCAAAAGGAGTTGAGCTAATTGTAGGTATTCAAAATGATTCTCAATTTGGACCAATAATTATGGTAGGAATGGGTGGTATCATGACCGAAGTTATGAAAGATGTTGCATTTAGAATGCTTCCTATTACAACTTCAGATGCAAAATCAATGTTAAATGAACTAAAAGGTTCAGCACTACTCAAAGGATTCAGAGGTAGTGAACCAATTGATACTAACTTGGTAGCAAAAATGTTAGTAAATATTGGAAAATTAGGCGTAGAAAATGCTGATTACATTAACAGTATTGACTTTAACCCTGTAATTGTATACCCAAAATCTCATTTTGTAGTTGATGCAAAAATAATTCTAAATGATCAAATCAAAAAAAATTCCATCTCAAAAGTAAAACCAAACAAAGACAATATGGAGACATTCTTTACACCAAAATCTGTTGCACTAGTTGGTGCTTCGGCAAGTAAAGGAAAGATTGGAAACTCTATCTTAGATAGTTTAGTCAATTATGATTTCAAAGGAAAGGTTTACCCAATTAATCCAAAGGCTGATAAAATATTTGGACAAAAATGTTATCCATCAGTTTCTGCAATTCCAGGCAAAGTTGATCTTGTTGTAGTTTCAGTTGATTTGTCTATGACTCCTCCTGTTTTAGAAGATTGTGCAAAGAAAGGAGTTCACAGTGTCGTAATTGTTTCAGGTGGAGGAAAAGAACTTGGTGGAGAGAGAGCAGCTTATGAGGCTGAAGTGGCAAGATTATCTAAAAAACACAAAATTAGAATTATTGGTCCTAACTGTATTGGAATGTTCAATGCTGCTAATCGTCTAGATTGTGCATTCCAAGGACAAGAAAGAATGGTACGTTCAAAATTAGGTCCTGTTGCATTTTTCTCACAAAGTGGAACGATGGGAATTAGTATGTTAGAAAGTGCTGATGTGTTTGGCTTATCTAAAATGATTAGTTTTGGTAATCGTTCTGATGTTGATGAAGCAGACATGATCTGGTATGCTGCAAATGATCCTCAAACAAAAGTAATTGGATTATACGTTGAAGGGTTTGGTGATGGTCGAAAATTCATCAATACTGCAAAACGTGTAATGAAAGAGAAGAAGAAACCAATCGTCATTTGGAAGAGCGGAAGGACCGCTGCAGGTGCAAAACAAGCTGCATCTCATACAGGTTCTCTTGGAGGCTCAAACGCAATAATTATGGGTGCATTCAAGCAAGCAGGAATTATTTCGGTTGATAGTTATCAACAACTAGCAGGAGTCTTAAAGGCACTAGCATGGCAGCCTACTGCAAAGGGTAATCGTGTTGCTATGACTAGTAATGGTGCTGGTCCAATGATTGGTGGAATTGATCAATTAGAAAGAAACGGTCTTATGATAGGAAAGCTGTCCCCCAAACTTCTCAAAAAAATGAAGGCTCGTTTTCCACCAGCTGTACCCATTCACAATGGCAATCCCGCAGATGTAGGTGGTGGTGCAACTGCAGATGATTATAGATTTGTTATTCAGCAATTTATGGATGAAAAAAATATTGATATTGCAATGCCTTGGTTTGTATTCCAAGATGATCCGCTTGAAGAAACAATTGTTAATTATCTAGCTGATTTCCAAAAGGAAAGAAAGAAACCACTTTTAGTTGGATGTAATGGTGGCCCATATACCGAAAAAATGGTAAAATTAGTTGAGAAGCACAATGTTCCAGTTTATCAAGACCTTCGAACTTGGGTTGAAGCAGCTGCTGCATTAGCTCAATGGGGCAAATTTCTCGGAAAATAGAGAACATTTAAGTCAAGCGTTACTTGGCAAATTATAATGTCACTAGTTACCACATCTACTTCTGATGGCATTTGTACTGTCAAAATCAACAGACCTGACAAACTAAATGCTATGAATACAGATGTTGCAAAAGAGCTCATCAAAACTTTTGAAACACTAAATCATGATGATAACGTCAAAGTAATCATTTTGACTGGTGAGGGTGAAAAAGCATTTTCTGCTGGAGCAGACATTGAATACATGTCAAAAATTTCTGCTGATGAATCAGTAGAATATGCAAAAACAGGACAACTTGTTACTGCTACAGTTGAGCTTGTAAGACAACCCACAATTGCTGCCGTCAATGGTTTTGCATTAGGTGGGGGTTGTGAGCTTGCAATGTCATGTGATATTAGGATTGCAGCAGATACTGCAAAACTAGGTCAACCAGAAGTTACAATCGGTATTCCTCCTGGATGGGGTGGAACACAAAGATTGATGAGAATTGTGGGAATAGCAAAGGCAAAAGAGCTAGTCTATTCTGGAAAAATGATCAAAGCTGATGAGGCAAAAGAAATTGGTTTAGTTAACCATGTGGTGCCACTTGCATCATTACAAGAAGAAGCTTTGAAAATGGCACAACAAATTGCTGCAAACTCTACGATGGGCGTTCAGATGTCAAAAGTCGCAATTAACAAAGGAAGAAATGCTGATCTTGATACTGGACTCTCAATTGAACTCCTTGCATGGAGAAATTGCTTTACTCATCCTGATAGAGAAGAACGTATGACAGCTTTTGTCAATAAATCAAAAAAGTAAGCTATCCCAAATTTCCTTTATTTTCTATTTTTGTTGGTTTATTTTAAATTCCCCTGATGGATTAATTTTCATTTGAATTTTTTCATATTGTTTCTGAGATCTCAATATTTTCCTCATCAATAATCTGAATCTTGTGTCTTGAAACCAGAATGCAATACTAATGTGAATTAACTATGAATCAATCAGAACAAGGAACTTTTGCAATTCTCTGAAAAAATAATTTTTTCTATACTAATGTTTGAAAAATGTATTAAATTTTAAATAATTTTTAATCAAATTAATGGTTTCTCTTAAATAATTTTTTTCATTATTTTAGGTATTGACTACTGCTTTTGTTTTAATAAATAGTGAACTAGGAAAGGAAGATGATATTATTGAAAATCTAAAACATATAGATTCAGTCAAAGAGGTGCATGGCACGTTTGGGGCATATGATGTTGTTGCAAAGGTTGAGCACAATGAAAAAGACAAGATACGAGAAGTCATAACTTGGGGAATAAGGAAAATAGATTATGTCCGATCCACCCTAACACTTATGGGAATCGATGGACAAAACTAGAAAGTATGCCAGAATATTATGTATTATTGGTAAATGATACTGGAACTGATGACTCTGTAATATCTAGTTTAAAAAATATTGAAACAGTCAATGCCGCATATGGTGCTTTTGGACCATATGACGTCATTGTTAAACTTGAGTGCCCTGATGAAATTAAGATAGAGCAAGATATTTCACGTAAAATTAGGAAACTTCCTCAAATTCGCTCGACATTAACTCTGGAAATTCATGAAAATGGCGGTTTTAGGAAAATAAGTAAGGTTGAAAATGAAGTTTTAGAAAAACATATGGTACAAGCTTATGTTATGATTCATTGTAATCATTCTCATGAGTCTCAAGTCATAGAAAATTTAAAGAAAATTCCAGAAGTTATTGAGACTAATATTTTAGTAGGTTCCTATGAGTTAGTCTGCAAAATTATTGCACCTACTTATAACGAGATCTCCGAAGTTATTGGAAAAAAAATTAGAAAAATGGAAAATATCAAATCTACTATTACATTAAACCTAGTTGGAAACCAAGGATTTCAAAAATATTCATAACGGCATCAGAGTAGAACAATATACAACTATGACATTAAATAATTCATTTTGTCTTTTGTATGAATGGTGGGTTCTGCACACTGACCACATTTTGGTCTAATTATCTCGGCATCATAATCAACTTCACCAATAATATTTTTACAACCTGAACAACGGATTGTTTTGGTATCGTAAATATTCATATGATTTATCCTCCTGTTGCCGCATCAAACAATGCACATTCACATTCATCTCTCTCTCCACAGTATGGACAAGTACAATGGCAATGTGGAAGTGAATTATGACATATGCTACAATTAATGTAGTTTCCTTCATTATTTTCTAATAATGGGATAGAATAGTCAATTTCTTTCATGTTTCATATGCTTGCAGGTGGTATTATAATTTGAATTACAATAATCTAAAAAAATGTTCAATTTCTTTATTATTACTAAATGATTTTTCAGTTAATGCATAAATCACAAAAAAAACAATTATTGAAAATATTGACAGAAAAATTATTTTTCTAAATTAATCTAAAATCCTCTTTTATTGTATTGAGCACCATATGAGTTACGGTATTTTCAACATTTGGAACTGCGGATAATTTCTTAACAAATTCACTTAATTCTTGTCGGCTTTTAAATTTTCCAATCAATAAAACATCTGCAGGTCCAGTAATATCATAGACTGCACAAATATCATTATTTTCAGCAATTTTTTGTTCGACTTCTAACATTTTTCCTTTTCCTGTTGTGACTTCAATTATTGCAGTTAAATCATATCCTAGTAACTGATCATTCAAACGGGCAGAATAACCTGTAATAATTTTTTTTTGTTCTAATTTTTTAATTCTCGTGATAACTGTTACAGTTGATAATCCTAGTTTGTGTGCTAATTGTCTAGATGATAATCTTGCATCAACTAACAAATTTTTTAAAATTTTAATGTCAGTTTCATCTAAATTCATACTATCAATTATCTAAACAAATATTTAAGAATTATAATATTATCTTATTATATTTTCATCAACTGAAAATTCCTCTTAATATTTATCAAATATAACTAATCTTTAATTTTAAAACACCATATTTTTTGAAAATTAATTCTGATTTTTTTGGATAATCTTAAGTAATATTCTCGTATACGGTTTTGTATGGTAAGTGAAATTTATGAAAAAGTTCTACAAAGAATTATGGATTCAGACGTAAACATTAGGCATGGTATTATAACTGATTTGGATGGAAACATTGAAATCGTTAAACATCGAGAAGGAATAACAAATTATTTATCTCCTGAAGAAACTGAACTTTCTCTTAAAAGAGCAGCAAGTGCATGGAAAGCAAGAAAACAATTGAGCCCAAAGATTGGTAGAGGACTTTATGCCTCAGCAGCATTTGAAAAAATTACAAGAATAACTTTTCCAATGGGAGAAAACCATCTAATCTTCGTAAGCCTTGGTTCAGATACCATGAGAACTGATCTACATCAAGGTGGTTCAAAACAAATTATCGAACATGTTCTGAATATTCTAAGTGGTGACTATACAAAAGAGTAATCCTCCTTTTACCGTTTACTGCCATCTACATTTTTCTGAAAAAAAATTACAAATAACCTTAGTTGTTATTATTGATTTTTTGTGTTTACTCCGATGAATTGAATATGTTTAGAGATTCAATTCTAATTTTCTTGACATTAAATTTTGTCAATTAAACGGAGGTCAAAATTATTATAAATAGAATGCATCCCTAAATTTTAATGATGTATTTTTTAAATGGGATTTGTTTTGATTAAAATCATAAGATACTTCTAAAAATGTATTTATTTCTTTTAAAGATTTTTAAAAATTTATTTAGTTATTATCCCTATATTCTTAGATATTAGAAAATTAACAAACTCTTATGACTTTACTGAAAACAACACGATTGACAAAACAAGATGACAAATATGAGATTGAAATCCCACCAGAATGTATAGAAAAACTAGGCTGGCAAAATGGTCTTGTTTTAGAAATAGATGTCCAAGATTCTAAAGCAATAATAAAAAAACTACAAGGCTTCGTTGGTGTATAAAGTACATTTTTAGACTTGGAATTTAGCTTAAGCTACTATTTTTTAAAACTCCTTAAACCACTAATTCTTGATTTCCTATTAGGTTCAGTGTGAAAAGCTTATTATAATTTGAAGCAGCATTTTTGACTATTATGGCATCTGAACAAACACAGAAGATGATTACTGTTACTCCAAAAGCAGCAGAAAAGATCAAAGAATTCATGAAAGAAGAAACCGAGAAACCTGAATATTTACGAGTATATGTTCAAGGTGGAGGTTGTTCTGGTCTGTCATACGGCATGGGCTTTGAAAAAGCACCAGAAGAAGATGACTTGGTTATGGAGGAGAATGGAGTAAAACTTCTAGTAGACAGCTACAGTGTAGATCATCTAAAAGGTGCAAACGTGGACTATATTGAAAGCCTAATGGGATCTGGATTTAAAATCAATAATCCAAATGTTGTAAAATCCTGTTCATGTGGTCATTCATTTAGCACTGAATAAACTACATCGCTATTTTTCATTTTTAGACTGGTTTAGTGAAAACTAGTTGATTTTTTGTAAATTTCATTATTTTTTGCTTGTTTCATTGCGATACCCTCATATATCGAAACTAGAAATTGAAATTATGATAATTAAGGAGATGAATAATTTATGCCTCAATCAGGAATTGTCAAATATCATGTTAAACTTTCCTTTGAAGTTGATGGGCTCGTTGAAAGAGCAGACATAATCGGAGCAATCTTTGGCCAAACAGAAGGACTGTTAGGCCCTGAGATGAATCTAAATGAACTGCAACGAGTTTCAAAAGTTGGACGTATAGAAGTAAATTCAAAATCTACCGCTAATACAACAGCAGGAGATGCTCTAATTCCAATGAGTACTGATATTGACACTTGTGCGTTAATTGCAGCAGGAATTGAGAGTATTGATAAGGTCGGTCCTTTTGATTGCAGCTTTAAACTGGATTCCATTGATGATGTTAGAGCAGCAAAGAAAGACGATATTGTAAAACGTGCAAAGGAAATCAAACAGCGCTGGGCAACAAAAACTGTTAGTGAAGGCGAAAGCATGCTAAAAGATGTTCATGCCGGTGATTCTGGAAAACTTACAACATATGGACCATCTAAATTAACATGTAGTTCTGGAGTCTTTGACTCAAACTGGATAATTCTAGTGGAAGGAAGAGCTGATGTGATCAATCTTCTAAGAGCTGGTTATGATAATTCAATTGCTATCGAAGGAGCAAAAATAGATGAATCTATCAAAGAACTATGTTCCTCAAAGGATAACATTGTTGCATTTACTGATGGTGATAGAGCAGGTGGATTTATCCTTAAAGAACTCAAATCAGTTGTTCCAATTGATTATGATCTACGAGCTGATACTGGAATTGAAGTTGAAGAGTTGACTCCTGAAAGAATTGATGAACTTCTTAGCCCCATAGCTGAAGAAATTAAATCTGGCGTTCCTGTACCTACCTTGAAGAGTGAAAATGACAAACCTATTGCCGAAATGGCAGCTAAAATTTACCCCGACCTTAATGAAACACTAGAAGCAATTGCATTAGATGAAAGCCAAAAGGAAATATTTAAAGTTCCAATTAGCGAAGTTGTTAGCAAACTATCAACACAATCTGGAATAAAATATCTCTTGCTTGATGGTATTATCACACAGAGACTTTTAGAAGGTGCAAAAAATGCTGGCATTGAGTGCGTAATAGGCCATAGAGTTGCAAAACTAACAAACTCTGATGGATTAACCCTTAAAACATTCGGTGACTTGGGAATAGCATAGGTCTACTAGATGACTGAACTAAAAACTCAGCACATCTTAACTCTCGCCTATCTTCTTTCAAAAGGAGCAAAAAATAACTTTGTTACCTTCACGACATCTTCGTTAGGAAAAAACATAAAAAAATCTCAACAGGCTGCCTCTAAACATCTCATAGAACTTGAAAATAATCAATTCATTGAAAGAATAATTAGTGGACGAAACATTTCAGTTAAAATCACTCAAAAGGGATTTTCAGAAATAATCCGGCTATCAACAATTCTTCAAAAAAGTCTAGACTCATCTCCCTCTGATGTGGAACTCCAAGGAACTTTAGTTTCAGGGATGGGAGAAGGAGCCTACTATATGTCTCTTAAAGGTTACACAACACAATTCAAATCTAAAATTGGTTATATTCCCTTTCCTGGAACTCTGAACGTTAAATTAGACAAAAAAGTACATCAAGAGGTAATTAAACAATTTGAGACTTTGAATGGTATTATGATAAAGAGTTTTTCAGATGGAAAGCGGACCTACGGGTGGGTAAAATGCTTTCCTGCAAAAATTAATCAGACAATAGATTGTCAATTAATAATTTTAGAGCGAACTCATCATGATAGTTCGATTATTGAATTGATCTCAAAAATTTGCATCAGAAAATCTGGTAAATTAAAAGATGGCTCCAAAATAACAATTAAGATCCCAATCCAATCTTAAACCATACCTCAGACAAAAGTGATTAATACAACAATTGAGTCATCCTTGTTGAGTTTGTTTAATCAAATTACAGTTGCAATTATTACTCCAACTCATGATAAAAAATCGTTTGATCTTGGATTAAAAATGGCAAAGAAACTTGAATGCCCTCTTTCCATTATAGAATGCTTCTATCAACAGCCCCCAATGTTTCATTTCTTTGAAACAAAAGCAGATAAAAAATCTCTTCAAAATAGAAAAGACAAAATTAAATCAGAATTAGTAAAATGGGAAAAAATTGCAGAAAAAGAAAACGTTCCAATAAAAACTAAATTTGCATTGACTGATTCTATTGCACATTGGGTAATTGATTATGTAATAGAAAATGATGTTGATCTTTTAATTGTGGATTATCCCAAACTTTCAATGACAGAATCTACCCACTATGATGATATTATTAACACAATTCATCATAAAGCAAAATGTCATATTCTTACTACAAAACAATATTGATTCAAATTAAATTCCGTGAATTGATTCACCATACTCTTTTTCAATCTTTGAACTAGAGCTGTCCGGAATTGGCGATTGTAATCTTGCAACTTTTGCATCTAGTTTTATCCGTATACATCCATCTTTGATGAATTTTTCTTGATGAACCTGATCATATCCTAAAGCAATAATTTGAGGCCTTACACGATTTACTGTCTTGAAAATATCATCTTCTTGGCCCACAAGACAAAGGTCTACCATTACCAAAGAGTTGACTAATTCTTGGCGTTGGTCTTGACTGTGTAGAGGTTTTCGTTTTTTCATCTTTATTGTAGTGTTGTCTGTTGCAACCACTACAACTAGAACATCACCAAGCAGACGTGCCGCGTTTAAGGTGTAAATGTGACCTGGATGAATAATGTCAAAGACTCCTCCTGCTAAAACTACCCTGAGGGAATTTCTGCCAAGTTCCGTTAATGTTGTTCTATCTTCATTTACGAGTTGACTTTTTATCAATTCGTCAATTTTTGAATTGATAATATTTTCTGAAATTTTATTTTTTTTTTGGATAATATTCATTGGAGATTTTCCCTTTAGTTGGCCTACGTATATTGCCGTCAAGATTGATTTTTCTAATAATTCCAATGCGGTTTATCCTATCTTCTCTCTCTTTAATTCATCGTTTAACTACATCTTTGGATCTAGACCTTTAGCTAATCTTAGAGCATCTATGAGCCCATCAGCATATCCAATACTCAATATTGCTACTTCATCTTGGCCATCTTCCAGAAACTTTTCTGCATCTTGAATATACAATTCAGCATTTTCCAAAATTATTTGAAATTCTTTTTTGTCTTTGTAATATGGTTCTATCTCTCCTAATGCCTCTCTTATCATTGGCACATATTTCCTCATCATTTGTTTTGATATCTTTATTGTATACTCAGAATTGTCTATTGGCTCGTCAAGACATTTTGAAAATATTTTCAGAGCGTCTGATTCTGTAAAGTGTAATCTTCCTGTAATTATTATTGTATGTGGTGGTTTCCCAAAGTCTGTTTTCTTTAGATTTGAAATTTTTCCAGAAACTATTGATTGATTTTTAAATCCAATTCTTGATGCAACGATTGCATACGTTGATTGATTAATAACATTTCTTCTCTGACCTTTTTCAGTTTCAATTAATCCCAAAAGAGCATCTTTTGGATCCAAGAAAAAGTCCTTGTCTTGATTATATTCTAGTAATAATACAGTGTGATTTCCTTCTATGATGTTTTTGTAAATGATATAGTAGGGTGTTGTAAGGGATTTCATTTCACTCATTATGGTTGCAATTCTTCCAACTTTGTAAAAATGAAGACCACATTCCCCTATAAGTGAGGTAAGTGAAGAGGCTGCATGAATTGAATATGTCTTTATTTTCTGCTCAATTGCTCTTGCCCTTAATTCAATATGAGTTGTTGCAATATATGGATCCCCGTATGATAATAATACTGTTTTTTTCTTTTTTGCATTTTGTAAAATCTCATTTCCATCTTCTACTAGCCATCTTTTGGCAGGTTTGAATTTTCCTTTAACCAATTTTTTGATTTTTGTAAAATCTGATTTACCAATTGGACTGGTGAATTGTTCAAGGTATACGATATCTGCTTTTGCTAAGATATCTATTGCCTCAACTGAAATCGATTTTGAACCTGAAACTCCAAGTCCTATAAACCAAAGCATTACTGCATCTTTCTATCATGGAGTCTTTTTAAGTGCTGTAGAGTTTTCTTGAGAATTTCAATTCCTCTGAGATATTCATCAATTGAAACCTTCTCATCAATAGTATGGGCCTCATGAGGGTCTCCAGGACCATATGTTACCACTGGTATATTCCATTGGTTTCCAATTACATTCATGTCTCCTGTACCAGTTTTTCTGATTAATGTAGGTCTTGAATGCTCTGTTTCCATTATTCCCAAAGTAAACGCTCTTACAAGCGGCGAGTTATGTGGAGCCTCAAAGGGTTCTGTTTCATCGAGAATTGAATAAAATACTTCGACATCTCTTTTCTCTGCAATTTCTTTTACAAGACTAGAAATTTTTTGTTCTACAGATTTGCAATTCATATCTACTGGAATTCTAATGTCGAAAGTTGAAACACATTCTTTTGGTGTAACATTGTGACTTGTACCCCCGTTAATTTCAGTTAAAGTTACAGTTAGCAACATACCTTTTGTTCTGTTTTCTTGTCCTGATTCCAAACTTTCTTTGAACTCTTTTACAAATATCATTGATTCTTGAATTGCATTTTTTGAAAGCCACGGAGCACTTGCATGTGCACTATCTTGAACACTTACCTTGAGATTTATTGCCAGTCTTCCTTTGTATGCGATTGTAACTTGTTTAATTCCACTTGGTTCTCCAAAAATCGCATAATCTACATTCATATCATTTTTAACCAAATTCTTGATTCCTGTTGCGTTTCCTTCTTCATCTACTGCACCGACAAATGTAACCGTTCCATTGTTGTTTTGAATTGATGCAGCTGCAAAAAGCATTGCCATTAATGGTGCCTTTGCATCTGATGCCCCTCGTCCATAAAGAGAATCTCCTTCTTTTCTCACCTTTACTTTTCCTGGAACTACATCCATGTGTCCACAAAGGAGAATTTTTGGGGAACCTGATCCTTTCTTTGCAATGATGTTACCAACTTCATCAATGTGAATATCTTCAAATCCTAAATCATCACATTTGTCAGCCAAAAATTCTGCCATCGGCTTTTCGCTTAGAGATGGGGTGTAAAGCTTTAGTGCTTTTTCAAGCATCTTCACGGCAAATCTTGGTGTTACAGTAAACGTTGTGTCCAATTCTTATTATTTTGATTTGAGGGCATAATCAAGCATTAATGAAGGGATATCAACACTACATACTCGAACTGTATTTTTGTACTCTGTTGTGTTATTGACCTCATGAACCACTAATCCTCTTTCATCACTTTCCATCAAATCTACTCCTACTATGTCTCCTTGAACTGCATTTTTTGCCTTAATACACATTTCTTCCATCTCGGGTGTAACTTTACACTCTTCTGCTATTCCTCCCAAAGCCATGTTTGTTTTCCAGTTTCCACTTCCCGAAGTTCTATAGATAGCTGCAACAATTTTATCTCCTACCATAATTGCTCTAATGTCTCTTGGGGGTCGTTTGACAAATTCCTCTAAATAATGAATCTGATAAATTGGATACATGTTTTCCCTGCTTTCAATAATTCCTTCTGCAGAATCCTTGTCATTCAATTTTGAAATTAATCTCCCCCAACTCCCAACAGTTGGTTTTATTACTTTTGGATATCCTTGTGTCTCGAGTGCCTCTAAAGCTGCATCTTTAGAAAATGCAACCGTTGCATATGGTGTTGGAACTCCTAACTTTTTCAGAAGCATATGTGTGAAAAGTTTGTTTCCTGCAAAAATTCCTGTATTTAGACAATTAATTACCTTAACTCCTAACCCTTCTAATGCTGCAGTAGAGTGCAAGTTTCTGTAATAACTAACACATCTCTGAATAACTACTCCATAATCTTCTGGTTTTTTTTCTAATTCTACAGCTAATTTTTTACAATCAACCATCTGAATATTGATATTATTTTTTTTACCTGCCTCTAAGAGTGCCTTTTCTTCCCAACGGATGGTATCGTAAAGAATTGTAACTTCAGGGCTCACTGTCCCCAATCCTCGCCAACCGTTTGGGCAGGCTTGAGATCGAAACCATCTGAACCTTTTGCTAATTCAAAACTTGCGCCGCATTCCGGACATGTTACAATTTCTCCCTCCAATGCATCACTTGGAATTGAAATTTCTGCATCGCATTCTTCACATTTTGACATATTTTTTCCTCATTCTTCCTCTTTATTTGTCATTAATTATCTTTTTTTCAAGTCGGTCCTCAAGTGGAATCTCAATGAGATCTCCCATTCTTAGTCCTTTGAGACCTGAAGCCACTGCTTTTGCATGCTCATCATCTTTTTCCAGTCCTAACAAAGACATCAGGTAAGCAGCACCTGTTTTACCTGCCAGTTCACCAAATACAATCCTCCTTCTATTCCCTACAGCTCGTGGCGGGATTGGTTCATAGGCTGCGGGATTTCTGAGAATTGCTGCAAGATGAGTTCCTGCTTTGTGTTTGTATGCTGAAGAACCAACAATTGGTTTAGAGTCATATGGTTTGATTGATGTGTATTCCTCAATAAGTCTTGACAAATCTAGAAGCATATCTAGTCTGAAGTCATTTGGTGATTTGTATAGGTATGTTAATGCAACTGCAACTTCGGCAAGGGGTGGAATTCCTGTTCTCTCACCAATTCCATCAATCGTGGTATGAATTTGGTCAACTCCTGCATCACATGCAGCAAATGCATTGGCAACAGCAAATCCAATATCATTATGAACATGTGCATCAAGTGGTACATCAATAACTTCTCGCACCTTTTTTACAAAATTATACATCCCGATAGGACGAAGAATTCCAACAGTATCTGGCAAACTAATTCTGTCTACTCCAGCATCTTCAATGGCTTTACACATATCAAGTAAAAATTCTGGTTCTGCCCTACTCCCATCTTCTACTGTAAATCTTATTTTTAATCCATGAGATTTTGCATATTCTACGGTTTCAACTGCTCTTTCCATTGCTTTTTCTCTTGAAATTCTTAACTTGTCTTTAAGATGAATATCTGAAATGCCAAGATAAGCAGCACACCATTTTGCATCACAACTTAATGAAACGTCAATGTCTTCTTTAAGTGCTCTACCATGTGAGACAATGTCTGCTTTTAACCCTTGTTTGATGATAGTTTTAGTTGCTTCTCTGTGATCATCTGAAACAACTGGTGAGATTTCTATTTGATCTACTCCAAAATAATCTAGCATCCATGCAATTTGGATTCTTTGCTTGTTGGTAAATGAAACTCCTGGATGTTGCTCTCCTTCTCTCAGAGTGCTGTCTAGTACTCTAATTTTCTTTGGATTTTTTTCATATGCATTGTACAGATTTGCATAGTGATTCGGATCTTTCATTACATAAATCGCTAACTTTAATCAAGAATATAAATATATTCGTACTAAGGTCGTTTTATTTTGTAATTATTGATCCTAATTTAGTTAGTAATTTTAAAAATGAAACGAAAGTCGTTCTAGGCTATTTTTCTTAGAATAATGACAGTATTGGTGTCAATTACTCCTGGAATTTTTCTTAGTGCGTCAATACTATTATTGATTTCTGTAATGTTTGATGCACTGATAATTGTCGTAATGTCGTACTGTCCAGTAATTTCGTATACTACCTTTACACCATTTAGTTTTGCAAGTTTTGCTGATACCTTGGATGTGTCAGTTGCTGAATCCACTGATACTAAAACAATTGCGCTTGTTGTATTTTCTTCTCCAAGTTCTAAAGTGAACTTTTTGATTGTACCATTATCTACGAGTTGCTTTACTCTTCTTCTTACAGCTGATTCAGAGAGCTTTAGCTTCTTTCCAATATCTACAAATGACTCTCTAGAATCCTCTTTAAGGTATTCGATAATTTTTTCATCAACTTTATCCTTGTACATTACGAATTTCTTCCTCCTTAGTAAGTACAATATCTAGTGTTTGTAAAACCTTTGCTATGTCTTCTTCAGATATTACTAAGGGCGGTAAAATTCTAAGAATATTTCTTCCTGAATATAGCATCAAAACTCCTTCTTTGATTAGGTTCATGAGGATGTTTCTTACTTCAAATTTTAACTCAACCCCTATCATTAGGCCTTTTCCTCTGATCTCTCTTATTATGGTGTGTTTTTCTTTTAGACTTTCTAATCCTTCTTTGAAAATCCTTCCCATTTTTTCTGAATTTTCAATCAACCCATCTTCAGTTATTGCTTTTAGTGCTGCAATTCCTGCTGCGCAAGAAAGTGGATTTCCTCCAAACGTTGATGAATGTTCTCCCTTGCTAATTGAAGCAAGAATATTTGATCTGACAAGTGTTGCTCCCATTGGAACTCCTCCTGCAATTCCCTTTGCAAGACACATGATGTCTGGTGCTGTATTCCAATGGTCACAAGCCCATAATCGACCTGTTCTTCCTAAACCTGCTTGAATTTCGTCAAAAATCAGAAGAATTCCTTTTTCATCACATAGTTTTCTAACTTCTTGCAAGAATCCCTCTGGAGCTACATTAATTCCACTCTCCCCTTGAATTGGTTCTAGAATTACAAATGCTGTATCATCATTTACTACAGAACGAAGTTCATCAACATCTCCAAAGGATACATATGAAACTTTTTCAACTAGTGGCGCAAATGCTTTTCTATATTTTGGATTAAAAGTCAAAGAAAGTGCTCCAAATGATTTTCCATGATATGATCCTTTCATTGCGACCATTCCTTTTTTTCCGGTGAACTTTCTTGCAAACTTCATTGCAGCTTCTACTGCTTCTGCACCACTGTTGTTAAGATGCACTTGAGTCAATCCTTTTGGTGCAAGACCAATTAGTTTTTGCAAAAATTCTTCTCTTGTTTTATTGTAAAGTGAGCTATGGACCGTAATTATTTTGTCTACTTGATCTTTAATAGCTTTGTTTACTTTTTCATTTTGGTGTCCAACAAGTGCTACTCCATATCCGCCCATACAATCAATGTACTCTTTTCCATCAACATCCCATACATGAGCTCCTTTTCCTTTTTCAATAGTAACTGGAAATCTCTGATACAGATTTCCCATAAATTGATCTTCACTCATGTTTTATCACAGTACAGTTATCATGAGAAATCGCTGATGATATAGGGTTTTCTTTTTGTCCATTTGCAATAATTGCTTCTTTTACTCCCATGTCAAGTGCTTCAGTAGATGCTAAGATCTTTTTTTCCATTCCTGGTCCAATCTTTGGTCTGATTTCTTTTGCTTCAGCCAAAGTAAGATTTGTAACAAGTTTGTCATCCATTAATAGACCATCCACATTTGTAATGAACAGAACCTTGTCTGTCCCAACTTTTCCTGATACATATGCTGCTGCTCTATCTCCATCTACATTGAGAAATTCTGATTCTTCACTTATTGCAATTGGTGATATTACTGGAACGAGGCCCTGATCAAGCAATGATCTGATAAATTCAGCATTAATATCGGTTATTTTTCCTGTATATCCACCATCTATTGCCTGTTTTCGGCCCTTTTCATTGACAATCAGAAGTTTCTTTTTTCTATCTGCTTGAATGATTTTTGCATCAACTCCGGATAACCCTATGGCGTTTATTCCATTTTTTTGAAGCATCTGAACAATTGTTTTGTTGATTCTACCTGACATTACCATTGTGAAAATTTCTGCAGTCTCTTTGTCAGTATATCTACTCTTTATTCCACTTGGTGATGTAACAAACTTTGGTTCTTTTCCTAGCTGTTCACAAACTTTGGTAACTTCTTTTCCACCACCGTGAACTAAGATGAGTCCTTCAGTTTCTGCTACTTTTTTTATGTCTGCAATAGTTGACGGATGTAAATTATCTACTACACTTCCACCAATTTTGATAGTGATCATTTCTATACTGGTGTAAGTGGTGTGTATCTTAGGCCATCCATTTCATTAAAACCGCACATTACATTCATGTTTTGAATGGCTGAACCTGCTGCGCCTTTCATGAGGTTATCTGAGGCAGACAATGCAATCAATCTGTGATTGTCTTCATCAAGATCAAAACCAATATCACAAAAGTTTGAACCAACCAAAAATTTTGGATCTGGGAATTTGTACAAACCTTTTTTATCTCGAATTAACCTGACAAATTTCTCCTCGCCATAATTTTGACGATAAATTTTCCACAATTCCTTTTCCTCAACTTCTTTTTTCATAAATGTGTGATTCGTACACAATATTCCTCGAACTACGTCTACTGCATGAGGACTCATAGACACATGAATCTTCTTTCCTGCAATCTCGCTTAACTCTTGTTCTATCTCACCAGTATGTCTATGCTTTGCTGGTTTATATGGTCGAATAACTCCTGCTCTCATTGCATGTGCTGTTCCTGAACCGGAACCTGCACCTGATGAACCAATCTTTGAATCAACTACAATGTGATCAGTATCAATAAGATCATTTTTGATTAATGGTGTAAGAGCAAGCATTGATGTTACTGCCATGCATCCTGGACAAGAAACTAGTTGAGTTTTTTTGATTTCTTCTCTGTGCAGTTCTGGTACTCCAAATACTGACTTTGAAAGGTAATCAGGATGTGGATGCTCCCATCCATACCATTTTCCGTAATCCTCAGGATTGTGTAATCTGTAATCTGCGCTCAAATCAATAATTTTGATTCCTCTGTCATACAGGGCTTTTACAATCTCAGTTGCTGTTCCATGTGGGACAGCAGTAAAGACAAGATCGCATTGGTCTGAAATTTTATCATAATCTAATTCAGAAAATGTCAAATCTGTAAACCCCTTCAAACTTGGCTGAACTCTGTGAAGGTATTCTCCAACATGTTGCCTTGAGGTAACAGTTGTGATCTCAACATCGGGATGATTTACAAGTAAACGTAGTGTTTCTCCTCCTACATATCCTGATGCTCCAACAACACCTACTTTCATGATACACCTCCTCGTAAAGGAGTATAATTTATTTCCTAACGTGGTTTAGTGCAAATTCTACCATTTCTTTTGGAATATTTCTTTGAGCAACTCTGGCCAATCCTTTGAATTCAACAGTGTTGTTGACTTCGTGAACAACAAGACCATTTTCTTCATCTTCCATCATATCAATTCCTAAAATGCCTCCACCCATTGCTTTTGATGCCTTTGAGGCCATGTCCTCCATCTCTTTTGAAATATCACATAATTCAGGATCGGCACCTAATGCAATGTTTGTTTTAAATCCTCCTGAAGACTTTCTATACATTGCTGCAATTGGTTGATCGCCTATTGTAATCACTCTAATGTCTCTTGGTGGTCTTTTTACTAATTCTTGAAGGTAGTAAATTCTATCATGTGGACTATCGGTAATGTCTCTGATTTCAGATACTGCATCCATTGCATCCTTGTCTTTTATTGGCATTACTCCACGGCCCCAACTGCCAATGACTGGTTTTATTACCATTGGATATCCTACTTTTTCTATATTCTTAGCTGCACTTTGACTTGAAAATGAAAAATATGTTTTGGGAGTCGGAATGTTATGTTTTTTCAAAAGTAATGTCATAAACATCTTGTTTCCACAAAGATTTGCGACATCAAATTTGTTAAAGACTGGAACATCCATAAATTCTAGACTGGCGGTAAAATGAAGTCCTCTAAAATAGCTAATACATCTTTCTAGTACCACATCTCCAAAGTCAAAATCATCCTTCTTACTATCTGTGTTAATCTGGGTAATTTTTGCATCAAGCATCATTGTATCATGTCCAAGGTTAGATGCCTCTTTTTGAAGCATTTTTTCTTCCGTTCTAAGACGGTCAAACACAATACAAACTTTGGACATTACTCTCCCCAGTCTTCGCCTACGCTTTCTGCTTGTTTTAGCTCAACATTTGATCCGTCTTTTTTGGCGATTTCAAAGTCAGCACCACAATCAGGACAGGAAATAATTTCTCCTACTGAGGCATCGTCTGGGATGTTTAGTTTTGCGTCACATTCTGGGCAGTTCATGTTTTTGATGACCTCTTCTCTTGTAATTTATTAGCTTCTGTTGACTGCATTCCCCACAATTCAACAAATCCTTTGGCCAATCTTTGATCAAAAGTTGATTCTGTACCATAAGTTGCAATCTCATGGCTATACAATGAGTTCTTTGACTTTCTTCCAACCACTCGAATGCTTCCTTTGTATAGCTTGAGTTTTACTGTTCCTGAAACTGGTTTTTGGGATGTTTCAATGAATCCATCTAGATCTTTTCTTAATGGATCTTGCCATAATCCAGAATATACAAGATATGACCATTCATCGTCAATTATTGATTTAAACTTGTTTTGATGTTTTGTGTGGACCATCTTCTCCAAGTCAGTATGTGCCTCAATTAGGCATGTTGCTGCTGGAGTTTCGTAGACTTCACGTGATTTTATTCCTACTACTCTGTCTTCAATATGATCAACAATTCCTACTCCTGCATTTCCTGCCTTTTTGTTAAGGTATTCAATTAATTTTATGGATTCTAGTTTTTTATCATCAACTTCTACTGGAACTCCTTTTTCAAATTTTATCTCCAGATATGTAGGTTTGTCAGGAAGATTTTTTGTTTTGACCCAAATGAATGCATCATCTGGAGGTTCATTGTAAGGATCTTCTAGTACTCCTCCTTCAATTGCTCGTCCCCATAGATTTTGATCAATGCTAAATTTTTTTGCAACAGTGTCAATTTGAATTCCATGTTTTTCGGCAAACTTTAATTCAATAACTCTATCCAAATTTTTATCACGAATTGGTGCAATGATTGGGAGATTAGATCCTGAACGCAACGTGATGTCAAATCTTACTTGATCATTTCCTTTGCCAGAACATCCATGTGCAAGTGATGTTACTTTTTCTTTTCTTGCAATTTCTAATACTTTTTCAGCAATTAATGGTCTTGCAAGTGCGGTTGCAAGACAATATTTTTTCTGATAGAGTGCGTTTGCCTTTATTGATGGAAAAATGTAATCTCTTACAAACTCTTTTCTTGCATCAATGTTGTAGTGTTTTTTTACTCCCAGTTTTTTTGCTTTCGCTGCAATCTTTTTATGATTATCTCCTTGTCCGACATCAACTGTAACTGTAATAACATCCATGTCATGCTCTTCTTGAAGATACTTTACAACGACTGATGTGTCTAATCCACCAGAAAATGCAAGAATTCCTTTTTGAGTCATAAAACATATTTTCGGCTGTATTTTGGAATTTATCTTTTGTGATAATACAAAAACAAACTATGATTTTTTGACTAGCTTAAGCTAAAATTCGGTGATTATTTAACCTCCTAATATAACGGTGTTTTATGAAAATTAGATCAGCAATTTTTGGTGGAATTGCAGTAATAGTTGTTATTTCAATTGTCGGATTTGCTACTAGTTTTGATGAAAATAGGCATGAAAACAAGCTGCGAGTAGCGTATTTTCCAAACATAGGTCATGCTATTCCAATTGTTGGAATGGAAAAAGGGATCTTTAAAAACCAAATAGGGCCAGATACCCACATTGAACCAAGGCTATTTGATAGTGGCCCCCAAGTAATAGAATCTCTCTTTGCAGGTTCTGTTGATATTGCCTATGTTGGACCAGGTCCTGCAATCAACGGATTTTTAAAATCTGAAAACAAAAATGTGAAAATTTTATCAGGTGCTGCAAGCGGTGGTGCAAGCTTTATTGTTCACCCGAATTCAAAAATTAATTCTGTTGCTGACTTTGTAGGAAAGCGAATTGCATCTCCGCAAATTGGAAATACACAGGATGTATCATTGCGAAACTATCTTAATGAAAATGGATTAAAGCCAGCAGAGAGAGGCGGCTCTGTTGTTGTACTAAATATCCCAAACCCAGACATTTACACTTTGTTTACAAAAGATGAGATTGATGCTGCATGGGTTCCTGAACCTTGGGCATCACTTCTTGTGCAAGAACTAAATGGCAAAAGGTTGTTCTTTGAGGAAGATCTTTGGCCTGAAAAAAAATTTGCATCAGTTGTTTTGATCGGGAGAGATGAGTACGTCAAAGAAAATCCTTTGGTAATTCAAAACTGGCTAGAATCTCACACAAAAACAATCAACTGGATAAATGAAAATCCTGAAGATACTAGAATTATCTTTAATCAATTTATGAAAAACACGATGGGCCAGTCATTGTCTGATTCAGTTATTGATGAGTCCTTATCTAATTTAGAAATTACATCTGATCCTCTAAAAGAATCCATTTCTACAATTGCACAAAGAGCAGACTCTTTGGGTTACCTTGGACGAGATGGATATGACTTGGAGGGAATTTACTTTGAAATAAATTCAAATGACCAACCAGGAGAGTTTTGATAATTTATGGCAACACTTGAAGCTAAAGACATTGTGAAATATTTCAAACATGACAGCCACAAGCTAAAGGCACTTGGGGGCGTAAACCTCAAAGTCGAAGACGGTGAGTTTGTCTGTCTCGTGGGCCCATCTGGATGTGGAAAATCTACCTTTCTGAGAATTGTTGCAGGGCTTGAAAGCCCTGATGAGGGCCAAGTTCTATTTGATGGCAAGCCTGTAACGACTACTGGGCCTGAAAGAATAATGGTATTTCAGGAAGGAGCGTTGTTTCCATGGCTCAAAGTGCAAGATAATGTAGAATTCGGCCTAAAGATGACAGGAATCCCACCTGAGGAGAGGACCCAAATTTCAAAAAGATACCTTGACATGATGCAGCTGACAAAATTTGCAGACTCTTACACATACCAACTCTCCACTGGAATGAAGCAGAGAGTGGCTATAGCTCGAGCGCTAGTGATGGATCCTGATGTGTTACTAATGGATGAACCATTTGCAGCACTTGATGCGCAGACACGAGACTTGCTCTTAGTTGAGATGCAGCTAATCTGGGAGAAAACAAAAAAGACAATATTGTTTGTAACACATAATGTTGCAGAAGCTGCAGTACTTGGAACCAAAGTTGCGGTGTTTAGTAACAGGCCATCTAAAATTAAAAAACTGATGCCAGTTGACTATAAAAGACCAAGACTTGCAGAAGATGAAAATCTCTTACCATTACAGCAAGAAATCCTATCAGAACTACGACCTGAGGTAAAAAGGAGTTAATGTTTTGAAGAAAAATATTTTGTTAAAGAAAATATTGTTTTACATTGTAATTGTTGCAGTATGGCAACTAGTTTCAATGTCGAACATTTGGCCCAACAATATATTTCCGTCCCCCTATGAGGTCGGCGAGGACTTAGTTTACACTGCAGCTGATGGAAGCTTGTTTTTTGGAATAGGGACTAGCATACTGAGACTTTTGGTTGGTCTTGCAATTGCAATTGGCGGAGGAATAGTTCTTGGAATCTTTATGGCAAGAGTTGAAGTTGTAAACCAAACTATAGGTTCTTTGGTTTTGGGGTTGCAATCAATTCCCTCTGTTGCTTGGGTGCCGCTTGGAATACTTTGGTTTGGATTGACTGATGCTGGAATTATCTTTGTTACTGCAATTGGTGCAATCTTTGCAGTAACTATCAATACGTATACTGGTGTCAAAAACATCAATCCTCACTTTATAGAGGCAGCAAGAAACATGGGTGCAAAGGGAACTCAGCTTATAACTAGTGTGTTGATTCCAGCTGCATTTCCATACATGATTTCAGGATTTAAGCAAGGTTGGGCATTTGCTTGGAGAGGGGTAATTGGAGCTGAACTCTTGTTTTCTTTCTTGGGATTGGGATTTTTGTTAAATGTTGGACGTCAGCTAAATGATGTTTCCCAGGTTATTGCGATAATGCTTGTAATCATGATAATTGGAGTTGTCGTTGATGGCGTAATATTTAAGAGACTAGAGGACAAGGTAATGTCTCGTTGGGGTTTGAGATAACTCGTTTTTTTTGGTTCAAATTTTAATAGGAGCATGGAGTTTGCAAGGGTTTTGGCACCATACCTTCCAAGCAAGAAGCACTGAAAATAATCATCTAGCGATTTATCCTCTCAAAATTAGTGCAAATCGCCAACTGCTCTTATTTTCTATTTTTCCAGAAAAGTAACGATGAATATTCCTATTGCCGTAAGAATTCAAAGAATTATGGATCCATATTACTAGATAAGGAATTTGAGAACTAGTGAATTTTTGAATAAACAAAATAAGTTTTTTAATCTGATAAAAATTCAAAAACATAATGGAAGAAGAATCAGCAATAAAGATCCTCTACGAAAATAAAGACGCCAAATGCAAAAATCCAAATTGCAGACATGTGATGGAATCGCATTTACATTTCAAAAAAATCAAAGATGACAGAGTCCCTCTGATATATTGTTCTGAATGCAGAGCACAAGGCACTGAATGCAACCTAACAAAATTTTGACTAGATGATTCAAGCAATATCTGCAAATATGTTTCTTAGCGCATTCATGATGTCTCTAAATTAATAGATGAATGCTCGTTTGTCTGAACTATTTGCCTTTGCTTATCTTTAATGAAACTGCAAAAGCACAGATAATAATTGCAATTGCAAAGTACATCACAGAAACATAGTCAAATGCAAATGCAATACTTCCTGCAATCACTGGGCCAATAACTGTTGCAATTGATAATGTCGAGCTAAAAATCCCTGTTGATGTTGAACGTGGATTGTTCTCCATTAAATGGAAATTTCCACCAATAAACAAAAATGCCCAAGTAGCACCAACTAATGCCATAAAGGGCATTGCCATCCACCACTCAGTAACTACTGACAAACCCACAAAAACAAATGTTGTACTTCCAATTCCGATTTTGAATTTTGTAACATTTGATAAATTGATTCTAGTTGCCATCACATTCATCAAAATAAATGCAGTTAGCGTGTTTGCAACATATACAATTGAAATGTGGTACAATTCTCCTCCCAACCTCTCCACTATCATTATTGGAAGAATGACCCATACTGCTGATGCTCCGATATGCCTGAGTAATAATGATAAGAAGAGAAACTTGTTTTTTGAAATTACCTTTTTTGTGGTACCTGGCTCTAGCTCTTTTTCTTGTTCTGGATTTGGCAATCTCATTGTAAAAATTAATCCAATGATAAATGATGCCGCACTGATTAGAAAAATGAGTTTAAGATCATTTGCAATTCCTGCAGCTGCAATTCCTGCAAGCCATCCTAATGCATGAAATGAAATTACAGTTGCTGCCCTTTTTTTCTCATGGTTTGCCTCATATGCATAAGCTATCATTGCAGGAATCATTATGCCACTTGCAATTCCAGCTGCAATTCTAACCAGAAACAACAATCCAATATCATCTGCAAAATAATGCAAGCCAAATGCTGCAGCACATCCAATGAAGCCTAACCTGATGAATTTGAGTCTGGTCCCTTTCTTGTCTGAATGTCTTCCAAAGTAGATTTCAGATAAAATCTGGGCAAAACTAAATGAGGCTACAATTAACCCAATCTCAAAAACAGAATCTGTAACCCCTTTTGCAATGATGGGCATGAACACAAATACGATTGATATGCCAGCGTGTTGAAAAAAAGTAGCACTACGAACTAAATTGTTTACTTGTAATTTTTGCATAAAGGTACAATCAAATCATCTTCTGCCTAATTTGAACATACGTATCAGTGCAAGTCTTCTCAAAAGAGTTAAACTCCCCTGAGATGTCTCAAAATAATTGATAAAAAAAGAACCTTTCCTCGAAGCTCTCAAAAACAAAGTTCTACTTTTTGATGGTGCAATGGGTACTGAAATTCAAAAGTATAATCCAAAAACTGAAGACTTTCCAGACAACCAAGACGGATTTAATGATGGTCTGGTGTTGACACATCCTGAATGGATAAAACAAATCCATAAAAATTATTTGGATGCAGGTTCGGACTGCATTGAGACAAACTCATTTGGTTCAAACAAAATCAAACTTGATGAGTATGGATTTGGCCGACAGACAGTAGATTTTAACAAAAAAATTGCAGAGATAGCAGTTGAGGTTTGCTCAGAATATGAGGACAAACCAAGATATGTGATTGGCTCAATGGGACCTTCTGGATACCTTCCAAGCTCAAATGATCCAGATCTGGGACAAAAACCACTTGATGAAATCCAAGAAGCATTTGAGCTGCAGGCAGAAGGGCTTATTCTTGGCGGAGTAGACGCATTGCTAATTGAGACAAGCCAAGATATCTTAGAGGTAAAACTAGCCATTGAGGCATGTCACAATGCAATGAAGAAAGCTGGAAGAAAGGTTCCAGTCATTGCAAACACCACACTTGACCAATATGGGAAAATGCTTCTTGGAACAAACATTCAGGCTGCATACACAACTGTCTCAGATATGAGCATTGATATCTTTGGTCTTAACTGCTCCACTGGCCCTGTTGAAATGACTCCAAGTGTAAGATGGCTTGATGAGCAGGATGATCACGACTTGTTGGTTGTACCAAATGCTGGAATGCCAGAAAATGAAGGAGGACAAGCAGTCTATAATATGACTCCTGAGAAGATGGGTTCTGCACTTGGTGACTTTCTAAAACAATACAAAAAGATCCGAATAATTGGCGGTTGCTGTGGAACAAACCCTCAGCACATAGCTGTCCTACGTAAAGTAATTGACGAAAAAACAAAATCTGTTGAGGGTTAAGTATTTACAAAAACTCTGATATTTTACCACATTGACTGTTCCAAGAGTTAGCTCTGCATTAAAAGCCGTAGACATCAAACAGCAGCCACCCCCCCTAATCATTGGAGAGAGAATCAACACACAGGGCTCAAGAAAAGCAAAACAATTGGTACTAAATGATGATTATGATGGATTAGTTGACTTGGGGCGAACTCAGGTTGAAGACGGGGCACACTGCCTAGATGTATGTGTAGCTACAACTGAACGCTCAGACGAAAAAAAATTCATGTTAAACCTTGTAAAAAGACTCAGTCTGGAAATTGACGCACCTTTAGTAATTGACTCTACTGATCCTGACGTGATTGATGCAGCTGTTAGACAAATTCCTGGAAAACCGATAATCAACTCTATTAATCTTGAAGGTGATGGAAGCAGATTTGAAAAACTTGCACCTGTCATGGCAAAGTATGGCCTTCCTGCAATTGCCTTGTGTATTGGACCAAAAGGAATGGCCAAGACTCCACAAGAAAAACTAGATACAGCAGAATTGCTCTATGAGACTGGAAAAAAATATGGTCTAAAGATTGAGCAATTTATTTTTGATGTTTTGACATTTACCCTTGCAACAGGAGAAGATGAATTTCTTGATGCTGGAAAAAACACTCTGGAAGGAATCAGACTGGTAAAAGAAAAATTTCCAAACTCTTTTACAACTTTGGGACTGAGCAACATAAGTTTTGGCCTTGTCCCTTATGCAAGAAAGATCCTAAACTCTGTTTTTTTGTATCATGCAGTAAAATCAGGACTGGATACTGCAATAGTTAATGCAAAAGAAATTATCCCATATGGGGAGATTGATGAAAAAGAAAAAAAACTTTCCGAAGACCTCATCTTTAATGTTCACTCCAATGCATTATCAGAACTGATCTCTTATTTTGAAAAAGCAGGCCTTCAAAGTGTCAATTCTGCAAAAAAAGTAGATGTGGACCCGTCATGGACTGCTGGCAAACGTGCGTACTTTAGAATAGTAAACAGGCTCAAAGACGGAATCACAAACGATGTAGTATGTGCAATTGCTGATAAAACTGGCAATAAAGAAATAATTGCAGACAATGATGGGGTATTGTCACTAGATGCACCACCAGAAATTACTCATGATGCTGCCATAAAAACACTAAATGAAAATTTGCTTCCTGCAATGAAAGAAGTAGGTGACAAGTTTGGTTCAGGAGAATTGATCCTTCCATTTGTTCTTAAATCGGCTGAATGCATGAAAGCTGCAGTAGGAGAGCTAGAAAAATATCTGATAAAAGAAGAAGGCTCTAGCAAAGGTAAACTTGTTCTTGGAACCGTTTACGGTGATGTTCATGATATTGGAAAGAATTTGGTAAAAACCATATTCCAAAATAACGGATATGCCGTATATGACTTGGGAAAGCAAGTTCCCCTACAAAAATTCTTAGAAAAAATTGATGAGGTAAATCCTGATGCAATTGGTCTTTCTGCATTACTTGTATCGACATCAAAACAAATGCAGTTTTTTGTAGAGCATGCCAGAAAAAATAACATGAGTATTCCAATTTTGTGTGGTGGTGCTGCAATTAACAGCAATTACATAAACCGAATAGCAAAACAAGATGGTATTTACGAACCTGGTGTATTTTATTGCAACACAATGTTTGAGGGATTAAAGACAATGGATGCTTTGGTTTCAGATGAAAAACCAAAACTATTGTCTGAATGGAGAACAAAATTAGAAAATTGGAAAGAAAAAAATGCACCTGTAGTTGATACTGCCAATCTTCCAAAAAGTGAAATCAAACCTGTTACTCCCCCCATACCTCCAGTAATTGGTGAGCCGATTCGACTAAAGGAAGGACAAATCAATATGGATGAAGTGTGGGGATTGATTGACAAAAAATCCCTATTCAAATTATCATGGGGTCTAAGAGGCAAGGCAGGCTCTGAATCAGAGGCAGATCATGAAACTTTGCTTAATGAATGGAAAATTAGGATAATAAAAGAGAAACTCTTTGAGCCTGAAATTGTCTATGGATATTTTAGATGTCACAACAAAAATGGCAAACTAGTAGTTGAAGGCCAAACAGATGAGACGATAGAATTTGATTTTCCGCGTTCCACAAAAACTCCTCATCTTTGCCTGACAGATTATTTTGGAGATGATGATGTAGTTGCATTTCAATCAGTTACGGTAGGAAGTAAGGTTGCAGAAATTATTGAAAACTGGAATAAAGAAGACAAGTATACTGATGCATATTATTTGCATGGACTAGCCGTAGAAGTTGCAGAAGCCCTAGCAAGTTGGACTAACCAAAAAATAAAATCTGAATTAAAAATAGGTGATAAAGGTGGTTTGAGATACAGTTGGGGATTTCCTAGCTGCCCTGATGTTGCACAACATCATCTAGTTTGGAAACTGTTGGAACCCGAAAAATCTGGAATGACACTAACTGAATCAGGACAAATAATTCCAGAGCAATCAACTGCTGCAATTGTTATTCATCATCCAGAAACCAAGTATTTTGTTCTCTAAAGTTGCTTCATTGTTTCTTTTGCAAAGGCAAAATCACTTGGAGATGTGATTAGAACATCACCTGCTATTTTGTGGATTTCTTTGATAAAATTTGCAGGATCTTTTTTGTATTCTGACCAATCAAGCTCCAAAAATTTTGCAGAATTCTCATTTTTTTCAGAAGGCAACAAAATACACGGAATAACTCGGAAACTCTGCGGTCTCAATTTTTCAGAAATTCTTCGTACTTGTTGTTCTGAATGAATTACTTGTGTCATAAAGCCTGCAGGATGTGCTCCAATTTTTTTTTGAATTTTTTCAAAGTTTGGATTACTGGGTAGAGATAGAAAAAAATCTGTCTTTCCTGCAAAATCTGATTCATTTAATTGCTTTACTACTTGACTAGGAATCAATCCTGAATCGTATGGTTTATCTTTTGAAGGATCTCCCTTCAGTACAAGAATTCCATCCAAACCCATCTCAATTGATCTTTTGACTGTATCTTTAATTTCACTCATGTTTCTATCCCTTACCCGCATACTGATAGTTATTTTCAAATGAGGGTGATTCTTCTTGAGAATTTTTCCTGCAATCAATGCAGAAACTCTTCTAGTTCCTAAAACCGAATCAGTAATGTGAATTCCATCACATAATGAATTAATGTCTGAGACTCTTTTTTCCAAATTTTCCAATAATGTTTTGACTTTATCACTTGATTCGTCCTCTCCATCAGGAATCTTTGGCGGATTTATCTCATAGATTACAGTCATAATGAATTTCCAAATTTACTTGGTTAAAACCTTTGAATGATTAAATTCAATAACAATAATTTAATTTACCATATTATTGATTTTGGAAAAAATAAAATCAGTACTTACTACTCCTTTGGACCCTTTACCAAGAGTTGATGAAAACAACAGAATTGCATCTGTATTGATTTTGATTTATGGTGGTGACCCAAAAATTTTAATGACAAAAAAATCACACATACTAAAACTTCATGCAGGAGAAATTGCCTTTCCGGGAGGAAAACATGATCCTGAAGACAAGGACTTGCTTGAAACAGCATTAAGAGAAGCAAGAGAAGAGATCAACTTGAGTATCAGAGATGAACACGTAATTGGACAGTTAAATCCTGTAACCACTTTAAACTCAAAATTTACTATTTATCCATTTATTGCAGTTGTAAATTTATTGCCAAGACTCAAAGATAATTTGGAAGTTGAAACTATTTTGAATATTCCACTTTTTCCTTTATTAAAAACAATGTCGAATGATATAGATCCTGCACATAGGTTAATCGAGGAGATGTATACTTTTACTTTCCAGGATCATCTAATCTGGGGCGCTTCAGCTAGAATGTTAAAACAGATTTATGATATTTTTTCAAAAAACAATTTTTTAGAAACTAAATGATGGCTATAGATGACTTATTTAATGAGATTCATTTAAAAAGAGCTCTTCGTGCCTGAAACCTAATGGCTGCACGTAAGTCGTCTCCAAGAAAAATCCGTTTGCTAAAGAAGACAAAACAAGCTTCTCCAGTACCGGCATGGATTATTCTCAAGACAAAGAGATCAGTTAGAACAAATCCAAAACGTAGAGCTTGGAGATCAACGGATGTGGAGGTCGGATAAATGTCCCAGGATTTAGAAAGAGTTTATACTATCAATTTGGGCAAAGCATTGCTTTCACAAAGCCAACACAGAGCAGTTAGGGCAATCAATATGATTAAAGAATTTGCTCGTCATCATATGAAAGTTGAAGACATAAAAATTGAAGAAGACCTTGCTCACCAAATTTGGTCAAAGGGAGTTCGAAGTCCTCCAAGAAAAGTCAGGGTTCGAATGAGTAAGACTGACGAAGGTTATGTTCTCGTATCCCCATATGAAGAAGAAATTGAAACTAAAGAACCACCCAAAGTAGAAGAACCACCTAAAGAACCACCCAAAGTAGAAGAACCACCTAAAGAACCACCCAAAGTAGAAGAACCACCCAAAGTAGAAGAACCACCCAAAGAATCTTCAAAGAAAGAAACCAAACAAGATTCTAATTAATCAAGAAAACAAAATTATTTCAACAATCAGTTTGCTATTCTAAATGATTTCTATATCACTATGATTTTTCGTTTGATCAAATTCTCAAGTGAATTTAGAAAATCATCATCTGAAATTTTATCTTCAGCCCACCATCCAGCAGTTATCTTAATCCATGAAGGAATCTTCCAGTTAGATTCTGCAGTAACTCCTTTCAGAGGAGCTGATATGATCTCTTTTTCAAGTAAAAACTCCACTCCTTCTAAAAATTCAGAATCTGATATTTGCTCTGTAGACCACCATTCTGAATTTGTTTTAACCCATTGGGGAACTTTGGGCATTTCTGGAGGCAATCCTTTCTCAAATCCCGTTATTTTTAGTACTCCTTGAGAGGTTGGGCCTACAGTGAATGCAACATGCCAAAATCCCATATCGTCTATGCTCTGAATAAATTCTATTGGCTCATCATTTAGAGTTACATCAAATTTCTCTTCTCCTGAAATTGGGGGAAACTCAAAGTTTGCGTAAGTTTCTAATGGATAACTGTTGTATCCTCTTATGGTAAGCTCAGTTCCTTCTTCATTGAATTTTGCTGCAGAGTACCATGCACCAGAATCATATCTAAAATCAAAGTCACCCTCATTCTTCTTTGTGGTAATTGGAATCACAGTAGTGTCAACTGGCGCAAAACAGCTATAGTAAAACACATCTTCAGTAATAGATGGGTCAGGATACATTGAAAATTCTCTAATTTCCCCAGGCTCTATTTTTTCAATGAATTCAATATTTTGAGCTATGTCAAGAACTCTTTCATATCCGTGAACTACTGCATAAATTTTCGGATAGTATACTGTCTCATCTCCAGTATTTTGAATTCTTCCTGTAATGTGGCCATCCTTGTGTTTTACCAAAGTTTTGTCGTAGATGACTTCAATCGGGATTGAATTCTTTATTGTTTTCTCAAATTCCAGTTCTGGAGGCATTAGAATGGGAATATTGCCCACAACCTCTGGAAATTTGACCTTAAATGGAATTTCTTTTCCTGAACTCAATGGAACATGTTCAATTGTTTTTGAGAGCAGCTCCGAATTATCCTTTACAGAAACAGTGATGACAGGAATAACCGAAAAGTCATTTTGGTTTTTTACGTTTCCAACTACAGTGTAGATTCCATTTGAATCAAAGTATCCTAGATACTCATCATCTGGAATAATAATTTCGGCAAATGCTATTTGGGGAACAACTAACACTCCAAAAAGGACTAGGGTTAATGCAAAGTATTCTGATTTTATCCCATTACAAATTGCCAAAGCCCTAAAGCTTGTTTTAAAAAGTTTCATCTGTTATTACTTCCAATTAATTGTACTTTTGTTGCTTTTCCTTAATATAATATATCTATAAAACTAGAGTTGATTTTTAGAAATAATAAAAAAGTATCTAATTATTGTGAATTGATTATTTTGTAACTGAGAATATTGCAAAAATGCCTTTTTTTGTTAATTTGTTTCTGTACTTATTCTAATTGATACAAATCAATCTTGCAGTCAATACTGCAATCAGGATGTGACCAATCAAGTGTGTCTTCTTGTGGAATTATTCCAAGAGGATCATAGTTTTCAAATTTTGTCATTCCTTGAATAGATGATAACATAACAACTTTAGATTCATCTGACGCCCCAGCTGATATGTCAATTTGTGATTCTTCATTTAAAATATCGCTTGTCAGATTTGTAATTGAATTTAATATTCCAACTGGAATGTTGTCTCCTCCCACCACATAAAGTATTGAACGCTTTACAGAGTTCGAAGGAGCATTATTGTAAAGCATTTTCAGTGAATCTCTAAGCGATTCCTCGATATCTTGACCTTCTTTGCTTGTTGTTAGAATACTGGTCTCTGATATAATTTCTGATGATCCTAAGGATTTCACAACGTGCATGATGGCATTGTTTGCTATTTCGTAACACTGTTTTGGATTCAAATCTGGATTGCTCTCTAGCATGGAGTCATTATCTAACACAATAGTACAGTCTGAATCTTCTCTGATTCTTTTCAAAGCAATTCCAGAGTTGAAGATTCTGTCTTTTTCATATTTGAAAGGCATGATTGCAAATGAAATTAATCCCTTGCATGTTTCTTTGCAAATCTCTGAAATCACTGGGGCTATTGCAGATCCTGCCTTTCCAGCCATATTTGTCATAAGAACAATTGTAGAATATCCTGAAATCTTTGATCTTATTTGGTCCGTCACCTTGTATGTGGAGCCTCGAATTAGTTGGACAGATGGGTTAACTACTGAATCAGTTGAAACCTTGATGGATGTATAATTGGAAGGTAAATCCTTCTGATCATTGCTTATAATTAGACAATCTGAATTTAGTATATTTCTTGCTTGAGTGGCCAATTTCAAACCCACTCCTCCTACACCTATAACCAAGATCGGTTCTTTTACTTGAAAACTCAATTCAAGTCTTATTCTATGATTTGGATAAAAAACCTTCTTACGTTATTTTAATCAAATTTTCGATCTAAAAAAATTAGCTTACGACCTCTCCAAGCAAGATGTGGGTAGATGCATCTGTAATCTCAACAATACAATTTTGTCCGATCTTGACATTCTCTCTTACAAAGACTGGTTTGTAAGCAAAGTTTCTTCCCTTGATACCTTCATCTGTTTTTTCATTGAATAGAACTTTTCCTTTCCAACCTATCCATTTTTTGTTATTCTCCAATGTTATCTTGTCAATTAAATCAAAAACTATCTTACTTCTTCTCTTGACCTCTGAAACCTCAATCTGCTTCCATTCTGCAGCCTCAGTTCCGGGCCTTGCACTATACTTTGAGAGGTTTACTACATCTGGCCTTGTTTCTTCAAGTAATTTTACGGTCTTTTCAAAATCCTCTTCTTTTTCTGATGGAAATCCAACTATGATGTCAGTAGAAATCGTAAAATTCGAAAATTTATCTTTGACTTTTTTTACAATTTCTCTGTACGTTTCTGAAGTGTGACCTCTCTTCATGTCGTTAAGTACTTGGTTACTACCACTTTGTACTGGAACGTGGAGAAATTTGTAGACTTTATCATTGTTGTATGATTCAATCAAGTTTTTCTTTATTCTGGGCATGTACATGGGATTCATCATTCCAACACGTATCATGAAATCCTGTGGTATTTCTGAGACTGCATTTATCAATGATGGCAAATCAGTTCCGATCTCAAATCCATAACAACCATTGTCTGTTGATGTCAGCCAAACCTCTTTGCATCCTTCTCTAATTTCATTTTCCACCTGCCTTACAATATCGCCAATCCTATAGCTGCTCAAATCTCCTTTTGATAATTTGGTTTGACAGAATGTACATTCACTCATACACCCACTTGCAATCTCTACTATCCCGACAACTGGATTTAGTCTTACTTTGGGTAATCCTACCTTTGATAGGTCAGAATCTTCAAGTGCTACAACTTTTTTCCCCTTTAATGTAGAATCAATTACCTGTAATGTTTTTCCCAATGAATTTGGGCCAAGCAAGCTGGAGTTTTTTGTAAATTTCTCCACTGTTTCTTTTTCAGCTTTTGGAAGACATCCAGCAACAATGAGTGGTTTTGTTTTTAGTGATTTGATTCTGTGTATCATCTTATTTGCAGTGGCATCTTTTACTGAACATGTAACCACAATGTTTAGATCAGACTCTGCAGAATCTTCAGCTAAAGTATGTCCTCCATTTTTGATCAGCCCTGAAATCATTTCAGAGTCTGCAAAACTAGCAGAGCATCCATATGCTTCTACGAAAATCTTTGCCATATTTATCCAAAAAGAGAATCTATTTCTTTATTACTCATCAAGTTCTTAGAAACAACCAATTCTCTAATTGTTTTTCCAGTCTTGAGTGATTCTTTGAATAACTCTGCTGATTTTAGATAACCAATTTTTGGAGTAAGTAGGGTTACAATTACTGGGCTGTTTTCAATATCTTTTCTCAACTTTTCTTTGTTTGCAGTCAGTCCATCAATTAGGTTTGCAGAAAATATTGGAAAGAAATTCTTTATCATGTCTGTAGACTCTAAAACACATTTTAGCATTCCAGGCAGCATTACATTTAGCTCAAATTGCCCACTCTGAGCAGCATAAGATACTGCAGTGTCATTTCCAATTATATTAAAGCAAATCATATTCATGCATTCAGCAAGTGATGGATTTACCTTACCGGGCATAATTGAAGAACCTGCATGAACTGCTGGAATTCCTAATTCAGCCAAGCCTGCAATGGGACCTGATGCCATTAATCTGATGTCATTTGAAAGTTTTCCAACTTCAAGGGCCAAATTTCTCAAAGCCCCTGAAAGATTTACAACTGCAAATTTACTCTGCAAACCATGTTGCATGTCTTTTTCGGGTTTTAATGGAAGCTTTGAAATCTTTGCAAGTTCTGAAATTGCAATTTTTCTGTATCCTTTAGGTGTGTTAGCACCTGAACCAACTGCAGTTCCTCCTAATGCAACATTTTGTAGTTCTTTTTGAGCTAGTAAAATTGCATTTCTTGCTTTAGAAATTGAAGTAACATAAGCTTCAAACTCACTTCCTAATGTTACTGGAAGTGCATCCATCAGATGAGTTCTTCCAATTTTTTTAAATGATGAGAATTGCTTTGCCTTCTTGGTTAGTGACTTTATCAAAATATCTATAACTGGAATTGTCTCTTTGAGGTTCATCAAAATTGCAACATGCATTGCAGTGGGATATGTATCATTGCTTGACTGAGACATGTTGACATGGTCATTTGGGTGAAGATGCTGGTATTGTCCTTTCTTTTTATGAAGTACTTCTAGTGCAACATTTGCAATTACTTCATTCGAATTCATGTTAAAGGCAGTTCCTGCACCGGAGTTTATCATGTCTACAACAAACTGATCTACATATTTTCCTGCCAAAATTTTATCACATGCAGAAACAATTGCCTTTCCACGTTTTGTATCAATTGCCTTTGCCTTCATATTGGCAATGGCAGCAGATCGTTTTATCATTACAAAAGACTTTATGAGATTTTCATGTGCTTTATTTCCCGTTACATGGTATTGCTTGATCGCCCTACCTGTGAATGCTCCATAATATGCGCTTGAAGGAATTTTGACTTTGCCAAGTGAATCTTCATCTAATCGAAATTTCATGTCGTTTACTCTAATTTTTCCCCATTATTCATTCTTTTTCAAAAATTTTCATAAATTCATAATTCTCAGCAATGACAATTATTATATAGGATTCACTAGTCATCGTGCTTAATGAATAAGCGTGTTAGTATGCTCTTTACTATCGCAGCAATAGCTGTAGTGGGAGCCTCCTTATTCGGAAGCACATACACACAAACCCAGATTACTGGACAATCTCTTGATGCATCAAAATTAGATGTTGATGTAATGGAGAAGATCCATCAAATGGGCGGTTTAGAGCTTGTAATGCCTCAAGCATTTGCAGAAACTGATTGTGGCGTGTTAGAAAACTCTGGACGTACTGTTCATGAGTTCAATTTGGAAGGTTACAGTGTTGAGCTCCCAATTATGGGTGGCAAGACTTACAATGCCATGACCTTTAATGGAATGGTCCCAGGACCAACATTAAGAGTCACACAAGGTGATGTTGTAAAGATGACACTTCACATTCCAGATTGGGAAGTTACTGGTCACGGTAACGACATGCACGCATCACAAATGTCTGCTAGTCACTTCGAATCTGTAAATCCAGGTGAGACTAGTCAGTACTGTTACATTGCTGAAGCTGCTGGTACCTTCAAGTACCATTGTTCTGGTGTCAAATTAGTTGGCATGGACCAACACGTACTTTCCGGCATGTACGGAATTGCAATTGTTGATCCTGCAAATGGATACAAGAAACTAATGGTAGAGAAGACTAGTGGTAGTGGTGTATTAGACAGACAATTCTACGATGCAGATGCATTAGAGTTCCAATTCCAATACAATCAGTTGTACCTAACACCTGAAGGCAACTATGATGCCGGAGCAATGTTCAAGCATCAAAACACTGCCACAGTTGTTAATGGAATGCAATTTGGTTATGTACCAAACATGGCACACAACTTACTTGTAAATGGTGATACCAAAAAGAACATCTTTGTTGCACAACCATGGAATGGACTTGAACACAAGCAATACCAATCACAACTCTTGTTTGTTGAAAATGATCAACACGTGAGACTCTTTGTACACAACCAAGGTAACGAACCAGTATATTACCACATTGTTGGTGAAATCTTGGACAGAGTTACACAAGGTAACAGAGTACAATCCGCTGCAACTGAGACATGGTTGATTGGCGGTTCTCAAGGTGCAATCATTGATTTGGTATTTGATGAACCAGGTGCATACGCAGCAGTTAATCACGACTATGCAGCAATTTACACAGGTGCAGCTACAGTCTTTGTAGCAGGTGATCCATTTGGCTTGAACCCAGTTCTAGTTGAAAAAGGTGTCATTGAAGCACCAGTTGCCTCTTATGCTTATGCATTAGGTAACCCAAGTGATGCAGTCCCACCAATGGGAATGAACAGTATTGCACATCCTGCAATTAACATTCATGGTCTATACACTGATGAAGTAGCTTCTGAAATGCAAGATAATGGCATGATTCCATTATGGGAAGTAATTCCTGTAGTGGCAGAAATGCTTTCTTGATAATTTAACATCTCTTTTTCTTTTTATTATTTGAATGAATTATATTCTGTAGCTTTTTTTTCTAGTGTATGGGATTTGATGACACAGTTTTAATTTGTGATGAAGTTGATCCACTTTTAAATAAAATTCTTGAAGATAATGGTTTGAGGGTTTCATACGAACCAGAAATTACTCCCGAACAAATTCTTGAAAAAATTTCTAATTTCAATATTGTAATTGTTCGAAGTAGGACTACGATAACTAAAGAAATGATTGACAAAGCAGAAAATTGTAAGGTTATTGCTCGTGTAGGTGTAGGTCTTGATAATATTGATCAAGAAGCTGCAAAAACCAAAAACATTCGTGTGATTAATGCAGTAGAGGGAGCAATGAATGCAGTAGCTGAATTAGTTTTGGGACTGATGTTATCTTTGGCAAGACAAACTACTAGAGGAGATCGAGGAGTTAGAAATGGCCAATGGCTGAAAAAAGAATTGAAGGGAACAGAACTCAAAGGAAAATATCTTGGAATTATAGGCCTTGGCAATATTGGAAAAAGACTGGGCCGACTAGCAAGGGCATTAAACATGAACATTATTGGCTATGATGTCATTCCAATAGATGAAGAATTCTCAAAAGAAGTGGGCTTGATGAAAGCTGATTTAGACACTTTGTTGCAAAGCTCTGATTATGTCTCAATTCATGTTCCACTACTTGATTCAACTTATCACTTGATTAATGCTCAAAAAATGAGTATGATGAAAAAGACTGCAAAAATTATCAATACATCTAGAGGTGGAGTAGTAGATGAGGAGGCCCTTTATGATGCCATTAAAAATGGAAATTTGGGTGGTGCTGCCTTAGATGTGTTTGAAAAAGAACCTGCAGTTGGCAACAAGCTTGCAGAATTAGACAATGTAATCCTAACACCGCATATTGGTGCTCAGACAAAAGAGGCTCAATCCTTGGCAGCAAATGTGATTGCCGAAAAAATTATCCAGATTCTCAGAGGCGTTATCTAAACCATTTATTCTGCAAAAATAACTAAAAAAGCTTGACTCATACGTGATTTAATCTAGTCTAATTCTTTTTAAGATCAATCTAGAGGTTAACAATACATATTGAAAAATCAGGGTTTAGAGGATATACAAAACGAACAAACAAAGTCCATTCCAAGTATTTCCTCATTGCTTAAAATTTCAATAGGGTTGGTTATTGTTGCAATAATTTCTACGTCTTTTGTATATGCTGATACAACATCTGTTTCTATTGATGGAATTTCTTATGATGTTGAATATACTGGAGAAGGTGTTTCTGTTACAGGAGTTGAGGCTGATTTGGATTTTATATCCCTAATTTTTTCTGTTGATGTTACAGGCTCACCTGGAACGCTGAGTGTGACTCTTGATAGAGGTTTCTTTGACTCAAAATTTGAAGGAATTGATGAAGAATTTTTTGTAATAGTAGATGGAGTAGATATATCATTTGATGAAGAAAAATCATCTGCTTCTAGAATTCTAACTATGGAATTACCTGAAGGAACCGAGGATATTGAAATTATTGGTTCTGTCTTTGGTTCACCTATTCAAGAACCTCCAGTTGTAGAAGAGCCACCTATAGTGGAAGAACCCATTGTAGAAGAACCTCCAGTCGAGGAACCCCCAGTAGTAGAGGAACCTATTGAAGAAACTCCTAAACCTGAGAAGCCATCTACCCCAGTTGTAACTCCAGAGGAAACAAAACCAAGAACTGAATGTGGACCAGGAACTATTCTAAAAGATGGAGTATGTGTAGTCAAACCAGCACCTCCTGCCACCACTGACATCAGAGGTATGGGAGCTGAATTAGTAACTTCTATAATTGTGGGATTCATTATTGCAGGTGCAATCGGAATTATTATTGCCTTGATATCAAAAGCAGGAAAGCGTAGAGACTAACATTTAGAATTTTCTTGATTCATTAATTGATCAAAATCAAAACCAGAATACTGTGTATTTACAGTATATGGAATAACACCTATGATAGGAGTGTCAATACTAACTAGGACAAATAGTTGTCTTGCATCAATTCTGTTATCTCCTCCATCAAACTGAAAATCCATAATCATAAACAGACGCTGCGAATCCACATAATTCTCTGAAGAGAATTTTCCCTGGATTATCTTTGATTCAGAGCCATTAATTTCAAAATTCTCTATTGTATATGTCCCTTTATCTTGCATTTGATAAAATGTAATTATATCAATATTCTTAAAATTTGCAGGAAATGATGATGTATTGCATATCTCTATACTTCTATTATTAGACATCTCAAAGAAACTAAATTTTCCTGGCTCAATCCATCTGTATTCTAATTGTTCTGCAGCATAGATGTTTAGTCCTGAATATGCAAAGGGAATGATTATAGCAATTATTGCAATTATTGTTATTACTGTGTGTTTGTTCATTTTGCCTTCTAAATTACAATTATTCCTACTTTGATTAGATGTTGTAAAGCTTGCGCAAAATCGTTATCTGAGATTCTTTCTTCAATCCACCATGCAGCATTTATCTTTACCCAACTTGGAATTTCAGCTTCTGTTGTTTCTGTGTCTATTTGTGTTTCTGGAATCACAATGATCTCTTTTTCAATTAGAAATTCAATTCCATCACTAAATGAAAAATCTGAAATCTGATCAGTTACCCAATAGTATGTTAGCTGCTTTATCCATGAAGGAATACAAACATTACCTGTGTCTACCAGTTCAAATTCTGCGGTGGTTTTGGTTCCAGAATATTCTACATCGATAAAGTATTTTCCTAACGGAAATACTTCTGCCTCAAATGGAGCTAAGGATGGAACTGGATTTTGTAAATTTGAAATTTGGATAGGAATCGCACTGCTGCCTTTTCCCGTCTCATCTCTAATATGAACAATTGCGGGATCCCCTGTTATTTCAGAAACTTCAATTGTATAGAATAATTTTTCACAGTAACTATAAGCAGTCTTTTCCATAATGATGCTAACAGTTGGTTCTGCATAGGAACTTGGGAAAATTGTAAAAATTAATGTAAAAATTATCACAACAATAGTTTGGATGCTTTTCATCTTTCTGATTCCTTATTGGCTTAATAAAAGTCTCAAAGAATTACTCAGGAATACTTTTTAAGAACTGTGACTAGTTTTTAATATCGAGTTTTCTGCGGATGCAACTCTTTGAGTGTGTGGTTTGTGAAACCCACCTCATAGAGCATTTTAATCAGGAATATTGTCTGTGTTTGGCGATTTACAGTTATTAATGGGCATTTAATTAATGCCGATATGCCTAGTCGACAAGACCAAGTTTGGATCCAGCTTTGGAGGGATAATGGTCCAAATATACGAGAACGAATAGTAGGATGGCGTAAGCAAAATGCCATCACTCGAATTGAAAAACCTAGCAGATTGCAAAGAGCAAGAAGATTAGGTTACAAGGCAAAACAAGGTATCATAGTAGTCAGAATGAGAGTAGGAACTGGTGGTATGAGAAAACCAAGACCTACTGGTGGCAGAAGGCCAAAACACCTTGGTGTTGTCAGAATAAAGGCAGATGATAACATGAAGACCGTTGCAGAAAGAAGAGTTCTTGAGAGATATCCAAACATGAAACTTTTGGGTTCATACTTTATCTATAAAGATGGTATGCACTACTGGTTTGAGGTAATTTTAGTAGATCCTGCACATCCCAGAATTGCTCAAGATAAAGAATTAAGAAAAAGACTAGCATTAGTTGCATAAATTGAAACCAACATTTTTGATTCCACTACTATTACTTTTGATAATCACACCTGCGTTTGGTCAATTACTATCTGATAAAACTGGCCTTGTAACTCGTTTTGATGTTGAATCAGGTGGACATACATTTGAAGTTGAAACTGTTTCAAATTTTGATGTAATAGATCATGAATTCAATAAGGATGAAAAACGATTAACCCTTTTCATTAATAGTGGTTTGGAAAATAATTTGGGTGAAATGATTATTCCAAAATCACTCCTTAATGGCAATTTTACCTTTTATCTAAATGACTCAGAGTATAACCCAAAAATTAACTCAAATGATAAGATTTTATTTTTAACTCTAAATTTTACTGGAGTAGGTAATAACAAATTTGACATCATAGCAACTGATACTATTAACACCCTTGAAGAAAAATCTGAATCTGTTCTCACTGAAATTCCTCCATCTGAAGGCGGAGGTTGTCTTATTGCAACTGCAGCGTATGGAACAGAACTTGCTCCTCAAATACAACAACTCCGAGAAATACGTGATCAAAAGTTAATAAAAACAGAATATGGAAAATCATTTATAGATTCATTCAATAAATTTTATTATTCGTTTAGTCCTCAAATTGCTGATTATCAAAGAGAACATCCTTTTTTCAAAGAATCGATAAAATTACTTTTAACTCCAATGGTTTCCTCTCTTTCAATTTTAAATTATGCTCAATTGGATAACGATTTACAGATTTTGATAGCAGGAATTGGTGTTATTTCACTTAATGTGGGAATGTATCTTGCTGTACCTGCAATATTGATAGTGAGGTTGAAGAAATGAAAAAATCCATAATTGGCGCCATTGCAATAATTGCAAGCGTTATTATCTACTATTCCGTATGGTCTCTTTTGTTTAGCATCTAATATTGGGTTTTAAAATCGGTCCGATTATTTTTATTTTATTTTGGTTACAATAATTTATGGATAATGCCAAAATTGCTTTGATTGGTGGATTTTGTATTGTTGTGGCATTGTCAGTTTCAATTGTATTTGTTAGATAATTTTTGATAATTCCTAAAATATTAGTACAAAAAATCATGAATTGTGGGCAAAAAAGAAGCACTAGAATTTTTGAAAAAAAGTAATAAATCAATAATTAAGGCATGGGAAAACTATAAGCTTGAAATCGGGCGTACTGAAAACACTAAACTTGATGATGTATTCAAACAGATGTTCAAAGCCTGGACTCTCTCAAATCAAAGAGCAATAGACCTTCTGGAAAACAGATCAAAGAAAAGTCAAAAAACCAAAACAAATAGAGGCAAAAAAGTTACAAAACCTAACAGCTAAATACTATTCTTCAATTAACTTTTGAATCATTGCCTCGACGTTTGTAGATTGTCCAAAAGATACATCTCTTAGAATCCCTTTTCTATCCACCAAAATGGTAGATGGGGTCCCCTGAAGGGCAAACTTTTCAAATGTTTCAGCAGAATATTCTTTTGATTTCATATAGTCCTTTACTCTTTGTATGATTTGCTTCTTGTATTCTTCTGGTTGTGAGTCAAAGTCTGGAATCTGTGGATAAATAAATTGAAGGATTTTTTCTTGGCTTACTTCTCCTGTAGTTTTTGTCAGTTTATCCATTGCAAGAGGAAATGGTATCTTATATGGCATCTTATTTCCTGCTTGTAATTGCCCATATGTAGATAATGCCTTTTGAGTTTCGCCAATAACCTCTCCTGTCTCGGCAAGCATTTTCAAATTATCTAATGTATTTTTATCAAAATCCTCAAATGCTGTAGCAACTCCTAATACTCGGACTCCTTCGCCTTTGTATTTGTTGTAAATATTGATTGCCTCAGGAATTCCATAAAGAAAACATCCAGGACAATTCACCTGAAAAACTTCTACTAAGACAATGTGGTCTTTTTCCTGATCAAAATTTGTCGGTGCTCCTTGAACCCATTCAGATACACCAAAATTTGGGGCTTTTTGTCCTATTACTGCACTCATAATGTTCGATAATTTTTTTCTATTAAATACATAACTGGTATAGCAAATATGACATTAAATAACAGATTCATGAAACAAACAGGTAACTTCTCTTAGAACTTATTTCAAATAGGGAAAAAATCCTGATAGTCTAGAATTTAATCAAATTCGTCAAAAAAGACATCCCTGTCTCTTTCTTCATCTAATATTAGTAAATGATAGAGAATACTTCTTCTACGAGACAGGTTATATTCAGTCATTCAATCTTGAGGGTTTTGTCTCAGAAAAATTGATGATTGGTTTGTGATCCTTTGATTCCAGAATGTACACAGCTTCTGAAATTCTTCAATATTGTTATTCATGAACCAAATAAAATATCTAGATAATACTTCATTAACTCTTACATCTTCTGATTTGTTTTCTCTACTTTCTATATTTACATCAGAAAGTTCCTTTTTTCGTTGCTGTAATACTGTTTTCATGACGGAATTTACAAATTAGTAGTATATGGGCTCTCTGATAACAAGATTAACAAATGTTAACAAATGATAAATAATTGTTTGTACCAATAAAAAATGATGTCTAATCTTATCGGAGTAAGACTAAACAAAGAAGATCACGATGAATATCTAAAGATAGTAAAGGAAAATGGAACAAATCCTTCTGCAATGACTGCCAAAATTGTACATGATTGGTTACGTTTTCAGCGAACTAAACAATATCGAGGTGATATCACTCTTTCAGGTGAGATTCTTAAAAAAAGACACGATGCGATAAAGAAAAATGAAATTGGCAAAATCGTGGATCACAATGCTAAGGTTATCATATCTGAAATGGAGTTTCAGGTGGATGACCTTGACTTTACAGAATTGAGCAGAAGGATATTGGAATGGAATAGGGAAAATGGAATTGCAATGATTATGCGAGACAGAAAAGACAATACTGTATTCATGCAAAAACATTCTCTTGGTGCAATTTGGTCTGAGATCCAATGCAGGATGTATTGCAAAATGTTTGAAATCATTGGCGAGACTATCCGATCTTTCAAGTATGATTCCAGCTCATTTAGTTTTGAAGTAATTAGATATAACTAGATAGAAAAAATTTAAAACAAAATTACTTGTGAAAAAATCAAAAATAATTTTCCATCGTGATTATGGCTAATTACATTCAAATATTTTAATACCCTGAATATCTAGTTTTTCTAAATTTTTTAATCTTAATGTTTACTTGATTTTAATCTTCCTTTATATCTAATCTCAAAACCTATGTTAATTAGAATCTGACTATGTTGATTTGTAACTCATATCAAACCTTTCCATCATTTAGTATGTCATTTGTCACAAACTTATTCTGACTAGATTATTTTATATCAATATCTATCTTCATTCAATTCGTCTTCATCGTTTTCTCTTCTAGATGGCCGTATGGGAATGTAAATGATTGACAACAAGATCTACTTTCCAGTTTAGTATTTAGATCTGACTGATAAATCATTAGTGACTGTTTTAAGCAAACCTCAGAATTTTCATATGTGCTGCCAATAGAACTCATGCCTGTTTATCTATTGACTGACATTTGCGTCCAAAAGATGGGCGATTAGCCCATCTTTTTTAAAATAACACTACTTTTAAAATTTCTTCATATACTCTTACTTAATTGAGGAAGCATTTGACTATCTTAACCAATTTCAGTTAATGTAGAGTCTAAATTTGATTCAAAATTAGAAAAAAATTGGAACTTAAGATCAATAACGACAAATTATTTGATGACAGTTCCAATTACCTTGGATGTGATCATTTAGTATTTAGATGGTGCTCATGATTTCTATGAACGAATCATTCATGAATTTTTTTAAACAAAATTTTCCATTTTTATCTATGGAAAATCGCAATAACCAGAATCAATCATGGGAAGAAGTTAGAGGATTATCTTGGATATTTTTTGAAGAATAATTCTATAATTTGTACATCCTACTTTGATTTTAATTATTTTATTGGAAAACAAATAACAAAATCTAGTTTGTTTACATAATATCTTGTGATTGGTTTTTTAAAATTAGGTGTAATGAAAGTAATTCCTTTGTAACTTTGAAATTTTTTCAAAAGATAATTAATTTCAATGTTTGCATATCTGTCGTGAGAATTGATTTTACTTCGTTTACCAAATAAAGCATCTGCCTCATCAAAAAATACAACACCATACATGCCTTTTGCTCTTTCAAGTATTGTGTTAAGGTTTTTTTCTGTCTCACCAATATATTTTGATGAAACATTAGGAAGTTCAAATATGTAAAGCAATTTATCTTTGGAGTTATTTTTTTGATTTTGTTTGTTCTTCAAATAGTCTTGATCTTCTCTTAGATTTTCTGAATTTAGTAACTTGTCCGACAAATAAACTATTTTTCTTTTTGACGTGTTCTTAGGGTTTGTCTTGCTTTTCACAGTTTTTCTAGTATACTTTGAGATCAACTATGTCTCTGTTAATTCCTTGATAAATTTAGAATTTACTAATCTTCATAATTGAATTCAATTCTAATGAAAATTGGTAAATGTTAATCATAAATCAATTTCAAAATATTTGGGTTATTTTGAGTAACCTAATATAGGACACAGAAAACCTCAAAATTAAATGCAAGTAGTAACTGATGACAGACTTCAACTGTTTGCCAAAATGGAATCAAAATACGAGGAAAAAGATACTGAATATTTCGTGAAACTTTTAGATCATCCTGATTATGTCGTAAGGACAAGAGCAACTTGTATTTTAGTTGATTTTGGAGGAGAGGACAAAGTTCCTTACATTGCCAAAGTTCTAAAAAATGATGAAAATGAACTCGTAAGGCATGAAGCAGCTTTTTCTCTTGGCCAAATGTGCTATTCTAGTGCAATTGAGCCCTTAGCAGATGCAACACTTCATGATCCTAGTATGTTTGTGAGACACGAAGCTGCAATTGCACTTGGTGTGGTAGGCTCCAAAGAGGCAAAAGAAACTCTAGAAAAGGCACTGAATGATACCGATAAGCCAGTCGTGGAGTCAGCTATTGTTGCATTGTCTAATATTCAGTTTATGGAAAAGTTAAGTAAGAACGAAAAGTTTGCAAAGTTAACGGGTGGATAAATGAATTTTTCAGTTGGTATTATTGCTGCGGTTGGTATGCTTGTAGCAATAAGCTTAGCCATGATATCCTCAGATCCTGATTTTGTTATAAAACCGACATCTGAGCCAATTACAATACCTGAAGAAAAACCAACTATCTGTACAATGGAATATGATCCAGTTTGTGGAGTTGATGGTGTGACTTATGGAAACCAGTGTATGCTTGATGCTGCTGAAATTAAACTAGATTATCAAGGAGAATGTGTGATGGCTCAACCAGAACCAGAACCAACTCCAGAACCAGAACCAACTCCAGAACCAGAACCAACTCCAGAACCAGAACCAACTCCAGAACCAGAACCAACTCCAGAACCAGAACCAACTCCAGAACCAGAACCAACTCCAGAACCAGAACCAACTCCAGAACCAGAACCAACTCCAGAACCAGAACCAACTCCAGAACCAGAACCAACTCCAGAACCAGAAATATCTCCTTCCTCATCCAAATTATCGGCATCGCCGATAGACTATACAGTTGACATTGCAATAGGTTCCGGAGTTCCTGGATGTGAAGAAACCCTTGAATGTTATCTTCCATATTCTCTAAATGTTCAAGTTGGTGATACTGTAATTTGGGACAATATTGATACTGCAGCACATACCGTAACTTCAGGTAGTCCTACTGAAGGTGCTGATGGGTTCTTTGATTCTAGTCTTTTTATGTCTGGCAATACTTTTGAGGTTACTTTTGATGATTCTGGAACTTATCCTTACTTCTGTATGGTTCATCCTTGGATGACTGGAAAAGTAATTGTTGAATAATTCTAAAGTGCTGTAACTTTACTGCCATTTTCATTTGCTTCAAATTTGTAAATTCTTTCTACATTGGAGTCTTCGAAAATTTCAGCATCATGGGTAATTATAATAAATTGCATTGGAGTTACAGAATTTGTTATGTCCGATAATTGTGACAATACTCCAACCAATGATTTTTTTCGTTCTACATCAAGATGGATTGTAGGCTCGTCCATAATCATCAAATTGAGATTAGATGCTCCAAGAAGACTAGCCATGCCTAATCTTAATGCTAATGCCACACTTACTTGTTCTCCTCCACTAAGTGATTCTAAATCTAACATTTCGTTTTTAGAAAAACAGGCAATTGAAATTTCTCTTGTTTTCTCTGATAATTGTATTCGGTGAATTTTTGTATTAAGTAGTATAAGATATTCTGACGCTTTTGTAGATATTGTATTTAATGCCCACGAACGAAGACTTGTTGCAACTGGCCCATCTCTACTAAAAATATTAGTTTGAATACTGTCTAATCTATTAACATATTCTTTGACAAATTTTACTTCTTTAATGGCCTCCTGCGTTGATTTAATTTGTTCTTCACCTTGCATAATTTTTTCTGAAATTGCTCCTATCTGTTGATCAATTTGTGATAAAGTGACTTGTTTTTCATTAATTTCTGTTCTTAGATTTTGAAATTTATTTTCATCAAAATTTTTTGTCTCTGATTCGAGTTTTAAAATATTTTCAAAAATCATTTTTGCATGAGAGTCTATCTCTGAAATTTCTAATAGATTGTAACTAGCTGACAATGGAATATTTTGAACATTTTGTTTTTTTATTTTGATTTCTTCTTGGATTTTTATAATATCTTCTTTAGTGTTAATAGCATGGGCTCTTAGTGTTGCTTCTGCCTCCTTTGCACTTTGTAATTTCTCAGAGAATTCACTTCTTTTTTTATTGTATATAGTATACTCTTTTTGGGTATCAAAAATTTGCTGTTGAATTTTTTTTAATTCTTGTTTTAGATGCTCTTCTTGAAATAATGGATTTAGCTTTTCTACTTTAGAGTCACAAACAGGGCATTTGTTATTCTTTAACTGTAATTTTGTAGCAAGATTTTGTTTTTCTTTTAATGATCCTACTTGACTTGTCATCTCTTGAATTTTCTTTTGTGTTTCCTGTAATGCTTCCTCTATTTTTTGTATTTTTAATTCCAAGTCATTTCTTAGGCCTGAGTACTCAAAACACCCTTCACAATCGCTAATTTTACGTTCTTTTTCGTTAATTTCATGCTGAATTTCATGAATTGCTCTTTTTGCATATTCTTGTAGCTCTTTCTTTCTCTGTTCTAGTTGACTGATTTTTTCAATTTTTGGAGTATCTTTCTCTAATCTCTCCCTTAATTTTGATAATATATTTTGAAGTTGATTTTGTTTTGAAATTAAGTTTTCTTTTTGTGGTTTTGCATCTTCTATTTCTTTTTGATATTTTTCTAAATCTCTTTGTAAAATATCAATATGTGTATCATCATAACCAATACTTTCTCTGATCTTTTCACGAAAATCTTTGTATGCTACTTTCATTGCTTCAGATGCAATGTCAAGCTTGTCTATTCCAATTATTGCATTTAGTAGTTCTTTGAATTCTTTTGGTTTTGCTTTGATGATTGAATTTAATTCTCCTTGCTGAACAATTGATGCTATTTTCAGTTTTTCAAAATCCAAACCTATTGTTTTTTCTATTTCACGAGTCATGGACTCTCCGAACTGTTTTCTTTCTCCTACAGCAATTTCAACAATCTCTCCGTTGATTATCTCAGAAAATTTAGCTGCCAAACTTCCTTTACTGTCAATTTTTCTTGTACTCTGATATTGTCTGCCATTTACCGAAAACTCTACTTTGGCAAATCCTTGATTAGAGCCACGTTTGATAAGTCCTTTATTTGATTTTCTGGTGTGTTGTCCAAATAAAGCAAAAGTTATTGCATCAATGATGCTAGATTTTCCTGCACCATTGTTTCCCACAAATACTGTTACTCCATTATCAAAATCTAATTTGGTTTCAGAATGTGACAAAAAATCTCCTAATTCGATTGATGTAATCAATTTTCTTTCTCCTTTTTGAATCTCTGAAAATTTTCTACAATGATTTGTACTGCATCCTTTGTTTGACCTGTTGATAAAAGTGGGAGTAATTCTTTTATGGCAAAATTTGCTGCTTGTTGTGATCCGAGTATTTCTGTTGATAATCTAAACACCTCATCATCAATCAGATTAGGCCTATCTAGAAAGACTGAAGACTCTGATGCCTTTTTTGAGGATATTCTCCAAAAACATCTCAGAGTAAGTGCCTGCAGGCGTGAAATTTGTGCCTGAATTTGGTCTATTTCGATTTTTTCACCTTGGATTTTTAACTCAACTATTGGCTTTCTTTGAATTCCTGAAATTTTCTCAGAAATCTCATCAATTGATTTTGTTATTTCATCATATTCTGTGTTAAATGAAAATTGAGGCCTTGTATCCAACTTAATCCACTTGGTTCTAGCATCTTGAGATGAGATGTCTACTTGGAAAAAACCTTTCTTTGCTTCTTTGATACCCTCACTGGTTGTAAGCTCTATGGATCCTGGATATGCAATTGGTCCATTTAGATGATTAAATTGTTTGATGTCTTTGTCATGTAAATGTCCCATGGCATAATATGTAAAATTCTTTGGAAGATCAGTTGATTGTAATTCTCCTGCAAACTTGTTAAATTCTGTAATCCCTTGATGCATTACTAAGATTTTATGTCCTGTATGATTTTTTACAGCATTATCTATCTCTTTGAACTTGTCTTCATATTGAGTAATCTCTGCTTTTCTTATCTTGTCAAATCCAGCTAAGAGAATTCCTTTGTATTCAATAGGTTTTCCTTGACCAATATATTTTGAAAATTCTAAATTGTGATAAACATAGGGAATGGGTGTAGTACGTATTCTGCTAATATCATGTTCTCCTAAAATGAAAAAAGAATCCACGTTGTTTTGTTTTAGTCTTTTTAGAGCATTTGCCATTTGAACAATTGCAGTTCCATTTGGGTTTGGGACATGAAAAATATCCCCAGCAAATATTACAAAATCTACATGATCCTTAATTGATGTGTCAATTGCTTGATTAAAAACATGATAAACATCTTGCTCTCGCTCTTCAGAGCCATACTGAACTAATCCTAAATGGGTATCTGAGATATGTGAAAATAACATTTAATCTAACAACAAATCTTTCCGAACTAATCCCTGTGTAGATTCTACTGCAACTTCTGCCATTTTATTTGCATTTGCCCATGCACTTACAGCACTCTGATCTGCTCCCATTGTCTTTTCTTTGACTTCATCAACATGAACTAGTGATGGCAAATTGGTCCATTGTCCTACTAAAACTGCATCACCTACATTCAGAGATGTTAACTGTGAGATTAACTCACGACTGGTAGATTCGGTGGCCGAAGCTATTTGTCTTTGATCATCCTCTTGAATAATTTTCATAATTGCAAAAGAGCCCATTTGACTCAAAACATTAAGATCTACGCTTCTTGGTCTCTGAGATACGATGCCGAGACCCAACCCAAACTTTCTTCCTTCTCTTGCAATTTTTGCTGCCCAATACTTTGCACTGGTATCGTGATCTTTTGGAATAAACACATGTGCCTCTTCTATAATTACAAAAATTGGAGAATTGAATCTGTATTTTCTCTCTCTCTTTGTCCTTCCATGTCTGGCAATACTTGCATCCTTTCTGTCTTTTAGAAGTTGTTGCAAATAAAATGCTACTGCAACATTTGCTTGTTTTTCTGATAATTCTGAAATGTTTAGAATATTTGTTCTACCCTCCTTGATAAAACTGATAGGATCACCCATATCAGGATCCAAAATATCTTCAAACCTTCTTTGTGCTTCTTCAATAATGTCTTGAACTCTGTACGCCGATGTCCTGATCTCTTTTAATTTTTTGTCCTCTGAATTTACAATAAAATCTACTTCATTTTCTAACTTTTTCCAAAATTCTTTTGATTCTTTGACATGTCTTGTAAAGGACATTCGTAATACGCGCTGTTGAACATTTGCGCCGTCTCTAATCTCTAAAACCTCTGATAATTGATCTGCATCCAAAAGTCTTGGATTAATTTTTGCATCAATAACATTGATTCGTGGAATGTTTAACGTTGTATAGTCATTGTGATAATCAAAAATTATTACTGTTCCTTTTAGATTTCCAATCTGCTTTGTGACAAGAGATACTAGATTGCTTTTTCCCATCCCTGTCATAGCTAAAATTCCCAAATGTCTCGAAACTATTTTGTCAAGATTTACTTTCGCATCTATAGTTTTATTTCTTAATAACTTTCCAATTTTTACCCACCCTTCTTGTGATGAACTAAATATTTCTTCAAGTTCTTCTTTTGTAGGCTGTGTGATTTCTGTGCCTGGAATCGGAGGTATTGCGGGAATTATCGATTGTCCTTTTTGCAATTTTTCCAAAAATCCTAAAATTCCAATATTTGCAGTAAATGTTTTATCTCTTCTGTTAATTTCGGCAATTTCTGTTGATTCTTCTGCTTCATCAAAATTTTTTACATCTGCAAAGGCTGCACTTGATACTTTGGATTTTTCAACCAATCCGAGAATTTTTCCTTCATCAGTATCAATAATGATGTATTCGCCAACTGATAATGGTCTTGATGTTAATGCAGTGACAAATGTGGGCTTTGATTCTCCAATTACATAACCTAAACTCATCCTAATACCTCTCTTGAACCAATCTCATTACTTAAGCCTAACAAACTAACCATTTTTGCAAGCTCTTTGTCTGATATTTTACAGTTATTATGTGCAAGCTTGAGTGCATAAGGATATCCTCCTACACTACTTTTGTAAAGTTTGTTTAATGTTGTTTTGATCTCTTCTTCTGAACGATCTTGTCCTAAAAATTCTAATTTGATAATTGGAGTTGAATCACTTAATCTTACAAATGTTGATGCGATAACTTTGTCTTGTCCGTATTTTTTTTCTATAAATAATTTTGAAAACCCAGAACCTTTTGTCACATGATTGTAATAGAAAATATCTCCTGCTAGTGAACCTAGACTCTCAAATTGTTTTTTGGTGTTTGATGTTTTGGCAATAAAAATCACGTTGTCTCTTTTTTTCATAGTTCTGACCACTGCTGCATCCAGTGCTGATTGTCTTGTCATAAATTGAGAATGTAGAGAACCATCCATTAATACCAAATCTGCCTGATCTATGGTTTTCTCACATGCCTCTATCTCCATTCTGCTTGCAATTCTTGAAAGATCTATATCTGAGCCAAGACCTGAATCGTGTAAATCTACTAACACCTCCCCATCAGCCTTTATCGCAACTGCAGTGGTTGCCCATAACTCAATTCCTTGAAATTTTGTGTTATTAAAACTCGAATCAATCCCTGCAGTTATCGCCTCTTCTTTTTTAGGCTCAAATTCTATCCAATTTTCTCTAGCTTTTTGCAAAATTTGCTCAAATTTAGGTCCTTTTAGGATGGAGAGCATCTTGTCCCTCTTCAAAATTGCATCTTTATAGACAGTATTGAGCACAAAAATACTTCGTTGGTTTGAATAAAATCTTTAGGTTATACTGATGATTAACCAATAAAGAACAGAAATTATGTAATTCAAAGCAAAATTTTATTTAAAAATAATTTATCCACAAAAATTGTTTGCATTTTTTATCTTAAATAGATTAATGACAGATCATATTATAATTGTCCCAATTAGCATCTTGGACTAGAATTAATTAAGTGATATTTTCTAGTATTGTTGGTTGAAAAGAATTGGGTTGTTAGGATGTGGTGCCATAGGTACTCAAATTGCACTTGCAATTGAATCAGGAAAAATTCCTGCCAATTTAACTCATGTTTATGATGGTTCCAAAGAATCTTCTGCCTCTTTGGTTGAAAAACTAAAAAACAAACCTGTAATTGTTGAAAATTCTCATCTCTTATCTTCTCATCCAATTGATATTGTAGTAGAGGCAGCATCACAAGAAGCAGTCAAAGATGTAGCACTAAGTGTTTTACAAAACAAGCGAGATTTGATGATAATGAGTGTTGGTGCATTGCTTGATGAATCAATCTATGATATTTTGTCTGATGCATGCAAAGATTTCAAAAAAACAATATATCTTCCATCTGGTGCAATTGCAGGTTTAGATGGAATAAAATCAATCAAAGAGGAGATTGAATCATTAACTATTACAACTACAAAACATCCTCGCTCTCTAAAAGGCGCAAAGTTTTTTGAAAATTCGGAGATTAATTTGGATTTAGTAAATTCTAAAACTACAATTTTTCAAGGAACTGCCAAAGAAGCTGTCTCTTTGTTTCCTGCAAACATCAACGTTGCAGCATTGTTGTCTTTATGTGGTATTGGAAGTGAAAAGACTCAAGTAACAATTGTTGCAGATCCTGCAACCAACAAAAATACTCATCATATTGTAACTAGTGGGAAATTTGGAAAGATGACTTTTACAATTGAGAATTTTCCAGATCCAAACAATCCAAAAACTAGCAGATTGGCAATATTATCGGCCATTGAAACTCTGAGAAAATATTGTTCTGATGAGATTCAAATTGGTACGTAATTTGACAATAATTGCCAGAATCGAACTACCCAACTAATAATATCACTTTGGAGATTTAGATGAACAATTAATGGATTTTCATAAACTTAGATAGGATGAACCTCTTCGGGATCCCATTTTTTGCATGAGCATCTTTCATCATTAGGCAATACTTTTGTACATCTTGGTTTTGAAACGTTGTTTTGCAGGAACTCCAAGTGGTGTTCAGCAAAATGTTTGCATTTTTTACATCTTTTGAGAGGTTTTACTTGAGACAATCTTAATACTTATCATGACAAGACCATGTTAAAATATTCTATCATTTCTTGCAGTCAAGACTTCATAAATTTGGATAGAATTAATCTAAAATAATTCAATAGATTATTTTCACTTTCAAAATTCATACAATACCTTGCATCCTTTGACCATATACTATTAAGTCATTTTCTTATCTAGGATTTTCAAATTTGAATATAATATAGACGCTTAAGTATTTCATAATGTAACTGAAATAAAGTGATAAACAAAAGAATTTTTTTGTTAGTGTCTCTTTTAGTTTTATTTTCTGTAGGTTATAGTTCTGAAAACTATTCTGTATTTGCTCAGTATTCTGATTATACATTAGAAGAATCTTTAGAACAACAAAGAGAAAGAATTGATCAAGCAGAGTCAAGCCCTGTATTGATCAATGAGCATATGGGAATCATTGAAAGTTCTAGATATGAGTTTTCTTTTGAGGCTCCTACAAGCTGGAGATATCAAGAAGGTGTTTCTATTGATGGAGAAACAACTTATCAAGTCTTGATGTATCCTGTTGAGTTTAGTTTAGAAAATATAGATCAAGAAGATGCGAATTTAGTTGATTTATCAACAGCATTTGTAGGATTGGGTTTTCAGATCGAATCTCCATTAATCGGGATTTCATTTGCAAATATATCTACGTCTGAAGTTCCCAGATTAAATCCAAATGAACTAAAAGAATCTGTATTGGATACTATTAGAATTGGGACGCCTGCAGCTAAAATTCTTGATTCTTATGTCAAAACTGAACCTTGGGGATGGGAAGTATCAGTAGTTTATGCATTTGATTTGAACTTGGGATATGGTTCAGGTTTGCCATATATAGCTCAAGAAAACACGTATTTCTTCAAAGATAGAGAAGCTTATACTATTTTTTACATGGCTCATGAAAATTACTATGATTATTACCGACCAGTATTTGATCATGCACTTGATACTCTGGTAATCAGAGGAGTTGTGGTTCCAGAGTTTCAAGAAGTAGCTTTAGTTGTTCTAGCTAGCTCAATAGTTATGGTAGTTGTATTTTCAAGGAAATTTAATTTCCAAGTTTTGAAATAAACTTTCTTCCTAAACAATTCTCATTAGTAATTTCACATAATTCAAACTATTTGGTTTGAAACTTGTTAATCAAGAGGAATCAGATAATGTGGCAAATATGTGTCCATTTGCATGATCTTTGTTTTCATAAAGTATGTCACGTTCTTTGACTGAAACCTGATACCCTGCATTTTTTAGAAGATTTATGATATAGTCTCGATTAGAATAACTATGATACTCAATCATCATATTCTGAATTATCTTTTTCTTTAATGTCTGGTGAGCTCCTTTTAGAGCCAATACTTCTGCTCCTTCAATATCTATCTTACAAAAAAGAACTATGTTTGCACTCTCATTTTTTATTAGAGTATCTATTGTGATTGTTTTTGTTTTCTCGTTTTTAATATGACTTTGAGGAATTCTCCAATCCCTTAACGTCTTTTTGTCAATTGTAGACATTGAATCATGTGTGTAAAAATTAATTTCATCATCATCTTTGTCTGTTACTGCACGGTTGTACAGTACAACATTTGAAAATTTATTTAATTCACAATTTTGGTGAAGTATATCAAATATGCTTGGAGATGCTTCAACTGATATTACTTTTGAATTTTGATATTTTTTAGCAAGTATACAAGTGTAGTGACCAACATTAGATCCTATATCTAAAATTAATCCTTCATTTTTGGGTTGTTTTAATGCAAATTCTTTCTCTTCTTTTTCCCAATCCAGTTTCACAAAAACCATATAATCTATTACAGTGGGAACTGATAACAAAATTTCATCGCGTTTTATTATTACTTTTTTTGCTTGGATCCAATTGAGTAGATTTGGTTTATTTAGTACAATCTTTCCTGTGTTTTCTTTTCCTAGTATGATGTACAGTAGAGTTAGAATTATAATTCCATTTAGAATGTAACTTAAGAGAATTATCTTGTCTTTTATTGTATAACCAAATCTGTATCCTTTAATCCAATCTACAATCTCACTTCTAATTGATTTCAATCACTCTTCTATTCTTGATATCAATATCACTCTTGATAAAATTATTATAAAATCAACATTTCATGATTTGTGTTCTTAAAAATTTGGCAGAGTTTTGTAATGAGTCGTATTCTGATTTTTCAAGGTCAATTTCCTGAATACTTGTTTTATCTTCTCTAATTACTAATGGCACTCCAATGCAAACATCTGATATCCCATATTCACCTTTCAGTAAAACAGAAGCTGTTGTGGATAATTTTTTTCCTTTGATAATTGCATCAATCACATCAAATGCAATCTTTGATATTCCAAATACTGAAGATACCTCTTTCATATCAACAATTTTTGCCCAATATTGCTTCAAGTCATTTGTTATCTTTTCTTTCTGAATAGAATCTATTGATTTTAAAATTGATTTTTGTCCCTGTTTTGCTCTTGAAAATATAGGTACCATTGTATCTCCATGTTCTCCTAAAACCAAAGAATCGTGAATATCTGATTGTTTGGTACCAAGTTCTTTGGCAAGAATATAGCGTAGCCTGTTGGAATCAAGGCTTGAGCCCAATCCAATCACATTTTCTCTTGGTAATTTTGACTCTTTTTGTATAAAGTAGTGATGATATCAACAGGATTTGTTATGACTAGAATTTTAGCATCTTGGGCATATTTTTGAATATTCTTTACAAAATCTCTTGCAATCAACAAGTTATTTTTTAGAAGATCCATCCTGCCTATTTTGATCTTGCCATTATTTGCTGCAATTACAATAACTTTGGAATCTTTAATTTTGGATATATCATCAGTGCCAACTACAGAAAATGATGAATCTTCAGGAATTGCATTTGATATGTCTAATTCCTCTCCAACTGCTTTGTTTTTGTGATCATTGATTAAAATTACATCATCAATATTATGAGATGCCACAAGAAAACCTATTGTTAGCCTACTCTGCCACTTCCTATTATAGAAATCGTCAAATCATCCCTCGAAAATATAATTAATTTTCAGCAAAATCAAGGAATATTAGTTTATAGGAAAATATACTAGAGCTTTATTAGAACTATTTCTAGATTTATCAAATTATCTCAAAATATCTCATTTAGTGCAAGAGAATCCTTGAAGAATAACTCTGACATATTCCAATCCTGAGAAATCAAAAACTTTACGATCAAGCATTTCTCATAATTACTATGAATCCCAAAAAGGGGAAATTCTTGCCACTAATGCCAATTTAGATGAAAATTCTAGGCAATATCCCATTCTTTAAATTCCCACAGCAACAATTTTCTGTGGTTTATGCTCGTTCAACAAACTTCCAAACTAAAAGAGGAGATTCTAAGACTAAAAAAAGAAAAAGATGTTGTTATTCTTGCTCATAACTATCAGATTCCTGATGTTCAGGATGTAGCTGACTTTACAGGTGACTCTTTGGGTTTGTCAAGACAAGCAGCAAAAGTTGATCAAAAAACAATTTTGTTTTGTGGTGTACATTTTATGGCAGAGACTGCAGCAATTATCAGCCCTCAAAAAAGAGTCTTAATTCCGGATTTAGAGGCAGGATGTTCATTATCTGATTCTATTACTGTTGATGAATTGAGAAATTGGAAGAAACAACATCCTGGAGCAGTCGCAGTAGGTTATGTCAATACAACAGCCGAAATAAAGTCTGAGCTGGATTATTGTTGTACTTCTTCAAACGCAGTAAACGTAGTAAAGGCGATTCCTGAAAACAAAGAGATATTATTCTTACCTGATATGTTTTTGGGGTCTTATGTTGCAAAGATGACAGGAAGAAAAAATATGCACATTTGGGCTGGTGAATGTCATGTTCATGCTGGGATTACTCCAGAAGATGTTACAAAAAAATTAGATTCTCTGAAAGATGCTGAATTTGTAATTCATCCTGAATGTAGTTGTACAACACCTATGATGTATGATGTTGCCGATGGAAGTTATGATGATAGAAAAGTTTCAATTTTATCTACCGAAGGTATGTTAAATCATGTAAGTGACTCAAAGGCAAAGAACTTTGTTGTTGCTACCGAAACTGGAATATTGTATAGGATGAGACAACAAAATCCTGACAAAAATTTTATTCCAGCATCGGAGAAAGCAGAATGTCAATATATGAAGATGATTACACTTGAAAAAGTATATGATGCTTTAGTAAATGAAAAGAATATAGTTACTGTGCCAAAAGAAATTGCTGACAAGGCTAGGTTGGCCATTGATAGAATGCTTACAATCAGTTAAACTAATTTTGTGACTACTTTGATTGGTTTGTTTAATAGAGGATCAAAAGATCCTCAAAAGAAAAAAAATATTGAAAAACTCAAAGAAATACGAAATCTAGCCAAAGAAAAAAAATATGATCAGGCTCTCAAATCAGGCATGGAATACCTCCAAAAGGTTCCAGAAAGCCATGATATCTTGTTTATTGTCGGAAGCATTTACTATATGAAAAAAAGTACAAAACTGCTATTTCTTATTTTGAAAAGGCACTAAAAATTGGAGAATATGATATCGAAGTGTTAATTCTAAAAGCAAATGCTCACTATGTTCTAGGTGAACAAAAACGTGCAATCCAATGCTGTGATAAAGTAAAGGAAATTGATCCAAAAAACAAAGGAGTTACAGAGTTATTAGAAAAGATAGAGTCATCAAACTAAATCTCTAGACTCATATCAATTCCCTTAACTGAATTTGTTATGCTTCCAACTGAAATAATATCTACTCCGGTTTTTCCATATTTTGAAATATTTTTTGATGTTATTCCGCCAGATGCTTCAAGCATGACTTTGCCTCGTAATTTTTGTTTTTTTAGAACCTGAATGGTTTTTTTAATTTGATTTGGCGTAAAATTATCGAGCATAATAATAGTTGCCCCTTCCTTTGCAGCTAAAACTGCATCGTTAGTATTTTCTACTTCTACTTCGAACTTTTGATATCTCTTCTTTGCCTTTTTTATTAGAGATAAAAGAGACTCACTTACTGCAATATGATTATCTTTTATCATGACCATTTCATCTAGTCTCAATCTGTGCTTTTTTCCTCCTCCAATTTCAACTGCTTCTTTGTCAAATATTCGAAGTCCTGGTGCAGTCTTTCTTGTAGCATATAGTTTTGTTTTTTTATTTGGGATTTTCTTTACTAAATAGCTGGTCTGAGTTGCAATCCCACTCATTCTTGTTAGTAAATTTAATGCGGTTCTCTCACAAGTTAGAATTTTTCCAGCTTCTCCTATTATCTGCACTATTGTTTGATTTGGTTTTATAATACTTCCATCTTTTTTTATAATCTTCACACTGCATCCTTTAATTTCAAAAATTTTTTTTGCATACTTTACACCTGCAATTATAGCATTTTCTCTTGAAATTATTCGAGCAGAAATTTTTCTCTTCGGCAAAAGAGAACTTGTAATATCCCCTTTCCCTATGTCTTCTGCTAAAAATTGTAACAAAATTTTTTTTGAATTATAAGAGGACATTTCGTTTCGCTTAAATGTAACTTTAAAGATTTAATTTTTCCTAGATTACTTTGATTGCATATTTGCCCTTTTGAGTAATTCCTAGAGTCTTTGAAATTTGAGAGTTTGTTGGATCAACTACTAAAACAATTCCACTCCAATCGGGTGTCAAGTCGGAGGATTTACAAACTGGACATACTTTTCCTGTAGTTACAAACTTGCATTTTCTACAAGCCATTTCTCGAGCCATCTAACTTGCCTCTACTTTTGCTTCTTTTCCTGAGTCATCTGATTCGCCACCAGCTTTTTTGATTTCTTCTGCAATCCATTCATCTGCACCAAGGAATGGTTGTCTACATGTAATTCCAATCTTTCCCATGGCAGCTGCTTTTCCTAATGATACTGCAGTAATTCTTGCACGTAGAGTTGAACTCACCTTTAGAGTTCTTCCGCTTTGATTAGCTAAAATCATTCCTGATTTTACATCGCTTTTTAGATAGTCATCCATGACTTGTGACAAATGAAGTAAAGCATCTGTTGGTCCAATTCTAACAAATGCACCAAAGTCTGTAATGTCTACAATTTCTCCTTGAACTATTTCTTGGAGCTTCGGATAAAATGTCAATGCTTCAAATTCGACTTTGTGAAATGTTCCACCATCTCCGGCAATCATTTTTCCCATCTCGTCTACTTTGGCATCTAAAATCATAATGATGTATCCCAAATCAGCATTAATCATACTCTCATACTTTTCTTTGAGGATATTTACTGCGGCCTTTTTGAGGGTGGTTCCAAATAAGCTTGGAGGAATCCTAACAACATCAACTAGGGTAGATATAGAAAACAACTGTGCTGTTTTTCTTAAATCTCAATTTATGAATCTTTGGGTAATTTACGCTTGCATTATCAGTAATAATTTCTCAAAAATTTACAAAATTCTTTAGATACTTACCCCCTCTTTGAGGACAAACAATACTTTGATTATTATGCTGCTATTTTTTTGACGTTTGTAGCATTGGGTCCTTTTTGGCCTTCTCCTACTTCAAATTCGACTTTATCTCCTTCGTTGAGAAATCCATCTACATTTGATTTGTGAACAAAAAGATCGTCACCAGATTCTCTTTCTATAAAGCCAAATCCTTTTGTGCGATTAAACCATTTTACAGTGCCTTGTTCCATTTGATTTGAGGTATATCCACCCGTATATTAACTAGGAAATAGAATTGATTTTGGTAAATCTTCTTCAAAAAATAAAATTTTGATGCAAAAAATCTCATCAAATTTTAGATAACTCGTGAAGTTTTGTCGCCTATGTTTAAATAATGTAAGAGGCCTTCGTGACCCAATGGTTGGAATCGATCAAGTTCTAGAAAAACTTAGTACTGTTATTGATCCTGACTTGAAAAAAGACATTGTCTCTATGGGGATGATCAAAGACCTTGAATTAAATGATGGCAACCTAAAATTTACTTTAGAACTTACAACTCCAGCATGTCCATTCAATGTCGAAATTGAAGATGATGTTAGAAAAGTAATCAGCGAAATTGATGGCCTCAAAAATTTTGATATGAATGTAACTGCTAAAGTAATGGAAGGTCGTTCTCTTGATGCCGATACTGGAATGGCCACTGTCAAAAATATTATTGGTGTTGCAAGCGGTAAGGGAGGAGTAGGAAAATCTACTGTCTCTCTGAATCTAGCTTTAGCATTATCTCAAACAGGAGCAAAAGTTGGTTTGCTTGATGCCGATATCTATGGCCCAAGTATTCCTTTGATGCTTGGAATGAAAGATGGATACATGGAAGTTGAAGATAACAAATTACAACCTGCAGAATCTAATGGACTTAAAGTCGTTTCATTTGGTTTCTTTGCTGAACAATCTCATCAGGCAGCAATCTATAGAGGTCCAATTATTTCTGGAATCTTAAAACAATTTTTAGTTGATACAAACTGGTCTGACTTGGATTATCTTATTGTAGACTTACCCCCCGGAACTGGAGATATTCCGTTGACACTTGCACAAACAATTCCAATCACTGGAATTCTAGTAGTTACAACTCCACAAGATGTTGCAAGTAATGTTGCTGTCAAAGCAATTGGCATGTTTGAAAAACTAAACGTTCCAATTATAGGTGTGGTAGAAAATATGAGCCATTTTATCTGTCCTAGTTGTAATGATAAACATTACATCTTTGGTGATGGTGGAGCAAAAAAGATCTCTGAACAATTCAATATCCCATTTTTAGGTGAAATTCCACTAAATTCTGGTATTATGTCTGGTTCTGATTTAGGTAAACCAATAATGATTTCAAGTCCTGATTCTCCAAGTGCAGAAGCGTTTAGAGTAAGTGCAAAAAATATTGCTGCTCAATGTAGTATTCTTGCTGCAAAATTACAACAAGAAATGGCTTCTGAAGAAAATACCGAATCTGCACCTGAAGCAAGCACCTCGAATTAATTCTGATTCTTGTGAAGTTACCTGATTCTCTCAGAGAACAACTGAAAATTCCCTTGGGTGATTTATTGCTAGAAAAAGATGTGACAAAACAAAATATCATACAATACCTTTCAAACAATTCATTTGTAATTACTGTTGGAGATAGAACCACTGAAAAAATGATTAACTTTGGTCTCACACCATCAGTACAAATTATTGACAACCAAGAAAAGAGAATAAAGCGAGATTCACCAAAGGACGAACATATCTCAATAGAATTAAAATGTAACAACCCTGCAGCAGAAATTACTGAACAAAGTATTGATACTATCAAAAAGGCATTTTCATTAAAACCTCCTGTAAGAATTGTTGTACACGGAGAAGAAGATCTTTTAGTTATTCCAGTTTGTATTCATGCTCCTAAAGATTCTGTGGTGTTGTATGGGCAACCTGATGAAGGACTAGTTATAGTCCAAATAACTCCTGAAATAAGAATTAAAACACAAAGGTTACTTGATTCAATGGAATGATTGGGGTATGATGAGACGGTGGCTGTATGACTCGTGATTACACTACTAAAAACTCTGACCCTATTAATTCATAATTTTAAAGAATCAAAATAAACCAAATTTTATACAACAATTGACATTTTAAGATAAACACAAATTGATGCAAAGACAACTGTGAAACTTGATCTTGATCTTAGATTGCAAATTCTAGAAAAAGTTGGCATATACTCTAATCGTTTCTCAATTTCTGAACCTCAAATTCTCTTAACAACCAAGGAAGTTCTAGATGCTCCAAAAGAAATGACTGAAGGTAGACGTACATCTGCCTACAAGTATTATGGGGTCTCTTATCTTCAACATGATCTTGTCTTCATTAATGTTAGAAAAATCCCTGATGAAAAGACTCTTGAAAACACAATAGTACATGAATTAATCCATCTGAGATTTCCCTATCTTGCTCACGGAAAGAGATTCAACAAACTTGTTCGTCAGGGTCTTCGCGGGAAAACATTTTTGCCATATAGAAAAAGAAGTAAAATTTCTGCTATTTGATTTATATTTCCAAGAATAAGGCAAGCTGAGTATAACATGGAAATCCAGGAATTGTTGCCCATAGGGGCCGGCATTGCTTCCTTTCTAGTTGCAGCAGGACTAGTGGCCTGGATTACAAAACAACCATCTGGAACAAAAGAAATGATGGAAATCTCAAATGCTGTCAAAGTCGGAGCAGCTGCATTTCTAAAAAGAGAGATGAAAATTATTGTTCCAGTTGCCGTAGCATTATCAGTAATAATTGGTGCATTTCTTCAACCCTCAAATGGAATTGCATTTGCAGTTGGAGCAACATTATCTGCAGTAGCAGGATTAATCTCATTAAAAATTACAGTAAAAGCTGCAGTCAGGGCTGCAAATCTAAGTAGCAGTGGTCTTGGAAAGACTTTTGCTATGGCCTTTAGAGGTGGTGCCACAGTTGGTTTAGCAGTTCCTGCAATGGCTCTTTTGGCAATTACTGGTTTGTACCTGATTTATCCAGATCCCATCACAATTGCAGGAGTTGGTATTGGAGCAAGCCTTATTGCATTATTCATAAGAATCGGTGGTGGTATATTTACAAAGGCTGCCGATATGGGTGCAGACTTGGTAGGAAAAGTTGAGGCAAACATTCCTGAAGATGATCCAAGAAATCCTGCCACCATTGCAGATAATGTAGGTGATAATGTTGGTGATGCTGCAGGGATGGGTTCTGATGTTTATGAATCTTATATAGTTACTATCCTTGCTGCATTGTTAATTGCAGCACTAATTGGAGCTCCTGATTTATTCTTGTATCCAATCTTAATTGGAGCATCAGGAATGATTGCATCGATTATCGGTGTGGTTATTGTTGGTTCTAAAGATATTAAAGATGTAATGCAGCCTCTTAATCGTTCATTTTATGTTTCAGCAGCAATTGCAATTGGGTTAAACTATGTGTTTACAACTCAGTTTATTGATTCATCAGCATCTTATGCATTATTTGGCACAACGGTAATTGGAGTCATTCTTGTACCCGTGATACAAAAAATTACTGATAGATATACAAATTACAAATATGGTCCTGTTAATGAAATTGCAGATTCTGCAAAATGGGGATACGCATCATTAACTCTTATGGGAATTATCAAAGGATTACAATCTACAGGACCATTTATGATTGCACTTGTAGTGGCAATTATTGTCTCATTTAGCATTTCGTCAGCTGCAGCACCAGAAGGCGCTGATCCAATACTATATGGAATCTTTGGAACTTCATTGACTGCGATGGCAATGCTTAGTCTTGCAGGAATTGTTCTAAGTATTGATGCCTTTGGCCCCATTGCTGATAATGCAGGAGGAATTGTAGAGATGACAGGAATGGGTGAAGAAAATCGTAAAGTTACTGATGAAATAGATGCAGTAGGTAATACTACCAAAGCAGTAACCAAAGGATTTGCAATTGCTAGTGCTGCACTGGCTGCTTTGGCTATGATTCAAGCATTTCAGTTTGAAGCAGAGCATGTATTTGAAGGAATTTTGGCATTAGATTATAGCTTGACAAACCCTGCCGTAGTAATTGGCTTACTTGTGGGCGGATTGATTCCATTTATTATCACAGGCCAATTGATTAATGGTGTATCTAGAGCTGCAGGAAAAATGGTAGATGAGGTCAGGAGACAATTCAAGGCAGATCCTGAAATTCTTACCGGTAAATCAAAACCCGATTATGCAAAATGTGTAGATATTGCAACGGTTGCATCAATTAAAGAACTTTGGAAACCTGCACTCATTGCAATTATTGCTCCTATTATTCTTGGAATCCTTTTAGGTCCAACTGCAGTAGCAGGATTACTTATGGGCTCAGTTGTAACTGGAATCTTTTTGGCATACCATCTGGCAAATACTGGCGGTGCATGGGATAATGCAAAGAAACTAGTAGAAATGAAAGGGCAAAAGGGTTCAGAAGTGCATAAAGTTGCAGTAGTTGGTGATATTATCGGTGATCCTTACAAAGACACTGCAGGTCCGGCATTAAACACTGTGATCAAGTTGTTAAACACCATTGCAATTGTCTTTGTATCTGCATTTGTAGCAATTATTGCAATCTAGTTTTTCTCTTCTATTACTAGTGTCAAATCTAATTCGTCTATTTGAGCTTGAATTGCCTTTTTCAAAGTTTCATTGTGTTTGTCACAAAATTTGAAATAATCGTCTGCAGTTTGAAAACAACCACAAATCCACCTTGTTTTTTTGTCTCCTTCAACTGTCCACTTTGAATACTTTTGTTCTGCCATAACTTAAAAAAAATAGAGTCATAAAAAAATCTAGTTTTTCTAAATAGAAAAAGGAAAAAGTGCTTAAGGACAGCCTTCCATTTTCTGGATAAAGTAACCGTTTTCCTTAATTGCCTGCTCAACAGGTTCTGGTGCACCTTGAGAATGGCAGAACTGACATTCATTTTGTGTCATAACTGCATTTTCTTCCCCAATTGATTTTAACCACTCTTTGCCATAGTTGATGGCTTTATCGTGGTCTTTTTCTCCGGTAATTACATCAAAGTGCATAGTATGACCATCTGCTGCTTTGACATACGTATCGTATACGTGAATTTCCATACATGTAATCAAGCGAAGGGATATTTAATTCAAAGATCATCGGATTTTATGACTTATACTGTTCAGGTTGAAATTGTAAACTCTCCCATCATAACTTTTGAATTAGAGGGATATAGTTCACCTGAAACTGTCAAACAATTCGTACGTAATCTTCCTTTTTCTCTTTCTCTCAATGTATGGGGTGAGGAGATTTACACAAGTGAATCTCCAATAGACATACCAGAAGAAAATGCCAAACCTCTTGTCAATCTTTATGATGTCGCTTATTGGCCAACAGGAAAAGCAATTTGTTTGTTTTTTGGTCCAACCCCAATAGGAAAAAAAGGAGAGATAACACCTGCATCACCAGTAAATGTAATTGGAAAAATCATTACGCCTGACAAATCTGTTCTAAACATTGCTGATGGCAAAACCGCAATCTTCAGGCTAAAATCATAGAAATTCAATAGGAATTTCTATGATGTCTGTTTCAAGAACATATGATCTGAATTCTCTTGAAATCCCTGAATAAATTATCCACACTACTGGATTTGTAAGCATGAATTGTTTGTCCTTATTGGAAGGATATGCAACTGAATCTGGGTGTGAGTGAAAAATTCCTATTACTTCTATTTTTTTTTCTTCAGCCAATTTGTAGCCTTCAATTAATTGATCATTTGATATGGTAAAGTTTACTGGTGACTCTTCAATATTTTTTGTCAGAAATACCTCACTTACAAGACTGTTTTCATTTTTGACTGTACCAAATAATATTGCACATGATTCATTTGGTTTTTCATTTTCAGCATGTTCTAAAAGTAGTCTTTTTTGGGATTTTTTTAATACTATTTTTTTCAAATTTATTCTACTTCTACTATTCCTACCATCCAAGGATGAACAATACAATAGTAATCTACTGTTCCGGAATTGGTAAATGTATATTCAAACGAATCTCCAGCATTCATTAAATCTGAATCAAATAATCCATCTGGTCCTTCATTAGGGGTTCCAGATGTAACAGTATGAATTGTACTGTCGTTATTTTCCCAAATAACTTTGGTCCCAGATACAATTTGAATTAATTCTGGATCATAATAGATTTGTCCCATCTGCTGAATTCCTGCACCTTCTGGCATTGATACTATTACATCTTCTTTTGGCTCTTCAATTATTAATGTAGAGACCATCCAAGGGTGAACAACACATAGATATTCATATTCTCCAATTGCTAATTCGCTTGTATCTAATGTGAATTTCTCACCAGCTCCCATTAGACTAGAGTCAAATGTTTCTCCAAAGTCTACCGAACTAGTTACAGTATGTGCAACAGAATCTACATTTATCCATTCGACAATGTGTCCTTGAGGTACTTTAGCTATGTCTGGTTCATAATCTGGCATTCCTTGCTCGGCAGATCCTTCTAGTATTTCAATTGTAAATATTGGACCTGATGGTTCTATCTCTGCATCTGATGGCTCTTCAATTTCTAGAGCTGATTCATCTATCATGTAGGTATCTGGAGTAATAAATCCAAATGCTATCCAAACTATAATTCCAGTTGCTCCTGCCATTCCAGCTATTGCTCCTATTGGTTTTGCAAATTGAGGGTGTTTCATTGCAAGATATGCTATCATTATTGAAGGAAATGCAATTGCAAGCAAAATTCCGGCTATTGTAACAGTATAATTTGATGTGTTCATAGTAAATGCAAAAGCACCAAATCCTAATGCAATTGAGATTACTACCAAAGCTGTAGCTTTTGCTCTGTTACTAGTTGATACTCCTCCATCAAGAATTCCTGCTGAAAGAAAAATTAACCCGATAAACATGGTCAGGCCTGTCAAAGCATGCATTCCGTCTATGAAAGTGTGGGCAATCCCAGAGTAGGAAAGTGTCACACCAGCTAAACCTATGGATGTTAATCCCATACCTGGCATCATGAGGTCCCAGTTACTCATTCATGCTAGCTGGTAGAACTGAGATACTTATTCCTTTTGAAATTGGGGGGATCATCAAAGAAATTAAATGGCTTCAGAATGGTATAGAGTAGATTGGGCTTTAATGAAGTAGTAGAGATATCCAAACCAAGGATAGTGGTACTTTTGGTGATTACTGCTGTAACATCGATGTACGCCGCTAGTAAACTGGTTGAAGGAACTCCTGAATTAAATTATTGGGCATATTTGCATATTATTATTGCAGGAGCTTTAGCATCTGCTGGTTCTAGTGCCCTAAATCACTATTATGACAAAGACATTGACCCAAAAATGAGCAGAACTAGTAAAAGGCCTATTCCCTCAGGTAGAATGGCTGCATCACATGTCTTGATTTATGGATTGGCAGTAAGTTGTATTTCCGTAATCTATGGGTTCTTTGCTCTAAATGCTGTATCTGCATTTTTTATTGCTTTAGGAATTTTTTCATATGTGATCATCTATACTGTTTGGCTCAAACGTCTAAATACATCAAATATTGTTGTTGGTGGAATTGCAGGAAGTGCGGCAGCTTGGGCTGGATGGGCAGCAGCAACAGGAAGTATGGATATACTTGGCTTCTTGGTAGGCTTTTTGGTATTTGTCTGGACTCCTTCTCACTTTTGGTGTCTTGCAATGAAAATTAAAGATGAATATGCTCAAGCTGAAGTTCCAATGCTTCCTGTAGTTATTGGAATGCAAAAAACTTCAAAGTATATTTTAGCAAATACTATAATTTTACTTCCATATTCGCTAGTGCTTTACGCATTTGGAATGGGAGTCGTGTACACTGTAATTGCTGCAGTTTCAGGTGGCTTGATGCTAGCTTATCACTACAAATTAACAAAAACACCTACTTCTGAATTTGCGTGGAAAGCATACAAAGTTACTGCACCTTATCTTACAATAATTTTTGTTGCAGTTGCATTAGATGCAGCATTTCATTTTAGGTTTTAGCTATTTTTCAAATCCAGGAAAACTAGCTTCATAATCTTTTTCCATCATTTCTTGGTTTTGCTGCTCAACCTCATCTATCTCTTCTTTTATTGAATATACTTCGATTCTTCGATCGTCTTTAGTTATCCACGCTACTTTGATCAGACCCAAAATTTCCAAGTCCAATAAAAGTTTGTTAAACCTATCTTCAGAAATCACAAATCCATCTTTAGATAACATCTTGAATAGTTCTGAATCTGTCAGTGATCCTGATTCTGTTATTTTATCCAATACTGTATTTTTTAGTGGAATTGCCATATCTATCCATAAAACGATTTATCTTCTGTCTTGGGTACCACATTAGATATACTTTCTCTTACACTGTTATACCACTGATCTATATCTTTAGTGATTGATGGTTTTACTTGCTTCAAACTATTTGCAAAATCAGCACTAGTAATTTTTGTGGCGTTTTTTCTCATTGCATGTACTGCAGATTCTCTGCAAAGTGCTGACAAATCAGCTCCTGTATAGTTTTGCGTTGCAACGGCAATCTCTTGTAATTTTACATCGTTTGCCAGAGGCATTTTCTTTGTAAGTATTCTGATAATCTCTAATCTTCCTTTTTCATCAGGAGGTGGGACATACAAAACCAAATCTAGTCTGCCTGTTCGTAATAATGAATTATCTAAAACATCTGGTCTATTTGTGATTCCTATTACTACTACTCGTGAGGAAATTCCTTCTTCAATTTCTGTTAGTAATTGACTTAGTACTGTCTCGCTTACTCCTCCTTCTCCTGATTTGTATCTTGCAAGAGAATCAAGCTCATCAAAAATTACAACGCAAGGCGATGATGCCTTTGCTTTTCTAAAGATTTCCCTCACTGCCTTTTCTGATTCTCCAATCCATTTTGAAAGAATTTCTGGACCTCTGACCAAAATCATATTTGCTCCTGTTTCTGTAGCAAGAGCTCTTGCCACAAGAGTTTTTCCACATCCTGGTGGTCCATAAATTAATGCTCCCTTTGGTGGTCTAATTCCCATCTTGGTGAATTTCATTGGTTCTTTCATTGCAAGGATGAGATTATCTGTTAATGCATTTTTGATATTGTCTAATCCTCCAACGTCTTTCCACCAAATTTTTGGTCTTTCGACATAAAACTCCCTCATTGCAGTAGGGATTACTTCTTGCATTGCATCGTAAAAATCAATTAATTTAATCTGCATTGATTGTAATACTTCTGATGGAATTTTTTCAGTTTCAAGATCAATTTCTGGAAGATATCTTCTGATTGATTTCATTGCGGCTTCTCTACAAAGTGATTTAATGTCTGCACCGGTATATCCATGCAGTTCTGATGCCAAATCCTTTAGGTCTACATCTTCTGCAACTGGCATTCCTCTGGTATGAATTAATAAAATTTCGAGTCTCCCATCTTCATTTGGAACGGAAATCTCAAACTCTCTATCAAATCTTCCTGGTCTTCTAAGTGCCGGATCAACACTGTCTGGTCTATTAGTTGCTCCCAGAACAATTACATTTCCTCTATCAGTTAGTCCATCCATTAATGCTAAGAGCTGAGCTACTACTCTTTTTTCTACATCTCCATATGCCTCCTCTCTCTTTGGAGCAATGGCATCTATTTCGTCAATGAAAATTATGCTAGGAGAATTGTCTTTTGCTTCCTTGAAAATATCTCTAAGTTTTGCTTCTGTTTCCCCGTAGTACTTGTTCATGATTTCTGGCCCATTAATTGAATACATATTGGCCTCTGACTCACTGGCAAGCACTTTGGCAATGAGTGTTTTTCCACAGCCTGGAGGACCATAGAGCAAAATTCCACTGTGGGGCTCCACTCCTAACCTTGTAAATAATTCTGGATGCCGTAAAGGAAGCTCCACAATTTCCCTCATTGCTTTTACTTCTTGTCTCAGTCCTCCTACTTCTTCATAGGTCACTCTAACTTTTCTATCTACAGTCGTCTCAGTTGATATTGTGAGGTTTGTAGAACGGTCAATCTTTACTACGTGTTTTGGAGTTGTTTTTGTAATCTTAAAATCCATTGAATTTCCTAGAATCATTACCGAAATTTCATCTCCATGTATGATGGGCAATCCTTTCAATCTGTTTTTTACAAAATCTGTGAATTCTTTGTCAACTGTAACTGCATCATTTACAGGAATTAATGAAACAGATTTTGCAATCTTGGATGTTACTTTTTTTATTTTTACGATGTCATTTAATGATGCACCAACATTTTTTCTTGTCTGTCCGTCGATTCTAATTATGTCTGGAAACTTTTCATCCTCATCTACTGGCCAGACAACTGCACAACTTGATCTAGATCCCATAATTTCAATGATATCTCCAGGTGTAACTTTCAGATAATCCATAGCTTCTGGACCCACTCTGGCTCTCTTCTTACCTACATCTCTTTGTTTAGCTTCTCCGATTCTCATCTGCAAAGGTTCTTCTTTGCGTCCCAAAAAACCACCTATTTCATGTCAACTGACATTCTGCTCATGTTGAGGACTTCAAATTCACTTACTCCCTCAACAGATTTCACTGCATTTTCTAAAGAATCCATCTGGCCTTCTTTGTCATCTAAGATGAACTCTGCTTTTATGAATTCCAATCCAAAAGCTAATGGTTCTTTTGCATGTCTTTTCATAACAATCCCTTCTGCCAGTTTATTCTGAATAGTTTCTGCCAATTTGTCTAGATCGATCTCCGTTCCTGTGGGAAGAATTTTTGTAACTAATAGTAATTGAGCCATTTTCTAAGGTCCTTGAAAGTTACATGAACTGCAAATATAGTTTCTTGCGGCTTCTCTGCAACTTTCACATCTCCAAATTAGATCAGCACCACAGTTTGGACAATTAAATTTCACACATTTATCATTTGGCATGATATGTCTGTGGCAACAACTACATGTTGGTAATGAAATCGTAGATGACATACCAAAAAGTTCTGTAAACATCATTTATACCTTGCTTAGAATTTGTGCACAGATTAACTTAGGAGTTTTCTAAGTTCGCCGGTGATCAAGATCTGAGCAGTTTTGATTGATTCCTTTCTTCCAAGTAATTTTACAATAGATGCTGTGTGAAAATCAAAGTCTTCTTTTTCTGAAATTTCTTTTGTAATCTCAGGTGTTATGGAATCAAATAACTTGTTTACAGTGTTATTGTCTAGTCGTTCCAAAATTTTTCTTGCAAATGATTGTTTTTCAAACTCTTTTCCAAATTTTTGAGTCCATTTTTTTTGATATTCTTCCAAATCTTCTAGGTTGTTAGATTTGAGAAATTTTGAAATCGCTTTACCTGCAAACAATCCTCCCATGCCACTTGTATAAATTCCTCCTGCAGTTGTAGGTTTTGCTTGTCCTGCTGCATCTCCAATTGTAACAGTTTTACCATCGACAAATTTCTTTATAGGTCCTTTAATCCATATTGGAGCAAAAATTTTCCTTATGACTGAATATTTATCTCGTGAATTAAGAAATTTTTCTATTGTTACTGCAGCGTTAATTCCCTTGCCTGCAACACCTACTTTCCCTTTTCCTTCTTCTGATGGAATAACCCATGCAAAAAATCCTGGATATTGTTTTTGATCAAAAAATACTTGTACTTTTCCTTTTTTTATCCAATCTGCATAAATTTCATACTGAGCTGAAGACAGAATCCCAGATCTGTCTGTTTGAACCAGAGACGATACTCCTCTGGCATCAACAAAAATTTTGCATTTTATTTCCCCCTCATTTGTCCTTACTCCGTCTTTTATGATCTCTTGGAAGCTTGTTCTTACTTTGATCGTTGCACCATTTTTTTGAGCTTGATGTGCTATTTGTTTATCTAATTCTCTTCTGTTTATCTCTGCAACTTTTTGTTTTTCAGAATTTATTGAAAAACTGTTGCCATTAGGTGCATAAATTTCTGCAGATTCAATGAAATTTTCAAAAGTTTTTCTAAATGGAATTACTCCTAATTCTTCTAAACCTCTTGTACTTACTAAACCACCACAATGCTCAGGTGTTCCAATTTCAAAATCTTCTTCAATTACTAGAACGGTATTTTTGTCCTTTGCAATTTCTCTTGCACATATCAAGCCAGAAACGCTGCCGCCTGCAACCACTACATCAAAGTACACATTTTTTTTAAATTTGTCAAATATTTAATTTAAAAGATGTTGGTAATAAACTACAAAATAGAATTGCCTGTGGAAATGAAAATAATAAAAAATTTCTAACAATATACATTGTATTTCTACTTGAATTTATTAAAAGTTGATAAATCAAAAAAATTAAAAGTGATATTTTCTCAGTATAAAATACATTAAAGCTTTTACTGAGAAATCGCACTCAAAACCAAGTCATTGCATTAGTTTTATTGTAAATTTTCTCCTAACACTGTCCTTCTATTCCCATAAGAGTTTTCGTTGAACGAATTTTATCGATCTTTCTAATTTTCCAAATGATCATCTGTCTTAATTCTTCTAGTCGTTCACATTCTAAACTTGTTAGAATGTCATACGCTCCAAATACTCCGTATACATTTTTAACACAATCAATGGCTTTTAAATCTGAAATAACTTGTTCTTCAGAACCTAGCTCGCAATTTATTAAAACAAATGCTTTAGTCATAATTTTATTGTAAATTATTTCCTCCAAGTATTACAAATTTAATTATGAAAAATTTTTTCTGCCTATTTGCCACTTTTCTAAACGCCACCAATCTTTATAGTCCTCTCTAAATAATTTGTCTTTAAACGATTTTTCTAAATCTTGATTATTTGATAGAATTTGTTTGTAATCTTCTGAAATTTTAAGATTGCAATTGCAGTTTTTTAATTTGTTTTCCCCACAATAAGGACAATAACAAAAACAATAAGTTGCAAAATTTTTACATTTACCACAAATCCTCGTTTCCTGTTCAATATTCATTGTCTGTATTTTTCAAAAAAGATACTTTAGTTATTGGAATAAATTTCTAAACATTTATTCTATTTTTTGTATTTATTTGAATGATTGTAAATATCATCTAGAATATCCTTATTTTTTAAATTGATTTTATTGTATGAAAGTGACAGAAAACAATGAGAAATTTAAACAAATATGCTACAAACAAAGCAAAAATTTTGAATGATATTTCAAAAAAATCTTACAATTCTTGTGATGTGATACTTGAGTATCTCTAATAAATTAAATGATATTTTACACTTTGGCAAAAAATATTAAAATTTCATATTTTGTTTGACAATGATTATGGGTTGGATTTTTGGATTCATGAGATGCTGTTTTTTAAAGATCTGTTTTACCTATTTGCTAACTCAAAAGTTTTTCATTAGGCATGTTTTTTGATATCAATATGGGAGATATTAAACAAGTAATTGTTGTTAGGACTGATCTTGAGATGGGAAAAGGAAAGATCGCAGCTCAGGTAGGGCATGCTTGTGTATTGGGTGCAGAACATGTCCGAAAATCTCATCCTGAATGGTTTAATCATTGGTGGGGAGGACAAGAAAAAGTTGTAGTAAAAGTTTCAGGAATCAAGGAATTACAAGAAATAAAACGACACGCAATTGATTTGAACTTGCCTTGGTCTGAGGTTACAGATGCTGGTCATACTCAAATTACTCCTGGTACAATCACATGTATTTCAATTGGTCCTGCGCCAGAAAATCTAATTGATAAGATTACTGGAGATTTGAAATTATTGTGAAATTAAAATAAATCCTAGAAGAGATATAATGAGGTTACCAAATTCTTAATTCGTGAAGAAAAAAGGAGTTATTGTTACTGTTTTCTTTGGTGTCATTTTACTTACTTCTACTGTTGCAATTGCTATTCCAAACATTGTTCCTGAAGATGAAGAATCAGAAATTACTCTAACTGGAACTCCTGCAGATAATTTTCCTGATGAACAGCGTGCACAATTTTGTGGTTCTGGAGATGCAAAATCTACTCCTTATGTTAAAGAATATACAATTCCAACTGAATGTACGAATCCTTTAGCTATAGTTGCTGACTATGAGGGTATTGTTTGGTTTGCACAAACTAATACTGGAAAATTAGCAAAGTTCGATCCTCAAACAGAATCTTTCTCAGAATTTGATAATCCTTCCTGGCCCAAAGGGGGTCGTTCAATGATGTGGGGTATTGATTATTCCCCTGATGGCACTGTTTGGTTTACTGATGAAACATATGATTCTCTATGGAGATTTTCTCCTGACACTCAAAAGTATCAACGAGTAGCTTATCCTTCTGAAGGAAATTCCTTACCACAACGTCTGAAAGTAGAAGGTTCTCAAATAATTGTTAATGACTTTACTGGAAACAAAATCACTTTTTTGGACCCAACTCAAACTGGTGATGAACTTAATTATCTCAGCCTTCCTTCTCCTGTAGATAACTCTGTAACAAGTGACTTTGCAGTTGATGCTGATGATAATATTTGGTATACGAATTGGTTATTCCAGGAAAGTGGGGTTTTGGTTAAATATGATCAAAGAGGTTTCCAAGAATCTGTAATTAGCTCGGGAGAAGACACTCTTCCATTATTCGATTTTATTGAAGTATTTGAGTTACCGACTGACCTACTTACCCCTAATGGTGCTGTGGTTACTGAAGATGGAAAAATCTGGATTGCAGATACATCTAGTTCTCACTTTTTCAGTTTCGATCCTGAATCTGAGTTATTCACACAATATGTGACATCTGAACCTCAACTATTGACCTATGGAAATTCTACTGGAATAATTAAAACTCCAATATCTAGACCCTATTGGATTGATGTTGATTCTATGGGAAAATTGGTTTTCAATGAACAAACTTCTAACAGCATTGCAGTTATGAATCCTGCCAAAGAATCCCTTGTTGAATATTCTATTCCTTCAAGAAATCCAAATTGGGGTGATTGTGGCAATTTGCAAAACTGTGGATTGGCCCAAATTTTCGATTTTGCCATTTATGAAGACAAAATTTGGTTTACTGAATGGGTGGAAAATAATATTGGAGTAGTTGATACTTCGGTAGAGTTACCTCTAAGTGTAGAATTAGACACTGACACCATTTCAATAAAATCGGGCGAATCTGAAAATCTTAACTTTGCAATTTATCCCCAATCTGATGAGGATTTACTTGGAGTGTCATTGGTAATTTCTACCACTCATGACTTTTTGAATGTGAGTACAAATTCTCCACGAACATTCCAATTAGATTTTGATGGTCCAAGACCAATTGATGTAACAATTTCTGCAAATGAAGAAGCAGTTTCAGGAACCTACAAAGTTCTATTAGGTGCCCAAACAGAGGATGTTTCAATTAGCAAATTTGTTACACTCACAATAGAGTCGTGATACCAAAAATAGATTCTCAAATTGGCATTTTAGTTTACAGTACCTCCTTTAATGGAATTGGAGGAAGAATCAAGAATAATCCTGAAGATTTTGAAGTATTTGAGATAATTTCTGACAGATCATTAAAATCAATAAAAGAGCAAGAAGGTTATGCTGTATTCAAACTTAAAAAGAAAAATATTGATACAAATCATGCACTTTCGGATATATTTAGAAAAAAAGGAATTAGACTAAAGGCGCTTGGACTCAAAGATGCTTCCGCTGTTACGGTTCAGTTTGTTTGTTCAAATAACAAAGGTAAATCTATTAATAGTTTTCTTTCTGAAAAATATTCTCTTCAAAAAGTTGGATATGTAAAAAAACCCTTATCAAAAAAAGATATGATTGCAAATCACTTTAAAATCAACATCTCTAATTGCAACAATCAGTTAGAAGAATTTCATGAATATGAAAAAGTTTTGAATTTCTATGGATATCAAAGATTCGGCTCAAAAAGACCTGTTACGCATCTTATCGGAAAGGCGATTTTACAGAAAAATTTCAAACAAGCTATTGATTTGATACTCTCATTTACATCATCGTACGATTTTACAGAAAACACTGAGATTAGAGAAAAACTTATAGACAAATCAAATTATGCCCGATATTTTAGAGATGTTCCTCATCAAATGGATATAGAACGGATTGTTCTTCGAGAAATGATTGAACATGATAATGAAAAAAAGGCAATACGTGCAATTCCTCTTTCTTTAAGAAGATTTTACATTCAAGCATATCAATCCTATTTGTTTAATCACTCATTGAGCTCTGCATTTTCTGATGGGGAGAATATGTTTAAAATTCAGGAGGGCGATGTATGTTTTGACTCAAACGGAAAGATTGGAAAGTATGTTAAAGATGGGGAACAAAACCTTTCATTACCTTTTGTTGGGTACTCATATTACAAAAAAACCCGTTTTGATTATTATATTTCTAAAATTTTAAAAAATGAAGAAATATCTCCTAAGGACTTTTTCATAAAAGAGATGCAAGAAGTAAGCAGTGAAGGTGGATTTAGACAAGCTACAATACATTGTACAAATTATTCGTCATTTGATAATTCCGTAGAGTTTTCATTATCACGTGGATCTTTTGCAACCATTTTACTACGTGAAATAATGAAACCTAAAGACCCTATAGGAGCAGGTTTTTGAGATAAAATTTGTGAATAATTTATCCTCTGATTATTTATCAGGTTATAATCTGATTTTTTTTATAATGAATAATCCAATACCAGATCCTGTCACTATTATGCCAAATATTAAAATCTGCAACCCATAGTTTATCCACTCTGGATTTGAATACATAAATGACGATTCAGGACCTATTATTGATTGGCCTTGAAGATGAAATATTCCTCCTAGAATCGTAATTATCACTCCTAAAATAATTACAACTGTTCCTTTTACCATCAACTGTAACGCAAACTTTACTAGTAAAAAGGGTAAACAGAGTAATTTCTAAAAAATAGTATGCAAAAACCATGTTTCTCTAAATATTCAAATTTCAAACAATTTGAGTCTGCATCAAATAAACTCTACATAGATTCAGATGTTCTTCTTACATGTTAACTATATTAATATTGTTAACAGTATGTTTATCTCAAATAAATTCTAATTTAATTTATGAATCAAGAAATAAAATTGGCACAAACAAATCAAGCCTGTGAAAAACAAAAATTGGAACATAATGAGAATTTTTCTGACAAAAAGAATGGTGATGTGATTACTACGGTTGGTGCCCCGCAATATTTTTGCGTTGGAATAGTTGACATAATTAATTTCACAAAAACTGTAGCTAAAATAGAAACAAATAAGGTACCACAATACTATGAAATTTTTCTAAATAATATGGCAAAAATAGTAAATAGTCAGTATGGAGAAATTCTAAAAATTATGGGAGATAGTCTTTTATTTTATTTTCCAGAGACTTGTCACTCTCACAAGTCTAGTTTCTTAAATGCTGTAGACTGTGGTTTTTCCATGATGGTAATACATGAAAAATTAAATCAAATTCTAGAAAAATATGACCTCCCTCAAATTGATTTTAGGATTAGTTTTGATTATGGGAATGTGACTGTGATGAGGACTAGAAACGGATTGATTGATCTTGTTGGACCTACAATTAACACCTGTGCAAAAATCAATGATCTGGCCTCAACCAATGGTATGGTTATTGGGCGTAATCTCTATGAAAAATTAAAACATTTTAATGAATACAGCTTTAAAAAAATAAAAAATTTTTGTATTGATTTAAAATATGAATATCCTGTTTTTATTATTTATAAAAAATAAAAATTGTTAAAAGCATAAACGTTTTTTAAAAAAATAACTTAAATGATGACCAAAGTTTTCCTATTCTCAATCGTTGTGATAATTTCACTGTTCATTAGTGCAGGATTTTCGGATTTGTCTTTTGGAGAAACTATTGATTCCCCTAGAAAGCAATTGCAAAATGGGGTGTCTTCTTCGGATATAATCTGTAAACCTGGATTATCATTAGTAATATTCCATTCTGAAAAACCTGCTTGTTTGAGTCCGACTACTCTCTTAAAATTGGAAGAGCGTGGTTACATTAAATCTATTTTACGCGAATTTGTGCAAGAAACTCCTGAAATCAAAATTGATGATATTAAACCAACAGTTAGTACTGAATCAACTATTACCGGAAATACTGGCTCTGCTTCCACACCTCAAATAGAAAACATTCCTGCCTCTGGAGGCTCTGTAGTGAATTTCTATATCACAGATGATGATTTGAATATTAATCGAGGTGGAGTAGATATTGTCGAAACAGAAGGTCTGTTAGAATTTTTGATTAATGGTGTCCCAATTGAAGGTCCAGATAGGATGATTGAAACTGGGCCTACTACTGGCCAATTCTATGTCAAATTACAACTTCCAGAGTCAATAAATGGAAAGGCTATTGATCAGGATGATGTAGTTGAGATTAGATATTTAGACGAATCTGATGCTGGAGGAGAACAGCGAATAAGCACAAAATCAATACCGTTGTCAAAAACCTATGCTCAAGTACAAACCTCTGGAGGAGGTAAAACAAGAATAGGGCATGAATTTACTGTGAGAATATATGAGCCTGATGCCAATCTTGATTCAAAGGATGTAAACAAAATTTCCTTAAACCAAATAGAATACCGAGGCGAAGGAGGAATCAGAACAACTTTGGCTAACCCTGTATTTGATGCAAATGCTTCATTCCTAAGAGAAACCGGAGAAAATACTGGTATTTTTGAAGTAATAATTAAAATTCCACGAATCATAGATGGGGATCCAGTTCACATTGGTGACTGGTATGAACTTAGATATATTGACGTATCTACACCTTCCAATACATCTGAAGAAATTAAACTTCAAGGAAGAATAGGATGAAAAATTAATTGATGCAAAGCCTAAACCAATAATTTTAATAAAATTTAGTAAACTAATACAAAATAATATTTACCATTTTTGGTATCCTTTTTCTCCTTTTACTGATGTTGTTGATTCATCTTGGAATTTCAATTTGTTCGTCTTGCCAAAGGTAATCAAAGCTGGTATACATAGACATTCTGCCACAGTTTGGGCATTTCCACATATTCTCAAAAAGCTCAGATTTTTCTTTTGCCTTAACAAATTCCTGATGTGTGGTAACTGATTGTATGGGTGAATCATGAATTGTCTTGCAACTCTTACATCTTACTACCGCTGTCATCTTAAGTGATGTTCTTCAAAATAGCAAAAAATAACAAAAATCAAAATTTTTTCACAACAAGACTAGAAATCAGAGCAATCTAATTTGAAAAATCCTAGAGACTCATTTTAGACATAAAAATTCATTATTTTAGAATACTTTGGCTTGAGCATATAGGACACCCCCAAGAAACCCTTGTTTAGGCATAGTAAAAATTGATAATTTGAACAAATGATTTTTTGACCTATTCTTTAATCATTTTTCTCTTATTCAAAAAAATGTATAACTGGGAATATGGCGAATCTGAATCTAACTCTCACAAATATCTTAACCTAATTCTATTTACTTTGTCTGCAACTTCGGCAATTACTGTTTTTATGATTTTTCATCCTCAAATTGAAGCAATTAACCGTGAATCCCCTATTTTGATAAATATTATGTTTGCCCCTGCAATGGCGGTGGGTTTTCTCTATGGAGTGCGTATTACTGAAAGAGCAGTCAAACCTTCCGAAACACGTAGTCCATTTAAAAGATCTATTGTAAAGATATTCTTATTCTTTTTTGTAATTGGTGGAATGTTTAGCTCTGTAAATTTTGCAATTAATGGAGGTAGCATAATGCCTGAAATGACTATACTTGAAAATGGTTTACTGACCTGGCTAACAGAGTTTGTGACTGCAAATGGAGGTGCAACGTTCCTTATCATATCCAGTATTGCACTAATGGCAGCTGCAACAAAGCGAATTGTGGGAATGAATACGGGAATTCTTAATAGAATTGTCACCTTTGTAGGAACTTTTGTATTCTTTACATTGTTAGTTCTCAGTTTTACAAAATCTGATCCTACTTCATCAGGGGTATTTTTGTATACTTTCTATCAAGCAGGAATTGTAGGTGGAGCATTTTATGCGATGAATAAGCTAACTAGAAATCTTAATACTATGGAAGACTTTGCTAACGGGTTTTAAAATTACTCTTCTAAATCAACGTAAATTCCGGAAATATCGTTGTTGATTCTATCCCAATATTTCTCACACCCATCGGATTTGAAATCATTTGCCTTGCATTCATTAAAGTGGGCTGTGTTGTCTCTTTGAATAGTATCTGCATACAAGACATCTGCGCCTATGGCAAGTGTCAGTAATGCAACTGCTGTAAGACTGGCTGAAACTACGATCATCGCATAACCTACTTTTGCATGATTATGAGGCTCTTTCATTTGATCAAAAACCCTTCTTCCTTGAATTTAATCTTTTCAAGAATGTTATCTACTAGAAAATATTGGCACTATTCCATCTTGATAAGAAAATAGAAAAGTTAGTAAGTAAATCTATACTTATTGAGCATTCAAATCATGCAATATGAGTTCCTAGGACCAATAAATCTTGATGAATGGGGACCTCCTATGGAAAAAGTAGTATATCTAATACTATCTCGCGAAAAAGACACCTTCAAAATTCTTTATGCTAATGAATGTGAAAAAACCAGTGAAAATGGGTTTTTTATAAAAAATCCAAACTTCAAGTGTTGGGTTGAAAAGTCTGGTTCTGAAAAATTTCTATATTTGGCCATACTTCCAATGTTTGAATCTGGGTCTGAGCAGAGAAAGCGTACATTATCCAAAATCATTGCCAGATATCAACCAATATGCAACATAGAAAGTATGCCTGAAGAAAAACTTGATTATGCTGTTCGCTCAAAACCCACCTCCGAAAGCAAGAATACTGAGAAATCAGAATCTGAAAGAATTATTTGTCCTTGCTGTGGTTCTGAAATGAACATTGAAAAAGTTTTAGAGAAATCAAGCATTTTCAAGTGTTCTGAATGTGGCCTGAGTGATACTAAACTTAACTCTTAATTTTGTTTTGGACTTCAAATAACTGCAATGTTAACAGGTCAATTGCTTTTTTCAAATGCTCAAATTCGTTAATTGAATGGATTTGGCCTTCAACCAGTGCTCTTAATATCTTCGTTTCTCCTTTTTGAAATTCATTTGATGCAACAATCTCCATTGCGTTAATTTTAGAAAGAAGAATGTCTAATTCATTTTTCATTTCTTCAGCTGGTGCGTGTTTTTTCATGTTTTTTGTAATCTGGTTTAGTATATGAATTATAATTAAATTAAGTCTTCATCCATTTTTTGGATGGGATCTAGATATTGTTGACAGGTACAATTTGGAATTTGGCATTTTCCCATTCTTATTAATGATGTACTTTCCTTAGATGGGATGTGAACCTCGTTTGTATGGTGACATCTTTTACAGTTCATTAATCATTGTTCTTTGATTGATTATTTAATTCAGACCAACGATCATGGAATGAGCACTGCTCTTGCTTTGATTTCTGAATTTTTCAATTTTTTTAGAACTTCGTTGGCTTTCTCTAAAGGAAAGGTCTCTGTAACTACTTCGATATTTTTTTTATCACAAATTTTTATTACTTGCTCCATGTCTTTTGTAGAACCAATCAACGTTCCTCTGATTGTTTTTTCTTCAAATGCTAAAAATGATGGATTTTTGCCAACTGTTGCAATAACTATCATTCCTCCTTTTTTTACTGCTTTAATGGCAGTATCTGTAACAATGTCTGCTGGCGCAAACACAATTGCTGCATCCAGCATCCGTACTTCTCTTTGATCTTTTTTAACAATTCTTTTTGGTTTTCTAAAAAAATCATAGTGTCTTTTGCACCTAATCTTTTTGCGACATCTAGATGGTTTTGTGAACGTGAAAATGCTATTACTTCTGCACCCTCTATATTTGCAAATTGAACTGCCATATGTCCTACTCCTCCAATCCCAAATATTCCAATTTTTTTATGTGATTTTGGTTCTGCAGCTTTAACTGCCTTGTAAGCAGTAATTCCAGCACAAAATAATGGCGCCGCATATTCTGCCTTCATATTTTGAGGAATTTTTGTGGCAAACTCTTCTGATACTGTGATATATTCTGTATATCCTCCTCTGAATGATTCACCTGTAACTTCTGATGATTCACAGAGATACTCTTTTCCTTCTTTACAGTATTGGCATTTTTTGCAGGCTTCAAGTAGTGGTGTTATTCCTGCTCTATCTCCAACTTTGAATTTGGTTACATCTTTTCCAATTTCTATGACTTGACCTACCACTTCATGTCCTGGAACTGTAGGTAGTGTTGGAGGAATTCCAATATCTTTCCAATCTCCCTCAATGCCATGAAGTTGAGAATGACAAACTCCGCAGGCTTCAATTTTAAGCAGAATCTCATTTGATTTTTTTATTTCATGCTTATCAATTTGTAATAATTTTAATGGATTTGTTTCTACAGGAGCACATTCAGATAGTACCATGGCTCGCATTTTTTCCATATTGCTTTGTTTTTACTATGAGATTTTAATATTCGCAATGAGAAAATTTATTCAAAATAATACCGATCATCTGAATCAAATATGTGTAAAATTAAATTGAATATACCCTTAGAAAAATAAAGGTGCTTGATTTTATTATTTCATGGTGGATGAAATTACTGCTGAAGATCGAGAACGTGTTAAACTTTTGCACCTGGTTTCAAGTTCTAAAAACGAATTCAAAAAATTATCTATTGAACAACTAAAAAGATTGCAGGAATTAATTGAGAAAAAAGATTATAGCCACAACAAAAAGGCCCATAAATCTAAAGTAAAATTGCTTGCAAAAATTAATGTCCGTATTTATGAATTAGAAGAAGGAAAGGGAATTTTCTAAACCTAACCAATTAAGTACAAATACTGAAAAGAAGGTTGACTAGCGTGGTTGAAAACAATCTCATCAATGAAACAAGTCCTTATCTTCTTCAACATGCTCACAATCCAGTCCAATGGTATGCATGGAATGATGAAGCACTAAAAAAAGCAAAAGATGAAAATAAACCCATTTTTTTGAGTATTGGTTATAGTTCCTGCCATTGGTGCCATGTTATGGCGCATGAATCTTTTGAAAATGATGATATTGCACAATTTATGAATGAAAATTTTGTAAACATCAAGGTCGATAGAGAGGAGAGGCCAGATATTGATGATATTTATCAAAAAGTTTGTCAAATTGCAACAGGACAAGGTGGATGGCCGCTAAGCATATTTCTTACTCCTGATCAAAAACCATTCTATGTTGGTACATACTTTCCTATTTTGGATTCATATGGACGTCCAGGATTTGGAAGCATTACAAGACAATTGGCGCAAGCTTGGAAAGAAAAACCAAAAGACATTGAAAAAACTGCAGAAAATTTTCTAGATGCGTTACAAAAAACTGAATCAATTAAAATTTCATCCAAGCTAGAAAAAAGTATTCTTGATGAAGCGGCTATGAACCTGTACCAATTAGGTGATTCTGCTTATGGGGGATTTGGGTCTGCACCAAAATTTCCAAATGCGGCAAATGTGTCGTTTTTGTTTCGTTATGCAAAACTCTCTGGATTATCAAAATTCAACGAATTTGCGCTTAAAACACTCAATAAAATGGCAAAGGGTGGGATTTTTGATCAGATAGGTGGGGGATTTCATAGGTATTCAACTGATACTAAATGGCTTGTACCACATTTTGAAAAGATGTTATATGATAATGCATTGATTCCTGTAAATTACATTGAAGCATATCAAATTACTAAAGATCCCTTCTACCTTGAGGTGCTTAAAAAAACTCTAGATTTTGTTTTGCGTGAAATGACTTCAAGTGATGGTGGATTTTATTCTGCATATGATGCAGATTCTGAAGGGATTGAAGGAAAGTTTTACGTTTGGAAAAAAAGTGAAATTAAAGAAGTCTTAGGAGATGATGCAGATATATTCTGTTTATTTTATGACGTAACAGATGGTGGAAATTGGGAAGGAAATAACATTCTATGCAATAATATTAACAAATCTACTGTTGCCTTTAACTTTGGGATCTCCGAAGATAGAGTACAAGAAATTTTAAACTCTTACTCTAAAAAATTACTTGCTGTTCGTTCAAACAGAATTTCACCTGACCTAGATGATAAAATTTTGACCTCTTGGAATTCTCTTATGATTACTGCTTTTGCTAAAGGATTTCGCGTTACAAATGACCAAAAATACTTGGATGCTGCAATCAATTGTATTTCTTTTATTGAAACTAATCTTTTATCTGATGAAAAATTATTGCGAACTTTCAAAAATAATACTGCAAAAATTGATGGATATTTGGAAGATTATGCTTATTTTGTAAATGCTTTGCTAGATGTTTTTGAGATTAAACCTGATTTGAAATATCTGAATTTGGGAAAAAAGCTAGGACACCATTTAATTGATCACTTTTGGGATGAAGCAAATAACAGCTTTTACATGACATCTGACAATCATGAAAAACTGATCATTAGGCCCAAAAACAATTATGACCTTTCGTTACCATCTGGAAATTCTGTTTCATCATTTGTAATGTTACGATTATATCATTTAACACAGGATACACAATTTCTTGAAATTTCTACAAAAGTTATGGAATCTCAAGCACAAGTAGCTGCTGAAAATCCTTTTGGCTTTGGATTTCTCTTAAATACAATTTTCACATACTTGCAAAAACCAACTGAAATAACAGTACTAAATGATGAAAATACTCAAATTTGCAACTATCTTTACACAAAATTTTTACCAGAGTCTATTTTGCTGACTGTTCAAAACAAATTACAATTAGAGAATCTATCGTCATTTGCCTTTTTTGAGGGAAAAACTTTTGAGGATAAAACAAATGTTTTTGTTTGCAAAGATTTTATTTGTTCATTGCCCCTGCATACAATTGAGGATATTGAATCCCATCTCTAGATCTTTCTCAAATTGATTTCTATGGTGCTACCTACTTGAGGTTTACCAATATTTTCATATCTTGATTTTGGCATTGCAATTGTAATCTGGGTTTGTTGATATGTTTTGATATTTACCGTGGGCTGAGCTTGTAAAATAGCTTCTAGTAAAGGCATTACCTGCTCTTTTGTCTCTGAATCTATTTTTTTTGAAACGTTTTCAATAATCATCTGTTTTTGTGAAATTGGTTCAGTTGAAACATTTTCTACTAAAGTTAATTGAATTATCTGACCATTATCCACAAGCTGAGTAATCTTAAATTCGTTTGTAGCTGACAATGTTTTGATTTGAATGATAGAGGATTTATCTTTATTGTATAGCAAAATACAATGCAACAACAGCTGTAGCAACTGCTGATCCTACTCCTAACCCAAAAATAATTTTGCTCCCATCGACTTTCATAATTTTTCTTGTATCAAATTAAATTAAACTGTACCGATATCTGTTCTTACTTGTTTCTCATTATTGATTTCAATTGTGCTTTTAAAAAGTGCTAGTATGACTCCAATAATGCGATGTCAAAATGTGATTATTTGAGAGATCAAATGTTGGAGAATATTCAGTGAATTCTCAAATAAAAATTCAAATTTCTTTGGTTGGCTCTTCTTCGTTTTGTTGTTTTGGAGGTACTAAAATGGCTTTTTTAATCAAAGGGGCTCTTTCTTTTATTATCTGATTAAACTCTCTCATATCGTCTAGTCCTGGATTTTGTTGCTGATTTTGATATGCTTGCAGAAACCCCGAATATACACATCCAGTAATTATTCCAAATGCGGTATCTGGGACTGATTCAATTTCAGGAACAAAATTCTCTGCAATTTGCTTGTAAGATTCTGATTCACTAATGTAATAATCAATTAGACTATCTATGAAATCTCTGTTTTCTTTTGAAATTGCCATACTTTTCAACTCTTTGTTTATTATTTAATTTCATCAGTAACTTGTTTATTTATTCCTGTTCTGTTCGTAATTGTTGTGGAAATTAGATCTAGATGAAGGGTTTTATCGAATTTATGATTCTAAAAAAATGATAGCCGGATATTTTGATCCTGACTATGGAGAAATTTATCCTAAAGAAAACTCTGAAGAGATTATTTCACACATGATAAAAAACAAAGATAAAATTCTTGGTGGCTTTCTGATGGTGCCTCTTGTAAAGTTTGGATTGTTTGATACTGATTTGGATGTAAATATTGTAGAACTAGGTTCTCAAATCAACCGAGTAAAAACCCACTTGGATAAATGGAATGATTTTATCTCTAAAACAAATAATCACATTCATTCCGTTAGGATTTCTCATACTGATCAAGATATGCTTACAATTACATTTCCGATTAGGTTTTCAGAGCCTACTCCTTTGGATAAAAATCTAATTCTTAAAGAAATTGAGTCTACTTTGAATCTGTTGCAGAAATTAACTTTGTTGTAGTTCTTCCAGAAAACCTTGTAATTCCAATGTATGCCGATAAAGATCCTCCTAATAGAATAAGTGAGCCTATTGGAAATTCTGGAACAGATGCATATTCTTCTGATTCTGCAACCAATGAATAGTCTTGAATTTCCATTGTTTGAGACTTGTCTGGAATTGTTACCAGGAAAAATATCTCATCCCCTGTCCTGAGGTAATCTGGTTCAGGATGACTTCGAGACACTGCTGCAACATTTCCGTCCTTGTCATAAATGGTTGCAATAACTACAACTGTATTTGCTGTAATTTCTCCTTTGTTTGTAACTTTTCCTTTGATCATTAGGTTATTGAGGTTATCCCTTGATAATTCTGATGACGTGATATCAATAACTTGGCTTTTTGGTGCACCAATCTTATAGCTTACATCTAACAGATATGACTTTGTTTTTTCTGATTCTGAATCCGTTAAGATGAAATCAAAAGGCCCTTTCATTTCTGGCATAATGATGTTTACCAAAGAGGTTGTTTCTTTAGTGGTAATAATTTGATGATATTCATCAAAGAGTATTACATTGATGGTAATCTGATTTAATGGGACATCCAGATTATTGAAAATTTCCCCCACTATGTGAAGTGTTCCATCATCTCCTAAATACTTCTGATCATTTTGAATGGAAACCTCTCCAAAGGCCATAGGCATAAGTCCACAAAACACCAATAAAATTAAAAAAATTGTCTTCACACTATTGATTCTACATTTCTCTAAATAAGTTTGCACAACTAGGGAAGATGTTCAATCTTCCATGTGTCAGCTTCGCTCAAACATTTTTCTAATTCTTTTTGATTTAATTTTGGTTCTTGCTCGATTCCATATTCTTGATGGCATTTTTCTTTCATGTTTTTCCAAATTTTATCTACTTTGTCTGTAACATCTGTTTTAGGAGCTTCAAATTTTCCAGGCGTATCGTATTCCTTCACTCCGCTCTTTGCAGCATTAAACTCTGCTAGTGCCATCATTTCATAATCAAATGATTCTTGTAACAATGAATCTGATCTTATCTTGTTTGATTCTTGTTTGTTTTTAATCCATTCTGTAAATTCTCTGTCACTTTCTAACTGTGATTGTGTTGATAACTTGAAAAGCTCCACTGAAGCACTAAACATTTCTGGCGGGCTTAATTTATCATATTTTCCAATGGTGCCTTCTAATTTCTGAAAATGCGATTCTGAATAATCTAGTAATTTAGTCAAATCTAGATCTCCTTCCTGCCATTGTGTAATTTTTGAGTTAAATTCTATTTGAATCTGTTTTACTTCTCCTTGAATTTTTTGCAACTCATTTCCAAATTCCAATCCTTTTTGTTTTGTTTGATCTACAGAATAATTGTATCCTACAATTGCTCCGATTATAATTATTGCAATAGCCGCTAAAACAATATTTTGTTTTTTACTTTTTTTCAAAATCAGTCTAAAATATTTTAATTTTCTAGTTCTATTAAAACGGTAATTTGCCTCAATTTGAGTAATTCATGAATGATCATGAATGATCATGAATGAGAACATTATACTTTTAGGATCATACTATTTTTTTCTAAATCTCATTAGTTATTTTCAACAACAATTCTTCTTGATGTTTGTTTTTTACTTGTTGTAAAAAATAAAATTTGAGCCGACTCATAATTTGTATGTGAGCTATGAAAGAAAATATCGATAAATTTCCAAAAATAGGAACTGTAGTAATTGCTCGAAATGAAGCAGAAAATATTCATGAAACTCTGTCTGCACTTGTCGCACAAACAATACCCTTAAGACAAATCATACTAGTTGATGATAATTCTATTGATGATACAGTAAAAATTGCTAGAAATTTTGATGTTGAGATTTTGAGTTTTCCTGAAATCCATGACAATTGGGTCACACGTCCAGAACTTGCCAAAGTTTTCAATTATGGTCTAAAAAAATTAGATGTTGATAATCTTGATTTTATTTCCATAGTTGGTGCTGATCATATTCTGTCAAGTGATTATTTTGAACAAATAACTAGAAGAATGATAAAAGACGATTCAGTTGTAGCTTCTGGTGCAATTAAAGACGAAATAGCAACTGCACCAAGAGGATCAGGACGAGTAATTAGTAAAGAATATTGGAAAAAAATAGGATCTAAATTACCAGTAAATTATGGCTATGAAACTTATGTTTACGTAAAGGCAATGCAGTTGGGGTTTAATGTGAGTTATTATGATGATATAATAACAAAAACCTCAAGAAAAACTGCAATCACCTACAAGCCCATCATGTTTTATCATTATGGATATGCTATGCGAGCACTTGGTTATCCTTTGTTACATACATTTCTAAGATCCTTGCTGTTGCTAAAACGTGGAAAAGGATTGAAAAGTTTCAGATTATTTTTACAAGGATATTTTTCAAATAAGGACACCTTTTATGAGGATTCACTAAGAAATTTTGTGTCTAAAAGATACAATACAAGACATGTACTTTCCAACCCTACCGATAAAATACGGAGATTTATGAAAACAAAGTACTGATTTTAAAGTTTGAATAAATTCTGGTTGTTGATTTAATTTAGCTACACAAACGTTTGATCATTATTAAATATGATAAAGTTATTTGAAATACCATCTCATGCATACTCATTGTTTTGCCATTCCACCATACATTTTAGAAAACATTGCTAAGAAAGGAACAAAAATAGACCAGAATTCTGCGTTAAACACAATCTCAATTTCTGAGCAAATAAGGGGAAGACGAGAAGCACTAGGTTATCTATCATCCCTTTTGGCTATCTCTGGAAAAAAAGAACGAATGATATTTGATGCAAAGCATCGAAGACGCTTACCTGGAGAACTAATCATGTCTGAAGGCCACAAAATTAGGGCACCTAGTGTTTTTGCAGATGAAGCTTATCGATATTCTGGTGCAACATATGATTTTTACGATCAAATCTTTGGAAGAAATTCTATCGATGACCAAGGAATGAGATTAGATTCTACTGTTCAATATGGTTACAAGTATAACAACGCTTTCTGGAATGGAAGTCAAATGGTATATGGTAACGGCGATGGTAAAATATTCCGGAGATTTACTCGTGCAATAGACATTGTTGCCCACGAGTTAACCCATGGAGTTACTGACTTTGAAGCAGGATTGGTTTATCGAGATTTACCTGGTGCTCTTAATGAACACATGTCTGATGTCTTTGGGGCGTTAGTAAAACAACATTATAAAAAACAAAAAGTTGACAAGGCTGATTGGTTGATTGGTAAAGGAATGTTTACTTGGAAAATAAATGGTGATGCTATACGTTCTATGAAAGCCCCAGGAACTGCATATGATGATCCTCTAATAGGAAAGGATCCACAACCCTCTCACATGAAAGATTATAAAAAAATTCCTGAAGATAATGGTGGAGTTCATATCTACTCAGGTATTGCAAATCATGCATTTTATCTTGCAGCAATGGATATAGGTGGATATGCTTGGGAAAAGGCCGGTAAGGTATGGTATATCGCATTAAGAGACAGATTAAGACCCACTTCTGACTTTAAAGATGCTGCAATAAAGACTTCTGATGTAGCAGGTGATCTTTTTGGCACTAATAGTACTGAACAACTTGCAATCAAAAGAGCCTGGAAAGACGTCGGTGTAAAATTCTAATTCAATAAATTAGTTGATTTGTATTGAAGATAAATTTTGAACGAAGCGGAGGTTTTGCAGGAATCACAAATTCTTGTGTAATTAATTATGAAAAACTCCCCTTAAATGAACAAAAACATCTACAAGAACTTTTGGAAAACACTAGAAATGAAAAAATAAAAAATCTGTCTCCAAAAAGTAAAGGTCGTGATTGTTTTCAATACCGTATTGTTATAGAAGATGGAGAAAAACTTACAATTACAGCAGATGAGCTTACAATGGATCCAAAACTAAGATTGCTAATTGATTTTTTAGAGACAAGGCTTTAAAAAAATCACTAGTTGTCTAGATTTAATTTTTGCAAATTAGATAGTAATACTATCCTTTAAAATAGCCATAATACCTAAAAGATATTCTGTTTTTATCATGTTATTGAAGAATCTGTTGTTTGTTTTGTTGACTTTTTCAATTATAATTCCACTAAATATACATGCACAAGAATTAGATCCACTGCAAGAGGCAAATCTGTCATTTTCCTATCCATATACTATTAGTATGTCTGAAAGCTTTGCAGATTTAATATCCGTAGCAGAACAACAAGGAGAAGTACGGGTAATAATTTCACTTGATGTTCCTATTTCCTTAGAGGGTGAGATGGAAGGCTTGCAGGCAATACAAAATCAGCAACAAGCAATACAAACTGCCCAGCAGGATATAATGGAACAACTGTCTGCATCAAATGCTCTGAGTGCTGACACTTATCAATTCAAACATGTCCCATACCTTAGCACCACTGCAAACCCTGAATCTCTAAATATATTACAATCATCTCCAATGGTGACTGAAATAACCAGAGATATTGCATTTCCTTTACTTCTTAACCAAAGCAACAATATCATTGGAGCAGATAAGGTATGGTCTAAATCTTTTGATGGTGTTGGGTATACTGGAAAAGGTCAGCAAATTGCAATATTGGATACTGGAGTAGACAAGAATCACTCATTTCTTTCTGGAAAAATAATTTCAGAAGCATGTTACTCATCCACGGTACCATCTGATGGTTCTACTAGTCTTTGTCCTGGTGGTGTACTCGAATCAACTCAAACTGATTCAGGATTACCATGCCCCTCATCTATTGCAGGTTGTGATCATGGAACACATGTGGCGGGAATTGCTGCTGGTGGTTCATTTATGTTAGGAAACGAATATCATGGAGTTGCTCGAGACGCTGAAATAATCCCAATCCAGGTATTCTCACAATTTAACAATCCATTGAGCTGTTTCTTTCAGGCACCTTGTGTACTGAGTTATACCTCAGATCAGATGAAAGCACTAGAAAGAGTACTTGATCTAAGCCAGGATCCAGAAATGAACATATCCTCAATTAACATGAGTCTTGGTGGAGGGCAATTCAATTCAGTTTGTGATGATCAGCCACTAAAACCATTAATTGATCAGTTAAGATCTGTGGGTGTTGTTACTGTTATAGCGTCTGGAAACAATGGCTTTTCTGATTCTATTAGTGCCCCTGCATGTATTTCATCTGCAATTAGTGTTGGATCCACTACAAAGAGTGATTCTGTTTCATCTTTTAGTAATTCTGCAAACATTTTAGATTTACTGGCTCCGGGAAGCAACATTATTTCTTCTATTCTAAATAACCAATTTGCAACAAAGAGCGGCACATCAATGGCAACACCACATGTCGCAGGTGCATGGGCTCTAATTAAAGAAAAAGTACCTGATGCAACGGTGCAAGATAGTTTGGATATTCTCAAGAGTACTGGAACTCAAATTACAGATCCTCGAAATGGTATAACATTCACACGAATTCAGTTAGATGAGGCAGTCAAAGTAATACCTGAGTTCCCCATAGTGTTTTTGACATTTGCAGTATCAATAATGTTTTCAATTTTTGTTTTGATCAAGAAAAACCGTCTGAATTTAACACATAATTATTAAATCAGAAAAATTGAATTTCACCTTGAATTAGAGAAAATCTTACTTGTGAGGATCTGGGTTTAAGAGTTTAATACTATTTTGAGAATGTTTCTAGATGAGCAATGAAAATAATTCCATTGGAAAATGGGATGTAATTAAACCACAATTCAAACATTTGCCTGTTCATTTAGCGCTACTTCATACAGGTGAAGTTTTGGGCTTTGGAGGTTCTGCAAATGAAAAAGAAATGGAAGGAAAATGGTACTTGCCAGAAATTTTTTCACCTGATTATTCTGATCATGATAATGGAACTATACAAGAAATATCTGATGCTGGAATAGAAGGAGATTTGTTTTGTGTTGGGCATGCGTATTTGCCTGATGGTAAGCTCTTTCTTGCTGGAGGTACTTACAAGTATGATGGTCTTTTTGGTTTAGAGTTTGCATTTCCTCCTTTCTCAGGATTGGAGCAATCCTACATTTTTGATCCACTAGATCATAGTTGGACAAGAATTCAAAACATGAAACATGGTCGGTGGTATCCTACATGTGTTATGTTGGAGGATGGCAGCGTTGCAACATTTGCAGGACTTACAAAATGGCCACCATGGTTAATTCTAAACCATCATGAAATCTGTACCAAATCAGAAAACGAATATGTATGGAAACATATAGACGGTGCCAACAAATTTCTTCCACTGTATCCTAGGATTCATCTAATGCCTAACGGGGAGTTATTTTATTCTGGTTCATATAATACTCATATGACATTTCCATTTACATTATATGGATTCAACATAGGAATATTCAAACCAGGACAAAAAGGATGGAAAAAAATTCCCAACCCAAAAAATATGCACAGACAAGAAGGATCTAGCGTATTACTTCCAGTTAATCCACCTTATGATAAATGGGAGATAATGCTTATGGGTGGTGGAGATACTGTTGGTAATCACATCACCAAGAAAACCGAAATCATAAGATTTGATCAACAATCCCAAAAAATCCCAGTATTTGAAGAATACAAGGATATGATTCACAATAGATATTACATTTATGCCGTTATTTTGCCTGATCAAAATATTCTTGTTGCAGGTGGAAAAAGAGGACATATAGGTCATCATCATGGCGATGAAGGATGTTTAGATGAATCTACAGGAAATCCAAAACATACTGAAGATGCAGTTATGGAAGCAGAATTATTCATTACAAAAGAGGAACGCTGGAAAAAAGTTGCAACAATGTCCGTTGACCGATTATATCATTCTAATGCCATCTTACTACAAGATGGAAGTGTAATGACAGCTGGAAGCAATCCTGCTAGAAAATGTTTTGAAAAAAGAATTGAAATCTATAAACCTCCATATTTCTTTAAAGGTACGCGCCCGAAAATTGTAAATACTTTATCTCAGATAAACTACGGAAAATTCTTTGATATTGAGACTTTGGATGCGGATTCTATAGAATCCGTTGCAATAATACGACCTTCCAATACAACTCATTGTCTTAATCCTGAACAAAGATATATCGGATTAAAATTTGAGGACAAGCATGATGGTGTTTTATCGGTACAAGTTCCTGATAACAAAAGTTTAGCTCCTCCCGGTTATTACATGCTTTTCATATTGAATTCCAATGGAGTGCCTAACATTGCCCCCTTTGTGTTATTGTCTTAAACTAATGTTACTCAAATTTGAAGAGCCTATGGATCGTTTTTGTATTAGATATTACGTGATTAGTTCTAACTGGAAAAAACTATGAGATTAGAAATTTTAGATTATAACCTATTGTATTGTTATGCCTAATTACTATTTTTGAGTCGATTTTGGCAATATTCATAAAATCCTCTATTCTGTTAGAGAAAATTTTAGATAACTGAATCTATTTTTGTGTGCGCTTTATGTCAAAAGTTGATACAGATCTGATATGCTTTTCTTGTTTTAGTCTGTATAGTTCCCATCTGCATCTAATTTTAGTTCAATATTCATTACAGTTCCACTGATAAAAGATTCATTTCTAATTGTTCTTACCTTTGCTACATCAAGATGATATGGCCAAATTTCCACCACGATGGCTCCTACTTTGACATTTTCTGGTGCATCAGTCAAAACAATATCTTCTTTTTTTACTCCATGAAGTTCTAACTGGTGAAGGGCATGCTCAACTAATGGTTCAGGGTTATTGTGATTAATTGCCCAAACAGTCCCCTCATACTCTATTTTTTCCATTTGAATGAACCTAAATTATCTCATATAACAATTATTCGGGATTAATGACATTAAGTGTCATTGTGCTAACAACTCTTGATAATTTTCTAATCATACCAATTGCCTTTTCAAAACCATCCTGATCCTGAGTTTCAATCTCTGCAATTACGTCATAAGCTCCAAAAGTTAGATATGCATTTGTTACATCTGACATTTGTTTTAATTCTTCAACAATATATTCTTCAGCTCCGAGATCGCAATTTAATAAAATGAATCCTTTGTGCATTACTTTATCTTGAAATTATTGATCTTTTACTCGTCTTTAAGTTTTGCACTTTACCATCTACTGCGGCCACCGTAACTGTTTCTTCCACCCCGGTCTCCAAATCTTCGTCTACCGCCTCTTCTTTCATCTCTAGAATCTCTTCTATTTGATCTTCCATATCCGCCGCCATGTGAACCTCTGGAATACCCTGACCTTGATTGTGTGCCATATCTTCTAGTGGGTACTTCTCTTTTTAGTGGGTCTGGAATAGATATCTCTATTCCCATCTCTTTGTTCAAGTCAGTCAAGCTAACCTTAATTTGACGTTTGATTAGGTTCCAATCCCCTACTGATGAATATGATACAAAGGTAATTGCTCTACCCTTTGCACCAGCTCTTGCAGTTCTCCCAATTCTATGGAAATATGCCATTTCTTGATTTGGTACATCATAGTTTATCACAAGTTCTACTCGTGGTACGTCAATCCCTCTTGATGCAACATCTGTTGCAACTAGAATGTCTGCCTTACCACTTCTGAATTTGGCCATTGATTGCTCTCTTCTATGTTGAGACATGTCACCCTCGATTGCTACTGCATCAAATTTCTCTTGATGAAGAAATTTTGCAACATCTCTTGTTCTGTATTTTGTAGAACAAAATACAATACATTGTCCCTTTGTTTGCTTGATAAAATCAATCAAGTACTTGAATTTGTCTCTGTCTTTAATTACTAAATAGGCTTGATCAATACCTTCACCACTAAGATCATCGGCATCAAGAAGAAATTGTTTTGGGTTTTTCAAGTATTCCTCAGATAGTCGTAGAATCTCAGTAGGCATTGTTGCTGAAAACAATGACATTACCCTTTCTTCTGGAGCTAAATCTAAAATAAATTGAATATCATCAATAAAGCCCATATCAAGCATTGTATCTGCTTCATCCAAGACAATATGTGAAACGTCTTTAAGTTCAATTGATCCACGTTTTAGATGATCGATTAATCTTCCAGGAGTTGCAACAACAATCTCTACTCCTCTTTCCAGAGCATCTAATTGCAAACCCATTCCTTGGCCTCCATAAACAGTTGCTACTTTAATTCCTGTATATTTTCCAAATTTTTTGATTTCTTCTGTAATCTGCATTGCAAGCTCTCTTGTTGGAGCCATCACTAATCCTTGAATTCCTTTTTTTGGTTGAATCTCTTGTAGCATTGATAATGAAAAAGCAGCTGTTTTTCCTGAACCTGTATGTGCTTGACCAACAACGTCTCTTCCTGTAAGTAAAACAGGAATTACTGCCTCTTGAATTGGAAATGCTTCATTGAAACCTAAATCCTCTATTCCTTTTAGTATTTCTTCACTTAATTCTAAATCCTGAAATTTTTTCATTTTGTATTCTTCTCTAAAGCAATGACGAAAAAGCTCACTGCTTACTCGTCATTATTCCTATGAATTTTAAACCCAGTTTAGGTCTAATAAACGCTTGTTATTTTTTTATGTGTTTAATTGTGAATCGATTATTTTTTTGAAGCTCTCAAAAGGTTGAGCTCCTTTTAGTTCGACAAATCCTACATCATCATTTCCAACAAAAAATCCAGGAGTACCAGTAATCCCGTATTCTCTTCCGTCATTAAGATCATTTCTTATCTCATCGACATATTTTCCACTAGTTAGGCATGCCTCAAACTGTTCCTTGTCTAATCCTATTTCTATTGAATACTGGCTAAATATTCCAATAGCTTTAGTGGTTTCTACTTTTGCCCATTGATTTTGATTCTCAAATAATTTATCATGATACTTCCAGTATTTTCCTTGCTCATTAGCACACTCTGCTGCTACAGCTGCAGGCATGGCATTTGGATGAATATTTTGAATAGGAAAGTCTCTATACACCAGTTTTACTTTACCTGAATCGATATAATTTTCTAAAAGAAGTGGTAATGTTTGAACATGAAATCTTGCACAGAAGGGGCATTGAAAGTCTGAAAACTCTATGATTGTGATTGGTGCTTCTTGATTTCCTCTTACTGGATCGTCATCTGCTGAAATTTTGACTGGTGGCTTTGCTTGATTTGTTGGTAGTTGATTTTGAAGAATTCTTAGTTCTAATTTTGTTATTGCATCATCAAGATCTTTTTGAGTGATTTGGTCAGAGTTTAGACTTGTGATGTAGGAACCTGCAAAAAATGCTGCAATCCCAATAGCTACTATCAACCCTACAACTAACCCGTTAAAATTGGATTTTTTCTCAGAAATTTTACTTTTTGAATTGTTTAGAGTAGGTACATCTTCATTTGGTTCCAATTTGTTATGAATCATACATTTGGCTACTTATTCGTATTGCCTCATTGGAAGGATTATAAAATATGATGAAAACTAAAATAATGAAATCTTGGAATCAGTTTCATACTTGAATTATCTGAAATATTACTTGTTGCTAAAGCCATAAATCAATTATTTTGAAATTCATTTACTTTACTTTGGATTTCGTCATAAATGGAAATTTGTTTTGTGGCTTCAAATGGAACGGGAGCACTTAATCCTGACAATTGAAAATATGCAGTTCCTTTCACTTTAAGATCAATTATTCCTTCTGTGTTGATTATTGAATTAATTGTGGGTAATAAACTACTTTTTTGAATGTTTTGTAAAGATGCAATTTTTATTGTTTGTCCCGGATTTATTGTAATGTTGATTTTACTATTTCCGCTTCCAATCAAAACATCATTAATTGAAAGTTCATAGGATATATCAGGAATGTATATTGGAACAAAACCATTATTGCTTAGTTCAAATATCAAATTCAAATTTATCCCTTGAATCAAATCAAATGCTGCCTCTAACCAGTTACCTGATAATGTGTTTAGGCCTAAATTTAGAAGAGTGGACAAAGATAATTCTACCAAATCAATACTTTCAAGATTTACGTCATTTAGACTAATACTAAGTTGACTGTAAGAATACGCAAATAATCCTACAGAAATTAATCCTATAATTACAATAGATAAGCCGATACCAATTGTCTTTCTCATAATTTTCAAAAATTAACATTGACTTAAGAATTTCTCAATTATCTAGAGTTTTTTTAGGTATAATTCTGCATTTTATTGACTTGTAAAAACACATGTCCGCCATAAATAAATGAAATCTCTGTCTAGGTTTAACTACTTGAGTTTGTATCGAAGTAGTGCAACTACATGATCATATTTTTCTAACCCTCTTGTAAGTTTAGGATTGGTTACAAATTCTATTTTAGATGAAGTATTTTCAGCCATCTCTATAATTTTTATTATTTTTTTACTCATTGAAGATGATTGATGATAATTTGCAGAAATTAATAAAGTATCTACTGCTCCTATCTCTAATGCCTTTTGAATTTCAGAATTTTTTTTTGTGATAAGGCCTTCTTTTACAAGCCTTTCAAATTTTGAAACCGTTTCAAGTACCTGTTTTCTTCTATAATCATACAGGTGTTTGATGATTTTTTTATTTATGACATCAACTGATGTGTTAAAAGAAATATTTTGAATAAATCTGCATTTCTTTTTTAATTCTGAGTTTAATTCGTCGTGAAATTCAGTTTTTGCAGTTCCACTTCCTCCTAGAAATAAAATATCTATATTGTTCGAATCAATCTTGTCTATTTTCTTTGCAATTTTTTTGAAAAACCCTTGAATGTATGTTTGTCTTGCTCTCAAGAACCTTTTCTGACTTTGTCCCCCTTTTTTGTGTCTGCCCTGCAAGTTAATGCTAAGACGTTGTTCAGAAAGAACTTTGTCTCCTTGTAGCAATCGAATTTTAGCTGTTTTGTGATCAAGTATTACTAATATGATTTGATAATTGGACTTTAAAACATCATAAAATGGTTTTAGATATGGCTTTTTACTTGCTAGATAGATGTATGGTAGTTTCTTTGATACTGTGATATTTTTTATTATGGTTCTTCCATTCGACTCCCATCCAAAAACACAATATGTTTTGAAAGCCAGCTTTTTTGAGTTTATGTTCTTGCTTAAACTGGTAATTCTTTTTTCTATTGCTGATTCAATTTCTTCAGTTTTACTATCTCTTTTTGTTTCTCTCAAAAGATTTATTGTTTCAGAAATTTTGTCACGTGAATAGTATACTGAAACACATGGCTTGTTTTGGAATTGTAATTCTGACACAAATCGATTTATAGAGTACCATTCTGATGGAGTAATTTCAGTTGGATTGAAAATTTTTATTGACATGAGTTTTGTTTCAATAAATTAATCATTTGATGCTATAACTAAGGTTTTCTTTTCTTTTTTTTAAACTAAAATTCCCATACTAATTAGTTTATTAAAAATTTAGTTTTACTATTTCATAGTAGAAAATTTGAACAAATTATTATGTCTATTTTTATGATTTTATTTGTAGGAATTATAGAATTTAATTTAGTAAATTACAACACTAACTGCTACAGAATTTAGAAAGCGTATAGAAAACAGTAATCCTCAATATGATAAAATAAAATCATTTACGAATACAAAAGGTGAAGCCAATGGCGGGATCTGAACCCACGACCTTTCGCTTACAAGGCGAATGCTCTAGCCAGGCTGAGCTACATTGGCACGAAATAAAATGAAATTTTTGAAGGTTTAAAGTGTTACCAGATTGTAATTTTAAAAATAAATTGTAAAATTTACCTTTTCACAAGCACTAAAATTATCCTTCAATTTATAATGTCAAATCATAAATCATTCATAATGAGATACATCAATCCTTTTAGAGTTAAAGTTTTGATGATAATGTTTTTTGGAACTGGAATAGCTGGAATGCTTGTAGGATTATATGTTGCACCTCCTTCTCAAACTATTTTGATTACGTTTATGGGTGTGGTGAATTTTGGATTGGGCGCATTTTTCACCTATGTCCTTCTTACTCAAAAGAAAAAATTACCTGATAAAAGAAAGAAAAAGCGTAAGCACGACTAAAATATTTGTGGCAAAGTGCATCGCATAGGAATGATTAATTCCTTTCTTATCGTATATGTATTTGAACAAAAATCCTATTGGTAGTAAAATGATTGCCATGTGGACCTTTACTCCCATTGCAATATGTACAAAGGCCCAAACTATTACCATCTTTTTTGATTTTCGAAAATACATTTCTTCAACGTAGTTTATGTGAATAAACATGTATAGCAATAAAGGAACAAATGGAATAATTCCCCATAATCCTTCGTCTGCAAATGGACCAAAAGCAATATTGTATCCTAACCAACTCCAATTTAGAATTGGAATGGTCTCCACAAAATCATAGGCAAAAACAACATATGCAAATAATATTCCAAAAGCAAAAGGTGCATATTTCATCGAATTGATGCCAACTTTAAGATTAGAAATTCTCTTTTTGGTTTCTTTGATTAAAAGAAGAGATGCTCCTACAGTCAAAACATAGTACCCTATTACAAACCCGTCTGACTGAAAAAATTCTTCTAACACATTTTAAGCCTTACAACATTGTACTAAAGTCTAACGAACAAACTGATTCTAGAATTCTTATTTCTGAGATCTCTGATTTATTTTTTGAAATCTTTTCAATTAAAGTATAAATAATAAATCCATTTTCATCAAAAAAGATTGCTTGATTTAGTTGCAAAAAAATTATTTCTTACAAAAGGAAAAGGAATTCATGAAGACAGACTAACAAGCTTTGAATATGCACTTAGGGATGCTGGAATTGCAGGAACCAACCTTGTGTTGATTTCCAGTATATTTCCACCAAATGCCAAACTAATTTCTCGCAATGAAGGATTAAAACAAATTAAACCTGGACAAATTCTATTTACTATTTATTCAAAGAATCAAACTAATGAACCACATAGATTGTGTTCAGCCTCAGTTGGAATCGCTAGGCCAAAAGATACTAACCGTTATGGCTATCTCTCCGAATACGAATCATTTGGTCAAAATGAAAGACAATCAGGTGATTATGCTGAAGATATTGCAGCACAAATGCTTGCTTCTTCTTTGGGAATCCCTTTTGATATTGATAAGAGCTGGGATGAGAAAAGACAGCAATGGACTATTTCAGGACAAATTTACAAGACACAAAACATTACACAATCTACAAAAGGTGATAGAGATGGTAAATGGACAACTGTCTTTGCTGCTGCTGTTCTTTTACTGTGATCTATCTTTTGTAACCTTTTAGGTAAAATATTGCAGTAGCTATCGCTACAATAGTTATTATTGCAACCACTCCTATTGACTCATCAATAGAAGGTTCGCTACTTTCTGGAGGTTTGATTCGACTATCGCCTAATGAAAAAATTAGTTCATCTGCTTTTACTGATATTGCATCACCAAAAATATACATTCCCTGCAATTTAGTTCCTTTCTCGGGATCAAAAACCCAACCAGGCTTTGTTATTTCTGTTGGAATTTTTTCTTCATCAACTAACTGAGTTGGAATGATATTTCCTTTGACATTTGATACTTTGGTTTCTTCAGGAGATAAGACTACTACTTGTAAAATCGAATTCAGAGGATAAAATCCTTCCAAGAAATATTCTGATCTTTTTAACTCATCAGTTTTTAAAAATTTTAATGGATTAACTTGATTGATTGCTGCAGCTTCTTGCGGATAATCTACTGATAGTTTCAATTGAAGTAATGATTTGTTTTCTGAAGGAATTATAGAAAATGTTGTTTTTGAATTCTCTTGAGTGGAAAGATTTTGTGCAACATCATAAAATCCTCCTGAATCTCTGATTACTTTGGGAATTAAGATGGCTGAAATTTTTTCGTACATTGAAGCGGTGTCTTCCATAGGCATGGTATATACTGCTGAAATCACTCCACTACCTGATATCACTCCTGATGTGTCTAATGCACGATTTGTTTCATCGTCTGTGTTGATAAATGTAGAATGGAGTTCAGCTTTTGTGTCAAATAGATCATTTATCTCATCAATGAATTGTTCTGATACTCTAAGGGTTGAATTTTGAATTTCAGGAAAATTACTGTCTGCTTGATCTCTTTTTACATTAATCAAAATACATGACTCATTCTCAACCCCTAAAATACATCTATTTTGATTTGTCAAAATTACTGCCAAAATACTATCATTTTCTCTTATTTTTTGTTCCAACTCTGTTGGAATTTTTATTTCTTGAATATTCGTTGTCTGCAAAGTTATTGAAGCAGTAACATTTTGAGAGATACTTTTATCAATTAATACTTGAGCCGTCTCTTGAAAAGTAGCTAGTTTCATTTCTTGAGAAAATGCACTGCTGGTAGAAAAGATCATTAACACTGAAATAATAAAGAAAATGAATATTTTTTTCATATTTTGTTCCCTTTTGATGAAATTATTAAATTTACTTACTATTGGTATTTTTTTTGAATAGTGATCTCCAAAAATAAGAAAAAAGGTTAGTAACCATGACATTTTAGATTCATTGATAACTAGATTTAATCTAATTCTTAAAATCTAGTAAAAAACGAACCTTTTTTGTTCATCTGAACCTTTTATTCAATTACTATCTTTGTTAACAAAGTTAACACGGAGCATAAATCTCATTATTCGCAATATGAATCATGAAAACAAATGAAAAATCAGATGAGGACTATAAAGAATGTCCTTACTGTGGGCAAAATCAAATTCCATTTAAAATGGGAGTTTGTATATGTGGGCGACAAGTAGGAAACATACAGTACATAAGAAATACTGAAAGCTTTGCAAAAAACTACTACACATATCAGGGATTAATAGTATAATTCATTTTGAATTGGCTATCTGTGATTCATCTTAATGAGTTCCACATTTATGGCATCTTATCTTGTACTTACAATTTGGTAAAAATGGATGAATGGATAAAGCCAGAAAATAACAATATTATCTCTCCTCGTCAGCTCCACAGTAAATACATCGTTTTGTAGATAGAATCTCAAACCAAGCAAAACTATGAACATGTCCTTCTTTACAGCTCATAAAATACAAAATATTCCTCTAGAATTCAAGTAGTATAGTGAAGAAATAGTTCGATCTGGGTCAACATCTCTATTTTCTTTGGATAGTTCTTGTCTTATTCTCTAATTCGGATTATGTCTTCTAGTCATAAGATGGTGTGTTTTTTCTATTCATTTTGCCTTTATTGACTAATTGTTTATTGGTTCTAGGCTTTTTTGATTATTTCATATAAGGATACAGAATTGTTTCCCAACTACTGGAGATTTGCTCATATTCTCCATTACAATTAATACTTCTTTCTATTGGGAGAAATCCTTCCTCTATTAGGTCTTGGTTGTACTCTGGATTATGTCCATAAGCATAACAAGAAATATTGTAAAATCTCTGTATGTCTAGATTATGTACATCAGAGTAAAATGATTGTGAATGTATTTCAGATTGAATCAAAAACCATGTTCCTACATTATACAAGATATCTTGACCTAATATCCCATCATAATCTCCCTTGTTTTCTGCAAGTAGTATAAATAAAATTGCAAACTGATCTACTGCATTTTCTTCTAATCCTGTTATTGGTAATTGGTATAAATCGATTAACGCATGGCCTAATTCATGATAAAAAATGAAATCAATTACATCCAAAGTCATTATCCCTATTTGCTCTTCAGTTATCTCTTCAGAGTAATATTCTGAAAATTCAGAATATGTAGTGTCTATAAATTCATAGCAAATAATGATTTGTTTTGTTTCTGAATCATAAAATGCATTGGATTCTTGCATTCCTGTAAAGAAATCTCTACATCATGCGGTAAATTAAACAAACTATTGAGAAATAGAATATTGGTTTCAAAATACTCTAAATCCATTATCCAATTTTTTGCAGAATACTCATAATTTGAATTTGGATTAGGATTATATTTTACGTAAAAGTCTCCCGCATCTTCATATTTGGTATTTTGAGATGAAACATTGATGATGTTATTGTTTATCATATATTCTAATGCGTTGATAAATTCGATATCAGTAACTTGCTCATCAACCCAAAATTTTGCCGTGTTTTTTATCCATGATGGAATTGTATTTTCTTCTGCCTGTACCATAAAAAACATAATTGGAGAAATTGAAATTATTCCGATTACAATAAAAATTACAAATCCCAAATTATTCACATTGTACCATCTTCGTTAGCAATTAATTAAAAGATCTTAATATCAAACAATTGTAGCTTTGTATTGTTACTGGTTTAGACAAGTTTACAGTTCTAACTCAAGCACTTTTGAGGTTTTCCTATATCGGTTAAATTGATGCTGGAATTCTTACAGGATCATTTAGATAGTTTAAATGAAAAAATCTTAACCTCAAATAATTTCAAAGGTTTAAATCTGATAATCTTTGGTTGATACTTGACATCGAATTCAAACCGTTCGGGGAACAAGCTGGCAGTCCGTGCGTTGGACTGTCAGCCCCAACATAATCTCAAAATTTAATTTAGTGATGCTAATTCCTTTACTTGATTCTCAATATAATCAAAACCTTCTTGCCAGAATTTAGGAGATCTTATATCAAAACCGTATTCTGATAATAATTTTTCAGGTTTTTTAGAGCCACCAGCTGCAAGGATGCTGATATATGATGGTACAAAGTCTTTGCCTTCTTTTTTATATCTCTGAAATAATGAGAGCGCAAGCAAATTCCCAAAAGAATATGCATAGCAATAAAACGGTGTATGATAAAAGTGAGGTATGCAACTCCATTCAATTGCAAAATCCTCAGATAGATTAATTGAATCTCCAAATTGTTCTTTTAGATTTTGAAGATAGGTTTTTGATATTTCATCTACTGTTGTTCCATTTCCTATTTGTTCATGAGCATCTACCTCAAAAATTGTAAAAAATGATTGTCTCATTATAGTTGCATAAAGATCATCCATTTTTTCTGAAAGCATAATCTTTTTCTCATTATCTGAAATCTTATCTGAAAGATTATCATACAGTAACAGCTCTGAAAAAGTTGATGCAGTCTCTGCTAGTGGTAGAGGTGCATCTTGTACAAGAATTGACCTATCTTGTGCTGATTGACTATGAACAGCATGGCCTAATTCATGAGCAAGTGTAAAAACATCTCTTGATTTTCCAGTAAAATTGACTAGAACATATGGCGTGATTTTTGGAGTAAGTGTACTACAAAACGCTCCATCTCTTTTTCCAGTTCTGATTGATGAATCTATGTGATTTTGATCAAAAACATTTTTTGCAAAATCTCTTAGCTTTGGACTAAATCTGCCAAGCGATTCAAAAACAAGCTTTACTGATTTATCATATGGATATGTCTTTTCTTTAATGTTTGAAGCTGACGGAGCATAAAGATCATATCTTCGCAGCTTTTTCATTTTCAACATTTTTGCTTTTTGTAAAAAGAATCTTTGAAAAACATGAGAATTTTTTCTGCATATTGTAAGAAGGGATTCTATTGTCTTATCATCTACATCGTTTCCAATATTTCTCATTGATATTGGAGAATTATATCCTCGAATCTCAATTCCCTCATCTTTCCAATTAAGAACAATATTTTGATAAATCTCTCCTATCACCCCCTTGTTTTCTGTGTATTTTGTTAGGATTGTTTTGTATGCAGTCTCTCTTATTTTGGGATTTGTACTACGAACATAATTTGTAAGCTCTTCTCTTGTCATTTTTTTTGTTTTTTTACCGATCTTCATTTTGTATTCATAAGCATTTGTAATCTTATCATAGAGTTTTATCAAAGCAGAAATGCCAGTAACATCTAATGTGTTTATTATTCTCTCTTCTGGTTCACTAAGTGAATATTTTGCTACTAGTCTTTTATGCCCTAAATATTCTGAAAGCTCTCCAGATTTTTTCATTAATCTTTTTGCGTTTTTCTCATCAATCTGAGTCTTCCACCATAAATCAAAAAACAGAATTTTATTTGAAATCTCAGAACCTAGCTTTGACATCTTCGTCATTAATGAAGTGGCCTCATCTGATTGTGTATTTGCTGAATATGCGAGTGATGCATATCCTCCAAGTTTGCTCATTTTTTCAGAAATATCTTCAAGATCATGTAAAATTGTCATAAATTTTTTTGATGATATATTTGGGTTTAAATTATTTTTTATTTTCTCAAATTTGGCAGCAGATATTTCTAAATTTTTTATATTTTTTTTAAAGGCAGGACTTTTTGGATCTTTTGCAAGCTCTGAGAGATTCCACTCTTCTAGTTTGTATTTGGTCATCTGTTTTGCCTATTTTGTAACTATTAAAAAATGAAGTGTCATTTTATGATTAATTTGAAAAATCTTGTCTCTAGTAGTATTTTTCATGAATATAGCACCATTTCCAGGGATTTTTGTGAACAGCTATCATTACAGGGTGTCCAGTTTCTTTGAAATGTTGTGTTGCATGTTTTCCTACAGATGAATCACAGCATCCAACGTGCCCACAAGTAAGACACATCCTCAGTGCAACTGTTGGAAGATGCTCTTTTTCACATTCCTCACATCCTTTTGTATTTGGAGTAATTTCTTTATTTTCGTAAGAAAAATGCTCACAATCTTGTGACATTACAATTGGAGACAAACACTAGGATGTAAATTTTAGTATTTTTTTAGAGTGTTTCTGTATCTCTTGATTGAATCAACTATTACTGTTTTTGCTTCCTTTGTTGGTTTCCATCCTAGAATTTCCACTTTTTTCCCTTCTAAATCCTTGTAAACTTGGAAAAAGTGTGCAATTTCTGACCTATAATGATCTTCAATATCTGAAATGTCGACTGTGTGAAGATATCTTGGATCATTTGTTGACACGCAAATGATTTTGTCATCTAGACTTCCTTCATCTTTCATCTGAAGTAATCCGATTGGCCTTGCTTCAATTAGAACTCCAGGGTATGTTGGATTAGTAACTAGTACTAATGCATCAAGTGGATCTCCATCTTCAGATAATGTCTGTGGTACGATTCCATAATCTCCTGGATAGTGAAATGGTGAGAATAATACTCTGTCAAGCTTCATCATGTTATGTTTTTTGTCATATTCGTATTTGTTCATGGACCCTTTTGGTATTTCTACGATAACATTGATAATTTCAGGAATGTCTGCCCCTGATTCAATATCGTGCCAAAAATTCTTGCTCATTTTACAGTTTTTCTCAGAATTCAAACAGTATATGAATTCTATGAAAAAATCCTTGGCTGAGGTTTTTTCTATGAATAAAATTTTGTAAAGTGAGTTTTTTACTTTTGAATTTAATAAAATATCTCAAAATCTCTTTTTTTCTAAATTCTATTTATCATAATATCTTACAATTCTTTGATTACATCTGAAATTTAGGACGTCAAAATTTTTCTGTTATTGATTTTTCTATGGGAATGGCTCAGATGGGAAATGGGGCACACTAGTCTCTTTTTTTAGTTCTAAACTGTACTGTTAACTAAGTTTTTATAAAATTCATTTCGTATAAAATTAGTTGACGTCCGAAGAACATGAACGATTAGCAAAAGAGATCTTTAATGCTGATCCACAAATTGTTCATCTAGGCCTAATCGATTTGGAAGGAAATGTTTTACTTGATCAGTCTTCAGCTGCGTCTGGCCCAAATGAACCTGATCTTGCTAGAAAATCATTTTATCATCAACTTGGTGTGAGACGAAATTCTAGAGAACATTTTGATGAAGCCTATGGGAAAACTGATTACATACACATTACTAGAGAAAAAATGCAGCAAGCGATTTTATACTTGCCACAGATTACAGTTTATCTTACTTTGGAGAAAGCTATGACCCCTGAGGAGGTAAAAACTGCTGCTCAAAAAATCAAATTGCTTGATAGCGATATTATGAAGAGTGGAATTTAATCTCAAATAAATCCAGAATTATTTTCTACACATTTTATATTTTAATGAAAATTTCTAACTATTCCTCTGTAGTACGAATTGTGTGATTTTCAGCATCCACATAATTTTTGCACATATTGCAAAGCCATAATGTCATGTTCATTTCTTTTCTCCATTTAGGGTATCTTCTGCCATTACATTTTTCACAATATATTGGCATAAGACAATTTGATATTTTCGCTTATTTGTATTAGTCGATTATCTTTATTGTTATTAACACTCTTCATAGATGTGATCTTTTGAGAATTAAACTAGGGAGTATTATGTGTATTCTACATCATAATTAAAATCTGCAAATAGTGCTGCGTGGTCTGGTTCAGGGAAAAAACGTTTGGGTCGTGACGGTCTATAGTGTTCTTCTCTAAGAAATTCATTGTGAGCAGATGCTGTAATAAAATAGGGAAGTTGGGCTCTTGATATCAAAATATGATCTATCATTATGCCTTTACCACGGAAAATATATGAAAATCTTTTCTCAGAAGGTAATGATAATTCGCATGGCAATAATTCATTCATTCGTAAACTCTCGTTGTTTGCTCCCAAATGGTCACCTATTATGGTCTGAACAGTAGCAGAAGAAAGATCTGCATTGAAATCTCCCATAACTACAATTTTTGATTCAGGATCATTTTCAAAAAGTTGATCCAATCTGCGTCTCAAATATCTGGCTTGTCCTACTCGACGAAGTGTACTTACATATGCTCCATCTGCGTATTCGGTGAGATTATCCCATGTATTGCCTGCCCCTGACTTTTTTGTTGGGATTTTTGATTTAAGATGAACTACAAAAAAACGAATTGTAGTAGAATTGTTGTTTACTAAGGGAATCTGAATAGGGAGTTCAAGTAGCGGTCTATCCCAAGGAATTGTAAAATTAATGTCAACATCATCATTGTTAGTCCAATGAAAATTTTCACTATTATCATGTGGCTCTAGATTGCTTTGGTCTATCGGAAAGCGTGAAACAATTGCGCTTTTTATTCCAAAACCTGCAGATTGTGTTTTAACTATGGTACTTTTGTAGGGAATAAAGGAATCTGGCAATTCTTCCAAAATTTCTGTAAGAAAATTTTCATTGACAAGTTCTTCAAAACCTAAAATATCTGCATTCATTCTAAAAATTATTTCTTGAAGAGCTTTCTTTTTTGCAGCACGTTCTACTGGTTCATTCGGAGGACTCAATTTTTCTAAATTTAAAACACCTATTCTGAGAGGCAAATCTGAATTGTACATGGGATTTTTATATAAAAGGATTCTTTGTGTTGCTTAATTATCTGTGACACATTAATCTACGTTGTTGGAAGGATCAATAAAACCAAATTATGTCGTGAATATATGGCTGAGATAGTTTTATTACGAGTACACAAAGAACTGATGTGTATTTTTTGTGAATCAAAAATAATTAATTTTCCTTTCCAACACTAATTCTTATTCATTAGTTTCTGACAGTTTCTATTGATCAGATATAATATGCAAAAGAACAATTCTCAAAGGATATCTATTTTCATCTTCTCTTTTGTTTAGGCGCAATTTGATTAGTTTCTTGTAAAACTTGCTTAATTACATTTAGATCAACGTCTTCTAATTTCCTAAATCGAATGCAACTTTTACCGACATTGGATTTTGGCAAATCCTTTTTGTGTTTTTCCGCGATGTACTTCTTCCCATCAGATAAGCAGGTATAAAGCGAAATGTAATTTTTCTGACTCGATAACCCTATTACCATCCAATCTCCTTCACGTCCTGATGCATATTTGTAATGATATGTTCCATACCCTAACATTCCATATTTCATATGAGGTTTTAGATTCGGAACTATTTTACGAATAAAACTGTGTAATTTCTTTATCTCTTTTTTGCGTGGCTCTTTAAGTGAGTTGATATATTCAGTTGGTGTCTTTGCATTGCTTTTCATTTTTTATCTCTAATGAAATTACTCATAAATCCTTCTCTAATTTTGTATTCAATAATATGAAAATGGACCGGATGGGATTCAACTACCAAAATGGGTATAATTTTTGGCCCATTCAGTTGAATTCAACTGTTCTGATGGTGTAAATTTGTCTTTAGATTTTATAGTTTCAAACTAGTTTAACAAACCTCGTCTCTGAAAAATGAATTCTAGTATGCTTATTCTCGATTTAGTCCAATTCTATCTCAATGTTGATGGTACTATCAGTAACGTCAACTCTGACCTCGTTTTTTGTTAAACTTTCAATAGGAGTCTTGAACAGTTCTGCTATTTGCCAAGACCAATTTATTCCCATTTCATGGTATAATGCATACTTGATTTTGTTGCCTGTTACTTCTTTTTTGTAATCTATGTTGGAATCTGCCATCCAGTATTCTAGTGCCTTTAGATGTTCTTCTGCAGAAAATCCTGTTCTCAAAATCTTGCAAATTGCTTCAGGATATTCTAGTGCCTGCTTTCTTGCAATTTCCCTTGATTCTTCTATGCTATATTTTGATAAAATCTGCGTGACCCATTTTTTTGGAACAAATACAAATCCCGCAACTTGAGCTGCTGATCTAAACTCTGCATGACTCTCAAAAATTTGGTTTGCAAGAACATTCAAACTAATCTTCTTCTTTTTTGATTCTATCTTCAATTTGTCTAAGATTTCTTTGTTAACTCTAAATGTGGACAATTCAGTTTCTTTTTTCTTTTCCATGATGTGCACAGTGTGTACGTATTATTTATCTACAATTTATCCTAACAATATTTGTGAAATTAATATTATTTGCAGTTGTTCCTCTTATCCTGTCAATAGGAGTTACCCCTGTTTTGCCATTTGATTTTATTCCTGAAGCTGATGCCGTAAAAGCCAAAGGAAATTCTCTTACTGAAACAAACTCCAAGAAGGTTTGTGGCGATAGACTTTGTTCTGAACTTGCATCCAAAAAATCATCCATTTTAGAAGATTCTGAAAATGCTCCTGGAACTGTTGTTTATCAGAATGGTCTTTATCATTTAATTGAAGTCTCTGAAGGTGTTTACAGTTTTGGTAATTTGATTTATCTTTCTTTGGTGATAGTTACAGATGAAGGCGCGATTGTTGTAGATCCAAATACTGTGGAGCATTCTGAAGAAATGCTTCAAGCCGTTAAAGCAATTACCTATCAGCCCGTAAAATATTTGATTTACAGCCATAATCATTGGGACCATTCTATAGGAGGCCAGGTCTTCAAAGACCACGGAGCAACTGTTCTGAGTCATGTTGAGACAAGGGATTGGTTTTTGGAAAACCCACACCCAGACGTTGTAGTTCCAGATGAGATTTGGGAAGGAAGCAAAAAGACGATTGTCCTAGGCGGTAAAACACTTGAACTTCATCAATTTGGCCCCAGTCACGGGGAAGGAATGACAGTTTTCTATTTACCTGATGAAAAAATTATTTTTGTTGGGGACTTGGTAACTCCAAAAACAGTTGGTTTTGGAATTCTAGGAGACTTTGTCCCATCTGAATGGGAGAGAACCTTGAGCGAAGTAGAAAAACTTGACTTTGACATTGCGATGTACAGCCACAAGAAACCCTTTGGTCCTGCTTATGAAGTGACTGAACAAAGAGAATACTTGAAGGATTTGAGAGAAGAAATTTCTAGCATGATAAAGGACGGAGTACCTCCAATAACAATTCCATCTGCCATAGAACTTCCAAAGTATCAAGATTGGGGAGCATATGATCAATGGCTTGAAATGAATGCATGGAGAACGTTATTTGAAGTCTGGATTGGATGGTAAGAAATCCTCCAGTTTATTTCGTTAGAAAATTCTGCTGTTTTTGAGGGCTATATAACATGACATGAACTCATGATGTTCTCCTAGACGCAGATAGGAATAAACTAAATCCGTTTTCTAACTTGCCATATTACTATTACAGGTACTACCAAATACATTCCAATATTCATTAAAATTACTCCAATACCATATCCTAAAACCTCCTCTTCAGAGTCTGCCATTGACATTATAGAAAGAGATGACAACATTGGAGTTATTCCAATCTTTACTAGTTCTTTGAATGCTGGGTTTTCTCTTTCATAGTCTGCAATGTATGGTGAAAATGAATAGTATGCCTGGTTGAATCCTGTCATAAATGAAGCACCAGAGTTTGTTGTCATTACCTTGCCATCTCTGATTTCCCTCAATAACTGTACTTGGGGTGCCATCTCAGAGCCATACGTTGCAGTTGCAATTAGACAACCACCTCCTTCCATTCCAAAAAAACTATCTTGATTTTCCTCTTTTACACATTGACCATCTTTGAAAATCATGCCTGACTCACATTGAATTTCTTGCACAACAGATGTTTTATTTGAAATAACAGTAATAGTTTGAACAGCACTGTCAGCATCAGTATATGTTATTGCAATATTGTTAGGATCCCTTATTTCTGAAAACCTGGCCTGAAAATTATGCGTTCCCCCACCGACAAAAATATTCTCAGACCATTCATTAGGCTGAATTTTTGCTTGTGGTAATCCATCAACATAGATCTCTACTGAATGCATGAGCAATGTAATGGGTATTTGCAAGTCATCAGTAAGTATAGTTTTGACTTTGACATGCTCTGATAGGTCTCCTTGATTTACCTGTAAGTGCAAATTAGTAGGAACAATCTTTTGCAACTGGATTTGCTTGGCGACATTTTGGGTTTGAATATCAGAGGTGTGTTCCCCCAGGGGTATTTTGGCAATTGCTAGATTGACGTTTCCTCCATTTTTCATTTTGATTATGACATTCATCTCAACTTTGAGTGAATCAAATGCTCCAATATTCTCATTTACAAACACTTGGAATTTTCTAACATCTTCTGAATCAAACAATACTGATTCTGGAGTTATCGTAGCTGGCCCTCTGATTATAGGCTGTATCTGAATGTGTGGCATTGCAAAAACCTGGCCTACCAAGCTTTCTGGTATCTCTATAGTTTTTTCTTCACCAATTTTTAATTCGTCTTCAAAGGTACCCAGTATTTTTTCATCTTGCAAAAATATTGTAACAAGCTTTCCTGGTTTATTTGCTGTAACCAATATATCAAAATCACTTCCTGCATGAACCAATTCTGTACTAAGTATCTCTAAAGGAATAGAATATTCCATTTGAACTGAAAAAGTGCCATAGAGAGGAACATATTGAGAATAAACAGTATCTTGTCCTTTGATTTCATGTTGATTGCTCGACTCTTGCGCAAATATGTTATCGTATGAATTACCCAATACCACAATCATGAACGAGAATACCAAAAATACAACACAGAGTTTATCGATAGATCCTGTAGCTAAATTCACTCTAAATCTTATCCAAAATTTTCCTTTTCTTTTCTCTAAACTCTTTTTCTGTAATTATGCCTGATTTTCTCAATTCTCCTAGTTTTTCTAAAATGAGTAAATTTTTTTCAGAAGTTGATTTGATTGATTTTCCTGCCTTTATCCCTTTTTTTACACCGGAAGCTGCACCCTCCTTTAGTCTTGAGCCAAAAATTCCACTTTTCCTGAGAATAGAATCACTAATGTTATGACCCTTCTTTTTTGCATCTCTTAGAAATTCTTCAGATTTTTTGACAGCAACCTCATCAACTAGCCTCTGTTTTTTTGCAAAACGTTGTAAGTCTTTGACTTTTCTTTCTACGACTTTTTCCTGATTTTTTATATTTTTAATTATTTCATCTTTTGTTTTTTGTTTAAAACGACGCGTGTATTCTTCAATTATTAGTACTGGAAAAGGAGAAAATTCAACATCAAGATAATATTTGATAATATCATCATCTGAAATTGATTTGAGATATTCTCTGATTGATTTTTCCGATTTTAAATTCATGTATTTAATTCAAAACCAACGCTAAAAAACATTCATGGATCTTATTAAGTAGTTTGTACAATATAGACAGTAGAAATATTGATTGTAGATACAGAACAAAAATCAAAAACTAAAGTCATTGTCCTAAAACCACATGTTGATAATTCAGAAGTTCAGGAATTGATTGAAAGGAAAAAAGCAGATTACTTTAGGCATCTTTTAAGAAAACCAGACAAATCTGAAGTTCATGTCCATTCATTGGTTTTGGTGTATGAACCATTTATGATACTATCAGGACAATACAATGCGGATTTTCTACGAAAAACTACTCACGAAATCAAGGTAGATCATAATGTAAAAGAGATTTTTTTTGGCGAAGGGGTGTTTCCTGCATCAAACTACACGACATCTAGCAAGTTTGGCTCAAAACTACGAGGAAATTCAGTGCCTCTCGAACTTGAAGAACATGTCTTTGTCACAGAAGAAAAGGAGCTAATCTTGGATCATCATGGCGAGGTTAGAAAATTCACCTACAAAGTAGATGCAAAGGATGTTGAAAACTATCCAAAGAGGATTTTAAAGAAAAATACTGTCAAAGAATTTGAGATAACAGAAGAGGCTGCAATTAAGAAACTTGCCAATTCCTTACAGACACATCAAAGCTTTGAAGATGTACGAGATCTCAACGAAAATTTACTAATAAATGAGATAACAGAAATCTATATTCCGATATTTGAGGCAAGGTTGATTGGACCTAAAAAGAAAGTCCAAATAGTGCGATTTGACGCAATAAAAAAGAAGTTTCTGTAGAATTTTTATTTTTCCTCAAATATTTTTCTATTTTTTTTAAACTTATTTCCTGTCAGAGATTTCATATGATAGTACTATTATACAAAAGATTTGTTACAAAATCAAATTAATATTCGCTCAAACATCAGATTTAGAAAAAAAACTGGAACTGAACAACCTGTCCTTAATGTACAAGAAATCATTATGATTATTACACTGCTAAACAATTCCCAGTTTTGGAAAGCAAAAAAGAAGTGACATTTTTTGTTATTTTACTACAAGTAGTGGGCATTTCAGGTCCCTTACAAGATAGTTTGCCATGCTTTCATGGTATTTTCCTTCAGTAGCAATTAGCTTGGTCTGACCTATTACCACAAGGCCAATGTGATTTTTCTCAACATATTCTGAAATAGTGTTTGGGGCAAAAGATGATTTTAGAATTACTTGTTTTATTGGCTTGTTCAGTTCCTTTATTTCAGATGAAATTTTTTTCAATTCATTTTCAACGATCTTCTTTTCTTGTTCAAATTTCTGTTTCTTGGCTTCCCTTCTAAAAAATGACAGTATTGACTGGTTTTCGACACATGTCAACAATGTAACTTGTCCATTAACCTTCTTTGCAAGTTCTATGGCAGCTTTTAATCCTCGTTTTGCTCCTGCAGTTGCATTATAAGGTACTAAAATTGATTCAAAATCAAATTCTTCACTCATATTTCACATATTCATTAATTGTATTTGAATTTAAACAAGAATTCAAAATCAAATGAGAAGGCAGTTTGCGTGACTAAATCCACTGCAACTATTATGCTGCAAAGAGGATGGGCAGACTACTTTTAGTGTATACAAAAGACACTGACCTGAGGATAATGCTATTTCTGATAAATGTGTAAATCCCACGACTGAAAATCAAGTTTACATACTTTATTATGTTTTTGTTTTTATGTGAACTAGTATGAGTTCACAAGAAATTACAAATGAAAAAATTTTGATTGTGGCATTTCCCAGCGTAGGTCTGGTGGGAGCTTTTGCTACATCTTACCTTGTCACGCAATTACAAATGAAAGATATGGGAGAACTAGAATTTGCCGAGATTTCTCCAACATATACAATTAAAAATGGAGAAATCTATGGACCAATTCGCATCTACAACAAGGATAACATATATGCCATTTTAGCCAGCATTCCGTTGAGTCCCATCTCCACATATGATCTAATTATAAAGTCAATAGAGTTTGCAAAAAATAACAATATCAAAAAATTAATTATTCCACGAGGATTGGAAGTTAGCAAAGAATACAAAGATGAACCTAAATCATATGGCCTGGCCGTGAACAATATTTCAAAACCCCTTTTAGATGAACATAATTTACCAATTATTCCCGGTGCAACAATTCTTGGTGCTGATGCGAGTGTTATTTCTGCATTAAAAAATTCTGAAATTTTGTGCATTGTTTTGTACACTACTTGCCGTATGATGATGCCTGATGATGATGCCATCATTAAAGCCGTCAACACGCTTGCAGACGTCATTAATGTCAAAGTGGAAACTGAACAGTTTGAGGAGAGGCTTGAAAAGATAAGTAAAGAAAACGAGAAACTAATAGAAGAAACTAAAAAATATTTTGACAATCTAAAAGGAAAACCTGCATCCATACCACAGCCGCCTGGAGTAGCATGATTTTTAATATTTCAGATGTCGCTAATGTAGATTTGTTTTTTTACAATAAATGTTTCGCCATTTTTTTGTTTGAAAAAGTATATGTGAATTTATTTAACACTACCTGATATTGTCTTTGTGTATAATACTATTCTAGTTCCTCATGCTGGTACCTCCGCAGGTGATGAGGCATTAAAGCATGCAGTACACATTGCAAAGAGCTCATCTGCTAAGATCATACTATTGCATATAATCGAAGAAATTCAAAGACCCCCTACATTTGGACTGTCTGAATCTGAAAGAGAAAAAATCCTAGACAACATAAGGGATGCCAATGAATCCATACGAGCAGAATCAAAAAAAGAGATGGAGAAAAGAGCAGACACACAATGTAAAGAAAATAAAATTGAAACTGAAGTTAGAGTACGTGTAGGCGATGCCGCACAGATAATTTTAGACACAATAGAGCAAGAAAATGTAGATCTTGTAGTTATGGCAAAAAGAAGAAAGCTGAAGGGAGTAAAAAAACTGCTTAGTCTTGGAAGTGTCTCAAGAAAAGTGGTTGAAAACGTTACATGCCCTGTCATGTTGCTTGATATAGAAAACTTGTGATAGTTTAGTCATCTGGATTGCATAATGATGAAATGATAATATGCAAAACAATCTTGATTTCACATAGTGAAATTGTTGTTACTTGATGTCGCTCTAGGCTAACAAAAATTACTATGTGTTGAGTATTTTTAATTGATATTTCGTGAATAGCAATTCACACTCTAAATTTATGTGTCTAAGATAATTTAATTGAGAAAAATAACTTTTAATATAATCTGTAAGTATGTATGAAAAAAACCTACTCATCAACAATTCTAAACTGTAGTAATTGTAATCTCATCAAATATCTCTTCTGCCTTTTTAATTATTTTCTTGTCATCTGCAACAGACTCTGCTGTAACGAGTACCAAGTTTTCTCCAATTGGCACACTGATAACCAGCTGCTTTGCTCTTCTGGATGCAATATAATCAATTGGACCAAAAACATCATCAAGATCCTGTCTCATATTGAAATCAAGCTGCATCTGCATGTAAAACATACCTATCTTTTCATCAGACAACAATGGTTTTATCCCTTCTTTGAAACCACCTGCAATCAAACGACCCAGTGAATTTATTACTCCGACGTGTTGAACTTTTTCTTCATGGGATAGTTTTTTGCAAGCATTATCCAATTCCTTAATCTTTTCTGGAGATATGATTGCCATAATCGCTAGCAAATTTCGAGTAATTTTAACTAATGTTTGAATAAAGAAAATTTAGGAAAATAGTACCAGTATAAACTGATATTTTTAACTATGAACAATTGTAATATGTAACAACATGACCAAAGATGACGTCAAAAATGATGATGATTATTCACAAGACTCTGTTGATCTTGCGCATGTAGAACAAAAAACAGTTGTTCTAAAAAACCAACTGGAAGAAGAAGATGCCGACCAAATTATTTATAGCAAAAAATGTCCTTGTTTGGTTCGGCATTTAGCAGACCAAAACCTGAGGAGATACATGTTCATTCTAAGATAACTGCATACGAATCATACCTAATAATTTCAGGAAAATATGAGGTCGATTTTTACCGAAAGGCTTTACATAAAATAAATGTGGATGGGGATGTTACAGAGATTCTCATAGGCGAGGGGGTATTTCCTATCAAATCAAAATCAGGAGTTTGGGATAAATTTGAAGATAAGATGAAAGAAGGTATTGGAATTGACAAAGAAGAAGTAGAGATAGAAGTGGAAGAACATGCCATAAGACGTCAGAGCGGTACGTTAACATTGGATCATCATGGAAACGAAGTCAAAGAATTTCAATACAAAATTGATTCATCAACAATTGCAAACTATCCAAGATCCGTTGATAAGAAAAAGAGAATAGAAATACTAAGAATTGACGGAGTAACTAAAAAGATTCTAAACTAAATCTTATCTAACAAATCCTTTTTCTTTGAATTAAATTCTTTTTCAGTTATTATTCCTTGTTCTTTTAGCTTTGCAAGTCTCTCTAGCAGATTTATTATTTCGTTTTTTGAATCAACTGATTTTGGTCTTAGTTTTTTTGCGGCATCCCAACTGTCATCTACTACATCATCAATCTTTTCACCTAATTCTTCAGCTTCTCTTGCAGCAATTTTGCTAAGCTCAATGCCTTGGCGCCTTATTTCATCTGCTTTTTTTGCAAGATTTTCTAAAAATCCTTTCTTTGGCAGAGAACCTCGTGCAATTTTGGTTTCAGCGTGTTCCCAATCATTATCAGGTACAATATTTTCTGACTGTTCATCTTTCTTGTCAGTACTCATACAGTAAATACAACACCCTCGTAAATAAACTCCAATATCATAACAGTACATTATTAGATTATTTTCAAACATTAGATAGCATAGGACTCGATAACGCTGGAGATTGCTAACAGGTCTGATATTTCCATGAAGATAACCGATCTTGAGCAAAAGATAGACATGCTAGTAGAAGAACAGGCAAAACACCAGACAGAGCTAAACAAACTTGCAGTACTATCAGAAAAACCTGCATATTACGAACAAAAAGTTACAGAACACTCCAACAAGATAATTCAGCTAAGAAACGAGATCAGAGAAGCAAAATTCCAGCTGTATGGAAGCATGTGTGAGGTATACAAAAACCCATAATTCTTTATTTTTTTATATCCATAATTTTGTTATGATAATTGACACACAACCAATGTTAATTCTTACATGACTAAAAACAAAAAAGAGGTAGATTATTTGTTAAGGACTATGGCATAGCTTACCGTAAATGGAGTTTCATTCATTGTGTGTACTGCAAGTGCGTTGCCAGAAAACACCCAAGAACCAGCCGACTTTTTAGGATCTACCAAAACCAAGGCGTATTTTGTCTTGCCGTCTGTAGTCCAAGTAGGCTGTCCTGCAAGCTCACCTTCTGGAATTGGTCCAATCAAAGTAACTAACTGAATTGGTTCAGATGCATCATATGTCAAATGTCCTCTGTAAATCTTCTTGTCCATTGGTGGAAGTAATACTGCAAGCTGGTGTGACTCGTGTCCCATTCCAGGATCCTGCTCTGAGGTCATTGTTCCTCTGAGGATCTTTTGGTTGTCAACTGTATGCTCAGTGTATGTGACAGAATATGTTACTGTGAATGGTTTTGTGTTTTTTGTGTGAACCGCAAGTGCGTTTCCTGTAAACTGCCATACTCCTGCAGAGTTTTGGTTGTCGACAAGCGTTAGACCATACTTTGTCTTTCCATCAGTTGTCCATATTGCTTGTCCCTTGTCCTTGCCTTCTGCAAGTGGTCCGTTTAATGCAACTAGCTGTACATTTTCTGATGCAGAGTATGTCAGGTGGCCTCTATAGATTTTGTCACTTGGTTGTAGTATGATGGCCAGTTGATGACTTTCATGACCCAACCCTGGATCCTGTTTTGATACAATACTTCCAGTAACTGTCTTTGAAGTCTTTGTCGTAGCAGATGATTGTTGTTTTGCTTGCTTCATTGTTTCTGCTTTTTTGTCTTTTGTTGGTACTTGTGTTGCCTTTTTAGCCTCTTCAGTCTTTTTTTCAGTCTTTATCTCTTCTTTCTTTTTGCTACTTTCTTCTTTGGCTTTTTCTGATCTTACTTCAGAACATAATTTGTCACCGCAAACTACTCCTTTGGTGGCAGAGCCATACTTTGATGATGATACTCCTTTACCCTGGAGTGCATCAGCTGTTTGTAGCAGATTTAAGGGGCCAGACACTGCACCTAACAAAAGCACAGAGACTGTAAACAATGCAACAAAAGTTGTTTTATTTGTCATTGGATTGACACGATCGTTCTTGAATTTAAACAATAGTTTTTTTCATTTTATTTTACACTGGTTGCATTTTGGTGTCTTGTTCGATATTTTGTTCTTGAATATATTTCTCATCAAATTTTCTTTATTTTCACTTTTTGCCTTGTTCATCTTCCTCTTTTTTTGGGTCCCCAATACCATATTCATCTTCCTCTTTTTTTGGGTCCCCAATACCATATTCATCCAGAATATGTTTGCGCTCTTCATCGTATTTTGAGATTTCCTCAAATTCTCTTTTTTCATCTCCCTGGTAGATTGTTCTGATTGGCCAGGGAATCCGTATGTCATATTTTTTGAACTCTTTGTACATCATCATACGCATGTCACTTTCTACTTTGAATTGTGAGCCATAATCTCTGACGTACACCCACATCGCAAAATATAACGATGAATCGTCAAATTTTCGAAATCTTACCTTTGGCTGTTCCATATCAACTAGGACGTCCTTGTCACATCCACAGCTTGGCTTGCCTTCCAGAAGATAAGGGCACTGCTCTTGAATTATCATGTGGGCGCCATCTGAGTCGATTATCTCTTTCATTGCTCTTTTTCCTATCTTTACTAGTATTGCAGCAACTTGTTCTGGATCATTTAGATATGATACGCCAACGTCAATCTCTGCTGGAACAAGCTTGAATGAGGTGGTATAGTTGATGATTTTTGATGTAACAAGTTGCCTTGTTGGAATAATTGCCAATGACTCGTTTAGAGCATGTCTGATGTATGTTACACGAGGCGTGATTCGATGAACATACCCATTGTATCCATCCACCTCAATTCTGTCCCCTTCCAGAAATATTCTGTCTTTTCTGATAAAGACATATGCAAAGTAATTTTCCATTGTATCTTTTAGTGCAAAACCTATTCCGATTGACAAACCTCCAGTGGCAGTAGCTAAAACAACAAGATCAACCTGCCACCATGCAACAATTCCAAGAAAGACTGCTACGTTGACAATTATCGGAATCCATTGTCTGAATGATTTTGGTATGTCTTGTACTCTTTTTTGTGCCCATCCGGGTGGTTGTCCGCCAGGTATGATCGGAGCATAATCTCCAAGTCTTTTTTGTTCAGTCCAAATATCAAAAGGATACACTTCTTGAGGAGTCACACCTAGTCTTAGTTTGTGTCCTGCAGCGTTGTTTCCTATTGTACAATCCTCAAGATATTTTAGGTATTTTCTTTTTTCAGATTTTTTCCATTCCTTTAGAGGATCATCTACTAATTCTTTGTAGCTACCTATGGTAAACCCACGAGTTGTTCTAAACTGCTCAAGACTCTTTTTTCCCTTTTTTGTCTTCAACAGTTTATGAAATACCTCATCGGACATATTTTTGGGTGAATACTTTGGAGGAATCCATTCAAAAATTTTATGAAAAAAGTCTGGCTTATCGTCTGCAAATCCCGTCATCATTTTCCAAGAATCAAAATCAATACGTTCCTGTTTTATCCTGTCGTATTTTGTAATTAGAATCGGAATCAATTGAGATACTGCATAACCAACTGCAAAAATATTCATTGATGTTAGCAGTTTCGCGAAGATCTCTCGTTGAGTTAGATGATCACTTGCTTGAGCTTCAAGCACTTCGATTCTTTCATCAAAGAGCTCAAAGATCTGAACATATACATTGACAGCGGTAATGATAGCTATGGCAAAAAATGGCAACATTGCCTTTCTAGTAAATTCTGCTAACTCTGGATGAATGTGGCTTATTCTTTTTGAGGTGGCCCATCTTGCAAAACTTCTATGTATTGCAACAATAGAAATTATTCCAATTATGAGAATTACAAGTGCTATCTGAATCAAAGGTGATGATAATACGAGCTCACTTAGTGTTTGAACTTGGCTTGCATTAATACCGGATACTATTGCTTCTTCTACCACGTAACTTTATTGCAAGGCAGGAATTTATCTATAATGACTCAATTAGATTGAGGGTAATCTTACTTTACATTATTGCATTCATTACCTTCTATATTCCTGAGAATCTTTTATTAACTACAATCGTTTTTCTGAAACGTGGCTAAATTTGTTCAGGCTGCATTATTTGTAATAGTAATTTTAGCAACTGGTTCAATTATCGGTTCATTTCCATTTGTTTCTCCAGCACAAGCAGTTAATGCCAATCTATTTGTCTCTGCAGAAAATTCATCATTTAACAATCGTGTATCAGGCCCACAAATAATCGAGGTTGTGGTTCGTGATCAAAACATCAGTGATACTGGAAAAGGACTAGGAGAACCTGATGTGACAGTAAATGGTAAAGACTTTAGGATGATTCAGGCAACTGATGGAAATTGGTATGGCTATTTTGCAGACAGAAAACAAGCTCAGATTGCAGATGGTACTGTAGGGTTACCTGGCAAAGGACTAGACTTTGGGACATTTTGCTCACGTGATACGTCTGTTCTTGGTTTTTCTGTGAGTGACTCTGAAGGTGTTGCAATACCAGTGCACGGTTCAGGCATTGGTGGAGAAAATGGTGCAAAAACTCCCGACCCAATTTCAGACTCTTGTTCGTTTTCATCTCCTTATACTACTGGAACAATGAATGTAGTAAGACAAGCTAAAACCATCAACCAAGGCAGTGGTTCTATAAATCTTGGACAGATTGGTTTGGCATCACAAGATCTTTGGCCTTTCGTCCAATTATATGATTTTTCAAAAGGAGGTAACATTATTGTCCAGTATAACAGAGGAGGAGGTCCACAACAGACTACCCTGACTTTTGATACTGCTGAAAAGTCTATTAATTTTAATCTGGACAGATCATCCTATCCTAGATCATCTGATGTAAACATACGAATTGCTGACTTGAATCTCAACATTGATCCTACTTCTGAGGATTCTTGGTCTTTTGGAACAAATCCGTCAAATCCCTCTACATATTACATGCTCTATGAAAGCAGTGGAAAAGCAGATGCTGATGGAACAGATGGCGCAGTAAATCTCATTCCAACTCTTAGTGCAATGATGTTCAAAGAGAATGGAATCTTGAAAATCAATCCAAGCACCCAAGGACAATCAAATGTTGTAACCATAAAGGATAATGCAGACTCTCAAACCAATGGTGATGGTGAAAAGACAATCTCTGATGTGGCATCCAATGGGAGTTCATTGTCTTCTGGCAGCCAACCCATTACACTAACAGAGACAGAGCCCAAAAGTGTCCAGTTACTCCCGAATCAGGATTTACAAAATTAGACAAGAACAAATCCGGTGTGTTATCAAGGTTTGATTCAGCTCCCACTGCCAAAGGCAGTAGTTACTGCATCTTGCAAGGTGATGTAATTACAGTAGAGTATTCAGACCAAACAGATGCATCTGGTTCTAAAAGAACCACAACTGATTCAGCTGCATTTGATCTTCGCATAGGAGCACTTCAGTCTGATCAACAATCTTACATCATAGGACGTGATGTCTTGATTACCTTGATTGATCCAGATCTGAACTTTGATTCCAAAAAAGCAGAAACCTTATCACTTGATCTATTAGAATGGGATTCAGATGACGCCAAAGCTTCCATGGGGAACTTGGGTGGACCAATAACAAATAATGGAAAAGTATTTGATCCTCAACCAGTAGGATTACGTGAGACAGGAGACTCCACTGGAATATTTCAGACCACAATCGAAGTACCATCAGAGATAAACAAAAAACCAGTGGATAGAGGTGAAACAATCAAAATAACATATACTGATTGGGGAACTGCAGGTTCTGACTTTGTTGGCAAAGATGATCAAAAGATACAATTGAAATTTACAACATCAAACTTTCAGTCTTTGATTACATTGGATAAGAAGATGTATTCATGGACAGACAAAGTCTACGTTACAATCACAGCACCAGATCACAACTTTGATGAAAACAAGATTGATGAGATAGGCTCAAAGTCTATAAACGAGATCAAGATATCGACTAGGGGTAATAATCTCAAACAATACAAGCTTACAGAGACAGGAACAAGCTCAGGATTTTTTGCAGGTGAGGTAATACTGACTGGTTTCAAGCATGATGCAGACGGAAACCCAAGGACTGGAGACATTGATGGAATTGACACAAGACCAAGGACAGAACCCAAGACAGGCGGTGGTCCAACTAATGGATTTTTAGAATCTAAAAATGATGATGGGCTGACTGTATCATTTCAATTTTCAGACAGAGAAACCGTTACTGGTTCTGCGTTGATCAGATGGAACATCGGCAATGTGGAATGGCTTCAAGCAACAACCTCAGCTAATGGCAACGGCATAGTTCGTGTGATTGATCCTGACATGAATCTCAATCCTGAAACCATAAACAACTTTTCAATTGATGTGTGGTCTGATTCTGACCTTGGAGGCATTGACTTGGCAGTAACTGAGACGGGTCCTGCAACCGGAATATTTGAGGGACACGTCACTTTTTCAAGCAAGGATCAATCTTCAGGCCACAGACTTCGTGTATCTGATGGCGATACAGTAACTGCAAAATATGAAGACAATACATTGCCAAAACCATACACCAGGGCAGATGAGCTCAAAATTTCAGCAAGCACCTTTGTTGGACCTGTTATCCCTCCATTAGAAAGGGTACCTGTCTCAAGCCACAAAGTAATTGATTCGTTTGGCAGTAGTATCAACCAAATCAAGGTCAATCAACAGATTCAGATTACAGCCAACATTGCAAACAAAAACATTACAGATCAACCCTTCACATATTTGGTTCAGATTCAGGACTCATCAGAGGCAGTGCAATCCTTATCATGGATTACTGGAAAACTGGCTACAGGACAGACTTTTTCACCTGCAGTGTCCTGGATTCCTGAAAATTCAGGAAAATACACTGCCACTATATTTGTCTGGCATAGTTTGGAGAATCCAATGGCACTAAGTTCACAACTTGAATTTTCAATTGATGTAACATAAAACATTAATCGCGTGCGTCTGTTCTATTATTCCCATCGGTTAATCTTTTTACAAATGAGTTGACTTTATTCTGATGCAAATCAACTAGTTAACTACAAATAATTTTTATTCAAAATTCTTCTGTCTTAATTATCTGATATTGGATATTCATTTCATGATGCAACAAATCATACTGAACAAAAAGAAATGTGAATCAGAAAAAGCAGAAAATCAAACGTCATTATCCTGTCTGGCTGGAAGTGATGCCAAAAACGCTCTTCCTGCCAATAACATATGCCAAATCAATGCAATGGATTTGATAGGTTTGTCTTGGATATTTGCAAAGGAGGATGATTTTGATATATGTTAGAGACAATAGAAACTTCACTGTATCTATTAGAATACCAAATCAATATTCCCTAATTAACTTCAGACAACGACTCAAAAAAAGAAAGACAGAACCAACGTTTGATGCTGAAATATTGGAAGCCTACAAGTGATTTAACTTAGTGTTCTAAAAGAAGGTGAGAAAATGAAAATACGATACAAGAAGACAAGATTTGGCATATGGCCAGAATGTTAATTGGTTATTTTTTTCATTTTTCTTTATGTTTAATTGCTATCAAATATTTGAAACAATTTGCTCTCTCAACATTGAAAATTATATTCTGTCTTTAAATTCATAAATGTAGAAATTAATAAAATTGAAAAACGGTATTGTGGTAATAATTTTTGCATTAACTATAATTCCGTTATTATCTTACAATGCGTTTGCTGAATCAATTTATGACATTAACATTCCTTCTGGTTCTGCAGACAAAACTGCTCCATTTCATTGGATAAGTGAAAAAGATGGAGATACCTCAGGATTTATTGAGATTATTGTAAATGATTCAATTCAATGGAAAAATGGAGATACAGTTACACATACAGTTATTTCTGGAACTCCTCAAAAAGGACCTGATCAGATATTTGATAGCGGAAGACTTGGTCCTGGACAAACATTTGTGCATAAATTTACAGAGACAGGAAAATTTCCATATTATTGCACCATACATCCTTGGAGAGAAGGTCTTGTAGATGTGGTTAGTGGGTACAGTATTTTGCCAAATGTAGCTTCTGATATAGGAGATGGCATGAAAACCTTCGATATAGAATACAAGTTTAACAGATTAGTCAATCGTGCAAGTATTGATGAAAGTTCAAAATCAATTTTATTTGAACTAAAAGGAAGAACCATAAGCGATGAAAATACCCTTACCATGTTACTGCCCTCTACCCTGATCACCGGAATCTCCTCAGTATCCGTGGATGGTGTTATGACAGAAAATTTCACTCAAGAACTTGAGGAAGATATTACTAAATTTACAATTACTGAAATTTCTCCTACTGCAAAGTCAATTACGATAATAGGTGCCACCATAATTCCAGAATTTGCAGAAATTGTTTTTGTAATTCTAACAATTTCTATTGCAGGAACAATTATTGCATCTAAAAAGAAATTAGTCTCAAGAAATATCCAGTTTAACTAATTTATTGAATTGTAAATAAATTAAAATTGAAGGATAGTATTTTTACAAAACACACAATTCTTCTCTTACTAACTGATGTTGAATTGGTTCTTTTTTGGAGAGAAATATGATAAGTCTGCAAAATTATTTTCTGAGTACATGAGTCTTCTAATAAGGCTAGCAATATTAATCTCAGTTGCAGTTTATGAAAGAAGACAACTTTTCAATTCTTCGGTGTCATTTACACATTTTCATTTGTCACTTTATGTTATTATACAAGGATAGTATTGTTCAGAAATGGGTCTGATGCATTTAGTTGATCTAATATTCGTTTCAGATCAAAAAGTAACTAGTTATAGATATTATCAGCTTTTGTTTTAATTATAAAATAAAATTTATTTGTCGTATATTTATTGTATCTTCGTTGTTTCTTTCTTTTTAATTTATTGCAAATTTCAACATAGGAGAATGTTATAATTTTTCTTTTATTCCTGCATAACGAAGGAATTTTTTTGGATGCTCTTCTACTAATTTTTTAATTCTTATCCTGTCTGCTTTTGAAATACCTTTTGTGTTTTTCATTATCTCATCGACTAATTCATAGCTTGTTTGAGCCCCTTTGTATAACCCTAAATGAAATAATACGGGTAGTTTGGATAATTGATCATTTGTTTTTAGGACTACCGCTTCTGGAGACTTTGTATTTATTGCTTTTATTTGAAGTGATTTGTCAACTGCAGTTCCAAAAAGATCTGATAATCCAGAGCTGATGCTTTGCTCAAGCTTTGTGTTTTTTTCTTTTTTTGCAATTGATACTATGCGTTTTATCTTCAGAATGACCTGATTTTCTATTATTCCTTCAAAGTCTAGTGCTGTTAATTCGACTCCAAAACACGTTTGAAAATAGTCAATAATGTATGATAAGGCTTCCTTTCTGCATGCTGCCTTTGTTGTTCCAAAAGGGCAGTTATCGCAATTAGTAGTATAGTATCGCGAACCCCTATCACCAAAACTGGAAAGAACAATCTTTTCATTTTTTCTTAGTTTTGATATTGTTCTTGAAATCGTAGCCTCATCAATTCTCAGAATGTCCGATATTTCTTTGGCAGAAAATGATCCTTCATCAATTAATTCAAGAATTTCTTTTTCAATTTCTCCCGGAGATCTTCTAGATGATTCTCCTATTTCGTCTCCAAGATAATGCCATACTAGTTTGTCATCTAATTCATGATTGATTTTTAATGTTTTTTCATCAAATTCAGCTACAAAACCAGAAGCGATTTCATTTTTTAGTATTTTTCTAATGATTTTTGGTATGCTTTTAATTTTAAATTCTTGTAATAATTCAGAAACTTCCTTGACTGTGATTTTGGGTTTTCCTGAACGCCAAAGATAATACAGTGCCCATCGAACTTTTCTATCATCGCTTCTTTCAATTCTTCTAAGTGTACTGCAAAACTCATCAAGTCTTTCCCATTTCAGATCTGCACATGATGATTCGTCATTTTTTATCATTAATGTTTTATCAAGTTTTTTGCAAAAGTCCTCCACCAATTTTTTTTGTTCATATTTTTTTGTAGGAATTGGTCTTTTTGGTTTTACTAATTTTGTTCTTTTTAGGAATAGTTCAAGTAAAACTCCCTTATCTATGAAATCTTGTTTTCGCAAATCATCAGTCTCAAACTTTAGCGTTTCTAAAAAATCAAGATCATTGTTTTGAATTGAAGAAGGTGCAAAGGTTTTAAGTCCAGATAATGACCCTTTTGACAATCCCATTTGTTTTTAGACTTGATCAACCTTTCCTATAAAGTCATCTAAATGACAGTAGTAAAATAATTTGTTATTGAAACTAAATTGTCAAAATAGGATAATTCTTTCTGGCATTCCTGCGCTTTTGATTTTGTTGCTTTTGTTCCATCATTGAATTATAATTTGGAAACATGTTAAAAAATACCTTATCAATGTCAACTTGTTCTGTCAATTCTTGTCCTTTTTCTTTTTATGATTTATGTAAAGCTGGAAATTTGTTTTGGTAGTGGTATAGTTTTTGTAATCTGCGTACTTCATTCAGTTTTCTGTAATCTCTTAAAATATTATTAAATCAGGTGTTTCTTGTTTTTAACCTGATTAAGATAAACCATTTGATTAAATCTTGAATATAATCAAGTAATTATTAATTTTTGTCAATACTACAGGAAATATTTTTAATAATATGTTTTACATGTATTACTATTGAAAAAAATTATCGCTGTTTTTCTTTCTGTATTATTGCTTTCTAGTTTTGGCATTTTTAATTCAGCTTCTGCAGAAAAAGTACCTGCTTGGGTTAAAAATACTGCAAAGTGGTATGGTGACGGAGTAATAACAGAAGCAGAATTTCTAAATGCTATTCGTTATCTGATAAATAATGGAATCTTAAACTTGGATGAGAAAATTAGACAAGAACAAGTTGTGATGGTAATACCAACACCTGATATTCCAAATGTAGATATGCTTGAAATACCAGTTGCAGATCTGGAGAATAAGGATCAAGTTATTGCATCTGATCTTGACTTGCTTACTTTCAAAATAATACAATTACAGGATCTTGCAGAAAATCCGGTTGTCAGACAGGCAATAATTGACTCTAATAAAAGATTCAAGGCAATGGAGGACCCTGAAACCTACATTTTAGAACGAGATAGAGAATGGAAAAACACTCCAAAAGACAAACCATCTCCATTTATGGGATCTCTGATTGAAAACAACATTTCAAAAATCCTAAAACAAAAACAAAAAATCTCAACGGAAGAATTTGGTGATGTGGTATTCCCTGAAATCATAATAACCAATGAATTTGGGGCAAATGTAGCAATTACTGGTAGAACTGACGATTATAATCAAGGAGATGAAGGTTGGTGGCTCAGAGCTTTAGATCAGGATGTTCATATCAGGGAAGTGCTATGGGACGAGAGTGCAAAAATATTATCTGCAGATATTGTTCTAAAAATTAAAGACAGTCATGGTAGGTTCATCGGAGTTCTTAATGCTGCTACTCCAATCAGATAAACTATCACAACTAAGTAAGAATTTTCAAAATATGTGATAATTTTTTACAAAGAAAAATAGTTTAAGAAAGCATTAAAGAAACACAAAATTTGAATATAGTTACATGCGTGACCATTATCAAAATGGTTAAGTTCAAATCAAAAAATGAAGTTTGAATTTGGTATTGTTTGCTTTGTATGTTGCAAGCAAGTCATGATTTTTTAATAATCAGCCTTATAATGTAAATTATGAAGCAACTTTTGCAGGAATTATTTAAAATTCTGCAGATAATTTTTCAAGAGGAAATTTCACAATAATGAAAAAAGAAATAGTCATACTTGGAGGAGGTTTTGCAGGAACCACTTTGCTAAGACAACTTCAGTCAAAATTCAAAAACAATTCTGATGTTAACATTAGTCTTGTAGGAGATGATAATTTCTTTTTGTTTACTCCAATGCTGCCCGAGGTAGCATCAGGAATGCTGCATGCAGGAGACGTATCCACTCCAATCAGATTGTTTTGCAAACACGCACAGTTTTATCATGCCAAGGCAACATCCGTTGATTTTGAGAAAAAACAAGTAAACATAGTTAGGATATTTGATGGAAAGAAAATAATTTTGCAGTATGATTATCTGATTTTTACATTAGGAAGTATCGATAATTTTTTTGGAAATGAAAATATGAGAAAATACTCTTTTACAATAAAGACACTAGAAGATTCACTAGCCATACGTAATCACGTTATCAGCATGCTTGAGAGTGCAGACAATGAGTCAAACATAGAACTACAAGACGAACTGTCAAACTTTGTTGTAATAGGTGGTGGTTTTGCAGGAGTTGAGATAGCTTCTGAAATTAATCACCTAGTGCAAGATGCATCAAAAACATATTATCCAAACATAGATCGTGCAAAACTCAAAGTAATTTTGATCTCAGCAAGAGATGGAATATTGCCTGAAGTTGGAGATGAACTTGGAAAGTTTGCACTTGATTCTCTCAGAAATGACGGCATACAAGTCATTACAAATACAAAGGCATCAGATGCAGGAGAAGATTTCGTAATCTTGGATGATAATAACAAAACCAAAATCAATTGCGGCACTTTGATTTGGGCAGGCGGTGTAAGGGTAGACCCCTTGGTAGTATCTCTTGATTGTAAACATCATTCATCGGGAAGAATAATTGTAGATGAATATCTAAGGATAAAGGATCATGAAGATGTCTATGCACTTGGAGATTGTGCTTATATGATTGACAAAAATAAGGGAATTCCATATCCTCCTACTGCACAGATTGCAATAAGAGCAGGCAAAATAACTGCAAAAAACATAATCCATCAAATAACAAAAAGCAACAATACAATTCTTGAACCATTTTCTTATCACAACAAAGGAATAATGGCAACAATTGGAAAGAGAAACGCTGTTGCATTGATTGGAGGGAAAAAAATTCATGGTGTTTTGGCATGGATTCTATGGAGATTCTTTTATCTCTCAAATCTTCCTACAAATGAGAAAAAAGTCAGAGTTGCACTTGAATGGTTCTTAGATGTGTTCTTCAAACATTCAGACATATTAACAGTCGGCATAATAAAGCACAAAGAAGTAACAGAAGAGAATTCTAAACATGATCATCATCCAAGTCAACAGTTATGACTGCCAAAGAGAAACTCTTGCATGTAAAAAAACTCATCAACTTTTTTGTATGTTGGAAATTATTACTAATCATGAGATGTGTAAATTGTGGAAACCAAGCAAGCTGGCGAGATTCTACTTGTAACAAATGTGACTTGCAGTCTTTCTGATGTAATAGTAAGGGAAAAACAGAAGACTAAGTGTCATGTTGTTAATGAGCAGTTGTGAACACAAAAAAATCTCAAAACAAATGAGAAATAGTTTAAATCCCATTGAAACTCACATAAAAATCTCATGAAAGTTGCTTTAATTTACAATGAACGAGAAATCAATCCTGAGGACGTAATCAATGTCTTTGGGATGACCACCAAAGAACATTATAGTAAAAAGGCAGTTGAGCGTGTTGCAAGAGCTCTAGAAAAAGGTGGACATACAGTCAAGGTAGTTGAAGGAGACATTCACTTGGCAGATGAGCTACGTGAGTTTATGCCAAAGGTAGTTGCAGGAGACTCTCCAGGAATGGTATTCAACATGGCATATGGAATCCAAGGACAGAATCGTTACACACATGTTCCAGCAATGATGGAGATGTTAGGCATTCCATACATAGGATCAGGACCTGCAGGACACGCTATAGTTCAAGACAAGGTAATGACAAAAATCATCTTACAGAAAAACAATATTCCAACCCCTGGATTCTGGGTTTTCAAAACTGCAGAAGATACTTTTGATGATTTAATATTTCCTGTGATTGTTAAACCAAAACTAGAATCCACCTCGATGGGCATGGAAGTAGTTGACAACTGGGATGATCTGCGCAAGGCAGTAAAGGTGCAGATTGAAAAATTTCAACAAGATATTCTAGTAGAACAATTCATTTCGGGAAGAGAGTTTGCAGTAGGTATCCTGGGAAACACCCCCAACATCGACATTCTTCCCATAGTTGAAATCAATCTAGATAATCCAGATCAAATTCAGACTATAGAGGATAAAAAGAAAAAAGGAGGGGTTGACAAGACATGTCCGGCAAAATTATCCAAAGAAAAAACAGAAGAGATGAAACAGATGTGCATAGATGCATTCTCATCTTTGGGACTAAATGATTACAGCAGGGTTGATTTTAGGATGGACAAAGATGAGAATCTTTACATTCTTGAATTAAATTCAATGGCAAGTCTTGGAATGGGAGGTTCACTATTTTACGCTGCACAAACTGCCGGATACACTTATGAATCTTTGATCAACAAAATTCTTGATGTTGCAGTAATGAGATACTTTGGCTCATCACAAAAAATCGCAGAAATAGAGCCAGACATGACACAACCATTACGTGTAGTTGCAAGGACATACTTGCGAGGACATCTGCAAAGCATTAAAGAAACTCTAAGGGACTTGGTGAATCTCAATACTCATGTATATAATATTGACAACGTAAACAGGATGGGCAATATTTTATCTCGCAGGCTAAAGCATTTGGGGTTTAATGAATATATTCACAAACAATTTGAGATCGGAGATTTTCGTTTTTTTAAAAATCATGATGAATCAGAAAATGATGTCCTGATTGTATCTCATATTGATACTCACTACGGGCCAAATGACTTGATAAACTATTATGAAGATGGTGATAAAATACTTGGCTCTGGAATAGCTGAAAGCAAGGGAGGTCTAGTTGTGATGCTAGGTGCATTACATGCACTTCGATTTGCAAAGAAACTCCGTAAGGTAAAATGCGCAGTACTGTTAACTACTGATGACAGTCTGGGGGGAAAATTTAGTAAGGATCTAGTGCAGCAATATTCTAAAACATCAAGGTACATCATGGGGTTAAAGTCTGCTAGTAAGGAGGGGGGAATAATTACAACATGTTATGGACGAAATGACTATCAGATTCGCTTTACTGCTCCTAATATAACATCTGCAGACATTCATGGCATCATCCCAGTATTAGGCAAGAAAATCTCAGCAATTGAGAAATTATCAAAAGACGAAAAAGACTATCGCCTCAGAACAACTTCCATTGTTGCTCAAGGTTCTCATGGTCACACCCCTAATTATGCAACCCTGTCTTTGGTTTCAAGTTACAAGACGCCCCAACTGGGAGACTCGCTTGATTCAAAAATACGAAATATTATGAAAAAACGAGAAACAGGTGCTCCAAAACTTGATGTGGCAATTAACAGAGTTCAGACAAGACCGCCAGTAATGGAAGAAGAGTCAGATAAGGCCTTTTATGAGATGATAGAAGATTTAGCAAAGAGACATGAGATTAAGATAAAACGACACGAACAAATCATGTCTTCAGATATTAGTAATGTGCCTCCTGAACTTCCAGCACTAGATGGATTCGGTCCAAAGGGTCACAAGTACCGCTCTCCTCAAGAGTATATCATTCATGACAGTATCGTTGAAAGGGCAGCCCTTCTAACATCTGTTATTTACAGATGTTTTGAGAAAAAATGAGTCTTGAGTATGAGTTAGCAGCATTAGCTGCACTTATCGGATTGTCTGGTTTTTTTAGTGGACTAGAAGTCGCTTTGGTAGGTACCTCTCAGGCAACCATTGAAAGGCTCGTAAAAGAAAAGGTAAAAGGTGCAAAATCGCTTCAAAAACTAAAATCAAATCCAGGGTGGATGATGTCCAGTGTAAATCTTGGAAACAATCTTGTAAACATTGGTTCGGCATCTCTGGCTACTGTGATCTCAATTGAGATTTTTGGAGAAAATGGAGTTGGCATTGCAGTTGGAATAATGACTTTTTTGGTGATCATATTTGGAGAGGTCACTCCAAAGACATACTGTAATGCAAATGCTACAAAAATAGCGTTACGAAGTAGCGGAATTTTACTTGCATTCAGCTATGTGTTTTATCCTGCAGTTTGGATTTTAGAAAAAATTACGCGCAGCATCATTAAAGTTACAGGAAGCGATTATCTGCCACCTGCATTAACTGAAGAAGAGATCAAAGGGATAATCGAACAGGGACACAAAGACAAGGCCCTTGAGAAAGCTGAGAGAGACTTGGTTCGTGGAGCCCTAGAATTTGATGATAGGGCAGTCAGGTCTGTTATGATGCCCAGAACAAAGATGTTCTGCCTGCACGCCAACGCACCATTAATTGATGCAGCAGACGCCATCCACAAAAGTGGTCATTCCAGAATTCCAATCTATGGCAAAGACCTTGATGACATAGTTGGCATATTGCATGTACGGGATATACTCATACATCTAAAAGAGGCAGAGATCCAAAAGAAGAATCTTAGAGAGTTTGTAAGGGATCCAATTTATGTCTCACAGGAAAAGAGAATGAGCGATTTGTTAAAACAGATGCAGGCCAAGAACACCCACATGGCAATTGTGGTTGATGAATTTGGAGGAGTCGAGGGATTAGTTACACTTGAGGATCTTATCGAAGAGATAGTCGGAGAGATTCATGATGAAACAGATTCAACAAAACCATTGTATGAGAAAGTTGATGCAAACACAATAATCACAAACGGAGATATTGAAATTGACATTATTAATGAAATTTTTAAAACGAACATTCAATATGGTGACAATTATTCTACACTAAACGGGTTACTGCATGAAAACTTGCATGATATTCCAGAAGTTGGAGATGTTGTCAAAATTGATCCTCTTTCAATAAAGGTTGAAAAAGTTTCAAAAAACAGACCTACAGTTATACGCATTGAGAAAATAAAAAAACCTGAACAGACATGAAAGAGCAGATTGGAATTGTCGTAAATAGACTTGTAATAGGATTTACTTTTGCATTTGTCTATCAAATAGTAATTGGTGTTGCAACATCTCTGTTGTCATTACCCCTTACTGGAAACATACAAGATTTGATTGCAGGAATAGAACAAATTGAATCCTATCAAGGTTCTTGGTTTATAGCTTGGTGGATTGTCTCTACAATAATAATTACTGCGCTATCTCTTTTGGTTGTAAAATACAGGAAATACTTTTCTCCTTACAAAGAAGAAAAAAACATAGATCTTCCAACAAGAATTACTGCACTTACGGCCCTTATTGTAGGTGCAATAATCTCTTTTCTGTTTTTCTTGTTAGATTTGATAATAGGCTCGTTGGTAAAAATAGGTACTGCTACAGACGTACAAGCAATCTATCAAGCTGCAACTGCAGGTGATTTTACTCCTCTTACAGTAAGCATTGTGTTTTCTATACTTGCAGGATTTATCATAGTTGGGGTAGTCAGCAAAACTTCCAAAGTTTCAGAGATTACCCGTGAGTTTGGAATAAATGAATTTACGCGGTTTTCTAAAATCATAAGCAAGAAGAAAGAAGATAACAGAACCACAATTGCCGATACCATCGGACTTAGACCTGGAGAACTTGTACATGTAGGAGAAAGAAAAGTAGACAAGACTCGAATAGACCTTATTGAATTTGATGAAAAAGACATCAATGAAATCAAGGATGCATCAATTAAGACGTGTTTAGAATCTAAAAGTAAATCCAATATATCATGGATAAACATCATTGGAATACATGATCCTGACATCATCGGAAAGTTTGGAAATGCGTTTGGCCTACATACTCTACACCAGGCCAACATAATGAATACAGAGTTGAGACCATCCATTGAGATCTCCGATGAATATATTCATCTTATGCTAAAGATGCCGCACTTTAGCGAGGAAAAAGGAAAAATTGAGCTTGAACACATATCGCTTGTCATAGCACAAGACCATCTTTTGTCGTTTCAGGAGATTGAGCAAGATTTCTTTGATGGAATTCGAAAGAGACTAAAAGAGAATCTTGGCACCATTAGAAAACGTAAGACCGATTATCTAGCATATGCATTAATTGATGCAATTGTTGATAGTTACTTTGTCATCCTTGAAAAAATTGGTGACATAACAGAAAACTTAGAAGATGAACTGATGTCCGATCCTAATCCTAGTACCTTGCAAACCCTTCAGCTATTGAAACGACAAATGATTCTGCTTAGAAAATCTGTTTGGCCTGCAAGAGAAGTGATAGACAGTCTGCAACGCAGTCATGCTGTTCTTATCTTTGATGAAACAAAGACGTATCTGAGAGACTCATACAATCACATAGTCCAAGTAATAGACACTATTGAAGGATTGCGTGATGTAATTGGTGGAATGGTAGATACCTATCTTTCCAGCGTAAGCAACAAAATGAATGAGGTGATGAAGACACTTACTGTCATTGCCAGCATATTCATTCCCATAACCTTCATTGCTGGGATATATGGTACCAATTTTAGCTATGTTCCAGAATTAGAATGGGAGGGAAGCTATTTTGTCATGCTTGGTGTAATGATCATAATAGTTGCGGTAATGGTGTCGTGGTTTAAGAAAAAAAATTGGATTTAGTGTTTGATAGATGACCAACAAAGCAATGCAACGTGCATATGAAATTCTTGAAGGCACTACTGATGACAAACTTGCAAAAGGATTTCAGATTTTTATCATATCCTTGATTGCAATAAATGTTCTATTTGTTATCATTGAAACTGAAGAATCGGTTTTAGATGAGTATGGTTATCTTTTTACTCCCTTTGAAGTTTTTTCGGTAATAATTTTCACAACAGAATACATTGGAAGAATAATTGTCTGTAGGTTAAATCCAAAATATGAGAAGAGCAGATATGCAAGACTCCGATTTGTCTTTACCCCGATGATGTTAGTTGATTTGGCTGCAATATTGCCATTCTTCTTGCCGTTTGTAGTAACAGATCTTAGGTTCATAAGAATAATCAGACTCTTGAGACTATTCAGGCTGTTTAAGCTTGCCAGATATTCTGATCCGATGCAAACACTTGGCGAGGTATTCAAGGCAAAAGCAGGAGATCTTTCCATTGCATTTTTTATTCTTTTCATAGTGTTGATCTTTGCATCAAGTTTGATGTATTATGCAGAAAATGAATCTCAGCCAGAGATATTTTCTAGCATTCCTGCATCAATGTGGTGGGGAATTATCACATTAACTACTATAGGATATGGAGACACATACCCAGTAACAGTGTTAGGCAAGATAGTTGGCGGGGCAGTAGCCGTTCTTGGCATTGCAGTTTATGCCATTCCTACAGGCATCATGGCATCTGCATTTACTGAAGAATTACGCAAAAAAAGACAAAAGAAACGAACATGCCCTCATTGTGGCAAGGAGATCTAAAAAAATTGGACATAAAAAAGATTGAAAACTCGTTTATCTCAACGTCTGACAAGAAATTTTCTTATGCAAAACATGGCATGGTTTCCAGTGCGTTTCCTGATGCAACAAAGGCAGGAATTGAAATACTAAAGAAAGGAGGAAATGCCATAGATGCTGCATGTGCTACATCTATTGCATTAGGTGTTTGTGAACCTCAAGCATCGGGCATTGGAGGACAATCCATGGCGATTTTACACATCAAAGGAAAAACAATCGCAATCGACGGGTCTAGCAGATCGCCTTCTCTTGCACATTCATCTATATTTCAAGGAAAGAGACCAAGATTGTTAGGATACAAGTCCACTACCGTTCCAAGTACTTTGGCTGTTATTGGGTATATCCATGAGCGATATGGTGAATTAGAATGGCCAAAAATAATCCAACCAGCCATTAGAATTGCAAAACACGGTTACAAGATAACCAAACTCCAACATGACTTGCAGGAAAGAGAGCTTGAAAATTTCTTGAAGATTAAATCAAAGTCAGGAGCAAAGTATTTTCTCAAAGACGGTCAAGTGCCTTATGATGTAGGAGATAGATTCATTCAAGAAGAGTTGGCAGATACTTTACGAAATATTTCAGAGCACGGATATAGAAGTTTCTATCATGGTCAGATTGCTAAAACAATCCACAACGACATGAAAAAGAATAAAGGATTGATAAGAGACGAAGACCTGGCATTCATTCCCGAACCAATTGAAAGAAGACCAATCAGCAGATACTATCGCAGAATAAACGTAGTAACCATGCCACCGCCTGCTGCCGGAAGAACCTTGCTTTTAACACTGATGATGCTTAATCATTTACCATCAAAATTTTTGAGAAGTTCAAAACCTGTTTCTTATCATTTTGTTGCAGAAACATTCAGAAAGGCGTTTTTCCATAGAGTGCAACGACCATTTAATCCTCATACATATCATCAAACTCAAGATACGGTGCATTTGGCAAGAAGTTTTGCCAAACAAATGGCCGAATCCATTCACAGTACCATGGATGCTACTTTGCCCATGACTGATCCTGAATTTGGTGGTGAAGATACAACTCATCTCTCAGTAATGGATGATGAAGGCAACGCAGTAGGAATCACACAGTCAATTGAGTTGGCATATGGTGCAAAAACTGCTGCAGATGGATTGGGATTCCTTTACAATAATTACATGTCCGCATTTGAGTATACTAATCCTAACCATCCTTTTTTTATCAGGCCCAATGCCATTCCTTGGACGTCGGTTTCACCTGCATTTGTATTCTATGGGGGCAAGTTATGGATGGTAGTAGGCAGTCCTGGAAGCCAAAGAATATTTTCAGCTATAAGTCACTTTATCTCTAGAATGGTTGACGGAGAACTACCAATGAGTGAAGCAATTCAGAGACCAAGGTTTCATTGCTCAATTGGAGGAACAGTAAGCTATGAGGATGAAGGATTTGATGATAAAACATTGGACTATCTTACAGGAATAGGATATACTATTTCCAAGAAGGAGAGATGGTCGTTTTATCATGGGGCAATTCATGCAGTATTAAAATGTCAAACCAGAGAGGGATTTCAGGGTGTTGCAGAAGTAAGACGTGATGGAACAGCAGAGGGATTAAATTAAAAAACACATCACAACCACTGCCTATTTTGTTATCCATTCCACATGGAGGAACACAAAAACCATCAGAGCTTGACGGACATTTGTGTATCGCTGACAGAGACATGTTTGATGATTCAGATCCATTTGTAATTGAGATTTATGATCTAGGGGAAAAAGTGCAACAGGTGATTAAGACAGACATTGCAAGGGCCTTCGTTGATCTTAACCGCTCTTTGCAAGATCTTCCACCAAAAAATCCTGATGGATTGATAAAAAGCACAACTTGCTATCAAAAACCCATTTACATAAAAGGAAAGGAACCCGATGAGGTATTAACTAATACTCTAATAGAAATGTATTACAAACCATATCATAAGAAAATTCAGAAAAGTATTCATGAACTGGATTTGCAACTTTGTTTGGATTGCCATTCTATGGCATCGATTGCACCTAACATTTCCCCAGACGGGAACAGTAAAAAAAGACCCATGTTTTGTCTTTCAAATCAAGATGGTAAAACATCATCAAATGAAATGATCAATATTTTAGCTGAATGCATCTCTGAATCTTTTTCTGTTAGCAGAAATGAAATCGCTCTAAATGATCCGTTTCATGGAGGATACATCACAAAAACCTACGGCAACAACCCAATTCCATGGATCCAGATTGAGATGAATAGAGATCTATATTTATCAAAAGAGTGGTTTGACTATGAAACTCTAAGCGTTGACAATAAGAGATTAACTGCTTTAAACCTCATGTTCAAAGATACGCTAGGTAAATTTTACAACAAATGCTTCAATGGCGAAGACTAAACAAGAAAAGGCAATTGAGATTGAATTTTTCCAATGCTGACAACATTATCTTTTTTGGAATTTGCAGATAATTATTCAGAATTTGACTTTATAGTACTTGGCAGTATAATAGTTGTTTTGAATATTGACATGTATTTAGTAGGACCTATCTTTCTAATCAAGAAGATTTGCAAACGTCATATGTACCTAGACCCATCATTAAAACAAACAAAAGATTAACAGATGCATAAATTGCTCTAAAAAATACTATTATCCTCTATCAGTTTCTCCAGCAATGTCTCCTACAATCTCCTCTAAAAGATCTTCAACAGTTATAATTCCTTGTAGTTGTTCATCTTCATCTAAAACAATTGCTACATGACTAACATTTTTTTTAAGGTCTACTAGCAACTCACTGATCTTTTCATTTGAAAAAACAAAAAATGGTTTTCTGGCAATCTTGCCTATCTTAGTTCTCTTGTATTCTTTTTCGGCAAGTCTAGCAATGTCCCATATGTGTAAGACTCCTACAATGTTTTCAGAAGTGTTTGAAAAAACAGGGATTCTAGAGAATCTCTTTTCTTTTATCTGTGGGAAAACCTCAGATAACAGGCTCTCAGCATTCAGCGAAAAAATATTCTTTTTTGGAGTCATTACATCAATGATTGGTTTGTCGTCAAATTCGAGTGCCTTGTGCACTAGATCATGCTCTTCACGTTCTATGGCCTTCTCAGATAATCCTAAATCTACTACCTCTTTGATATCTTCCTCTGTAATTGGTTTTGGGGATGCAGTTCCTCCAACTAATTTTAAAAATGCTTTTGTCAAATACTCCAAAAACAAAACAAATGGATACATCACATAAGTAAATGCAAGAAGAAAACTGCTAAAATACAAGGCTACTCTTTCAGACTGAATGTTAGAGTATGTCTTGGGCAAAATCTCGCCAAACACCAATATTACAAAAGTCATTATTCCAATGGCAATTCCAACACCCTGATTGCCTAGCAGTTTAATGGCAACATCAGCTGCCAACACAGAAGAAGCTACATTGACCAATGTGTTTCCTAAATTTACACTTGAGGTCATACGGCTTGGGTTTGTCTTTAGTTTGTATAGTGCAGACGCGCCTCTGATTTTTTTACGATACAATCTCATGACTTTGGAACGTCTTGTACCAACGATAGCAATTTCAAGTCCGCTAAAAAGTGCATATAATCCAATAAGAATCAATATTGCAATGATCTCAATCTCCACATATTCCAATTAAAAATCGACAGATTTTTGAGAAGTTAAATGATATTTAAAATATCATAGGTGAAATTGATTGCAAATATTCCATCAAGGAATTGAGGGACGCTTTTTGGTCACCTTTCTGCTTTGCCTAACAGGTTTTCTCTTTTTTTGAATTCGCTTGTTTATGGTCTTTCCTTTAAGCTGGGATTTATGCCGTTGAGATATTCTCATCTTTTCTTTTTCTTGGACCTCCTCGATTTTTTTACTATAATTTTTAGAACATCAATTTCATGTTTTGAGAATTTCATTTCTATTTTGCCACCGTGACAGGGATATTTGTGTGATGAATCACATGATAAGATACACTGCCAAGAAATACCTAATTGGCACAATAATATTGTACCTAGGTCTGGGAGTAATCTTAACTGTCATTAGCATATTTTTTGTAGATGTCTCATTTAGATAGTTTTATTTTTGTTCATTTCTGAGAATCAAAACTGAAAATCTACGATATGTAAAAATCTCTTTTATGACTTATTGCGCCCAATGACCAGCGATAATGAAAGCAATAACAACAGAGAAAAAAGGGAAGTAGTACCGTTTTGGCGTTCAGGATTTGATGATCTGGATAGGGTCTTCAACAATTTTAAGAGAGATTTTGAGCATGTCTTAGCACCATCATTTGCAATGGCAAAGCCATTCCATCATGCATTAGAGTCCTCACCAGCATGTGACCTTGTAGATGAAGGAGACAAGTTTGTAGTTACTGCAGACATGCCAAGGATAAAAAAAGAAGAAATCAACCTCAATGTAGGAGATGATTATATTGACATCTCAGCTGAGCACAAGGAATCTGAAGAGGAAAAGAAGAAAAAATACATCAGAAAGGAACACAGTAAAGTATCCATTCACAGAAGAATGTCTCTTCCAGAACGAGTAAAGTCATCAGATGTCAAGGCCAAACTAAATAATGGAATACTTACAATAGATATTCCAAAAGAAAAACCCACTCCTCAACCAAAGACAACTAAAATTAAAATAGAATAATTATTACAAAGATATCTAAATCGCCATTTCTTTTTTATTTTCAATACATAAAGTACGAAGTCCTAGAATATGTTATTTTTACATTCTATCTTTTTATCCATTACATTTGGAGATTCAGGTTAATGTAATCATCAAATTATCATTATTTGATTTCATCCCAATGAGAAATATGTGATGAGCCAGCACTTTTCTGATATGCTTCAATCAAGTCTACTGCAGTAACAATTCCAACTAAATCCTTATCATGTGTAATGCCTAATCTCTTGGTATTATTTGCAGCCATAATTCGAGCAGCACCTTTTGCATGGATATTATCTTCAGATTTGATTAAAGGCCATGAAGAATATGATTCTATCTCCTCATTCAATGAAGTCTCTTGTTTTAGACAGTGAAGAACATCTCTTTCAGTAAATATCCCATAATACGCGAAATTTCCAACAATTACACTTCCTATATTTTTTTCAAGCATTATTTTGACTGCTTCTTTTATTTTTGTCTTTGAGTTACATGTCATCAAGTCTTTGCTCACAAATGGTTTTATCGGAGGATCATCGTCAGTTTTCTGAAAAGCTCGCAACATATCAGTGGCAGTGATTATTCCAACCAATTTTTTGGCTTCTGCAAAGACTAAAATCCGAGATTTTTTTGATGTCATAATTTTTGTAGCATCAAGCACGGAAATTCCCGGATCAATGACGTCGTACGGTTGTTTTCCTATATGCTTGATTGGTGTTTCAGGATCTGCATCCTTTGACACTATATGTTTTAGAACTTCTCTTTCTGTAAAAACTCCAATCGGTTTTTCTCTTTCTGTTACTATGAGATTACCAAATCCTCTTTCGGACATAAAGTCAACTACAGTTTTGAAAGAAACGCTTGATTTTACCGTAATAGGATATGCAGTCATAAATTGAGAAACTGGTAGGTCCTCTATTTTTAAAAACATGAATTAAAAAACATAACAAAATATTTCATTCAAGTATTCAAGAATCAAATCTGAGAATCAGTTTGGAGAATTACATTGTTTTGTAATTAAGGAGAGAGACAAAATTATTGTGATATAATGATAGTAAGATCCTTTGAGTATACTATTCCTCAAATCACATATCTAGTCAAGAAAAAACTATGGGCTCAGGTTCTTGTTGGTTTATTCTTTGGTTTGATTTTAGGAATAGTTCTTGGTCCAGAAGCAAATTTAGTTCCTAGAGAATCGGTTCAGGTGCTCACAGAGTGGTTATCAATACCTGCCAATCTATTTCTTAAAATAATACAAATGATTATTGTTCCTCTTATCTTTGCATCAATAATCCGTGGACTCACATCTACAGGAAATATGGAGCAGCTAAGATCAATTGGTATTGGAACTACCATGTATTTTATAATCACCACCATAATTGCCATGGCAATTGGGATTCTAGTTGCAACTGCAATCATGCCAGGAAATTTTATTGACAGTTCTCTGATATTCGAAAGTTTTGGAATTGAAGAGACTGAAAATATGGTAGAACAAACTGAGTTTGGTCTAAGCGATATCCCCCAAGGTATTGTTGGTTTTATTCCTAGCAACCCCTTAGAATCAATGCTTTCAGGTGAGATGTTAAGCATAATCGTTTTTGCCCTATTTGTAGGAGTGGCATTGATATCATTACCAAAGAAAAGCTCTGAGCCAATACTTGACTTGTTGGATGGTGTTCAGAAAATCACTATGAAAGTTGTTTCATGGGCAATGCGTTTGGCCCCCTTTGCGGCTTTTGGATTAATGGCAGACATTACATCAAAACTTGGCGTATCTGCACTTGTGGGACTCGGAGTCTACATGGTGACTGTGGTAATTGGACTCTTTGCAGTATTGGTTGTCTATATAATCATAATCAAGTTTTTTACCAAAAGGCCTCTTGCCTCGACGTTGGGAATGCTCAAGGATCCTATGCTTCTTGGTTTTTCAACATCAAGCTCTGCTGCAGTAATGCCAGTATCCATCAAAACGGCTGAGGAGAAATTAAAAGTAAAACCCGAAGTTTCCCAGTTTGTAATTCCTTTGGGGGCAACAATCAATATGAATGGAACTGCCTTGTATCAAATAGTTGCAGTGTTTTTCCTGGCACAGCTTTTCAATATTGACCTTGGAATAACCACCATACTTTTGATTGCATTGACTGCCCTTGCTGCATCAATAGGAGCACCTTCTGCCCCGGGAACTGGAATTGTGATACTTTCATCCATACTTGTTACTGCAGGAGTTCCAGCAGTTGGCATTGTTCTTATTCTTGGAGTAGATAGAATTTTAGATATGACCAGAACTATGATCAATGTTACTGGCGATCTTACGGCTTGCCTCTTCTTTGATAAAAGGACAAAAGTAGAGAATGCTACATCTAAGGATCAGAAACATCAGTAAACATCGTATCCTACAAGCAATAATTTGAAAATTTAAACAATAATTTTTTGATAAATTAAATTCAAGGGGTTCTTATTCTTTTAGCTTACTCTCTTTGAATATGTCGGAGCCATACCAACAGTATCTGAAATAGTCAAGGCACCACTCATGAAACATTTGATCATCTCCATGGAGCATTTCAGTAATGTCTGCTTCTCCATTAGTTGTAGGAAACATTATACATGCTTCTTTTTCATTGATTACCAAGACCGTTTGAATACTTTTGACCATTTTTCTTTCAACTAATCCTTTTTCAATTAGTTTGTCAAACCCAAGTTTTTTCAACAATGCTTTTCTACCTTTTGGCACCACGATATTCTCTGCAAAAATATACTGAAACCTAATTCCTTTTTTAACGCGCTTAATCAAAGGCTCAATCAAGTCCAATGGAACCTCTGATAATATTTCGTAGATATACTCATCAGCATTTCTGTAAATTGTCTTCCACTGTTCAAGGATTTTAGATACTCCCTTGATGTGTTTTCCAGAGGCAAGCTGTCCTGCTCGCATAATAAACTTGGTTGGAAGATCTCCAAACGTATGATCTTCAAAGTAGGTTCTATTCTGAGATAAAAACACAAGTGAAGGAACTTGAGTACACATTGTTTTTCCAAAGGTAGTTAATGCATATTTTCCATCCTTGTCTTTTTCAATCATTCCACTTTCCTCTAAACGAATAAAATTTCTGTGAACTTCTTGTTTTGTGACCCCGATCTCTCTTGCAAGAAATGTTGCTGTAGTTCTTTTCTGCAATAATTTGAATAAAATCTCTAATCTTTGAGAGCTTGTAAGCTCCAAAAAGTTTTCAGATGCTTTATCGTACAAGTCACTCATGTCTACAACAGCTCATTTTAACAAGTACTATTGAAATAATTTTCACTCCATAACATGAATCAAATCTCTTAATTTTCTTCTAGACTTTGGTGGTTTTTTTGCTGCAGGATATCCTATACATAATATTGATGATGGTTTCAAATCTGTTCCTAAAATCTTCTTTACTTTTTCTTCATCTATCATTCCAATCCAAATTGAGCTCAGTCCCAAAGCATGTGCCGCAAGCTGAGCATATGCTGCTGCAAGTGTTGTGTCTTGTATTGAAAATTTTGAAAGTTTCTCAGGTGGAAAATCAAGTTTTACTCTGCCCGGATTCATACAAAATACAAGCACAAGAGGTGCATTCACGAATGGTTGTTTGTTTGCTGCCTCAACAAGTGCCTCTTTTGCTTCCTTGTTTTTTACGTAAAAGACCTCTAATCCTTGAAAGTTTCCAGCAGTAGGTGCAGTGTCAGCTGCAGCTAGAATCTTCTCAATCTTCCAGTTTTCGATCTTTGTTTTTGCAAATCTCCTAGTTGAGCGTCTAGTAGATAATATTCGAAACAGATTTGCCTCAGATAATTCCTCATCCACTTTTTTTGGATTTCCAGAAAGAATTGCTTGAAGGAGAGATTCTTTTGCAGGCTCTTTATTTTTATCATCGACTTGCTTTGCTGTCTTTTCTTTTTGAATCCAGACAGAAGGATAGAATTCTTTTGGATACACCTGAACATATAGTGGCTCATGAGGAACCTTGACGTATTCTAGCACTTTTTTTCTAAAATCATTTGTTTCAGCTTCTAACTGATCTCGTTCTTTTAATCTAAACTGTACAGTATCTGAATTTATTAAAATTTCACTGAAATTATCTTCTAGCTCGACTTTTCCTACATTGTTATTTTTTAAAATTTCAACTAACTGTGCCAATTCATCTTTATTCAAGATTACTGTATCAGTATCATCTTCATCTGATCCTGTCCATACTAACCTACATCCTTCTTTTGAGAAATAAGATGGTTCTATCTTTGTAAATTCGCTCAATGTTTTTTTCAAGTCATCACCATATAAAAAAGAAGAAAGGTTAAGGATTTAAAATCCAGTAACCAAGTATGCTCCAAACCCCATTCCCATTATTGCACCTAATCCCATGCAGATTAGATCAAATTTTATGACCTTTTTGAATGGGGCGTGGACCATTTTATCCCATGTGTTGTTTTGTGTTTTCATGTATGTAATTGGTTATGGTAGTTCATCAAGTAGGGTAAAACTAGGATTGGACTGGTAAGCTTGATAGTTGACTACTAGCAGATTTTTCAAAACCATTTGTATTTCTTCTTTATTCTGGTTAGAGAATCATAATTGGGCATCGTGCATTTCTAAATACATTTTCAATTGTGCTGTGATAATGCAATTTTTCATAAGGTGAAGTAAGTTTTGTTTTTGTCATTATTATAAGGTCAACCTCGTGTTTTTTCGCGAATTCTAATATTCTCATTGAAGGCAATCCATTTTTTAGAATTTTTGTACTAATTGTAATATCGTATTTCTTGACAAATTTTTCTAATTCATGATGCTGTTTTTCAACTAGTTTTCGTTCTTTTTCAAATTCTTGTTTGCTTGTCTTTGTCTTAAAGAACCCAAATGTATGTCGTTCTTCCAAGCAAGTAATAACGGTAATTTTTGCATAAGATATTTGTGCCAAGGCTACTGCTTTTTTGAATGCTTTTTGACTTCCAGTCGTTCCATTATATGGTACAAGAATGTGTTTTATTGGATTCATATTCTTCTTTTTTGCGTATCAGTAAAAAGGATGTGCTTATTTTTTGGTGTTTTCGTTCTAGGTCTAAACTAATTTCAATTTTTTTCATGAAAGTATTTTGAAAATACTAATCAATTTAATAACTAACTAAAAAAATCTAGAATAATTGGAAAAGATTGAAGTAACCTCTTATTTGGATAAATGTCAGTTCATTGAAAAATTTCTTTCAAAAAAAGATTTGCCCTACCAGAAAATAGAAGGCAAAACATTTGAAGATGTTGAATTGCTTCGCTACATAATTACTGTCCCTGATGACTTGGCACCTAATATTATTGAGAGCCTCTCAAAAATAGTCAACACAAAGCAGAGAGACATTTTCATAACAACAAGCAAAATTGATGCAACTGTATCTGAATATCTACATGATCTTATTGAAAAAATAAAGAAACCCAAAAAGATGCCCCAGGTTGTAGAGGAGCTAATTCCCCAAACAGAGCCCTTTGTTCACTTTAAAAAAGACCTCTTTATCATGATAATAATTTCCTCTGTAATAGCGATGACTGGTCTGTACATGAACAGTCCTGCAGTAGTAATAGGTGCGATGCTTATTTCTCCCCTGATTGGTCCCCTTACAGCTTTTTCTTTTAATGCTGCAATAGGGAGGCCCAAAAAAATGTTTGATGCATTTGTTTCAGGATTGATTTTGATTGTAACCGTGATTGCTGTAAGTTCGGTAGTGTCTTTAGCTGCGATGCAATTTATCGATCTTCCAATCACAAACGAAATTGAGATCAGAACATCCTCCTCTCCAGTTGATGTAATAATTGGACTATTGTTGGGTGTCGCAGCTGGAATTGCCATGATCTCAACCATTCCAGGCATCTTGGTGGGTGTAGCTATTGCAGCTGCTTTAGTTCCTCCAGCTACAGTTGTAGGAATTGGCATTGCTTTTTTCGATATTGATATTTTTAATGGTGCCTTATTACTAACGTCATCAAATGTTGTTGGCTTGATTTTAGGTTGTATGATTGTCTTCTTTTTTAGAGGAATTACTCCAAGACGATATCATGATAGAAAAACTGCCAAAAAATATTTGATTGGCACAATAGTGTTATACATTTGCTTGGGAATAATTTTGACTTTGTTAAATGGTCTCACTCTGTTAAATCCTTAGGCGTTGAACCTTTAGAGATTCATCTAGTTTTAACCAAAAATCAGTTTTGCCCGTTTTATGATGAATGATTTGAGTATACAAAAATAAATGATTAGAAGAACTTATGAACTTGCCAAATTCAGTTTGAGCAATTGAAGACCAAGACATTGATTCTGCTTGCAATTCCAATTGTTGTAATTTTTTCTGCCAGTCAAAGTGCGCATGGATTATGGTTACCACAATCTCCAACGGAACTTCTTGAGAAAAGCCACTTGATCTTTGTTGGAACCATAACCTCTGTAAATTCTTTGGAGTTTGAACAGTCCAACTCGTACGAAATTGAGGAGGATGGAGTCTCCCAAACTATTGTTGAAAACTACACTCTTGTCCTTGATGAATATACGGTCAGCGTTGATGAATTTGTGAAAAATCATCAAGACATAGATACAATTACAGTCAGACAGCCTACAATCAGCATTCCGGGAAGAATTGTACCTCATGGAGGGTTTGACATTGGTGACAGGGTATTGTTTTACATTGAAAATTTTGACGGTACTAACACCTACTCTAAGGAATCATTCAAAATTCCAGAACATTGTGATGCGGTAGCTGTTGTTCAGAAACCAAGAATGATTGGGGGTGACCTGAAAATGATGCAGGAAGGTATGGAAAAACAAGATAATTTCACTGCAAAATATCCTGTGATGTTTATTTCACAAATGGATTTGGGCACACTGTATGGTGCAAGTCTGGAATATGATGTATACATTAGCAAACAAGTTGACAATATATACAAAGACATAGTTTTTCATGAGAAAATTACATCATATGCCAAGCCATGTGAATGGTTGTCTGTTGCAAAATGGGAGTTTACACCTGATACAGGCAACTATCTTGTAAATGGGAGAATATACAAAGAAGATTCCAACTTACCTATTGGCAACCAATTCTTTTCTGTGTTTGCAGAATCTCCGCTAAAGCAGTTCAAGTCAGGAGTTCCAGCTGATAAGATACAATGTAATGATGATTTTGTTTTACTCAAAAAATACAACGGCTTCCCTGCATGTGTAAAACAGAACAGCGTCATTGACCTCATAAAACGAAATTGGATGACTACTGATCAAATAGATGGTTATGCAATTGATTATGATGGAGATGTAAAACATCTGCCATTTGCTGATATTTGTACTAATGAAATGAGGATAATCTTACTGACTCATTCCAACATAAGGTCACCTGAAGAACATTTTGTAATGGAAGATGTGGCTTTACCATCTAGAATGAATCAAGAAGATTTTGAACAATGTGCACGTGAAACAGATTTTACAAAATCAAGATGGAATATGGTCTCATTGGAAAATCCTGAACCTGAACCATCTAGCTTGAATGAGAAAAATCTCACCGATGCAAGAAATAAACTAAGAGAAGTTTATCATGCTAATGCATCTTTTGGTCCATTTACCATCAAAGAGGCTATTGTTGGTTATGGTATGGGTGATGGATTTTTAGTGGTAGATATTCTAGAAGATTACTATGATTCAGATGAATACTACCAATTAATAATACAAAAAATAATTGATATAACTGGCGGTAAAGTAGACATTGAGTTTAATTCATCAGGCGCAATAGTTCCAACAAACATTGAATCTATATTTCCCCACATATGGAACGGATTTTTACATAGAAATGGAATAGAGTTTACTCCAAAAGATCAACCCTATGCAAATAATGACGTTGGATACGATAATGTTCATCGTGTGTGTTCTCCTGTGGTGACATCTAATGGCACTGAACTATACATTTCGTCTGTATTTGTCTATGAGCCTTTTGAAATCACTGGAACATTTATTGATAAAATAAAACCTGATGACTGTTACAAAGTTTGGAAAACTGACACTGTTCTAGAAGAACCAGACAGAATACTCATGTTATGGCTTGAAAATTATCATAAGAGTAATTAGAAAATGAAAACTAGACTTGTGATAATCGTTGGAATAATTGGAGTTGTCTTGTCATTTTTTGTGATAACTGGTTTTCTGGTGTTTGTTATGGGTCCACTTAACCATCAACAAGTTGTTGAATATCAGTCAAATGAATTAGTGCAACAGTTCCTTGAGACTTATCCTCAAAGTGGGATAACCTCTATGTCTGGAACGTTGTTTGAGAAGGAAATCAGCTTTACATACTCTAAAAATGCAAGATATGTTTCATTGACATTTTCAGATAGTATGGATGGTCAAACAATTTCTTACAAATGTGAGAGAATAATATCCTCACAAGAACCCGTAGAGATATTTCACTTTGAGGAACCCTCTCCTGAAATCATCAAAAATAACGTATGTGGAGAATATGATTAGAGAATGAAAACCAATCTTTTGGTAATTGCATTACTGTTTGTAGGTGTTTTTAGTTCTGTGCACTACTATGTTCCTGAGATTGATGATGAAGAATTGTTTGATAAGACGTCTCTGATTTTCCCAACAATGCCTTTTGCATATGCAGGTTGTGCTGCAACAATCATACCACAGCCATGTTTTGACTCCTTTATGGGCAGTCATGAACCATTAACTGAAGACATCATCATGAAGGATCTTGCAAGAAACCTCGAAACAAATTATGGTGATTGGATTCCTGTTGACAGAAACTGGGATTTTGAAGATGAATCCTTAGACTTGCCTGCAATAATTTGTACTGAATACATAGTTGATGGCTCAAAACAATACAGGATGGCTCAATGGGTTGATCCTTACAGGATTTCTTCTTGGGAAAATCATTACAATCCCCTCATGTGTGATAGATGGTTGCCTCCTATTGATGATGGAATTAAAATCACTTGGGATAAGCAAAGCTATCAGGCAGACAGACAAGGCATTGTAACTGTAATTGACTACTCTATGAATAAGAATCCAAATGAGGATGAATATTTTGAAATTAAGGTTCATTCGGATGTTGATCATGCTGGTATCTCACTAACGGTAACTGAAACTGAACTTGATTCAGGAATATTTGAAGGCATAGTGTTTTTTAGTCCTACTGAGGAATCAAGCGGATCTCTATTGCTAGTTGAAGACGCAGTATATGCAAAACATGCTGGGAATTCTGCCAGATCTAAAATAACAATCGTTGAAAATTCCTTTGACGATTCTCAAATTTCATTCTACAATTCTGAGCTTCAACGCTATATCGACGAGTGTGACCCCTTGATCCACAAAGAGACACTGCCTGACATTACAATAGAAACTGAAACTGAATGGTATGACTTGCAATACTGTATGTGGAGGCCTCACTATCCTGATGTCTCAAATATTGATAACTGTGTAGATTTGTTTGATACCCTTTACGCTTTTCATAGTGCACCAAAGCCAAACTGCGGAGTGCAGAGATACAATGAAGACGGCACTCCCAGAGGAATTTGTGAACCTGAACCATATTTGTCTGGCATGTACAGTGACGAGAATTTGATTAACAGTAACTGTACTGAAAATTATTCAGAATGGGCATACAAAACAGATGCAAACGATATGGTGTTTTATGTATTTGAAGAGATGGAAAAATATCAAGATTGGCAACTCAAGCGAGTTTTAGATAGATGTGAGGAAAATAATCCAAACAGATCCATCAAGTCTTTTGAAAACTATACCCATTACATTGATTCAGGGTTGTGTCAATGGAATCTAAAAGAAATTTCAGAAAAGGTACAGGCTGTTCCTCTTTGTGTTGATGAAGACACAATACTAAAAGACGGTGTCTGCCAAAAAATTGTAACTGATCCGCAACCTTCTGATTTTAGAGAATCTGGAGGTAGCATAAGCCTGCTTTATGCTTATTCTGGCTTGGGACTGGTCGGAATTGTTGTTGGATTTTTGGTAATCAAAAAATGGAGAAAGAGAAAATGAAGACTGGAAATAAAATGATCATATCCCTGGTTGCAATATTTGCAGTTTCTATTCCTATTTTTTATTTTACACAGGAAACATCTTTTGAAACCTCAATCCAAACAGATCCAGTAGACAAACGAGAAGATCTTGATGAAGTTATACATTCTAACACGTCTTGTGTCAGCTTCTGGCGTACAGAATTATTCGAGATGCGGAAAGATGTCACTTATGATTATAAAAATGATCCCATATTCATAGAGTGCTCAGATGCCCTGACATCCCAAAGACACCTTGAAAGTCTGGAATTTGACAAATGGAGTGGACAGGGAGACGTTCACTATGAAAGGGTAGACAGTGATAAAAAATACTGGGCAACCCTAAAGGACATCAAGTTACGTGGTGATGATGAGTCAATCCAGGTTACTTTTTCAGGCAATGACTTTGAGACAAGCTGGACTACCACAGGACAGCAAAAGAAAACCTACACTGTTCCAGACTTTAGGATTGTCACAACAATTCACAAGGGCCAAGAGTTTGTTGCACTCTGCACCGACACGGTTGAGCGCAGAATTCATGTCCTAAAATATGACGGAATCACAGAAAAAGATGGAATTGACTACTATTCCTTTTGGCACAAGTCAACTACAATTCCAATTGAAGACTTGCCCAAGTGTCAATATCCGTCCATAATTAAGGACAGCAAAAGTGTTGATTTTGACTTGGGAGAAAAGCCAACTTCAGAAGTTTGGGACCATGACTGGGAATAGAAGATGAAGACTGAATTTGGAATAATTGTTCTGGTGGCAATCATAGCTTCTGCAACATTGTTTTTCATATACCAAAACCCAAATGAAATCCCAAAATCAATGTCATTTAAAAAACAAACAAGTGAAATTATTCAAATCAATGAAAACTCAAAAAAATACAAACTGGATAACGACATGCAACAATTCAATGCATCAAAAAAACTGATGGAGGAGAAACTCAAGGAACTTTCATGGGATTTGCTTGGAATCAAGATTTCCAAAGTCACATTACTTGAAGGCCAATATCCGTTCCTAACTGTGCAGGAAAGAGCAGAAAAGTTTGACCTTGATCCTTCCTCAGTGTGTGCCTTTGAGCAAAACATCCCTCTGCAACTACAAAAAATCTCCCAGATAGACAATTTTCAGATGTTTTCCAAAAAATACCGATCACATACTATTGAACTAGACATATTTGATGAGCGAAATGACATATCAAACATTCACTATGGGTTGATTGCAACAAATGACAATGAGCAGAGTGCATCTACTTTCTTTCATCTTGATACGTGTACCAACAAGATAACGGACAAACAACCATATTCTTTGAATTGCTTTGATGCAAATAGCGACTATAAGTTTGCCACATTCAACACCGATGATGTTCTGTCTAGCTACTCAAACGGCCATTTCTGCAAGATAGAGTTGGATCCTTGGCGTCAATCTCTTCATGAATATTCATTGACATTACGTGAGCAACTCCGACAACTAGAACAAGAATCCATGACAGGAATTGTAGATCAAGAATCCCATTGGAAGTTCATCTCGGAGATGAACAAACTAGGAGATCTTGGAAACCTTGTTGCACAAGTTACTCACTACAACTATGATGAACAAGGCTTACAAGAAAAAATTGAACAATATGAGAAACAGTATGGAAGCATTCCTGAGGAATTGTCAGAACTAATGGAGAAGAGAAAATGAAAACTAACCTTTTGATAATCATTGGGATTGTTTTGACATCTGCAGTAATTGGAACAATTTTTGCCATTTTTATGATTTCTTATGATAACACACCTCAGACCACATTTGACTATGATGTAGATTATGATGATCTTGTAGTGAGAGATGTTAGCATGATAGTGTACAAGACAGTGAATGATCATCCAGGAAAGAGTTGCTTTACTTTGTCTTCAGATGACCTAAATAGATTCCCAGATGACTTTTTAGATGACCTGAACAGTGCTGCACAAGAAGGGTTGCGTGAAGATCCTCAAATCTATCCTCCAGGCGTGTATACAGGATACGGCATGAATGCAGAAAAGAATCTTGTACTGGATCTTGTAACAAAGTACAACTTTAGTGAAACCCAAAATGTCTCTACTGACAACATCGCATCAATTCCTGACTCTGAATACCTTTTTGACTGCTTTTTTGATTATGATGGCAAGCAGTACCTGTTAAGACTAGAGTTTCAGCAACAACTACATGATGGCAATTTTGCAAATGTAAATGTCACAAAGAACAGTTTGGGCATTCCACATATCCTCAATGAGGATATTGTTGTGTTTCACGGTGGCTTCAACAGTACAGTTCTGTTTCACAATAACTTGAACACTGAAATCACTCTTTTCACACATGAGCCAACAGTGAATTTTGTAGATGAGGACGATGGAGACATTCATGAAAACAGATTTGCAAAAACATTATCTGACTTTGAAACAATCATTCCACCCGGAAAATTCTTCTCATACTATTTTTCGCCGCACAAAGATAAGAATGATTTGCCAATAAGATATATGATAAAACCTTTTGATCTAGAGGGAACAGTAACTGTGAAACCCTATCCTCGGTGCATGACAGAAAACGAAGTAGCATCACTTTATGGTACGGTGAATGTGTATCCAAAGTTTCCAAAATATCTTCCAGGGGGATACACCTTTGAATGTGGAGTGCACAATACAAACGCGTTTGTGCATCTTGTTTACATGACTGACGAACAGCGCTCAAAGTTCACTGACACGGCAAATGCTGCATTTAACAGGGAATTTTTTGCAGATGGGGGTCTGGTGATTGACTATTATGATGAGGCATGGAATGGGTGGATTGAAGATCCTAACTATGACAAGTTTGAAAAGGCACAAGAAAATTCACAGCACCCCAAATCCAAGACACTTGTCATTTCAGACCAGCCAGCAGTAATGATCAAGGAGTATTTTTGGGATGATGGGCAGCAGCATTCCTTTAACCGATTGGAGCTTTTTCTTGATGAAGAGCAAATCCGAATAAAAAGCGGTTTGGACGAAGAAGAATTGATTAAGATTGCAGAATCTTTTTTTGACAGGTAAGATTTGAAAATGAAAACTAGGTTTTTGGTATTAATTGGAATTGTTATTGCATTGACAATTTCTTTCTTTGCTCTAGATCCATCACAAGATCATATTGCCCAGTATTTTCTGACTGATGAACAATTTGAGGAGATGATTTTGAATAATGATATGCTGACAGATATTTGACATATAATGAATCAAGTATTGTACGATGATAGAGATGATCTAAATGAGGTCGTTTATGCTTCCTGTTTCTCACGTATCATTAAGGTAACTTCATCTAACTAGAGGAATACAACGAATTTCTTAGAATTTTAAAAGATTAAACCGTAACAAAAATTCCTTCTATGTGAGCGCTTTATTTTGAAATTATTTTTTGAGAAAGATTTGGTTTTGTGATTACTGTTAAGGAGAATCAAGAGTGATGTAACCCGATTTATAATAAACAATATCAATTTCATTCCCTACAATTTCTCTTAACATCTTGTCAGTTCTTTCTAGAGTCTCTCTGGTAAATTTTTCTTTCACTATTCCTACTTTAATACCTGCAACCTTTCCAGCATATCGCTCGTCTAATGAATATGCATCAAGACCAAATGTCACCCCAGAAAAACTTGGAATTGGAAATTTTTCTCTATCATAAGTGCCAAATTTTTCAGAAAACAGAGTACTCTTTTCCCAAAGTGTCTTTACTAACTCCCATGATACTTTTTCATTAAAGGCCATATCTGCATGAAGTATAATCAATTCTTGTTCATCATAGAGTTCATTTCTTTCTTTTTCTGCAATATTTGGATCTTCAATCAAAGTATCTAACTCTAATTTCCTTTTTTCTAATAGTCGAAGATCTTCCAATGACAACAAATCTTCCTGTACCATCATCCCTGTGCCCCTTATCACTACTGGACTGTATTTTAGAATATGACTATCTCCTTTAGATTCCTTTTTGGCCCAACCACGTTCTGTCAATTTTGATATAGAACCTGAATCTACACAAACAGGAATATGCTTTTGTTCATAAAACTTGTATATCTTTGAAAGGTTTGGGTGGCAAATTACTTCCTGGAAACTGACATCATTTTTCATCTGCTTTAGTGGTGGCAGTATGTGTGAATATGGAGGGTTGTGGATGACGTCACATGAAACATTTGTTATGTTATCAGAAAGTCCAAACGTACCAATAATTTCAATTTCTTTAGAACCTGACGATAACAAAATTCCGTATTCTCTGCTCTGTGCATGACCTGTTTCATTATAACTTGTTTCCTCACCATCCACTAAGATGATAAACTCCTTGTCTTTGTCTTCATGTTTCATATCCAACAAATCCCTCGGTATGTCAATTACAAGCGTTCCAGAATCATTTGATGTAATGCGGATAACAAGAGAGTTGGATTCGCAATAGGGAATTATCTCATCAATTGTGCTATTTGTTATGTTGTATGGAATATTGTATTTGATCTGTTTTGTTGTTATGCTGTAAACATCTGATAGTGGAATCGTTGTTGGGGAATAACTAGAAGAGTACATTATCTGGGCATTTGCATCTGGAATAGTCAGAAAATAGGACAACGCCGGTACGCCACAAACAGCAATTGCAAAAATTATCAAAAGCCTAGTTTTCATTTTCAATCCGAATCTTTGGAAATCAAAAACATGTCATTGTACTCATGTTCAGGGAAAAAGTTCCTGACAATCTCTTTTTTGATAAATTCCACATTCTTTCCGTTTATGGCATAGTAAAAACCGTCATCTTTGAACCTGACCTCATATGTCCTGAGTCTTTCATTGTCTGTATCGTCTTCTCTTTCAAATACGTATTTGTTAACGGTAATTGCTGTGTCTCCTAATTGGAACAATTCAGAGTGTGATTTTGTCCAGTATGTGTATCCTGTACTGACTGAGTATTTTCCAATTTCCATGAGTATTTTTCCAGAATTGTCAGGAAAGTCAAGATATGATATTTTTGCCCTGTATTGCTCGGGCGCAATTTCAGACAAGTCGTATCCGGCAAACTGTAATGGAATGGGCGGATAATCAGGATATGTATTTGCAAACGACTCTGCAAGGAATTCAGATCCGCTGCGAAAGTCATCAAATGAGATCTCCCTGCCATAGCCGATTACCCCATTCTCTGTTTTGGTCCATCTTGGCGGTTCTGCATACAGCAATCCGTTCTCATCAACTGACAGGTCAAGATAAGGCAGCGCAGTCATCGGAGTTGACCTGTGAATCATTCCGGTAGTCATCGCACCGTCAACTACCCTGTACATGCCACCTTGACACGGATTCTCAATCCTCTGCCTTCCGTCATCTGGCCAATACTTTACGATGCATGCATCATCAAGAGACTTTGCATTGTATGCCCTGTATGCCGAGGCATCATTTGCATCACCGCCCATCCATTCTGGAAGGCGAATCAGCATGAACAGCCTGTAAGTGTCGGCGTTTCTAGGTATTGGCGTATTGGGTTCATGTATTGGGGATTCTGGATAATAGAATAATTCCATGCTGTTTGGTTTCATTGTTGAAATATTTTCAAAATTGATAAGATCTTTTTTGATTGCCTGAGAATCTTTTGTTTTAGTTTCTGAGATTAGTTTTGTTTCTACAGTTTCTCCATGTTCCTTGCAATCATATTTTGCAATTTTTTGTTCAATATGCTCTTGAGGCAGTTCATACTGGTGAACCCTTTGATAGTAGCAATGAAAATCAACATTAATTATGTCATGATTCTCATCAAAAACCAAATTCATCCTGACAAAATAACCCTCATCGCTTCCAGAAGAATATGAGACATGATCCATTCTTACTGAGACCTGTACGTCATCATACGTTTCATAAAACGCTACAACTTCTGGCAGATTCTTGAAGCGCTCAAGTAGAGAGAAATCAGATTTTGTTTCATGTTTGGCCCATCCCCTTTCAATGAGCTTGTCCCTTGTTTCGGGTGTAACACATGCGGTTCTGCCATCATAAAATTGATGTTCCTTTTGTGATAGTTTTTGGTACCCTTCCTTGCACTGTATGAAAAATGACTCCATTCCAAGATCTGACTGCTGGCGTGGTGAGAGTTGTGCAGTTGCATCTACAAGGTTGCCTGTCTTTGTCTGCACATCTCCTGTTGAAAATTTGCCTTTTTCATTTACCGAAAACTCCCAGTCAATTACTATTGTACATGTTTTCTTTTCTGTCCTTGGTTGCTCATAATGATACAGTACAATGTTTGTTCTATAGTCTCCCTGTTTTACTGTCTTTGTCAGGACTTCAAATTTTGATTTTCCCTCCATAAAGTCGTACAGTCTCTTTTCTTCATCAATTACAGCATCTTTGCCAAAAGTTTCAATTCCGAAGACGAGTGAACCAGAATCCAAACCAATTCCAAACCCTGTAACTTGATTGTTGTTCTCATCATATACGTATCCGTAATATCTTGGCTGTCCACTTTCTTCTGGCATAACCGCTTTGAGGTAACGGTACGAATCAGTCCCGTGTTCATTTAGAAACATGAAAAAATTTCCTTCAGTTTCTGCCAGTTTTTTGGTGGGATTGCTGACTAGGTCAGTGTCTTTGATTTCAAATGTTGGAATGGTGCATTGTGCATCCTTTGGATCCTGGACAAACTCTCTTACTCCATTTCCAATTCTGTAAATGTTTGGCTGTTCATCAAAAAATTCTGAAACACCAGAAATGAGACCATGGCCTTGCTGGATTGGTATTGCAAATACAAGCAATCCCAAGACTGCAATTATGACAAAATGTTTCAAATACATCTTGGTTTCAAAATAACAAATTCATAAGTTCTTCTAACAATTTATGTTCCTGAGACAGACATCCAAGAAACTGTTTTACGGGATTGGTATTTTAAATTCCCACGGGCCTTCAATGATAACAAGTTTTCCTGGGGGACGGTGCTCTTGCGGCAAGTTTGTTTGGGATGGTAATGCAGAAGAACGCATACCAGAATGAGATTCATCAATTCCATCTTGGTTGCGTTTAAACCATTGAATCTCCTTTATACTAACGGTCAACTCCTTAGCTTTTGGATCAAGTAGAGGTAGCAAGAATTGATACCATTCCTGCTCTGATACTGCCTCTTTTGTGGAAAGGTCTGGCCCTGTATGTCTAGTACCGCCATTTTCAAATGCTGTGTGATATAGATTACCTAGATCATCCCTTAGTGCAATTACAAACCGCGGTTCACCAAGCATGCTAGTTATGCTGTTTACCTTATCCACATTGGTAAAATCTTCTTCAGATATCTTGATTCGTTGCTCAGAATAAAATATCATCTTCATTATATTCTCATAAATCTCAAGTGATGCCATTGTCACCTTGATTCCGTCAACGTAAACCTGCTTTGCTATTGGCACTACTCTTGTCAGGTTTCTTGGTTTGAGCTTGAATCCCGGCTCTAGCACATCAGGGTCCACGTCCTGGAATTCAAACCTTGTATCCTTGCCGATGCTCCAAAATGATCTTCCTTCAGGCTTTACATCCAATATTATTGAGGAAAAACAACGAGGCAATGGAGCAGGCGGAGATGCAGGACGCTTGCCGCCTCTTTCTCTGCTTTGTCTTCGCTGCAGTCTGAACTGCTCTTGTTGCTGCTGTTCTGTCTTTCTTTGCTCTGCAAAAGAGCCTTCCTTGAAGGAAATGCTGATTTTGTCATCTTTTTGAATCAGCAAGTCTTTGGCATCATCCCAGTCTATCTGTTCTTTGTATCCGGGCATTATCTTCTCAAGCATGTCAAGCGTTCCAAGTGTTATGGTGGTTGCAGTTGAGTCTTTGTCATTTGGAAATGACAAATCTGGATTGTCCTCAAACCTGCTTACTCTCACTAGGCCGGTTTGACCTCCTCTCGAACCCAAGTGTGATTCTACCAAACGGTTTATTCTGATTTTTGGGTACGGGTCTGGTCTTTCTGATGAGCTGTTTTTGTTTTTATATTCTATTTCAACATCATAGATTCTCGCGTTCTTGTTTGTCACATAGTTTCTATCTTCATCAAGGGCAAAACATATGGCAGCAGTACTTTTTGTAGTTCCTTCAAGTTTTACGACATTCCCCTGTTTGATGTCAAGCTGTTTCATGTGGCTCTGTCCTATCCTTACAACTGACTTACATTGGTCATCCTCATCTGCAGGATGTATCCTGAACATAAGATGAGATGTATGTTGATCAGCATTATTGTTCATAGAATTAGCCCTCCATAGTTTTCTGATTTAAAACATTGTTCATTTTCTCATGTCTCTTTTTCATTCTAGATATCTCAATTGATTTTCTTATGAACTAAAAGATATTTCCCATGGAATATCTTTTGGAATCACCTCATCGGCTAGAGATGCGTATAGTTCAATTTCATCAGGATTATTCTCCAAATCCTTTTGCAATATTATTTCAATTATCTTTGATTGTGAGTTTATCTCCACAAATACTAGTGGGATAGATTCTGTTATGTTTTGTTGATCAATTTTCCAGTCCAAATTATTTTTTATTGAATCTTCAAAAGTTTCTTTTGCTAAAACATACTTTGCGTATACTTCAGGACCAAACTTGTACATCTTGATGTTTTCTGCTTCGATTTCACCTATTCTTTCAAATATCTCCTCAGAAGTGTACTCTATAACATCACCCTCATTTCCGAAAATATTTTGTTGAGAGTGTATGTTCATCTCAATCATCATGAGTTTTTCTGCAGTCTTAAATCCAAGATCTCCGTTGTAGGTGCCATTTCTGACGGTACCAACATCCATTGTCATCAGGTTATCTAGTGAAAAGTAATTGTATTTTGCCATAGATTCCAGTTCGGCAAGCTGTTCCTCAATATCCTGTGAAGATTCAGGACCATATGAGACAAATATTCTGTCATCTTCAGTTATTACATATTGAGAGATGTCCCCCTTTCTCTCATCATTTACATAAAATTTCAAAACATATTCATCATCATTGCAAAAGTCCCTTCCATCTGGAAATACAAAACATTCTTGGTTTAGATTCATACCAAGAGTCTCAAAGAACAACCCGATGGTTGCATCTTTAGAGTTTCTGTGGATGAGGTCTGGTTGTGCAGGCTCTAAATTGATCTTTGGATCTTTTAGATGAAACTGTGGTTGTGAGAAATCAAACTTGTCTCCAAACACCTTGACTAGAATGGTTGCATGCGCATGTGGTCCTTCTTGAATTATTCCTGATTCTGGAGAATAGTATGATGTGGTCCACTCATCAACTATCTTGTATTGTAGATGAGTATAGTATGCATGTGTTGCATCATTCATTGTTTTTTCAAACGGACACAAGACAGTCTCATTTATGATTGCCTCAGTATTTGGAAGCAATTCTACTTTGGGCTTGAACATGGAGACAAACTTGATGTCATAGATTCCATTTTCGTCAGGATAAATTCCCTTGTCCGTTGACCTAAAGTATACGGTGTCTGTATCAGTCCTTGTGGGCAATGTGTAGTGCCAACCAGATTCTCCTTCGACTCTTTCCTCTCCATTACATAACAAAGGAAATACAAAAAGTGGCATGGGAATACCAAAGTTTTCAGGCATTCTTTCTCTGTCTATTGCATCATTTCCATTCTGGTCCACTGTTTCAGATATTCTGTATGGGTCAGGCAAAAAGCCCCACAACTTGTCACGGTTGTCTCCGTGATATCCGATTGATTGAAATGTCCAGTGGGTTGTGTCTGGATATCCTCCCTGAGATACCTCGGTAATCAACAAAGGAATCAATCCCTTATTGTTTACCCTATCACCTGGACTCAATATGGTGCCAATTGTAGGAGATACAATAGTTCTATCCCTTGGGTTTTGTCTTTCTGTCAAATCCTCAGATTCAGTTAGCAGAAAAGTATCATCAATCTCTGCAAGATGTACTATGTTGTTTTGTACAAGTGTAATCTCTACTGTGTGTTTTAGTGGATTCTTGTCACCATCATATATTGGATTATTTGACTCAAAAGAACCTTTGATGATAAATGCTGGAGGAACAGAATGCCTTGTCATGTAAATTTCCAATTTTAAAGAGTCTTCAACTATTTTTGTAGAAAGTTTAGGATGTGACAGAAGATAGTTTTTTGCAGCATTAAGCGCTATCGTTTCAAATGACTTGTCAGATATAATTTCCCTATCCAGCATTCTGTCATAACTTGCAGCAGTGACACATATTGGCTGCATGTCATCATCTTGTCGCAGTGCAAGTACATATCCTTTAGAGCGTTCTTCATTGCATCGTACATCTTCAATCTCAACTCCTGATTTTATCTGATGGTTTGGTGGCAGTATCTCTTTGATTATTCCGAGACATTCTTTAGGTGTCCCATTGGGACTCAGATTCTTCATGTCTTCAAAAGAGCCTCCCAAGTCATGGCTTGCAGTATACAGTATGCAGTTGGTATCAGAGTCTCCTTTTGCAACAAAGTAAATGCTGTCGTTTTGAGTTGCAATGTCTGGAAATCTAAATGCAGGAGGATTGCTCTCCAGCACATCTACAGGTTTTGCAAACGACTTGCCACCATCATTGCTGCGAGAAACATAGATGGCGCCATCACCATACGGAGGATTCTTGGTAGTCATTGCCATAGAGTAGAGATTCGAATCATTTTTGACAGTAATTATATCCCCATACATGTTGAGTAGATCATTTAATGGGTGAACCTTTACCTCAAAGTCACCACCTAAATTATCACTTGTCGCGTACCATATTTTCTCTGTCTGGTTTTTTCCATCCCAGTAAACCTCATTCCATTTGACATAGACAAAGTCATCATGTGCAAAAATGCTAGATCCTTGTGAGCCATGAATATCAATTGATTCTGGATCAGAGTTGAGCTTGGAGGGTTCTGAGAACGTCTCACCCCTGTCATGACTCTTAACAAACACAAAATGCCATCTGTCATTTTCCCATGCCCTCCATGCAGCATACACGTTATCTTCTGAAACAGCAATGTTTGCAAATGTAACTGCAGTGTCTCCCCCATTAACGCTGATAATTTCACTCAGGGTTCCATTAGGAAGAATCTTTCTTAGTAACAATTCTCCTTTCTCGTCATAGTTTTTTCCGTCATCTGCCATGACATAGATTGTACCATCTCGTTTGTCCACTTCAAAGTCTACAAACTCATCCCATTGTGAAAACTCAAAGATTACCTTGGGTTCAGAAAATGTGTTTCCAAAATCATTACTGCTTATGACAATGATGTTGTTGTTCTTTGTGTTTCTATCCCAGTTGTTTGCAAATATGTACACAACATCATTTGATTCTATGATGCCAAGTGGTCTGAATATTAAATTCTCAGGATCATTTACTGGATCCATTATCCGTGGTTTGTCAAACGTGTTACCACCATCGTTGCTTTTTGTAAAGTAGATGGCATCAATACCGTCTGGGTCGATTCTATCCTCCCAGACTATGTAGACATTATTTTCTGCAACTATGATTTTTGGATCAGGATAAAATGAGCTGCCATTTGTGAGATTTATTGGCTCATCAAATGTTTTTCCGTTATCAGTGCTTTTTGCAAAAAACAAATCCAAAAACTGTGGACCAGAACCTTCCGGCCACACCACATACACTCCAGAACCATCCACGGCAATTTTAGGGTCATCAACTCCCCTTGATGCGTGGATGTCATGCACTGAATATGCAGAATTATTGATTCCAAAAGAAAACAGCATTACTATTCCAAGAACTAGCACAATCACACCAAAATGCATATGACAAAGCATCGGTACCAAGTTCATAAGTTCTTCTAAGAATTCCCATTAATAGAAAAAATACTAGTCGATTTGGAGTAAAAGAATCATGGATTAGATGAGGTCCTATCTTATCTGTATCAATTTGGAATCTAGTTTATCATTTCAGCAATATTGATTATCAATTCGGCATCTTTTCGGAGAGTCAAATTATCAATTCAGAAATAAATTCTAACAATTCAGTATCAATTCGGTGGAAGATTTCGATTGATCCGGATTGATAACTATCTTTCCGGTAAACAAAAATGACTTTATCGGATTGATATTCAGATAGAATTCAAATGTACCGGAAAGATACCTGAAAAATCAAGCCTTTTCAAGCTTCTATCGAGAGCCACAAGGCTTGACCTGAAGCCTCTACCGATGGACATTTCTGGACATTGTCCAATTTTATCCGATAAAATTCAAAACTGTCCAATTTTGTCTACAAAATTCACGTATGTCAAGAATTATCTGAGAATATCCATTCTGTCCAAAGAATAGCAATAGTTATCAACAATCATTTTGGGCAGGATCGCATTGAGGATACTCCTATTTGCACTGATGACAATTTTCATTTTTGGAGTTACTACTATGGCCTATGCTTCTGAACATTCAAACACAAGCGGATACTCGGTCTCACTTGACAGGAATGTATATCCTGTGCCATTTGGAGGAATCCGAGACTTTGAAGACATAACATCTTCACATCCAGATGGCAGATCATTGTTTCCTGTGCATCATACTGCGATAGCAGCCGAGAAAATGCAAGAAAAGCACACACTAGGACATGGTGACCTTACATTGCATATCAGAATACACGATTCTGACTTTGACATATCATCACAAACAACAGACAAGATCTCCCAAGATATTCCTGGCAAGAGTGTTGGTCCGTTGAAGATATCAGTGTCCAGGGATTCGCAGACAATGGTGCTTGCATATGCTGGTGGCAGCACCCCGAACACCAGCGGAGTAATTGATGTCGGAGATGACAGTCCAGACAACACAAGGCAACTGGGATCAATCTTTGAGGTTGCTCCCGAATCAGGAATATTTGAGCTGGACTTTGAAGTAAGATACACAGACGGCCCCTCCAATCCCAGATGTCCTGCAACTGTGGTATTTACTGCATTAGACTATGATGCGGCACCTGGCAGCGAAGAGTCAAGGTTTGATGTCCTGTCCTCTCCAAAGGAGAATTACTGCATTATGAAAGGAGACATGTTAACTGTGGAATACACTAAACTAGATTCTTCTGGAAACATCATAGATGTGCTGACTGATTCTGCAACATTTGACATGAGAGACGCGTCGCTGAAATCAGACAGGTCAATGTACATAATAGGTTCGGACATGATACTGACACTTACTGAGCCAGACCTTGATCTGGACAATGACGTTGCTGAGAGATATGACTTGGATTTGATAGAGTGGGACTCGGATGCGGCAACGCTGACTTTGGGCGACCTTGGCGGAGAGGAGTCATCGTTTGATCCGGAACCTGCCACGTTTAGAGAAACAGGGGACAGCACCGGCATCTTTCAGGTGGTAGTTGAGATTCCAGAAAAACTTCATGATGACTATCTGGAAAGAGGGGAGGAAATTTTGTTGGAGTACACTGACTGGAGCCCTTCTGGTGCTCAGTATGTTGGACAGGAAGATGAGGATGTAAACTGGACTCTTCACACATCAAACTTTGGTGCGACAGTTGAGCTTGACAAAAAGGCATACACCTGGACTGACAAGGTCTACATCACCATAGTTGCAAGAGACCACAACTTTGACAGTGATCTGATTGACGAGATTGGCAACTCTGATCAATATCCTGTGACAGTATCCACTCAAGGTTTCACACTTGACAGATACAAGCTGGTCGAGACTGGTGTTGACACGGGAATTTTTACGGGAGAGGTGGCCCTGACTGGATTTTTGCATGATGCTGATGGAAACAAGATTACAGGCAATGCAGACGGCTCTGACACCAGTCCCAAAACCTCCGGTAATGGAGCAACTGATGGATTAATAGAGGCAACCAACAACGACAGCGTTTTCATATCCTTTACCTTTTCTGAAGATGAGACAGTAGTGGGGTCTGCCCTTATCCGATGGAATGAGGGAAAGGTAAGATGGCTTGAAGACAGTTATCCTACAAGCGGAACAGGAGTGGTCAGGGTGACTGATCCTGACATGAATCTGAATCCTGACAGAATCGACAACTTTGACATAGACGTGTGGTCTGATTCTGACCCTGGAGGAATTGACCTTACTGTAACTGAGACCGATGATTCAACTGGAATCTTTGAGGGGACTGTATTTTTTACCACCACAGACGAGTCCTCAGGTCACAGGCTTCGAGTCATAGAAGGCGACACCCTGACTGCAGAGTATGAGGACAACACACTGCCTGAGCCATATACTCCTGCAGACGAGCAAGACATCACTGCAAAATCAATGATAATGGAGATGCCTTTATCTCCACTAAAACAGCAGCTGTCAGGAGTGCTTCCAGATGATGTTGCATGCAAGAAAGGCCTGGAGAAAGTTTTCAGGTATGATGGCTCTGCAGCTTGTGTGAGTCCATTGACTGCAGAAAAACTGGATCATAGAGGCTGGATCACACACAAATGAATTCCAAGATTTTGATTAGTGTTGGCGCTATTGCAGGAATTTCTATCGCAGCAGTTATGGCAATTACATTTGTTGCAACTCTTGGAGATGATTCAGATGTATCACTGTCACCTGAAGAGATAAACAAGCTAGAACAGAGTGAAAACATTCCAAGGCAGTTCATAGAAATCACTAATGACAATCCCGAATTCTTTGAGAAATGGTGTCGTGACCAAAATGGTAACTGGGAGATTAAACAATCACAGATTGGAGGATTCTGCTATTTTGACTCTAGAACTGAAAAGATCAAGGCAGAACTTGAATGGGACAGATTGCAGCATCCAGTCATTATTGGAGATGACGCGCAGAAGATATGCCATGTTTTGGATTTGAAGTGTAATCAGGATGCAGAGTTTGAAGGATGGTTTGATGATGAAACAGGATATGTGAAACTTGATTATTCCTTGCATGACAAAGAATATTCATTTAGAATACAGGGAGACAGTATAGAATACTCAAGGCCTGACGTGTCAAGTTTTTGGTATTCATATGACGAGGCCTTTGATCAGCGACTTAATTTTGAACTGTCTGATAATTTCTATTTTGCAGGTAATGAGATTCAAATATCTGGAAACGTCTTTGAGCATCCGGTAAATGATGTTGGTGATATGCCTGTAATACTTCAGGTATATTTTGGTAATGATGTGGTAGAGATTGCCCAGATTCCTGTCTCTTCTAACGATCGATTTTCCCATCAGATAAAGACAGAAGGCCCGCAATGGCAACAGAGTGGTCGTTATACTGCTGTGGTCTCATTTGATTCTGGAAAGATGGAAAAAGACTTTGGGTTTTCCACATACTATGTTGGCAAGCCAACAAAATATTTCACAGACCTTGACTCTGGTGATTATGAGGAGTTGTGCGGTTATCCTGTAACCCATAAGATGCAGCAAGAGTTTTTGGAATCATGGAAGGCAAGACACGATGACAAGGATCCATTCCTTACAATCAGACAGGGCACTTTCTCCCATGTTGAACGCTCTCAGTATCTGACTGCCATGCCAATTCTTCACTATTGGTATGACCTGAAAAATGGACAGCAGATCTATTTTGGCATGGAAGCATGCAGTCTTGACAGAATGTTGTTCAGGGCAGAGCCTGGTCCAAACTGGGAACCACCAAAAGAGTTTGAGATTGATGGCATTACATATGTGGAGTTGGAGGCTCCTGGAAGGCCATTGATCTACAAGGATACTTTGCTTCCAGTTCTGGATACAGATAACTGCAAACGAGTTGCAGACGAATACACAAAACAACAAAGTCAAAAGATATACCTTCGCGAAAACACTTTTTCTGAAAGGGATTGGGAAAATCAAGTTTTCCCTCTGATGGACTATTGTACTGATATTGGGGAGTACGAGTCAAATACCCGTGATGGAAACATATCGTGGAATTTTATTCTGAAATGAAATCAAGTTGCAAAACATCAGAAGAACTTATGAACATCACACATGACCCATAATTGATGCAATGAGCATAGAAAAACTTGGAAAGATTGGAATCAGCGTCGGCATAGCAGTTGGAGTGTTGGTGATATTCATGATTGGCGCGGCAATTCCTGACACGATTGAACGCTACCATCCTCAGCCACACTTGGTAACTCAGTTTGATCAAACCACAAATGAATATGATATAGATGCTGAATTTTTGATGAGCAAATTTAACCAGACAGAGGCATATTCAGTTTTTGTCCATCGATATCCTGATCATGTGTCTAACTTGGATGTGCATGAACATGGAGGATATCTCAGACTGATTGCAGTAAATACGGATAGAAACAATGTCTTAGAGCTAAGACTGAATATGAATGCAGGAGACAACTGGAGACTAGAACAAGATGCAGAATGCCAAATAGGTGCCAGCACAGACAGGGGAGAGATACGTGCAAGAAATTCTGCAGTTGTGGAGTTTATCAAAAAGACAGATTGTATTGAGTGATGATAGCAACAGGTGTAAATGCTGAAAAACAATAAAATGAAAACCAAATTTTTGAAAATTCAGTCAAGTGAGAAAAAGACCGTCTGTTTTATCATAGGTCTCTTTGTCCTCAATGCCTTTGGACTAATTCCAGTTGGAGTCATTGGCGCATATACTGCAGAGCCCATGAAAATAACTTCAAGTGAAACACTAGAGGATGGAACCATCAAAGAAACAACAAATCTAAAGTATTACACTGAAGGATTATCTGAGAACATCCAATCCAATGTCTATGAATTTTTTAGATATTCGCTCCCGCTTGCCATGTCAGGATATTTTCTAGTCACACCTCCTGACTTTACACATGATTACATTGGAGTTGTAGTGTGGATATTGGCATTTGCATCAATTCCACTTGCAATAAGATACACTGCAAAATTTCCAAGGTGGCACAGAATAGTCTACGTTTATCTCATTGCAGTACAGATATCGGGAATGTGGGCACTGCACCATATCAATTTTGAATGCATTTCACTTATCGACTATCCAATTAGACCAGGTCCCCCTTGTAAGGTAATATAGAAAATGAATACTAGAAACAAAATAATATTGATTGCAGTAATTGCCATTATTGCAACATTTGTGATAAACTCAGCTATCCCTGGAATATTATTTAGAATGCAAGACAATCTTGGGTTGATTCTATACACTTGCACGCTTGGAATAGAGCGTACTGGTCCATTAATGCTAATTTCTTATAACAATGGAACACATACCATTGATGAAAATTCCTGTGCTTGGATAAAAAATCCTGGTTACAAACCTGCTTCAATGGAACATCAAGAAATTAATGAAATGTCTTGTCAAGAACTTTTAGAAAGACATGCTGCAGGTGACCCTTATCAAAATAAAGAAAACAAGATATTTGCAGAATCAAAGATCTCAAACTGTAATTTTGTAGATGGCTGGTCTGAAGCACAGAAAAAGGTTGATGATTGGAAATAAGAAATGACGACCAGAGAAATGCTAACCCTGTGTTTTGCCTTGATGATCATAGTTGGCATCAACCTTAATTTTGTTTTTTACCAAAACATTGTCCCTCCACTGTATATGTCAATGGACCATCTAGATGGGGGTCATTGGCTCATCTGATCCTGAATTGATTCGGACTCATCTTGCAGGATTAAAACAAGAGTTAAAGAGTATAATGCAGAGTCTGCCTGAAGGCAAGAATCCGGTCTGGTTTTATCCAACAGAGTCGACCAATTTTCTTAGAATTGAAAGTGACGTAAACACCATGATCACAAGCGTTGAAAAGATTTCTGCATTTCCAAAGGATACTCTTGCATATCATACTGGAATTATGGATATCAGCAGCAGGGCCTCATTAATCAAAGAAAACCTGTCAGATGCCAAGAGGTTTTCTGTATGCAAGTGCAACAAATGTAGTTTTTACCCTGATATGGCCGGCCGGTGCTATGGAATTTGCAAAGATATGGATTAGAGAATGAAAACAGGTAAAAAAATGTTAATTGAATTTATTGGCAAACACAATAAACTGCTCTTGTGAGAAAAAGCAGTGCATGATAGGACTTGCAAGTATCACAATAGGTGTTGGCGGGTTTATCTTGGCATCTTTGCTCTAAACACTTCCTTTCTTCTGACATTATAATTAATTAGAAGAACTTATGAATCTCATAGTTAAGACTAGTCAGATGACAAAGATTGATTGTGCACAAAACACTGAGCTTGCAGAAGAGATTGCAGAATTTCTACAGGAAAAGAATTTTTCAATAACATGCGAAAATGATCTGCTGATTACAAATGCAAGACTTTCAAAATCATTGCTTGAGTTATTTCTTGAAAAAACTGACAGGACCAGACACAAAATCACGCTTGTCGAACCAGATACTTTCCTGATTGCAATTCCTGTAAAGATGGAGGAAATCGGATTAGAGTCTTGTGAATTTTGCGGGTATACGAGCCACCATGATCTAGTTGAAGTTCATAGAAGGACACACCAAGGCTTGTAGAAAATGAAGACTAGGTTCTTGATGATTGTTCTTGTATTTGCAGGTATTTTTGGAACCGTTTATGCTGTTCCAGAGCCTGATCCTGAACACAGCTTTAGATATTCTGAAATTGTTATTGAGGGCAGGATTTTGTCAGTCAGCATTATTTCTGAGCCCATAATTTACAGAACTGAAGACACTTACTATGAGCAATCAGGAATTGCAGTTTATGATGTGCAAGTTGTAAAGTCCCTAAAGAACCCTGGTAATGTCAAAACGATTACTGTTGCAGGATATTTCTTAAGAGAACCTCATCCTATGGCCTATGAGACTTATCCATATGAAGTTGGACAAAAGGTACTGTTGTATTTGCAAGAAAATACTCATGGAGATGGAAATACAGATTTGATTATTCGCTCCAGCACTTCAAAGATAGTTGCAGAACCTGATTCTGATTTGGAATCATTGCCTCCTTGTAAGAGTGGACCTTCCCCAGGAAGAAATTTTGTTTTCTTTGATTGTAATTGGGTTGAGGTTCCGGATCATTGGAAGTTTGAAAATGGAAAGTGGCAAGAAGATCCATCTGTACTAAAACTTGGACCCGAACCTGATCCCGTATGTCCAGAAGTTGCTGTTTGTACCTGTCCAGGAAAATACAACTACTACAATTCCACTGACAATCGATGCTACTCTTCACCGTACATTCCGACATCTTATCAGAATGCATGTAAGCAGTATGCGCAACTTGACTTTGCAGGATGGGCCTTTAATGAAAACACGTGTGACTGGGTTTCTGCCTCTAACCCATACACTGATGATGAAAGATTACGTCTGGCGTCTGAGAAGGTAGAACCAGGAGGTCTTGGCATCGATCCTGTCTTTGATGCAAGTACTATTATCGTTGGTGTGTTGATTGGAGCAAGTGTTGTAGTTGGCATAACATACTACTGGAGAAAAAGAAGATGAAAACTGGAACTTTGATAATTGTTGGTGTAATTGCAATATTTGCAGTGTTTTTTGTACCTGTAAATGGTTTTTCTGAAGATAATTTTGATATTGGGAGATTTAGCTATTTTCATTACGGGGAAAAATTTTACCAATACAAGTACTATCCATTTGGCACGTTAGCAAGTGAGTCTTCTAGCAGATGCTATTTTACATCCGATTTTGTTCTTGATAAAAATTCTTTTTCAGAGCCAGGACATGTCATGTACAAATTTCCTAATGACATGGTCTGGCCTGGCGGATATGCAAATAGCACATTTTTTGTCATGAGTTCACCCTCATTTAACTTTCCTGAAGATAACAACTTTGAGAGGATAATTCCAACCAAAACTGAAGAAGGCAGTATAGTTTTAGAGTTCAATCTTGTGCCCGGACTCAACACATTTCTTGCAAACTCTACTGCTTTTTGGGACTCTCAAAAATCACAGATAATTGATTGCCCAAACCCATTTGATTATGAAAGACAAGATTATGGATATTATGACTTTGTGTATCCTCTTAAGGTTCAGCAGGACCGTGCAATGATTTTTGATTTGGACAAAGGTGATTTTTTGTGCAAACCAGAATTTGTTTTAATCAAAAAATATGATGGCTCTCCCGCATGTGTAAGGGAACAAACTGCTCCAAAACTAACTGATAAAGAAGAAAGATCAGGTTGGAATGTAAGTGAACAGTTGTGGGAGTCGCTATCAAAGAATATGAATGAATATTATTCTGATGATAACTGTCCAAGGCATTGTCTTATCTTTGATGAAAAATATGTTGTAAATGGGATAGAACAAACTTTAGGAAAAACAATTGGACTGCCAAAACTTTTGCCGGACGGTTATGACCATTTTCAATTTCATCATAGAGACACGTATTCTGTAGTTCAAATTTCTCCCAATTCTATTTCTTTGGATACATCTTGGAATGATTTTTACTGGGAAGATAATGGAATATTTCTATTATTTTCTGAAACCCCTGTAACTGTTGATGGAAGGACCCAAACTGAATACTGGGCAAAAAACAACGATGCACAAAAACTAGATTTGATTACATCTGATGAACATGTGTATATCAAAGAAAGAGGAATTTTTTATGATGATAAACTTGACATTCTTTATCCAACATTTACAGAAGCCAAATTTAATTATGGAGACCTAACAATTACAGTAACAGGTTATGTTTCAAGTGAAGAAATGTTTAGAATAGTGAATTCATTTTTTGAAAAATAATTGTTGATTAAATAGAAAATGAAAACTAGACGTCTAGAGAATTTACGAAAAAGAATAATTCTGGTAATCTTGGGAATTGTTGCATCCTATTTTGGAATTATACCATTAGGCATGTTTTATCATATGTTTACATCTTTTTCATCATCTGATCCTGTATTCTCATACTTTTTCTTTAACGGTGCAAGAATCGGGATTATGGTATTGTTTTTGTATTTTGCACTAGTACGTGTAAAACCATCACTTGTTCCACAACAAGAAAAATACAGAAAACTTGTCCTGCTTGCAATATTTGTGATTGTTGCACTTGCTGTTTGTCTGCCAAGCGGATATGTCATTCCTCAACTAGAACAAGGCGGATGTATCACAAAATCCGGAAACTATAATGATGATGGTAATTTTGGCGGTTCTTCATCCCAGGGGATAACAACTGAATCTGAATGTATTGACAATTGTGTATTTTCTGGCAAGTTTAACACCCGAGAAGAAAAGTTTTGCGAGTTTAAGGGAGTATTTGGAAAAACACAATGGGTACAAACTCCTGCTGATTTTGAGACTCCAGTATTTGGTGAAATTGTAAAATGAAAATACTTTTGGCAATCATTGGAATTTCTTTATTATTTGTAATTTCAACTAGTGTTGTATTGTGGCCTGAATACGGAATGGTTTGCAACAATGCCGTAACGAAACATCTCCAAAAACATTCCAATCTGTTTGATGAAAATACTACTCATGAAACATATGCCATACAGGACATTGGATTTCCGTTTGGAGTGCATTCTTGGAACGTTCAAGAGTGTGTAAATTATACATTTGAACAGCGCATCACAAAGGATGATGTAAAATGAAAGATAGTACCAAGAATGCTTCTTATGCAATTCTGTCTGTTATAATCGTCCTGCCTGCAATTTTTCTTGTCAGCGATTACATCTACTTTCAAGAGCCGTTATCAAGAGTAGCATTGTATCCGGATGATCCTATGTGTGACAAAGACTGCACTGAACAAGTCTCTGACGGATACAAGTGTACCGAGATAAAACAAGATGAATATGTGTGCAGAAAGCAACGCGGATTTTCCATTGGAGATGATGCTGTTTTCTATCATTCAGCAGGGCCAATTTCCTATGGTGAAATCGTATCATTTCCAGAGGGGAAGTTTGAGGATATCTGGTTTAACATATACAATGTGAGAGTAATCGATAAAAACTCAAAGACAATACAGGTCGATTTTGTCGAATCTGAAGATTCTTCTAGTGTGATATACAGTGCAAAGCTCAAACCGAATGACTCTTTTCTTTCATGCATAAACCCGTGGAAATCTACACATCTTGTGTACTACACAGATCTATACGAGTATGAAAGCAAGACATATGCAGAATTCTGGGGACTTCATCCATACGCCCCTCCAGAGTTATTTCCCTGTGACATGCCAAAGATACTGGAATACTCATTGAGGACAGACTATGACATCTTGCTGCCAGAATATGAAAAGTTTGGATTTGATTAGAAAATATCCAATATACAAAATATCAGAATCACTTATGAACATGCTACATGGCGTCTAGTTGAGCATGAAGCACTTGTTGATTTTTCTTATTTTGTTCAGTATTACGGTCAAAACCCCGCAAGACATTGAAGAGTTTGAATGCATATGAATAGCAAATTCACTATAATCAGGAAAACAAACTCAATTCCGTTGTTTGTTCTGGGAGGACTATCGTTGCTTATGATTCTGATTAATGCAGAAGCGTACTATTTTGGAATCAAGTTCAACGGACTTACCGCATTGTTGTTTGTAGGTTCCATTGGATTGGTTGGAATTGTTCTTGGCATTTTTCATGGTGCAAATAAAAGAAAAGCAGACATCCCAGTTGTTATCTGGTATGTTATATTTACATCAGTAATTGTAGGAAACCAGCTGTTTTGAAAACAAGTGGTGATACTCTTGCAGATTAGTACTGCTTTATGGTGATTGATTTTGGATTTATCTTTGGTATTATTTTTTGGAGAGATAAAAAATGAATACTAGATTCTAACTAGACTGTAAAAGAGCAAAATTAGAATTGTTTATGAATCTCTTGTCTAACTCTCTTGTTATGCAATTTTTTGCAATTTTATTAGTGCTTGCGAGCCTTGGGTTTTCATTATTTTTCTTGTCTTCTTATCAAGAATCTCATGCAATACTTGTATCAATAGTAAAAGAACCAACTCCTGGCGAAATCAAACTTGCCGAAGAGGGATATTTTGCAGAATCTTACTCTCTTATGCCATTTGGCAACAAGCATTTTTTCTACAAATCTGAACCGATGCCCAACATTGGAGAAATATCAATGTCAAGATGTATGTTTTCTGCAACATTTCTTCCTAAAGACGGGCAACCTGTACACATGACTATGAAGTTTCCACATGACCTAATATGGCCCGGCATGTATGACAATAGTACTTTCTTTTCAATCAAGGATCGATTTGCCTCATTTACTGATGAGTCAGGAAATACCGTCATCAATGAAAGAATTCCTCCAAAATACGAAAAGGTAGCTCCAGTAAGGGATTCAGAGTTTACAACAATTGATTTTGATCTTAGGGGTGAGGTCAGTCATGTACTGATTAACATGACTACATATCCTGCCACTTTGGGGCCAGTAGATTTTAACAAAATATGTCCTACTATACTGCCCCCAATGAGTTCAGACTATTATGATACCATTTCATCAAAAAATGCCCAGAAAATGATTGCCGGACGATGGGGGTTTCCACCAGATACATACATCTGTCCAAACAACAAGATTGGTGCAATAAAGGCAACAGATAATTCTGAAGTGTGTGTAAAACCAGAGTCAAAAATCAAGCTAGTAGATAGGGATTGGGCAAAGGACTATTCTGATTATAAAAACTAAGTTCTTGATAATTTCAAGTATTATTTTGATTGGTGTTATTTGCATGGAGAAATAGTTAGGTGATTGATTAAGGTCCACATGGAAAAGGATTTGTTTGTAGCAGAATATATGTTTCTGCAGACTTGATTTGGAAGAAAACCTAAAACTATCTCACAAATAACTTGTAGCATGAACAAAGTAGTTCACTTTGAGATTCCATATGACGACCAAGCAAGAGCACAAAAGTTCTATCAAGACGTTTTTGGCTGGCAGATAACAAAATTTCCAGAGATGGATTACCACATGGTAACCACAACTGACTCAGATCCAAAAACCATGAGACCAAAAGAACCTGGTGCAATCAATGGGGGTTTGTTGCCAAAAGATCCTACAGGAAATAATCCAGTGATTGTAATTGATGTTCCATCAGTAGATGAACATATCAAGAAAATAGAATCTGCCGGAGGCAAGACTGTTATGCCAAAGTTGGAGGTAGGTGATTTTGGGCTGTACGCCAGAGTCTCAGATACCGAAGGTAATGTTATTGGCATCTGGCAAACACTCAAGCAATGCTAACTCATAATTTTTTATTTTTTTAAACTGAGATTTTTTAGTTTTTGTAAACTACCATGTCTATTTATTATTAGATGAATCATCATACCAAGACCTATTACAAATAATGTGCTGCTTATTATTTGACCAACAAAGGGTACAAGACAATCAGGATTTGACAGTATTGCCCTTGAATCAAACCCTAAAGTAACAAAAACAAACAATGCCATTCCTGTAAATCTTTTACATTCAGGTATTGTAGAATCTAAAAATAAAACTCCATCGATACCAAAAATCATCAAGAACGTTCCAATAATTAGCAAAATTCTAGTCTTCATTTTCTATCCCGGTATTGGCGCCCATCCTCGTGTGATTAATTCATGCCTTGAATCAATCTTGATGCATACCAATTTGGAAAAATCATGTTTTACAATCGATGATAATTCTGGATTCTTACATCTTCCATTTGCATCAACTGCCTTGCTATACTCTGAAACTACCCAATATCCACCTCCACTCGAACCGCTTCCTTTTTCTTTTCCAAGCGAATGATCAAAATAATGATACTGATATCTTCCAGGCTTGTCAAAAGAAACGGTAAAGTTTACAAGCATTGGCAAATCTGATTGTTCTGTATCTATATCGGTAGAGTTTCTCAGAGATAAAACCTGTCTAGTATCCTCAAATCCTGTAAATGTTCTATTGTATTCTGGAGTCATGTGGTTGGGAATTTTGTCTAACAAGTAAAACCCATATCCTACCCTTACCTGAGACTCTTGGTTTCTAGATTGATCATCCAGTACTATTTGTAGGCGGTACTCTTTTCCAACAAGTGGAAAAATAATTTGATTTGATTCAAATCCGTCATCTGTAAAAAGACCACTTTGGGGAACATATTTTCTTTTTTCTAGTTCCTCATGATATGCAAATGACTCGTTTATAAAAAACACTGTAACCAAAACAAGAAAAATCACGAGATATTTCATACGCATTTTCAAAATCGAATGGTCATAAATTCTTCTAATCATTTAATCTTCGCAGCAGTTTTAGACTAACCTTTACGGGTTACTTTGCAGGGGAGTTAACTGGAACTTCTCTATTATACCACATGCATGTCGTGCTGTGATTATAGGAGTAGGCCTTTTTTCTTCACCAACGTTACAGTTTCTTGTTCAAAATTAACTGAATCTAGTTGTTTATTCGTAAATTTTTTAGGCTTACACATTAAACAAATCATGAATGTCCTCTCAGCCATTAAGGGCAAGACGTAATACGTGGTACCTTTTGCCAATCTTCTTTCATATCATAGGAGGAGCAATTGCATTTTTTGCAATAAGACATGATGACCCAAAAAAGGCAAGAAGATGCCTTGTTTTGGGAGCGATACTTTTTGCCATTAACATTGTAATTGGTCTTTCTGTTGGAATGTCATTGTCTAGTCCAGACAACCTGTTTGGGCAAATGACTGATGAGAGTCAGATTGAAATGAAATTCCAAACCGATTCTGTTGAGATTCACCTAAACGACAAGGCACAATTTCTGGCAGTAAAATGGGACCCAATAATAATTCCAGCTGAGAATGTGGTTACGGTTCATGACCAGATACCCAAGCAATCTGTAAAGGATCTCAGAATTCCAGGCACATATGTTCCAAATGTTGTAAAGGCAGGAACTTATGTCACTAAAGATGCCAGTAAGGAATTTTGGTTTACAAAAAATGGCAAAGACAGAATCATTACAATCGAGCTTGAAAACCACGAATATAACCGCATAGTACTAGAATCTCATAAAAGTAATGAATGGGCTGACAGTATGAATTTGCTCATATCAAAATAAAGAAATTGTAAAAATTTGTTATCAGTGTTGATGTTTTGAGATTTGCCCTATGCTGATGGTAGAACTTTTGTGTTCTTTCCTGGCCATCAAATTGAATACAAAAGTGAACTACGTTATTCATGTTACAGGTGATTTGCGATATTGTTTTTAGATCTTCTTCTAAAATTATTAGTTTGCAGAATCTCGAAAAATCTAACAAAAAATTAAATATTTTCCACGTGGGACTTAAAACTAATCCAATAAATGATTTTTAGTATAACAATCATAATTAATCATCACAGTTTCATCATTTTGTGACTAGAAAAGCTCAATTCAATAAGAAAATCTTGATAATGATAATTTTAGCAGGAATTGGACTTGTAATTCAAATGATTCTTTCTTCAATGTACCCTGCATCTGAGTATAGTTTTACGTTTGGTGTTGCACTTGCTATTTTTGGAGTAATTATTGCAATAATGATTGCAATGTATAACAAAGTTAGAAAAGAAATTCCTAGAGAGTAAAAATGCAATTAAAATTCATTCTGATGATATTGGGGGCTATTGGTGCAGCATTACTAGAATTTGTAATTTTACTTGGATTCATTCCTACTCCTAATTTCTAAAAATGGTTCAATCCTTTATGGATTCAAACATTTAGTAGAACACTTTATCATATAGCCTACAAAATGTTCGGTATGAGGTTAGGAGTCATCGTAATTCTGTCGTCTGCAATGATGTTGATTCCAGTAACTGTTTTTGACGCGTATGCAAAATGCTTGCATGATGAGGAGTGTTATGGTGCTCCAGCATTTTTCCCACTGAAATACCAACTTGAGTTTTACATCCTCCCAAACATCGTATGTCCCAACCAAGATCATGTTTTGGCTGAAAGACCAAACGGAAAATTGGCATGTGTTACAAATAGTACTGCAGAAAAAACTGGATGGCTAATTCATTACAGGAACGTAGTTGATACCAAAGGTGTAGTTCCAATAAATTCTCCTGGAACAGTAAATCTAGTTCGTTTTGAAATTACAGGAGCCACACTTGATAAGATGATATATGAAAATCAGATGCTGATTACCTCAGTTACTCCTAATGAAGAATACGGAGTGTTGTCAGTTGAATTACCTACAGGTACATTTCCTGCAAACTTCAAGTATTGTGATCCTAGGATGGAAAACCCTCCAAACACACCATACATTATGATTGTTGATGGTACAGAACGCCCATTAGTTGAAGGTGTAAATTCCCGTTTTCAACCTGCTTTTAACATCCCACTTAATGAAAACTCTAGAACCATTGAAATTATTAGAACATGTATTGATCTTGAAGTAGAAAATAAAAACTAGAATTCAGAAAAAAATGATATTATTTTCTAAGATTATCTAACTATATTCATTTGACCATGTTCAATATTATTGGTACAATTTTTAAATAATCTAGTGTTGATTGCATTACAACATAAAGCACATCTTCGTTAATTGGTACGCTGATTTCAGTCATCTTTTGTCTTGTTGCCATTGCAAAATTGACTGGACCTAACTGTTTGTCAAACTCTTTTCTCATCCTCGCTCTCAACAAAAGTTCCATGTACAACCTTTCATCTTCTTGTGGAGTATCAAATGGTTCTGTGCCTTCTCTTAGTCCTCCTGCAGCAAGCCTTCCACGCTCATTAATGACGCCTGAAAACACTATTGCTTCATCAATTTTCTTGATTTTATCACATATTGCAAAATAATCATAGATTTTTCTTTGCATCAAATTTCATCGTATCATCTTACAGTAACCTGTCCTATTCTCCAGGGATGAAGTGAACAATAGTAGTGATATGTACCTTCTTCATCAAAATTATATGCAAATCTCTCACCTGTCTTGAGTGGAGCGCTATTGAACATGCCAATTATGTTTCCTTGCTCATCTATGCTTTGAACTGTGTGAAGCACCGCATCATCATTTACCCAGACAACTGTAGTTCCTTTATCCACTTCCAGATTCAAAGGAATGTAGAATCCAGTGTGTTCAATGTTGGCATTTCCATTAGGGATTATGATATTGGAAGTAGTTGATTTTTTAGATGACTCTTGTTTTGCAGTATCTTTTGTTTCTATTACAATAACATTGTTTTCTATTAGAAACTTTATTGCATTAAGAAATTCTGTTTCTGAAATGTTTCCTTGTCCATACCATAATGCGGTATTCTTAATCCATTCGGGAATGCTTTGGGCTGAAACAGTTGGGATGATCACAGTTACAGCAATTAGAATTGCACATAATCCAGTAACTACAAGTTTTAATTTTTTGTTAATCATGATTCCACTCATTTGAATCCGAGTTGTCATGTCTGATTTGTCTAATTGATTCGTTTTGGGAATTCTCATATAGTTCTCCTAGCGTAATTGAAATCCTAAATGCCAGTCTGTCAATATTTACGTGTGGTTCGGCTACGATCATCAACACGTTCTCAAAAATAGGAAAGCTCATAATAACAACATGCCTTCTTCTGGATGCGGAATATTTTACCTGTCCCAGCTCATCATCAAATTTTTTTCGCTTCTCAACACGTGATGCTAATTCCTGGCATACTGATCTGTGCTGCTCCTCAGACAGTCTTGGAACCAAATCGTCCTTGTATCCACCTGCAAGAACCGCTCCAGAAGAATCAAGATAGCCTGCAAATCTAATTTCAACATCTTTTACTAGTTCAGAGCAAATCCTTTCAAACTCTTTTTCTGTTTGAATCATCTCGTCAAGAGATTTCACAAGCATCTAAACTTTCTCAGAAATAAAGATAATAACTTTGTTGATATTAATAATGTTAATAATCTTAAGAAATAATACTGTATTATGCAGTCAAAGCTTCGAGTCCACATAGCTGCAGTCGATCATCATATCGAAAGAATTGTAGAACCGATGATACGGCTCCGTGCAGACAAGGCATATCTGTTAGCATTTGGTGAAAATGATTCAGCAACAGAGTTTCTCAAAAAAACCAAAACCATACTAAAAAAGAACCACATAACCATCCAAGTTGAATATGTAGACCTTTGGGATCTGATGGCATGTGTTGGCAAGGCCCGAGACATAATTCACGATGAGAAAGAAAATCAGGTTTTCTTCAACGTTTCTGCAGGAACAAAGATCTGCGCAATATCATTTATGCTTGCATGCATGCTTTGGGATTGCGAGCCCTATTATGCCAAGACAGAATACAATGAAATAAAAATTTCAAAAAAGATCATTCCAGAGAAAATCAACGATGTCATTGCAATTCCCACCTACAAGATGATAACGCCAAAACCTGAATTTCTTCAGGTATTAAAAATTCTCAAAAACAATGATAATAAGATAAAGAAAAAACATCTCATTGATCAACTAAAAAAACTAGAATTAATTTTCCCAATGGGTGGTGCATCTTTAAGTAAGCCTGCAGAGCACGGACAGCTAAGAACTATCTTAGAACCCATGATGAAGATGGGTTATGTGGATGTGGAAAACATTGGAAGAAACAGTTTTGTGTCTGTGACCAAACAAGGTGAGAACACCTTGGAAATATTTGGAGTGCCATAGATGTTTTAGAAATTTCAAAAATTCTAGTTAAGGTAAAATGATCTGACTCTAATTTAATCTCGTCATTAGCTGTATTGACTTTAATTTAATTAACATTATTAATGCAATTATAGTTAATAATTTGATATTATATGTGAATCTAGGAACAGCATGGCAAAATTGACTTGCAAGAATTTTGGATTTGAGTGTAACTTTGAAATTGAAGAAAATGATGAATCAAAGTTGGTAGATACATTCTCAAACCATGTTTCACTTGAGCATAAGACATCATTGTCCAAAGAATCTCTCTTGAAGATGATTTCAGGCAACCAAGTACTCTGTCCATATTGCAATTCAGAATTTGCAAGCAAGGAACTTCTATCAAAGCACATTGACAAGATACATCACGGTTCAGGAATTCTGGAGGGATTATAGCTATGGCAAGGCTAGTTTGTAGTGACTATGGTTTTGAGTGTAATTTTGTTTCAGAGTCTGAAGAGATAGAAGATGTTCTAAAGGAATTTGCCAAGCATACGGAAAATGAACACGGGATAGACTATCCAAAGGAAGCTTTGATGCAATTTATTGTCAGACAAAATGGAGGATCAGTTTGAAGTATGAAAAAACTCGAAGTTATAGTTAGACCTGAATTAAAAGACAAGACTGTTTCTGCAATCAAAAAAACGGGAGTTGGAGGAGTTACTGTTTATTCTGTGCAGGGTCTGGGTTCTGAAGACCCACCGTTAGTGGGCCAGTATTTCTCTAAAGACATGATCGTCTGCGTAGTTGATGATCGTAAGTTAGATGGTGTCCTTAATGCAATTGCAAACGTAGCGTGCACGGGTGAAAAAGGAGACGGCAAAGTCTTTGTAGTTCCTGTAGAGGATGCACTTGACATTTGTACAAAAAAACGTGGGACAGACTCCATCTAATCAACAATGCAGAAGAACCAAGTAGCATCACTTTGAAAAAATTATTCATACAATAATAATATAAATTCAAAAAAGACAAACAACTATTACATTGAAAAATATTCTAGTCCCCTTTGATGGTTCTGGATACTCTGAAAAGACATTTGAAAAAGCATTAGAGATAGCATCAAAATTTGATTCAAAACTGACAGCGTTAACTGTATTGCATGCAAAATTAGAAGAATCTTCTGGCGTTTCCATTGAACGACTCGGAGAAATACAGGATGAGCAGATTGATGAGGCTACTGCAATGCTAAAGAATCTTGAAGAAAAGGCAAAATCCAAAAATATACAGTTGTCAATAAAAGTAACTCACAACCCATGCAAAGTAAACTGGTCTAACCAAAATTGCAAAAAAATGTAGCCAACATAATCCTGTGAATGTATTTGAGATTGCCTAGTATGGAATGCTACATTTTATTTAATGTGAGAATAAAATGATGTTCAAATATGAGTAAAAAATTAGCTGGTTTCTTGGCAGGTGTTATAGTTTGTTATGCAGCAGCATTTGCAATTTTTTATCCAGGATGATAAAATGACAGAAAATAAAACATGTCCTCACTTTTACACTCTTCACACTATTCATGCAAGTTTTGTGGTAGACCTCAATGTGATCGTTGCAGAAAAAAACATGAAGAACAACATATCAAAAACAACGATAAAGAATTATCATATTCTCCAGAGAAGGATATGTGGTAGATATGACAAGTGAATTAGAAAGTTTCTTTGATGTGTTATCTTGGTTTCACACACCAAGAATATCCTGAATTATAGGTAATTCTAATTTAATTTGGGAATGTCATCTATTGACATTCCAGACGTAGGTTTTGTCTTGATTTTAGAACCAAATTTTGAATTTCCCATCTTGATTGAATATCCTATCAGCAAAAATAGTGCAATTGCAGGAATTATGAACCCAACTGCAACGGCAATGTATAACACATCTTTTGTCAATACATTTACAAGAAAATTATGGATTGGAGGAAAAATCACTATGATTAAACTAGTTAAAAGAGAAGAGAACATAAAAAGTCCAAAAAATTGCCACTTGTGATTTTGCATTTGTAATTGTTGGTTAGCGATAGAATTTATCTTTGATTAAAAATAGCGTAAACTGGGTTGGCAATTAAAGTAATTTATTAATTGAACAAATTACCTATGTGCATTCATCTGATCTCTTTTCTGTTTGAATGCCCAAAATATCGCTACAAAAACAGATACCATAACCGAGCTAAATACCATGTTTGCTATACTAAACATTGCATAAAGCGAAGCTTCTGCAATGTTTTCACGAAGAATCAGTGAATTATTGCTGATTTCAACTAGTTTTACATGATATGAAGAACTATCTTGTTGAGTCCACGAAAGTGATTCTGCATTCAGAATCATTCTATCTAGATTCTCTTGCATACGGTTAAAATCAGCAGTCATTGTGGGATAGATAAAAACGGGGTTTCCCTTGTGCGGCAGATTTGTTTTTATCTCTTCAAGATTGGAATAGATCTCTTGAGGATCAGAGGAACTCATTACGATTCCTAACTGTGTTCTACTTTTGTCAAGTGGGTAAATTGCACCAAAATAATAACCAGTAAACATATAGCCTGTAAAAGCAACAACTGCAAGCATTCCAACCATATATGGAACATATACCTTGTTTATCATCTGTTTTCAATTTTGTTTTGTTTATGTGCTTTATTTCTTTTTTTGAAACTTGGGCGATTACAATCCAAAAATCTCTTCCATCTCTATTCTTGGATTCTTTTTTGGAATTTTTCTAATAGAATTTCCAATATTCAAATTTCTGTATTTTATCATGCATGCAATTGTAAATCCGATGATTCCCAACATCATTAGATCAATAGGCGTAGGTACAGGAAGATTCATGATTAAGATATTACATTTGTGATTTTATAAAATATTGTTTTTTTCACGTGAGTGTTATTTTTTTAGTTTTCCAAAAAAATTATTTGTACATAAAATACAAAGTATAAACCACAACCTTGACTGCTGTCAAAATCAAGGCTATTTTCAGAATCTTGTTTGTGTTTCTTGTAAAAAAACTGGTTATTTCCATGTCTAATCTCTTTTCTCTTTGATTTCACTGCAATTTTGATTGCAACAAAGATGCCTCCCAACATAACAATTATCCCTCCAATCAAACTTGCTTGAGAATTTTGCTGGTTTATTGTAAGTGTTGTTTGAATAATTACACCTATTCCCACTAGAAAAAACATAATGAAAAAACTTCTTCACAATGATTAAAAATTAAATACTTAAATAAATCTTTAATTATTTAATCACATTGGAATCCCCTTGGAAGGCTTTGGCAGACGATAACAGAAGAAAGATCCTCTTGTTGTTAAAGAAAAAAAGCATGACACCTACTGAGATTTTGTCGCATTTTGACTTTACCTTGCCTGCATTATCCACACATCTGAGAATTCTGAAGAGCTCGGATCTAGTAAATGAAAAAAAGATTGGAAAAAACAGAGTCTATTCGATAAATCATGACAAGACATTTGAGATGATGAAGTTCTTTAGCCAAATGCATGGTTATTCTCTTCATAGTCTCAAGGAATTTCTGGAGAATGAAAAGTAATGGAGATTAAAAAAGAGATAACAATCAATGCATCTGCTCCAAGGGTTTTCAAGGCAATAACTGACCCCAAACAACTCACAAAGTGGTTTCCAGATGTAGAGTCAATTGAGCCTAGAATTGGAGGGAAGATATCCTTCAAGTTTTTAGATGATACAGGCATACAAAATGACAAACAAACTCTTGAAGGAAAAATCGTAGAGTTGGAAGAAAACAAGAAATTGTCCTATATGTGGGGAGATTCTGAAACACCAGAGTCTCCATTAACAAGAATAACGTGGATTTTAGAAGAGATAGATGCAAAAAAGACAAGAGTCACAATAACTCACACAGGATTCCTAGATGAGGTCTCAATGAAACCATACAATGAACAGTGGGACTGGCTTACAGAAAGTTTGAATGCATTTGCCGAATCAAAAAAACGAATTAATTGTAGCTGGAAGCAAATTTCTACTCTGTTTTCTAGTTTTTTTGCAAGTGTTTCACTAGACAAGATAAAACCCGCCAAAGGAGAGGTAGATGTGAGATGGCAAATTGTGTTTTCATTTATTCCAGGGATTCTTATCTGGTCCTTTTACAGAGTAAAAAAACTAAGATTATTTTTGGCAACAATGGTGATTCCAATACTTGCTCTAATGTACATTATACCATTGGCAGCAATAGGCCCCGAGTATTTTGAATACTGTGATCCTTATCTTTTACTAGTCTGGGATTTTGAAGGTTCTTGTATTAATGAAGATATTTTTCTACCCCTCTTAATTGCAGATGTGACATATAATGTGTTTAAAACGTATTTCATAATCAGATGGTCAAGACAGTGGAATGAAGGCGTCATACAGGGAGTCAAGAATTTAAAATGATTTCACAGGAGGGTATGACTTGAAAATGAAAGCTCTACTTCCTGCAGATGGTCCTGTAGATGTCAAAAAATATACCCTTTATGCAATGATTCCTGGTTTGGATACCTATGTGGCATCAAAACTTGACAAGAAAAAATTTGCTACAATATACACAGTAATCTTCATGGCAGCAATACTAGCGGCAACTGCAGTCTTGATGTATCAATTGACAACTGATCCAATATTGAGTGGAAATGAACTTGAGCCACAACAAAGAGTGGAAATGGTAAATGAAAAGTTCATGCCAAGAATAATCTATGTAATTGTAATTTCACTTGGAATTCATCTTCCTATTTACACGTATCTTGTACGTAAGTGGGCCAAAGAATGGAATGAAAACGTATCAAAAGACTCAAAAAAATAACACATGAGAGAAAATGAATAGAAAATTTTGGATATATCTAACTCTCATTTGTATGGTATTTGTTATTGTGACTTTGATAGAATTTTCATTTTGGAATGCAGAACGGTATTCTGTCTTAAAATCAATGTCTGACATTCAGGTAATATTGTTTACAACAATTGGTCTGATTCTGACATTCGTTGCATACTTGTATGTTAGAAGCAAAGGTTGGTGGAATGTCAATGCAAAACGACCAGAAGAAGACAAGATGTAGAAAATAGTGATAATTCAGAACAAATGTCAAAAGAAAAAATAGAAAATGAATCCCGAGATCCTAATAAAAAAACATATTGAAAAATCCAAAATTCCAGGAATTTCGGTTGGAATAGTAAATGAGAGGGGCATCGAGACATTCACTTACGGTGAAACCAGAAAAGACTCTGGAGTCTTACCAACATCAGACACAATTTATGAAATTGGTTCGATGACAAAGACATTCACTGCCATTCTAACAGTCAAATTACAAGAGGAGGGGCTGTTATCATTAGATGATCCGATAACCAAGTTTTTACCAGAATTTACAGGAACTGATTTTGACAAAAACAGAATAACTCTTTTTCATTTGATTACTCATACTTCTGGCATAGTTGAGGTCCCATTCAAAGCATATTTCAAATATCTGATAAAATTCTTGTTTCGCGCTACTGGTGGGAAGATCTTCCCACAAAGATACAGTCTTGACACATCTTCATTTCTTCAAGAGATATCCCAGCTAAAATTAAAAGGCAATCCTGGAACAAAATTCCGTTATTCGAATTCCGGAGTGGGCCTTGTTGGAAAAATTCTTGAGCGCGTAACTGGTTCCACATATGAGGAATTAATCAAAAGCAGAATTTTGAGTGCATTGAGCATGCATGACACCACAATTACCCTTTCAGATAACCACAAAGAAAGACTGGCAATAGGCTATATGCATACTGGAAAAGAAGCAGACCCCATCAACATTCCTGCAGTTGAAAGTGCGGGTAGTATTTACTCTACCGTATCTGATCTACTGAAATTTCTTAAAGTCAATATGGGTCTTGAGCAATCCTCTTTGTCTCCTGTTTTGGAATATTGCAAGTCTACAAGAATTGATCCTTCGCTATCCTTCTTCCAAAAATTTACCGCTAAGTTGCTAATGGGGATTCAATCTATTGAAATTGGATTGGGATGGGTTGCAGCAGATCTGAAAAATATCAATATACTTCAGCATTCAGGTGGAACTGAGGGATTTTCAACTACCATGATGATTAATCCAAATAATAAAACTGGTGTTGTAGCATTATCCAATGCTGCATTCAAAGATAACTCAAAGTTATGTCTTGAGTTGTTAAAAAAATTAGATGGTAATGAAAATGAAAAGGGATAACACATTCAAAGAAAAGTTTTATCATTAACCAATGGAGTAGGAACTTAAAATGAGTAGAAAATCAGGATCCCCTAGACAGCAGTCAATATTCAAATGTACACATTGTGATTTTATGTCCAAAAAGAATTCAAATTTTATTTTACATGTTAAGGAAAAACACGGGATTGAACTGTAGGGAGAAACAAGTCAATATGACTCTTCAAATCCGCCTCTTGAAATTTATACTGTAATTTTACGGATACTAGAGTGCTCAAAAGCAACAATGACAGTTTTTTGAAAAAAAATTATCCACTGGTGTTAATTATAGTTGGATTTTTTCTTGTGTTTTTCCCTTTTGGCTTGGTAGGAGCAAGTGAGTTGGGAGATGGGGCAGTTTTCTTGCATGGTTTAGCTGCCGTATTGGTGGTAGGTTTTGTGTCATACTACAAAAAAAGAAAGGAATACTCGACTAAAACAAGAAAATATGTAAAAATAACGGCACTTGCAATTCCTCTATTCTTTGCTGCAGCAGTTTTTGTTGGAATTGCAATGGGTATCAGCAGCGTACTCTTCACGCTGTCACTTGAGCCAACCAAGCACATGGACACAGATTTAGTTGAGAAAAGAGTCCTTGATTGGGTAAACATACACCGTGCCCAAAATAATGTGAGTGGAGTCAATATGGATACAACACTGAACCGTCTTGCAGAAATCCGCAGTTTGGAAATATTCCATGCACCTCATGAAGACAGAGAGGATGTCTCCAATGTAGACATAAATGAGATTGCAAAAAGGGAAGGAATTGAGTGCACAATCAACGGTGAATCTGTCAGCATCTATGATTATGTCTTACTCTTTCCGCCTAAATCCTATTCCGATATGGAAAAGGCAATAGACCATGCCATGAAGCATATGACTGTCGAGGACGATTACGGGGATATTGTTTTTTCACCAAATGCTACAAGAACCGGCATTAACTCGTTTGTGGATGGAAATTACCTGTTTGTGGTTCAAAATTTTTGTTAGATGACATCAAGTCATTTCTCAATCTTTTTGGTTGATGTTTTTTTCAAGATTATGAGTAATGTCGTTACTTCATCATGCACGTCATTATTTCCACGTGGGTCCAGTAATTAACCATCTAACTATATCCTCAGCACAACATGCATGGGGATATAGTTAGCGGTGTTTTTGTTGTACCCACGTGGAAATGGTTTGTAAGTTCAGAAATCTAACAGATAAGAAAAATTAGAGACGTATAAAAAACAACCAACTTGTCATCTTAACCAGTTCTTCTTTTAGACAAGTTTGTGCTTATGGTTCAGTGAAAAATATTCCACTGCCGCATTCTCCCTTGTGCTTCATGACAATATGCTCTGCATCTAGCATGCACATGTTGCCATAAGTCTTGTTGTTGACTCCACATACAGGATCATACTCCAAAATGCATGCGACAATGCGGGGCATCATGCTCCATCCCCTGTTTTCCAACTTTGATGCAGATTCTTGTTTTACACATGCAGGAGAACCGGTATGTTTGAAGACCAACTGCAATGGCTCTGCACATATGACATCACTTGCTGCAATTCCCGCATTTCCTTGTTGTGATGGTTTAAGATATGGTTTTGTTTTGCCATCCATTGTGCAAACTTTTCCCGGATATGCCCCAGGACCACACCTGTCGTCTAGAACGCAGATCTCATCTAGTGGAACAAAACCTGGTGCGCAAAGACCCCCATATGGAACATGTCTTGTTTTGTCATATGGCACAAATTCTGGTTTTGTATCTGAAGATGGATTCTTGTATGATGGTTGCGATGTTTTTTCCTGCTTTGTTGTAGCATTGATTTGTTTGTCTTGCTCAGTTGTTGCTTTCAGGTAAAACTGCCTATCATTTGTTGAACCTGCAAACTCTGCAACAACATCATAAAATCCACGAGAAGTTCCAAATGGGGAAGGCACAGATTGTGTAGTGTAATCCCATTTTGTATCATCCGATGTGTCTAGATAATACGAAAATTCGCCATATTCATCTAAACTAACTTCAGCTTCATGAAGTAATATTTTGCTGTTTTTTCCGTAGATTTTGAGCGTAACTGGTTCATCAGTACTCACTTCACTGTCATCAACAGAATGTCCATATCCGTAAATCTTGAGCATGTCGCCCTGCACATAATTTGCCTTGTCTGCATTCACACCTACGTGATTACCAAGTGAATTTTTTGCATGTTTTATTATTGCCTTTTTTTCTTGGTCTTTTTGATAGTGTGTTATGTCACTTTCAGTTAGTACATAATTGACACCAAAAATCTCCACAAATTCTTTACCTGACCCGCTCACGATTATCTTGTAAATCCCATCTTCCCAAGATGATGGTATTATGCGAGTCTCCATTCCAATAGAATCATAGGGGCCATAACTGTGACTAGAACTCATAATTTCACCTGACGGATGCACAATGATAATTGTAAGAACATGACCACCCTTATCCTCAATAAAGCCAGACATTTTCACTACATCTCCGTCTGAATAGTTTTGCCGGTCAAGTGTAATGTAGTCTTCTTGAGCAAAAGCGTTGGCAGTCACCACCACTGCAGTCAAGACAAGTATCGAGGATAACAGTAGTTTTATCATGATCAACGTGTAAGATTCTGATACAAAAGTGATGTTATAGAAAGGTTTGAAATTAGACCCACGTGGAAAAAAATACTATGCAAAAAATAGTATACATATTATGAAATTACAAGATTATAGGGATCCTCTTAAATTGAACAATTTCATAGGATACTAATTGCTTGTTGAATATGACAAACCCTCAAAAAAATTTACTGATAGTATAAGACAAGGAATTACTGAAGAGATTTCAAAAGCAACCAATAGTGTCCAGAAGGGGAGATTATTCTTGAAATGGGTACTTACAAAAGCATTTCAGGCTACAATCGATGATGCAGATAATGGAATTTTAGATGGGCCAAATGATCATGGGATTGATGCAATTCTAGAAGTACAAGGAAGTGAAATGAGTTTTTTTAGAATTTTTCAAGCGAAGTATGGCAAGTCTCATAGTTCCGATGCAATCCAAGCATTTAAAGCAAAAATGGATGAATTTGTTAGACAAAATCCTAATGATTTGCCAGAAGGAAGAATTCGTGATGCCTTAATCAACATCAAAAGAAAAGGATGGGATGTAGAAGCAATCTATATTACAAATGAAAAAACGGATTTTCAAAGTAAGGATAATTTTCAGGTTTATGGTTTTGATCGAATTGTTAAAAAAATGTGGGAAGATATATCAGAACCAGCAGAAGGAAAAACAGAAAAAATTACTTTAGAAGAATATATGAAATATGATCATACAATCATAGGAGTAATTTCACTTCGTGAGTTAGGTGAGCTTGTTCTAAGAAGTAAGAAATACATTTTTGAATCAAATATTAGAAAATTTCTGCCAGTAAAAACCAAAGTTAACAAACAATTAAGAGAATCATTGAAGACAGAACCTGAAGAGGTGTTTTATTACAATAATGGAATTACAATAGTTGTAAAAAAAGTAAACGAATTGGGTGATGCTAAACTTCAACTTATATCTCCTCAAATTGTTAATGGGGCACAGACATCAAGCACGATAGCAGACATTGTTAGAGGGGATAGAAACATTAAAGGAAATATTCAGATTACAATCATTACAGAAGATATCAGAACAACACGAAATAATATCACAAAATACAGAAATTCACAGAACGCAGTTAAGGGAAGAGACTTAATATCATTAGAAAGATTCCATGATTCGATTTATGGTCAACTAAAAGCAAAATTAGGATATTACTATGAACTACAGGCGGGCTCGTGGGAAGCAATGACACGTCAAGAAAGAGAATCTTACAAAGGAGATACAATTCTCAATAATTACCTTCCTGAAAACCATGAAATGAAAATACCAGCAAATGATTCTATTCAGGCTATGGCAGCTGCAATAACCCAAGATCCCGCAAAACCCTATGGGAGTATAAGCAAATATTTACCTGGTGGAACAGAATATGAAAAAATCTTCAAAGAAGAGGGATTAGAAAAAGAAGATGATTATAGATTATTGTTGTATCCTTATTTAGTAAAATCATATTGTGAAAAGGCATTCAATTATGGCAGTAAAAAAGCCAATATGGATGAAAAAAAATATGCAAGACTTCTCTTTGTTACTGCATACTTTATGGCATTACAAAATCATATTCTAGATAAGAAAAGGAACTATAAAGAAAACCCAAAGTTGTTAGATCTGTATTTTGAAAATTTTGAGACAAATAAAAAATTATTTGAATTGACAGATAGTGTATTAGACCAATTCTTTGATCAAACTGAATTCATTAGGCAGGATGAAGATGGAAAAGATAAAATGACGTTACACAACTTCTTTGCAAGACATGTTTGGTCATCTGAAGCAAAAACAATCCTTCGAAATATTATGAAACGAAAAAAAGAAAAATTCAAAGAGATTAGAGTTGAATTTGAAAAATAATCAGGGTTAAAATCTTGAGAATAATTTTACTGATTCAGTAAATATTCCTGAAGTGGTGAAAATTCAGAATTTCCTAATACTCGTTTCATATGTAATCCTACATTTTTTGATTTGACAGAATCACATAATTCAGACGCAATTAAATCAAGATCATATAATCTGTGAATTCTACGTTTCTCGTTAATAATATAATCAAAAAAATCCTGTTGTTGTGATTGCAGATAACAAAAAAATGATTGAAAAATATTTCATGATTTGATAAACCTAGAATTTCAAGTTCATAAGTACTTCTGATGTTTTATGGCATCCATTGTAGTGTATTCTAATTTCTTCTCTCAACCATTGACATGTTAGAGCCATCAACATCGCAGGCCCCAATCTTAAATCCAATTTGCTTGTCTCTGTTGTCAAAGTCAAACCAGTACACTAGGTGGGGGTCATTTGCTGGATAATTAGGAGCATGCTCAATATGTGTAAAGGTCACACTGTACAAATCAAAGTATGGAATGCCCTCTCTCGTAAACCTGTGGCTGTTGTCATGAATTGCCTGCATTCGCATCTCATCGGTCACAGGAAATCCACACAGGCTTTCATAATCGTTGGATTCTGGTTGCAGGTAATCTGAAAGTGGAAATTCATCAGGATTGACAGTAAAGCCAAATGTTATCTTCTCAATGGTCTTGCCTCCATAGGAGATGTCTACTGTATACAGGCCATTTTTCTGCCACTGGGGTCCTGCTGCATCAATCGGATATGAGAATTCACCTTCTCTTATATTTGCAAGCTGATCCACCTCTACTAGGTCTCCATTAGGATTGATTACCTGGATAACTAATGGCATTATCTCATCATTGATGATGTTGCCTTTATCATCTTTGTAGTCTGTGAACCAGAAAAATCCTTGAATGAGGATTTGGTCTCCAATCTTGTAATGGTCGCTTAAGCGCCAAAGAGACATGCCAGCAAGAACAGGCATCTCATCATGAGATGCCGTTTTCATTATGGAGTTTGGATCGTGTCCTACCCATCCTCTCTCCATCAACTTGCTTGATGTCGCTTCAGAGACACATACTGCACTGCTATAGTCGGGCCTTACGATTATCTTGTGGGCTGTATTGCATCCGCTCAGGGCTTTTCCAGAAAGATCATCAACTATGACAAATTTCTTGATTTGCGTGTCTTTGTGTGGTTGTCCGTTTATCTCATACTCTGTATGGATAAGGAACTGGCCCGGATTTCTCATAAAGTATGCTTGGTCTGCAATGAATTTCGAGTTGCCGTCTACAAGGCCCGTGTGTACCTTGTCTGAAAATTCATTTCCACTATCAATGTCCTCAAAGACAAACTTTATTGTTGCAGATGCCATCTTTTGTGATGGATTTTGGATGTAATCGTGAAGCGAGACTGCGTCATCTACTTGGTTATACGCAATGGCATGGTAATTTCCAGACGATTCTGCAAATGCGAAATTGTCAAGTACAAAGAATAAACTCGCAAATACCGTTAATCCGAAGAAAAGTTCAGTTTTCATGAATATGACCAATTTTTGGTTATCGCTTTTAGCAATTACCATGAAATTACACACACAGTTTTGGACAAATCTTGACATTTGTAGACATTTGTGGATATTTCTGGATAAAATTGGACAATTTTGGACTTTTTTGGATAATGTCCAGAAATGTCCACCGGTAGAGGCTTACGATAAAGCCTAGAGGCTTTCGATAGAGGCTTGCAAAGGCTTGATTTTTCTGATATCTTTCCGGTACATTTGAATTCTATCTGAATATCAATCCGGTAGAACACATTATCAATCCGGTAAAATCATTTTTGTTTACCGGAATGATAACTATCAATCCGAACTAATCAAAACATCCTGCCGGATTGATAGAAAAATACACTGGAATGATAGATGACAGCACCGGAAAAATAAACTCTGTTATCTGAAAGATTACCATTCCACCGAATTGATAGAATTTATCTCCGAATTGATAACTTGACTCTCCGAAAAAATACCGAAATGATAAATCTGTTTTACCGAAATGATAAACCCCACACCGAATTGTTAATTCGTTCCATCGAATTGATGCCGAAAAGATGCTGGAAAAGCCCCATTTTATGAGCAAAATCATAGAACTACTTATGAATCTCCAGATAAAAAAGGAAAAACGTGTGGATGGGAATTGCTACGGTTTTGTTATTACCCTAATCGTATATGATGCTCATTCCAGACAAATAATGTGTGAATAGTGAATTTATTTTTTTGAACTGTAAATGACATAAATTGTTCTTACCCATGTCTTTTTGATTTCTTTAGGATCTTTTCCGGCAAGTTTCTCTAAAAATAGGCCCCTAAACACTGCAATCATTCCATTTGCAATCTCTAGTAACTCTGCATCATTATATCCTTCCAGTATCCCAATTTGTGGTCTTATTTGTTTAATGGATCCAACTACTATCCGTGCAATTTCTTTATCTTGCATTGTCATCATTTCTCTTAATTTTGGATTGTTCCCAGACTCAATTCTTCCTTCAAGCCATAATCTTTCAAACTCACTTGGTTCTGAAGAGGTCAAGTCATAATATTTTTTCAAATCTTCAAACATGTTTTCTCTTTTTTTGAACAATTTACCTCCTTTTTTTTCAAAAATCTCAAATACTCTCTGAAATTCTTGTTTAACACCCAGTCTTAGAACCTGAAAAAATAATTCTTCCTTACTGTGAAAATGATAAAACAACGAACCCTTACTTACCCCTGCAGCAGATACAATTTCATTCATTGATGTTTTTTGATATCCGTTTTTTGCAAATTTTTTTGTGGCTACCTTGATAATCTTTTTTTGTACCTGTGTAAGGGGTTTTTCATTTATGTTTAATTTCTCCATACTCTAATTCTTATTGCTAGTGACTCTTAATGATTTAATGTTTGTGATATTTTTTCATACAATAATATTACTGACTGACCGGACGGTCGATTTATATAATATTGTGCAGATTTAATAACATGTCAACATCAGATGATAAAAAAATTGCAATAATTGGATGTGGAATTGCAGGTGCTGTTCTTGCAATGGCTTTACAAAAATGTGGAATTTCTAGTACTATTTACGAATCACAAAGTGCAGAGGATAGCAGTGGTGGATGGTTTTTGTACCTTGGTCCCAATGGAATGGACGTATTCAAAACATTAGGGATGCAGGAAACTGTAAGAGAACACGGTTATGAATGCAAAAACCTAGCATTTGAAAACAAACTTGGCATTCCCATAGCTAAGGTGGATACAACCCATGATGAACAAAAATATGGCTCACATGGAGTAGTCATTAAACGTTCGTCATTACATAAACTCTTACGTGAGGAACTTGAATCGCGTGGAATTCAAATAGAATGGAATAAGAAAATAACCGACATCAAAACTAATGATTCCACTACAGTACTTTTCAAAGATCAAAGTAGCATTGAATGTGATTACATCATAGGATGTGATGGTCTTTATTCTCAGACTAGAAAAATCATAATGCCTGATGCTCCTGTCCCCCGATATTCAGGCAACGTCCTTGCAGGTGCAATAACTCAAAGACAAATTAATGCCCCTGTAAACAGGTTGTCATTTCATTATGGAAAAAAAGCATACATGGTTTATTTTGTAACTCCAGATCATGAGGCGTTATGGGGTGCAGTAATTCCCGTTCCCGAAGAATCCCTCTCAGAAATAAAGTCCCTTTCTTATCCAGAATGGAGGGAAAAAGTATTGGATGAATATGAAAAGGATGCAGACTATTTCTCAAAATTCATTCAGGATAATGAAAATATTAACCGAATTCCATTATATGACTTGGAATCACTTCCATCGTGGCATAAAGGAAATGTGTGTCTTGTTGGAGATTCTGCACATGCGATGACTCCTCATGCAGGGCAAGGTGCATCAATGGCACTAGAAAGTTCCATTATTTTGGCAAAATGTATACGTGACATACCTGATACTCAAAAAGCATTTGCAAAATTCCAGGAATTGCGAAAACCAAGAGTAGAACACATGATATTACAAGCAAGGAAGCAGGGTAAATTCTCCACAATGACTAATCCCGTAATGAAATGGTTTAGGGCAAAACTTCTTCCGTTGATGATAAAACGTGGTTCTAGTCAGTTAGATGAAATCTACAACTACAAAACTGATTGGGATAAAAAAATAGAAACATGAGTTCAACGTCTGGGGCTTAGATTTAGGTAAGTAAAATGGGAATTGAAGAAAAAATCAAGAATCATGTTACATCTGGGAAAAGTCCCGGAATTTCTGTTGGGTTAATCAATGAAAGTGGCATTCAAACTTTCAATTACGGTGAAATTAAAAAAAAATCAAATACGGTACCCACTCCTGATACTACTTTTGAAATTGGTTCAATGACAAAAACATTTACTGCAATACTTGCAGTTCGATTACAACAAGAAGGGATTTTATCTCTTGACGAACATATAACTGAATTTTTGCCAGAGTTAAAAGATTCTATGTTTGACAAAAATAATGTCACTTTATATCATCTTCTAACTCATACCTCAGGAATTTCCGAATTTTCCTTGTCTGTCTTTGTTTCACAAATGTCTTCAATAATGTTTACAGGAAAATCACACATTACTGAATATGAATACGATACAGAAAAATTTCTAAATTATATTTCTACATTAAAATTAAAAAATTTACCTGGAAGTACATGGATGTATTCAAATCTGGGTTTTGGTTTGGTAGGAAAAATACTTGAAAGAATAACTGGAAAATCATATGAAGATCTTGTAAAAAATCATATTTGTAATGTACTTGATATGAAGAATACTGGAATTGATGTTTTAGAACCCTCTAAAAATGGGTTAGCAACTGGTTATTCTTTTAGGAGCGAACAATCAGATTACTGGAATGTGCCTGCAATACAGGCCGCAGCAAGTTTACGTTCAACTACATCGGATACGCTAAAATTCCTGAAAGCGAATCTAGGTTTGAGCAAAACAAAACTTTCACCCGTTTTTGAATACTGTCAAAATACCAAAACCACTACAAAAATCCCCACATCTATGAAATTATTTACAAAATCTGTTGGAATTTTCTTGTCTACTTTTCGTATAGGGTGGTTTGTGTTTCCACAAGAAAATGTCGATGTTCTTGGACATGATGGTGGCACACAAGGGTTTTCTAGTTTCATGTGCATGAATCTGCAAAACCAATCAGCTGTTGTTATTCTAACAAACAGAGCAATGAAACCTGTCCACAGATTAGGACTATCATTAATTAAAGAAATGGAAAATGAGAGTTAAAAGATTCTTCAAGTATTTGAGCATCAGTATTGCCATTTTGATTTTAGGTTTTCTTGCTGTAGCACAAATTGCATATCAAAGTGTACCTCAAATCGAACCTCCAGGTAAAATGTACTCTGTTAATGGTGGAGAAGTTCACATGTATTGTACTGGGCCAGAAGATAACAACAAACCAACCATCATCATCATATCTGGCGGAGGCACTCCTAGTTTTCTGTATTTTGATCTTCAAGAAAAACTCTCTGAAAATATTCGCACTTGCACATATGATACTGCAGGAATTGGGTGGAGTAAAGCAAATGATATTCCATATACTACACAAAACATGTCTGATGAATTGTATCAACTACTTCAAACTGCACACATTGATGGCCCAATAATCTTGGCAGGACATTCTCTTGGAGGAATTGTAAGCTTGATTTACAGTGACGAGCATGAGGAACAAGTTGCAGGAATTGCTTTTATTGATTCAAGCCACTATAATCAATTCGATTATTTTGGAGAAGAATATCGAGATGCGACATTCAATCAAATTGATGAGCATCTGCCAAATTTCTGGCTAATAGATCTAGGAAATAATCTTGGAGTTTTTAGACTAATGGCCATCTTTAACACATCCATGACAGAAGAACAGGCAGAAGAATTCAAGATAGTGGATTCTCTTAATAGGTGGAATCCGCCATATTCTACAATGAAATCCATGGCCAGTAATCTCAAGTTGTCTTTTGAACAAGGAAAAGAAGTACATTATGACAGAGGGGATTTGCCAATAGTTGTTCTTTCAGCAGCAGATCCAATTGCAGGTGCTTCTCAAGAAATAGGAGGCGTATCTACAGAGGAGTTTAGAGAAGGTTTTGATGTACTTCAGAAAGACTTGGCAGCATTGTCAAGTAATGGCAAACACATCTTTGTAAATGGAACAAATCATATCAGCATAGTGGACAGTGATGAAACTGCAGATCATATTCTAAGTTTAATCCCTCTGATTGGAGAAAAAATAGAAAATGGATGAAGAAAACAAATTCTATCTGTCAAATGCCCTAAAAGAAACAATACGGGAAAAAGCAGACACTGGAAAAAATCAATTTATCTTTGTTGGAATTGTCGATGAGAATGATACTGATTACTATTACTATAGAAATACTGCAAAAGACGGATTGCCCATGATTAAGTTCACCGTTTACGATCGTGTCTGCCAAAATAAGAGACAGGAAGACTTGCTTATCGAGTCAATCTCAAATATCGTGTTCTCATTATAGATGATCCAGTCAAAAAGTTCTTGCCAGAAAATGTCAAGGTTCCATCAAAAAGGATGGAAAAAAGAATAGAACTTTGATTGAGTCATTCTAATTTCAATCATAACAAAGTTACTATATCCTTAAGTTCAAACTTTGACGTCTTCAACATTAGAAATGAATTCTGATACAGATAGGCATTTCGTTTAAAATACATGATAAAATTGGCCAAAGGACACAGAGATAGAATATACATCAGGAAGGACATCCTCTTAAAATTGTATGACTCAGGAGAGATGAATCAAAGTAGATTACTAAGCGAGTGTGGGTTAAACAATTCAAAACACAAAGAAATCTTGGAGGATTTAGCTAAAAATGGGTTTATAGAACACAAAAACGAGCTAGAAGGAAAAAAATCTATCTCGAAATACAAGATCACTCAAAAAGGAATTGAAATTCTAAATGAAATTTTTGAACGATATGAACTATTATTTCCAAGAGGAGATAATGTTGAATCATAACAAAGTTACTCAATCAATAAGTATCATACAGGAGATAAGCTGCCATGTTTAATTCTGACAATCAGAATAGAGGGAGAAAACGACAAAGCATTTTTGAGACTATTGACAGTGTAACATACCACCTCCATCTTTCAAAAAAGATGTTTCTGATTATGATCATCACAGCAATGATTATTCCTCCTGCAGTATTAACTGGTGTAGTTATTGGTGGGGAAATGACAGATGGTGGACCAAGAGTGATAAAACTTAACTCCCTTGTAGACCAATTAGAAAACCGGGAAATATCATCACAGGAATTCGTTGATGAAACTCGACATGTACAATCAGCTCCTTTGTATGGGGGACCAAAAATAGGGTACTATCTTAATTTTGTAATTTGGGCTACCATGTTGTTTTGGATAGGTTATGGAATAAGACAATGGCTAATTCATTCAAGACTTAACAGCAAATACCAGTCACTGAAAACTGCACAAAATTTGGATTTACAAAATACAAAGAGTAAAAGAAAGAACTTTTTTGAGATTGCAGATTACGCAATACAAGAGCTAAATTCTACCAAGAAAATATTTTTTATAATGTTGGCCTTGGCAGTAGTCATACCTCCACTGTTAATGACTGGATTTGCATTACTAGTAGTGGAGCCAATACATGCACCTCTTATGATCAAAACAGATGAACTGCTATTGCAATTAGAGAATGAGGAAATTACAGTAGAATCTTTTGTTGAGCAATACCGAGATATCAGATCTTTTTACCTTCTGGGAAATGGCAAGTTTACTCCATTGCTTTATGTGGTTGTGATAAAACTGTTAATTTCATTATTTTGGATTTGGTATGGTATTAAGCAATGGTTATCACACACAAAATGGAACAAAAAATATGCGGAATTTCAGATAAAAGATGATGAAATCAATCATAAATTAGGTAAAACATGAGCTAAAAATATCTATATTAATTTAGATAAAAGTTCTTTCCTTGGAAACAAATCATAACCTAATACATAATACCTTATTTGGAATTCTCCTCTATCCATTCTATAATTTCAAAGACGTGTGTGTCAGGCGGAAAAACTGGATAAAATACTTTCACTATTTTTGCGTCTTTGACAATCAGTGTGAGTCTTTTGTACATTGTTTTATCTTCCATCTGAAAGGTTGGAATGTCCAGTTTATCTTTGAATTCCAAACAGGCATCAGATAACAGTATTTGAGACAACCCTCTCAATTTTGATAACTTTGATAGTTTTTCTTTTGGTTGAGCTGAAACTCCAATTGGAATTGTATCGTATTTTAGCAATTCATCCTGATTTTGACTAATTGTGACGTTTTGAGGGGTACATCCACGTGCGCCTGGAATATCATTCCATCCTGATGGCAAATCTTCTTCATTGATTGCCATCATTGGAAAGAAGTACAAAATCACAAATTTGTAGTCAAGATCACAAATATTCAATAAATTTCCATCTTTATCTGAGAGGGTCATGTCAGGAATTATCTTTCCTACAAGATAATCGCATGCACCGTCATCTTCGGGTTTTGGAAGATTAGCAGGAAGCTTTGCAAAATCTTTATTCATTTGACCTTTCAGGAATTTTCTCTCATCTATAAAATTGTGTTTAGAAAACAATAATGATGCTATTTCAAATCTTCCAATTGGCCTACTCTGCCACTTTGCTCTCAGAAACAGAGACCATACTCATCTTTAGTATGATTCAGTAGTTTTGTTATCAACACAATTTTAGGTTCTGCCAATTTTTTCCATAATATGCTTGTCCCAAAAATTGAGAACAAAATTTATGCATTGAATTATCTCATAGCATCAAAGCCACCTAATACAGGGGAGCCTATCACCACTGCAAAAGTAACTATTATCCCTAATGCAGCAATTACAATACCAAAACGTCTGTTCATACAAAACATGGGATTGTTTTAGTTAAAAAGTATCTTGATTATTTTTTTGGAAATTATGTTACAATTGCTTTTATAATAAATTTGAATTGAGTTGCAATGATGGAAGAATATGAAATTACTTGTGTTAAGCAAGATTTTTTTGGAAACATAACGGATGTAAAAGTCAACGGGAAACAGCTCCGTTCAGAGACGATCATACATTGGTTACGAACTGAAAGATACAAGTTCTATGTGTTTAAAGGAGAACACAAAGCTTACGTTTATCCAAAAAGAAATTGGTTTTCAGGATGGTTTTTAACAACGGATCCACACAGTGACCAAGCAAACAACTTAGAATTTTTGTGTGAATGTTAAAGATTCCAACAAAATCGACAAAAAAACACGCCATAACCACTTGTTATTCAATTTGATTAATCCGTTAAGTGAGAGTTCTTAGTTCAAGTGACAATTCTGTTGAAAATAATTTTAAAAAAATATCAACATCTATCATTTTTTGGATTATTATTTCCATGCATGTCTTTTATTTTACAATCTAACCTGTAGTCAAAAACAATATTGCTCTTGCTATGTCACCTTTTGCCTCAACTAGTGCATTTTTTGCCTTTTCTCTGTCCACTCCTGCTTGTTGGGCAACAAGATTGACATCTTCCTCAGAAAAAACAGGAATCTCGTCTTCCAGTACGCCAAATTTCTTTACAAGTTCTTCACTGTCCTGACTCATTACTAGATCACTCCACGCAACCCCATTGTGATCTGAGACGTGGTTTATGCAGTATACTCCCCTATGGATCAGACAAAAATGTGTGGCATGTTGCTTGCACACATCACATTTTGCAGGAAATTCCATTTGATTAACATCAAAGGCGATATGTTTTCTAAAATCAAAGATACTGCATTCTACAGCATGTTCATCCACAGGTTTTTTCACTAGTCTAGATATTATTAGAATTTCCGCCTTATGGATTTTTTTTACCATTTATGTTTCCACGTGGGTACGAAAAATATCCGCCTAACTATATCCCCCATCATGTTGTGCTCCCAATCAAATTTGAATCCATCAAAAATATTCTCTTTTATTGATGATATTGTTCAGTCTTACTAATACCTAATTATGATTATTGATTCGATAAAGATTTTAGAAAGATACCTCGTATAATTTTAGAAGAAAATGACAATCTTACTAGATCATTATCCTACATACACAAAAAATACCGTATTTGGAACCCAAAACTTAGGGGTTCCATACAGTGGAGTGTATGGACCGGATGGGATTTGAACCCACGACCTTTGCGGGAAATTCCTTACGCAGTGTGAGTGCGTTATCCAAACCAAACTAGACGACCGGTCCAACAAATAAACAAAACAAGAACCTTTTTTGTCTTTAGGTTAGGCTGTATATTGCGATAACCTTGACCTTTTCTACTTCTACTCAAAATAATTATTGTGTCTCTGCAAGAATTTGATGCAATTATAGATAAAATGCAATTAGCATTTGAATACTCTCTAAATCTAGGCCAACCTATTGAAGCGGTAAAGATTCTGTACCAAATGAATGAGCAATTACCTGATGACTTGCAATTATTATTTGAAGATCCCGAAAATGAAGATGCTGTAGACTCATTTATCTCCCAATACAAAACTCAGATAAAATCTGCAATAGTCGAATATAGGCAAAGATTGATGAGTTATTAAAATTAAAAATTCTATTTTTTTACGCCAAGGTTTCTGTTCTTTAGTCTCAAGTATGGATTTCTACATTTTCTGCATCTTGTAGCTCCTATGTCATTTCTACAACCACAATTAAAACAGATTCTCATGACAAGACGGGAATTTTGAGCAATACGTTTCTTTTCTGGATCTGTGATTGGCATTGATTTACTCCTCTCTGTATCTCTCTTTTATTCTAATCGGATTTTTCCATTTTTCCTGCTAATAAAACAGGTACTTCGGCAGGTCTTTTGGCTACTGGGATGTTTGCTTTGTTAAACATTGAAACTTTGGATTCAGCTGAACCATAAGTTCCCATTACGATTGCTCCTGCATGTCCCATTCTCTTTTCTTTTGGAGCTGCTCTTCCTGCAATATAAGCTACAGTTGGTTTGTTAAATCCACTATCGATAATTCTTTGAGCCAAAATTTCTTCAGAGTCTCCGCCAATTTCTCCTACTACTACCATTCCTTCCAAATCCGGAATATCTTTTACCATATCAAATGCATCAATCATCCTTGTTCCATTAATTGGGTCTCCTCCAATTCCTATGGTAATCGATTGACCAAATCCTGCATTTGTTAATGCATCTGAAATCTCATAAAGTAATGTTCCACTTTTTGACAATACTGCAATTTTCCCTGCTTTAAATGGGGTCGGAGGCATTATTCCAACTTTGATTACTTCTGGAATCATAATTCCTGGAGTATTTGGACCAATGATCACTGCATCTTTTTCTTTTGCTAAATTCAAAACCTCCATAGTATCTCTGACTGGGACATGCTCAGGAATTGCAACAAGCAATTTAATTCCGGCCTCTAGTGCTTCTTTTGCAGCACCTAAGAAGAATTTTGCTGGAACATAAATAATCGAAATCTTTGCACCTGTGGCATCTACTGCCTCTTGCATTGTATTGTAAATTGGAACTTTGTCATCAAATTTCTGCCCTCCTTTTCCAGGGGTAACTCCTGCAACAACATTTGTTCCATAATTCATCATATTTCTTGCATGAAGTGAGCCATATGCTCCTGTAATTCCTTGAATGATTACTCCTTTTTTCTTGTAATCTGAATCTTCTGGATTTCCTTGTAGTGTTCTAAAAATGTCTATCAATTCTTTACTCCCATCACTGCTGCATTGATTGCCTCTTCTACTGAGTCAAAAATCTTTGTTCTAGATCCTTGGAGCATTTCTTTTGCTTTGTCTGATTCTGTACCTTTTAGTCTTGAAAATACTGGAAGGTCAATTAAATTATTTTCATATGCCTTTAAGAATGCCTCTGCAACTACTGTTGTCTTTACAATTCCTCCATAGAGATTTACAAGAATTCCCTTTATTCTGTCCATTTTACTAATCAAGGTCAATGCTTCATAAACTGATTCAGTTGTAGCGCCGCCACCCACATCTAAAAAGCATGCTGGCTTTCCACCATTGTCTGATAGCATGTCAAGTGTTGACATTACTAATCCTGCACCATTTCCAACAACTGCAATGTCTCCATCTAACTCCACAAGTGAGAATCCACTCTTTTCAGCTCGTTCTTCAATTTCTGTTTTTTCTTGATACTTTTGTAATTCTGGATGTCTAAAGTTACTATTATCATCTGTCACAAATTTTCCATCTAATGCCATCAATGAGTTATCTTGCATTATTGCAAGTGGATTGATTTCAGCTAACTCTGCTTCTTTTTCTATGGTGAGTTTTGATAGCTTTTGTAATATTTCTACAAAGCCATCTGCAGATTTTCCTTCTAGGCCCATCTCATTTGCAACTTCTTTTGCAATTTCTTCAGAAACATCGCCTAAACCGACTTCTTTAATTATCTGGTTTTTTACTGATTCAATTTCCACTCCTCCTTCTGATGATGCAATAATTGTGTAACATCTCTTTGAGCGATTAAGAAATATTGAAAGATACAACTCTTTTTTGATATCTGCCATTTTTTCAAGAAGAATTGCCCTTGCTTTTTCTCCTTTTATTGTCAATCCCATGACCTGGGGGTATTTTAGCTCAAATTCATCATCATTTTGACATTTCTGAATGCCTCCTGCTTTTCCTCTTCCTCCTACTGGAACCTGAATTTTAATTACAAATGGATATCCTAATTCTTTTGCATGATTTCTGCCCTCTTCAATTGTTGTTGATGATTTGCTTGGAAGCAGATTTATTCCATATTCTCTGAATAATTCTTTTGCTTGGAATTCTAATAATCGCATGTAAAAATCATGAAAATTATGGTCTTTATTAACTATGAGTTATCTTAATTGCTCTTCTAGAAAATCAATAATTTGCAAAAAGCGATCTTTGCTTTTTCTCTGCAATTCTTGAGGAAATTCTTCAATTGTAAATACAAATTGTTGATGAAAGCTTGGAACCAATACTCCCCCTGATGTTACAAGCTGTTCAATGACATAATCTTTAGTTAAAGTGCATACTATTTCTTCATAAGAATCGTCTTCTTCTTCTAATGTTTGCCTGTAAAGAACAATAGGCTTGTTTGTCTTGGTGACAATCTCTGAGCCTTTCTTTAATAGTTCAATTAGATGTTGTATCTGCCACGAGTCTAGGCTGATCTGTTTTACCATATTTTCAATATGTGTATTTTCTATTTATTATGCCAGTTTAGCTAAAAGCTAGCTAATTTGTTGATTTTAGATTAGAAAATTCAACTTAAAATAAAAAAGAATCATAGGTTTTCTAGGGATATAGAATACTTAATGATATGCTTCGGGAAAATAGTATTTTTTTGGGGAGACTGGTATTTCTCCTCTGTAAATATGATTAAAAAATATCCTTAGAATAAATAAAAAATAAATCTACTTTGCACTAATTTCTGAATTATAATCATTCCACTGAAATTCTAATCTTTTGTCCATCAATGTCGTCATCCTTGTATTCTTTGCATGTCTGCTCAAAATTTACCTGTTTTACTCTTACCAAAAATGACAATTCTTGAGCCTTTTCTTTTATCATCTCTAGCGACTCCTCATCCAAATCCAAAATTGACGCTACAGTGAGTACATCAGTTGGATTGTACCCTCTTTCTTTTCTTAATGTTTGAAGTCTTCTTGCAATATCTTTGATCAATCCTCTTGCCATCATCTCCTTATTTCTAGTAGTTGAGATAAATACTACATAGTTGTCTCTTTTTGAAACTGCAAATCCATCTTTTGCATCAAAATCAATTACAAAGTCTTCACTTTCTAATGAAATTTCTGCTCCGTCAAACTCAAAGTTATATTTTGAATTTTTTTGAAGTGATGAAATTATGTTTTCAGGATCAGTTTCTGAAAAGACACTAACAAGCTTTCCCATGTGTTGTTTTGCTTTTGGTCCTATCTTCTTTCTCTCTAACTCTACCACAGCTTTAACCGGTAATTCTTTTGATTGTAGTTCTATTAGTTGCTCAAATCCAGATTCTTTTTCAATTTCATAAATTGAAAACTTTTCCACATTAAGCTGAGAAATTAATAATTCTGAAAGCAGTTCCAGTTTTTGCTTTTGTCCTTTTGATACACAAATTAGTGCCTCATTTAGCGGCCATCTTCTCTTTAGTTTACCTTTCATTCTTGCAGCAGCAGAGATAGAGACAACATCTTTCATAATGTCAAATGATTCTTCAATTTCTTCATTGACTAGGGATTCTTGATATTGCGGCCACTTTTCAAGCAGGATGCTTTTTTCTCCTTTAAACACTGAATGGTAAAGACACTCACTGGTAAATGGGCATAATGGATGAATCAAAATATCTAGAGATTTGAGCACATCATGTAACACTGCATAAATTGCCAGTCTCCTGTTTTTTTTCTCATCGTCTTCATCCCACAACTCCCCTCTAGTAATGGGAATGTAGATCTGACTAAGATTATTTATTATAAAATCATCTATTGACTTTGCAGCTTCGTGGAATTTGCAAACTTGGTTTTTCTCTGTAATTTTTCTGATTAGTTTTTGCATCTTTGACAAGAGCCAAATATCTGGAGATGTTAAATGGGAATTTTCTTTTGCCCATGTGATTGTTTTTGATTCATCAAATTTATCATATTCGCTATTTTGCTTGAAATACAAATGCAAGTTAAACAATGTGTTTAGCACTTGATAGGGTCTTGACATTAACTCGTCTGTACTAAAGCTTAGAGGCTCTATCGGGCTTGCTTTCCAAATAAAATAAAACCTAACCAAATCAACTGGATATTTTTCTAATAGATCTTTTCCATCAATTACATTTCCCAGACTCTTACTCATCTTTCCTCCCTTTTCATCAAGAACATGTCCTTGGAACAAAAATGATTTGTATGGAGCAATAGGTCCATTGTTTAAGATTACATTTTCAATCAATAGTGTATATGCCCATCCTCTTGTTTGATCAATCCCTTCAGTGAAAAACGGAGCTGGGATTTCTTTTGAATAATCTTCATCAGAAAGTGAGGAGTATGGTGCAGAACCACTATTATGCCAGGTATCTAGTACATATTCTTCTCTTTTTGTTTTATTGCTCCCACAATGTGTGCACTTTATTGTGATCTTATCTATCCATGGACGATGCAATTCAAAATTAGGGCCATCAGGTAAATCTACTGCAGAATTTACTATCTCCTTTCTTGTGAAAAACCAGTTTTGTTTGTGACAATCATTGCAAATCCATACAGGTAGTGGACATCCCCAGAATCTCTCACGAGAAATACACCAAGGGTGTTTTTCTTTGATAATTCCCAAGAATCTATTTTTTGGTTGATCAAAAAAATACTGCACATCTTCAGCTGCCTTGATTGCTTTATCTTCTAGCCTGTCAAGTTTGTAAAACCATCCTTTTCTTGCCAACCATACTATGGGGTGGTGTGATCTCCAACATAATGGATACTTGTGTTTTATTCTTCCAATCTTTACTAAGGCATTGTGTTCTTTTAGGTCTTCAACAATTGCACTGTCTGCATCTCTGACAAACATTCCTTCATATTTTCCTGCAAGACCAGTAAATTTGACCTCGTCATTGATTGGATTAAATATCTTGACTTTTCTTTTGTTTGCAATTCCGATATCCTCCTCACCATTTGCAGGAGACAGGTGCACCAAGCCACTTCCTGTTGTTGCATCTACAAATTCTTCAGATACTACAACATGAAAGTTGTCTTCTATTGAACATTCCTCTAGACCGGAAATTAAGTTCAAAAGTGGATGGATGTATTTTTTTCCTTCAAATTCTGAACCCTTGATGGTTTTTTCAATTTTATAATCTTCAATTTTTATTTCATTCAAAAATTCTTCTAGTCTAGTTTTTCCAACTACCCAGGTTTCGTTTTCTACTTTGATATACACATAATCTTCTTCTGGTTTGACCCCTACCATTGCATCAGTTACCAAAGTAAATGGCATTGTAGTCCATACAATCAAAAAAACGTCTTCATCTTTTAGCTTGACTTTGTAGTACAATGATGGGTCTTTAACCTCTTCATAACCTTGGTTTACTTCTGCATGACTAAGTGATGTCTGACAGCTAGGACAATATGCTATTACGGTAAAGTCTTCTTCTAAAATTCCATTCTGACGCGCCTTTTTGAGAATTTGCCATTCTCTTTCTATGTACTCATCTCTGTATGTCCAGTATGCTCTTTCATGATTAAATGACATTCCAAGTAATTCATCTACATTCACCCATTCTGAATTGAATTTTTTTACAAGACTTTTGCATTCTTCAACTAGTTTTTCTATTCCCACTTTTTCAATAACTTCCGACTTTCCGCCAGTAACGCCTAGTTCTTTTTCTGCTTGTAATTCAACGGGGAGTCCCTGAGTGTCCCATCCTCCATTAAAGACAATTTTTTTTCCATTTAGGGTGTTGAATCTATACCACAAATCTTTGATGACTCTGCCTCTAAGGTGTCCTGCGTGTGGGATACCGTTCATCGTTGGTGGTCCTTCTATGAAAATGATCTTTTCAGGTTTGTCTGAGTCAAAGATCATTTTTTCCACATCTATTGATTTGGTATGCTCCTTTACCTGACTCTCAATTATTTTCGCATCAAATTTTGATGATAATTCCATCTAAGTTTGGGTGTTGATGTGGCATTATAAAGTTAAATTGTATTTTGTAATATTGGAATTTTCATTGAATTGAACCGTTGCATTATTCATGTCTTTATGATCCCACTCAAATCCTAGAATTGCATGCTTTAGATAAAAATTCTATGATCCCCGAAAATCACAAAGGAGACTGAAAGTATATCATTTTTTCAAACAGATTTGAATAAACAAATTCTGTTTTGTCATTGATGCCTTGGATTATATATTTAAGAAAATGAGATTTTTTGTTGGTAAACATTCTCGTAGTTGGATCAGGTGGCAGAGAACATGCTTTGTCTTGGAAACTATCACAGAGCTCAAAAGTTGACAAGGTTTTTACAGCTCCTGGAAATGGTGGGACCAAAAATAATATCTCAATAGATATGGCCGACTTAGATTCTCTTGCAGAATTTGCAAAAAAAAATAATTGCTTTACTGTTGTAGGGCCTGAAGCTCCATTAGCAGCAGGAATTGTTGATAAATTCAATAAAATGAATCTTAAAATTTTTGGTCCTTCAAAAAGTGCAGCCCAATTAGAATCAAGTAAAATTTGGGCAAAAAAATTCATGAAAAGAAATGACATTCCAACTGCTAGGTTTGAAATTTTTGATGATCCAAAAAAAGCTGAAGAGCATGTAAAATCCCTCGATTATAATGTGGTAGTAAAAGCTGATGGTCTTGCAGCAGGTAAGGGTGTTATTGTTTGTAACAGTACTGATGATGCAATATCTGCAATTAATACAATTTTGGTCAAAAAAACATTTGGTGAGGCTGGAAATCAAATAATTATAGAGGAAAGAATTGATGGAACAGAGGCCTCCTACATCGCATTGTCTGATGGTAACATTGCAATCCCTATGGCAACTAGTCAAGATCATAAGAGAATTTTTGATGATGATAAAGGACCAAATACAGGTGGCATGGGGGCTTATTCTCCTACACCAATAGTAGATGAAGGACTAGGGAAAAAAATCCAAGAAAAAATCATAAACAAAACAATTGAATCTATGAAAAAAGAGGGTATTTCATTCAAGGGATTCCTGTATGCCGGAATTATGATTCGAGATAATCGCCCATATGTATTAGAGTATAATGTTAGAATGGGTGATCCTGAATGTCAACCAATTACAATGAGGATGAATTTTGATTTGTATGATTACTTTGCAGCTAGTGTAGATGGAACATTATCATCAATGCCTACCCCATTATGGAAAGACCAGTCTGCAGTTTGTATTGTTTTAGCTTCGGAAGGGTATCCTGAATCTTATCCTAAAAATGAAGAGATTTATGGTCTTGATAATGTTGCAGAAGATGCCTTTGTCTTTCATGCTGGAACAAAAATGGAACATGGGAAAATTTTTTCTAACGGCGGTAGGGTTTTGGGCGTAACTGCTTTAGGTAATTCTTTAGAATCTGCAATCTCAAATGCATATGTTTTTGCGGAAAAAATTTCTTGGCCCCATAAATATTGCAGAAAAGATATCGGTAAAAAAGGACTAGATTACCTTTGAAGTTTCTAAAATTCTGTCCTCAGTAACAATCCAATCTATTAGCACATCATGATCATCTTTTGGTATGTTTTTTACAATTTGTTTTTCAAGTGTTAAAGAAATTGTTACTGTTTTATTTTTTGAAAGAAATCTGTCATAATACCCATAACCATATCCCAATCTGACTCCTTTAGGTGAGATGCCAATGGTGGGAACTAGTATGACATCTAAGTTATTCTCGACAGAGCATCCTTGCCGTGGCTCCATAATGTCAAAACTTCCTACTTCTAGGCTTGAAAAATCAGTAATTTTTCTAAATTCCATTTCTTTTCCGATAACTTTGGGAAGGTAGACTTCCTTTCCATTGCTGAGTGCTTCTTGAATAATATTCTGTGTTAATGATTCACTTCCAATGGGATAATATGCTCCTATTTTTTGTGCCTTTCTAAAGGATTCAATTTTTTTTATTTTTTTTTGGATTTTATTACTTGCAATCTTCATTAAATCAAATGAAGTGTTGTCTCTTTTTTCTAAGAGCAGTTTTCGAAGTGATACTTTCTCAGAATTTTTTTCCAATTTGACTCAGGGAAGCAGCAGTAATGGTATTTTTTAACAGCATTGCAACAGTCATTGGGCCCACTCCTCCCGGAACAGGAGTTGCAAAAGATGCTTTTTTAATAATCTTATCATAATCTGCATCACCTACAAGTTTTCCTTGAAACCTTGATATTGCAACATCAATTACTACTGCGCCTTCTTTAATCATTTCAGGTGTTAGAATGAATCTGTTTCTGTCACCTACAGCAGTTATTATGATATCTGCTGTCTGACACCATTCTTTAAGGTTTTTTGTTTTTGAATGGCATGTTGTGACAGTTGCATCTCTTTCTAAAAGAAGATGATACAGTGGTTTTCCAACTAGGTTACTTCGATTAATCAAAACAACATTTTTCCCTTGTACATCTATTTTGTGATAATCAAACATTTCCATAATTCCTGATGGTGTACATGCAACAAGTGCTGCTTTTTTCATTGCCAACAATCCCACATTATGTGGGGTGAGACCATCTACATCTTTTAGAGGTGAAATTCTAGAAGTGATGATGAATTCATCTAGATGTTCAGGCAATGGAAGCTGAACTAAGATTCCATGAACTGCATTATCTTTATTCAAATTCTCAATAATTTCATTTAGTTGCATCTGTGTGATCTCTGAATCAAGTTTATGATCTTTGGTGGCAATGCCTACTTCTTCACAGGCTTTGTGCTTATTTTTAACATAGGTCGCAGATGCTGGATTCTCTCCGACCAGAATTGTTGCAAGGCATGGATTAATTCCTTGAGACTTTAATTCATCGACTGCTCTTTTGACTCTATCTTTAACTGATTGGGCAATTTCTTTTCCATCAATTTTTATGCCTGTCATGAAGAATATTCTTGGTTTGTAGATATTTAATCCTTGGAATGCATATGACAAAATTTGAGAATCGGGGAAAAGAAATTAAGTGGCAAATAATTGATGGTTCTCATGTTCGTAGTTGTATCGGATATCAAAGTAAGACCAGAGTCTTTAGAAGACTTTAAAAAATGGTTTTCAGAGGCAAATCAAGTAGTTTCAAAGTTTGATGGCTTTGTATCAAGACGTCTTTTGGAGACAAAAGATGGCCAACACAGAGTTTTAGTTGAATTTGAGAGTCTTGAAAAGTTTGGAAAAATGCATCAAAGCCCAGAACATGAGCAACTTCATGCAAAAGCTTCATCGTTTATGGCAGAACCTCCCTCTCCAAAATTCTACAATGTAATCGCACAATAAAATGAAAATTGATTATGATGTCGATAATTACATTGAAAAAATAAAAAACAAAAATACCTATTTTCATACTTTTATTAACAGGGACACTCTTGCAGCAGGTGTCCTAATTTTACAACCCGGAGAGAAAGACACACAAGAACCTCATGAAAGTGACGAGGTTTATTTTGTCATAAAAGGAGATGGATTTTTAAAAATCAAAGATAAGGAATATCCAGTATCAAAAAACAAAATGTATTTTGTTGCAAAAAATATTGAGCATTACTTTCATGATAATTCGAAAGAACTTGTCATTCTATATTTTTTTGGTGGACCTAATACTTAGCTGATAATGGTTTTTCTACCCAAAATCTTTATCTTTTTTTCTGCAAATAGTTTTACCACTTTTGGATATACTTTATGCTCTTTCACTAAAATTCTTTTTGCAAGAGTTTCTTCGGTATCGTTATCTTTTACTTTGACTATTTCTTGTAGGATGATTGGCCCCGTATCTACTCCTGAATCTACAAAATGAACCGTACACCCAGAGTATTTTACTCCATAATTGACTGCTTGTTTTTGTGCATCTAGTCCTTGAAAAGATGGAAGTAATGCTGGATGTATATTGATAATTTTGTTTTTGTATTCTTTTACAAATTCTGGACTAATAATCCTCATAAATCCTGCAAGACAAACAAGTCCATTTTTTGGTGTTACTTTGTATTCTCTTAGGGATTCGATAATCTTTTTGTCATAATCCCATCTATTTTTGAATCCTTTGCTCTCAATTACCTCTGTTTTGATTCCCATTTTTTTAGCAATTTGTAGCCCCTTTGCATCTCCTTTATTTGAAATTACTATGGCTGGATTTATCGCAATTTTCTCTTTTTTTATTGACTTTAGAATAGCTTCCATGTTGCTTCCACGACCTGAAATTAAAATTCCTAGATTTAGCAACTAATACTCAACAGAAAAACCTACAATTAATGTGTGTGGTTTAATTTATCTGAAAAACTGAAATTTTCAACCTCAATTTTTTGATTCATGTCTCAAATTGAAACCATAAAAACAAATCCATTGTACCTCTAATATGAAAATCAGCGAAATAGAAATTGATGACAGCCAAACAGGTTATTACTGGATTCAAATATACGCAAAAAACAAAAAACAGGCAATATCATTACGACATCAAATATTAGATGATCAGGCAGTTAGAGAAAGACTAGAAAAACAGATCAAACAAAGTCAGAACATTATTGCGTATTCCTCAAACAAAATGGAAATGACAGTTCAAAATTTCCTCATAGATAAACTTCAGATGATTCTTGAAGGAAATCTCGAATCCACTAGATAATGTATGTGATTTAGTGCCTGAACTGAAAACTACCTACATAGTAATACTCTCTCTAATTATCATCAATGAATTCTAGAGTAAATTGAAGAAATGGTTACTCCGAAATTACTCTTATCTTCCTGATAGAATGCTTTGAAATGTCCTTATGGATATTTGAAATTGATTCATCCTTGAATGTCAGATCGCATACATAGCACTTGAAACCATCACACTGCATTACCATCTGCCTGGTTATTTTGTATTAAAGAAACACGTAGAAATTATCAGTATGCAATTTTCAATATGTGATTTATTTTTTGTTGAAAAATAGTTTGATCTGTAGTTCACATAAACTAAACTTGCAATTTATATCAAATCTCCCATCCTTGTCTCTTATTGACTCGACCTGTTAAGATGACAAAAAATGGCATTCTGTGTCAAATCAATGGAAAGAGAGTTTATCTTGATCCGAAAAATACTGACGCAACAGGAATTAATTTTGTATCTCATGCTCATTCAGATCATCTTCCATCAAAGAATGGAGGAACAATTCTTACCTCTATTGAAACAAATGAAATTGCATCACTTAGAGGATTCAAAATGGAAAACCATGTCCAAAATATCGATAGCTTTTCACTAATTGATAGCGGTCATATTCTAGGTGCAAAGGGATTGCTCTTTGATGATATTTTTTACACAGGTGATATTTGTACAAGAAATCGAGGGTTTCTCAAAGGGGCAAATATTCCAAAATGTAAAACACTAATTACAGAATGCACATTTGGATTACCCGAATTTGTTTTTCCAAAGACCGAAGAAATCCAAAAACAAGTAAATGAGTTAATATCTGACCTTTATGGAAAAGGAATTCCTGTTATTTTGTTGGGTTATCAATTAGGAAAGGCACAAACTATTACCCAGCTGTTTGGGCATTGGGCGCCTCTTTATTTTCATGATTCTGTAAGAAAAATGAATTTACTTCATCAACAATTAGGAGTCTCGCTCAATGATGGAATCGGGCATTCGGAAGCAGAGAACCGTGGCTTACTTGAAAAGAAACCATGGGTAATGATAGCCCCAATGATGTCAACTAAAAGCAGCTTTTTGCAAGAGATGAAATCAAAGTATGGTGCAGTTACTATTGGATTTAGTGGATGGGCGCAATCTACAAAATTTTCATTTGGGAGAAGATCTGACTATTCTATTCCACTAAGTGACCACTGTGACTTTGATGAGTTAGTTGAGATGGTTGTAAAATCTGAAGCCGAACAAGTTTATACAATTCATGGATTTGTTGAAGAATTTGCAGAGCATCTAAGAAATTTAGGAATTAATGCACAACCATTACGAGAAGAATCATTGGATGATTTTACTTAACTTGAAAACTCATACAATTACATTTTGATACTAGACATGTCTCAGAATTTCTTATGTGATCATGTGAAAAATGACCGCAATTGTCATTTTTGCAAATTCTCCTCTGGGCTTCTCTTTTAACTACTGCTTGAGCAATTACATTTGCTTTTTCTTTAGAGTATCCTTTCTTATCAATATAATAGTGAACTACTTTGTTGTATAGTAAATCTGAATCAAACTGTTTTTCTAACAACTATCTTCCACCCTGAGATGGGATGTAGTGCAGTGTAATGGTTGAACGAATTTTTGGAATTTTTCTAATTTTGTTTGTAATTGCCTCATCTAAAATTTCTTTAGAATCTGACTCGACTTTGCAAAAAACATCATATATTCCATAAGTTCCTCTTACCTCTTTTGCTTCTGGGATTTTCATGATTTCATTTATGATGTTTTCTTCTGCTCCAAGATCACATTGAATTAGAATATATGCAATTTCCATGTTTATCCTCTGACACTTCCTCTTCTATATTTTGATCCCTGATGACAACCGCATCGGCAGAATTATCTTCACATTTGCTTTCTAATCTTCTAATCATGAAAATAGTATATTATGATGATATTTCAAGCCCATCTGTTTTTTGGTTTGAATTTGTTTAATTTTGAGGCTAAATTTTAAATAATTTTCTGAAATTCTCCAATGACCTTTACATGATTTTGGCCATTACTTAAGTAATGGAAATTTTTAGGGATGCTATGTGCGAAACGCTAGATGAAATACATGAAGCACAACTGGCAGCAGTAATTGCAAGAATGCGAAAACAAAGGGCAAAAACTGAAAATCTGATTATAACAAAATAGTTTTTGAACAACTTTTTAGAAAACTTGAGAGCAAAACTTGTGTATGTTACCTAATACTTCATATATGCAGTATTGCCAAGTCTATAAAGTGCTAAAAACTCCATTGTTTGTCTTACTTGCAATTTCTTTCGTGCCATTATTTGCATTTGCCGAGTCTTCTATTGAATTAACATCCGATCAAAATGAGATTCATTCTTTAGATAGCATTTTAGTTTATGGTAAAGTTACAGGGGTTGTTCCATATTCAACAGTAAGCCTTAGTGTTACTGCACCTGATGGTGAAATCGTATATTCTCCAAATCTCTCATTTGATGATGATGGAAACTTTAAGCGGTTAATTCATCCTACCCTTCCAAGCTTCAAACCTGGTACATACACTGTAACTGCAAGTCATGAAGATATTTCATATGTTGCACAAATTCAATTTACTGTTTCGGGTAAGGATTTGCCACAGCCAATAATCCCTGATACTCCTTCTGAAGCAATTGAAGACAAAACTGATTCAGACCTGTACATTGTTGCTGATGCAATGGTTGGTGATAGCTTCATCAATGTACGAGGTAAAACCGTCTGGATCGACAGAGATGTATTGTTGACAGTATCATCGCCAAATGGAAATTTAATTACAATAGCCCAAGTTACTCCTACAACAAACGGTGATTTTTCAGCTCAAATTAACATTGGGGGTTCAATGTGGAAAGAAGATGGACTTTACACTGTAACTGCTCATCAGGGAGATGCCTCTGAACTTGAAGATTCAGTTATAGTTGACATAGCAGACGGTGTGGTGGTGCCTGAATTCGGAACAATTGCCATGATGGTTTTGGCAGTATCCATTGTTTCCATAATTGCATTTTCTGCAAAAACAAGACTAACTCCAAGATTCTAAACTTTATTTTAGAATCACGCCAATATCCATTAAATTTGAATGTGTGAAGTCTGTCTTGATGTTGCTTTTCTTTTTTTGAAAAAATCTACCTGAATCACTATTTTTTAAAAATTCTTTAATCATTGATGTATCAATTTTGAAGTTTTCTGTAATCGCTCCGGCAAAAAATGTGTTGCCGTCAATACCATCTGTTCCCATTGATGCAATGACTAGTTTTTTTTGGTTTTGAGTGTTTTTCAAAATTCTTAAAACCATTTCATGATTTCTTCCTCCAGAACCTTTTCCTAAAACCTCAACCGTTGTCTCACCACCAAAAATCAAACAGCTTTTTTGCTTATCTGGAATGTTTTGAATTACTTTTCTAACTGCATCTTTAATGTTTCCAAACACTTGAATTGTTTTTGATTCGTAACCCAACTCTTTTGCTTTTTTCTCCATTGATTTTAGACAATTGTTATTGTTTGCAATTATGTAGTTTGAAATATTTGCTTTTTTTGGAGTCTCTGAAATTTCTCCTTTGACTCCGTGATCTATATGGGTTAAAACTTCCGGTGAGACTTTATTTTCTAGATTATATTTTTGAAAAATTTTTTCAGCATCTGCAAAAGTTGTATCATCCATGTAGGTAGTACCCGAAGCAATGGCAGACAAGTCATCTCCTTCAACATCGGACATTATAAGCCCGATTCCATAGCATTTGAGGTTCTCTACTAATTTCCCTCCTTTTATTTTTGAGAGGTGTTTTCTGATACAGTTGAATTCTTGTATGGTTGCCCCTGATTTTAAAAGTACATCTGTAACATGAATTTTATCATCAAGTGTGATGTTATCTGGAATTGCCAAAAGCGCAGACCCTCCTCCAGACACTAGGAAAATAACAAGCTCATCTGGTCTTCTATTTTGAATAAATTTCAAAACCTCTTTTGCAGCCTTTACGCTAGTTTGATTTGGTTTTGGGTGACCTGAATTGAAAATCTTGAATTTTTTACCTTTAATTTTTGACTTTGAGCCCTTAGGAATTACGATAATTCCAGATTTTATTGGAATGATATTGTTGATTGCCCTAGTCATTGTGTCTCCGGCTTTGCCAAATGCTATCGTATAGATGTTTGAGAATTCATTTAATTTTATTTTTTTTTCATCAATTTTGATTTGTTTTGATGTGACAAACTTTGGAATAATATTTTCAGGATCTGCAGCTTTTAGCCCAGCTTCTAAAATTTTCAAACACTGTTCTTTCTTTTTTGTTGTTGCAAGTTCGTCATGGTTTTGAATTATCATATGCAGACCTACTGATGCAAGATATAATAGTATTAGATAAGAAAATTTGTAGTTACATCTGATCAAAAATGCCAGATTTAACTGTAATGACAATTGCATTACTTGCTGCCAAAAAAATACTAGAACAAGAAACTAGCATTTTTTGAGTTTTTTCTGCTTGTCTACAATCCTAACCGTGTACATTTACTTTGGAACCAACATGCATTTGGATATCTTCTACTTGGGACATTGCATGCATTTCCGTACCAATAGAGATAGCTGCATTAAATTGTCCACTTTCTGCTGGAATCCAAGACAAACCCACATTGACTGTTTGATCTGGATTTAATGTGCCCGTAATCCATTTTACTGGTTGAACTAGGGCATTCTTGTCATTTGTTATTTCTACCATGTATACAAAATCATTTTTGTAATCATTGTCATTTGTAATGTCTGCTACAACCTGTACAAGTTGACCATGCTGTATCTCATCTAATTCTTGACCCGAGGAGTTGGCCACACCAATATTGTCTAAATGTATTTAATTTGTATTTTGTTTATTTGTAATTGATACCTTACCTGATGTTTCATTTAGATAATCCCAATCTACATTGATACTTGGATTGTTCTCGTAACCTTTCACTGCCTTTAATAACATCTCTTTTAGATTTAGATCAATCCTGCTTATTGCATTTAATTTTTCATTGAGTATTTTCTCTTTACTCTTTTCATTAGCAGTCTTTATGTCTAGAATATTCTTACTTGCATCTTCATCTGTGATACTCTCATTATTTTTGTACTCTTTGATTATTTCTTGTATTTTTTGTTGTGCCAACCTGTCCTCATTTTCTAGAATTCTTTCATATTGCTTTTCTAATGCTTTCTTTTGAATATCATATTCTTCATTGATTCTCTGAATCTCTTGATTTATTGCGTGAATTTCATCTAATACTTTTTTTTGTTGGTCTTTTCCCAAGATGTATTGCAGGAGATCATGTACTTCACCTGTACCATCATTCATCCATTTTTCTGCAGTAGATTCAGAGACACACCTATACTCTGATGCTGGAATATTATACAACACGGTATAGTCTTCCTTACATTGAGTGCCAGGATTAGTGACAACATTTTGCACCATTGAATTCTCATCTATCGATAATTCCTTTTTATCCACAATTTCTCCCATTCCATGTCGTTCCCATATTTGTGCAGTTGACTCTTGGATACACACATAATCATCTTGACTTATTCTGTGAATTACCGTATATCCTTTTCTGCATTCTGTATCGGGATTTGTTTTGGAATCATATTTGGCTGAATACTCATCATCAGGATTTGCCAACAAATACGTTGGATCTAATCTGTAGTCTGTATAGTATTGCGCAATGCTTGTTTCAGATGCAGGTGATGGATGAAATTGTCCTGTAGAATTGAATAACTGTTGTTGATCATAATATGCAAGCTTGTGTTTAACATTAAATTGTGCATTCATCTCAATTAATTCTATTTTTTTAGTTTCAGCTGCTTTGTAGTATGCCTGCTTTGCTTCCTTTAAGCTTCCACCATCAAGTAAAACTTGTTTTAGTGCCTCTCTTCCAGCTTGAACTTTTTTTTCTTTAAATTCAAACTGATCCCAAAAAACCCCTTGTACGTATTCTGGTTTTTTACTTACAAAACTCTCAAATGCATTTCTTGAGGAATGCTTTTCCCATAATCTTTTCCATTCTTCTAGGTCTTGGTTTAAACGTTCAACTGACATGTCACGCATTTTTTCCAAGTTTTCTTTTGCTTGATTTTTTTCAAATTCTTTTTTTTCCCATTCTTTTATTATCTTGCGTGTTTGCTCTATTTTTTTCAGTAGGTCTTGTGCAACTGGGTCATTTAACAAATCATCTGAAAAGATAATCTGCTCATTTACATCAGGTTGAGTTTGAGCATAACTGACTTGGATAAGAGAAATTGAAATTGCACATGCAATTATAGAATAAAATAACCTTGTATTGTTTTTTAATTTCTTTTCTTTATTTTTCCATAATTGAATAGAATTAATATTCACTATTTTGACGATCTTGTTGTAAATAATAAAGGTTAGTATACTAATGATTAGTTTTAAATAAATAGTATCTTAATTAATATAAGACTAATTAAACTGGGGTGTAGCATTATAGGGCAATATACAAGATGATATGAAATGAAAACGCTAGATCTTAAAGAAAGCATTGGATTAATGCTAAAAATGTCTGCTAAGGCTTGGGAAAAGGCAGCTGACATTGAGATGCGTGAGCATTTTGGTCTCAGTAGTGCAAAATGGAAGATAATCGTAGTGCTTTCAATAAAAGAAGGAATAACTCAGAAACAGATTGCAGACATGGCCTTTGTTGAAGCACCCACCCTTGTTCCTATAATAGACAAGATGGAAAAAGAGGGATATCTTACAAGACAGTCAGATCCAAATGATAGACGAAATAACCTGATCTTTATGACCAAAAAATCCAAAGACATCGTGGATCCAATAATTGACTCCGTTTTGGAGGTAAGAAACATTGGATTGAACAAAATATCAAAAGGAGATATGGAGACTGCAAAAAAAGTACTTGAGCAAATCATAACTAATACTGAAGAATTTATCAGACATAAAGGAGAAAAAACTGATCCTGATCTTTGGACTGAACCTCAGAATAAATCCCAGAAAACACTAGTAAAATTATAGTTATTGGTTGCAAATTAAAGTATTTTTATTTGAGTATAACTTAATGACTTGAAACTTTGACCTAATCCCGCCATTGACTTTTAATTTTATGATGAGTATTGAGACAAAATAATTCTAGCCGATTATACTAATTCAGTATTTTAATCCTTTTTCATTAGATTATTGTCAAAAATAAGAAAAGGGTTAGTGCCCTTCCTCACCTGGAAATAACAAGCACCAATACTTTGCATTGGTTCTTGTGGATATTTTCTGTCCTACTTTGCATGGTCCAAAGACCTTGCCAGATTTAAGTTCAGATTGGTAGTTTGGAACTCTGAATCTGTTTGACTATTGCAGGAGTTACAAAGAAAGAACTCACCTGTTGACCGTTTACATCAAAAGACTCTACAGTGTCAATGATGTTATAATTTGTCATTCCATCATCACCTATTGCTTCTTGCGGTGTATAGTGTGACGGCTTTCCCCTGTTTGTACGAAAGTCTTTGATGTTTATGATTCTACCTGAAATCTTTCCTATTCCAACAGCTTTGGTTTGTTCTTGTGGTTTGTTGTAATCACCCAAGTTGATTTGGGTTTGTGTCGTTTCATTCAATTGTGATTTTCACCTTTTATTGTTTAGAGTAATCCTAAATGAGTTGTTTCTTGCAAAAAGTAATGACTGATAGTCAAAACTGATTTTGAACTAATAATTGGATTTATCTTGATCTGGGTATTGTGAGATTACCTCACTATTAAGCTAAATTTACGCATAAAACTAGCCTGAGCCAGACAATATTACGATATTATTGTGGCAACTGCAATAATTCTCTAAAAGAAACAGCAACTAATCTTGTGATCTCCATTGAATCATGTCCTTTTTGTGGAACTTTACTGCAAACATCATGCAAAAACACCTGATCAATCAAACACAATACAAACCTCTCTTTCAAAAAGCATCACAGATTCCAAAACTTACACTAGACATTCCAGAGCTTGATTCAATTTTACATTTTCTCACATTGGGACAAAATATGTGTTTCAGGAATACACACACAAAAAATTATAGAAAGAATATGTGTAAGGGCACAACTACCACATCGATATGGTGGTCTTGACACCAATGTTTTATTAATTGATGGTGCAAACAGTTCTGATTTGTATCAATGTGTTGATTTTGCGCAACAGTATGGATTAGATGTAAACAAAATTCAAAACAAGCTTGTATTTGGAAGGGAGCCAAATTATCCTATTTTAAAGCCAAAACAAAAAGGAACATCCTATTTTTCGTATGGACAGATACATTTCAAGCCTACAACAGTCAAGCTTTTGGGAAGAATCCATATTGATCAGTCAAATTGCTTCATCTGGGAACATGAACATTCCATTCATGGTCTGTATGAGATTGCCAGAACTTGTAGATTGCCTTTACAGACTGCTGCCAGAGCATCCATTGGGAAATGTATGAGTTCTGTTCAATTCTATAATGCAACAAAACGAGATTTGCTCATTCCATGGAAACCAGTAGTATCTGAGATTTTCAAATCAAGAAAAAAATTGTTCATTGGAGATAGAGGAGGCCTTATCTTGGAGTCAAGAGTTGGAGTTCATGAAAATGTTGGCGAGCTAGACTTTGCATCATTGTTTGGAAATATTATGCTACACAAGAACATTTCAGCTGAAACCATAAACTGCAAGTGTTGTCCTGATTCCAAATATTTTGTTCCAGAACTAGGCTATCATATTTGTAAAAGAAAAGGAATAGTTCCGCAATCCTTGGAGATACTATTGAATAAACGACAAAAATATTCTGATTTAATTGATATAACCAAAGATAGTGACAAATTGGAAATCTACAAGCAACGCAAAGCTGCTCTGAAATGGATTTTAGTTACTTCATTTGGATACTTGGGATTCAACAATACAAAGTTTGGAAAAATAGACGCACATATGGCAGTTTGTGCTTTTGCTAGAAAATTATTGTTAGATGCTATACATATGGCAGAAGATGATGGATTTAGAATTTTGCATGGAATAGTTGATTCTATATGGATTCACAAAAAGAATGTAACAAAAAATGACTATGATAATCTAAGAAAAAAAATTACAATAAAGACAGGATTTGATCTATCTTTGGATTTTTACAACTGGATTGTTTTTTTACCATCAAAGAATAACAAGATTGTTCCAATTCCAAACAAATACTTTGGTGCAAAAAAAGACGGTACTCTAAAGATTAGAGGAATTGAAACAAGACGTCATGATACGCCAAAATTCTTCAAAGAATGTCAGATAGAGATTTTGAATCTATTTTCATCCTGCAAATCAATATCTGATGTAAAAGATGCCATATCTGAGGCTAGATTAATACAAAAAAATACAATCGGCGTCTATTCCAGCAAAACATCCCTCTTGAGGATTTATCTTTTACAATAGGGTAACAAGAGGCACAAACCAACACAAAAGCAATACCATTCAAGCAGATGCACTAAATCAGCTAAAATGGGAGGGAAAAGCAATCAAATCAGGACAGAAGATCAGATACATCATCAATGACTACTCACGAAAATCAAGACGAGTAATTCCAGTTGAAGTTGTAGAATCTGACAAATATGATGTAAAAAGATATTCTAAATTACTAGATGAATGCTGCAAATCTGTTATAGAACTATTTGAATGACTTGTGAATAACGAAGACAGAATAACTGGCTTAATTTTTGAGCTAGTTCAGACAGTGGCAATTAAATGTCAAATCATTTTCAATGAAGATCTTGGATTTTTAGAAAAGTTGGACTTTTGAACTAGTTATACAAAGCCCCCTTTGTCGGCACTAAAATCATCTCAACGGTTCAAATCCCCGTTGGGTCCACCAGAACTCCTTTTACTAACGGGTTCATATACATACGAACACTATTTGATATTTCCATACCTTGAGACCATCTTAAAATCTGACAAGGCTGGATATGAGGCAGTTCTAAGAGAATAGTTTTTGTGTTGTAAGATATAATAATAATCCCTACTTCTCTTGATTTATGCACACAGTACGCATTCCAAAAGTTATCAACTTTGGAGAAGACGCACTTGGTCAAACAGAGTATCCAAAAAATGCCCTAATTGTTACAACTGTTCCTCCAGCTCTTTCAGACAAATGGATTGGCAAAATGGGAATTAAGGATTACATGCTGTATGATAAAGTAAAACCTGAACCATCAATTGATGATGTCAATGCTGTAATTTCAGAATTCAAAGACAAAGACCCTTCAGTTCTAATAGGACTTGGAGGTGGAAGTTCAATGGATGTAGTAAAATATGCTGCACCAGAAATGAAAAAAGAAAAGATCTTAATTCCTACCACCTTTGGAACTGGAGCTGAAATGACAACCTATTGTGTTTTAAAGTTTGATGGAAAAAAGAAACTACTAAGAGAAGACAGATTCTTAGCTGACATGGCTGTTGTTGATTCCTATTTTATGGACGGAACCCCACAACAGGTCATCAATAATTCTGTCTGTGATGCATGTGCTCAAGCTACTGAAGGCTATGATAGCAAATTAGGTAACGACTTGACACGAACGCTGTGTAAACAAGCATTTGAAATTCTATATGATGCAATTATGAATGACAAACCAGAAAACTATCCTTATGGTTCAATGTTGTCTGGTATGGGATTTGGAAACTGTTCAACTACGCTTGGACATGCATTGTCATATGTATTTTCAAATGAGGGAGTCCCCCATGGATATTCTCTATCTTCTTGTACTACAGTTGCACACAAGCACAACAAATCAATCTTCTATGATAGATTCAAAGAATGCATGGAAAAATTAGGATTTGACAAGCTTGAACTCAAGGCAGATGTATCTGAAGCAGCAGACGTTGTAATGACTGACAAAGGACATTTGGATCCAAATCCAATTCCAATCTCTAAAGAAGACGTCATTAAATGTCTTGAAGACATCAAAACAGGTAATTTGTAAAAAATCCAGATATTTTTTACATTTCTTCTATTTTCTTGAATATTTGCGAAATTGGCAGCTTGAACTAAACTTTTTATTCTAACAGGTTATCGGTAATGTAGATGACTCAAAATAAAATAAAATATGGTATTCAAAATGGATTAAACGTAGCAAGAGCCGGTTATACTGAGGATCAAATTCTTACTGCATGCATGCTGGCCGATAAGACTGGTTATGATTCAATTTTTTACATGGATCACACAAACGTTCCTCAGTGGAAAAATGCTATTGTTTTGGATCCTTGGGTCATGTTATCTGCAATTGCAGCGGTAACAAACCATGTCGAATTAGGTACATGTGTAACTGATGCCATTAGAAGACATCCATCAAATATTGCATTAGCTGCTATTACTCTTGATAGAGTTTCAAAGGGCAGAGCAATTTTGGGTATAGGTGCAGGTGAGGCACAAAACCTCAAAGAATTCTGTATTCCTTTTGACAAACCAGTTACAAAATGGGCTGAACAAATTCAATTAATCAAGACATTGTACGGTTCTACTCCAGATAATACAGTAGACTATGAAGGAAAATATTACAAACTAGAAGGTGCATGTCTGCAGGCACCCCCAGTAAGAAAACCTCATCCCCCAACATACATGGCAGCAGGGGGTAAGAAGACATTGGAACTTACAGGTAAACTGGGAGAAGGTTGGTTACCAATTGGTTATACTCCTGAATTATTTGAAGATCATAGAAAACAAATTGAAGCATCAATGGACAAACACAACCGAACACAAGAGGAAAAAGATAATTTCCAGATGGCTTTAGATATTGATGTTTACTTTTCAGAAGATGCTGAAGAATCTTGGGCAAAGATGAAAGAAGCAGTTAAAGTCAGTTTGTTTAAACCAGAAGTTCTTAGAGTTCACAGTCTCAAAGAAATTGAAGGATTTGATTTTGTCAAATACTTTACAGAATATTCAATGTCCAACCAAGATTGGATTGTAAAGATGAGAGAAGCCGCAACAAAAATACCTGATGGAATAGCTCGCTCATCAACTGCAATTGGAACTCCTGATGACATGATTCCAACATTTGAAAGATTCGTAGAAGCCGGTGTGAATCACTTTGTAATTAGATTCTGGGGTAAGAACTACTTTGGCTCTATTGACAAGTTTGCAAGTCATGTAATGCCTTATCTTAGAGAAAAATACGACAAGTAAATCTAAATTTCTGAATCTTTACAGAAAATAATTTACAGTACTAATTGAATGTACTTGCATGGATGATGATCTGATAAAAACTGTCAAAAAATGTATAAAAATTCTAGATGAGAATGTGGATTTTTTATCCAATCTTGAACAGGATTTAGAAGATGAAAAAGAAGATGAAATCACTACAGATATGAAACTTTATCAACTGTATGACATGACTGAAGATGTTGCAGAATCTGCCAAACTTAAAAGGGCAGAATCAAACTTGATGAGAAGAAAAGTAGAAGATTCATTATGACTATGATTTATGCGGGCGCCGTTTGCTTTGCATCCTTGTAAATGCTTTAACTTGTCTTTTCTTTTTTTGTTTTTCTAATCTCTTTCTGGTTCTCTCTGAAGATTTTGTAGAGCCAGAAATTACTTTGACCTTACTTCCATCTTTTAACATGATTGATTTTCCTTTGAATCTGTATTCTAAATCTCGGCATTTAATATAGTATTTTTTTAGACAAAAGAAAATCCTCTTGCTATTCCCTTTCATTTCAGAGACTTCTTTTGATTTTTTTAATTCATTTAAGATATTTCTGAGCAGTCCTTTGTCAATATCTGTGATTCTATGTAGTTCTCTAAACCAGATGAATTTTGATTGGGAACCCCATTCTTCTAAAATCTGTAAAACTATTTGTGTTGCTTCCTCTCTTTCATCCAAGCTCCATAATTTCTCAAAAGTCTTCCCTTATTTTAGCAATAATCTCAATGGAAAATTCTAAAGAAAAAAGTCAAGTTTTTCTATGTTGTTATTTTTTCATTTATTTTGTAATTTTTTATTATGGATTCTGATCAGAAAGCCGAATGCACTAAATTGGAATGTAGAATTTTAGAAATCAAGAAATTCGCAAAATCTCTTGAAGATGAAGAATAGTTAATTTCTTTGAATGTGAATTTGTAACCTATGATCATAAAGTGAATTCATCTAATAATTTCTTTTTTTGAAATTAAAGGATCTGGATTTATAATATTATTAGCTAGAATCAATTTGTGCAGCTAGTAGGAGTACTTCAAATTAGATCATATGAAAAAGTTAAAGAATTTCTAAATGAAGAACATGTTGGAAGAATAGCTAGCATTGATCAGAATGGATACCCTCAGATAATTCCAATGAATTTTGTATTTCTAAATGATGCAGTTTACATGCATTCTCATGTAAGAGGAGAAAAACTTGATAACATTATGCGAAATGACAAAGTCGGTTTTGAATCTGACAGAGAACTTGAATTTCTTCCATCTTACTTTGAGGATCCAAAAAATGCATCACTTGCAGATACCTTGTATGTTAGTATAGTTATCAAAGGTAGGGCCTCTCTTGTAACTGACAAAAACGAAAAGACTCTGGCTCTTAATGGGTTGATGGAAAAATATCAACCAGAAGGTGGATATGACCCTATTCAGTCTAACATGAAAGTTTTAGACGGAGTTGCCATAATCAAAATTATTCCAGAAATTCTACATGGGAAATACAAAATTGGACAACATATGAATTCAATAGATAGAATGACTTTGGCACGCAAGATCCTGAAGAAAAATTCACAATCTGCAAAAGAAACTCTAAAAATTATGGGATTTGAAGTAACTGAAAACGGACTAAGGATGATTGATGAGCCTATATGGTAATCGATTATATGATCTCGGTTGCTTTAAATTCAGTTTTGTTAAAACATTTGTTTTCTTTAACTAGAAAAGCATTAGTTACAGAAAACATTTCATTTACGCTTTGAAATCTGAACATAATATTAATATATTAATAAAATATTTGATTACTTTTTCAATTTTCTCATAGTTTTGTATACTCATAACTAGTTTTATAAACAAGCCATTCGATGTTTGTACCAATGACTTTTGAAAAACGAACAAAAACAGTAATGATGACAATTTCAATTCTTTCTGTTGCACTTTTAGCAGTTTTCAGTATGATGGATCAGAAAAAATAACTACTCAATCACAAGAAATCCTTATTCCTTCATTTTCTGCTGCTGATGCACAGGTAAGTGGCGTGCATCATGAGATAGAAATGGAGGCTGTGAAAATGCCTGATGGCATGTATGCATATCGTATGGTTTCTTATGATCGTGATGGTACTGATCTGGTAGATAATGGTACTTATGATACAGATCCATCGATTCCAGGTCCTACACTAATATTCAATGAAGGCGATTCAGTAGACCTTAACTTATACAACAATGCATGTGAGTCTAACTTTGTTGATGGTTCGGCTCCTAGTATCTCTGGAATTGAAACATTTGCAGAAAACTTTCTAGTTGGTGTTCATGTACATGGTGTCCACTATGACATTAGTGATGATGCAACATACGGTAGAGTTAACATGGCAGAAAATTCTGCTGCTGAATGTGGAAACGATGTTGATTATCACTGGGATGTTGGACTAGGAACTCAAGGTACATGACCATACCATGATCATACTTTTTCACAAAATGAAGTTGGTGCCGAAGATGTAGGATTGTTTGGTACTGTAATCGTCAATCCTGCAGACGGTCTGGTAACTGGTTTAGTTAATTCTGATACTGGGGAAATTGGTAATGCTACCACAGACCCAGAAAAGGAAACTTCAGAAACTCCTTTAATTAAAAAGGAATTTGTTTTATGGATGGTATCTTCTGAAGTATTATGTAGAAGCGTCTTTTATGGATGGTATCTTCTGAAGTATTAGGTAGAAGCGTCTTTTATGGAATGGAAATTGATAACGAAAATGGTGGAAAACAAACTCCTCTATGGATAAATCCAAACCTCTATGCTACTGATGGTGATGCTGTAAGATATCACGTACTTGGAATTGGTGATGAAACTCATGCTTTTCATCTTCATGGACATAGATGGGTTGAAGCACAAGGAGGAGCTGCTGACATCATTGATGTAAAAGAGATTACTCCACTTCAAAGACACACCTTTTTGATAACGGCAAGTGATAATGAGAATTCCATTAATGGTACTGAAGGATGGATGTATCACTGTCATTTCTTTAATCATATGCAAGAAGGTATGAGTGGCATGATGATGGTAGTAGATGGCGATGACACGTTACCTGATGTAGGTGCTGTCTTTACTCTCAGTGATGAACCAGGACTCTGGATGAAAACTCTTAATGCAGGAATTGCCGATGATCTAGACGAAGCTCTAGAATCACTTGAAGTACTGCCTGCAGGAACAGCAAGAGCGGGAACTGGATTCCAATTGGATTATCTAGGAACTGCTCTCAGTGAGGGATTTGCTGATTCACTAGGAAGATCACTTGCAGTGATTAATCCCGGCGAAACAGTACTATTTACCATGAAAGACTCTCAGACAAAACACACTATTACTTCATTGATTTGGCCAACGGATGCAGCTCCCTTGGGTGGAAATGGACTTCTCACCAATGAAGTACCTGTTGCATTCTTTGATACACAGCTATCCGTTAGAGGCTCTACATTCCTTACAGATTCAAATGGCTTTGTAGCCACACTTGATACTCCGGGATTGTACGTCTTTGTATGCCAAATACATCCATACATGCTAAGTGCTGTTATTGTTGATGATCCGACAACTAATGTAAAAGCCAATAACCTTCCTGGTGCCCTCTATTGCCACTGTTAGATTTAACAAGCAATCCTTCAAATGATCTGACAATTCTAACAAGACATATTGATCCAATTTCTGGTGATGTAGAATTTCCAGTAACACTTGGACCAGTTAATGACTTGCCTTTGGAATTGCTAAAAGACTTCTATGTGATTACAGATCCATCAAACTGGAAAGATTACAACCAAGATAATTGGAAGGTAAATCTAGTACCAGCACTAGTAACTACAAACACCGAAGATGTTGTAGCTGTATTGCATACAGATACTGATAGTCTTATTGCTCTTGCAGGTGCCTTGGGAGTAACTAAAAGTGATGGTACGCCATACAATTTAGATCCAGAAGATGAAATACCAGATGATACTATTCTAGGTGCTGATCTAGATGTAAATATGCCAATTGATTCTGTAAGTCCTCCAAACAAAAAAGGTATTGGAGAAGTCTGGGTAAATACACAGTTTGAATTAACTGTAAACAAGAATCACCCCGGAACTGCAGCAGACAAACCTGGAACAATTACAGTAGTTGATGCAAATACATGGGTGTTGAAAGAAAGATTGCACTTCCTGAAATCAACATGAATCATCCACATAATATGTGGACTGATAGCAAAAACGAAGTAGTATATCAAACACAATGGTTTGATACCAGAATGGTTACAATTGACAGAGAATCAGGTGAGATGATCAAAGATGTCTTTGTTGGTCAATCACCATCACATGTGATGACATCTCCAGATACTGGCATGATCTACATCGCAATGAATGGTGAAGAGCAAGTAACAGAACTTGATCCAACTACTTATGAGGTGACAAGACAAATCTCAACAGGCCAATTCTCTCATCCACATGGTCACTGGATTAGCAGTGATGGAAAGTACATGGTAACTCCAGACTTTCTCAGTTTGAGTTCCACAATAACGAACCTTCAAGATAACACATCTGTCAAGGCTCAACATCCAATACGTAATCCTGGAGATCCATTCAATACTGTTCTTCTTGCACCAATTGCAACAGGAATGCTGGGCAGTACTGAAAAGTACTATACGGCTGATTTCCTTGGAAATACCCTAAATGTGATTGATACAGATCAGGCAACAATTATTCATCAGATTGATCTTCTTGAGGTAGGTGCAGCACTTCCAATTCAGAGTCCAGTTAGTCCGGACGACAAATGGATGGTTACAGCCAATTTGATTGGACCTACAGGAGCGCCAGTCATCACTGTTGTTGATACTTCAGTTGATGAGGTTGTTGCAGTCCTTCCATGTGATCCAGGATGTCATGGCGTACAATGGGGAGCAAAGAATGATGGTGGATACTATGCTTATGTATCTAGCAAATTCTCAAATGCTCTAATTGTCGTTGATCCAAAAGATGGATTTGATGCAGAAATTGCAGGAAAAATAATTCTGACCAAAGAATTTGAGACAGAAATTGATGATCCTGTAATTGATTATGCTGGACAAGGCGGACAAGGTGTTTTGACAATACCTAACGTCTATGAAGGTTGGATTCAGAAAACTGTAGAAGAATGTGGAAACAAAGCAGATCCTTGTTCTAAAGAAATTGTTGACTTCTTAAAGAAGTTGAAAGACGATCAGAAGGATCCACTAGGCTAAACACTGACTAAATCAAAACTCTTTTTTCTTCCTAATCAAAAACAATTCTAAATAATTTATCTCTCGATTAATATTCAAAAACTAACAATTTTTTCTGAATATTACATCAATGTAATTTATTTAAAAGAAATAACCAGTGGTTTAAATTCAGTTTTAGGGGATTTTAGCTGTTGCAGCAAATCCAAAATTTTGAACTTGTATCTGAATTTGAGCCTACAGGAGATCAACCTCAAGCAATTGAAAAACTTGTAGATGGTGTAAAAAATTCAAAAGTTCAGACCCTACTTGGTGTAACTGGTAGTGGGAAGACATTTGCTGTTGCAAACGTTATTGCAAGAACTGGGAAAAACACTCTAGTAATTTCACACAACAAGACACTTGCAGCCCAGCTATACTCTGAATTAAAGCAGTTTTTCCCAAAAAACAATGTAGGGTATTTTGTCTCCTATTATGACTATTACCAACCTGAAAGCTATCTTCCTCAGACTGATACATACATAGAAAAGGATACTCAAATCAATGAAAAAATTGAAAAATTACGTTTAGAGGCAACTGCAATGTTGTTGTCTGGTGAACCTACAATCATAGTTTCTACCGTATCTTGCATCTATTCTCTTGGTAATCCCCAGGATTGGGAAGATTTGGCAATTACGATCCATAATGGTGACCAAATTAAACGAAATGAAATAATCAGAAAACTTGTTGATGCAAGATATGAGAGAAACAATACAGAAGTTGCTCCCGGAAACTTTAGAGTTAAAGGTGATACTATAGATATTATTCCAGCATATTCTGAAGACATTGTTCGAATCTCTATGTTTGGAGATGAAATAGAAAAAATTGCATTACTTGATCATGTTTCTCTAAAAGAAAAGCGCAAAATATCACAAATGAAAATTTTTCCTGCAAAACACTATCTAATTGCAAAAGATGTACGAGAACGAGCAATTCAATCAATTAAAGAAGAACTGCAATTGCGTTTGCCTGAACTAAAAGAACTGGAAAGACAAAGACTAGAGATGAGAACAAAATTTGATCTTGAAATGATTGAAGAGCTTGGTTACTGCTCAGGAATTGAAAACTATTCAAGGCATTTTGATGGGCGTAGTCCTGGCCAAAAAGCATTTTGTCTGATGGACTTTTTTGGGGATGATTATTTGTTAGTAATTGATGAATCTCATGTTACCTTGCCACAACTACATGGAATGTACAAAGGTGATCATTCAAGAAAAAAGGAACTTGTAACTTATGGATTTAGACTTCCTAGTGCATATGATAATAGACCATTAAAGTTCGAAGAATTTGAAGAATACCTCGAAAATACATTGTTTGTTTCAGCAACACCTGGAGAATATGAGAAAAAAATTTCATATCAGATTGCCGAGCAATTAGTACGTCCAACTGGTTTGCTTGATCCTAAAGTTGAGATAAGACAAACTAAAGACCAGATGGATAATCTTATCGAGGAAATAGCTAAATGTGCACAAAAAAATGAGCGTGTCTTAGTCACTACCTTGACTAAACGTATGGCTGAAGATCTAGCCGAATATCTCTCAAAAAAACAAGTACGAGTCAGATACATGCACTCAGAAATTGAAGGACTCCAACGAACCGAACTAATCAGGCAACTGCGTCTTGGGGAATTCGATGTTCTAGTTGGAATTAATCTTCTAAGGGAAGGATTGGATATTCCTGAAGTTTCTCTTGTTGCAATTTTGGATGCGGACAAGGAGGGATTTTTGAGAAACTTTACTAGTTTGATTCAAACTTTCGGTCGAGCTGCAAGAAATGCAAGCGGTTCTGTAATCATGTATGCTGATAATGTAACACAGTCAATGAAAAACGCAATGAATGAAACCAAGAGACGAAGAGAAAAACAATTACAATACAACAAAGAACACAACATTATCCCACAAACAATCATAAAGTCAGTACCTGAACAGGTTGCAACCTTGGATGAATCAAAGCTAAAGTCTTCTCATGATCTTGCCACAGATATTATTGATTTGGAGGCACAAATGAAAAAATATTCTGAGGATTTAGATTTTGAGCGAGCAATTGAATGCAGAGATAGAATAAAAAGACTAGAAAAGGAGATTAAATTAAAAGATGACAGAAAGTAAATTAAAGATTCGCGGGGCTAGACATCACAATTTAAAAAATCTTGACATTGATATTCCAAAAAATAATCTAGTTGTAATTAGTGGATTATCTGGTTCTGGAAAATCTACATTAGCTTTTGATACTATTTATGCTGAAGGACAAAGACGTTATGTAGAATCACTTTCTGCATATGCAAGACAATTTCTTGAAATGATGGACAAACCAGATGTTGATTCAATTGAAGGCTTGTCGCCAGCTATTTCTATTCAGCAAAAAACTACAAGTAAAAATCCACGTTCTACTGTTGGAACAACTACTGAAATTTATGATTACATGAGATTGCTATTTGCAAGAATTGGAATTCCATATTGTACAAACTGTGGACGGAAAATCTCGAATCAGTCAATTGAGACAATTTGTGACTCTGTTCTCAAAGACTTTGATGGACAGAAAATTCTAATCTTGTCGCCTATTATTCAAAGAAAAAAAGGAACTTACGAGAAATTATTTGAACAGATAAAAAAAGATGGATACTCTAGAATACGCCTAAATGGGGAAATTTTGAGCCTAGATGATGAAATTCCGCCTCTTGATAGACAGAAATGGCACAATATTGAGATTGTTGTAGATAGGATTCAATCTGAAAAATCCGAACGCTCAAGACTTTTTGAGGCAATACAAACTGCAATCAAAACGTCAAAAGGTGATGTAATGATTTCTTCAGAAAAATCTGAAAAAATATTTTCTCAAAACAATGCATGTCCATATTGCGGTTTGACAGTAGGTGAGCTTGAACCCAGAACATTTTCTTTCAATTCTCCTTTTGGAATGTGCAAAGCATGTAATGGTCTTGGAGTAAAGATGGAATTTGATGCTGATCTGGTAATTCCTGACAAAACAAAATCAATACTTGATGGGGCAATTGTTCCATGGAGTGGAAGATTCTCTTCATTTAGACGACAAGCATTAAGAGCAGTTGGCAAAAAATTTGGATTTGATTTAATGACTCCAATTGAGAAAATAAAACAAAAACATCTAAAGATTATTTTACATGGCACTGATGATTTAATTGATTTTAGATATCGATCAAAGTCTGGTGATTCTTCTTGGCAGTATACTGATGCCTTTGAGGGTGTACTTGAAAACCTTCAACGCGTCTTTATGGAAACTGACTCTGAATCAAAACGTGAATGGCTAAAACAATTCATGAGAGATACTCCATGTAATGTTTGTAATGGTAAAAAGCTAAAACCTGAATCTTTAGCAGTCAAAATCAATGACAAAGGAATAATGGATGTATGTGATATGTCAATTGATCATTGCTATGATTTTTTCTCTACCCTAAAACTCACTGAAAATGAACAATACATTGCACGAGATGTTCTAAAAGAGATTAAGGAAAGACTAGAATTTTTGATGAATGTTGGATTAAATTATCTTACACTTAATCGACTAAGCTCTACTTTGTCTGGTGGTGAATCACAAAGAATTAGATTAGCAACTCAGATTGGTTCTAATTTGACAGGAGTTTTGTATGTTTTAGATGAGCCTACCATTGGATTGCATCAACGTGATAATGAACGACTCATAAAAACGCTAACAAAGCTACGAAATCTGGGAAATACTGTCATTGTTGTAGAACATGACGAAGAAGTTATCCGAAATTCAGATTGGATAGTAGACTTGGGTCCTGGTGCAGGAGTTCATGGTGGGAATGTAGTTTTTGAAGGAACAGTTGAAAAAATTCTCAACGGTCACAAATCTGTAACTGGTGCTTATCTAAAAAATAACTCGCTGATACAACTAGAAAATAAAATTCGAAACTCAATCGGCTCTTTAATTGTAAAGGGTGCATCAGAGAATAATCTTAAGAATATTAATGTTGAAATTCCACTAGGTCTTTTTGTTTCTATTACTGGTGTGTCAGGTTCTGGTAAATCAACTCTGATAAATGATATATTATTGAAATCTTTGGAAAACCATTTTTACAAATCAAATATAAGGCCTGGAAAGCACAGAGAGATTATAGGTCTTGAAAATATTGACAAAGTAATTGCAATTGATCAATCTCCTATTGGTAGAACTCCTCGTTCTAATCCTGCAACATACATAGGTGCATTTACACCAATACGCGAGCTTTATGCAAATACAGAACTATCAAAAGAAAGAGGATATGCACCAGGACAATTTTCATTTAATGTTGCTGATGGAAGATGCTTTGCATGTGATGGAGATGGTGTAAAACAAATTGAAATGCAATTTTTATCTGATGTTTATGTAAAGTGTGACGAGTGTAAAGGAAAAAGATACAATTCTGAAACTCTAAGTGTTTTGTACAAGGGAAAAAATATTGCAGATGTTTTAGATATGACAGTTTATGAGGCATTGCAATTTTTTGAAAACATTCCTGCAATAAAACGAAAGCTACAAACAATTTATGATGTTGGACTAGGATACATTAAGCTTGGTCAGTCTTCAACCACTTTGTCTGGTGGTGAGGCTCAAAGAGTAAAACTTGCATCAGAATTATCTAAAAGAGGAACGGGAAGAACCTTTTACATTTTAGATGAACCCACAACAGGTCTTCATTTTGCTGACGTCCAAAAATTATTAGATGTTTTAAATCGGTTGGTAAATCTTGGAAATACTGTGGTAGTAATTGAACATAATATGGATGTCATCAAAAACTCTGATTGGTTAGTTGATCTAGGTCCTGAGGGAGGTGATGAAGGAGGAAACATAGTGACGGCAGGTACTCCTGAACAAGTTGCAAAGGCTCCTGGAAGTTATACTGGAAAATATCTGAAAAAGTTGCTCAAAAAATGACCTTTGATATATCTTCAATCAAAATCCCCTCAGATTCTGGAATTTATTTAATGAAAAATTCTGAAAAAAAAATTATCTACATAGGAAAAGCAAAGAACCTAAAAAATCGTGTAAGATCATATTTTTTAAAAAATCAAAACTACAAAACACAAAAACTTGTTGAAAATATTACAGACATTGAATTTGTTTTAACTGATAATGAAAGTGAGGCATTTCTTTTAGAGTCAAATATGATAAAAAAATATAGACCACGTTTTAACATTGAATTAAAAGATCAACAGAGGTACACATATCTTAGAATTTCTGATGAAAAATATCCACGACTCCTTGTTGCACGAAGAACAAGAGATGGAAAATTTCTAGGCAAGGGAAAAATTTATGGCCCTTTTACTCAGGGAAGCTCAAAACTTCTTACCATTGGAACGTTAAGAAAAGCCTTTCAAATTCGTATATGTAAAACACTTCCAAAAAAAGTATGTTTAGAATATCATTTAGGAAATTGTGAAGGGCCTTGTGAATTCAAAGATGCACAAGAGAGATATCCAAAACATGTTGAGGCCCTTGAAGAAGTACTAAAGGGTAAAAATCAAACAAAAATTTTTACCAAAAAATTGGAGCAAGAAATGAAGCAAGCAGCTGATTTGCAGCAATTTGAGCGTGCAAAAGACATACGTGATACCTTGATTCGTTTAGGTAGTCTATCAACCAAACAAAAAATGGAATATATAGAAAATTCTGATGAAGAATATTTTGGAATTGGTGAGCAAGATCAAACAGCTACTGTGATGAACTTTAGAATGATTAATGGAGTTATTCGTGATAGTGATAAATTCTCTTTTGATATGGTTGGTGATAACTCGTTTTCTAATTTTATTTTCCAGTATTATTCTACCCATAAAATACCTAAATTTATTCTAGTAAACAGAATGCCAGAAAATAAAGATCTCTTAGAGTCATTACTTTCTGAGCAAGCAGGATTTAAAGTTGAGATTATCTCTCCTCAACGTGGCAAAAGAAAAGATATTATCAATTTGATTTTAAAAAACATAAAATTAATTCATTCAAAAGGTGGCGAGCCAGGCTTAATTGAATTAAAAGAAATTCTAAATCTACCTGAAATACCAAATGTCATTGAATGTTTTGATATTTCAAACCATGGTGAAGATTTTGCCGTTGGCTCAATGTCTAGATTCGTTAATGGAAAACCACAAAAATCTGGGTATAGAAAATTCAAAATCAAAACCGTTACTGGTAGAGACGACTTTGCTATGATTGGTGAGGTAATCAAGAGGAGATACTATAGGTTATTGGAAGAAAAATCTGAGTTGCCCTCTCTTATCTTAATTGATGGTGGCAAGGGTCAGCTAAACACTGCACTATCCTCATTGCAATCACTTGGTGTAAAGATTCCATGTGTTTCATTAGCCAAAGAAAATGAGGAGATTTATGTATCAAACCAAAAAACTCCTATTGTTATATCCAAAGATCAAGCATCTTTGAAAATTTTACAGCATGCTAGAGATGAAACCCATAGATTTGGTGTTGCATATAACAGAACAATTCGTAAAAATCAGATAAAATAAGAAAAAAGAAGAAAATGTGGTTAGTTTACTTGAACGTCACCTATCATCCATGGGTGAACCATACAGAAGTAATCATAGCTTCCTGCCTCATCAAATGTGAATGCATATGTTGCACCACCTAAGACTAGACTGCTATCAAATACACCTGTTGGACCATCAGCTGGACTTCCACTTGTTACTGTATGTGCTGCAGTATCTGAGTTGATCCATTCAACAGTGTCACCTACATTAATTGTGACAGATGCTGGTATGTAACATTCATTGGTCTCTTCACAGCCTGGAACTGAGGTTCCTGCTGGCATGTCAACTGTTACTGTCTTTGGACCCATCTCTACTACCATTTCAGATTCTGGTTCCATTACTGGTTCAGGTTCTGGTTCCATTACCGGTTCTGTCTTTGGAGTTTCTTTGGCTTGTTCTTTTACTTCTTTAACAATATCTGCAAACGGATCAGTTCCTGCTTTTGGCTCTTCGGAACTTTGCATTTCAGTTGTACTTGGTTGCACTACTGCCTGTGGAACTTCAATATTTATTCCTAGATCTTGTCCTGATTGACCTGCCAAGGCAATAGCTACGCCTGCAGCTACTATTGCAATAGACCATCCTATTGCTGCTTTGTCTATACCTGCCATTTGTTTTCAAACAATTTGATCAATAAATAAAGCTAATCACTTTAGATCAAAAAATAGTTGAAATATTTACAAAATCTTTATTGATTTTTACTAAATTCACTATTATCGTATAAAATCAAATGTGAATTCTATCTTTGATAGCGTCTTTATTTTTTGGTAAATATCTGGTTTTATATGAACTGCTTTTAGTTAAATTATTTTTCCAGCCAAGTTTTCTTCTTTGGGAATTAATTCGTATTGAATTTTTAATTTTCTTTGTGAAATAAATTGTCTGATAAAATGAGTTCTTTTTTCAATAAATCCATCTGCATTTTTTTTATTTAATTTTAAATGTTCGTACATTGAATTATTGTCCAATTTTACAATTAGATTGTCTTCATTTTTTATGGTAAATGTACCAATTCCCCAAAATAATCCAACATGTAATGCAATGTATTTTGATTGCAGGTTGCTAACTTTGTCTTTATAAATTTCAGTATGTTCTCTAGTTTGTTCAACTTTGGAATTATTTGTTTGAATAAGCCAGGAAATTTTTTTTTGTGTTTCCATCTAAATAAAAAACATGTTGCAATTGTAAAACAAAAAATATTTTCTCACTATATAACTTCCTTGATTTGAAGGTAATTAGAATATAGATTCACAAAAAATATATCGTAAATCTCAAAGATCCGGAAAAGAAAATAATTTTTCACAACTTTTTAATCTCTAGTAATGTTACAAGAATAATCGATAAAAAATGCTGTAAAAAATTAAACCCTCAAAAACAAGTTAGCAATTTTAAGTCTAATAGGAAATGTGGATTTGGTTATTACTGTCCTGATAATTGATTAGTCTTATTCTGTTTATCTAATTTAGCATCGTAACTATTACATAAATTCTGATTAACATAAATCTGATCATGTATTTTATAAACTAGAAATTGATTGGTATACTTCACGGTTATTTATTAGAAGGTTCTGGAAGTAACATTTGGACTAGATCCATTCTAAAATCTTTATGTAAAAATGGAGAAACGGTTCATCTTGTTTGTCAAGAAAATCATCCAGAGAATTATGATTTCATAGCAGAATCTCATTACTATCATGATGACTCAGTTGAAACTAGGCTAAATCGAAAGGTACCATACAAAGGAAAATGTATTATGCACAAACCAAAATTAGGTGATGTTTTACCCGTTTATGTTTGGGATAAATATGAGGAGTTTACAAATGTGGTTCCAATGGTTGAATTGTCAAATTCTGCAATTGAGAATTATATTCAGCGAAATACAGAAGTTGTATTAAAAATAGTAAATGATTATGGACTAACAGCAATTCATGTAAATCATGCAGTGCTAATGTCTGTGGTTGCTCATAGAGTCAATAAAATTACTTCTATTCCTTTTGCAATTATGCCACATGGAAGTGCAATTGAATACGCTGTAAAAAAAGATAAGAGATTCTTAGATTTTGCAACAATGGCATTTGATTCAGCTCAAAAAATTTTTATAGTTTCTGAAGAAATGAGAAATCGAATATCTACTACTTTTCAATCTATTCCTAGCATCAATCAGAAAATGACCCGATTGAATTTAGGCGTAGATACAAGTGTTTTTGAACCTATTTTATCTGAATTAAGAAGTCAAAATATTGAAAGATTATGTCAAAAATTGGAAGGGGTCCCTCGAGGAAAAAATGAACCCCAATCAGATATTTTGAAAAGTAAACTCAATTCTGACTTACAATTAAAAGAATTAAACAAAATAATCTCTTCGACTACTGATTATCAAATAAAAAACCCTGATAATAATATTGAGACCAAACTAAGGAAGATCGACTGGACTCATGATAAAATAATTTTATTTGTTGGACGACTAATAACAGGTAAAGGAATTCAATCCGTTATTGCAACTTTGCCATTGATCTTGGATCAACACAAAGATACAAGATTGATAATTGTGGGTCATGGACCATTACGTGAAATAATGGAAATCTTGTTGTGGGCACTACAAAACAATGAAAGAAAATTAGTCATGAAAATTATTACATGGGGAAAATCACTTGAAGGAACTTCAGATAAAGTTTCTTCTTTTCAAGAAATTTTATCCTTTTACAATCAATTAGAAAAAAATAATGAATTAAATTCTTATTTTGAAAAAGCTCAAAGAAATCTAAGCCAAAATAATGTAATCTTTACAGGTTATCTGGGACATGAAGAGCTACGTTATCTTTATCCTTGTTGTGATGTAGCCATTTTTCCTTCTTTGGTGAAGGAAGCAGGACCCCTTGTATTTTTTGAAGCATTGGCATCTGGTTGTTTTCCATTGGGAACTTATTTTGGAGGAATGGCAATAAACATTGATTCAATTTCAAATAGATTGCCAACAGAAGATGCAGATTTAATGAAAATAAGCATAAAAAATGATAAAATGCTATTTGATATTGTCCAAAAAATAAATGGCGCTTTCTTACTTGATGGAAAGTATAGATCTACATTAAGTAAGGCTGCCCAAGAATTGTATGATTGGAGTAGTATTGGTGAAAAAATCTCCTTAGAACTTAATTCCATGAATTCATAATCATACTTTCAAATAGTCTAGTGAAGAATTTAAAAAAACTTTGACTGTTACAAATATCTACAAAAACATAATCTTGTAAAATAACAGCGAATAAGTTGGCTTTTTTGTCTATATAATTTGAATACTCTACTTATGATCAAAGATTGAAAGGTCTACGTATGCTTGAATCTCACGCATTCTTTTCAAAAATGGTAGATGAGTTAGTTGAATTTTCTGAATATGACCCTGAATTAGCAGATGGAATCAAGTGGCTTGATGATCAGGCACAGAAAAAAGGCATCACATTTTATGATATGGTCTTTGAAGTTTTGTACAAACATGATGTCAATTCCAAAGCAAAAGAATGGCTCAACACTAGAAACTAAGTTGCTATTTTCTCAAATCTAATTCCTTGTACTCGCATCCCTGAGGCCCACAATACTTTCCAACATAGAATGCTTTTGGCCTGTATAATGCTGGTTTTGGTGCAGCTTCGGCAAATTTTTCTTCAATAATATGTGCTGCCCATCCTGCAACTCTTGATATTGCAAAAATTGGTGTGTTAAGGTCCACTGGAATTTTTAGCATATAGTAAATTGACGCACTGTACAAATCAACATTAGGATAAATATCTCGTTCTTTCTGTTTTTTCATTTCAGTAATTGTTGTAGTTTCTACTTTTTCTGTCATGTCAAACCATGGCTCTTTTGTTTTTTCTGCAAGTTTTCTTGAAAGTTCTTTTAAAACTTGTGCTCGTGGATCATATGTTTTGTATACTGCATGACCCATTCCCATAATTCTTTCCCCTTTTGACATTTGCTCTTTAATCCATGGTTCTACTTTGTCTATAGTTCCAATTTCTAATAACATCTTCATTACTTCTGTATTTGCACCTCCATGCAATTCACCACTTAGGGCGCCAATTGCCGCACTTGATGCTGAGTACATATGGGCTCGAGTTGATGCAACCTGTCTTGCTGTGAATGTAGATGCGTTAAACGTATGATCTGCATGAAGAATCAAGCATACATCAAAAATCTTTTCAATTTCAGGGTCCGGTCTTTCTCCTGACATCATGTAAAGAAAATTGGCTGCATGACTAAGTGAAGGATCAGGATCAACAATCTCTTGGTTATTTCTAATTCTTTGCCAACTTGCAATGATTGTGGGAATCTTTGCAATTAGATTGATTGCCCTATCAGAGCTTGCACTTTTGGTTGAAAATTCTTCATCATAATACCCTGCAAGAGCCGCAACAAATGCTTGAAGCATATCCATGGGATCTGCATCTTTTCTCCAATTTCCCATGTTCTTTTGCATTTGTTTTGGAATGAATCTTGCATCAACTAATTTTGAATTAAATTCTGATAATTGTTCTTTTGTTGGAAGATCATCATATAGGAGTAAATAGGCTGTTTCTTCAAATGTGGAGTTTTTTGTAAGATCTAAAATATCATATCCACGATAAATCAGCTTGCCTTTTTCACCATCTATGTTGGAAATTCTGGTATCTGCAACCTCAATTCCCCGCAAACCAATGTTTTTTGTTTCCATATTGAACCTAATGAAGATCTTCTATTATATTTTCGCAAAAAAGCATGTATATGAAATTCATCTTTTTGTCTAATCTAACAACTCTGAACCATAAATGACAATTTCTAATCTAAAATTAATTGACTCCAGATGAACGTAAATTATTACAGAAATTAGATCAATTGATATTGAACGCATCTTCTGAAGAATTAAAAAAGATTCAGGAAGTTGATATTCAAACTCAAATGAAAGGATTGTCATTTTACGACACTGATAAATTCAAAATTTTTGCCAAATCAAAGTATTAAACACGACACCAGAGAAAAAAGAAAATAACTCATTTTGGTTTAAATGAGGGTGTAATTTCATCGACCATAATGGTGGTTTCCAAAACAAAGAAAGAAAAAAAGTCTACTAAAAAAATCTCAACAAAAAAGATCACCAAAAAAACTAAAACTAAAAAAACAATTAAAAAACAAAAAACCAAAATTATTTGTATTTCTCACAAAGAAGATGCAGATGGAATTAGTTCTGCAGCCTTGATTCGACAAGCCTTTGGAGGAGATACTATTTTAGTTGATTATCCTGGACAAATGGAGGCTCTCCAGCAAGTCTCTTCTGATGAAAAACTCAAATCATTATACATTTGTGATTTAGGTCTTAGCAAGAAAAATCAAGATGAGTTTGTTGAGTTGATAAAAACTCTAAGGAAAAACAAGGTGTCTGTTACTTATATCGACCATCATGACATTGATCCAAAAATTGTCTTGGAATTAGAAAAAATCAAAGTAAAATTGGTTCATGACATTAATGAATGTGCAACTGTACAGGTGTACAAAAAATTCAAATCCAAATTATCTGATCACTCTGCATTTATTGCTGCATGTGCTGCAATTACAGATTATATGGAAGATAGACCAATGGGTTCAAAATTATTACAAATTTATGATAGGCAATTTGCATTAATTAGTGCAACAGTTCTTACCTACAATATAGTTGGTCATCAAAAAGATCCTGATTATCTTCTTTATCTAGTTGAAGAACTTGCTGAATCAAAATTCCCACATGAAATTCCAAATACTTTTGAATTTGCACAAATTCAAGTCGAAAAACTAGCGCAAATGATTGTCAAAGTCAAACAGGGTATGAAAACTATGAAAAACCTATGTCATATGGAGATTATTGATGCAGGAGCTAGTGGTGCAGTTAATTTTGTTTTAGGTTTGTCTGGTAAAGATGTTGGAGTTGCATACAAAGAAAGAGTTGATCATGGGATTTATGCTGTGTCGGTAAGAGGCTCTAAAAACTGCAAGATACATTTGGGAAAAATTATTAATGTTTTGGCAACTGAACTAGGAGGATCGGGCGGTGGACATGACAAAGCTTGCGGTGCGGTAATTCCAAAAACAAAAATCAAAAAATTTCTTACTGAATTTAATAAAAAACTAAATTAAATTTCCAAATCCATTTGTTTGCATCAAATTGGCTAGAAGTTGGAAGAATTTTTTAATATTCTAAAGCCGAAATATCTTTTAAATTGAATATCAAATTTATCATTCCTGCCTTAGTTTTAGCAGTTGGCATTGTTGGATATTTTGCATTTTTTCCTAATTCTGAATCAACGTCCTCATCAGAATTTCTTTCTGAATCAATACCTGCACCTGTTTCTACATTAGATGTTATGATTACTGATGGACAAAAACACATTATTCCACTTGATAAAATCAAAGGAGGAGGTCCTCCAAAAGATGGTATTCCATCAATAGATAATCCAAAATTTGCAACTGTTGAAAATTCCCAATTTGTCTCAGATTCTGATGTTGTAATAGGTTTGAAGATAAACGATGAAGCCCGTGCATATCCTCTTTTTATCTTAGTGTGGCATGAAATTGTTAATGACAAAGTAGGTGGAATTCCAGTGGCAGTAACTTATTGTCCTTTATGTTATACAAATCAGGTATTTGAGAGAATAGTAAATGGCAATGTTGTTGAATTTGGTACATCAGGAAAATTGTACAATAGTAATTTGTTGATGTATGATAGATTGACTGAATCTTATTGGAGTCAGGGACTTGGTCTTGCAGTTACAGGCGAGCTTAGTGGTCATAAATTGAAGATCATCCCATTTGATGTGATTACCTGGGGGGATTGGAAGACTCTTTATCCTGAAACATTAGTTTTGACAACTGATACAGGTCATATTAGATCCTATGCCACCGACCCATATGGTGACTATTACACTGATCCTAGAATTATTTTCCCAGTGGATAATAAAGATGATAGAATGCATCCTAAGGAAATCATCTTAGGATTTAATGAAGGTGGAATTTACAAGGCCTATAAACAATCTGATGTAGAACTCTCCAAAATTATCAATGATGAAATTGGAGATACCTCTGTATTGCTAGTTTCTTCATTTAATCAAAACTCTAGAGCCTTTGATCGGACAGTTGATGGTAAAATTTTTGATTTTCAACATGAAGATGGTAAAATTGTAGATATTCAAACAAGCTCTGAATGGAATTATGAAGGAATTGCAATATCTGGTCCTATGGAAGGAAATCAGTTGTCAAGAATCCCAATTGAGCCGGGTTTTTGGTTTTCATGGGTCTCATTTTATCCTGAAACACTAATTTATGGAGAAACATGATGAATCCTATTCAAAAAGCAATATCTTTGGGAATAATCACTATTCTAATTTATCTCACAGTTGTGGTAATCACAACTCCTGCTTTATTTCCAATTGATGCTATCAACGCTGCATTACAACTCAACTCTGTTGTTATTTTTGGAATGGGAATTGGCATAGGATTGCAAGTATATCTTTCTGAGAAAAGCAAGTTACTGGGTTGTTCATTGAAAGTCAAGAAAAAAACATTTGGTGGTAATTCTGGAAGCACTGCTGCCACATCTTTTTTCTCTTTTTTCTCACTGGTTCCCTTGGGTTGTTGTGGTTGGTGGCTTTATGCTCTTTCACTTTTACCAGGAATAATAGGCACTGGTGTTTCTGCAGTTTTAATAGAGTATAGTACAGTTTTAGCATATATTGGATTGTTGATAATTTTTGGATTTGTTGGATTAACTGCATACAATCTAAGAATGGAGTTAAAAAAACAAAAAATCTCCTCAGTAAATTAATTTACCTGATTACAACTACCACAACCATTTTTTCTAGTTGCAAACCAAACAAAAAATGTAATAGCTAAAGGATATAAAAACAAATGATATTCAAATTCAAAATTAAATTTTCCAAAAAACGCTAGCAAAAAAACTCCTCCAAAAATAATCGAGGAAAATAATGAAATCTTATTTATTTTATCTTTATTCATTTTTTAATTTTCTAATTATTTTTTTATTTGTCTATAATTCAGTACCGGTAAAATACAATATGGGCAATTAATCTGTGAAATGGAACAACAATAAATACAATCACATTTTCCTTTCTCATGTTTACATTCTTGGCATTTCATCTCTTTTGTTCCTTGGTTTTGACCTTAATCGTGTTCTACAACATGGACATGTGTATTCATCAGTCTTAAAAAATAATGCACAAAGTGAACACCACTTTTGCCCAATCTTATATCGTAGATTATTTGAAAATGTGGAAGATTGGAAACGCCCACACAAACCTCTACACATTTGCACCATCAATTTACATTGGTTTAAAATCTATTTAAGAAAATTTCCAAGTATTGTGAGTTTATTTTATTTCAACTATTGCATCAATTTCAGTCATAGAATTTAATGGCAAACTTGCAACACCTACAGCAATTCTTGAGTGCTTTCCACTTTCTCCAAATATTTCAAAAAATAGATCCGATGCTGGATTGATTACTTTAGGTTGCTGTGAGAATTCTGGATCTGAATTTACAAATCCTGACAATCTTACTATTTTTGCAACTTTTTCTAAATCTCCTAGTTCTCGTTTTAGTTGAGCAATAATGTTTATTGCACACATTCTGGCTGATTTTTGAGCAGTTTCTAAATTGTCATCTGAGACTTTACCTGTAAAGACTACTTTTCCATCTTTCATAGGAATTTGTCCGGATACAAAAAGCAAATTCCCTGTTCTTATGACTGGAACATAAGACCCTGCAGGAGTTGGAGGAGTTGGAAGTTTAATCCCTATTGATTTGATTTTTTCCTCAATCAAGATGTTTGCAAGTTTTTATTGTCTGATTTTAATTTTTAGATATTTTAAGATGTACTTTTTCTCCTTTACTTGATTGATTTTGATATGCCATTCTTGTTTTGTAACCTTGTTTTTTTAGACAATCATCTAAAATTGAAACCCATGGTAATGAATGACCGCTATTTAATTTGGATTCAATTGTTATGTTTTTTGTATTTGCATCAAAATTAACAGAACCTGAACACGTGATTTGTAAAACTACGTTGATCGTTTCTATAATTTCATCAAGTGATTTTGATTTTAAAGTAATTCCATTTTTCTCTAACAATTTTAGCATTTCATATTCTGATTTTTTTGTTATAATTGAAGAATCTAGAACATGATGTAATCCATTTTCATTTATTATGCGAATAATTTTGTATATTTCTTGAGCTTCCATCTTTGTCATGTCAGATAATGCTTCAGTCTTCATAGAATTTTTCCAGATATTTGTAAACATTTTACGTTGATTGGATCCTAAAATATCAGTTGATGAAAAGGTAGCTCCTTTCCCATTGTCGCTGTTTACTATCAATACTTCTGTTTCATCAAAGATGAAAGAATTTTGAATAATATCTGACGCCCTAATTTTTACTCCATCTGGTATTGTTCTATATGATTCAGAACAAATTTGTGATGATGGAACAAGAAGCTTAACATCTAAATTTCTCCGAATCACTGAAACCATCTGTTCTTTGCATTCGGCAACTAATCCTAACCCCCATTGGTCTGCCATGATGTTAATGGATGATTTGGAGCCTTCAATCATAGTTTTTAATTGTTCTAAAACATTGTTCGCATTTAGATGAAAGTATCTTTTTTCTTCTGAACCTCTTGACTTTCTACTTTCTTCACTGGCTTTTTTTAAATTTGAGACTAGAGTATTCATTGCATTTACTTTGTTGATTTGTTCGTGAATAATAGAATCAAAAGCATCCTCAGGGGCAATTGCTGTACACATTATGGGTTTACTTTTAGAAATTATTGCTAATTTTTTATTTTCTAACTTTAGGAGTGTTGGATAAATTTTGGTTCTTGGAAGATCCGAGTAATAGGCCAGCTCACTTGCAGCTATTGTCCCTTTTGATATCAAGGTGACATACGCTTTGGCCTCATATTTGCTAAGCCCAAATTCCTCAAGACTAACTGTTAATGCATTTTCATTTGTCATGCTTTTGATATTTTTCTGATTAGGTAAAATTGAAAGCTAAATTCCTTTACACAAATACTCAAAAAAAATCATAATTGTATCTACAGCAACATGTAACTATGGTTACTAATTAATTTGTGACAAGACCTTGAAATACAAAATTTTACCCTATTTTGTATGATCGGTGATTATAGTTATGCAGGTATAGGTTTTACAAATATTTCACAAAATGTGACAATTGTACCACGTCTTAGTTATTCTACTGACTTGCTGTGTAAAATAATTGAAATTCTTAAAGAAAAAAGGAGCCTAATTAAAAAATCAAATCAGGTTATTTTAAATGAATTTGATAGCAACTCTAAGGAGAGCCAAAAAGCACTTGATATTGAAAAAATAATTGCATTTTCCATTGAAATTCTTTCTCAAATTCAAAAAAGAACTGGTATGATTACTGGAATTGCTGATTTGCCTAAGATTTTACCCTCTGCCATACCTATGATCAGAACAATTAGTGCTCAACTTTTCGATATTGCTCCTGAATGCAGTCAAAAATTATCTGAACTATCTGTTCACCTTGGAAGTATTGCTTTGGATTCTGCTACTCTTACCAAAGCAAGATTTGATTTTAGACTCTCAAATGAAGAGTCTGCAACTTTATTGGATGAAGTAAAATTGATGGTGGACTCTAAAATAAATAAGCAGTATCCTAATCTTGATTTTTTTAAACCATGAAAAGTTTGAAAATTTTAAAAACTAAACGAGATTTATCAAAAGATCTAGAACGAGTAAAAACCCTCTCAGAAAGAATTGACAAGAAGATTTTACAATCTAAAACACAGGATGATTCAAAACTTGATAAACTCACTCTTGAAGAACTGCAAGATTTAAACAAGATTTCGGAACTAACGAATTTTCTATTATGTAAATATGAGGAAAAAAAAGAAACACGCTCAATTTTACAATACTTTGTTTCAATTATTACAGAATCTACTGAATCCATTGAAAGTTTGGATGATGAAATTTCAGAACTCATAATCTCTGCTGAGGACTCTATTAACAAAGTAAAAGATATGCATGCTAACATATCTGAAAAGTCTGATTTTGATACTCCAAAACCAAAAAATATTAAAATTGATGAACCAGGTGCAATTAATTTAACTAAATTTACTACAGAGATTAACACCTTAGAATACCAACAAAATTTTCCAGAAGATGATGTACAGGTAATTTAGATGAGTTTAGCCCCACAAGAATTAGAAAATAACGCAAGCAAGTATGCTTCTGAAGCAATAAAGTTTGATTCTCAAGGTGCACGTGGAATGGCCATTACCAACTATCAACATGCTATTGATTCTTTGGTAAAACTTTTGCAATTATATCCTACAAGTAAACTAAACCCCATTTACAAAGAAAGATGTAATTCTTATCATAATAGAATAAAGGCACTGCAAGAGTCCCATGGTGTAGAGCCTGCAGTAGATCCTAAAGCAACACCTGAAGAGCAAAAGGCATCTGTTCAGCGACAAGAAGATGAAAATGACTTTGAAGAATTAGTCATGAAAGAAAAACCTAACATTAGTTGGAACGAAGTAATAGGCTTAGAAGATGCAAAAAGTGCATTACGTGAATCCATTGTTTATCCAACAAAAAGACCTGATTTGTTTCCTCTTGGTTGGCCAAAAGGAATGCTTCTATATGGTCCACCTGGAACTGGAAAAACAATGCTGGCAGCAGCTACCGCAAGTGAAATGGATGGCTATTTCATTAATGTAGATGCATCTTCAATGATGAGTAAATGGTTGGGTGAAGCTGAAAAAAATGTATCAAAATTATTTAGAATGGCAAGAAAATATGCTGAAAAAGAAGGTAAACCCGTAATCTTATTTGTTGATGAAGTAGATTCTCTACTTGGTTCTAGAAATAGTGAAGTTGGAGGCGAAATTAGAACTAAAAATCAATTTCTAACTGAAATGGATGGTGTTAATGGAAAGGGTAAGGATTTGATGATGTATGTGATAGGTGCTACAAACAAACCTTGGAGTCTAGATTGGCCCTTTCTTAGAAGATTCCAAAAAAGAATCTATGTTTCTCTTCCAACACAAGAAGCAGGAGAGAGTTTGTTTCAACAATATACTACTGACTTAAGATTAGACTCTAGAGTTAATTCCAGAGAACTTGCCAAAATGTTTGATGGATATAGTGCAAGTGACATCAAAGATGTATGTCAAGCTGCACATCTGAAAACGGTTCATGAGTTATTTGATTCTCCTGAATACCATGAACCAGTTGAAGGTGAATCTCAACAACAACCTAGAGAATTGACTACTGCAGACTTTAGAGACATCATGTCTAGAAGAAAACCTAGCGTTTCAATGGAAATGATTCGAGCATATCACAAGTGGAGTGAAGAATTCCGCGCACTCTAGAATAGATTTTTTTGCGATCAAGCTTCCAAAAACTTAAATCCATAATAACTAGAACTTGACGAGGGTCACAATTACTATAAAGAAATCCAAGCATGCAAACAAGTTTGGAAAACTAATTTTTGATGATGGTACTGTTCTTGACGGAATGGGTTTTGGTTACTCTACGACCGTTTTTGGTGAAATCGTGTTTAATACTGGAATGGTAGGATATAACGAAACACTAACCGATCCATCTTACAGTGGTCAAATTCTTACTTTAACTTATCCTCTTGTGGGAAATTATGGTGTTCCAGATCCTGCTAGTATGGATGAAGATGGGATATCCAAATTCTTTGAATCTGATAAAATCCAAGTGAGAGGATTAGTTGTTCATGAATTGTCATTGACTGCTAGTCATTGGAATCTCTTTATGACTCTAGATGAGTGGCTTTACAATGAAAAAATTCCCGGAATCTCGGGAATTGATACTAGAGAACTAACGAAGAAACTACGAACGAAAGGCGTTATGATGGCTGCTTTGGTAGTTTCTGAAGAAAACATCGATATTGATGAAGTCAAAAAACAATTGGCATCAGCTCCAAATTATAATTCAGAGAAATTCATGGCTGCTGTTTCGACAAAAGAAGAACAGGTATATGGTTCTGATGAAAAATCTGTGGTTGTAATTGATACTGGTGCAAAAAATGCAATTCTTAGAAATATCCGTGAGATTGGCTACAAAGTTATCAAACTTCCATGGAACACTACCTTTGAAAAAATTCTTTCTTACAAACCAAAAGGAGTTGTAATTAGTAATGGACCAGGTGATCCTCAAAACTGTCCTGAAACAGTACTAGTTGCAAAAAAATTAATTGAAAATAATATTCCTACTTTGGGAATTTGTTTAGGTGCTCAAATTATTGGCTTAGCTGGTAATACAGAAACGTATAAACTAAAATACGGTCATCGAGGGCAAAACAAACCTTGTGTTAATCTAGAAAATAATCAAGTATATGTTACAAGTCAAAATCATGGTTATGGAATTACCCCAGAATCTTTAAGCAAATCTGAATTTGATTTATGGTTTACAAATGCAGACGACAAAACAGTTGAAGGAATAAAACACAAAAAACAAAATTGTGTTGCTGTGCAGTTTCATCCTGAAGCAGCACCAGGTCCTTATGATTGTAAATTTGTCTTTGAAGAGCTTAAACACCTTATGGAGGAAGGAAAGTCTGCCAAAGAATGAGTCGATAAGTAAAATTCTTGTACTTGGTAGTGGGGCAATAAAAATCGGAGAAGCCGGCGAGAGTCGCAAAAACGACCGCTAATTTGACTACTCCGGAAGCCAATGCCTTAAAGCAATACATGAAGATGGACTGAAAAGTATCTTAATCAATCCAAACATTGCTACAATTCAGACTGACACTAGATTTGCAAATCAGGTTTATCTTCTACCTGTGACTCCTGATTATGTAGAATCTATTATCGAAAAAGAAAGACCTGACGGGATAATGTTGGCATATGGAGGCCAGACAGCACTTAATTGTGGTGTAAAACTAGCTGAAGCAGACATACTACAAAAATATGGAGTCAAGGTTCTAGGTACACAAGTAAATGGAATTCAGAGAGCTGAAGATAGACAACTCTTCAAAGATTCTATGAATGAATGTGGAGTTCCAATACTCAAAAGCAAAACCGTTACTAATTTTGATGATGCAAAAAAGGTAGCAGAAGAGCTTAACTATCCTGTAATTATTAGAGTTGCCTATACTCTAGGTGGAAAAGGTGGAGGGGTTGCATTTAATGAAATTGAATTACATGAAATTGTTGAAAGGGGATTAAAAGCAAGTCTAGTCGGCCAAGTCCTTGTTGAAGAATATGTTGGTCACTGGAAACAAATTGAATATGAAGTCATGCAAGACTATGATGGTAACAACGTGATTGTATGTAATATGGAAAATGTCCTTTCTATGAAAGCACACACAGGAGATAATATTGTGGTTGCTCCTTCTCAAACAATTGATAATCGTGAGTATCATATGTTACGTTCTGCAGCTTTGCGAGCGACAAAACACGTAGGAATAGTAGGTGAATGTAACATACAGTATGCACTTGATCCTGATTCTGATAGATATGTTGCAATTGAAATAAACCCTAGATTATCACGTTCCTCTGCACTTGCAAGTAAAGCTACTGGATATCCTTTAGCATACATGTCTGCAAAAATAGGATTAGGATACAATTTGTCAGAATTGATAAATAGAATTACAAAAAGTACAACTGCATGTTTTGAACCTTCTCTTGATTATGTTGTATGTAAACATCCAAGATGGGATTTTGCAAAGTTTGAACTTGTAAATAGAAAATTAGGTCCTACGATGAAATCCGTCGGTGAAGTCATGGCAGTTGGAAGAACTTTTGAAGAATCTCTCCAAAAAGCTATCCGAATGTTAGATATTGGAAATGATGGTTTAGTTCTAAATCGTCAAAATGGCAAATCCTATACAGAAGAAGAAATTGAAGATAAATTGTCTCATCCTGATGATCAAATACTATACCATGTAGCATTGGCTCTCAAAATGGGAATTTCTGTTGAACGAATTTACAAGTTATCTGCTATAGATCCTTGGTTTATTGAAAAAATAAAAAACATTTCAAATATTGAGCAGGCTCTGAAAAATTCTGAATTAGACAAAGATATACTTTGGAAGGCTAAAAAAATGGGTTTTTCGGATAAACAAATTGGACGCTCAAAAGACAAACCAGTAGATTTTGTGCGTAATTTACGTAAAAAATATGGAATTGTGCCATCTGTTAAACAAATTGATACTCTTGCGGCTGAATGGCCTGCTGTCACAAATTATCTGTATTTGACATATGGTGGAAATTCTCATGATATAGAAATTTCACCTGATGAAAAAGGGATTGTTGTTGTTGGTGCTGGGCCCTATAGAATAGGTAGTAGTGTGGAGTTTGATTGGGGTACTGTAAACATGGTGTGGGGATTGCAAGAAAATGGAGAAAAAAATATCTCCGTGGTAAACTGTAATCCTGAAACTGTTTCTACAGATTATGATATATGTACAAGATTATATTTTGAGGAATTAACTCAAGAGAGATTATTAGACATTGCTGATTTTGAAAATCCTAAAGGAGTTATTACATGTGTAGGTGGTCAAACTGCAAATAACTTGACTCCTGGACTTGCAGAACACGGTGTCAATATTATGGGAACAAGTGCTCATGATGTAGATAGAGCTGAAGATCGTTCAAAATTTAGTGCCGAACTTGACAAACTTCATATCCAACAACCACGATGGCAAGCTTTTTCAAATCTTAACGAAGCAAAAAATTTTGCACTAGATGTTGGCTTTCCTGTAATTGTTAGACCTTCTTACGTTCTTTCTGGTGCTGCTATGAAGGTTGTATGGTCGCAAGATGAACTCAAAACATATGTGAAAGAGGCTACGGATGTTTCGCCTGATCATCCCGTTGTTATTTCCAAATTTATGCTAAATTCTCTTGAGGTTGATGTAGATGGAATTAGTAATGGAAAAGATGTAGTGATTGGAGCAATAGTTGAGCATATTGATAGTGCAGGAGTTCACTCTGGTGATGCTATGATGTGTATTCCACCTTGGCGTTTAAGTAATAAAATTATTGAGACTATTACTGAATATACAAAAAAAATTGCAACTACTTTTAATGTTAAAGGACCTTTCAATTTGCAATTTTTAATACACGATGATCATGTCTATGTAATTGAGCTCAACATTCGTGCATCTCGTTCTATGCCTTTTGTGTCTAAACTTGTAAAAACCAACCTTATATCATTGGCATCAAAGGCAATTTTAGGAAAGCCTTTACCCCAAATACCAGAAAATAAGTGGCAAAAAATTCCAAACTTTGGAATAAAGGTGCCTCAATTCTCATTTATGCAGCTAGATGGTGCAGACATTGCCTTGGGTGTAGAAATGCAATCTACAGGAGAGGCTGCATGCTTTGGAAACAGCTTTTTTGATGCATTAGCTAAAGGATTAACTTCTGTAGGATATAATCTCCCTGAGCATGGAACTGCACTTGTAACAGTAGGAGGTGCTCAAAACAAAGAAAAATTATTACAAACAATTGCAAAGCTAAAAAGTCTAGGATTTCAAATTTTGGCAACTGAACACACTGCAGAATTCTTCCAGGAGAAAATCGGGGAGATTCAAGTGGTTCACAAAATCTCTGAACCTGAAAGAAAACCAAACATCAAAGATTTACTTTATCAAAGAAAGATAGACTTTATCATAAATATTCCAAGTACATCCACATTGGAAAAATATGTTGGTATGCTTGATGATGAATATCAAATTAGGAGAAAATCTTTAGAATTAGGAATTCCTGTTTTAACAACAATTGAATTGGCCGACTCTTTTGTAAAAACATTGGAGTGGTTAAAGGATAATCAAACAACAAAAAATCCAATAGAACCTTATGATCATATGGGATGATTTTTTTATTAAAAAAGTTTGTATTTTATTCCTATAATACTTGATCAATTATAGACTCATCACCAATTATTGTTCCATCAAGTGTGATAATTCTTGCCGAAGATATATTTTTGATTCTTTCAACAATTGGTGATATTGATTTTTTGTATCTTCTTTTGTGTGTTGCGTAAAAATATTTGTTAAAAGATGGAATAATAGTTATTTCTATTTCTCCATTTTGATTGGGAAAAATATTTTGTTTTTCTGTTTTTAAAGAGACCCAAACTCTTTGTCCATTTAAAACAGAACCTTCTTGAAAAAATACAGGATGAACATGACCCATTATTATTTTGTTCACATGTGAAAAATTTTCCGATGGCATGGTATGACCATGTGTTAACAAAATGTTCTCTTCAACCATTCCGGTTGAACTTATCATTGAAACTCCTTCTGGAACTAATTTCTGGATGTTTGCATCGTGATTTCCTGGAATAAGAATGACTTTGCACTTTTCTTTGATTTTTTCAAAAAATAAAGGTAATTCACTCCATTCACTTTTTGAAATGGTTTTAAGGCTAGATTTGACATCCCCTAACAAAATCACCGAATCTGGTTTTTCGATATTAATCAATTCTAATATTTCATTTATTGTTTCAGTTATTGTGGAATTCTTTCCAATGAAAATTTTATTTGATGCAAGACTACTCTCAAAGCCAATGTGTATGTCTGTGATTATGATGCTCTTTTCTTGTCCTTCAAAAATTAATGCTGGTTTTGAAGGAACTATCCTTGTTTGAGGCATCAAAGATATACGATAGACTTTGGATTAAATCCTTATGACTGACAGTTCTAAAAAAATAGAATCCGTAGTTTTTCAAAAACGTGTAAAATTACATCTTTTTGAGCCTAGTCAAAGGAAAATTTGGACTGTTGTTGGCATGGGTGAAGAACATTGGTTAGATCCGGAATCTGAATATTGTTCGTGTCCTGGATTTTATTTTGGAAAGTTAAATGGAAAAAACAGTTGTTATCATTTAGACTCTCTTAAAATTGCTAAAAAAACAAACAAGATTGAAACAATTCATTTTTCTGATGATGAATATGAAGATTTCATTACTGGATTAATATCTGATTTATGAACAATTTTTCGAATCTGTTAATTACTAGAAATATAATAAAACACTATGGATGATAAACAGTACAATGAAGAAATTGAGAAGATTGCCAATCTAATGATACATGATGGTATTTCTTATGATGAGCAAGATTCCCAAAAATTAGAAAAGTACAAACACCAAGTAAAACAAGATTGTAATCTAAATGATGATGATGCACTCAAACTGGTATATGAGGCATTATTGTATAGAAAATTAAAAAATTCTGATTCAGGTGATCCCCTTCAGAAGGGAGACCAGTTTGGTGCAGGATTCAGTTAATGTTATCCTAACGGGACTGTCTCTATGTCGTCCTTTGAAACTCCTTTCCAAAGTCCAATCATACCTTCAGGTTCTACTTCTTCGACTTTGGTAATTTGTTGAATTTTGATATGATCTGGGTTTGGAGGCATCCAAAGCATTGCCATATAGTCTCCAACTTTACCTACTTTTGTGGGTAGTGCCATGGTGATCTTTTCTTTTGAAACTCCTTTTGAAGTCAATGCACTCACTGCCTTCTCTTGCAGATCCATTCTTCCATGAAGGAACAAGTATACGTCTTTTTGACTGTCAATTTCTGACATGACTGAATTATTTTTTTAAACTAAATCAATCTTTCCTGAACTTATACCTGCCAAAAAGGGTTAAATTAGTAGTATCAAAATTTCTCATTGTGAAGATCTTCACTGTAGGTAGTAAATCCTTTGTAACTAGTTTCCAATTAGCCGGAGTTCCAGGGGTAATTTCTGAAACTCCTCAAAAGGCTTTGGATGAAATTAGACGACTAACTGATGATTCAGATGTAGGTCTGATCCTCGTTAGTGATGATATTACAGAATCTATTAATGATGAATTAACTGCTCTTAGAGCAGAAAAATCAACTCTTGTTTTTGCATTACCTGCTACCGGCAGTGAAAAGACTGAAGTCGATTACCGTGTAATGCTCAAAAAAATTCTAGGTGTCTAATCTCCTTTAATCTACTTATATTCTGTATTCTCAAGTTTTGATATGAAAACTGCATATGTGAAGGAACCGTCTGTTATCTCCGTTGATGAAACAGAAAAACCTATTCTAAATGCAGGTGATGTATTAGTACAAATGCAGGCATGTGGAATCTGTGGTTCTGATTTAGAAAAAGTATTTGGTCAATATGGACAACCATCTATGCGGTTGGGTCATGAACCTGCTGGAATAATTGTTGAGGTAGGGTCTGATGTCACGGAATTCAAAAAGGGTGATAGAGTATTTACTCATCACCATGTCCCATGTTATTCGTGCCATTTGTGTGTACATGGAAATGAAACAATGTGTAAAAAATACTATGAAACAAATCTCTCTCCCTGTGGTTTGTCAGAAGAATATGTTGTTCCAGAATGGAACGTTTCTCATGGTGGTGTCTTAAAAATACCTGAGTCTATGACTTTTGAAGAAGCAGCCATGATTGAACCATTAGCTTGTTGTGTGAGGGCATGGACAAAATTTTCTTATCAAGAAGGTGATTCTATTGCAGTATTTGGAGTAGGACCCACTGGAATGATGCATGTTATGATTGCAAAGGCAAAAAAATTTTCAAAAATTTTTTGTTTTGATGTTAATGACTTTAGATTAAATTTTGTAAAAAAATTCAATATTTCTGATTCTATTAGTTCGATGGATGAAAATCGCAAACAGAAAATTTTTGAAAATACAGAAGGAAGAGGTGTTGATGTTGCAATTGTTGCTACTAGTAGCCTAAAAGCCTTAGATGATGCTATTGAAATGGTACGAAAGGGCGGTGCGGTAATGATGTTTGGGGTTCCCTCAAAGGGCGCAAAAATTGATTTGGATATGGCCAAAATTTATTCAAAAGAAATCACTTTGGTGACAAGCTATGCAGCTTCAGATAATGATACCCAAGATGCCATGAATTTAATTAACTCTAATCAGATTGATGTAAAACAATTAGTAACTCATACTTACTCTATTGAGGATTCACAAAAAGCCTTTGAGCATGCTCGCAGCGGCGAAAATGCCATGAAGATTATCATAACTAAATAAGAAAGGCTTAAGAAGGGATTTCCTTTCTTTCAAAAACGAAGAAATATGGATTGGGGATTACAAAATAGACTTTCAAGTATAATCAAACCACAAAATAATCGTGCGCTAATGTTAGCAGTTGATCATGGTTACTTTTTAGGACCAACTGAAAAATTAGAAAACCCAAAAAAAGTCATAGCGCCATTGCTTAAACACTGTGATTCTTTAATGCTTACCCGAGGTGTTCAAAGAACATCTGTGCCTGCTACTACTAACACTCCTATGGTCTTGAGAGTATCTGGTGGCTCAAGTATTATTGGTGAAGATTTGTCTCAAGAAGACATTACCGTTAGTATTGAAGACGCAATTAGATTAAATGCAAGCGCTCTTGCAATGTCTATTTTTGTTGGATCAAAATATGAATATCAAACTATTGTTAATCTTGGAAAATTAGTAAGTGAGGCTGAAAAATATGGAATTCCTGTGCTTGCAGTTACTGCTGTAGGAAAAGAACTTGGAAAAGACGCTCGATATCTATCCTTGGCCTGCAGAATTGCTGCTGAACAAGGAGCTCATATTGTAAAGACCTACTATTGCGATGATTTTGAAAAAGTTGTTCAGTCCTGCCCTGTTCCAATCATTGTTGCTGGCGGCAAAAAAATCCCAGAACGTGATGCACTACAATTGACATTCAATGCAATCAAAGGTGGAGCAGTAGGTGTTGATATGGGTAGAAATATCTGGCAATCCGAACACCCAGTTGCAATGGTACGAGCTGTTCGTTATATTGTGCATGGCAATGCAAATGTAGAGCAAGCTTTCCAATTATACAAAAAACTTGCAAAAGAAGATACAAACAAAAACAAATCAAAAGGAAACAAACCTAATCAAAACAAATCAAAAGGAAACAAACCTAATCAAAACAAATCAAAAGGAAACAAACCTAATCAAAACAAATCCTAAATTCAATCTACTCAAGACAAAAAATAATCTAATTGTGAATTTTTGACAAATGTATATGAACAATCTTCCATGTTGGTTGTTTTATTAACACAAATGTAGCTCTTCCTTCTATTGATATGTGTTCTCCTGTGTATGCCTTTGTGTCTACAAGCATTCCTTTTTGAGTAGTTTCCATTGCAACTACTGCGGTATTGCCAAATAGGCTTATCTTGGGATTTTTGATCTCATAATCATAATCGGAAATACTGACGTACTTTAGCTCCTCTAACTCCATAGTAGTTTGGAAATCTTTTAGATCATATGGTGGCAAATCACTAAAACTAGAAAACCTTGAATCATCAAGATGAATGTCTTTTAACCGTGAAAAGTCCTTAGTTTTTCCTGCTTCAAACAATGTATCAATTACCTGAATTATCTCTTCATTATCTGACAAAATTTCAATTTGAGATGTAAAAATATCAACTTTAAATCTTCTTAATTGTTTCCTCAAAAACCAAAATTATTTTTCTGAGAATCTTTATTAGGCATAATCATTGTTTATATTTTGAATTTCAATGAGATTAAAGACAACTGGAAAAACGCAAATTTTCTTGCTGGTTGATCTTATACTGTAAAGTGTGCTTAAATTTTAACACATTAAAATTATGGAGAAAAATTTGGTGAATTAAATGGAAACTATGAAAGGTGCAAAGGCATTGATGACTGCCATGGAAAAAGAAGGCGTCAAACAAGTATTTGGGTTACCGGGAGGTGCAAATCTTCCTATGTATGATGAGTTTGCTAGGTGTGATATTAGACATATCTTGGTAAGGCATGAACAATCTGCAGCACATATGGCTGATGGTTTTGGTAGAGTTAGTAGAAAACCCGGTGTATGTTTTGCAACTTCTGGACCTGGTGCAACAAACATCTTAACTGGTATTGCAACTGCTCAAGCTGATTCTGCTCCAATGATTGCAGTGACTGGACAGGTACCAGTAAAGATGATTGGAAGAGATGCATTCCAAGAAAGTGATATTATTGGAATGGCAAATCCCGTTGTAAAGTATGCCTTTCAACCACGAACAGCAGAAGAAATTCCAGAGGTTGTAAAAAAAGGATTCTTTATTGCAGAAACTGGAAGACCAGGACCTGTACTTATTGACATTCCAAAAGATGTTCAAACAAACGAGGCTGAGATGAATTTTCCAGATGAATTTAAAATTCGAGGTTATCATCCTTGGACTGATCCTGATATGGTAAATGTAGAAAAAGCAATTGATATGCTACTTCATGCACAAAAACCTGTGTTATTGGCCGGCGGTGGAACCATCATTTCATCAGCATTTGCTGAGCTTCAGGCTATTGCTGAATTACTAATGATTCCTGTAGTTACTACTTTTAAAGGAAAAGGAGCCTTTCCTGAAACTCATCCATTATCCTTAGGTCCAATTGGAATGCATGGACATGCAGAGGCAAACAAAATCATGTCTGAAGCTGATTGTGTTTTGGCAATTGGGACTAGATTTTCAGATAGATCTGTTGGAACTTTTGAGGAATTTGAAAAACGATTGAAAATTATCCATATGGATGTAGATCCCGCTGAAATTGGTAAAAACCAAACCACTAACATTGCAGTGATAGGCGATGTTCGCGCGTCACTTAGAATTATGGTAAAAATGTTGATGCAAAAAGCAATTAAAAATACTGAAGAAACACCTTGGATAAAACATGTAAAAGAAACTAAAGAATACTGGAAACAAAACTTGAAACTTCATCCTGGTGAAATGGGTGCAGCAAAAATATTGAGAAAACTACGAGAATTATTACCTGCAGAATCTATTGTTACTACAGAAGTAGGACAACATCAGATGTGGGCATCATTATTTTATGACGTAATCCAACCTGGTACTTTCTTTAGCTCAACTGGACTTGGTACTATGGGCTGGGGATTTCCAGCTGCAATTGGTGCTAAAGTAGCAAAACCAGATGTACCTGTTGTAGATATTGCAGGAGATGGAAGTTTTAGTATGACAGAGAACTCTCTTGCTACTGCTGTATTAGAAGATATTCCAGTAATTGTATTTTTGTTAAACAACTTTACTTTAGGTATGGTTGCACAATGGCAGCGTACTTTCTATGATAGACGGATGATTGGTGTTGATCAAGGAAAATGTCCTGATTATGTTAAACTAGCTGAATCATACGGAGCTCAAGGAATTCGCGCACAATCGATGGATGAATTAGACAAGGCAATCAAAACTGCACTAAACAGCGATGTTGCAACAGTAATTGATATCCCAATTGATCCTGAAGAAGATGTATTGCCATTTGTAGCTCCTGGAACTTCCCTTTCGGATATGATTTTACCGTCATAGTGATTATTATGTGGGCAATTCTTTCTCTTCTAGTTGAAAACAAGCCAGGAATTTTGTTTAAGGTAACTCACCTTTTCAGATCTAGAAATTTCAATATCGATAGTATCTCTGTTGGTGTTACTGAAAATCCAGAATATTCTAGAATGACTATTACCACATATGGTGATAAAAAACAAGTCGATCAAATAGTAAAACAACTTGATAAAATGATAGATACCGTTGAGGTAAAACACCTAGATGAATACAAAACTGTCTATAGAGAACTTAGCATTTTTAAGATTAAACTAAGTAATGCTAACGACAGTATGGAGATCAACAAATTAGCAAATGCATATGGTGCCAAAGTACATGACGTCAAAAAAGATTCTATTATGATTGAATTGACTGCAACCCCTGACCAAATTCAAGCTTTTGAAGAATTGGCCAAACCCTTTGGAATAATTGAAGTTGCAAGAACCGGTGTTACTGCATTGCAGAGGAGTGGAGTATGAACATTAGAGTATTTGATACCACATTAAGAGATGGAGAACAGACCCCTGGAATTTCATTATCTCCAGATCAGAAACTATCAATTGCAAAAAAACTTGATGAACTTGGTGTTGATGCAATCGAAGCAGGTTTCCCGGTAATTTCTGAAGGTGAACTAAAATCAGTTAAAATGATCACAGATGCAGGTTTATCCTGTGATATTTGTGGTTTGGCTCGAACAAACAAAAAAGATATTGATGCAGCAGTTGATGCAGGATTAAATTATATTCATACATTCATTGCAACTTCTGATATTCACTTGGAGTATAAACTAAAAATGACTCGTGATCAAGCCCTTGAAAAAGCAATAGATGCAGTTGAATATGGAAAATCTCGAGGACTTCAAATTGAATTTTCAGCAGAGGATGCAACCAGAACTGACAGGGAATTTCTTAAAAAAGTATTTGGCGAAGTTGCAAAAGCAGGTGCAGATAGGATTGATATTCCTGACACTGTAGGATATTCTACTCCTGAATATATTGCTGAAATAACCAGAGATGCAATTAATGCAACAAAACTTCCCATTAGTGTTCATTGTCATAATGACTTCGGTTTGGCAGTAGCTAATGCATTATCAGGTATACGAGCTGGTGCTCAATGCGCACATGTTACAATTAATGGAATAGGTGAGAGAGCAGGCAATGCATCACTGGAAGAATTTGTAATGGCATTGAAATGTTTACCTTATGATCAAAAGTATGAAACAGGAATAAAATCTGAACTAATCTATGATGTCTCAAGATTTGTATCAAAAATTGTAGGAATTCAGGTTCAGCCAAATAAAGCAATTGTAGGAGATAACGCATTTGGTCACGAGTCTGGTATTCATACTCACGGTGTTTTGAATAATCCTTTGACCTATGAGCCAATCAGTCCTGAATTGGTTGGAAGAAAAAGATGGCTTCAAGTAGGAAAGCATGCAGGCATTCATGGAATGAATGCAATGCTTGAAGAGTATGGCATCAAACCAACCGATGATCAAGCAACACAAATTCTTGATAAAGTAAAGATACTAGGAGATCAAGGAAAACAAGTAACTGATATAGAATTACTTTCAATCGCTAGTGATATTTTAGGTGAGCAGGGAATCAAACGAATCGTCCAATTAACTGGATTCTCTGTATCTACTGGAATAGGAACAATGCCATATGCATTTGTTAAATTAAACATTGATGGAGAGGACTTTGTAGGAACTGACTACGGAGTTGGTCCTGTTGATGCAGCACTTAATGCCATTCAGAAAATCACTGGAAAAATCTCTGAAATTAAAATAAAAGATTATGGATTGGCATCTATATCTGGTGGTTCTACTGCATTGTGTGAAGTAACAATTCGTGTAGAAGATGCCCAAGGCAACAGTGTTTCAGCAAAATCTGTAGGTGAAGACATTGTCACAACCAGTGTTCAGGCAGTAATTGATGGTCTTAACAGAATAATGCTCAAAAAAATGTTAAAAGAAAAACAACTAACCTAATCCTAAAATTCCCTTACTTTGAGAGTCAATCATGTACAAAATTTCTTTAATTACCGGTGATGGTATTGGTTCTGAATTATCTGAATCTGCTGAATCTGTTCTTAATACAATTAATGATAGATATGACTTGAAGTTTGAAATTTCAAAATTACTAGCTGGAGATATTGCTTTAAAAAAAACTGGAAAGGCATTACCTGATGAAACAGTAGATACAATCAAAAAATCAGATGCTTGCATGAAAGCCCCTGTTGGAGAGAGCGCAGCAGATGTAATCGTTGTTTTAAGAAGGATGCTTGATCTTTATGCTAACATTAGGCCTGCAAAGTCATATCCTCACATGCCTGCGTTACGAGATGATATTGATATGGTTATAGTGCGAGAAAACACTGAAGATCTTTACACTGGTAAAGAATTTAGATTGGGAAATGCAGCAGTTGCATTGAGAATAATTTCTGAAGATGCATCAAAGAGAATTGCAAGATATGCATTTGAATCAGCAAAACAACGCAACTCAAAGAATAAAGTCACATGTGTTCATAAATCAAACGTGATGAGAGTTACAGATGGATTGTTTGCCAAATCTTGTGCAGAAATTTCAAAAGATTATCCCGATATTTCATTTGAAGAAATGTATGTTGATGCATGTGCAATGAATTTAATTCGTCAACCAGAGCAGTTTGATGTTATAGTTACTACGAATTTATTTGGGGATATCTTGTCTGATGAATCCTCTCAAGTAGTTGGAGGACTTGGAATGGCACCAGCTGCTAACATTGGTGATGAGTTTGCATTGTTTGAGCCTGTTCATGGTGCTGCATTTGATATTGCAGGACAAAACATTGCCAATCCTTCCTCATTTTTACTATCTATCAAAATGATGCTTGACTGGCTTGGCTCAAAACATAATGACTCAAAATGTTTCGAAGTAGGACAAAAGTTAGAGAATACTATATTTGATTTGGTAAAATCTGGGGTTAAAACCAAAGACATTGGTGGTGATAAGACCACCAGTGAATTTACTAAACAGATTACTGATAATCTCTAAAAAGGGAAAGCCCTGATTTGTGCGTAGAAATACGACGCTTTTGTAAAGTTTTACAACAAAATTCTGTAGTAATCCATGTGCTCGGGATTAAACTGTTGATGATGCTTTACCTGTTCTGTTTTTTTCCTCTTTTCAATTAAGGTTCTCAACGAGAAACTGCTCAAGTACTTGAAATTTGCAGATTTTGCCTCTGAGATGAATAGATTTCGCAATTCGCCTCCACCTTGCAGGCCCCAATAACCTTGTTTGAGGGCAATCGGCTCTAGAAATATTGTGTTATTTCCCCCCCAACTGTCATCAGATAATTCAGATCTTAATGTATATCTTTCAAGAGGACCGCCTCTTGCAAATCCGATAATATCTCCATGCTTACTATTTAATCTCAAGGTACACAAGATGGTTTTTGGATCCTTGCAAGAATCTGTAAAACCGATGCGTTGAAACTGAAGGGGTTTTGGTAGTTCATCATAAATGGTAAAGATAGTCTTGATGAACTCGCTTGATTTTTTTGTATTAATGGATTCAGTAGTGGGCACTAGTGTTAGATTTTCATAGACAATGGAGGCTTTGTTTTGCAACTCATGTTGTCGCAGTTTCATAAAGGAGATTACATTATTCATAAAGTTTTTTCTCAAAGGTGTTGGTAATGCGCACAAGATTCTCTCGGCCATTTCTGATTCGTTGTTAAGCAGATCCTCATAGTAGGCAACGGCTCTTCGTACTATTAGCGATGGATGCCAAGCTGATGCATGTGCATTCATCTTTGCCATCTCCAAGGCTTTGGAAAAATCTCCCAGTGCATAACCACCAATCCTGTCTGAAACCGAAAGAAACCATCCAAGATTCTTGTACCTCTCCTTTGCCTCTGGTTTATTTTTGGTAGCAAGTGACGATTGGAGGCACTGGTCTATCTGGCTCTCCGTCTCTTCTTTTACCTGACCTCTCCAAGGATACACTGTCCTGTAGACCAGCGATTTTATCAAGTTAAAATCAAGCTCTGCTTCTTCTATGAGTTTTTGGAATTCTTTGTTTTGTTCGACAAATTGAATTACATTTTCTTCGTGCGGCTTGTCTATATCCTTAAGTGGATCAAAATCGTGGATTAATGCCGCAACAAAAAGATGACCTAACTCATCTGGCGTTATGTCATTTCTTTCATCTTTCCAACAGGCTGCCTTGAGGGTGACATAAGTCACCTCAAGCTCATGATCTATGTTATGATATCCATAATAGTCAGAACCCAATCCCTGGGAGTTGAAAAGGTGAATAATATGATCCAGCATCCTTTTGTAGCAGTCTTGGTTTTCCACCTCGGATGACTCGAGCAGATCTAAAATGTCATCTCTTAGAGGATGATGAACCTCTTGCAATACATAATGTATTATTGGGATAATTATTAAAAATTTAATTCATAATCAATTTTTGAAGTATACAATCAATTTTTATTTGATAAATTACCTCACGTCATGCCGAAAGTTATATCACGTTTTCAGGCGTGAAAGGGGGCATCAACTCATTCATAATTCCATCATCTATATTTTTCAATCCTTTCCCAACCAAAACTTCTTCCTATTTACATTCAAATTAATTTCTCTAGTCTCTTCTCTTTTTCAAATCCGAAGATGGGGGATTTAATGACCAAAAGAATAATGCAAAACAGATTGGAATCATTATTAGTAATAATGCAACTAGCGTTATAGAGTAAAATCCCGGATCTAATCCCGGAAGAAATGGTCCTGGATATACTGCATAAAACCACAAAAATGATACAAAAACCAGAACAACTTTGTTCTTTTTTAGCAGTTTCTTCCAGCCTAATCTGCGTTTTTTAATATAGCATTCTTTGCATCTAGTTCTGTCATCTACCATACATGACGTACAACAGTTTTTATCACAAAAATAACAAATCCTGTCTCCAAATCCTGATCCACAGAAATCACATTTGTACATCACCATAGATCCTCTTCTTTGAATTTATCTTTTTTCAACTATTACTAATTTTTATTAATTGTATATTTTATCTACTTGTTAATGGCAGTATGTTGTATTTGCAAGATTAACGAGGGTTCACTGAAAATTAAAGATGGGAACCCAAAGTACAAGGGAAAACCTATTTGCAAAGAATGCCAAGGCTATAGAAAATTATTACAAGAAACAAAATAAATTAAGGATCTTTTGTCTTGTTTTTATTAGCCCATTCTTCATATGTTTTGATTAATTCATCCACGTCTTTGTCATTTTCAGAATATGTGATAATAACTCCAAACGTTCCTTTTTTATCATGTCCTCTTGCAAAATATCCCCAAAAAGAGTCTGGTAGTTTTTGAAAATTGTTTGAATCATGTGAAACTCCAATCAAATTATTTCCGATTACTTCTACTACTTTTTTTGCATCATCTTGTTCAATCATAATTTTGTGTAAATACAATATAATAAAAATTTGAATTACTATGGACTTAGTCTGTCTGGATCCCTTGGATACAAAACCACTTCACGGACATTATCAATCCCAATTAAGGTAGTCATCAATCTATCTAGTCCCATCCCCCATCCTGAATGAGGAGGCATTCCCCAATCAAAGGCTTTTAGATGATCTGTAAATTGTGCAGGATCCAATCCTTGCTCTCTTAGTCTATCTTTTAACATCTCTGGATTATGTAGCCTTGTTCCTCCTGAGGATAACTCTAGATATCCATATTGTAAATCAAACGAGCGTGATAAGGTTGCATCTTCATCCTTTTCTCTAATGTAAAATGGTTTTAACTTCATTGGCCAATCAGTCAAAAAGAAAAATCCTGGATGATTCTTTCCGATTATTCTAAGATGTGAATCCATCAAATCTTCTCCAAACTCCACTTTTTCTCCTTCTTGTTTTAGTTCTTCAATACACTGATTGTATGTAATTCTCTCAAATGGTGAGGATGGAACCTCTATGGTATGTCCAATTAGTTGTTGTTCCTTCTTACAATTCTCAGATGTAAACTTGTATACCTCCATTACAAGCAGTTCTAAGACATCCATCACATCATTATAATCCATAAATGCAGCTTCAATGTCTACACTGGTAAATTCACTTAGATGTCTGCCAGTATGGGATTTTTCAGCTCGATAAAAATTTGAAATCTCAAATACTCTTTCTAATCCTATTGTCATCTGTTCTTTGTAAAGCTGCGGACTTTGTGCAAGATATGCAGTTTTCCCAAAATATTCTAAAGAGAATAAATTTGCCCCTCCTTCACTTGCACTGCCAATAATTTTTGGAGTTGTAATTTCTATGAATTTTTTTTCGGATAATGTTTTTCGAAGTGATGCTAAAACTTGATGTCTTAATTTGAAAATTGCTGCAGTCTTTTGATTTCGCATATCTAAGGCACGGTGATTCAATCTTGTATCTATATTACTCTCAACTCTACCAATTGGATCTACTGGAAGAGGATGTATTGCTTTAGCTAATACGTCAATTTCTCCAGCCTTAATCTCAAAATCAAAATCACGTGCTTTTGTCTCTTGAACTATTCCCTTTACGCTTATGACGCTTTGACGATTTAATTCTTCTAGGCTATCATTTAATTCTCCTTTTACAATTATCTGTGAAATTCCAGAAACATCTCTTAAGGTGATAAATGTCATCTTTCCTAATTTTCTAAGATCTTCTATCCATCCTCCTAAAACTACTTCATTGCCTACATTTTCAGAGTTTAATTCTGAAATATCATGAGTCTTAACAAATACCAACTACTTCACGCTCTTTTATCTTCAAACTCTATCTCAATGTCAAGGTTTCGGGCACTTTTGACAATTTGTATGACCTTTTCTGTGTCAATTGGAAATCTAGGAGTCCATTTTCCAGATACAACTGCTTTTGTTTTTTGAATTCCTCCTGGAGCCCATACTGAATTTATTGATAAAATTTTTGTTGGAAAGAATAAATCTTCGATAAATTTTTTGTCATTTTCTTCTGCTTCAACTATCCAAATTTTTCCATCAAACTGCTCTTGTATTAATCTGTAAAGCGTTCTACTTTTTCTTATGGTCATAATGTCATTTTTTGCTAATGATAACACATAATTTCCATCAAATTCTTTACAGGAAAAAAGAGTAAAATTATCAATATCTTGATTTGTTTTTGTTAGATTTGCTAGTTTTATTGATCCATCTACATCTGCTTTGCTAATGTTCCCTGATTCTACTTTTCCTTCGCATTGAGGACAAAGCACTGCATTTTTTGCATCAAAATTGCATATGGGGAGCTTCATATTTAGTCGACTTTTTTAATTTCTGTTAAAGTTGTTTATATCCCTTAGTGCAGGAATTTATTGGTTTAATGTATTATTACTTATCATTGCCTTTTTTCTTAACTTTGATGTTTTGATTTTTGATCGGTTTTTTTAATTTGAGTATTTTTTATCCAATTCATTTTTTTATTCCTGAAATTCTTTCATTTGAAAACTCGATTTCTTTTTCTAGGTATAGTTTTGCACTTGTTCTCTCTTCTTTTGAGTCACTCGTTTATTACCATCTATAATTTATTCCGTAAATCTAGTATGCTTCTACTTTTAGTGTAAAACAAAAATTCTACTAAAAATCTAAGAAATCATGGCATTTTTGATTGTCAAAGATTTGTCTGTACAATATTTCACATCTAGAGGACCTGTTTATGCTGTAGAAGATGTTGATTTTGAACTTGACGATGGTGAGTCATTAGGAATTGCCGGAGAAAGTGCGTGTGGCAAAAGTACCTTAGGTCTATCTATAATGAGGATGCTTTCAGGTGGAATTGCTAAAGGGGAAATTCTCTTTGATGGAGAATCCTTGCTTGAATTATCTGAATCTAAGTTTGATAATGAATACCGTTGGAAGAAAATTGCTATGATTTTTCAAGGTGCAATGAATTCACTTGATCCTGTTTTTACCGTAAACGATCAATTCATAGAAGTTCTAAAACAACACAACTTTAATGGAGATTTTAAAAAAGCAATATCTGATGCCATAAAATCGGTGAGCTTAGATAATTTGGTCCTCAAAAAATATCCTCACGAATTGAGTGGAGGAATGAAGCAGAGAATTATAATTGCAATGGCTCTTCTGTTAAAACCCAAATTCGTAATTGCAGATGAACCTACTACAGCTCTGGATGTTCTTATCCAGGCACAGATTGTAAATTTATTAAAAAAACTAAAAAAAGATGGAATGTCATTTTTTTTAATTAGTCATGATTTAGCAATATTGTCTGAAATCGCAGATAAAATAGGAATAATGTATGGTGGTCAATTAGTAGAATTTGGTTCTTCTCAAGAAATTTACAAAAATCCCAAACATCCATACACAAAAGGACTTTTAGAATCTATACCCAGACTAAGGGGTACTGTTCCAAAACACATCAAGGGAAATCCTCCAAGCCTTTTAGAATTTCCAACCCAATGTAGATTTATTGATAGGTGCCCCCTTGCAATTGAAAAATGCCATAATGTTCCTCCAAAGATTAAAACTAAAACTGGATATGTTCAGTGTTGGCTTTATGAGGATGAAAATTAGTCTGTTGTTTTTAATCATTTAGATATTTTTTGTCGATTTGTTCTAGATACCTTTCTTGAATTTCTGAAATTTCTCTTTCAGTTGTATTCCTACAAATTATCTTTGCGTATTTTATCAATTCAGGATTAATTTCCTTTTTTTCCAATTCTTCAATTTTCTGAAATATTTTTCTCTCAAATTCCATCATTTTTCTTAACTTTTGACTTAATTCTTCAATATCCATTTCGTGATAATTCTTTGATGAGATTTGATTGATTTCATCTATGATATGCTGAATTTGTTCAATTTCTTTCATTGCTTTTCATCCTTCATAGAAATAAAACTATGATTTACTTTGATTCTCTTTTTTATGTTCTAAAATATGCTTTAATCCTTCTGTCATGCTAAGAGAATCCAAATTTATTTCACAGTAAGGGCATTTCAAGATGTGTTCTAGTCTGAGTATTTTTTTACGATTGGCAAACAAGAGTCGATAATTCTTAGCATCTCTGTTCTGATTACTTTTTTATCAATTGAAATCCAAATTCGTATTTTTTTTATGGCAAATGATATTGTTTGAACCTTTTTTCGTTCTTCCCATACAAATTCCACTTCTCCAAGATTTTTGTCAAAAAAGCCTTCAAGATCTGTCTTCATTGCAATATGTGAGAATTGGTATTGAGTATTCTTTGCATTGAGGAGTGGTTTTAAGTCTGGCCTCCTTCGATAAGCTTTGAGCTCTCCTCCTTTGCCAACTACTCCTACAAATCTAATGTATGGACTAATTGATGAAATAGAGTCACATATTGCTTGATAGTCTTTTTTTATCATTTGCCTTTGTTGTAAAAATATTATATTTTAATGATGTGTGACTGATTTTCTCGGTTTAGTTAAATATCGCTTTTTGTCTGTTTGAGTAGTGGATTTTTCAGATCTATTTCCATTTGCTCCGGAGGTGGGTTATCTCGGTTTAGGTCTTGTGAACTTTTTTGGCTCATTAGTTCCGTTTGTTCCATTGCCTGGATTTCTTTTGTTGGCAACAATGTCAGTTGGAGATCAATTTGATATTCATATTTTAGCTCTACTATCTGCAATAACTGCAACTGTTGCCAAACAAATTATCTTCTATGTCAGCTATGGTGGTCGACGTATTATTAATGAAAAAACTAGAAAAAGAATGCGTCCTTTTGAGCGTCTTGTAAAGAGATATGGTGCAGGAGCAGCATTTTTTGCTGCAGCAACCCCAATTCCAGATGATTTAGTATATGTTCCACTGGGTCTAGCAAAATACAATCCAAAAAGATTTTTCATTGCCACTTTGACTGGAAAGCTTGTTCTAAGTTATACTATTGTTTTAATTTCTCACAATTTGGGAATCTCGCTAATTGAACCTTTTCTGGAAGATGTGGATGATACCACTCCGGTATACATTGGAATTATTGTTTTTGGGGCAATGATGGCCTCAGTTGTGATATTGTTATTGAGATTGGATTGGCAGAAAATCCTAGGTAGGTTTGCCCCTTGGACATTAGATGAAAATAACGACGATTAAGTTTCTAATTTAAAATTCCACTTATTTTCAGTTGCTTCTTTAATTCCTATTCTAGGATTGGCTTTGATGTATTTTGGTTTTTTAAAACCTTCTGTAATGAATAGTTCTCCTTTTTGGGTTAGGTCTAAACCATAATGTTCTTTGGTGATGTTTAATGCCTGTGTTAGTTTTGCAGGGCCATTTGTAAGATTTTTCAGATCTTCTATTTTTCTATTTTTTCTCATAATCTCGATTCCTTCTAGGGGTTCTACTGCACGAATCAGAACTGCACCTGCATCAAATTTTGAATTTCTTGCAACTACGTTAAAACAATAATACATTCCATAGGTAAAATAGACATACGCCCTTCCAACTTCTTCGAACATAGCTCGGTTTCTATCTGTCTTTCTTCTATGAGCATGGCTTGCAGGATCATCTTTATGTCTATATGCTTCTGTCTCTGTAATTATTCCTGAAATTTTTTTATTGCCAATCTTTCTTACTATCTTTTTACCCAGCAGGTGTTTTGCTACTGTAACAGTATCCTGTAGATAGAACGTTCTAGGAAGTATATTCAATGTCAATCTTTACTTGTTTGTTATCTTTTAGGTCTTTTATTATTTCAAACAACTTGCAAATATCTGCCTTTAAGACCTCGATTAGTTCTTGATTGTAAATTGTAGCAGCAGGGTGAACTGTTAGAAAATAAATCTGTTTGTTTTTTCTAACTATCTTTCCTCTGTATTTTGTAATTTCTGAACCGCCTAAAATTGAATTAAAAGCAGTATTTCCTAAAATACAAATAATTTTTGGTTTGATGATGGAAACTTCTTTTTGAAGATATTCCTTACACGTACTTAGTTCTAAAGAACTAGGTACTCTGTTATTTGGTGGTCTACATTTTACAACATTGGTTATGTATATTGATTCTCTTAAAACACCTGCATTTTGTAATGCAAGAGTAAGTCTTTTTCCTGCTGCTCCCACAAATGGTTCTCCTTGCCTATCTTCATTTCTACCTGGAGCTTCTCCAACAAAAATTACATCTGATTTAAAATTCCCTTTTCCAGGAACTGAGTTTGTACGACTGTTACAGAGTTCACATTTTTTACATTCAATAACATTTTTTCTTATTACCTCTAATTCTGTAATCATTTTCTAATCTACACTCTTTACTGTAGCAATTCCTCTGATTGAAGGGCCTCCATTACCCATTATCATGGATTGCATGGGATCTCCTTTTCCGCAATTTGTAATTGGCCTAACTGTAAAATCATCTCCACAGGCATCAATGGATTTGAAAAATTCTGGGGCTGTATCCATAACTATGACATCTCTGACTAAATCAGTTATTTCTCCCCTCTCAATTTTTTGGGCATATTGGCATGATATACTCCAGTTGTGTCTCTTCATATCAATTGAAGGAATTTTCATGTTAGAAATCGTGTATCCATGTTGTACATCTTTTATCATTTCCTCTGGTTTCCAATCTCCTTTTTCTATACAGGTACAGGCCATCCTGATTAAAGGCATGAATTTGTAGCTAGTGGCTCTCATATTTCCAGTTGGTTCTGTTCCAAAAATTTGACTTGTTTCCCTATTTTGCATATGGTTTGTCAGAATTCCTTTTTCAATCAGTAATGTTCTTTGAGTTTTTACTCCTTCATCATCATAATAATACCATCCAAGACTCTGATTGATAGTAGGATCATCAAACACTGTTAGATTTTCAGATCCTATTTTTTCTCCTAACATTCCATTCCACCATGCACCGCCTGCCCATGCCATCTCTTTTCCTAAAACTCTGTCTGCTTCAGAAGGATGACCAAGAATTTCATGTGTTAATAATGAAACAAAGTCTGGATTCATCACCAACGTTGTCTTTTCTTCTTTTATTGGTTTTGCCAAGATTAATTCTGATGCTTTTTTTGAAATTTCATTTGCACTATTTTGAACTTTTTCATTTTCAACTAATAGTTCTAATCCTCCTCTCCCTCCTTCTGTAATGTTAACTGATTGCGTTAATCCTGATTCATGAGCAGTTGCTATCATATCAATTACTACATCTGTATAATTTTGTAAAATTTGAGATCCTTCACTACTCGTAAAATATTTTGAAGTTTCAGAAAACCAAGGATTAACTGTTGATTTTATGATCCTTGGTTTATTTGAAATTATTTTGTCACATTCAAATCCAATTTTCATTAGTTCTTCAATATTTGGTTTTTTTAAAACCTGAAACTCTTTTTTTATTTTGTATGTAGGTATTGCACACAAATCAATTGATGTTTTTTTATTTTGTGATGAATAACTCGAATTTTTTAATGATTGCTCAATTCTAACTTTTATTTGCTCAAAAGATTGGGGATTTGTAATTGAAAAAAAACTCCATGCTCCATTTTTTAATATTTTAACTCCAATACCATTGCATATTTTTTCTCTAATGTATTCTGTTTCTCCATTTTCTATTAATACTGATTTTTGATTTTGGTTTTCTGCTCTTACATCACAGTATTGAGCTCCTGATTCTAAGGAATATGAAACCGCTTTATCTGCTAATTCCTGAAGTTTAGAGTCCATAAAAAAATATGCTAACTGGAGTTCCTAAATCTTCTGCTTTAATAGTTCGAAATTGCAGGCATGGTAAAGTAATATTCATCCTCGAATTCATAGTCAAAATTTCCTTTTTTTCTCAAGTGTTCAAAATATTTCGTACAGTTTTTGTAAAATTCTGAATTTTTATGATTTTTGTGGCTTTGACTCATGATTTGTTTTTCTAAAATTCCATTTTTTTTATAGAGTGAGTGAATTTAGGTCAGAAAGTTTGTTTTCTTTAAGCAATTTTTTAGAAATATTTGTAATTATGATAATTTTAGTAATTCTGAATGTATTCCAAAAATGTTAAGCTTTGCGAAAGTAATTTAGGGGTTAATTTTTCTAAAGAAAATACGAAACTTGTCAAAGATTGTAGTTGATACTAGTGTAATAATTAATGGTCAGCTTATTACCCAAGTAGAATCTGGAAATATCCAAAATTCTGAAATTATAATTCCACAAGCAGTTATTGATGAACTCCAGTCTCAAGCATCTCAAAAAAAAGAACAAGGATATGTGGGTCTTGAAGAAATAAAAAAAATAAAAGACATTTCAAGTAATTTTGGACTTGAAATTTCAATTAAAGGACATCATCCAACATCTGATGACATCAAAATGGCCGGTACTGGAAAAATAGATTCAATAATCAAGGATTTGGCAAAACAAAATAATGCTGTATTGTATACTTCTGATAAAGCTCAGCATCTAGTTTCACAGGCTGAAGGTGTAGAATCAATCCTTATCAAACCCATTCCAAAAGAAATTCAGCTTGAGTTTTTAAAATTTTTTGATTCAAATACTATGAGTATTCATCTCAAAGAAAATTTACCACCATTGGGGAAAAAAGGAAAACCTGGAAATTTTTCTCTAACAAAACTCTCTGATGAGAAATCCTCAAAAGAATATCTAGAATTTATTTCCACTCAAATTTTAGAGGCTGCAAAAATTTCAGATTCTAGCACAATTGAAATATCAAAGACTGGAGCATCTGTAATCCAACATGAGGATTATAGAATTGCAATTACTCGGCCTCCTTTTTCTGAAGCCTTTGAAATCACAATTGTCCATCCAATTGTAAAACTCTCTCTTGACGACTATGATATATCTGAGGAACTAATGAGTCGATTCTCCGATCGAGCAGAAGGAATTGTGATCTCAGGTCCTCCTGGTTCTGGAAAAAGTACTTTGGCATCAGGTCTTGCTAATTTCTATCATGCTCGTGGAAAAATTGTAAAAACTTTTGAATCTCCACGAGATTTACAAGTAGATCCAGGAATCACTCAATACACAAAACTTGATGGGAGTTTTGATAATACTGCAGACATTCTATTACTGGTTAGGCCTGATTATACAATTTTTGATGAAGTAAGAAGACGTGAAGACTTTAGAACATTTGCAGATCTTAGACTTACAGGAGTGGGAATGATTGGGGTTGTACATGCAAATTCTCCTCTTGATGCAATTCAGAGGTTCATTGGAAAGATTGAGCTTGGTATAATTCCAAATGTCCTGGATACTGTTGTCTTTGTAAAAAACGGTAGAATAGAAACAGTTTATGATTTGAAATTAAAAGTAAAGGTTCCAACAGGAATGACTGAATCTGATTTGGCAAGACCTGTTATTGAAATTAGAAATTTTCAAGATAATGTCTTAGAACATGAAATCTATACTTTTGGAGAAGAAAATGTAATTGTTCCAGTGGCAAAACGAGTTCAAAAAGTTGGAATTGAAAAGATCGCTGAGGAAAAAATTCGTGACATATTCAAAAGATATGATTCTCGTGCTGAAGTTGAAATTTTATCTGACAATAGAGTTCGCGTGTTGGTTGATAAAACTTCAATTCCTTCAATTATTGGAAGAGGAGGTTCTAACATAAATGAGATTGAAAAACAACTTAATGTACACATTGATGTAGAAGAAAAGGGTTCGTCTTCAGGTTCTATTTCAGGTGATCTTCCTTTTACTTTTTCAGAATCTAAAACTACTCTAATTCTCACTGTTAGTAGAGAATACACGTCAATGCATGCTGATATTTACGTGCATGACAAGTATGTAACATCTACTCGAATTGGTAAAAAAGGACAGATAAAAATTCCAAAACGCTCTGATATTGCAAGAAATCTTATGCAGTTAGCATCATCTCAAAATGAGATTCAGATATTTCTTAAAGATTTTTAAAATTCTCTAAAATTTTAGGATTTGATTTTAGAAATGTGATAAACTTTCTTAGTTGTTTGATTGTTTTTGCATTAAGATGATGTTCAATCCCTTCAATATCCTTATTTGCCGTCTCATCACTGATTCCTAATATTCCAAAAAACTCTAACAAAATTCCGTGTTTTTGGCGAATTCCTTCTGCAACTTGAGAGCCTTTCGTTGTCAGATTGATCCCATGGTATTTCTCATATTCTAGTAACCCATTTTCATCCAATCTTTTTAGCATTTTAGTTACGCTTGGGGCACTTACGTTCATGTACCTGGAAATGTCAAGAGTAGTGGCATATCCTTTCAGCTCAACTAATTCAGAAATAATTTCAAGATAATCCTCCATTCTTGCACTGGATCCACTTCTTTCGGATTTGTGAGCTGCTTTTATCGATTCTAATCTCTTTGAGTTTTTTACCTTCAAGACTTCTTTTTACCTAAAAGATTCTACTATAATTGAATGTCTTTTTCTCTTTGGGCAGGTTATCCTTTATTGACTTGGGAGTAATAGATCTTGATCTTTGAATCTTATCTAATTTTTTCAAAATATGAGTCGGATGGCTGACCACTTAAAGAAACGTTTAGACAAATTACGTAGGTATTCTGATTCTGTAAAACGCAGGACATCTTTGTATTCTGATATTGCAAAAATTGATGATAAACACACTGCAAATTCTTTAGGTGCACTACAAAAAGCACCTGCACCTGGAAAAAAACTTCAAAAGATTGGTTTTATCATGTTATGGGTTCCTGAACCCACTGGTGTCACATGTGCTCTTGGAGGCCCAATGATTGTGGCTGGGAGATATCTTGAAAAAAAATACAACAGTGCTACAATTCACGATATTGGACATGAGACAAAAAACACTTTCTCCACTCTTAAAGATTTTAAGAATTCTGTAATGTGATGCTCTAGTTTTTAAAAGGATTTAGAAAATAATATTGTATGGCAACTAGAACACAAATTTTGATTCCAATAGGTATAGCCACTGTTATTGTTGGTGTTGTTGGTTTAATATCAATACCAAGTGATAGCAAATTAGAATCTGTGGAATTTCCAAGAGGCACCATCAAAGTCGATGAGGTGTCTTTACAAGTTCAAGTTGCAGATACTGAACCAAGACGAATTCGTGGTTTGATGTTCCAAGATCAACTTCCATATGATCAAGGGATGATTTTTGTTTTTGAACAACCTGGGTCTTATTCTCTCTGGATGTTGAACATGCAATTTACACTTGACATGATTTGGTTTGACGCTCAAGGAAATGTAGTGCATATAGAAAAAGATGTTCCTCCATGTAAAACTGCAATTGAAACAATGGCTTGTCAGAGTATTATTCCTGAAGGAAACGCTATGTATATTCTTGAAGTAACTTCTGGATTCATAGAAAAAAATAACATAACAAAAGATTCAAAGCTTAGTATAATCTCAATTTAGGTTGCAAAACCTTATCTTTGAATGATTATTGAGGTAAAAAATGAATAAGAAAATCTTAATTCCGATAATTTTAAGTATTGTTATTGTAATTTCATTTTCTTCGTTTTATTTTTCAGATGAAAAAAAGCCATCTGCTATTTCTAAATTGAATCTCTCTTATGATTCTTCAAATTCTCAAATGCAATTAATGTTAGAACCAAGTGGAATTGCAATGTCAAATCCGTTGAATTTAAAGGGAGACTTCATTGAGCAATACTGTCAGTTCTTTTCTGATGAAAATCTTCAAAATTCTGTGCAGTATTGCACCTCAACTGAATTGATTGATTCAGACGGTCATTTCATTGGAAATATTCACATGGTGGGAGATCCTAATTCCCCTTTTGCAGTTTTGGGAATAATACAAACAGATCCTTTCATGTCTGAACTCAATTCTGTAAAGGTAATATCTGAGGCGATGATAAAATCACTAGTTTGTGATTGTTGGATGAATGAAAAGCCAGGAGGTTTTGAGTCTGTTTCTGATTGGGTTGACGCTACAAAATCTTATCATTTAGAAGCAAAAAAAATTACAAGTAAATCCGAAATAAATAATCTTGCTCAAAAACAACTGTTGATTGAAATTAGCACAAATAAAGAAGGTTTTCTTTGGAAGTTCATAGTAACAGACTAAATCAAGATTAATTCAGTATATGTGATGATTATAGTATGATTGAACAACTTTGGCTAGTTCCTTTGGGATTTGTTGCAGGGGTATTAGGATCTATGATTGGTCTTGGTGGAGGAATAGTTGTTGTTCCAGTTTTAACTTTTTTTGGATTTCCTCCAACTTTAGCTGCAAGTAATAGTTTGTTTGCTGCCTTTAGTAATGCTGTTGCTTCTACGTTCTCATATTCACGGCAAAAACGGATAGAATACTCTCTGGGTTTGAAGTTAGGATTGTTAACTATTCCTGGAACCATTTTAGGTGCATATGTTTCTAGTGATGTAACTCCTGGGATTTTCAAAATATTGTTTGGTTTGGTATTGGTTTCCTCTGCTGCTTACATTTTTTTGAGAAAGAGACTTGATACTCGAGAAAAAACTATCAATAAACAAATAATGATATTTGGAATTGGTGCAAGTTTTTTTGCCGGGATAATATCCTCATTTTTTGGAATAGGTGGAGGAATTATTTTTGTTCCTTTGATGGTAGTTGGAATGGGAATGGCAATGAAAAAAGCTGCTCCTACATCTCAATTCATTTTATTGTTCGCGTCATTATCGGGAATCATTGTTCATAGTATTCTTGGCCATCCTGATTTTCTTCAAGCTGGTCTTTTGGCAGCAGGCTCGTTTATGGGAGGATTATTTGGTGCTAGATTATCAGTTGAAATAAAAGAGCGTTCTCTTCAAATCCTAGTCTCTGTAATTATTCTCGGTGCAGCAATAAAGCTCTTTTTTGATTCAGCTAGTGAAAATGTATTTTTGATTGGCGGATAATCATGCCTTACAAAACTTGTTTTTATCATTCAAAATCTTTAAGAAAATTTAAGGATTTTTTTAAAACATGGATTAGGATGATTGTTTTTTCTTAAATTATCTTGGTGGGTCTTTTTTTATTCTATAGAGGTTCTTGTTTGATATCACCACCGTTTCACCTTCTTGTGTTGTGCCTTCATAATCGATGGCAATCTTTCCATAATCCTCATCAATATCTTCTTTGGACGATACTGTAAACTTTAGTTTCAATACCTCATCAGTGTAAAGTGGTTTTAGAAACCGTGTGTTTCTGTTTTCCCATTTATCGTCTCCATCTGTTCCAATAAAGATTATATGATTTCCATAAATCTGACTTAATCTTGTAAATTCTCCTTCCATTCTAGATAATATTGCCCTGCCTGAAACAATTTTTTGTTTGCCTTTTTCTTTGTTTTCTAAAAACGCATTTCTAATTCTGGAAAAACTGAGATATTCGTCTAATTCTTTATCTGATACACTGCAAGTTGAAAAGAATTGATCTCCTACTTTGAATTCTGAAAATTTCCTCATTCTTATCTTAATTCGTCAACACAAAATGTAACTTCTGCTGATGAAGCTGCATTTTCTGACGTAAGGAAATTAAATGCTTGAGCAATTCTCTCATTGCTTGGTTCTACTCCTGAAACAGAACCTGGGAAAATTGTGAACATTCTGATATTTGATTTTAGAACGTCACTTAATTCCTGGTTTACTGTTGTTGTAAATGGTCTTAATGCTCCTCTAAATACTTCTACTTGGGCTCTTTGAACCCCTGTAACTTTTCTTCCAGATGGTAAATCTGGACCGATGATCATCATTGCTCCATTTGCATCTTTGTATAATCTAGGATCTTTACTCCCTCCTGGAACGAATTGCTCTAAAACTCCCTGTGCTACTGTTGCAGGTGTTGTAATGAATTTTTCAATTAATTCTTCCCATTCTGCTCTTGTTAAATCTGTGATTTTTGGGATTTCTGGAAGTTTTCCAGTGATATGGATTACTCCTAGAATATCTCCAATGTTGGTCTTTGCGGTGTTTAGCCATCTTTGAACCTCCTCGGGATTCTTGATATTGACTACATGCGAATGGAATTTTCCACTGATGTATTCTTGTAATGGCTGCGGCGTTGATTCTGAAATAAAGCAAGCAACTTTACCTCCATTTTTTTCAACATGTTGAGCTAAGAATTCTACTCTTTCTGCATCTGTTTTATCTGTTGCATCTATAGTAAACACAATTGCTTTTCCAGTAAAGTCTGGTTGGTGAACTCCTGGAGTTGTAGTTCCTATATGGGGTTTTACTGGATAAAATACTCTATCTCCTGGAATTACTTTTCCATTAAGGATTTTTGCAATTTCCTCATCACATAAATTCAAAACCGATTCGGCAACTTGTCCTTGTGCCAAAAATTCTTGATTTGCAATCATATGTGATGTATTTTTTTGAACCTTCTCTGCAATGCTTTGAATTTTGTTCAATAGATTTGTAAATGTCTCAGTTAATTTTTGAATATCTTTACCATCTGCCAGTTTGTTTGCAGCTGCGGCAATTCCTTCTTTTATGACATTTTCATCTTCTCCTAATAATGGAAGAAGTTCTTTGTTTGCAGCATTTACTTCAACAGGTGAAAGATCCTCAAATCCACTTACTCTCATAAATTCAGCTGCGGCTTTTGGATATACCGTTTTGTAAATTCGATCTGAATGAACTGGTCCCGGGTTTGTTGCAATTGATATTATTCCTTTTTCTGTTAACTCCCATGACATTAATTCAGCTAGTCTGTTCTTTGCTCCTTGTGAGGCAGTATATGGACTTCTGAATCTGTAAGGTCTTTGCTCAAGTGGTCTTTCTTCTGTGAAAAATGTGGATATTGTAATGATCTTCCCTTCTTCTTTCATTACTTTTAATGCTTGGACTGAACCCCAAAAAGTACCGGTAAGGTGAATTCCTACTGTACTTTTAAAGTCATCAAGTGGTGCATTTGCAAAACACGTAACAGGTCCTGACACTCCTGCATTATTAATTATGTAATCAACTGTTACGTTATCATTTTTTAATGAATCAAACATGTTTGTCATACTTTCTTCATCACTGACATCTACTCCTGAGAAAATTCTCACCGATGCTCCACTGTTTTTTTGAGAAATAATATCTTCAAGCATTTAGATGTCTCTTCTAGTGGTTCTGGTCTTCTGCCCAAGATTATTACACTAGCACCATTTTCAACAAATTTTTTGGCTATAGCCTGTCCAATTCCTGTTCCACTTCCAGTAACTAGAGCAACTTTATTTTGAAATTTTAGAGTCAATAAATTGTCATTTTTTTTGTAATATTTATTTGGATTGATCTCCGAAATTTTTTCTTGATATCTTTATTTGTGGGTATTATTCATGATTTATGATGCATGACACCGAGCCAGATACATTTGTCTTAAAATCTTGGCCTGAAAAATTTAGTGATATGTTAAATGAGTTTGGTGTGGACTCTGAAGCAAAGGAGATTGGAACTGATGACGTGGAAAAAGGCGATTATTACGGTAGATATTTTGCTCATACAGCTAGAATGATCACAAATAGAGGATGTCTCGATGTGAAAAATTCTAATATTGACGTCATTCAAATTGTTCAAAAGGGATAAAGATGCAAGATCCAAATCCTATGCCATGGGGTGCACTTGACAGATATCAAGCCCATTTTATAGTGAGAAAAGACGCAGGTCGTGGAGTGTCAAATTATCTTGCAAAAACAAAACTTACGACTAGAGGTCATTTTGCAGCAAAGACTGTTGAAAAGGTTGAGTGGGATGGCAATGGCAGTCTTGCAACAATACTCAATGAAGATGCTGAATTAAATGAAATGATTGCTAGGCAATCTGTTTCTGATGCTACCATTTATGTTGAGCCAACAGATGGTGCTATCAGAATACGAAACAAGTGGAAAAATCATCTTGATTTTGGAATTACAAAAGAACTTTTTGAAATCTATGACCGAATTGCTGGTCACATAAAAAACATTTAGGCTTTCCACCAATCTAAAGCTAGAAAATCTATTTTTTCTTTTCCTTTCGGTATTGCGAAGATGAATTGTTTTCTGACTGTAGTTGCAAGTCTACCAGCTAACACTATTCCTATTGATGTAATTGGTTCATTTCTACCGTATACCTGAATCAAGTATGGGGCATGATCAATTCCAGGTCCTCGTTCATATACTGCAAAGTCACATCCAAACTTTATTCCTGGATTGATAATGTATCCTTTGTTTCTAAAATTTTTGTAAACTTGGTATTTTTTATCAAAGTCATGATATTCTTTCTTACAAATTTCAGTCATTTTATCAATAGTTATTTTTTGTTTAGATTTGTAAATTGAAATTTTTTTATTTTCAAGTAAATATAGTCCCTCTATCAAGTCTAAAATTAACGGAACGTTGATTTCTTCTGGTTTTGGTTTTGGGATTCCTATTGGTTTTCCATAATAACCTTGGCTGAAAAGTTTGCGGGAATCTTCAATGCTCCAAACAATTATTCGATTTTTTATGATCTCGCTTTTCATGTTTTTTTCAAAATAACTTCATATATGAATTCTATACTTTTAAAATCAAAAGTAAAAATGTTGTGGGGAATTTAGAGGCTTAATGCTAATAGGATGAATGAATCTGAAACTCGTTGGCACTTGTCTGCCATCTCTTCAATTCCTTCAATCACATCTTTCATCAACATTAATTCTTTTGTGTTTGTGACTTCATTTAGAAGTTTGAGGGTTGCTTGTCTATACTTGATATCAATTTCTCGTTCAATTGTTTGTGTTTCTTGTGCTAATTCTATTGCACTTGCTGTGTTTGTGTTAAGACTACGAATGATTTCGTTTAGTTTGTAAACTTGGTCTACGACTAATTCGATCAATTTTGTAATCTCCTGATCAAGTTTTGAACTCTTCAAAGTTGTTGGCTTTACATTGGAAAGTTTAAAGGATATTCCTGTAATGTATCCTGCAATTTCATCCATCGTATATGCTGTATTGAGGAGATTTTCTCTATTCATGATGAGACCTCCTACATCAGCTACTTCTCTTGTGATCTTCCGTCTGAGATTTTCTACTTCTTCTTCGATGGTAGAAATTTGTTCAAGGGCATTTTTGATACCTGTTTTGTCTTTTTTCATCATGAGATCTGGCAAGGTTGCAAGTTCTCTTGATGCATTTAGAATTCTATTGATTTCGTCTTGTAAAACTGCTATAGCCTTTCTTTTTGCTTGAACTTCAAGCTCTCCGCTATACATTTCAAAATTCTAAAATATACTCAGGTAATTTAAATCCTCTATGTTTGTATGATTTTTTTGTAAAATCGTCATATTCTATTTTTATCATAGGCAATTTTTTTCTGTCCTCTGAACAATGTAACAACTTCTTCATTTGTTGAGGCATCTTCGACTGCTTTTTCAACCCTGATCTTTCCTGTGAACTTTGGGAAGCGTAGTGCTAACCCTGTATTTTTCCTAATAACACCGCTTGCTGCTTTATGGATTGGGCTAAGAGTTATTTCTGATGCTACAACTTCTACTACTAACTCTGGCTCAAACCACACATCTGCTTCCATTTCACTGTCTATTCTCGGATTTTTTTTTATTGTTACTTTATTGGATAAAATTTGATAGAGTTGGTCTAAATTTTCATCTGTAAAACCTGTTCCAACTTTACAAATACTAGTAAACAAATCACTATCGTCATCATATGTTGCCAAAAGTAAAGTTCCATAACGTCCAGTTCTTCTACCTTTTCCAAAAAACGCTCCAATAACTACCAAGTCTAAACTGTCGCCAAGCTCATTTCTATATTCCCGTTTAAGCTTTAACCAATAACTTCCTCTGGAACCTGCCTGATATGGTTTGTCCATCATTTTTAACATCAATCCCTCACATCCTGAATTAATGCTGTTCTCTAAAAATTCTTCAATTTCATTTTCATTTGTTACAATACTCATTGGAATATTTCTTGCAAATTCATCTTCTTTTACAATTTTTTCTAATAGTTTTCTTCTTTCTATGTATTTTAATTGCAGACAACTTTTTTCATTATAATACAATAAATCAAAAAAATTAACAGTAATTGGGTATTGTGAAACTGCTTTTTCAATTTTATATTTTCTCCTTCTATGCATTAATTCTTGAAATGGTAAGAATTCTCCTGTGTTTTCATTAATTGCAACTGCTTCTGCCTCTAAAATTGCTTTATCTGCTTGAATTGATTTAGGAATTTTTTCTACTATGTCTGGATAATAACTAGTAATATTTTCTAAACTTCTTGAAAATAAAACGACTTTGTCTCTTTCTATGTGAAGTTGAACTCTTTCCCCATCTAACTTGTATTCTGCTGCAAATTCATTTCCCATTTTTTCAATTGCTTCATTTTCACTCTTTACTCTATCTGCAAGCATTGGACGGACTGGATTAAACAAATTGATTTCGAATTTTTCTACTCCATCTATTCCTTTACTTGCAATAACTTGAGCAACTTTTCCCAAATCACTTGAAACATTATATGAATGTTCCAAAATCTTTCTATTTTCTTTATTGTTTGTAAATGCAATAGCAAGAGCATCCATTACTGTATTCTCTGCAATTCCTAATCTTAGTGTACCGAGTAAAATTTTCAAAATAAAACTAGCTTCAATCGGTGTTGCATCATTAAGTAGACTTGAAATGTATTTTATTTTCATATCTTGAGAACGAGAACCCTCTAGTTTTGCAATTTTGAATAATGTTTCATATACTCTTTCTACCGTAATATCTTCCACGAGAAAAGTTGTTTGTGTTTTCTGCTCTAAAATTATTGATGCAGCATTTCCAAGATCCCCTTCCTTTCTGTACTCTGTTTCGATTTTCTTAATTGGTATGCCTGACGATTTTGATATTGCTCTTATTGCAAGTTTTTCAGCAACCCCTAACTCTATTCCCTCAAAATCTGGTCTTAATTTTCCTTGCAAAAGATAAACAATTTTTGAAATAACTTCGTGTGGAGTTCTTCCAAACAATTCTACTAAGTATTGTGTAAGTTCTAATCTTTTTCTGGTTTTTTCCATTTTACTAAAAGAATCAGCTAATATAGAATACTCCATTCCATTTCTCTCTTGGTCCTGAATAAAAGTTTGAATCTAGATATGTATGGAGGAAGAATACTACAAAGAGGCGTAATGAAAAATTTTGGGAAAATTACAGGTCAAAATTACTTCATTTTACTGCTGTCGAATTAATTTTTTGATACTTTGAGCGTTTGTATTAGTTGGATCTATACTTAATACAGTATCAAGCAAAAGTAAAGCATCATCATGTTCTCCAAGTTTAATCAATGCATTTGCTTTTCCATTTAATGCATTAACATTATCATAAAGATTTAACACCCTGTCATACAAAATTATAGCTTTCTCATATTCTCCACTATCTACCAAAAGATTACCTTGTCGTATGATCATGTTAATAAAATGAGACTCAATTGTATTAGAAACGTCTCTTGCAGTTTGAATTAATTTTACCGCTTCGTCATCTTGTCCAGTTTCTGATAAAACCAACGCCAAACCAAGTAACGCATCCAAATTATTAGCATCAATATTTAATGCTGTTCTATAATTTTGCTCAGCTTCATTCATTTGTCCTGCCTGAAAATATGAAAAAGCTAATCCATTATGTGATTCAACACGGAATGATTCAAGTCTTAAAGATTTTTGAAAGTTTTCTATGGCTTGGGAATAATTCCTCAAATTTGTATATGTGAATCCAAGCCCATTGTATGCATTTACATTATTTGTCGTAATATCAAGGGATTTCTGATAGTAATCTAATGCCTTATCATATTCTCCCAAATCCATATGGGCTACCCCCATACCATTGTGAGCATTTACATTGAATGGGTCAATGGATAATACTTTGGAATAATATTGCATTGCATCCTCCAAGAGATGTAGTTTCGATAAAGAGTATCCCATACCATTTAATGCACGAATATTGTTTTCGTTTTTTTCAAGAGTTATTTCATAAAGAATTACTAATTCACTATAAAATCGATTAGTGGTAAATTCATCTCCATAATAGATTAATTCGTTTTCGGTTAACTCTCTTAATGATTCTATATCTTTGGTATCAATTTCATGAATAGATTTAGGTTCATCATGTTTTCTTACATCCTCTACAACAATAGGAGGTTCAGTGTTAGAATAAAATAAAAAAATTGCAGTTATAGTAATAATTACAAAAATAGAAATTCCAAATATTACATACAGATATGCAGATTTTTTTGGATTTTTAGATGATAGATCTTCTGAGGAATTAAACATGACAAATCTCCATTTTTACTAAGATGATTATCTCATCTTAACATTTTTCATGCCATTCAAAACTTTTTGATTTGAATCTAGATATATCTGAAAATTGTTGGCTTGTCTGATTTTGGCAGGTTTGACACTAGTGCAAAATTGTATAGAGGATATGCTTTCTTGTATTGTTTCATGAAACTCCATGCCACATCATGTGTTTTGAATTTTGTTCTAATTCCATCAATATTACTTTGTTTTCCAAATACATCAAAGACAACTACATTGTAATTTTTTGGACGGTTGTGAGGTTTTGCTTTTAGGAGCCATGCTAGTGCAAACAGAAATACTGCTGCAAGAATAACATATTCTCCTGCAACTTTGAAAAATGCTGAAAATACCCCTGGTATGGTTTGGCCAAAAAGTACTGCCATGAAATTAGAAAATGAGATTACTACTAATGCTGTAAAAATGTAGGTCTTCCAATCAAAGATTTTTGAAATATTTTTCATTTAGGTAACTTTGTTAGTAGTTATTTTCTTTTAACTATTTCCTATCTTTTTGAGGGATAACCGCTAATCTAGTCTGGATCTTCGTAGTTTTCTTTCCTTTCATCGCTACTAGTACTTTCCATTGGTTTCATCTTGCTTTCAAGTACATCCATTCTTGCTCTATATCCTTCAGCATATTCTAACTCCGATGGAACAAGTGTTGCTGGATGTATGAATCCCTGACTTCTTATTGCCATTGCCTTTTTAGTTGCATTCTCTCTTACGAGGTCCCAATCTGGAGTCGAGAATCCATCAAATGGACCAGTAAACTTTCCATTATGCATACTAAACACCAATGCCTCTACAATTGGAATGCAAAAGTTGATTGTTGCAGCTGAATTTAGCTTTACAGGCATTAACGGCATATTGTGACTTCCTCTAGTGTTTCCTGCAACATAATGTGGATTGTTAAAGACACTGCCTACCTCTTCTGTTGCTGGGAATCTTTTCTGTGTCCTTACCATGCATATAGGATCATCTTTTCCTACGTATGTTCCTGCAATATTGTGTAATCTGTCAGTTGATGCTGCAAGAATTGGTTCTCCATCTTTGGTAGTAACTGAATCTACAACATATCTTCCAGGATACATCAATGCTGCTTCTAGTGTGGGTTTGTCTTGCCATAACTCAAGCTCTGCGATTTTGGCCTCTTCTACATCCATGATGTTTATTTTAACACCTCCTGCAAGATTCTTGTTTACAATTAATCCTGTGTTACTTAGTGCATCAACAAACATTCTATATATTGGATAATTAAATGCCCCTGGTTCAGTCTTGTCTGCTGCAAAAACTGTAAATGCTTCATTTGGTCTTTCTTCAAATTCCATCTCAGCAACTCCAGGTCCCATTCCTTTGACATTTCCTGAAAAAGAATCTTTTAGCAAATCTTGTCCTGCACCATACAAGCCTTCTTCTCTTGCAACTTGGGTTCCTGCCATAAATGCATCCCAAGCTAATTTGTGAATTTGTTGATTATCTACACCATGAGTGTGAGACATGACAATGTGGACATCATCTCCACAATATCCGATATAATGATCGATTAGTAAATCTTCAGAATTTTTGATGGTGTTTCTAACTGCTTCAATTAGTCCATCACTTGGTCTTGTATGACCTCCAACTCCACCTACGTCGGCTTTGATAACAGAAACTGTGATTTTCATAATATGCGTGTTTTTTTGCAGGGATTTATGTGTAATTTTTTATTTTTCTATTAATTATTATCTCTGATATTGTGTGATCCTGAGATTTATTTTGTTATTTATCATGTGATCTAATGAACAACAAATAAACTCCAATTATTAGTATGGCAAGTGATGCTAAATTATGCATCATGCGATTTTCGTAGAAAAATCATCCTAATTACTAAGGCTGCTGTGAATTAATTAAATAATAACTGTAAAATAAAATATTCATGTCAAATAACAGTCAAAATTTTCCTACTCCTTTACGTGTCCTGATAATTGATGATAATCCTTTTCTTCTGAGAGTATTTGAAAAAATGTTGCGGATAAAAGGCTTTTTTGTATCTACAGAGACTACTAAAAAAGGGTTTACAACATCTTGAAAGTGATCTATATCATGTTGTATTTCTAGACATTCCCATAAATGGATATGATGAAAATCAAGTTTTAGATATACTTGAAGAAAACAAATCTTTAGAAAAATCATCCATACTTTTGCTTTCTTCTTTAGATCTTAATGAAGAAAAACTAGAAAAATGGAAACAATCTGATTGTATTCCTATATCAAAAAACCAGTAAGACGTAATGTAATATTTGATATATTGAATGATATACATGCTCACACAGATTTTGATGAGCCAAAATTAGAGTTAGAAAAAGAAAAAACTGTTGCTAAACAAACCTCTCCAAAGAAAACCTCTCCAAAGAAAACCTCTCCAAAGAAAACCTCTCCAAAGAAAACCACAAAAAGTAAAAAATAATCTTAAATTTTAAATGACTATGCTGGTTCTTGAGATAATGGATTCAATAGTGTTTGATTAGTGTATCTTAATTTCAATCACATTGGCATATGGAATATTTTTACTAAATTTTAGATCTTACCGAGCTTTTCCTTAAATTCCTTGTATGCTTTCTCATATGAAGGCATATCTCCTACATCTGTAAATCCTTTCTTAATCAAAAAGCTGTTTACTTTTTTCTTTTTTGACATTGCTTTTAGAATAACTTTGTCCATACCATAAGGTATGTTGTTTGGAATTAATGAGAATGTTTTTGGTTCCATAACATAACACCCTGTATTAATATTGGAGGTGATTTCTGGTTTCTCTCCCCATTTAGTGACAATGCCTTTTTTGTCAGTATCAATCACGCCATATGGCAAACGAAACTTATATTCATAAAGACACATAGTGATAAAGGATTTGCTTTTTTGATGCTTCTTTATCATACCTTTAAGATCGAAATTAAATATTGAATCACCATACATACAAACAAAACTATCGTCTATGAATTCCTCAGCACTTTTTAGCTGGCCAGCAGTAGCTAATGGCTTATTGGAAACTGCATACTCTATGTTAACTCCAAACTCTTCTCCGTCTTGAAAATAATCTTGAATATTTTTTCGTAAATAACTCACACAAAGTACGATTGATTTTATGTTATTTTTTTTCAACCAATTAATTGAATGTTCTAATAATGGTTTATCTCCCAATGGAAGCATCGGCTTTGGAACAAATAATGTATATGGCTGAAGTCTGGTTCCAAGACCTCCGGTCAAGATGACTGCTTTCATTATTCGATTTTTTTCCCAGAGTTATTTATGACTATGTATTAAAGATCATGTAAAAAAATTTCTATACTATGATAATTTGATTATACTGTTCTAATTATTGTTTGAAATAATCGAAACTTTTCTAAAAATTTAATAATTATGCGTGTTTAAGGCATCCATAGTATTTGTTTTAGTCACAAGTATACTTCTTGTTGTTAACTATATATGATAATTTTATTAATAACAACCTTCGCGTAACTTAAGATTAACATAATGTGTTCTATTCTAGGCCTATCCAGTGATCGTGACGTTGCACCAACAATTGTCGAGTCGTTAAAAAGAATGGAATATAGAGGATACGATAGTGTAGGTGTAGCCATTAGAAGTGCTTCTGATATTCAGGTTAAGAAAGGAGTAGGAAAAGTTAAGGTTGTAAATGATAGCATTCACATGGATAAGATAAGTGGTAATGCGGGCATTGGCCACACTAGATGGGCCACTCATGGAGGAGTTACTGTGGAAAATGCTCATCCACATCTATGTGAGACCGGCTCTATTGGAGTTGTGCATAATGGAATCATTGAAAATTATTCTGAACTAAGAGAAGATTTAGAAAAAAATCATAATATTGTATTCAAAAGCTCAACTGATACAGAGGTAATTCCTCATCTTTTACAAGTTAATTTACAAAAATCAAATGATATTAAAAAAGCTGTAATGGATACTGTGCATCAATTAAAAGGACATTATGCCTTTGTTGCACTTTTTAAAAGTGGTGAGATGGTTGGAGTTAGAAACCATGAGCCTCTTATATTGGGTATTGGTGATGGTAACAATTTATTGTTAACAAGTGATGTTGTTGGACTCCCAGAAAACATGACCTCTGTGATATATCTTGATAATAATCAGTTTGTCATTATAGATAAATCTAAATTCAAAATTCATTCTTTTGATGGTCATGCTGCACAATACGCCATCAAGACATTACCAAAAAATTATCAAAAGATATCTAAAGGGTCGTATGATCACTTTACTATAAAAGAAATTTTTGAACAGCCTAATACAGTTCTTGTAGCTGGGGAAGGAGACGTTGGCTCTCTTGAAAAAATTGTAGACTCCATACGAGATTCCGACTTTGTATATGTCACAGGTAGTGGAACAAGCTATCACATTTCAGTTATTGCAAAATATCTTTTTTCGCGATTTGCAGGAAAGAAAGTAGAGCATGTTATGGCAAGTGAGATGAAATATTCCTCTAGATACATCATTCCAAATTCTACTCTTTTAGCAATATCTCAGAGTGGAGAAAGTGCAGACATTATTGAATCTGTGTCTATTGGAAAAAAGAAAAATGCAAAAATACTATCAATGATAAACTCTAAAAATTCTTCTCTTGAAAGAGAATCTATGTTTTCAGTTGGGTTGAATTGTGGCCCTGAAATCGGTGTGGCTGCCACAAAAAGTTTTACTTCTCAAATGGCCATTCTGTATAAAATTGCCGATAAATTATGCGGTGGTTGTCTTGCTATTGATTTTAAAATCATTTCTGATGCTTATACAAAAATTTTATCAAATACTTCTACTATCAAAGAACTGGCAAAATCTCTCAAAAACCTTCAAAGTCTTTTTGTTATTGGTAGGGGAATACACTACCCAATTGCAAAAGAGGGCGCTCTAAAAATTAAAGAAATTACATATGTCCATGCTGAAGGAATAGCTGGAGGAGAACTAAAACATGGCCCCCTGGCCTTGATGGATTCAGAAACTTATGTGATTGTAATTAATCCTGATGATGACTCGTATATGGATAACTTATCTAGCGTTAACGAAATTAAGGCTCGTAAAGCAAAAGTAATTGGAATCTCTAACAAAAAGGATCCTGCATATGACTATTGGATTGAAATTCCTACTATTCGTGAAGAACTTTATCCGTTAATCGAGATAATTCCACTACAGCTTATTTCATATTACCTTGCTATAGAGAGAGGAATTGATCCTGATTATCCCAAAAATCTTGCAAAATCTGTGACCGTGAAATAATTTTATGGAAATTTAGTACCACCTAAAATTTCTAATTTTAAGAACAAAAAGAAAGAGATAATAAGGAAATTCAAATCGGATCGAAATATTATGACTATTCCTGAATTCATACCTGGAGATGACAATGACTGAAATTGTAGGCTCCTCTCCAACTGAAAAGTTTGTTGCCCAACTAGCTGACTTTGGAATCAACCCATCTAAAGTTCACAGAAACTTGAGCGTAGATGAGATGGTATCCTTAGCTGTTGATAGAAACGAAGGTGTGGTAAACTCTACAGGATCCCTTTCTGTAAACACTGGAAAATACACTGGCCGCTCACCTGATGACAGATTTATCGTATATGATGATGTAACACATGACACCATAGACTGGGGTAAGGTAAACCACCAGTTCCCAACAGGAAAGTTTGAGAAAATATTTGAAAAGATGAAAGACTTTGTAAACAACAAGGAATTATTTGTCTTTGATGGATTTGTCGGAGCTGACAAAGACAATCGCCTACCCATTAGAGTGATAAATGATCATGTATGGCAGAATCTCTTTGCAAGAAATTTGTTTATTCGACCAACTGATGAAGAGCTAGAAAATCACGAACCAGAGTTTACTGTAATGTGTATCAATGACTTTAAGGCAATTCCAGAAGAGGATGGTACTGGAACTGATATCTTTATCTTAATTGATTTGACAAGAAAACTCGTACTCATTGGAGGAACACAATATGCCGGTGAGATGAAAAAGTCAATGTTTGGTGTAATGAACTTTCTACTTCCAGACAAGGGAGTATTTCCAATGCATTGCTCAGCTAACATTGGCAAAGATGGTGATACTGCACTGTTCTTTGGACTATCAGGGACTGGTAAAACTACACTCTCAGCTGATCCAAACAGAAATCTGATTGGTGATGACGAACACGGATGGTCTGATAATGGAACCTTTAACTTTGAAGGAGGATGTTATGCAAAATGCATCAACCTAAGCCAAGAGGCAGAACCTGAAATCTGGAATGCAATAAAGCCTGGTGCAGTTTTAGAAAATGTTGTACTAAATGGTAATACTCCAGACTATGATGATAACACTCTAACTGAAAATACCCGTGTTGCATATCCACTTGATTACATTCCAGGAGCTGTGATTCCATCAGTTGGTGGAAATCCCAAAGTTATCGTATTTCTAACTGCAGACGCACTAGGTGTCTTGCCACCAGTATCTAGATTAACCAAAGAAGGTGCAATGTTTCACTTTATGTCAGGTTATACGAGCAAACTAGCTGGAACCGAACGTGGAATAAAAGAGCCAAAGTCAGTATTCTCTGAATGCTTTGGCGCACCATTTATGCCAAGGCCAGCCTCAGTTTATGCCAAACTCTTAGGTGAGAAGATAAACCAACACAATACCGTAGTATACCTGATTAATACAGGATGGTCTGGCGGCCCATACGGTGTTGGCAAGCGAGTCAAGATAAAGTATAGCAGAGCAATGGTAACTGCAGCACTTACTGGAGCACTAGATATTGTAAAGTATAGACATGATGATCTATTCAATGTAGATATTCCAACTGAAGTTCCTGATGTTCCCTCTGAAATTCTAGACCCAAGAAACACATGGACTGACAAGGACTCGTATGATCTTTCTGCAAGAAAGCTAGCTCAGATGTTCATTGAGAACTTTAAGAAATTTGAGAATGTCTCACCTGAAATTGTCAATGCTGGTCCCAAGATGCTTTAGCTAAAGTTTGCTTTTCAAAAAAAAATAATTTAAAAAGATTTCATCTCCTGTTAAACTTGATTTTCAGTCAATAAAGTCATCAAGAAAATATTTTACAATGTGTTTTGAATTGATAAGTATACTTATTTTTCTTCATAGATATTTTCTGCTTTTTATCTTGTTTTTATTCCTAATTTAATTGAAATTTTTTCACTCATAGAACATCTCATTTCTATACATTGTGATTAGTATCATGCGTAGCAAGAACATGGTTTGATGTATTTACAAAAATCTTTGGATATTGTTATCTTGGAAAAAACTGTTTCTAAATAATGTTGTTTTGATTGTGTATTACTTTAAAAATCTTTACAGTGTATTGCCCTTCAAAAATATTTATTACTTGTCCATTTTCAGTATCTATGTTTCTTATTCTAAACTTGTATTCATAAGACCCATCTCCTTTAACATCAACCTGAGTAAAGTGAACCGCATCTTCTCCTTTAAAGAATTGGATGATCACAGGATATCTTTCTACAAAATCAGACGCTTTTCCATTAACTGAACCCCAAGGAAGTTTATTATCTTCAGGTATGATCATTGTGGTTATGGTCTTTTGAAGGCTAATTTCTTCGTTAATTGGAATAATAGTTGTAATATTTTCAGGTTTTTGTGTTTCAGCTTGTATTTCTAAAGGAAATATAATTATTGAAACTGATACAACAATTACCATTATCAATAGACTTGACTTTAACATCTTCATCTTTTTTCATCAATAATAATTACTTAAAAAATTTATTATCAAATTGCATTTAATTGTTAAATTTTACAGTGAATTTGAATATTCCTCTTTCCAGATCAGAACAAGCCTTATGACTCCTTTTTTTGAATTTTTTACAATCTCTTTTCTTATTTTTATTACCTTGCCACATTCTTACATTTGTCATTAAATTTTGTTTTTCTATGTTTAACTTATGTTGCTCTAAATTCAAGTAATTTTCTTGTTTCAAATTTTCATTTGTTTTCTTTATTCTAACTAAATTAACTGAAATTGTAAACTCGAACATTTTTAGTAACTTATTAGATTACTTCAATTTTTACAAAATATACTCTTTTAGATTATCTTATTGTTTTACTATAATTTCAAAGAATTGACTATCTTAAAGAATTTAACCAGGTAGATTATAGAAAGATCGTGAAGGTACTTACACTTGATGATTTCGAACTGAAAGGAAAGACTGTCTTCCTACGTGTAGATATGAACTGTCCTATCGACTCAAACACAATGGAGATCTCTGGAACAAAGAGAATAGAAGAGGCAATTGAAACCTTAAATGACCTTGCTCAAGCAAAAGTTGTTATTGCATCTCATCAGGGCAGAGTAGGTAACAATGATTATACAGGCATGGATAAACATGCGAAAGTTTTAGAAAAATTACTAAACAAAAAGATAAAGTATGTTGAAGATGTAATTGGACAGGCGGCTCAAAATGAGATAAAGAATTTGAAGGATGGTGAAATTTTACTTTTAGATAATCTTAGGTTATGTGCAGAAGAAAATTATGAATTCTCTCCAGAAGATGCAGCAAATACAATTATGGTAAAACGTCTTGCAAATCTCTTTGATCTATGTGTTTTGGATTCTTTTCCCAGTGCTCACAGATCTCATCCTTCAATTGTTGGATTTCCACATGTTTTACCTGCTTGTGCGGGAAGAATTGTAGAAAGAGAAGTAAAAAATCTTGATGAAATAATTACAGTTGCAAAAGCCCCTCATGTGATAGTTCTTGGTGGCTCAAAGGTTCCTGACAGACTAGAGGCAATCAAGATGCTTATTCAAACTGGAAGAGCAGATCATGTTCTCTTGACTGGATTAATAGGAAATGTGTTTATGCGTGCGCAAGCTAGAGTAAAATACCCACTTGGGATAAAGCGAGAAGAAGAAGCTGTTGCCAAGGCCCACGCCTTAATTGGTGAGTATCCTGATGTGTTTTCCACTCCTGTAGATGTTGCAATTGATAAAGATGGAGAAAGAGTCAATCTGGATGTAAGAGATCTTCAAACAGGGGATAAAATATATGATTTAGGACCCAAGACTGTAGAACATTATTCTAAGATTATTTCTAGTGCAGGGACTGTATTTATCAGTGGACCTGCTGGATTTTTTGAAAAAGAAAATTTCAGTTTTGGCACGCGAAGATTACTTGATGCTGTAGCCAATTCTATGGCAACTACTCTAGTAAGTGGAGGACATCTGACAACTGCACTAAAAGAACAAGGATTGGAAGAAAAAATCAATCACATTAGTACTGCTGGTGGTGCATTAGTTTTGTACTTAACAGGAGAAAAATTACCAATGATAAAAGCACTTGAAACCGCAGCTATAAAACACAGATCTAACTAACAATTACAAGAACAATGGAATCTGACTTGAAAATCACGGTCAAACTAGTGACAAAATTCTATGAAATAGCATGTAATCTGAATCCTAGAAAGAATTTAACAGAAAGCCTGTTAAGTGAGATGGCATAACTATAGTTAACTTACATGAATCATTATTGTATTATATCTGCTCTCTTTCTAGTACTAGTTTTATCTAGTTTGACTACTTTTTCATATGCTCAAAGATTAGGTAATGCTGATGTATTGCTCAGCGACATTTACCTTAATCCTGCAAATCCCAAAGAAGGGGATCTTGTAAGCATACAATCGATAGTGTATAATGCAGGACTAGAATCAACAAAATCTGTTACAGATGTTGTAACGGTTGGTTATTTTGTAAATGGTGATCTTGTAAAAATTGCTGAACTGCCAAATGTTGAGCCAGGAGTGGAAAATGGTATACTGTTATCCTCAGGTCCTATCTGGACTGTATCTGAAGGGTCTCATACTATAACGGTAATTCTAAACTATCATGATACTCTTTCGCACTTGATTGACAATCCATCAAACAATATCGTACAAAAAATATTTTCGATTGGGGAACCAAGACCATCTCTTGTAAACTTTGATGTATTCCAAGAATATCTGCCACAAACAAAGATGCAACAGATTACAATAGAAGGTAGTTTGACGTCTTTATCAGACAAGCCATTTTTACCAGATCAAATCATACTGCAAATAGGAGATAGCTTGTATGATGTTATACCATTAGATCAAGAAGGTCTTTTCTCATTTAGCAAGAATATTCCTTCATTTGACGAAGTTATTCCAATAACTATTACCGTTGAAGAAAACTATCCGTTATTGGGCTCCACCTATACTGCAAATATTTATCCAATTCAAATGAGTAATAATGATTCTGTTTTAGCGATTCAGATTCAAGATCCTGAGGAATTTTATAATTTTAAAGATTCTTCAGCAGTCCTAGCAATATATGATGAATCATACAATTTGATAAAAAAAATTAGTACTGACAATCTTTCCTTTGAAAAAACATATGATACAGTTTTTACAACTTTGGCTAGTGGTGGTTATATCGTTGAAGTATACATTGAGGGCAGATTTGTTGACGCAATACAAACAAATCTAAAAGAAAATTCAGTAAAAACAATCAGCATCTTAATTCCTGAAACTTCCAAAGTAAAATTTCAAATTCTTGATAATAACGGGGAGCCAATAAATAATGCAGTGGTGCAGAACTGGATATTTACAATCAACACAGATGAGACAGGATTCACTGAGTGGATTAACATTTTTCCTACTCTTGGAGAACGAGAGCCTTATACTGCAAAAATCATACTTCCTAATGGTAAGATTTCTTGGTCTGATTCCTTTTTCATAAAATACGGTGACCAAAAAATAATTCAAGTGGTGACTGAACCATGAGATCTTTACTTTTATTATTTTTTATAGTTGTTATTTTTGGAGTACTTACAGCTATCCCAAATGGTATAAACAACATTGCTTTTGGTGCTGTTACTGGAGGTTCTAATTTTTGCAGTGCTTTTCCCACGCATCCAGAATGTACTGGTTGGAGAATTGATCCAATTCATGATAATTTTTGGTTTTGTGAATATGTTGATCTTCCAACATTATGTAACAATCCACCAGATCCTCAAAAAAAGATAATTCCCAGAACTGACAATTATTGTTGTGGTGTGATAGGTTCACATTCACTAAAGTATGTATCCCTTGATGGTGCAAACTTTACAGATGTATCTAAGAGAGAAAGCTCACTTGATACTTCAAAAGAATTGGTAATTTGGACAGACAAGGATTACTATTCCTTTGGGGATAGAGTCAATGTTTATGGAAAATTTAATTTTGCTGACTCTATATTGAAGAACAATAATCAATTTGTTGACATTAGTATTAATGATAGAAAAGTCATTCTTGATTTACCTGTACATCCCAACGGGTGGTTTGCAGGATACTTTGTATTGTCTAATCCTTACTTGTATTATACTGGAACCAATTTGATATCAGTTACATATTTTCATACTCCTACTTTGAATGAACCAGACAAGTTCGCACAAGCAACTTACAAGATTGCTACTGGAAATATTACAACAAAACCATTTTCCATTGATGTAAAATCATTATCCGGAAAGATATCTTATGAAATCATCACAGAATCTAACGAATTTGTAAATCTAGATCTGGCAATTACTAGACTTGTAACACCAAATGGATTGGTTTTGTCGCTACCAAGTTTATCCTCTGTAAAAGATATATCGGATTATCTGGATGATGATGTCTCTCTAGTCCCAGGCAAATATGAGATAATTGTAACTAAGGGGAATCATACAACTTCGCAAGAATTTGAATATGTAAAATAATCTATAAACGCCTAAAATAAATAAGTTCAATACTAGATAATATTCTTCTCTAAAATGATATACTAAACCTGTATTTGTCTTTTCTATTTTTGCTGATAGAAAAGTTCTCCCAAAAAACGAAAGATTTGTTATGTATTGTTTGTATATTTTAAATCATATGCAAAATTTTATTGTGGGTGTGTTGATTGCTTGTATCTTGTTATTTCCTATATATTCATACGCAGCACCTAGAGAAGCTGATTTGGTATTAGAAAATATCCAAATTGAACCTTCTTACCCAAAAAAAGGTGAGTTAGTAACAATAACTGGTGAGGTATACAATGCTGGACTGAAAAATACTGATTCTTTTGCCAGTATCATAACAGTTGCATACTTTGTTGATGGGGAATTATTACACATTAATGCAATTGATAATGTTGAACCTGGGCTATCTAATAAAATAAAAATCTCTTCTCCTCCTATTTGGAAATCTGAAATAGGATCTCATAATGTGAAAGTTATCATTGATTATCATAATTCAATACAGGATCAATATGATTACTCTAATGATAATTCTTTAGAACGAACTTTTTTTATTGAACCCTCTAAAAATGCCCAAATTTTACTTTATGCCACTCCTCAATATTTTATACAAGGACAAGAAATGCCAGATATTACTATCTCTCTTTTAGATTCTAACTCCAAGGAGCCTTTAAACAATAAAGAAATTATTTTGACCCTTGATAATATTAATTCTACTTTAACCACAAATCATGAAGGAAAAATCTATTTTTCTAATGCAATTCCAATATATGATTCTATAAAAATAACTGTTTTTTTTGAGGGCGACTCTCAATATTCCTCTTCTAGTTCTTCCTTAACACTTAATCCCTTTCCCAAAGATGTTACATCATCATCTTTTATAATACAAATACTTGACTCACATAATCAATATAATTTTGAAGATTATTCGTTTGATATTGTTATTTTTCAAAATTCTTATGGCAACTTGATTACAAAAATCAAACCTGATTCTACAACACTACTTGATTCTAAAACTTTTCATGTGTCTCTTCCTCCTACAAATACTTATTTTGCAGAAATTTATCTCGAAGATAGACTCCTTTTTGTAACTAGTAATGATCTATTAGAGGAAGATACTATTTTGTTTAAAGAATTGAAAATTCCAGAAACTGCATCAATAAGATTCAAAGTTACTGATGGCGAAAATTCTCCCATTGCAGGGGTATTAGTAAAAAACTGGATATATCATACTAATTCAAATGAAGATGGGTTTACAGAGTGGATAGATATACTCCCTACCACATATAACGAACCTTATGTGGCAGAAGTGGTTTTACCTGATCAGAGTGTGATTAAATCAGATCCCTTTTTTGTTTTTTCTGAGGAACAAAAAACTATCGAAATAATCACGAATGATTCTGCCTCGGTACACAATATCCCTTCTTGGATTAAGAATAATGCTGGATGGTGGGCCACAGGACAAATTGATGATGTTTCTTTTATTCAGGGAATACAATTCTTGATCAAAGAGGGAATAATGATGATTCCTCCAACAACACAAGGCGAAGGTGCTGGTTCTAATGAGATTCCTACATGGATTAAGAACAACGCAGGCTGGTGGGCAAATGGCGACATTGATGATAACTCCTTTATTCAAGGAATACAATTTTTGATCAATGAAGGAATAATGGAAATACATTAAACTAAATTAACGACTCTCGTTTTCATTCAAATCACTTTCTTTAGATCTTAGACGAGGATTTTATAATCAACTAAATTCATTCAATAAATGCTTTAATTAGTAAATATTTGAGCAAACATGTGGCATTGCTTAGATATCTTTTTTTGCTCTAGCTATCTTTGTATTAGTATCTGTAACTCTATTGGGTTCATTTTATGGATTTCAAACAGTTTATGATCTTCGATCCCAAGCCATCTCTTACATCACTCCATCTTTTTGTAATGATATGAAAAACGTACTACAACAAAAAGGGACGGATTACGATCACATGATCAACGCAATAGGAGATGAACAACGATGGAACGCTTTCAATTTTGATCAAAAGGATGAAGATATTATTGAAAAATGTTTACAAGAAAATTTGTCAACAGTTAGTTCGTATGAAATCCCGAAAAAAACTGGATTCTTTGAGGGAGTTGGTGATCATAATGTGAAAGGAAAAGCAAAAGTAATACTCCTTGGACAAGATGAATATCTAAGATTAGAGAAATTTGAAATAAGTTATAATCCTATAACTGAATATGGTTACAAGATACCTGAACTATATGTTTATTTGAATAAAGGTGATAACTTAAATTCAGAATACAAGGATCTTGGAAATTTAAAAACAAATCTTGGTGGTAAGAATTACAAACTTGAACCTGAATTGGAAGATCGTGATTTAGATGAATATGATACTGTAATCATTTATGATATTATACATAAAGAAGTTTTTGCAAAAATAGAATTAAATGATCCTAATCTGTTTACAGATCCATTTTATGATATTATTGATGAAATTAAGATCGTTGATTCTCCTAAAATTGAATCCCGTATAATTCATGAACGGTATGGTTTTTTTGAAGGAGTAGGTGGCTCTGAAGCAAAAGGATCAGCTGATGCATATTTTACTGAAGATGAAGGAATTTTACAAATTGAAAAATTTGAGATTTCTGTAGGGCGTGAACCTGAATTATATCTCACAAAAAATGAACAAATATCTAAAAATGGACACTGGACAATTGGTCCAGATAACAATCTCTATGTTGTCAGCGGTAATACAAATGAAATACTACGATATGACGCTTTTGGAAAATTGATTAATAATGAAAAATTTGTTACTGATAAATCAAATGGATTGATTCATCCTTCACACTTGGAAATTAAAAATGATAAGATATTGGTTAGTAGTAGTTTTAATGATTCAATCAACTATTATGATGAAAGAAGTGGTAAAAGTTTTGATAAAAATACCATATCTCTTCGTGACACAGTTTTGTATAATGATAATTCTGTTATGGGTCCCAATGAAGAAATTATGTATCTAATAATATTGCCAGCGAAATAGTTAAACTTGATGGTACTGATTCTAAACTAGTTATTAAAACTGGAGATTCTCTTTTACGCTCTCCCTCTTATTTGACTTTTAAAAATAACAATCTCTATGTGGGTAGTGATGACAAAATTTTAATGTATGATGGAATAAATGGTAATTTTATTGATACTTTTGTTGCAGAAAACAATGGTTCATTACGTAATCCGCAGGGATTATTCTTCACAAATGATCATCTCTTTGTGAGTAGCTACAATGATAGAATTTTACAATATGATCTTCAAGGTAATTTTGTTAAAGAATTTACTGCCAGTAAAGATACCCAAATAATTAAACCCGTTGGTATGGCAATAGACAAAGAAGGAAATTTGTTCACCACGTCTCAGCTTGGACATGTTTTAAAATTCTCAAAGACAGGATTACTTGAAAAAATTATTCCTATCCCTGATTCAAATAATGATGCATCAAAACGACCGCCAGATCCTCATGGTCTTTTTTTGGATGATGATGACAATGTTTTGTACATAAGTGTCTTTAACAAAAATCAAGTATTACGGTATGATCTAGCTTCTGATACAATTTCTGAAATATGTTGTGACGGTGATCTATTGGATGGACCAGAAGGTTTATCTTTTGATAAAATAAATAAAATTCTTTATATTAGCAACAACAAAAATGATCAAATTATTGCATATAATGTGTTGACAAAATCATTTTACCCAATAATAAAAAACAGTGGGGACGGTGAACTGTCTTTGCCCCGAGGGCTCTTTTTTAATGATGATGGAATTCTCTACATTGCAAACAGCAATAATAACGAAATACTAATGTACGATCCAATAAAAAATCTCTGAAAGTTTTTCCAGACATTCCTAAAAAAGGTCCTTCTATTATATCAGGTGGAATTGCATTTGACCAAAATGAAGTTCTTTACGTAATCAATGAAGTAAACAATGACATATATCGTTACAGTCTGGATAATGGAAAATTCGTTGATGTATTTACTGGATTTACCCATTCATTAAATGAATATCTCCATGAAATAACATACAATGATAAAACATCCGATAAATTTGTTGGTAAAAATTACAATCCCTCTAAGATGCCATTAAGAAATATCATTTTTACTAATGACGATGAATATTTGTTTGCAAGTGATCCTTATCATGATAGAATATTTGTTTATGATGCAAGTGGCTCCATTGTTGACATTTTTACTGATCCTGAAAACTTAGATTATCCTACGGACATTGCTTTGACTACTGATGAAAAACATCTCTTGGTAACTAATTATGGCTCAAATGTCATTTCGCTTTTAGCAATCTCTGATGGTACTTTGACACTTGATAATGTAGTGTTTTTAGATCCTGGCAAAAACAATTTGATTGAAATAAAACAAATAGGATTTGATCTTTTTGGTAATTTGTATGTAGGGGGGAAAATATAATCAAATTTTGAAGTATGCTCTAGATACACGTGGCTATGACAACCCTGATGTTGTATATCTTGGAGACTTTACTGTTGATGATGTCCGCTTGAATAAATTGAGTGACAATTTACTTAAGCATTATACATTAAACGGTATTGATACACAACGTAATGATCACTTGGTTGTTTATGACCCTTTTTTGGAACAGCCTGTCGCACAAGTAGTATTTAGTGATACACAAGATCTTCTCACCCCTCTAAACAATTTGCTATATGGCGCCGTCTCTGTTTTTAATGTTATAGATGAGCCAGAAATAAAGTCTAAAAAAATAATCAAACATACTGGATTCTTTGTAGGAAACAAAAAACTTCAATCTGATGAAATAATAACTCCTGCTGGATTTGTAATTGGGGATAATGTAGATGCATATGGTCAGGTATTCATCAAAAATGTAGATCAACAATTATCAATATTGATTGAAGCCTTTTCAATAGACTATGAAAAAAATGATTATGTTTCAATTCCATCATATCATAAATCCAAGGAACTAAAACCTTCATTATGTGTGTCTAATTCTTTTTCAGAATGCATTTCTCCTACAAATGACAAATTGAAGATTAATGCAGGTGATAATCTATTCATATTACACGATACCGACTTTGGCAATCTTACTTCTGATGATCTTAGTATATTCATACATGACGAAAAAAATGTTTTAGCTTACATTCCAATAAAAGAGTATGGAGTAGCTCGTATATCTCTTGAATCTTTTGTTGATTGGTTTCAATATTCTTACCCGTTTTTCCTTTCATTGTTTTGATTTTGATATTTCCAATCGTGATCGACTATCTTCGCTTAATATTTAAGTTGATTTTTTCCCCAACGTTATGGATATCTGAAAAAATTAAATCTAAACCTAAATCAGTAATTAACAAATATGAAAAAATTACCATATTAATACCTGCACATAATGAAGAATTTGGTATCAAAGAATCAATCGAATCTGCTCTTAATACTGATTATCCTAACAAGGAAATAATAGTAATAGATGACGGCTCAACAGATGGCACTCATCTTATTGCTCACAAATATGCAGAGAAAGGACTGATTAAACTCCTTCATTGTGATACGGCTAGCGGTTCAAAAGCTACTGCATTGAACTATGGAGTAAATTATGCCACTAGTAACTATGTCATATGCATGGATGGTGACACTCAATTAGATAAGAATGCTTTAAAAAATACTGTAGGGTACTTTGATGATGATGAGGTAGTTGCACTTTCTGGAAATGTAAAGATAATTGCAGGAGATGACGGAAAAACAAACACTCTGACCAATTTGCAGAAATATGAATATATGGTTGCAATTGAACTGGGTAGACGTTTTACATCTTTCTTTCAAATATTGTTAGTGATTTCAGGTGCATTTGGAGTGGGCATATGGTCAATTTCAAACTTTATTAAAAAATAGGAATATTCTTACATCTAAATTTCCCTTCCGAGATAAAATATCTTTTTTAGATATGTTTGCGCTAGATATGTTTCTAGCATTATTGTTTCCAGTTGGACTTCTAGTGATTGGAATTGTATCTGTTAATCTGTATATCCAAAACAATTTGCATGTGTTAGTTTATCCCTTATTTTTTACTATGATCACATTTCTGATATTAGAAACTGTGTTATTCTTGTATGCTGTTCTCTCTTCTGCTAATAACAGGTCTAGTCTCAAACTTATCTATCTTGTACCTGTAATGACTTTCTTTTATAGGCCATATTTGAAGATGATCAATCTTAGGGGGTTCCTTAGAGCATTTTTTAAGAAGCAAGCACCCTGGTGATGAAAAAATCCTCACGTATTATTCTATAACTCTGTATAGTGTGTCTCTTTTCCACTGCATTGTACCTTCAACAGAAATATTTCCACATTCATGACAAATCAATTCAAAAAATGGCCTTGGAAATTTATCTCCACAGCTTTTACAAACATAATAATCTGTATTTTCAAGATAATCTTTTCCTACAGAGCCTATGTGCTTATTGCATTTGGGACATATGTCTGAACCTACTACTTTTGGATATACTTCTCCGCACTTGTAATGTTCTATGAGAATCTCTTGTGTAAAGTTGATTTGTTTACATTTGGGAATTTCGAACTATATAATATCGTAGGCGATTTGCATTGATTGCATGCTACCTCCAGAATTTCTTTGTCCAAAATTATTCTCTGATTCTCTTTTGCATTTCTTAACAATGTTTCAATTTCTGATTGTTCTACATTTAGAAATCTCTTAATTTTATTCTCACTTATAATATTGCCCGATGATAACAACAATTCGAATTTTTCTTCGCATGTAATGTTTTTCCAACTGTCTTTTTGTTCAAATATGTTTGAAAGAGATTTTTTTAGATCTGTCATTTCTAGGGGTTTTTGCGTTATTGACCCTATTCCCATATCGAAGAATTTTGTTATCCGTGGATCTGTTTTTTCCTTTGCAGTTATGACTATTATTTTCACACCAGGATATATTTCTAATAATTCTCTTATGGTATTTTCAAGATCTTGATTTGGTAAACTGTCATCTATTATGATGGGAACACTAATTTCTTTACTTACAAAATCTGAGAAAATATTTATGCCCTCATCTGGTTCTTTACAGATGTAAATATTTTCAAAACCTAAACTGACAAGAAATTTACGTATAGTGATTGCTATTGGATTGCAATACTCTATTACAACAATATCTCTATTGGAAATAGGCAAATCTGAAAAATATTCAATTTGCATCAAGTCTATGTTTTCAAGTTTATTTTTTTCAGTAATTGCTCTGGACATTTCTTTACATCCTTGGTGAATCCATCTGATAAATCATGTGCTTGGTTTGAATTACTTTTGGTGTATTTTTTTGGACTAATGTCATTTGGAATTCTCTCTTTTGGAACATGAAGTTATTATTCAAACAAAACAAGTTTCAACCATGTTTCTTCAAATTTGAACTTTAGTTTCTTCTAGTGTTTTTGATTTTGTTCTATATTTTTCTTCTAGTCTGGATCTTCGTAGTTTTCTTTCCTTTCATCGCTACTAGTACTTTCCATTGGTTTCATCTTGCTTTCAAGTACATCCATTCTTGCTCTATATCCTTCAGCATATTCTAACTCCGATGGAACAAGTGTTGCTGGATGTATGAATCCCTGACTTCTTATTGCCATTGCCTTTTTAGTTGCATTCTCTCTTACGAGGTCCCAATCTGGAGTCGAGAATCCATCAAATGGACCAGTAAACTTTCCATTATGCATACTAAACACCAATGCCTCTACAATTGGAATGCAAAAGTTGATTGTTGCAGCTGAATTTAGCTTTACAGGCATTAACGGCATATTGTGACTTCCTCTAGTGTTTCCTGCAACATAATGTGGATTGTTAAAGACACTGCCTACCTCTTCTGTTGCTGGGAATCTTTTCTGTGTCCTTACCATGCATATAGGATCATCTTTTCCTACGTATGTTCCTGCAATATTGTGTAATCTGTCAGTTGATGCTGCAAGAATTGGTTCTCCATCTTTGGTAGTAACTGAATCTACAACATATCTTCCAGGATACATCAATGCTGCTTCTAGTGTGGGTTTGTCTTGCCATAACTCAAGCTCTGCGATTTTGGCCTCTTCTACATCCATGATGTTTATTTTAACACCTCCTGCAAGATTCTTGTTTACAATTAATCCTGTGTTACTTAGTGCATCAACAAACATTCTATATATTGGATAATTAAATGCCCCTGGTTCAGTCTTGTCTGCTGCAAAAACTGTAAATGCTTCATTTGGTCTTTCTTCAAATTCCATCTCAGCAACTCCAGGTCCCATTCCTTTGACATTTCCTGAAAAAGAATCTTTTAGCAAATCTTGTCCTGCACCATACAAGCCTTCTTCTCTTGCAACTTGGGTTCCTGCCATAAATGCATCCCAAGCTAATTTGTGAATTTGTTGATTATCTACACCATGAGTGTGAGACATGACAATGTGGACATCATCTCCACAATATCCGATATAATGATCGATTAGTAAATCTTCAGAATTTTTGATGGTGTTTCTAACTGCTTCAATTAGTCCATCACTTGGTCTTGTATGACCTCCAACTCCACCTACGTCGGCTTTGATAACAGAAACTGTGATTTTCATAATATGCGTGTTTTTTTGCAGGGATTTATGTGTAATTCTTAACAACAATTGATCTAAAATTTATTGAAAAAATTGATTTTTTTTAAAAAAATTCATAACAGTAATAAATCCCTTCGAATGCTGACTGTTTATGGCAGATAAACCACACTTGAACCTGATTGTTACAGGTCATATTGATAATGGAAAATCAACAACCATGGGTCATTTCTTGATGGATCTCGGTGTTGTAGATGAAAGAACAATTGCAGCACATGCAGCTGAATCCGAGAAGACCGGAAAAGGTGATACTTTCAAGTATGCATGGGTTATGGATAATATTAAAGATGAAAGAGAGAGAGGCATTACAATCGACCTTGCTTTCCAAAAATTTGAAACTCCAAAATACTTCTTTACATTAATTGATGCTCCTGGTCACAGAGACTTTATCAAAAACATGATTACTGGTGCTTCTGAAGCAGATGCAGCAATCTTAGTGCTTTCAGCAAAAGAAGGTGAAACTGATACTGCTATTGCAGCAGGTGGACAGGCGAGAGAGCATGCATTCTTGCTAAAAACATTAGGTGTAAATCAAATAATCGTTGCAATCAACAAAATGGATGATAGCAACTACTCTGAAGGTGCATTCAAAACAGCAAAAGAAAAAGGTGAAAAATTAGTTAAATCTGTCGGATACAAATTAGAAAATGTACCATTCATTCCAGTTTCTGGATGGAAAGGTGATAATTTGGTTAAAAAATCAGAGAACATGCCATGGTACACTGGTAAAACATTACTTGAAGCATTTGATGACTTTACAGTATCTGAAAAACCAATTGGTAAACCACTACGTGTTCCAATTCAAGATGTTTATACAATCACAGGTGTGGGAACCGTACCCGTAGGTAGAGTAGAAACCGGAACCATGAAACCAGGTGATAAGATAGTTGTTATGCCTTCAGGTGCTCCAGGCGAAATCAAATCAATTGAGACTCACCATACAGAAATGCCAAAAGCAGAAGCAGGTGATAATATTGGCTTTAACCTAAGAGGCGTTGAAAAGAAAGATATCAAGAGAGGCGATGTATTAGGTTCTCCTGATGCCCCACCCAAAGTCGCAAAAGAATTCAAAGCCCAAATTATCGTAATTCATCACCCAACAGCAATTGCACCTGGTTACACCCCAGTAATGCACGCACATACTGCTCAAGTAGCAGCAACAGTAACTGAATTCCTTCAAAAAATCAATCCTGCAACTGGTGCAGTAGTTGAGGAGAATCCAAAATTCCTTAAGGTTGGTGACTCTGCAATTGTTAAGATTAGACCGGTGAGACCAACTTGCATCGAAACTTTCCAGGAATTTCCTGAAATGGGTAGATTTGCACTCAGAGACATGGGTGCAACTATTGCAGCAGGGATTGTTAAGGAAATTACCGAAGAATACAAACCATAGGCTGAGTTATCGATGACTCAAACTGCCCGTGTCAAACTCACTTCGACCAGTCTTCCAAAATTAGATGGCGTTTGCGGTGAAATCATGGGTATTGGTAAAAAAACTGGCGTCAAAGTTAAAGGCCCGACTCCTCTTCCAGTTAAAAGATTGCATGTTGCAACTAGAAAATCTCCTTGTGGTAGTGGAACTGAAACCTATGAAAAATGGGAAATGAAAATGCACCGAAGAATAATTAACATTAATGCAGACGATAAAGCAATCAGACAATTAATGCGATTAAAAATTCCAGATGATGTCTATATTGAATTATCTTTGACATAATCTGGTGAGCCTTAAAATAACAGAACTTTTTGATGATAAACATGTATGAAGAAACCACTGAAGAAACTCCAACTGAAACATTTGATGTAATTTACTCCTGTTTGAGATGTGGAACCACTGTTTCAAATACTGAATTATCTAGACTCCCTGAAATCAAATGTATTTGTGGATTTAGAGTGTTTATCAAAGTTAGACCTCCTATTGTTAAATCCATTAAAGCAGTATAGTCATCGGTCTTTTTTGTAGTTGTGCTCTCTTTGGAGATGTGTTCTCATGTCCTCCATATTTGAGAAAAACTTATTGCATTCTTTACAATCATATTTCAAATCTTTACCATGTACAATTTGTTGGTGATTCATTAAATCTTCTTGACGTGAGAACTTGTTCTTACAAATTTCACAAATAAATTTTTTAAAAAAACCCATTATCCTAGTTCCGCCTTCTTATTATCCCAACACTCTCTGCAGATCTGGCCTTCAATCTTCCATTTTCCTTTTGGATTATACCTGATTAATCCCATCTTTGCTCCACATAATGAACAATAGTTTTTCTTTTTGGCAAACCCCTCTTCTTTTTTATCAAAGCATTCTTTACACAACAATCCTTCCATATCCCATTGCCATCTAGGTTCCCATAAATCCGTGATCTTCCTTGTGGTGCCACATACAACACACGATTGTCTAACTTTGCCTTCAAAATATTCCTTGGATTTATCAAAATGGCAATTGCCGCACAATGGACCCTTGATATTCCATTCTCTTTTTGGTTTGTACTTGTGAGTAAGTTTGGTGTTACAAATGGCACAAAACGAAGGCTTTCTGCTAAACAATCCCATTTCTTTAAACCTAATTGATATGACTTTCTATAAATGTAAACAAAATAAAAACAAAAATAACAAAAAAGTGTCTATTTGGTTAAGATTTTCTCAAGAGCTTGGCTTGCATTGAGCATACCGTTTCTCTTGGCAAACTCTTCGATCATTTTGTATTGTTTTTCAGTAAAACAAACTGGCATTGAACGTTTTTCCATATTTGTAATTTGTTTTGTTATTTAATATCCTTTACGCTTGTAGGATGAAAAATCTTCTTTAAGTATTTGAAAGCATGATATGAAGCAGAAAATTATTGTGTAGGTATGTTGCTTGGAAAGATATTAGATACCTTTTGTATTATGATTGTTTATGGCCAAAAAACTTCAGATTTTGGTAATTGGGCATAATGACAATGGTTGCACTCCTGAGCATCAAAGAATTGCATATGAAATTGGATCAGAAATTGCAAAATTTGACTGTGTTCTTTTAACAGGAGGTCTTGGAGGAGTAATGAAAGCAGCATGTCATGGAGCACATGATGCAAATGGTCTTGTAATTGGGATAATACCTCAAGATGATCCTTCTTTTGCAAATGAATACTGTGACATTGTAATTCCTAGTGGAATGGGCCTTACCCGAGATTTTCTAAATGCACTATCAGCTGATGGAATAATTATTGTAGGTGGTGGTTCAGGGACGCTTTCAGAGATTTGTGCTGCATATATGTACAAAAAACCAATGGTGGCAATACGAGGAACTGGTGGGGCAGCAGAAAAATATATTGATGATTATGTTGATCACAGAAAAAATGTAAAAATAATTGGAGTAGATTCTCCTCAAGATGCCGTTAAGAAAATTTTAGAAATTGTTACTGCATAGAAACTAGCAATGGATCAGGTTTGTAAAACTCCCCATGCTTTTCTGCTAACTTGTTTAGCTCATCTACAATATTTTTAATCCCAATCTCTTTTGCTGTCTCAAACATTGGTTTTTTTAATCCTAGTCCTAGATTTGCTGCTTTTTCTAACTCATCAATATCACTTGCTTTGTTAGTTACAAGCCAAGCTGCATTGTTTAGAATATTTGCGACAAGCTGAATTGGGTTACATTTCTCTGCAAGCTCTTCAGAAAGTGGTACTCTCTCATATTTATCGTCAGAGTATTTGTAGAATCCTTCTCCTGATTTTTGTCCAAGCTTTTTTTCATCAAACATTTTTTCAATTGTGGGATGTGGATTTATCACTTTTTTGTCCCTAAGATGCATCTCAACTGTTGCTTTGTGAATTACATCCATTCCAGTAAAATCAGCCAACTCAAATATTCCCATTGGAAACCCAAGCTTGAATTTTACTGCTGAATCAATTTCTGTCATACTTACACCTTGTCTATCCATCATGTAACATGCTTCATGTACCATTGGAATAAATAATCTATTTACAATAAATCCTGGAACATCTCTTCTACACAAAACTGGTTCTTTCTTGACTGATCTTACAAATTCTTGTGTCATATCTGTGATTTCTTGTGATGTTTCCCCCCCTGGAATAACTTCGACGAGTTTCATTAGTTGTGGTGGATTGAAAAAGTGAATTCCGATAACTTTCTCTGGTCTTGATGTTATGTTTGCAATCTCTGTAATTGGTAAAGTGCTTGTGTTTGATGCAAATATTACTTCAGGAGATGCTGCATTGTCTAATTCTGCATAAACTTTTTTCTTTAAATCCATAATTTCTGGAACTACTTCTATTACTAATTGTGCATCTTTTACAGCTTCATTCAAATCAACACGTGGTGTGATTCTAGAAAAAATTGCATCTCCTTCATCTTTTGAAATTTTTTCTTTAGACACTAACTTGTCTAAACTCCATCGTATTTTTTCCATTGCTTTATCTAAAAATCCTTGTTCAATGTCTCTTAGAACTACATTATAGCCTGCAGTTGCAGAAACTTGGGCAATTCCGTGGCCCATTACACCAGAACCCAAAACTGTAATATTTTTTAAATCCATTAACATTGAAAATTCCTATATCCTTTATAATGTATTGTAAATTTGTCAAAAGAGATTCTGAGAATTTTTAATTATTGATTATATTTATTTAGTAAAAATAGAAATTAAATTATGCAAGCATACATTCTTCTAACCTGTAATACTGGTAGTGAATCTGGTCTGATTGCAGAAATCAAGAAAATCCCTGGGGTTACTGAGATAAATGGAATTTGGGGTAAGTATGATATTTTTTTGAAAATCTGTACTGATGACATTCACGGAATTGATAAGGTGGTCTCAAAACTTAGAACTCTGAAAGACATTACAAGCAGCCACACAATGCATGTATTATATGGACAAGGGGGTACTATTGATGAATAGTTCTACACATTTTTAATTCAAAAATTATTTGTCTTTAACTTTTGGCAGATTTTCCAAGGTTTTTTGTTTCTGCTAAAAGGATTAGTATCCTACTGAGCCTATTTCAGATAAATATTGAAGGAATTCTATTTATTAGATTTCAAATTCATTTCTATCATGGGTCTTTTCAAGCAAAAAAAAGAAGATTCTCCTCAAACCAAATGTAAGGAATGCGGAACAGAGTTACATGATCCTGAACGTCTCAAACGACATATGAAAAAGGCACATGGAAACATTCCTGAAAAGAAACTAGATCCTAATTCCGGTACAGGTGGAACGTGGTAATTTTGGAATTAAGTTATGGTAAAAAAATGGGATTAGCTTTTGGGGGTGCTTTTGCGGTAGCTGCTCTAGTCTTATCTACTTTGGTTTTTCCGTTTTGGAATTTAATACGCGAAGATGTCTATGAAGAAGTAGTAATTTTGACAAATGATAATGGAACATGCTATGTAGAGACAATTGATGATGTTCCTAAAACCATTGAAAATTGTAATCTGAAACCAGGAGACAAGGCAACTATCAAATTTGGCCAGGGTTTGGCATGGGCTACAATTGTAGAGCCATAACAGCTGAATTAATATTTTTGAAATTTCCATAAACCATAATGGATTGTATATTTTGCAAAATAATAAATGGTGAAATTAAAACAAAAACTATCAAAGAAACATCAAAGTCTATTGCCTTTTTAGATGCATTTCCTCTTACAAAAGGACATACTTTGGTCATCCCCAAAAATCACCATACAAAAATTCAAGACCTGTCTAGTGAAGAAAATTCTGATTTGTTTTCATTAGTACATCAAGTTATTTCTAAAGTTGATAGAATGACAGGTGCAACATTAGTTGCTATTCACAATGGCAAGGATGCAGGACAAGAAATACCACATGTACATGTCCATTTAGTTCCACGTGAATCTTCAGATTCAGCTGGAGCGATTCACAGTATGTTTGGTTCAACACGTACTTTATCCGATTCCGAATTTGATGAAATCTACAAAAAGATTACTGAATAATTCAGTAAGGATATAGTCTTTCTTTAGTTTCTGTATTTTCAACACTAATTGCCTTTGTTGGACATGTTTCAGCTGCATTCATTATTTGATTAACTCCTGCACCGCTGGAATTAATTACTGATGATTTTGGATTTGATTTTGAATTTTTGTTAATCTGAAAAACATCCGGAGCAATAATTTCACAACTACAGCATCCGATACATAGACTCTTATCAACATCTACAAAAAGATCAGGTTGAATTTCAGACTCTCTTGCCTTTTCATACTCTCCATGTTTGCCGTCTGGACGTACATGTGCATTGTATTCTTCCCAAAACTTTCTTTCATATTCTTTCCAAAAGTCTGGATCTCCTTCTTCAAATTCTCGCGTAAATTTATTCCAATCCTGTTCTGGGGTTTGACTATCTGAAGGAGCTCCCCATTCTGGTTTCCTTTTGAAATGAGTTTTTCTGTTTGTTTTTTTATTGGTATATTTTGGGTCAGGTTCAGAATTTGATATATTTTCCTTGTACTTTTTCTTTAGGATGTTATATGCTTCTGTTACTCTTTTGAATTCTCGACCTTCTTTTTCGTCTGTATTTTTATCAGGATGATATTCTAATGCCAGTTTTCTATATGCCTCTTTGATCTCCTCAAAGGAAGATCCTGATTTCACGTTCAGAGTTTTGATGGCCTGATAAGTATTCACACTGTTAAAGGTTCCTAATATTTTAAAAACAATTACATACAATTTGTAGGGTTTTCTGGTTTATTTTGAAATTTCCTCTTCTTTTGCCTTTCATAGATTCTACAATATGAAATACTTGACTTTGAAATACCTTAATTCGTTGAATCTGTTCGATTTCAGAGATTTCCTTACTAAGAAAACTATACTATTGTTGTCACTTTTGATCTAAAATCTGACTCATACCAAGTGGTCTTGTATTCAGAATTTTTTTTTGGCAATATGTTAATTGCAATATGTGAGAATGTCTTTTTCTTGTTAATAGAGCCATGTGTATGAAGAGTATGTACTGGGATATGTACTACATCTCCTTCATTGAGGTTAATTTTTTCAATTCGTTTAATCTTGAAATTTGTCTTTTTTGTGCCGAATTTTTTAAAAATTTCTAAACTTCCTTTTCCTTTTGTAGCAATTAACACTTGGTTTCCATTATGTTCATGGACCTTTGTTTTTGCACCATTATCAAAGTAAACGTGATAAATTCCTTGATCTTGTGATTTTATTTTAGATGATATGTCTTTCATATGGACTCTTTCTGTAAACCACCCTGGATTGATCTTTCTTCTATCTCCTGCTGAGTAAATGTTGGATTTTTTCATCTCAAATCCTTTCTAAAATCTTCTTTTTCTTCTCTTGAAATTCTTTTTCAGTTAAGACTCCTGCCTTTCTTAATTTTCCAAGTTTTTCTAATGTGGCTAAATCTTCTTCGGTTTTACTACTAGCTTGTTTGGCAGCTGCAATACCCTCGTTGATTTTTTTGATTCCTTTTGATTTTATCTCTTCTTTTTCTTTTGTTGCTCTTTTTCTGAGCTCATCACTTGTCTTTTTTGCTTGAGTCGCTGCCATTTCTCCAAATTCTACTGCGTCTTCTAGGGCTTCATCAGCTCTTTTGATTCCTTCTTCTATTGCTTTGTCAGCTTTTTTGAGAAATCTTTCAATGTATCGTGCTTTCTTTTTTGCAGCCATGTTTTTTGAGACCATTCAAATGTATTATATTTTTCCGAATCGAATTTTTTCTACAATTGATTTAATAGCCACGGTGTAATATTTTTGATCGAATTTTGGCTCAAAAAAAATATGAAATAAAGACAATAGTATTAAAAAAGACCATTGATGAGCAAGATGCTTTAACAATAATAGAAGAAAAAAAGACCGGTTTATTCAAAAAATTGTTAAAAAAACCAAAACGAGAACAGGTTCATGTTCATTCTCTCAAGCTTTACTATGAATGCATATTGATGGTTTCAGGAAAGTACATTGCAGATTACTATAGAAAGGCAACTCATACAATTTCTGTTGATTCCAATGTAAAGGAAGTTGTTTTTGGAGATGGAGTTTTTCCAATACGTTCCAAATCCTCTTTTGAAAAGACCTTTGTCGGAAAACGCGGAAAAAACAAGATTGATTTACAATTAGAAGAACATGTATTCATAGAGGAAGAAGATGAGATGGTCTTTGATCATCATGGTAGAGAAATAAAATTTCCATTTAAAATTACTTCAAAAACAATAGAAAATTATCCGAAAAGAATATTGGAAAAAAATCCAACAAATGTAAAAAAATCAGAAATAACGTACGACGCTGCTCTTGAAAAACTAAAAGAAATTCTTAAAAAACCACTTGAGCCTGAAGTTCGTGATCTTAATGATGAATTTGTTTTGCGTGAGATATCTGAGGTTTATGTTCCGATATTTGAAGCAAGACTAATAGGTCCTAACAAAAAGATAGGACTCTTAAGAATTGATTCAGTACGAAATAAAGTCCTTTGAAATCTAATTTTTCAATTTTACCAATGCTCTGAACTTGTCATTTGTATGTAAATGCGTAAACGCTTTTTCTTCTTTTGCCCACGCTCTAATCACTTTGGGATTTTTAGAAACTGCTTGCTTTAATAATTCTAAGGATTCTGGATACATGCCTAATGCTGCTTTACTTCTTGATTTTGCATAAATGATGTTAACGTTATTTTTGTAATTTGATAATATTTTATCAAAAATCTCGATTGCTTTTTCGTGTTTATTTAATTCTGCCAGCTCGATTCCTTTGTGAAATAATGCATCTATGTGCTTTGGGTTTTTCTTGTAGACATTTTCAAAACAATTTAGAGACTCTTCGTGTTTTTTCATTTTTCCTAGGACGATGCCTTTGTAAAATAATGCATTATGTTTTCTAGGTTCTATATTGATGGCCTTGTCAAGATATTCCAATGCTTCTTCGTGCTCTTGAAGTTTGTCTAGCAATACTCCTTTGTTAAAGAATGATGCAGCATACTTTGGATCTGCTTCTATTGCATTGTCATAGCATTCATTTGCTGCTTGCAGGTTTCCCATTTCAGCCATTGCAATTCCTTTATTATTAAACGCCTGAGCATCTTTGGGATTTATTCCTAATAATATTTCAAAGCATGTTACTGCGTCACTGTATTTTTTTATCTGATTTAATGCTAGTCCTTTATTGAATAATGCCTGAGTGTTTTTGGAATCTTGCTTTAGAACTTTGTTAAATAATGATATTGCCCTTTTTGGTTGGTTTTTTTCCATTAATGATACTGCTTGATATATTAAATCATCTGGATTTTCTTTTGACCCAAAAAGTCCCATAAAATTAAGAAAATTACATTGGTAATGAAAGTTTAGATTAACTTTTTAAAAAAATCCTACTTTTGCTTGCATGGATCTCTGGCGGCTATGTTTTTCCTCTTCTTTTGTCTTTGATTGTAAATCTTTCTTTTCTTGCATGAATAAAATTATTCTTTAATTTATAAAAAATTTTCAGATGCTTCTATCATCTTTTTAATGTCTTCTTTTGAGTGAGCATATGATATGGCACCTAGTTTTCCAGGTAGAAAGAAAATTTCGTTTTCGGTTATCATTTTAAAATGATATTTTTCTAGTATTTTTATGTCGCATCTTGCAGCATCAGAGGAATTTTTTATTTGAGTAATTCCATCTTTTAGAAAATGAGTCATAAATAATGATCCTCTGCCTGTTACTGCTACTTTTCCATCAAATATTTTTGTTAATCCTTTTCTGGCAAATTCTCCTAACAAGTTAATTTTTGAATAAATTGATTTTGATTTTAATTCTGAGAGTGTTACAAAACCAGCAGTCATTGATATGGGATTTGCAGAAAATGTTCCTCCTCCAACATAAGACCTTTCTGATTTTTTCTTATCTGTAGTATCTGCAAGTTTCATAATTTCATTTTTACCACACATTACACCTATTGCCATTCCTCCTCCGACTATCTTTCCTAGGGTTACAATATCTGGATCCAATTTCATGGTTGGATATAAACATCCGAATCTAAATCTAAACCCTGTAACAATTTCATCTAAAATAAACAATGAGTTATTTTTTTTGCAAAATTCTTGTAATCCTCTAAGATATTCTTTTTCAGCGGGAATACATCCTCCCCCACCTAAAACTGGTTCAATGATTACTCCTGCCAAATTTTTGGAATAATTTTTTAAAATCTTGAGGGATTGTTGTAAGTCATTGTATGGAATTGAAATAATTTGTTCTTCATTTATAATTCCACTACTTTCTGATTCGAAAAATGGCCAGTTTACACTTTTTAACAAATCTGAAGTATATCCATGCCACCCCCCATCAATCTTTGCAATAATTTTTTTCCCAGTTACAGATCGTGCAAGTCTTACTGCATACATTGTAGCTTCAGTACCTGATGTTACATATCGAATTTTTTCAGCTACCGGAACTGCCTTTGAAATAATATCTGAAAGTCTGATTGTTTGCTCATTTACTGTTCCATACATCCAGCTTTTCTCTATTTGCTTTTTTAGAGAATCTTTTACTCTTTTTGGACCATGTCCTAAAATAAGACTCCAATGCCCCATCCAATAATCTGTATACTTGTTATCATCAACATCTATCAGATTTTTTCCAGCTGATTTTTTTACAACAAATGGATATGGTTCATAAAATCTTATGTTGTGAGAAACACCATTTACATGAAGACTTGTAGACTTTTTAAAAAGTTGAAATGAATTTTTCGTTTTCTTTTTGTATGCTTTAATATGATCTCTCAAAATAATACCTATAATTAAAAAATCGGCAATTTTAATTATCTACAACTTGTAAATGGTCTCTTCTTCAGGCATTTTTTCTACTTTTTTTGAAATTTTTGTCAAAAAAGACTGAGATCAGACATTATTTTAGGCATGGTTTATATGGATTTGTTATTCTTAAGTTTCTGCATACGTAACGCAATAAGGCGGCGCTTGTGATGAAGTATGGTATTGCACCATTTTGTGATTCATGGGCCTCCAGTTACGCATACAAAATGAGGATCTGATCAAGTGATCATATCTGAAATGTGAAGATTATGTGCATCCGTCAATTCCAATAATAAGTACAAATGTACTTCAATAATCAAAAATCAGAATCCGGTTGATCCTGCCGGACCTGACTGCTATCGGATTGATACTAAGCCATGCGAGTCATTGTAGCAATACAAGGCAGACGGCTCAGTAACGCGTAGTCAACCTAACCTATGGACGGGAATAACCTCGGGAAACTGAGAATAATGCCCGATAGAACACTATGCCTGGAATGGTTTGTGTTCCAAATGATTTATCGCTGTAGGATGGGACTGCGGCCTATCAGTTTGTTGGTGAGGTAATGGCCCACCAAGACTATTACAGGTACGGGCTCTGAGAGGAGTAGCCCGGAGATGGGTACTGAGACACGGACCCAGGCCCTATGGGGCGCAGCAGGCGAGAAAACTTTGCAATGTGCGAAAGCACGACAAGGTTAATCCGAGTGGTTTCTGCTAAAGGAACCTTTTGTCGGTCCTAGAAACACCGATGAATAAGGGGTGGGCAAGTTCTGGTGTCAGCCGCCGCGGTAAAACCAGCACCTCAAGTGGTCAGGATGATTATTGGGCCTAAAGCATCCGTAGCCTGCTTTGTTAGTTTTCGGTTAAATCTATACGCTCAACGTATAGGCTGCCGGGAATACTGCAAAGCTAGGGAGTGGGAGAGGTAGACGGTACTCGGTAGGAAGGGGTAAAATCCTTTGATCTATTGATGACCACCTGTGGCGAAGGCGGTCTACCAGAACACGTCCGACGGTGAGGGATGAAAGCTGGGGGAGCAAACCGGATTAGATACCCGGGTAGTCCCAGCCGTAAACCATGCAAACTCAGTGATGCATTGGCTTGTGGCCAATGCAGTGCTGCAGGGAAGCCGTTAAGTTTGCCGCCTGGGAAGTACGTACGCAAGTATGAAACTTAAAGGAATTGGCGGGGGAGCACCACAAGGGGTGAAGCCTGCGGTTCAATTGGAGTCAACGCCAGAAATCTTACCCGGAGAGACAGCAGAATGAAGGTCAAGCTGAAGACTTTACCAGACAAGCTGAGAGGTGGTGCATGGCCGTCGCCAGCTCGTGCCGTGAGATGTCCTGTTAAGTCAGGTAACGAGCGAGATCCCTGCCTCTAGTTGCCACCATTACTCTCAGGAGTAGTGGGGCGAATTAGCGGGACCGCCGCAGTTAATGTGGAGGAAGGAAGGGGCCACGGCAGGTCAGTATGCCCCGAAACTCTGGGGCCACACGCGGGCTGCAATGGTAGTGACAATGGGTTCCGAATCCGAAAGGAGGAGGTAATCCTCAAACACTACCACAGTTATGACTGAGGGCTGCAACTCGCCCTCACGAATATGGAATCCCTAGTAACTGCGTGTCATTATCGCGCGGTGAATACGTCCCTGCTCCTTGCACACACCGCCCGTCGTTTCATTGAAGTGTGCCTTTAGCGAGGTGACGTCTGATTGGCGTTATCGAACTTGAGGTACGTGACAAGGGAAAAGTCGTAACAAGGTGACCGTAGGGGAACCTGCGGTCGGATCACCTCCTTAGATAAGGAAATGTGTCGGATGCACAAATCTTCACATAAATCATCGATGCAATGCATCACGAAAGTGATGTATGAAGGATGTAGCTGGTTTCTCCTTCCCTGGAGGACTTGCGATGATCATCGTGCATAGTCGTGTAATATGTGGCTGAATTTGCCGGTGTAAAGACGCCAATAGGAGGATTGCTAGGCTTGAGGAGAGATGAAGGACGTGGCAAGCTGCGATAAGCTCGGGGTAGGCGCACGCATCCTATGATCCCGAGATGTCCGAATGAGAATCTTACACTTTTGTGTATTCCATCACACTGGTGGTGGAAATCGAACCGTGGGAATTGAAGCATCTTAGTACCACGTGGAAAAGAAATCAATTGAGATTTCCCAAGTAGAGGCGATCGAAAAGGAAATAGCCCAAACTGAATCCTTCGGGAGATGTGGTGTTTTGGTATGATAATATGGAATCCTGAAAAACAGCTGAAGTGATCTGAAAAGTTCTGGTATAGAGGGTGAAACCCCCGTAAGCGAAGTTGGAATGGTCCTATTCATACCCGAGTAATTGTCCTTGGTAGTGGGCAATGAATATGGGTGAAAGTAGCATCCGAGGCTAAATATCTCTCAAGACCGATAGTGTACTAGTACCGTGAGGGAAAGCTGAAAAGTACCCCGGAAGGGGGGTGAAAAGTGCATGAAACCTATTGGTTACAGACGTGCGTGGCATGGAAGGTGATTTTTTCAGACTGGAGGTTCTAGCAATAGAGCTAAAGGTTTGATATTCAAGTCATCAGTGTCACGCGTTCCGTCTCGAAACACGGGCCAGGGAGCTAACTGTCATGGCAAGATTAAACCTGTAAAGGTGTAGTCGAAGGGAAACCGAGTTCTCGCAGCATTGTGAGGAGAAGCGTGTGAAAGTGCGTTAAGTCATGGCGGCTAGGCTAGAAGCCAGTCGATCTATTCCTGAGCAAGATGAAGGCGGGCGAAAGCCCGCTGGAGGTCTGAAGACGTTCTGACGTGCAAATCGTTGTTGTGACTTGGGAATAGGGGTCAAAAACCAATCTAGACTGGCGCTCGCTAGTTCCAACCGAAGCGTCTCGCAGGGCGTGCTTTGTGGAGATAGTGTTTCCGGTAGAGCACTGATAGAGCGGCGCGGGGGAGAAATCCCTCACCGCTCATTCAAACTCCGAACGGATATACATCGTAGAAGCAAGGACACGGGTTCGTGTGGCGTAAGGCTCACGACCGAAAGGGGTTTAACCCAGACTGAAGTTAAGGTCCCCAAATTTTTGCTAAGTGTCAAGCCAAAGAGCGTGTTCTCGCCAAGACAGCAGGGAGGTAAGCTCAGAAGCAGCTATCCTTTAAAAAGTGTGTAACAACTTACCTGCCGAGGGGGGATGCCTCAAAAACGGACGGGGCTAAAGCAAAGTACCGATACTTTAGATAATCATCAGTGGATGATTCGTGGTAGGTTGGCGTAGTGATTGGGTCGAAGCAGGGCGGTAACGTCCTGTGGACCGGTTTCTATTGCAGATCCTGGTGGCAGTAACAGCATAGTATGGTGAGAATCCATACCACCGTAAGCGCAAGGGTTTCCAGGCAATGCGTTATCAGCCTGGAGGTAGTCGATCCTAAGGTTTACCTCAACAGAGTAAATCGAAAGGGAAACTGGTTAATATTCCAGTACCTTGTATGGAGCATTTGAGCTATATGGTTAGCTTTCGGATAGGGGTTGTACAATCGTCGTTGTATCTAACCGTTCAAGGATTAGGGAGTATCGTAATGACGAGAACTAATCCGAGACGGGAATGGCTTCGCGTTAGCGGAGTTTCCTTGATTCCAGGAGACCATGAAAGACTGTGTAGTTAGCAAAGTGCAAGTTCGTACCCAGAACCGACACAGGTGCGCTGGCTTAGAAAGCTAAGGTGCTACGGGTATACCGTATGGCGAGGGAATTCGGCAAATTAGTCCTGTAGCTTAGGTATAAGGGATGCCTGCGATCTTCATGAGGAATGGGGACCGCAGGTTGCAATGACAAGGGGGTTTCGACTGTTTAATAAAAACACAGGCGACTGCTAGTCCGAAAGGATTTGTATAGTCGCTGAATCCTGGCCGGTGCCGGTACCTAAAACTTGGGTTCAACCGAGCTAAGGGCCGGTTAACGCCGGGAGTAACTCTGACTCTCTTAAGGTAGCCAAATGCCTTGTCGGGTAAGTTCCGACGCGCATGAATGGAACAACGAGAGCCCCACTGTCCCCGCCTACAACCCGGTGAAGCCACATAAGGTGGACGAACAGTCCATCATCTTCCATCGGGGAGAGAAGACCCCGTGGAGTTTTACTGCAGCTTGTGCTTGTGGTATAGTAAGAATTGCACAGGGTATCTGGGAGCCATGCTTAACGTTCTCCGGGATGTTAGGAAGCAACGATGTAACACCAGACTCTTTTTGCAGTATCACTTATCCAGAGAAGACTGGAGACATGTGCAGGTGGGCAGTTCGGCTGGGGCGGCACCCCTTTGAAAAGATATCAAAGGGGCCCAAAGTTGAGTTCAAACGGGGCAGAAATCCGTTGAAGAGGGCAAAGCCAAAAACTCGACTGAATGGATTTCCAAACGCACGGAATTCATAGACGAAAGTCTGGCTTAGCGATCCTTCGTGTGCCCACTATTGGGGCCCGGAGGTGACAGAAAAATTACCCCAGGGATAACAGGC